>JBCBNC010000001.1:0-326320 GCA_039821985.1 Planctomycetota bacterium
CCAGCAGCGGATCGACCGCCGAGCGCAGCTCCTCGATCAGTTCCGGCTCCATCTCCCGGTAGTCGTCCGGGATGTCGAGCACGTGCGCTTCCTTGAACTTCATCTCCCCGGGGAAGTCCGCCTTCAGGCGCTGAGGGTGCTTCGGTTCCATCACGAGGACGATGTTGGCCCAGCGCAGGTCTCCGCTCGACACGGTGCGCCGGGCCCTGCGGCTCGTTCCACGCGAACGTGTCTCGAGCAAGGGATCAGAGCCGTAGATGCGCTCGCCGGTCGGGCTCCGCCACTGATTCATCGAGCAGACGAAGAGCAGACGCAGGATCTCCCCGTCCATCGACTGGTTCTGGTTCTCGCGCGGATAGGGCATGCCGAGCTGCTTCGCGCGGTGCAGCTTGTCCGCGCGCGTGTACATGTGGCGCCACTTCTTCTCTCGGACCTCGTCGTTCGAACCCACGCGCCGAGTCTAGGCGATCCTGGCGTCTTATCTGCAGGCACCGTATTTGCCCTGGATCAACGAATGCGATGGAAGACAGAGCTGCGCGCTCTGAACGCCTTTGCGCAAGTGATTCATCTCATTCAAAGGTGCGTTGATAAAACGAAGGAGTCGAAGGCGACTGCGGCTCCGCAGGCTTTCGACGTCTCGCAAATCCCTCTTCATCGTCGAATCGAAATGACATCTCTCAACAGTCGATCGCTCAACATCGCTCGCCGGTCTCACTCGACCGAGCACCGGGCCCCGCGCTGGACCCGCGCTTCGCTCTATGTCGCCGGACTCGTCGCTGCCACGTCAGCGCTGGCCTCAGCGGCTCCCCAGCAGCCGCTCGTCTTCCACGTGGACGACTTCGGTGCGACTCCTTCACTCCCCGGAGGTCCCAGCTCTGCCGCGGCGGATGACGACGCGGGTGACATTCAGGAGGCTCTCCTCAAGGCGATCGAAGAAATCAACTTGTCGGCGCAAAGCGTGACCGTTCAGTTCACCCCGGGAGCAACGTACCACCTGAGGGCGCCGCTGGGGGTTGCACCGAACATCAACAGTGCATCGCTGATCTTCGGGACGGACCACTTTCTCGAGATCTACAACTGCAACCCTAGCGCAGACCCGGGCCTCACCCTGAGCATCAGCGGGGGCGGGGCTCGGCTCGTTGCCGTGAGCCCGGACGGGGGCGGGGGTCACATCGACCTCCACGAAACGCTTCGGATCGGAGACTCGAATGGGATCGTGATCGACTCCCTCGACTTCGACGTCCCACCGCTCTCTCGCATCACGGGCATCGTCACTCGTAACCTGAGCACGAGTGCATGGACGGCCGGCTTGCCCAATACTGACGAGTTCGGGCTCCTCATATCCGAAGGGGCCCATTCCGTAGCAAGTATGACTCCGTTCTGCGGTGCGATTCCAGCCGGTGTGGATTCGCAGTTCGGCTTCTGGATCGACGACGCTGTGGATGGGCGGCCCGAGGCGGGGAAGCCCAACACCTTCAAGTTGGAGTCAATTCGGCCCGTGCCCTCTTCGACCCCACCCTCGAATCGGGTCCTCATGAAGCCGTGCTCGAATGCGCCGTTGGATCTCTTCGAGGAGGGTGATCGAGTGGCCTTTATCCGTCGGAGCGGTAACACGATCACAACGGTCCGCTCGAACCGCGTTCGGTTCTCGAATCTCGCGTGCTACGGAAGCAACGAGTTCTTCTGCACCGCCAAGGACTGCACCGACTACCGCGCCGAGTCCTGCTTCATTGGGATCGACCCCGACAATCCGTCCCGTGCATTCTCCATCAACGGCGACGGATTCCATCTGACAGAGTGTCAGGATGTCTCCATCCAGAACTGCTACTTCGAGGGACTGTCCGATGACTCGATCCACCTCAAGCAGGTCGATCGATTCTCGGTGACGGGCTGCATCTTCACGAATGCGAAGAGACATGCCGTCAATCTCGACGGTGATACTCAGCCCGACCTGTCGACCGACGGTGTCATCCTCGGAAACAGGGCGGACGGTCTCGGGGGTACGTTCTTCTACCACCGAGGCGGCGAGTACAGCACCGTCGATCTGTGTGACACCAGCTCGTCCTCGAGTACGCCACCCACGGCGAACTGGGTGAACGACCTTCATCTGTCCGAAACGGGCGACACCGCATGGGCCGTCTCCATCTCGCCGGAAGATGATCCGACGCTGACGCTGCAACCGGGCGACCTCGATTTCCCTTGCAAGGTCTCGGTCGGGGCACCGACCGAGGCTCTCTGGGACTGGGTGCATCTCAGGAGCAACTACCCGACGGGGAGGTCCTTGATCGCTGCCCGGGCGGACCAATGTGCCGGAGCCGATAGTTGGCGATATCTCGCGCCGCCTACGGGCCCCGTGGCGGGCGATCTGATTCTCTCCCGTCCTGCAACGCTCACTGGCTCTATCACGACTCCGACCGGCGGTGAGGACCAGCGGCACGACGACGACCAGTACTGGGAGATCTTGGCCTATCCCAGTGCCGGACCAGACGTTTACACGATCAGGAGCCTCGCCGGCGACCTCTACCTGAGCCACGACACCTCGGGTCCCGGGGTCTTCGTCGAGCTCAAGAGCGGACCCGCAGGGGCGAAGGAGCTCTGGATCATCCGGCGGATGGACGACTAGCAGCGCTCCGTCGATAAGGCGCCAAGTTCGCCAGCAGCCATCGACGCGGTCAGGGTCTTCCATGCACTGGACGGCCCTGGCCGCGTCGGCAGATGCTGCCGCTGCTGGCACCGTATCTGCGTTTCCTGTCAGTCCAGCGTGATCTCCAGCCCGCGCGTCAGGTTCGACGACGGCCCGTTCGCGTTCGAGTCGCGGTACCAGGCCTGGAAGCGCCACGTCTGGCCCGGCGCAGCCGCCTCGGTGCTGCTCGGCCGCGGGATCGACGTCAGGTCGATGCTCAGCTCGAAGCTGCCGTTCGCGCCGCTGCTCAGGATCTCGCCCGCCCGGTTGTAGCGCCCGATGCCGCCGCCGAGGCACAGGTTGCCCGAGCCGTTCACGCCGATGTTCGGCGCGAAGCCGCGCTGGTCCGCGTTCAGGAAGAAGCCGAACTGCGAGGTGGGGAGACCCGACGCGACGAGCGTGAGGTCGTTCGCAGCCACCGACGTGCTCCCGCGCGCGCCGAGCCCCGACGGCGTACCCGTGCTGTTCGGGTTGGCGGTGCAGTAGTTTGTGCCGATCTCCGAGCCGTTCGTGTCGATGCGCAGAATCGCGTAGCCGATCTCGTCCCCCGCGGAGTCCCGCACGCCGACCTCGGTGATCCACATCCCGTCGTCCGCGAGGTGCCCGTTGCGGTCCGCGAAGAAGAGGATGAACGCGTCGTCGTCGAAGACGCCGTTCTCGTCGATGTCCAGTGGATCGCCGATGCGTGCCACGATCCGAGAGCCGTCTCGCACGACGACCTCGTTGCGATCCCGGTCGGGTTCGTCGGTCTCCGCGACGTAGACGTACTGCCCGAGCGAGTTCCCCGTCACGAGACCGAAGGTCGCCGTGAAGGTCCGGCCCGAGACCAGCTCTGTGGAGCCCGGCACGACGGGGTCCCCCTCCTTGGCGATCACGTCCCCGTTGCGCACGAGCCAGGCGACATCGTCGACATTCTTGCCGCGCGCGTACCAGTTGCCGCTCGCGTCCATGAACCCGCCGAAGAAGCCGTTGTCCCGGACCGCGCTCGTGAAGCCGCTCCCGGGGATGACCGAGCCTTCCTGGAGCACGAAGTGTCCGTCCAGCGCGATGCCTTCGTCGGTTGCGACGTTGCCGTTCAGGCTCGTGATGGCGGCCCAGTGCTGGCCGTCGTCCGAGACCCAGAACCTGTTGTTGAAGAAGATGTTCTGGAACGTCTGCGTGCCACCGTTCGCCTGGCCCGTCGGAACGGTGATCCCGCTGTGCAGCAGGAGCTCACCGTCGAGGAAGACCGCGTCGCTCCGGCTGCTCGGGACCCCCGCGAGATTGTCCGCCATGAAGCCGATCGACCCATCGCGGAGGATCACGTGCTGCGACGCGGACGATCCGAGGGTGGCGCCGGGAATCGTCGACACCGGGTCACCCTGCTCGGCATCGACGAAGAACTGACCTCCGGATTGGCGGACGACCTGGTCGCCGAGGCCGGGGCCTTCCAGCGACGCGTCGACGACGAAGTCGCCCGCGTCGTTGACGTCGTATCCCCTGATGCGATCGATCGGGCGACCGGAGGGGTCCCAGGGTGCGACGTCTCCCAGCGCGAGGACGGCCACACCGTTCACGAGCAGGACGGGCATCGTGTCGCCGGGGTCGGCCGGGTCCGGGATCGGGCCCGTCAGGATCCAGTTCCCGTTCGGGCTGCCCTTCACCTCCCCGAAGTCGGACTCGCCAGCGAACGAGAACTGGACGCCGGGCATCCCGGGGACGTCGATGGACGCGGCCCCCGGGACGTTCGTCAGGAGGATCTCGGGTCCGATCTGTGGCGCGGCGAGCGACGGGCTCGCCGCGAGGACGAAGGCCGGGGGGAGGATGGCAGCGACGGGTCGGGGGCGTTGCATGGCTGGAGTCGGTTCCGGTGGAGGTCGAGGGCCTGTTCTGGGTCCGATCCACCTGCGGGGACCGCTCGTGGGCGGGATCACGGATCTCCCGAGAATCGCGCTCGGCGCCGTATGTCCCGCGTCATCGCCGCATCGGGCCCGCCCCGGCGCGCGATCCCTCGGGCATGCAACCCGCCCTCGTCCTCACGCTGCTCCTGACGCTCCTCGGCTTCGGGTGCGCCTCCTACCCGCCGCTCCCGACCGCCCCGCGCGTGGATCTGGAGCGCTTCATGGGGGACTGGTACGTCCAGGGCCACATCCCGGCGTCGGCGGAAAAGACGGCGTACAACGGCGTCGAGTCGTACGCGCTCGACGGCGACCGCAAGGTCCTCACGACCTACGCGTTCCGCAAGGGCGGCTTCGACGGCGAGGTGAAGGTCATGAACCCCACCGGCACCGTCCGCGACCGCGAATCGAACGCCGAGTGGGGCATGAAGTTCTTCTGGTTCTTCTCGGCGGAGTACCTCGTCGCGCACGTCGACGAGGCCTACTCGGAGACGATCATCGCTCGCACCAGGCGCGACTACGTCTGGATCATGACGCGCGAGCCCGAGATCTCGGACGAGCGCTACGCCGAGCTCGCCGCGCGCGTCGAGGCTCTCGGCTACGACACGTCGAAGCTGCGACGTCTGCCGCAGCGCTGGCCGGACGAGGGGCACCCGCTGACTGCGGCGGGCGACCGGAGCCTCGCCGAGGCGACGCGGCGCTGAGGCAGGTTCGGAGCGCTCGCCCCCGCGCTCCTCAGAGCCCGAGACGCTCCGCGCGGCTCGCCTCCAGCCGCGCGAGCGTTTTCTCGGCCAGGACCACGGCCGCCTCGTCGCCGTCGGATCGTGCCAGGTCTCGTCGTAGCCGCGCGCACTCGATCCAGAGCGGGTGGTCGTCGAGCAGCGTGCCTCCGTAGAGGGCCTCGACTCCGTCGAGTTCGTCGCGCGCCGCGTCCGCGTCGCCCTCGCCGAGCATCGCGCGAGCGCGGATGAGCCGCGCCTCGAGGATGGACCAGTGGCGCGGGGCGAGGAGCTTCTCGCGGGTCGCCCTGCACTTGGACGCGGACTCGCGCGCCCGCTCGAAGAGACCTCTGGCGAGCTGAGCGCGCGCGATGGTCGCGTGCATCTCGGCCGTCCGGATGTGATCGGGTCCGACGCGGCGCTGGAACACGTCCCTGCAGATCGCGAGCTGGAAGAACGCACGCGTCAGTCGCTCTTCCGCGATCAGCACCTCGGCCCGCACGAGCTGCCCGCGCGCGATCAGATAGCCCACGTCGTGGCGCGCCGCGACGGTGAGCGACTCGCGCGAGAGATCGCCTGCGCGCTCGATGTCGCCCCGCAGGAACGCCGCGTGCGCGAGCGCCCGGAGCGGCCGGCTCACGTCGGGGTGTGTCGGGCCCAGCTCGCGCCGCATCGCGTCGAGGCAGCGGCCGAGCGCGCTCTCCGCCTCGTCCAGCCGGTCCGCTGCGAGCAGTATCAGGCCGGTGTCGAGGTCGAGCCAGGCCCCAGGGCGTCCGCCCTCGAGACCGTGCTGCTCGAGAATCTCGCGCGCCGTCGCGAGGTGATCGAGCGACATGTCGAACGCGCCGTCCCGCTCGAAGCGGAGGCTCGCGAGCGCGACGTGCGAGGCTGCCGTGTCGACGTGGTCCGGGCCGAGGTGCTCCTCCCGGAGCGCGAGCGCGCGCACGAGGTGCGGCTCCGCCTCGGCGTACAGCGAGCGGCGACGGAACGTCACCCCGATGGAATCCTGCGTCGACGCTTCAACCGTCGGGTAGTCGCCCAGCTCGTCAGCGATCCATGTGCTCGCGTTCTCGAGCACCTCGGCGATCGTCAGCGACGCGCTCCCGAACTCGGGGTCGACCTGGAAGAGCACCTTCTGCAGGAACTCCGCCGCGGCCTGCGACGCCTCGGCCCGGCGGACGGCGAGTGCCTCCGCGCGGTTCGCGCGCACGAGGCCCGCCGCGAGTCCGCCGACCCCGACGAGCAGCGACACGGCGGCCGCGGCGGCGAGCGCGGTGAGAACGCGGTGCCTCCGGACGAACTTCCGGGCGACGTAGAGCGCGCTCGGCGGACGCGCTGTGACCGGTCGGTCCTCCAGGTACCGGACGAGGTCGTCCTCGAACGACTGCGCCGAGGGATAGCGTCGCTCCGGGTCCTGGTCGATCGCGCGCAGCACGACCCAGTCGAGGTCCCCGCGCACCGCGCGCGCGAGCGCGGCGCGGTCGCGGTCCGTGAGGCCCGGGAGCGCGGACTCGTCGGCGATGCGCGCGCTCGGACGCGGCGGGGTCGCGTCGCGCAGCCGAACAGCGCGGGCCGCCGGTGTCTCGCTCTCGGCCGAAGGACCGTCGAACGGCCGGGTGCGCGCGACGAGCTCGTACAGCATGACGCCGAGCGAATAGACGTCGCTCCGCACGTCGACGCCCGGGCCCTCGGCGCTCGCCTGTTCCGGCGACATGTAGTCCGGCGTGCCGACGATCCGCCCGAGCTGCGTCGCGTCGGAGCCGTCCGTGAGTGACTCCGCGGTCGCCTTCGCGATCCCGAAGTCGATGACCTTCGGGTGGGCGGAGCCGTCGCGCCGGGCGACGAGCACGTTCGATGGCTTGAGGTCGCGGTGAATGACGCCGCGCTGGTGCGCGTGCTGCACCGCGCTGCACACGCGCGCGAAGAGCCGAAGGCGTTCGCTCAGCGGCAGCTCCTCGCTCGCGCAGTACTCGCGGATCGGCCGTCCCTCCACGAGCTCCATCACGAAATAGGGGCGTCCGTCGTCCGTCGCCCCCGCGTCGAGGATCCGCGCGATCCCGGGGTGATCCATACGGGCCATCGCGTGACGCTCGGCCTCGAAGCGCTGGAGGATCTCCTCCGTGTCCATCCCGAGCTTCAGCAGTTTCAGCGCGACGCGGCGCCGGATCGGGGCCTCCTGCTCCGCCTCGTACACGACCCCCATCCCGCCCGCGCCGATGCGCTCGACGACCCGGTACGGTCCGATCGAGCGGCCGACCAGAGGGTCGGGCATCGGAGGGACGAACCGCTCCTCCGCCGAGAGGCCTTCGCGCTCCACCTCGGTATGGGCCTGCAAGAGACGCAGCACGCGGTCGACGAACCCGGGATCTCCACCGAACTGCCGCTGCAGGTAGGTCGTGCGCTCCGCGACGGGGCGGTCGAGCGCAGCGTGGAACGCTTCCATCTCGCGCTGCATCGGAGTCAGGGTCGTGCAGCCCGCGCCGACGCGCAATGGTCGAGCTCCGGTCGCGCGGCGGCGCTCTGCCCGGGTTGACGCGGCGCTGGCGGCGATCGACGATCCGACGCGGCAGGGCCGATCCGCCCGCACGATCGATGACCGCTCCGACCCTCACGATGCTCCTCCGCCAGGTCCGCGAGGGGGACGACGGCGCGCGGGACCGGCTGATCGAGGGGGTCTACCAGGAGCTCCGCACGGTCGCCGAGAGGCAGTTCGCGCGCGAAGGGGCCGGGCACACCCTCCAGCCCACGGCCCTCGTCGCGGAGGCCTGGATGCGGCTCGACGGGCACGAGGACGAGTTCGAGTCGCGCGCGCACTTCTTCGGGGCCGCGGCGCGGGCCATGCGCCAGGTCCTCATCGACCACGCGCGCCGGAGCCGCGCCCCTCAAGCGCGGAGGTCTCGCCGCGCGGGAGACGCTGTCCGGGCTCCCGGGCACGGACGACGCGTTCGACGTCGTCGACGTGGACGACGCGCTCACGGCGCTCGCCGCGCGCGACGAAGGGCTCGCCGCGATCGTCGAGCTGCGCTTCTTCGCGGGCCTGACCGTGGAGGAGGTCGCCGAGCTCCGCGGTCTCTCGACCGCCACGGTCAAACGCCACTGGACCTTCGCGCGCGCCTGGCTCTTCGACCGGATGAAACAGTCGGACTGACGGCCGATCGCCGCCAGCGGTCCGTCGACTCGAGCGTCCGGGTCCCGCGCGGCGCCGCACCGGGGCCATGCTCCGCGGACGGGATCGCACCCGGGCGGGCGAGTCGAGGGTCGAGGGGGCGGTTCGGTGCATGGGAGAGAGCCCGCGCGGGGGCCGGGATGCGGGCGCCCGCGGCGATCTGCGCGCGGTCCTTGCAGCGCGTGCCGGAGCGCACGGCCGGGGTTCGGGCGCACCGCTCGGTGCGTCCCGCGCCGAGGGCACGTGCGGGCACCGTCCATCCACGGGCTCACCCGGCCGCACTTTTTGGCGCGTGCGGCGCCGAGGGCGGAACCCTCGGCGCGCCAGGGTGTTCCAATCCCCGGTGACGATGACCCGCGCCGATCGACGCTCCGGAGCCCCCACGGCCGCCCCTGGCGGCTCCGCGGGGGCCGAACCGCCCGATGACCCGGGCGGGGCGCTGATGGTGCGCTGGCGCGACACCGGCGACGAGGCCGCTTTCGAGGAGCTCGTCGAGCTCTATTCGGGACGCATCTTCGCGCTGGTCACGCGCTTCCTCGGCCGCCGGTCGGGGCGCGACGACCTGGTGCAGGAGGTCTTCGTCCGCATCGTCCGCGCGCGTGACCGCTACGAGCCGACCGCGCGCTTCTCGACCTGGCTCTACAGCATCGTGTACCGCATGTGCGTCAACGAAACCCAGCGCGCCCGTTCCGCGGTGTCGATCGACGCGGGCGAGGACGGTCCGCTCCAGATCGAGGACGAGAGCGCTGCGCTGCCCGACGCCGCGTCGGAGCGCGCCGACGCCGTCCGTGCCGTGCGCGAGGCGATCGCATCGCTGCCCGAGAACCAGAGGATCGCCGTCGTTCTCGCCCGCTACCACGGCCTCGCGTACGCCGAGATCGCTGAGACCGTCGGGTCGTCGCCCAAGGCGATCAAGTCCCTCATCCACCGCGCGCGCGAGACCCTGCGCGAGCGGCTGCAACCCTTCCTCGTGAGCACCGGCGACGTCCTCGCCGGGGAGGATCCCCATTGAAGAAAGACGATCGAATCGGTGGCCCTGAAGAGCGCTGGCCGCGCGGCGACGCGCTGGACCAGCTCCTCGGGCTGGACGAGGTGGACGCCCCTCCGGGCCTCGCTCAGCGGGCCCTCGACGCCGCGCGTCGGGCCGACGCGCCGGCGGTGGAACCCCGCCCGGCGCGACGGCTGCGGCTCGTGCGCACCGTGCTTCCCGCCGCGGCGCTCGCCGCAGCAGCCGCGCTCCTGTTCGTGCTCGCTCCCCGGTCCAGCGGGCCGGGCGGGGACGCGGACGGAGGCGTGCCGGACGTCGACCGGGCGCCCTCCGGCGGAGGCCCGCGCGGGGCGAGCGATCCCCTCGTCGCCGACGCAGATCCGGGCGGCCGCGCGCTGCTCGACGCACCGAGCGCGGAGCTGCTCGCGTCCCTTCCGGAGCTCGAGGCGTACGACTTCCTCGTCGAGGACCTCGACCCGCTCGAGGCCGACGCGCTGTTCCTCCTGGACGCGGCGGACCCGCTCGTCCTGGATCTCCTGCAGGAGGACTCCTGACATGCTGAGTCTCGCTCCGATCCTCCTCGCGGTCGCCTCGCTCACGGGCGCCGCGGAGGCGGACGATTCCGCTGCGCCGACGGCCCCGTCGCAGGCGGACGCCTCGTCGGCGCGGGCGGGCGAGGGCGACGCGCGGCTCGCGCGCTGGCAGTCGCTCGACCCCGCGCGGCGCGCCGAGCTCGTCCGGCGCTTCGAAGAGCTCGAGCGCATGTCGCCGGACGCGCGTGCCCGGCTCGGCGCGCGAGCGAAGAAGCTGGCTCAGGAGATGGAGCGCGCCCTCGAGGCGCTCCCCGCGGAGCGCCGCGCCTGGGTGGAGTCGCTCCCGGCCGAGAAGCGCGCGCGCGTGCTGCGCGGACTCGTGGCCGAGCGCGCGCAGAGTTTCGCCGCGCGCATCCGCGAGCGTCTGACGCCGGAGGAGCGCCAGCGCCTCGAGGGGGCGACCCCCGAGGAGCGCGAGGCGATCCTTCGCGAGGTGAAGCGGCGCGAGTACGCGCGGCTCCCCGAAGCGCTCGAGCGACTCGGGCGCGAGCTCGGGGTCGGACCGCTCGGTCTCGGGCAGGCGCTCGACGAGGACCCCGAGCGCGCCCAGCAGCTCGTGATCGAGTACGTCCGCCAGCGCGCACGGCGCCGCGCCGAACGGAACGGTCCGCCCGCGGGCTTCGGCGCGAAGGAGTGGGCGCGCGTCCTCGAGCTGCCGGACGACGGCTTCGTCCGCGTCTACGCGCGCGCGCGGTTCGCCGAGGCCGGGCGCGGGCAGAAGCGCGACCGGCTCTCCCAGCTCACGCGCGACATCGAGATGCTCACGCGTCCGTCCCTCGAGGTGCGCGCGCTCTCGACGGGAGTGAGGGAGGGTGAACTCCGCCGGCGCACGCTGCTCGAGCGGCGTGCAGAGGTCGAGACTCTCCTCGCCGAGCGCCTGGAGCTCCCGCCCGACGCGCGCGCACGCATCCGAGAGCTCGACGCGGACATGTTCCCGCGCGCCGTGATGCGGATCCGCCGCGCGCTCCGCCGGGGCGAGGATCCGGTGCGAGCGATCCGGCGTGGAGCCACGCGGGGCGGCGGGCCCGCCACGGGCGACGGCGACGCTTCGCGCGGCCGAGAGTCGGCCGGCCGCAGGTCCGGAGGGCGCAGCTCGGCCGGGCGCAGCTCGAACGGACGCCGCGTCGGTGGACGCGAGGCCGGCGGGCGGAAGGCGGGTGGACGGGACGCCGGCGGACGGAGCGGCGGCGGCGGGGATCGGTGACCCCCAGGCGGGGCGGCAGCGCGCCGCCCCGCGGACGTCCACCGCGACCGCGACCGGGAGGAGCGGCGCCGAACCCGCCGGCCGCGCCGCGCGCCCGTAGACTCCGCGCGTGGCGGAGACCAACGACATCCGCGGCGCGGACGGGCCCACCGGCGTGCCGTTCATCACTCTCGACGCGCTCCGCGCTTCGAGCGACGCGGTCCTCGTCGACCTGCGCGCGCCGGTCGAATTCGACGAGGACCACCTGCCCGGCGCGGTGAACGCGCCGCTCTTCGAGAACGAGACGCGCTCGTTCGTCGGGCTGCTCTACAAGCAGTTCAGCCCTGACGCGGCCTTCAACGAGGCGCGCGCCGCGGTCCTCGAGCGTGTGGAGGGACTCGTGGCCGAGATCGCCGAAGCCGCCGGCCGGCCGCTGCCCTCCGACGGTCTGCGGGAACGGGTGGCCGAGATGACCTCCGGCGGGATCGCGCGCGCCGAGGCGGATCTCGTGCCGTACGACGTCGGCGACGCGCCCGCGCGCGCCGTCGTCCTGTCGTGCGCGCGCGGCGGCCTGCGCTCTCGCAGCGTCGTCGCGCTCCTGCGCGCGATCGGGCTGGAAGGGGCCGTCGGGCTCGAGGGCGGCTACCGCGCCGTGCGCAAGGACGCGATGGACGAGCTCGGACGCTTCGAGCCGCCCCCCCGCGTCGTCGTACTGCGCGGACTGACCGGCGTCGGCAAGACGCTGCTGCTGCATCGACTGGAGGCGCTGCGGCCGGGATCCACGCTCGACCTCGAAGCGCTCGCGGCGCACCGCTCCTCGCTGCTCGGCATGGTCGGGCGCGCGCCGCGCACGCAGAAGGCGTTCGAGGCGGGCCTCGCCGCGCGCCTGCGAGCCGGGTTCCCGGACGGCGTCGCGATCGTCGAGGGCGAGAGCCGCAAGGTCGGCGACGTCGTGATCCCCGCGCGCGTGTGGGAGGCCATGCAGGGCGGCGTCAACGTGCACGTGACGGCGAGCCTCGCGCGCCGCGTCCAGGTGCTCGAGGACGACTACCTCGCCGACGAGGCGGCGTTGCCGAAGCTCGACGAGCAGCTGCGCGCGGTGTCCGCTCGGATGGAGGGCGCGCCGCCGCTCGCGGAGATGCTCGCCGAGGGGCGCGTGCACGAGCTCGTCGAGCTGCTCCTCGTGCGCTACTACGACCCGCTCTACCTCGGCTCCGAGAAGGGCAAGGAGTACGCGCACACCGTCGACGCCGACGATCCCGACCGTGCTGCGGCCGACATCCTGGCGTTCAGCGACGGGCTCGCGCGCGGTTGAACTTGACGAGGTCGCCGAGGTCGTAGGCGGTGTCGCGCCAGGTCACCCTACGCGTGACGAGCGCCGTCAGCGTCGAGCGCCACAGCACGAAGAGGAACAGCGTCACGCCGACGGGGAAGAAGAGCCCCGCCAGCGGCGACAGGCCGGCGCGCCGGGCGGAGCTCGCGCTGCCCACGGTCTGCAGGAGCGCCGTCGCCCCGAACAGGATGCGCGTGCCCTGGTCGAGGCCGGTGGCGGCGCTGGGCGCGGCGGCGAGCGCGGCCGGCGCGATGCACGTCGCGCCGAGGACGAGCGTCGCGGCCAATGCGACACCGACCCGGTAGTCGATCCCCGCGAAGACGTTCTTCACGAGGCCGCGCAGCATCGCGCCGAGGCTCGCGTACCAGGGCACGCGCGCGAGCGCCTGCGCGAACACGAACGCACAGCGCCCGCCTCCGCGCTTCACGGCGCGGCCGAGCCGCAGGTCGTCGTCGACGAAGAGCCGGATCGCGGCATGCCCGCCCGCGCGCTCGTACGCGGTGCGGCGCACGAGGTTCAGCGCGCCCACGCCACACGCGGTGTCGCGCCGCGGGTCGCCGTGGCTCCACGGGCGGGTGAAGAGCGCGAACAGGACGCCGAACGTCGCGATCATGCCCTGGAGCGCGAACGAGCGCGCGACGACGCGCGGTCCGCCGGCCAGGTGGTCGAGGTCGTTCGTCCACGCGTGGGCGGCCACCGCGCGCACGGCTCCTGGCTCGAACTCGACGTCCGCGTCGGTGAACAGCAGGAAGTCGACGTCGCCCGCGGCCTCGGCGCCGAGGTGCAGCGCGTGGTTCTTGCCGAGCCAGCCGTCCGGCAGCGCCTCCACGTGGACAGCGCGCAGCGCGTCGTTCTCCGCGGCGAGCCGATCCAGGATCGCGGCGGTCCCGTCGCTCGATCGGTCGTCGACGGCGACGACCGCAAGAGCCCCGGGCGGGAACGTGTCCGCCTGCGCGAGCAGCGACCGAACGGCGCGCTCGACGGCGTCGGCCTCGTCGCGCGCTGCGACGACCAGCGCCACCGTCGGCGCGGGACCGTCCGCCGCGGCCGCGTCGGACACGGGCTCGAGCGACGCGATCCTGCGCATCCGCGGGTGCACGTAGGCGCCGACGGCCAGGGTGGCGAGGAGCGCGGTTGCGGCGAGGAAGCTGGCCAAGGGGGTCGCTGTCGAAGAGCGCGCGCGGACGGTGCGCGTTACGCTCGGACGCCGCGGAGGTTACTCCGCAGGCTCTCCTCCGCGCTCTCCAAAGTGCGCTCCGCGCACGCCCCCCGATGTCCGACGCCCCCGCCGTTTCCGACGCGCCCCAGCCGAAGCTCCGCAAGGACTACGCCGCCCCCGACTTCAGCATCGATTCCGTCGAGCTGTGGTTCGAGCTCGGGGAGGACGGGACCGACGTCACCGCCGAGCTCGCCCTGCGGCGCACGACGCCCGGCGCGGTCCTCGAATTGATGGGAGAGGAGCTCGAGACGCTCGAGGTCGCGGTGGACGGCGAGGTGCTCGACGCGGCGCGCTGGACGGCGGGCGCGGAGACGCTCACCGTCGAGGGGCTGCCCGACGTCTGCACGCTCCGCACGAAGGTGCGCATCCACCCCGAGCGCAACACGGCGCTGATGGGGCTCTACCGCTCGAGCGGCAACTTCTGCACGCAGTGCGAGGCCGAGGGCTTCCGCCGCATCACGTGGTTCCTCGACCGACCGGACGTCATGTCGTCGTACCGCGTGACGATCACGGCGGACAAGGCGAAGTATCCGATCATGCTGTCGAACGGGAACCGACTTGGCGTCGAGGATCTCGGCGACGGTCGGCACCGCGCGCGCTGGGAGGACCCGCACAAGAAGCCCAGCTATCTGTTCGCGCTCGTCGCGGGGGATCTGCACCTGCACCCGGGGACGTTCACGACCGCGTCGGGGCGGAACGTCGAGCTGGAGATCTACGTCGAGCACCGCGACGCGGACAAGTGCGACCACGCGCTGCGTTCGCTCCAGCGCTCGATGAAGTGGGACGAGGAGGCGTTCGGGCTCGAGTACGACCTCGACCTCTACATGATCGTCGCCGTGAGCGACTTCAACATGGGGGCGATGGAGAACAAGGGTCTCAACGTCTTCAACTCGAAGTACGTGCTGGCCAGCACCGAGACCGCGACCGACTCCGACTTCGAGGCCGTCGAAGCTGTCATCGCGCACGAGTACTTCCACAACTGGACGGGGAACCGCGTCACGTGCCGCGACTGGTTCCAGCTCACGCTCAAGGAGGGGCTGACGGTCTACCGCGACGCGCGCTTCACGGCAGACATGACGTCCGATGCGGTCAAGCGCATCGACGATGTGCAGGGGCTGCGGGCGCACCAGTTCGCTGAGGACGCGGGGCCGACTTCGCACCCGATCCGCCCCGAGCAGTACATCGAGATGAACAACTTCTACACCGCGACGGTGTACGAGAAGGGCGCCGAGGTCATCCGGATGTACGAGTCGCTCCTGGGTCGCGACGGGTTCCGGAAGGGGATGGACCTCTACTTCGAGCGCCACGACGGGCAGGCGGTCACCTGCGACGACTTCCGCGCGGCGATGGCCGACGCGAGCGGCCGCGACCTCGACCAGTTCGAGCGCTGGTATCAGCAGAAAGGCACGCCGACGCTCGCGGCGAGCGGGTCCTTCGACGCTGCAGCCAAGACGTTCACGCTCGAGCTGGAGCAGCGAGCTCCCGCGAACGAGCCCGGGTTCCAGCCGACGCACATGCCGGTGCGGGTCGGCCTCGTCGGGCCCGACGGCGCAGACATGAACCTCGCGTTCGAGGGCGAGGACGTCGAGGCGGCGCCGACCGAGCGCGTGCTCGAGCTCACCGAGGGTCGGCAGTCGTTCGTGTTCCACGGGATCTGCGAGCGGCCGGTCCCGTCGGTCCTGCGCGGTTTCTCGGCGCCGGTGCGGCTCGAGATGGAGCGTACGCGCGAGGATCTTGCGTTCCTGTACGGACACGACAGCGACTCGTTCAACCGCTGGGACGCCGGGCAGGCGCTCTTCACCGACGTGCTGCTCGAGCTCGAGGCGAAGGCGCGCGCGGGCGAGGAGCTGGTCGTCGATCCGCTCGTCGTCGACGCGGTGCGGCGCGTGCTCGTCGACGACGGCCTGGACGGGTCGCTCAAGTCCCAGGCTCTTGCCGTGCCGGGCTTCGCGATCTTGTCGCTGACGCGGACGCCTGCACACCCGGGCGCGCTCGTGGCGGCCCGGGACGCCGTCGTCCACACGCTTGCGCGCGAACTGCGCGAGGAGCTCGTGGCGGTGCGTTCCGCGGTGCGTCCGAGCGGGCCCTACTCGGCGGCCAAGGACGCGATCCACGGGCGGCGCCTCGCGAACGCAGCGCTGGGTCTCTTGAGCGTGCTCGACGACGACGATGCGCGCAGCGCGGCGGCCGAGCAGTTCGCGTCCGCCGACAACATGACGGATGCGCAGGCGGCTCTCGCGTGCCTCTGTGCGAACGCGTCGTCGGAGCGCGACAAGGCGCTCGCGGCGTTCCACGAGCGGTGGAAGGACGAGGCGCTCGTGCTCGACAAGTGGTTCACCCTGCAGGCGATGTCCCGCACGGCGGACGCCGCTCGGATGGACGAGCTGCGCGCGCACCCCGACTTCACGCTCGACAACCCGAACCGGGCTCGGTCGCTCGTCGGCGCGTTCGCGATGGGCAACTTCCGCGGATTCCACGCGGAGGACGGCGCGGGCTATCGTTTCCTGGCGGACGTGGTGATCGCGCTCGATCCGAAGAACCCGCAGGTCGCGTCGCGCCTCGTGCGCGCGCTCACGGCCCACGAGCGCTTCGAAGAGCCCTGGGCCGGCAGGATGAGGGGTGAGCTCGAGCGGATCCGCGCGCAGGACGGGCTTTCGAAGGACGTCTTCGAGATCGTGGCGGCGGCGCTCGGCTGAGCGCCGCTGATGTGCGCAGGAGTCAGGGGCGCACCAGCGCCTCGACCGCCGGCGACAGCGCCGCGCTCCCTGGCCCGCTCCGGTACCAGAACTGCATGTGCACGAGGTCGCCGACCGTCGCGCCGGTTCCGGCGATCGTCGCCGCGTCGACGTCCTGCTCCGCGATCCCCACGCTCGAGATCGTCTGCACGGGCATCCGGATCAGCGCGCCGCCGACGCAGAGGGTGGCGTTCGTCGGGATCGGGGTGCGGTCCACGCCGGAGCCGACGACGAGCAGCCCGAACTGGCCCGCTGGCAGCCCCGTTGCGACGAAGCGGGTGGGAGCTACGGGCGTGAGGGACGGGTCGCCCAGGAGGCCCACGTCCGGCCCGCCCCGGTCGCAGAAGACGCCGAACGTGTAGGTGGCGCTCGGGTCGAAGGGCCGCGCGCCCATGTCGGCCCGCGAACCGTCCGGATCGAGGGGCGCGGACGGGTCCGCGGCGTCGATGGACGGCGAGCCGGAGCGAAGCCCCACGTCGACCGCCGCCGCGCTCAGGAACAGAGGGTCCACGGAGAGGTTCCCCGGGCCGGGCTGCACGCCGCCCGCGGTGTTGCTGAACGACACGGTCGACGACGGGTCGAGGTCCACGCCGCCGAAGTTGCTCCAGACGATCGAGTTGGTGAACGTGCCGCTGCCGCCCGAGAACAGCGCGGCCTCGTTCGCGGCGGCGGTCACGAAGTCGTGTGCGCCGCCGCGGACGCCGCCAAACTCGGGGGCGCGGTTGAAGGTCACCACGCATCGGACGAGGCTCGTGCCCGACGTTCCTCCACCCGAGCCGGGGCCCGAGCAGGAGTCGTTCGGGTGGACGACGTTGCCTCGCACGATCGAATCGGTGGCCGTCCCGAGGGCGAGGCCGCCGCCCGCGCCCTCCAGTCCGCCCTCGCACGTGTTGAGCACACCGTTGCCCTCGACCAGGCACGACGTGAGGTCCGAGCGCGCGGCCCCGCCGCCGGACGAGCAGGCTCTGTTGCCGCGCAGCACGCAGCGTTCGAGGGTGCAGTCCCACGCGGCGCCGCCGCTGCCCGAGCCCTCGCCGCAGGCGAGGTTGTCCTCGAAGACGCAGCCGACCGCGATCGCGCCTTCGAGAGCGCCCCCGCGCTGCGCCGCGTTGTCGGTGAACAGGCAGTCGCTGTACCGGCCGCCCACCGCGGCGCCGCCGGCGGCCGCGCCCTCACCGAGTCCGTTTCCGTCGAACGTGCAGCCGGTCGCCTCGACGCCGTCGCTGCCGAAGATCGCGCCGCCGAAGACCCCTGAGTCGAATCCTCCTCCGTTGGCCTCGAACAGGCTGTCCGTCACGACGAAGACGGACGCGGATCCTCGCATCATCACCGCGCCTCCGGCCCCGCCCGCGGAGACGCGGTTGTCGACGAATGTGCATCCGTCGGCGTCCACCGCGCCGCTGGCGACGACGGCGAGCGCGCTCCCGAAGAGCGCGTCGCGGTGGTCGGTGAAGACGCAGTCCTCGAGGCGCAGCGTGCCCGCGGACACGTACGCTCCACCGCCTTCGAACGCGCCATTCGCGTCGAACGTACAGTCGACCGCGCGCGGCGTGCCTCCGTCGACCGAGAGACCGCCGCCAAGCCGCGCGCTGCAGCCGCGGACCGTGATCGATGCGAGGGTCGGGGACGCGTTCGCGATCCGGATGCCGCCGCCCGCTTCCCCGGTCGCAGCAGCGGCCGATACGGCGGCGTCCGCGACCACGAGGTTCCGCAGCAGGCAGGCGGCGGTCTCGCCCGAATGGATGCGGACGGCGGGGCCCGAACCTGGAACGCCGATCACGGGGAGGGGCAGCGACGGGTCGCGCGCCTCGAGGACGATGTCCTTGCCGAGGAGGTCGATCGACTCCGAGTAGACGCCCGGCGCGACGTGCACCGTGTCGCCGGAGACCGTCGTCGGAGCGGCGAGGGCCGACTGGATCGTCGCGAACGGGGCCGCCGCGGACCCGTCGCCGGTCGGCGCCGCGGCGGCGTCGACGAACCAGGTGGTCTGGGCGAGGGCAGGGGAGGAGAGCAGCGCGAGCGAGGCTGCGATGGTGATCTGCATCGATCGGGGCAGTGGCCGGGGCGAGCGTGGGGCAGGCGCGCCGCTGCGCGGAGCGTCCTCATCCCCGTTAGGCCTGCCTGAAGCCTAGCGCTGGCCCCGAATCCCGCTCCGTCGTTCGCTCCGTCGAGGGCCCGTGCCCCTACGCCGCGGCCCGCCGGTCGTCCTCTTGGCCGATCGGGAGCACGAACCTCCAGCGCGTCCCCTGGCCGGAGCGCGAGTCCAGCTCGATCCGGCCGTCGAGCTGCTCGACCTCACGCCGGAGCGCCGCCATCCCGATGCCGCGGCCGGCGGTGGCCGTCACCGTATCGCGCGTCGTCAACCCGTCGTGCAGGAGCGCGCGCGTCAGTTCGTCCTCCGTATCGCTCGGCAGTCCGAAGGCGCGCGCGCGCTCGCGTACGCGTTCCCAGTCGACGCCGCGGCCGTCGTCGGCGATCTCGATGACGACGGATCCGCCTGACGCGCGGGCCGACAGCTCGAGACTCGCCCGCGCGGGCTTGCCTCGCTCCAGGCGCTCTGCCGCCGGCTCGATGCCGTGGTCGAGTGCGTTGCGCAGCGCGTGCACCAGGTTCGGGCTGAACGTGCGGAGGCACGTGAGGTCGACGCGGTCGGAGCCTCCCTCGAGGTCGATCTCGACGTCGATCTCGACGCCGAGGCTCGCCGCGATGCGCTGCGCCTGGCGCTCGAGCTGCAGGAGCAGCGCCGAGAGTCGCGGGTAGCGCCAGGCCCTGACGAACGAGAGGAGCTCGTGGTCCCCCAGCTCGTCGAGACGCGAGACGAGGGCGTCGAAGTCGGTCTCACTGATCGCGATCCCGGAGCGCTTCGATCCGAGGAAGCCTTCGGCCTCGGTCATCAGCGCGCGCCATTCCGCGCGGAGCGTCAGGATGTCGCCGCGGACCGAGTAGCCCGGTGCCGGGTCCTCGAGCGCGTTCTCGATCGCGTGGGCGCGGTCGGCGAGAGGTCGCAGTCCGAACACGGCCGAGTTGCCCTTCACGGTGTGGAGCCCGCGCAGGGCGCGGCCCCGATCCATGGGCGCGTCGGACGCGAGGAGCACGTCCTCGAGGAGGCGCTCGATGTCCTCGGCGAAGAGGCGCGTCCCCTCGGGGTCGCGCAGCGCGAAGCCGATGAAGCTCTGGATCGCGCGGCTGCGCTGCTCGGCGCGCTCGAGCGCGATGCGCTCGGTGAGGTCGTCCGCGACGACGAGCACGTGCGTCAGCTCCTCGCCCGCGAACACCGGCTGGTACTGGAGCCGGAGCGTCCGATCCCCCCGCTGGATGCGGCTCGGAAGCTGATCGAGCACGACCTCGAGGGGCATGAACGACTCCTGGAGCTCGCTCCAGCCGAGTTCGAGCGTCTTGCGCTTCTCGACGTCGTCCGCGAAAAGGAGGACGCCCACGTCGGGCGCGGTCTCCGGGTCGCCGAACCACTCGCGCGCATTGCGCGAGCACGTCGAGAGCGGCTCTCCCTCCGAGGTGACGAGAACGAAACCGTCCTGGGTGTTCTCGAGCACGAGCGCCATGTCACGCTCGCGTGCGACGAGTGCGTCGACCTGCGCACGCAGGCGGTGGACCATCGGGCGGAACAGGAACGCGCCCACGCCCGCGAGCGTCAGGAGCGTCAGAACGAGGATCCCTGCCTCGAGCACCTGAACGCGACGGACGCCGGCCGTCGCGGCCGCTTCATGGAACCCGACGACCTCGTTCAGATCGCGGAGAAGCGGCATCCGACTCTCGTCGAGGACTCTTCGAAGAGCGGGGCTCGAACGGAGCGCTTCCGCGTCGAGGCTCGCCAGCTCATCGAGCGCTGCGAGGAAGTCCATGACGCGCGCGTCCAGCTCGAATCCCGGGCCGTAGGCATCCGAGACTTCGAGTGAGTGCTCGGCCGGTATCCCACGCGCCACATCGCCGTCGACCAGAGCCCTGTGATCCGCGCGCATGAGGGCGATCGTCTCGAGCAGCTGCCCTCGACGGACTTCCTCGGCCTCGACCGTGGGCGCCGTCAGGATCTCCAGCAGAAGCCGAGGTGCGCGCTGCGAGAGCATTCGCTGCTTGCCCGCCACGTTGACCACGATCCCGTCCGCGGTCTGCTTCTGGAACTGGGTCTGCAGGGCGATGAACGAACCGAGCGCCAGAGCAGCCAGCAGTCCAAGGGCTGCAACGTAGCGGGGTGTCAGGCCCGCGACACCGCTCTCATCGGGGGTCGGGTGGGACATGTGTCGTACGGGAATGCGGGGGGGCCGTGGAAAGGAGATCGGCACGCTGAGGGGAACCACCGAGACTGGATCCGGCGCTATCGGCGGCGGGCGATCGGATCGAGACAGGCGCGGCCGCGGGGGTCGTCCCTGGGGCCGTGAAGGGGGCCTGCTGCGACCGACCGCGCCCGGGTGCGTGACGCTCTGGACCGTCCGGACGAGGTCGCAGCCGTTGCACACGGGTCCGCGATCCGGTCCATTGGGGCCCGCCGTCCCGCCCCGAGCGGGCCGCGTCCCTCCCCTTGGCTGCACGATTCCAGAAGGGCTTCGTCCCCGAACTCGACGGCCTCCGCGCCTTCGCGGTCCTGGCGGTCCTCTGGTCGCATCTGCCCGCGGGCGCGCTCGGGTCGACGGTGACCGCGCTCGGCGAGGAGTACGTGGTCGGCAACGTCGGCGTGGACCTGTTCTTCGTCCTGTCGGGGTTCCTGATCACGCGGATCCTCCTTGT
The DNA here is from genome assembly GCA_039821985.1 of Planctomycetota bacterium. GTDB lineage: Bacteria > Planctomycetota > UBA1135 > UBA1135 > Saltatorellus. The sequence continues at coordinate 21,237 of JBCBNC010000001.1, forward strand.
GGACCGGGAGCGCGAGGTTCCGCTGCGCTGGTTCCTCGCGCGGCGCTTCCTGCGCATCTTCCCGATCTACTACCTGACGATCGCGGTCGTCTCTCCGCGGCTCACGTCGTTCGAGACGTGGGCGAGCCTGAGCTACACGTCGAACTACGCGTTCATCTTCCATGAAGAGCACGGGCCGCTCGACCACACCTGGTCTCTCGCCGTCGAGGAGCACTTCTACCTCCTGTGGCCGCCGCTGGTGGCGTTCCTCGCGCCGCGCGCCAGCCGGCGCGCGCTGCTCCTGGGGATCGTCCCGCTGGCGGTGCTCAGCGTCGTACTCGGCCTCGCGCTGTGGGACTGGGACGTGCACGCGCAGGCGCTCATCGAGTTCGAGCTGCGCTCCTCGACCGTGCGTTTCTTCAGCCTCGCGCTCGGCGCGCTGCTCGCGTTCCACGAGACGGCGCTGCGGGCGCGCCGCGGGCTCGCGCTCGGGGTCGCAGTCGGGTGCGCGGCCGCGTGCTATCTGATCTCGGAGCGCGGCGTGCGCGCGCTCGGGCTCATGGGTGGGCTCGAGAGCGCGTTCTCGGGAGGCGCTCCCTTCGGTCCGCGGGTTGCAGCACTCCAGGTCCTGTCCATCCCGTTCGGGAGCGCCGCCGCCGTGGTGCTCGCGTTCGCGTTCACCGGCGCGCGCGGCCCCTTCCACGCGCTGCTGCGCGCGGCGCCGCTGCGCTGGATCGGCCGCATCAGCTACGGCCTCTACCTGTACCACCTGCCGATCTTCTTCTCGGAGGTCTGGGACGTGCGCGCGGGGACGTACCAGCCGCTGCGCGTCGCGGCCGTCGTCGCCGTGACGTTCGCCGTGGCCTGGGTCTCGTTCCAGACGTTCGAGCGCCTGTTCCTCGGCTTCTCCGCGCGCTTTCGCGAGGGGGGGCGGGACGTGCCCGTGCCGCGTCCAGGGTGGGGGAAGATCGCGCTCGCTGCGCTGTTCGCGGTGGGCCTCGCGAAGACCCTCAACGGGGGCGCGCCGGCGGCCGTGAACGCCGCGGTCGAGCGCTTCTCACCGATCCCGGAGGCTGCGGGCGCCGCCCGCGCGGAGGCGCGCCGGGTCGCGCCGGAGCTCACGTCGCGCGCGACGGCCCGCAGCGTGGCGGTCCACGCGCTGTGGCGCGCCGAGATCGACGCGCGCTTCGGCCGCCCCTACCCGCGCGCGCCCTTCGTGCCGTTCGTCGGCGCGGCGCGGATCGAGGACATCGCGCGCGCGGGGCACCGGGTCGAGCCGGGGACGGGCGCGCAGTGGATCGACGTCGAATTCCTGGGCGACGCGGTCGAGCGCGCCGGGGATCTCGGTCCGCTGGTGATCGACTACGTGGTCGCGCACCTCGCGGCGCGGCGCGCGCAGGTGTTCTCGGGGCTCGACCGGTCCGTGCCCTCGATGGAAGGCGTCGACGCGAGCGAGGCCCGCGCTCGCCTCGCGGCGCACGCCGAGGTGCTCGCGGGCGTGACGCTCGGGAGACTCGGGGCGCCTTCGGAAGGGGCGCCTCGGGGTTGGGACCGTGCGACGGCCGCGCGCGTGCTCGGCGTCGTCGCCGAGGCCGAGCGCGCGCTCGCCGACGCGCGGGACGAGGACGTCCTCGTCCCCTCGGACTTCACTGCGCTTCCGCTCGGTGTCCGCGTCGATCGCCTCGTCGAAGGGCTCGAACACGGCGACATCGAGCGCGCCGGGCGCGCTCTCGTCGAGTCGCCGCGCTGACGCACGGCCGGAGCGTCAGCCCTCCTTCACCACCGACGTGACGCGCACGCCGTAGGTGTTGTCGATCGTCACGATCTCGCCGCGTGCGATCACCTTGCCGTTGACGAGCACGTCGGCCGGCTCGTGCGCCTCGCGGTCGAGCGCGACCAGGCTGCCGGGACCGAGCTTGACGAGCTCCCCGAGCGACAGCGACGCGCGCCCAATGCGGACCGTGACCTTCACGGGCACCTCGAGGAGTGCGTCCATGCCGATCGGGTCACCGTTTCCGTCGGTGACGCCGTCGAGTTCGCCGATCTCGGCCGCCTGCACGGCCACGGCCTCGGTCGCTGCGTCCAGCGCGCCTTCGAGCGCGGGGTCCTGGTTCTCGGTTTCGCTCATCGGAGGGTGTCTCCCGTCGTTTCGGGGGTTGTGGGCGGTGCGGCGCGGATCAGCCGATGGGGAGGTTCGAGAGGTCGAGCGCTTCGTCGACGCGAACGGTCAGGAGGCCGTTGCGGGCGCCGAAGCCGCCGCGCGCGATGACGGTCTCCTCGACCTCGATCTCGACCGCGTCGCCGACGCGTGCGTTCAGGGGGACAACGTCGCCGACCTCGATCGCGAGAAGCTCCTCGAGGGGCACGAACGTGCTGCCGAGGTGTGCCGCGACCTCGAGTTCGACGCCCTCGAGGTGGGCGGGAGCGCCGGCCGAGTAGTCGCCCGGCGGGGGCTCGTCGACGTCGACGATCCCGGGGAGGTAGATCCGGAGATCGCTCGGCACGGCCTCCTCGTCCTGGTCCTCGCCCTCGAAGAGCAGCGTGAGGTGAACGAGCAGGCGGCGCGAGTCGGCGTCCGGGCCGAGATCTTCGAGCGTGGTGAGCTCCTCGGGCTCCTGCCAGACCTCGCCGCCCGTGACGTCGACGCCGAACTCACCTGCGACGCGGCCAAGCAGCCCGTCGAGCATGCTCGCGAGTACGCGGCGCTCCGTGCGGGTCAGCATCGGGTCGCTCTCCGGAGTCTCTTCCCCCTCGGGCGGTCCGGAGAGAACGCGGTCGACCGCGGCGCGCGCGGGCTCGACGTCCCAGAGGAGCCAGCCGAGACCGCCGCCGCACTGGAAGCCGTACACGAGGAACGGCCGCACGTAGCCGTCGAACAGGCCGTGGGCGTTGGTCTCGGAGACCTCGCCGAGGCCGAGCGTCGGGTGTCCGCGCAGGGGGCCCGCGAGGCCGTTCGCGATCGACGTGAGCCGGGACGACAGGAGCTTCTTGATGTGGTCGATCCGGTCCGCGGACAGCGTCCGCGGCTCCGTGAAGTCACGGGGCGACACGACGGCGACCCGCCGCTGCGTCTCCTCGCGGGCGGCGTCCTGGAGGGCCGCCGTCTCTTCGGGATCGAGCTCCGACATGCTTCGGACGGACCCGCGCCTACTGCGCGGTGAAGCCTCCGGTGAACATCCGGCGGATGCGGCCCATCACGCCGACCTGGACGTCGCCCTCGAAGCCCTCCTGGAGCTCCGACGTGTCCACGTAGATCTTCGTGCCGTCCTCCGCTTCGACGAGGACGTCGTAGTCGCCCTCGGAGAACTCGGCCACGGGGCCCTCGCCGATCTGCAGCGTCATGGCCTTCGCGTCGACGTGAAGCACGTGCTCCCAGAATGCGCCGCGGAAGGTGCCGTCCCGGTCCTGGCTGTCGCCGAGGCGCAGACCGCTCGAAGGGTCGGGGTCGTACGGGGCGGCGGTCTCGCCGAGATGCACCGGGAACAGGATCGGCTCGGCCAGTGCCTCGAGCTCGGCGGCGAACTCGGGGCGGCTGTTCTCCTCGCCCGGAGTGCTGCCGCTCATGATGTCCGCGATCCGGTACCGCGCGAGCGCGGCCTGGAACGACTCCCGCAGCCACGTCTCGTAGTGCGGGTCGATGCGCCGCGACTCGGGGTAGGCGAGGTCGTACGCGAGGAACGAACAGCTCGGCTCGAAGCTGAGGTAGCGCGAGTAGTTGTCGTCGAGCGGATTCCCGACGACCTTGTCCGCGAAGAACGTGTGCATCGAAGGCCCGGCGAAGACCGGGAGCTTCTCCTTCGACGGAACGGCCATCATCGCGAGGATCGCGCCGGTGGCGATCAGGGCGACGACGCCGACGAGGAGCTTCAGCGGCCCCTTCGACTTCGGCTCTGCACCCTCCTCGGTGCCCTCTTCGGTCGGTTCTTCCTCTTCGTCTGCCATGGGATCCTGGTCGGTGGGGAGCTCCGTCAGTTGGAGCTCGGGATGATCAGTCGAGCGTCGACGCCGCGCGCGCGGGACGCGCCGTCCTCGATCTCCGCGAACCACGCCTTGGCGCGCACGCGGGTCGGGTCGAAGCCGTGCTCGTCGATGAGGTAGCTCGCGACGGCGCGCGCGCGGGCGCTTGCCAGACGTGCGGCCGAGTAGCCGAACTCGACGCCCGCGTCGTGCGCGTGGCCCTCCAGCGAGAGGACCTGTTCGCCCCGCGGACGGAGCGTGTCCACGAGCGCGTCGATGTACGTACGCGACTTGCGTGTGAGCGTGGCGGAGTCCGCCTCGAAGCTCGCGATGCGCGGCTGGCGCACCTCGTCGTAGGGTTCGAGCGCCTCGAGATCCTCGGCGCGGAGGAGCTCGTTGAGGGCCGCCTGTTCGTGCGCTGCCTGACGCTCGGGGTCATCCTCGGGCGGCAGGTTGAAGCGCCTGCGCATCTGGCTGAAGATCGCCTGCTTCTCGTGCGCGGGCAGGATGCCGGTCAGCCCCATCGACTTGATCTGCACGACGAACGAGCCGATGCCGCGCGCCATGAGGCCGAAGTTGCGCTCCTTCGACATCGCGACGAGCAGGATGAAGAAGCAGAGGATGAGCGTCATCATGTCGCCGAACGACACGAGGTAGGCCGGAGCGCCCTGCTCCTTGACCTTGACGATGATGACCTTCGGCTTGATCGCTTCGGCGTCGCTCATCGGCCTCCTCCCGTCTCCGCCGCCGCGAGGCGGTCCTTCGACATCGGCACGAGTCGGCAGACGACGCGGCGATTGATCGCGCGCTCGCGCGCCGTGGCCGCGGTCGGCATCTTCGGACGGTCGGGGCCGTAGCCCTCGAGCATCACGAGCGTCGGGTCGTAGCCCGCCACGTCGACGAGCACGTCAGCGGCCGCCTGCGCGCGCGCGATCGACAGCGCGTACGCATCCGGGTACGTCGGGGACGGCCGGAACGCGTCGTCCGTGTGCCCCTCGAGCACGACCATGAGCGGATAGAACTCGATCGTCTCGCCGAGCTCGGCGAGCGACTTCCGCAGCGCACGGTTCACGTCCGCGGCGCCGGGCGCGAATCCGGCGACCGTCGGGAACTCGACCGTGAGGCCGTCCCCGACCCGGTTGAGATCGATGGGGAGGTGCTCATCGGTGAGCTTCTGGCCCATCTCCTCCATGTTCTCGCTCAGCTCGTTGACGGGGCGCGTGTGCCGCTTGCGCGAACCGCGCGCGAGGTCCATCGCAAGCATGAGGTCGTCCTGCGGAGCCTCCATGGTGTCCGACGCGTCGCCCTCGAACATCCCGCTCGTGCTGACGATGTTCTTGGGGTACGTGAACGTGTCGAACTCGCGGATGCTCGAGAACGTGTACAGCAGAATGAAGAAGGTCACGAGCAGGGACACCATGTCCACGAACGTCGTGATCCACTTCGGGGCGCCGTCGACGCCGTCGAAGACCTCCTTGTAGATGACCGGTTGCTTGCCCACGCCGCGCTCCGATCAGGACTCCGCGTCCACGAGGGCGCGCATCGGGGGCGCGAGGAAACCCTTCAGCTTCTCCTTGATCAGCTGCGGTTTCTCGCCGGACTGGATCGCGACGATGCCTTCGATCATCAGCTTCCGGATCTCAGCGTTGGTCTTCGCGACCATCTCGAGCTTGCCGGCCAGCGGGATGAACACCATGTTCGCGCCCATCGCGCCGTAGAGCGTCGTCAGCAGCGCCGTCGCCATCCCGAGGCCGATGCCGTTCGGGTCGGACAGGTCCTGCAGCATCTGCACGAGGCCGACGAGCGTGCCGATCATTCCGAACGCGGGCGCGAACGCGCCGAGCTGGTCCATGATCTTGCGGCCCGTGCCGTGGCGGCTCTCCTCGTACTCCGCCTCGAGCTCCATGATGTCGCGCACCGTGTCGGCGCTGAAGCCGTCGATGACGAGCTGCACGCCCTTGCCGAAGAACGGATCCTCGACGGTCTGCAGCTTGGTCTCGAGCGCGAGGAGGCCCTCCTTCCGCGCGAGGTTCGCGAACTCCACGATGCGGTCGATCTCCTCGGTGGGAGACGGCTGCTTCCGCATCAGGGAGACCATCATCACTTTGACGACGGGCTTCAGGTCCTGGCCGGGGAAGGCCAGCATCGTGACCGCGGTCGTTCCCCCGAAGACGATGATCATCGAGGGGATGTGGACGAACACCATCACGCCGCCGGGGCCGATGGCCATGGCGCCGAGGACGAGGATGAAGGCCAGGGCGGCCCCGATCGCGGTGTTGAGGTCCATGCGGGGAGGCGGCGGGAGGGGGCCCGCCGTACGGTCCCGCTATCGACCACCTGGGCGGCTGCCTTGAATCGCTCCGGGGCACGGTTCGGAAATCTCTTCCGGGGGGCGGCGGAGGTCCCCGATGTGGCCCGGTGGAGCGGCGGGCGTCCCGTGTCTCGAATCGACCGCGCCCTGTCCGTCCGGCTCTGGGGAGGGGGTCTGCGACGTTCTGCCCACACGGGCCGCCCTCGGGCGGCCCGTGCGACCCTTCGAGGGAGCCGCGATCCGGGACTTCTGAACCAGCGCTCCTGTCCCCGCGCGGTTCCTCGCAGTGCCCGAGGACCCGGCGCCGCACCCGCGACAAAGGGCTTCGCCTAGACTGCATTCCGCCTCTTCCGAGCGGTTTCCGCCCGCGCCCGGACCCTTCCCCCCTGCCGCCATGTTCAAGCAAGCGACCCTTGTGAGCGCGCTCGTCGCGCTCTCGCTCCCGCACGCATTCGCCGCTCCAACCGTTCGCGCGCCGCAGGTCACCGGCGCACGCGCCGTGCAGGGGAAGAGTGAAGCCCCGAACGCTGCGACGCAGAGACCTGCGACGCAGAGACCTGCGACGCGGCAACCCGCGACGCCGGGCGCCGTGTCGGCCGGCGTGGGGTCCGCGACCGTCGGCGGCCAGATCGCCGGCGGCGCCCTCGACGACGCGCAGGGCGTGCAGGTGCCCGGGCCGAAGTGGGAGACCAAGCGCAACCACCCGAACGACCCGACGTACGCGAACCTGCCCTACATCTCGCTGTTCGTCGCGGCGCCCGGCCGCCCCGAGGCCGGCGTCAACCAGTTCGTGCATCTCGGCGCGGACGTCATCGCCGCGAACAATCCGGCACCGGGCGGGCCCGACGGCGGACTGTACGCGCTCATGCCCGGCGGCAAGGTGCGCAAGCTCTTCCCGCTCGACGTGCACGACACGGCGCCAGGGCTCATCGACACGCCCCTCGGCCAGCTCGAGAAGGGCGCCGTCGTCGAGCCGAACATCTCCGAGGACGGCACCCGGGTCTACTTCGGCTGGTTCCACGACCAGACCTGGAAGAAGAACGGCGGCGGCTGGCTGAGCCAGGAGCTCTCGTACAAGGGCTGCGATCTCTACAGCATCGACCTGACCGATCTGATCGCGAGCGCGAACGCGGATGTCTCGGCGCTCCCGATCCAGCGCCTGACACACAAGCAGTACACGGGCTTCCACAAGAACAACGTCCAGGAGACGCTCGCGAGCCGCTCCGAATGGGCGATCAACCCGTCGACGGCAGGCTTCTCCAGCGAGGCGCACGGCACGTGCAACATGCACATGATCGAGATGCGGACCGAGGACGGCCTGAAGGCGGTCTTCGTCTCGGACCGCGCCCGTGTCGGCAACTCGAACGCCGACGCGCACAAGCCGAACCACAACTTCAACCTGTACCAGGCGGACATCCTCCCGGACGGGACGCTCGGCGCGATCCACCAGCAGCACTACTTCACGACGACGTCGGCGCTCAGCCCGGAGAACCTCCGCGACGGCTTCACGTTCTCGTACCAGTCGTCCACCGAGAACTTCCGGCGCTGGGACCTCCAGGCCGTGACGTCGAACGGAAAGTGGTCGCCGCTGCTCGGCTACGCGCAGGCGTCGGAGCTCTACCACTTCGGCACGCTCGTCACCGAGATCGTGGACGGCGAGTTCCACGACTCGTTCCTCGGCGTCAAGTACTACAACCTCAACAACGCCGGGTCGGGTCAGCTGCACCTGATCGACATGGACGACGCCGGGATCAACGAGTTCCGGTACGCACCGGGACAGGGAACGCAGCCCGAGCAGATCACCGAGCTCATCTCGCTCGACGTGACGATCGAGGACGGCCCGTCGCCGCTCCGGAACGTGAACGGCGAGGACGTGTTCATCGGCAAGCTGACGACGCCGCGCGCCGGCCGCCTCGGCGGCGAGTACCTCGCGGCGTGGACGCCGACGAGCGCCAACCGCTGGATCGCGGACGTCTACGGCCAGCGCGGCCAGTTCGACTTCCACATCGTCTACCGCCCCAACCTGGACCCGTTCCACCCCGAGCAGCCGTTCGACCCCCTCACCGACGAGGGCCTCGCGACCCTCGTCGACGAGAGCAGCGGCTCCTATCAGCTCCTGTGGCCGACCCCGGTGCTCTCGTGGCGCGACCGCTTCGGCACGCCGTTCCAGGACTACTCGCCGTCGATCGTCGACCCCGCGTCGACGGTCCTGCGCGGTGAGCCGTACGCGGACGTCGGCACGTCGGCGATTTACAACACCGACATCCGGCCGTGGGACTGCTTCCGCGGGACGGGCGGCGTTCCGTACTCGCCGAACAACCTGACGAACGTCGAGGAGATCGACTTCGACCAGAGCTACGAGGGCCTGCGCTACGTGCAGGACCCGAACGACATCTGCCAGTACCTCCTGCCGGAGACCGCGCTCGGTCTCCAGATCAACATCACGAGCAACCGGGTCGACTGGCAGTCGCGCTGGCGCCCCGCCTACGAGACCGACACCACATACCTGACGTGGTCGCGCGGCAAGAAGGAGGCGTCGCGGATCCTCGGCGTGTACGACGTCGACGTCGAGAACGTCGCGGACAAGTCCGCGATTGCGCGGATCCCGGCAGACGTGCCCTTCGACTTCCATCTGATCGACCGTCAGTACGGCATGAAGCTCGTCGACGTGCGTTCGTGGCACGGCCTTCAGCCGCGCGAGAAGCGCGTGGACTGCGGCGGCTGCCACCAGCACGAGCGGGGCACGGGGATCCCGTTCGGCGGGACCGAGGCGTCTCTGCGCGAACCGCTCGACATGGTGACGGGCACGCGCTTCTACGCGTACGACGAGGACTGCAAGCCGACGCTCCAGAGCGCGCCCGACGCGACGATCGCAGTGCCCGAGTGGAAGCTCGACGTCTGGCCGGGGTTCGACCAGCACTGCAGCTCGTGCCACAACAGCTCGGTGTCCAGCAACGGTGCCGCGCTGGCCGCTCTCGACTACGTGGACGAGGAGTCCGCCTACGACGCGATCCGCCTGCGCCGCTACGCGAACACGCTGCTGGGCGCGCTCGGCAGCCCCGCGTTCTGGGCCGCCTACGGCGAGCGCACCGACGGGCGCGACAACACGATTCCCGCATACCAGCCGAACTACGCTGCCGGCCAGTGGGGCTTCAAGTTCTCGTCCATTCACGCGACCCAGCCCGGCCTCTGCGCGGCGGACAACCCCGAGTGGGCGAACTGGGTCTTCCGCTTCGGTCAGTGGATCGATAACCACATGCCGCGCAACACCGGCCTGACGCCGGACGGGTACCAGTTCGACCGCTTCCACCCGACGGTCGACTTCGCGTACACGCGCACGACGCCGGGCCAGATCCGCATCGGCTTCTGGGACGACCAGAGCGCGTGCGACGTCGAGGTGTTCCACAACGGCGCTCTCGTCTCCACCTTCTCGAACCAGCCGAACGGATCGCTGCTCGTGACCGACGGCGGTCTCGGCGCGACGGACGTCATCCGCGTGGTCGTCGAGGACGCGGCGGGCAACCGCCAGGTCAAGGAGAAGACGATCCACGAGCTCGACGTCGAGGGTTGATCGCGCCCGCGCGGCGCCCGTGGGCGCCGCGCGCCGCCGGCCGATGGGCCCCGCGCGCGTCGCGCACCTCGCCGGAGCGCTCCCGGCCGTTGGCACCGCCGCGGGTTTCGTCGTCGCGAGCTGGAGCGGCGACATCGACCCCGTGAATCCCTTCACGGGAGGCGAGGTATCGATCTCCCGCGCGATGCGGAACGAGCCCGCGGTGCAGGTCTTCCGCGCGTTCGTGCTGCCGAGCGCGGCGCTCATGGCGCTGACCTGGGTCGAGGTCGGGCGCGCGCTGCGCGCGGGCGGGGTCCGGCGCGGCGCGCAGCGCTGGACCGTCGGCCTGGGCGTGCTCGGTGCCGTCTTCCTCGTCCTCTACGGGTCGTACCTGGGCACCGACGGCGACGTGTACCGGCTGATGCGGCGCTACGGCGTTTACGTCTTCTTCGGCGGGACCGGGATCGCGCTCACGCTCGCCGCGGTCGCGTGGCCGTCGGCCCGCGCGCCGCGCGCACGACGGTCGCTGCGCTTACTGGCGGCCGGGCTCTGGGCGGCCGGCCCCGTCCAGCTCGTCCACGACCACGTGGTGGGTCGGAGCGACGTGCTCGCCAACGCTCTCGAATGGTGGATCGCGGCGGCGCTGATGCTCGGCTTCGCGCTGCTCGGTGCGCTCGTCGGGGACGGGTCCGAGCCGTCCACGGCCGGCGCGAGCGCGCCGACCGAGGACGATCGGGTCAGCGACCGCCCTTGAGCTTCTGCAGCGCGCGAACGTAGTTGACGCCCTCGTCGCCGAGCTGCTCGTGGATCGACGCGATCAGCTCGCGCACACGGTCGTCGTCGAGCTGGGTGAGGATCAGCGCGGCTTCCTCGGGACCGTACACGCTCGTGAGGAGGCGTGCGGCGTCGACCGCCTTCGTGTCCTCGAAGAGCTTCGCCATCTCGCGGTACGTCGCCGCGCGCTTCTCGTCGACGATCCGCGCGTCGCGCGCGACCTCGGCGCTCGCGGCGTCGTTCTCGGCCTCCTGCTCGATCAGCGACGTCTTCAGCGAGATGAAGTCGGCGTAGAGGTCGTCGATGTGCCGCCGGTCGGCCTCGATCTGTCGCTCGCGTTCGTCGAGCTCGCGTGATCGCAGCGCGAGCGCGTCGAGCTTGGTCTGCAGCCGTCGCTCGAGGGTCCGGAGCTCCTCCGCGGAGAACGGATCCGACAGCGCGAACGCGCCGAGGGGCGTCGACGCGGTCTCGTAGACCTGCCGCGGGCTCCGGCGGTCGGATTCACGCTCGACCTCCGGCTCGGGGAGCGGGGCACCGTCGACGTCCAACGGCGCGACGTCCGCCTCGACCTCCTCGGGGAACATGCCGCCGACGGCCTTCATCTCGTGCATCGGAGTGCCGGTCAGCGCGGAGTACGTCACGAACGACCCGATGAGGAGCATCAGGCCGCCGATGCCGTACGCGAGCATCTTCAGGATCTTGTTCATCGTTCTTCGTCCGCTCGAGCCGTTCTCGTCGCGATGAGGTCAGCCGCGGCGCGCGCGGCGAGTGTCTCGTCGAGGTCGCGCGCCTCTCGGCGGCGACGCCGCGCCGCGCGCTCCTTGCGCCAGCGCTCCTCGAGCCGTTCCAGCGCGTGCACCGCTGCGCGCGCGTCGTCGTGTTCTGCGCGTGCGATGCCCTCCGCCTGGAGGGCCTCCGCGCTGGTCTCGGCCGCCGCCGAACGGGCGCGTCCGAGCGCGTCGAGCGTCGCGTCCTCCGCGCGCACGAGGGCGGCGAGGCGAGCGGGGTGCGCGCCGGCGTCGACGCGCAGGGCGCCGAGCTCGGCGCGGGCCGCGTCGATGCGTGCGCCCGTCGCGCGCTCCTCGGCCTGCGCCGCGTGGAGAGCGCGGATCCGGACGGCCCACGCGGCCTTCTTGGCCTGGGCCGCGTCCTCGCGCACGCGCAGCAGGCGCGCCAGTCGGAACGCTCCGCTCACTGCGGCACCTCCCGCGCTCCGACCACGAGACCGAGCATCTCGACGGTGGCGTCGAAGTCGGTCGGGTCGTCGGCGAACTGGCGCGCGAACGCGTCGAGCGCCGGCATGCGCGCGATCGCCTCATCGAGCACCGGATTGGTCCCCGGCTGGTACGCGCCGACCTCGACGAGATCACGGCCGGCGCGCCAGGCGGAGAGCAGCTCGCGGAAGCGCTGGGCGCAGGCGCCGTGCTCCGCTGACGCGAGCCGCGGCATCAGGCGCGACAGGCTCGCGGGCACGTCGATCGCGGGGAAGTGCCCGCTCTCGGCCAGGGGCCGGCTGAGCGAGATGTGTCCGTCCAGGAGCCCGCGGAGCGAGTCCGCGACCGGGTCGTCGACCTCCTCGCCGTCGACGAGGACGGTGAGCAGACCGGTGATGCTGCCGCCGTTCGCGCTTCCCATGCGCTCGAGCAGCTTCGGCGCCAGCGCGAAGAAGCTCGGCGGGTAGCCGCGCGTCGTCGGGGGCTCGCCCGCGGCGAGACCGATCTCGCGGCTGGCGTGCGCGAAGCGCGTGATCGAGTCGATGACGAGCAGGACGCTCTTGCCCTGGTCGCGGAAGTGCTCGGCGATCGACACCGCGACCCACGGCGCCGTCTGGCGCTCGAGGGGCGAGCGGTCGGACGTCGCGGCGACCAGTACGGTCCGGGCGAGGCCCTCCTCGCCGATCGTGTCCTCGAGGAAGTCGCGGACCTCGCGCCCGCGCTCGCCCACGAGGCAGGCGACGACGACGTCGGCGTCGGTCCCGCGCGTGACCTGCCCGAGGAGCGTCGACTTGCCGACGCCGGCGCCGGCGAAGATGCCGACGCGCTGTCCCCGTCCGAGCGTGAGCAGGCCGTCGATCGCGCGGACGCCGGTGCTCAGCGGCGCTTCGATCGGCGCACGCGAGAGCGGGCGCGGCGCCTCCTGGCGCACGGGACGGTGGTGGCCGCCGGGCAGGGGGGCGCGTTCGTCGAGCGGGTCTCCGAAGCCGTCGAGGACGCGTCCGAGCATCGCGTCCGACACCTCGATCCCGAACGTGCGGCCGAGCGCGTAGACGGACTGGCCGGGCGCGAGCCCCGTCAGGTCTCCGTGAGGCATCAGCAGCGTGCGGTCGCCGCGGAAGCCGATGACCTCCGCGTGGATCGGAGCGCCGCCGCCGCGCTCGATGCGGCAGAGCTCGCCGATCGACGCGGGGACGCCGTGGGCCTCCACGAGGACGCCCGAAACGACGTCGATGCGTCCGCGGTAGAACGGGCTCGCGGCGCGGCGTACGACGTCGCGGCAGCGGAGAGGATCGAGCAGCTCCATCAGACGAGATCCTCCAGGAGCTGCTCGCGGATTTCCTCGAGTGCGGCCGACGCGTCGCGCACGAGCAGGCCGCGGGGCGTCTCGACGTGCACGCCGCCGCGCGGCACCGACGCGTCGGGGCGCACCTCGGTCTCCTCGCGGAAGACGGTGTCCTCGAGCATCGCGGCGTCGTCGGGGTGGACGTAGACGACGCAGCGTCCACGCTTGACGTCGGAGGCACCCAGCGTCGCGCGCACGATGCGCTCGAGGTCGTAGTTCCCGGCCTGGACCTCGAGCTTGAGGATCTGACGCGCGATCTCGACGCCGAGCTCGACGGCGTCGCACGAGAGCGACTCCTCCGCGCGGTCGATCGCGAGCTCGATCCGCTCGGCCGCGGACGCCAGCGCTTTCGCCGCCGTCTCGGTCGCCTCCATGAACGCCTCGCGGCGGATCGCCTCCGACGCGCGCTTGAGGTCGAGCTCGGCGAGGGCGTCGGCGATCTCGTCCAGCGAGCGGGCGCTCGCGCGGACCGACGTCACGCCGGCACGCGTCGTGACACGCGCCCGCGAGCCGGCCACGAGGGGGAAGGTGCGTTCGAGCAGCATCGGTCAGTTGACGAGCTCCTCGCTCGCTCGGGCCGGGCTGAACTCACCGCTGTCCATCAGCGCGCGGACGGCCGCCATGATCTCGGCGCGCGCCTGCAGCACGTCGCTGAACGGCATCGCGCCGAGCAGCTCCTTCTCGTCGACGACCATGTCGCGGACGCGCGAAGAGAGGTTGCCCATGATGTTCTCGAGAACGGAGTCGGGGCACGCCTTGAGCGCGATCGAGAGCGTCTTGGTGTCGATCGCCGCGAGGATCTTCTGCATCGCGCGCTTCTCGATCGTCGCCAGATCGTCCCAGGTGAACATCAGGTCGCGCACCTGCGCGGCGACCTCGCCGTCCTCTTCTTCCAGGCGCTCGAGCACGGCGCGCTCGATCTCGGCCTCCGAGAAGTTGAGCATGTCGGCCACGGTGCGGAGGCTGTCCTCCGCCGCGCGCGGGGCGGGCACGAGGCTCGCGGCCCGCAGGCGTTCCTGCAGGTCGTCGGCGATCGTCAGCATCGTCTCGACGCCCGGGGGCGTGATGGCGGTCATGCGACGCACGATGTCGAGCGTCGCGTCCTCATCGAAGCTGTTCAGGACGTCGGCCGACGTCGCGGGGGCGACGTGGCTCAGGATCAGGGCGACGACGGAGGGGGACTCTTCCTTCAGAACGCGCGCAACGAGCGACGCGGGCGCGCTCTCGAGGAAGCCGAACGGCTGCGCGCGGCGGCGGCGTCCGTGGATCTCCGCCACGACGCGCTCGGCCTCGTCCTTGCCGAAGCTCGAGTCGAGCAGCGCGAACAGCTCGAAGTCGTCCTGGGGACGGACGCCGGTCCGCTGGTGGAACGTGCGCGCGAGCTCGCGGTAGAGGTCGTCCACCGCCTCGGGCGAGCAGAGGCCCGGGTCGAGGTCCGTCATCGCCTCAGCGATCTTCGAGATGACCTTCGGGTCGAGCGCGCGCATCACGCTCGCGCTCGCGTCCTTCTCGAGGCTGAGCAGGAACGCCGCGGCACGCTGCGCACCGCTCACCTTGATCGGCTTGTCGTCCGTGTTCTCGTCTTCGGCCATCTCGATCGTTCCTCCCGGCGTACCGGCTCAGCTCCGAGCGCTCGCGCCGAAGTCCTCTTCCGCGAGGGCCCAGCGCGAAAGCAGCGCGCTGACCTTCTCGGGCTCCTCGCGGAGCAGCTCTTCGATGTGGGCCCGTGCGAGCGCGTCGAGGTCGACCTCGTCGTCGAACACGTCCGTGGCACCCGAGTCGCCGGACGCGCGCGCTGCGCCGCCCTTGCCCATCGGGACGACCGTTCCACCCGCGGTCACCGTTCCCGGCGCGCCGCTCCCGGCGGCACCGCCGCCCGAGCGCGCCGACTTCAGCGAGCGCAGGAGGACGAACAGGAACGCGAGGCCGGACACGATCTCGAGTCCGTACTGCATCGCGAGCTCGAGGGTGGGGTTCGCGGCCGCGGGCGGTTCGGGCGCGTCGGGCAGCACCGGGGCGCCCTGCTCGTCGCGCTGGATCCCGTGCAGCGAGGACGTTGCGATCTCGAGCACGTCACCGCGCTCCTGGTCGAAGCCGACGAGACCCTTGACGATCGCCTCGGCGTCGGTCCGGCGGTCCTGGATCGACTCGTCCAGCACGAGCGAGATCGAGATGCGCTCGAGGCGGTGCGGCTGCGACACCGTGTGCGTCGTCTTGGAGCCGAACGCGTACTGGCGCTCCTCCTCCGTCGTGGTCGCCTTCTGGCCGAGCGAGGCGACATCGAGGTCGCTGTTCGTACCTTCCTGCGTGTTCGCGGCGACGCCGGCGGGACCGCCGATGTCGCGGGGCCACTCGGGCGTTTCCGTGCTGCGCGTACGCTCCGTTCGCGGCTTCTTGCCGGGATCGAGCGTCTCGGAGATCGACTCCTCCTGGACCTGCGACCAGGATCCGGTCACGCCGACGACGGTGAGGCCCGGACCGAACGTGCGATCGAGCAGGCGCTGGACCGCGTCCGTCTTCTCCTCGCCGTACCGCTGCTCGAGCTCTAGCAGCGACTCGGCGCCGCCCGCGTCCTTGCCGTCGAAGATGAGGTTGGAGTGCTGGTCGACGATCGTGATCCGCTCGTCCATGACGCCCGTGGCGCCGCGCACGATCCCGACCAGGGCCCGCGTCTCGGTCCCCGAGAGGGCGCTCAGGCCGCGCAGCGTCAGGACGATGCTCGCACGGCGCTGGTCGGCCTTGAGCCGGGCCAGCGGGGAGGGCATCGGGCCCGACACGGTGACCTTCGCCTTGGCGACGTAGTTCAGCCGCTCGAGCTGGATCTCGGCCTCCTCCCAGAGGCGCTTCTCGCTGCGCTGGCGCCGCTCCGTCTGGCCCAGGAGGACCGAGCTCGAGCCGTTGATCCCGCTCGAGATGCCGCGCGTCCCGCCGAGGAACTCGCCGGAGATGTGCACCGCAATGCGCGCGTCGTGGATCTGCGACTCGTCGACGAGGATCGCGTACGGAGCGCCGCCCGTCGTGGGCTCGAAGTGGATGCCCGCGTTCGCCAGCGCGGTCGCGGCCGCGTTGAAGCTCTGGGAGTCGAGGTTCGACTCGAGGACCACCATGTGGGGGTTCTTCGCGCGGACGACGGCCGTGCCGGCGACGATCAGCACCAGCCCGACGCACGCGGCGATCGCCCAGCGCGCCTGCGAGCCGGCGCCCTTCAGCTCTTCGATGAGTTTCGCGAGGGTCTCATTCATGGGTCAGACCGACATGCGCATGACCTCTCGGTACGCGTCGAGCAGCTTGTTCCGCACCTGGAGCGCGAACTGGAAGGTGATCTCGGACTCCTTGATCTGCGCGGCGACCTCGTGGATGTCGAGCTTGCCGCTGACGACGTCCAGGTGGAGCTCGTTGGCCCGGTCGACGCGGCCCTCGACGGCCGCGACGCCCGACTTGAGCGCCTCGGCGAACGACGGAGCCTCGGCGGGCGCGCCGCCCTCCGAAGGGCCGGCGCCCATCGAGCGCTGGCGCGCGCGCATCTGCTGCAGCGCGGCGTCGATCGCCGCGCGGCCCGCGCCGCCGCCTCCTCCGATGCCGTTGACCATCTGGATCTCCTAGTTCCGCTCCGACGTCACTCGGCCATGCGCAGCGCGCGCTCGGCCATCCGCTCGAAGTTCTCCTGGATCGTGAGGCTGGCCTCGTACGCCCGCGTCGCGGTGACGAGGTCCGCCATCTCCTTCATCGTGTTGACGTTCGGGTACAGCACGACGCCGCGGTCGTTCGCGTCCGGGTGGTTCGGGTCGAACACCTCTTCGAAGGGAGCGTCGTCCTGCAGCACGCCGTCGATCCGCACGCCCATGAACTCGATCCGGCCGTTCGCCGCGCGCTCGAGGATCGGCGCGAACGCGACCTCCTCGCGGCGGTACGGCTCGTCCGAACCCGGCACGCGGGTCGTCCGCGCGTTGGCGATGTTCTTGGTGATGACGTCGATGCGCGCGCGCTCGGCGTCGAGGGCCGTCGCCGCGATCCGCATCCCGCGGAACGCGCGATCCAGCGCCAGGTTGGCGCGGCGTCCGTAGATGGTCGTCATGGGATCAGGTCGTGGAGTTGATGGCCTGGGAGATCAGGCGCGAGCGCCCGCTGAGCATCGCGGCGTACAGCTCGTACCGGAGTCGGTTCTCGCGGAGCATCGTCCGCTCCTCCTCGGGCGACACGTTGTTGCCGTCGGCCCGCGGCTCGCGGTCGAAATCGATCGCGATCTCCGGCTGGAACTCCTCGATCTTGCGCTTGCTGGCGCCCTTCTCGATGGCGTTCCGGAGCGTCTCCTCGAACACCACGTCGCGCCGGCGGTAGCCGGGCATCGACTGGCTCGCGATGTTGTTCGCCAGGACGTCGCCGCGCATGGTGGCGGCGGACATCAGGCGCAGCAGCATCTCGCTGCCTTCGGCCTTGACTCGCATCGTTCTGCTCCTGTGGGGGGTTCGAGGGGAGAGGCGTCGCACGCGCGACGCTCAGGGGAGGCGTGACGTCGGGCGCCGCTAGCTGACGAGTCCGGCGTGGCGCCAGATCTTCATCTTGTTGCTGAGCGTCCGGGCGGTGAGCCCGAGCCGTCGCGCGGCCTCGGTCTTGTTCCCGCCGGTGCGCGCGAGGGTCGAGAGGATCGCGACGCGCTCGACGTCGGCCATCGCCTCGTTCGCGATCGCCTCCTGGAACGCGGGGTGCTCCATGTCGAGCTCGGTCGGATCGATCGTCTCCGCGGAGTCGGGCGCTCCCTCCGGGCCGAACACGAGGTCGTCCTCGTCGATGACGCTCGCGCGTCCCTCGGTGGCGCCGAGGATGACGGCGCGCTGGATCACGTTCTCGAGCTCGCGGACGTTGCCGGGCCAGCGCCAGCCGAGCAGGCGCTGCTGCGCGCCGTCGCCGATGGTCGGCGTCGGCAGGCCGTTCTGCGCGGCGTAGAGCTGGCAGAAGCGCTCGGCGAGCGGGAGGATGTCCTCCGGCCGGTCGCGCAGCGCTGCGATGTGCAGCGGAAGCACGTGGAGGCGGTAGTAGAGGTCCTCGCGGAAGTTGCCGGCGGCGACCTCCTTGGCGAGATCGCGGTTCGTGGACGCGATGACGCGCACGTCGACCTTCAGCGTCTTCTGGCCACCGACGCGCTCGAACTCGTCCTCCTGGAGGACGCGCAGGAGCTTCGCCTGCATGGCGGGGGAGATCTCGCCGACCTCGTCGAGCAGCAGCGTGCCGCCGTCGGCGAGCTCGAAGCGCCCGAGGCGCTGGCGGTCGGCGCCGGTGAAGGCGCCGCGCTCGTGGCCGAAGAGCTCGGACTCGAGGAGCTGCTCGGAAAGCGCCGCGCAGTTCACGCGGATGAACGGATCGTCGCTGCGCTCGGACGCGGCGTGGATGAACTGAGCGACGCGCTCCTTGCCGGTGCCGCTCGCGCCGGTGATCAGGATCGTTCCCTTCGTGCGGGCGACGCGGGACGCGGCCTTGAGCAGCTCGCTCATCTGCGTGCTCGCCGCGACGATCGACTCCGGGGTCGCGCCGCGCGCCTCGCCCCTGAGGTACTGGTTCTCAGCCTGAAGACGCGTCTCGCGCTCGATCCGGCGCAGCGCGAACTCGATCGCGTCGATCGAGACCGGCTTCATCAGGACGTCGCGAGCGCCGTGCTTCATGGCGTCGATTGCCGATTCGACGGTCGCGTGGGCCGTGCACATCACGACGGGAAGGTCGGGCCAGCGCTCTGCGAGCGCCTTCGTCAGCTCGACTCCGTCCATGCCGGGCATGCGGAGGTCCGTGAGCACGGCGTCGGGCTGTTCGCTCGTCACCATCTCGAGCGCGGTCTGCGCGCTCTCGGCGGTGAGCGCCGTGTACCCGAGGCTGGTGGCAGCCTCGGCGAGGTATTCACGGCTGAGCGCTTCGTCGTCGACGACGAGGATTCGTTGGAGAGTCATCGTTTCGGAGTTCCAGGAACCCGGAGGAGTCCGGCTGGGGGTGGGGGGACTGTCGTGTGAGCGGTCAGGCGGCGGGTGCGTCGAGACCTTCGGACGCGGGGTCCTCGGGCACGCGCAGGGCGAAGGAAGCGCCGCTGAGCGGAGCGAGAGCGTCGCGGAGCTCCAGGCGTCCGCCGTGCAGTTCGGCGACGCGCTGGACGAGGGCGAGGCCCATGCCCGTGCCCTCGGGTCGCGTCGTGAAGAAGGGATCGCAGATGCGGTCGACGTTCTCGGGCGCGACGCCCGGACCGTCGTCGCTGACGACGATCTCGACGAAGCCTGCGCCCGGCACGAGCTCGATGCGGACGGCGCCGCCGGTCGGCTGCGCGTCGCACGCGTTCGCGATCAGGTTGCGCAGCGCCTGGCGCAGCTTGATGCGATCGGCGCGGATCGACGCGGCAGGTCCGACGATCTCGGTGGTCCAGAGCGCGGGCGCCTGACGTTCCTGCAGCGCGGCCTCGGTCGCCTCGCGCAGGATCGCGCGGACGTTGAACGACTCCGTGCGGAGCGCTCCGTCGCCGGTGATGCCCAGCATCGAAGCGACGATCGACTCGATCTCGGTGACGCCCTCCTTGATACGGACGGCGTGCCGCGTCGCGCGGGAGTCGCCCTCGGCCTCGCGCAGGAGGAGCTCGGCGAATCCCTGGATCGCGTGCAGGGGGTTGCGGATCTCGTGGGCGATCCCGCCGGCCATCGTGCCGAGGGCCGCGGTCTTGTCGAGGCGGTGCAGTCGCTCGTGGGCGCGCACCAGCTCGCTCTGGTCCTCGATCACCTCGACCGCGCCGGCGGGCTGCCCGGCTTCGGTCATCAGCGGGGAGTAGCGGCGCGCAAGGACGCGCACGACGCCGTCGCCGCACGGGATCTCGACGGGCGCGCCGTCCGCGAACGGACCGGCGAGGCCTGCGACCGCACCCGCGCCGAGCAGGTCCGTGCGCTGCACGCCGAGGATGCGGAGCGACGCATCGTTCGCGCGGACGATCCGGCCCTCGGGGTCGTAGACGACGACGCCCGCGGGGATCGCGGTCAGAACCGCCTCGAGGTGTTTCGTGACGTGGTCGAGCTCGCCGACCTTGTGCGCGAGCTCGTCGTTCGTGCGGCAGAGCTCGGCCTCGACGTGGCGCGCCTTCTCCTCCAGTCGACGGTGGCTCGACTGGAGCGTCTCCATCACGTTCGTGAAGTTCGTGATCGCGTTCGTCACGTCTCCCTCGAGGGCGACGTTCGAGGGCTCGGTGCGGGGTTGGTGCTGCACGGGGGTCTTGGGGTTGCGCGGCGGGACGGTGAGGGGGCGGGTCAGCGGTCCCCGAGGCGTGCCTCGAGGGAGCGCTTGAACTCGAGGAACTCGAGGTCCTGGGCGGCGTGGCGGGCGTAGATGCCGCCGTCCGGGTTCGTGCTCAGCTCGCGGAAGTGCTCGAGCGCTTCGTCCAGGCGCTGCTGCTCGGCGTAGGCGCGGGCGAGCCAGTAGCGGGCTCCCAGGGAGTCGGTGCGTCCCTCGAGCAGCTCGATCGCCTCGGACGTGCGCTTCGAGCGCACGAGCAGGCGGCCGAGCCGGACGGGATCGGCGACGAAGCCCTCGCCCTCGAGCGGCGCGGGCTCGTTGCCGCGGCGGCGCGACTGGGGGCTGACCTCGTCGAGCGGACCGACGTCTCCTTCGAGTGCGCGGTGCATCGCGGAGTCGAGACCCGTCGTGGGCGAGACGCCCGCGAGCGAGGTGGACGGCACGCGGCCGGTCGCCTGTGGGACGGCGTTCGTCGTGCCCACGGTGGGAGCGCCGGAACCCGGCGTTGCCGCGTTCGGCGCGGCTGCGCCGGTCGACGGAGCGTTCGTGTCCTCGGGAGCGCCGGTCGCTGGTCCGGTCGCGACGGGCGCGCCCGGCGGCACGGTGCCCTCCGGCGCCGCGTCGATGGCGACGCGCGGACGTCCCGACAGCCCGAGGGCGTCGAGCACGCTCGGCGGCATCGCCATGATCGCGTCGACCTCGGTCGAGTCGGCGAGCAGGCGGTCGAGCGAGTAGCGCAGCTCCGCGATGTCGTCCTGCAGCGCCTGCAGGTGCGCGCTGCGCTGGGGGCTCGACGCGTCGCGCGGCGGCTCCGTCGCACGGTCGAGCGCGCGGAGCGCCTGCGCGTCCCCGGCGCGAACGCCGTTGCGCAGACCCGCGACGTACTCGAGCGAGCGGAGCGTCGCGTCGAGCTGTGTGTCGATCCCGCCCGTTCCGTCCTGCCGCGTCACCGCGGGCACGACGAAGATGGGGGCGAGGACGAGCTGGATGGCGCCGATGGCCTTGAGCATCAGAGTCGTCCCTCCAGAGCGGCGATGGCGCGCTCGATGTCGCCGGCCGCCTCGAGGGCGTCCGCGGCGAAGAGGTAGAGTTCGCGCCGGTCGGCGGCGCTGCGCTGGGTGTCCACGAGGCGGCGGAGCACGAGGAGCATCTCGTCGGTCCGGCCGATCTCGGCGAGGGCGCGGCCGTAGCCGAGTGCGAGGCGCTTGGCCTCGTCCTCCTCCAGGTGTGCGCGCCGCTCGTACACGGGGCGGAGGGCGTCGACGGCCTCCTCGTACAGGCGCTTCGAGACGAGCTGCTCGCCGCGCTGCAGGCGCTCGGGGTCCCCGAACAGATCGGTGCCGTCGGGCTCCATGTCGAGGCCGGCGTAGGCGGCGGCCTCGGCGGCGGCGAGGGCCTCGCCGAAGCCCTCGTTGCGGGCGGTCTTGGCGATCGCGATCGCGGTCAGGTGCTCCCGGCCCTCGTTCGCCGCGTCGGCGGCGTGGACGAAGGCGGTGATCTTGGCGTCGCCCCCCGCGAGGTCTCCGTAGCGGAGCCACGCGCGGACGGCGTCGGGGTAGCGGCCGGAGCGCTCGAACGCGCGGGCGCGGAGCTCCGCGAGCTCGACGTCGTTCTCGCCGCGCGGGCTGTAGCGCGCCGCGATGTCGAGGGCCTTGAGTGCCTTGACGGGCTCACCCACGAGCGAGTGGGCGCGGCTCCGGATGATGGAGCGGGCGCGGCGCTCGGGCTCGTCGGCGTCCGGATCGTGGTCGTCGAGCGCGTCGAGGACGAGCAGCCCGCGGCGTGCGTTCTCGGCGGCGACGACGGGGTTGCGCGCGGCCTCCGCGATGCGCGTGTGTCCGTCGGCGAGGAGTCGCCGCGCGGTCAGCGCGTGGTCGTGGCGTCGCGGCAGGCCCGCGAGCGTGTCGAAGCGGGTCACGGCTTCGTCCCACGCGTTGGCGAGACCGAACCAGCGGCCGGCCTCGAGCAGCGCGTCGGGCACGAGGTCCGACGTGGGGTAGGTCGTGACGATCGCGTCGAAGGCGCGCGCGGTCTCGAGCGCGCGGCCCGAGCGCGACGCCTCGATGCGAGCGCGGTTCCAGGCGGCGAGCGGCGCCGCCTTCGCGGACGGGTGGTCGACGAGCGCGCGGAAGTAGCCCGTGGCGGCGCGGTCGTAGAGGTCGCCGCGCGTCGGGTACGGCGCGATGTCCTCGGTGACGCGGATGGCGCTCGTCGTGACGATGATCGAGAGGCCGACGGAGCCGCCGATCCAGCGCAGCGCGTCGCGCAGCTCGGCGTCGAGCAGCTTCGACGTGATGATGGGCGCACGCGTCAGGAGCTCCAGGCCCGCCACGTCGCGCTGGGTGCGGCGTCCGACTTCCTCGAGGAGGACGTCGAGCCGCGCGCGGTTCGCCGTGAGGTCGACGCGCTCGGAACCGAACGCGCCGCGCACGGAGAGCTGGAACGAGGGCGTCTGGCGCTCGAACGGCGTCGGCTCCTCGGTGGCGATGCGCTCGAGGGCCTCTTCCAGGGTGAGCTGGCGCGTACGCGCGTCCTCCTGGGGGAGGGCGGCGGCGCAGCAGCAGAGGGCGGCCAGGCCGAGGCCCGCGCGCCCGATCAGCTGACGACGGATCACCGGCGGTCCTCCTCGACGGCGGTCGCGCGACCCTGCTCGAAGTACGTGAGCGGGATCAGGTAGTCGATCTCCTGGCGCAGCGACGGCGCCAGCGGGACGCGCGCCTGGTTGGCCAGGACGTGGTTCAGGAGGCGGCGAGCGTCCTCGAAGCGGCCGTCCGCGAGCAGCTTCTTCGCGTAGCCGACGGCGAACTCGTGCGTGCCCTCGTAATCGGTCGGGTCGATCCACGTCTCGGGCGCGGGCGGCGCGACAGTGCGCACTTCCTCGCGGCGCGGCGCGGGATCGGCCGGCGGCGTGACGTCGGCCGGGCGCTCCTCGACGACGTGCTCGACGCCGTCCGGCAGCGACGGCGGGACCGAGCCCATCGTCGGCGGCTGCGCGCCTGCTGCGGCGCCCTGCGCCACGTTCGGTCCCTGCATCGGGACCTGACCCTGCAGCGGGACCTGACCCTGCAGCGCAGGATCGAACGGCACCTGCATCGGGACGTAGACCGGCATCTGCGGCTGGGCCGTGTTGGCGAGCGCGGTCGCGATCACGCCGGTCGCCTGGTCGATCGACTGGTTGACGTTCGTGCTCGCGAGATGCGTCAGCCAGAAGATCCCGGTGTTGACGATCAGGAAGCACGCGATGAGCGCCCAGATCAGGCGCGTCTCGCGGCCGGGCGCGACGCCGTACGGCACGTCCTCCGGCAGCAGGATCCGCGGCCCGCGATCGAGCGCTGCGGCCGGGGCCGGCGGGCCCGACATCAGGTCCATCTCGCGCGCCGCCGGAGCGGGCGCGGCGCGCCTCGGACGCGGAGCGGCGGGGATCTCGTCCGCGGGCTCCTCGGCGCGCGCGGAAATGGTCGGCTGCGACTCCTCGCCGGCCCACTGGGCCTCGCTCGGATCGATCACGGCCGAGCGCCTGGGCTCGTCGTCCAGGCTCGGCTGCGGCGGGCGGCCGACGACCTTCTCGTCGGGCGCCTGCGCTTCGAGGGTCACCGACGGGCCGGCGTTGTCGGCGCTCGCGTCGTCGGGGATGAACACGTCGTTCGCCGGCATGCCCTCCGCGGTGAGCGTGCCGTTGTAGTACGGGTCGTCGTCGAGCGAGAAGATCTCGTCGAACGCGAAGAGGTCCTCGTCGAGATCCTCGACGCCCTCGGGCACGTCGGGGTTGGCGCGCGCCTCCTGGACGGGCGCGGGCTCCTCGGCGGGCGCGGCGGGCTTCGGCGGCTTCGGCGCGGTGTCCGCGGCGGTCGGCTCGTAGCCCGTGAGGTCTACGTCCTTGCGCGTGGGCGGCACGAGCCCGAACTCCTCCATCCCGGGCACTTCCGGGAAGTCGAAGAGGTCGGTGGGGTCTCCTTCGTACGGCTGCGTCATCGAATGGTGGACGCGCGGAGCGCGCTCGTCGCGAGGCTCGAGGGACGCGGACCCATCAGCAGCCGTCCGATGACGACCGCGAGGGCGGGGGAGAGGACGACCGGGGCGTCGGGGTCCTCGGCGAGAGTGGCGAGCAGTTCCTTCGACGTCGCGGGGACGAAGAAGTCGAGGTCGGTGAGGTCGATGCGGAACTCCTCCTCGAACTCGGTGACCGTGACGCGGAAGCCGAGCGTGACGCTGCTTCCCTCGCCCTGCGTGGACTGGATGGACACCGACTCGGCGAGGCAGTGCATACGCCCGATGCCCGTCGACGCGTCGGTCGCGCAGCGTGTGATCGCGTCGACGGCGTCGAAGCCCGGGCCGTCGTCCTCGATGACGATCTCGAGCGTGCTCGGCGTGAGCCGCGCGCGGAGTCGGATCGAATGCGCGCCGGCGTCGACCGCGTTCTCGACGGCCTCGGACACGGCCGAGCCGATCCGTGCGCGGGTCGGCGGGACGATCTCGCAGCGGACGCACCACGCGATGAGCTCGCGGGCCGTCGCCTCGCCGGACTCGGCGAAGGCGCCGACCTCGATCTCGAGCTCGGCCACCTCGGCGTGGCCGTCCTCGTCGATCTGGGCGCCGCGGTCGCGGACCTCCTCGACGACCTCGATGAGGCGCTCGGGGAGGAGCGGGCGGTTGAGGATCTCCTCGACGTCGAGATCGAGGATCGCCTGCAGGTCGCGGTCGCTGGGCTCGTTCGCGAGCGCGACGGTGACCGGATCGTGGCCGAGGGCGCGCAGCGCGGTGACGATCTCGTCCATCGGCACGCCGGCGGAACGGGCGGGCAGTCCGAACTCGCCGACGAGCACGTCGAATGCCTCGGACTCGATCACCTCGTACATGGAGTCCGCGACGAAGGCGCGATGTCCGCGGAGGTCGAGGATGCGCGCGAACGCGTGGCTGACGGTCGGGTCGCTGAGCGCGAGGACGACCGTGCGCTGGATCTCGGGACCGTTCACGCCTCGTCTCCTCCCGCCTTCGCGGCGGGGTCGAGCGGCAGGACGACGACCGCGCAGCGGTGGTCGCCCGCGCAGTGCAGGGCGGCGCGGCCGCCGAGGCGCGCGGCGTCGCGGACGAGGAGCGTCTCGGCGAGCGTCGCGGCCGAGACCTGGGCGAGCGGATCGCCGGACGGCGGCGTCGCGTCGATCAGGCTGAACGTCGCGCTGTCCGCGTCGGCGTGCGCGTGGACCATGAGCTCGGCGTCTTCCCGGCGCTCGAGGCGGTCGGCCGCCGCGCGGACCAGCGCGCGGGCCAGGAGGCGCCCGTCCGTCTCGAGGACGAGCCCGGGGGCGTCGACGACGAAGTGGCAGCGGCGGCGCTCGGAGACGTCGAGGCTCTCGCGCACGGCGCGGACGATCTCGGCCATCGTTGCGTGGACGGGCCGCAGCTCGCGAGGGTGCGCGACGCGGGCCATGTCGGCGGCGGCGCGCTCGACGCGGTCGAGCTCGCGGGTCGCCCGGCGCCGGACGTCGCCACCGACCCCCTCGACGAGCACGCGCAGCACGCCGAGCGGCGCACGGAGCGCGCGCTCCGCGGCGACGAGGAGATCCTCGTCCGTGCGGACGGCGGTGTTCGGAAGGGTCGGGGCGGTCATGGCGGTGTGTCAGCGGCAAAAGCGCTGCCAACCGCGTGGATCGACCGGTCCCGGCGGATCGCTTGATGGTCCGAGAGGCGATTTCCGGAACGATTTTCCGCGTTCCGGAAAGGCGCGCGGGTTCCCCCGTGTCGGGTTCCGCGACGCTCTCAGCGGGGATCGTGTTCTGCGGGGCCGCTGCGGCGTCGGATTTCGCGACGCGCCGCGGGAGCCGGCCGTGAAGGGCGCTCCGTGCCTACCCGAGCGCGCCGCGCACTTTTTCCCGCGTCGCCGCTCTCTTCCACGGCTCTTCGTTCCGCGGGGCGGCTTCCTGCGCACCGGTCGCGGCGTTCGAGACCCCTCGGCGCCGCTCGCGCGCCCGGCTCAGAGGCCCAGCTCAGAGGCCCAGCTCAGAGACCCGGCTCAGGCGCTCCGCTCAGGCATCCGGCTCAATGCCGTACGCCTCGAGCTTCTTGTAGAGCGTCGAGCGATGGATCCCGAGCGCGCGCGCGGCGCGGCCCTTGTTCCCGCCCGTCACGACGAGCGCGCGACGGATGTAGGCGGCCTCCATCTCGGCGAGCGAGAGCTCCTTCTCCGTCAGGGCGTCCGGCGCGGCCGATCGGGCTCGCGCGTCGCCGCCGGGCTCAGGGGCTCCGCTGCCCAGCACGACGCTCGACGCGGGGATCTCGCCGCCGACCGTGAGGATCGCGGCCCGCTCGATCGCGTTCCGCAGCTCGCGCACGTTGCCGGGCCAGTCGTGTCCCTCGAGCACCGCCAGCGCCCCGCTCGACAGCCCGGTGAACGGCCGGCGGAGCTCCTCTCCGATCTGGCTGAGGAAGTGCGCGCTGAGGATCGGCACGTCGCCGCGGCGCTCGCGCAGCGGCGGCACGACGATGTGGAAGACGTTGAGGCGATAGAAGAGGTCCTCGCGGAAGCGCCCCTCCTCGACCATCTCCATGAGGTCGCGGTTCGTGCTGGCCACGATGCGCGCGTCCATCTCGAGGTCGATCGTGCCCCCGACCCGGCGGAAGACGCGCTCCTGCAGGACGCGCAGGAGCTTCGCCTGGAGGCCGGGGTCGAGCTCGCCCAGCTCGTCGAGGAAGAGCGTCCCGCCCTTCGCCGCCGCGACGAGCCCCTCGCGCCCCTTCGGGTCGCCGCCCGTGAACGCGCCGGCCTCGTAGCCGAACAGCTCGGCCTCGAGGAGGCCCTCGGCGAGCGCCGCGCAGTTGAGCGCGACGAACGGGCCGTCCTTGCGCTCGGACAGCTCGTGGATCGCGCGCGCGACGAGCTCCTTGCCGACGCCGGACTCGCCGGTGACCAGCGCGGTGGAGCGCGGGGTCGCGGCCACGCGCTCGACGTGCTCGAGCACGCGGCGGATCGCGGGCGAGTCGCCCACGATCGGGCCGGCGCGCAGGGAGGCGACCTCCTCGCGCAGCCGATCGCGCTCGTCCCGCACCCCGCGCGCCTCGAGGACGCGCGCGAGCGCAGCGCGCAGCTTCGGGGGCTCGATCGGCTTCTCGAGCACGGTGGCGGCACCGCGGCTCATCGCCTCGACGGCGGTCCCGACGTCCGCGAACCCGGTCAGCACGACGACGGCGGCGGCGCAGTCGAGCGCGACGAGCTCGGGCAGCACGGACATCCCGTCGCGACCGGGCATGCGCAGATCGAGCAGCACGAGGTCGGGCTCCTCGGCCCGCGCCCGCGCGACGGCCTCGTCCCCGTCGGCTGCCTCGGACGTGCGGTGCCCCCCGGCCATGCACATGGCCACGAGCCCGGCGCGCACACCGGCTTCGTCGTCGGCGATCAGGACGTGGGCCACGCGGAGGACTCTAGTGGTTGGCGGATGCGTGATTCCAGGGCGGGCGCCCCATGCGCGCGATTCCCAGGGGAGGGGGGCGCCGCTCGGTCCGCTGGGCAGCGTCGTAATTCCGCTCGCCTGGGGTGTCACGGGTCGGGCTCGGCCGCGCGTGGACGCCCATCGCTCGCCCGCCGCGCGCGGGTTCCGCCCGAAAAGACCTCTCCAGGGGGAGGGGCGAATCTGCGCTGTAGGTGCCGCTGCGTCCGCGGCCAATGCGGCTGCTGCACACGTCGCAGCGGTTGTCAGTGTCGTCGACCACGAGTCATATGGCGGCGCCGCCAGAATCGCCAGGTACGCCGACGAAGCCGACGCATGCGCGGCCTCCTCCGCCACGTACGCTGCTTCGGACGGCGACGCTGCGGAGGCCGCCATCGACGACCTGGCGGCGCTGCGCGTACTCGAGCGACCGGCGTGCCGATGGGCCTTCGCGGCGACTTGGCGTGGCGACGGGCCGTTCGGACCACGCTGGCCAGACGGCGAGCCCGATGCCATCACGTCGCATAGGACTCAAGCCGACCGTGAGCGTCCGGTGCGGTCGGATCGTCGTATCCAGATGCACTTCGATGGCGACTCTGACCCGGCTTCCGTATCGCAGCTACTGGCCGCGGTCGCCAACGTCTACTCGGCCCTGACGGGTGGCGAAGATGAGTTGGTCATCACCGATGGGATGATCCCCTCAGCATCGGAGGTGCTCCAGTGAGCGACCTCGTCCGATTCGAGCCAAGCGGAGCCAACGCCGAGATCTTCGAGCGTCTGTTTGATCAGCTCGCGGCTTCGATCGAGCAGGCGTTCCCGGCCTCGCCCGTCGAGTCCTGCGATGACCCCGGAGACGCGACAACCCGCGAACGGCTTGCGGAACTCCTGAAGCCTGGGGAGGGCTACGCCAAAGCGAAGCTCGACAAGCCGGGCCTCGAGAACGAGATGCTGATGGTCGACATCGCGAAGGGACTCGAAGAACTGAAGCAGGAGTAGCTGGTCACTGACCGGAAGAAGCTCCAGTGGGCGATCGATCAGGTCCGCGTGCGGCTACAGGTCATGGCTAGCCTCAGCTGGGTGTGCCAGCGGGAGGAGAAGGGGAACCTGCAGATCGTCGTTTCGAATCAGGAGCTGCCGATCGTGCTCGCCGACCTTCAGGCACTCTCCGAGAGCCGGACTGATTGATTGTCGACGAGTAGTGCCTCCCCGCGGTCGGCGGCGATGTTGGTGGCTGGCAAAGAAATCCGACATTCTTGTCGTTACGCGAGAATCCGCCGCGTGAACGGTCCCTACAGGCCTCGCCACGCTTCCTCGCCGCACAGCTTCCAGCTCCGCCCCCAGCCAGCCACCCATATGCCCCCGACATCGAACGCAGTTCCCCGTTCACGGGCTGGGGCCGGCGCCGACCCGATTCTCCCCCGCACCCGGGTTTGCCATCGATGCTCATTGAAGAAGCCGCTTCAGGTGGCGCTCCCAAGCTCACCGATTGGGACTCGTACGCGAATGCTTATGCCTCGTTCGCCGCACTGATCCTCCTCGCTCGCAGCTGTCAGGCGGCCTGGAGCCATCGAAAGAGGGTCAAGGGTCGGATCGAGTCAGCGGAGCGCCAGCTGACGACGCTCGAGAGCAGGGTTCAGCGGGGCCGTTCTGCTCAGCCGAATCCGGCACGATCACCGAAGGGTGCAGGGACCACCCGTCGTCGTCGGATCGACGAACTCCATAGCCTCAAGGGGCGGTGCGCCGCTGAGTGTGAGTCCTGCGAGGTCAACATCGAAACGGCTGCGGGCGTCATGTTGTCCTGGGTGATTCTCCTCGCGTTCTGGATGCTGAGCGCGACAGACGAATCGAGCAAGACGGACGCCGTTCTCCTAGGAGAGGCATCAACGGTCGCTCTGCTATTCGCGACTGTGTCGGTCGTCACCCGTGGGCGTCTCTTCACGATGGATCGCTTCGAGCGGATGATCATCGGAGGCATCCTCTGTGTTGCGTGGCCGGTCGGTCTCACAATCGCCTGCCGCGATGTCATGCCTCATGCGATTGCCGTGATCGCTGGCTCGTTGAGCGCTGTCGCATGGACCGCGCTCGGGGCCGCCTTGGCAGTCAAGTGGGAGTCCGTTCCAACGCTTGTCGTCCTTGGCGCGTACGGGCTCATGCAGCCGACGCTCTACAGCATTGTTCTAGAGTCCTACGTTGGCGGCGAAGTCGACTCCACGATGCGGCCGTACGTGCCCGCCGTGCTGATCGTAAGCGCGGCACTCAAATTGCTGATCGGTGCCTGGCTAGCTGTGCACCTTGCTCGACCTGATCAGAAGCGCCATATCCAGCCGGACAGGATTGGGCTCATCTCGCGTGCATTCTCTCAGTTTGGTGTAGCGGTCGCACCGCTGTCGATCACCTACAAGTGGATCGTCGCACCTGACCACTACGAGAGCGCATGGAGGGGGACTGCAGTCCTGAGTGCCGTCCTCCTCGTGCTCCCGTTCATGTACTTCAGTCCGTTCGCGCAGAAGCGTGTGGTGCCGTTGATCAAGAAGGTCCTTGAGGACTTCCGCGAGTCGGGTGATGACGAGAAGGACGATCCCGAGCTGGACTCCGATTCAGCGCGCGATCCCGCGCCCGATGAGGACTTGGCCGAGGATGACGAAGAACTCCCGCTTGAGACTCTCACTCCATCGGGTTCAGCACCGAAGAGTCCTCCGGAGCCCGACCAAGTGCCGGACCGCGAGGGCGTCGAAGGCTAATGCGGCTTCTTAGGCCGTGCTGATTCTGAAGCATTCAGCATCCCGATCCGAGTACCAGCTCATGCACCTCGACTAGACCTTTTCCTCCCTCAGTCGCCCCGCCGCCTTTGCCGCGCCCGAACTACAGTCGGTCGGCGGCAACGCACGTCGCTCCCTCGTTCGTCGCCAGCCTCGTGCCAACCCACGCAACCGCCTGCCCGCCGATTCCGCATGACAAACACCAAGATCCGGTCCTCACGAAGCAAGCTGAGCGACCCTCCCCCGTTGGATCCTGGCATAGCCGACGACCCAACAATCGCCGACTACGCCATCGTGCCGCATGATTCCTGGGCTCCTACGCCGAAGTCGGTCCGGTCCATGCGCAAGGTAGCGACTGCCGGGATTGTGCTTGGGGGGGTGGGGCCGTTGGTCTTCAGCGCCCTCTCCACTGCACCAGTCGCAGCGGTGGCGATCGTGTGCGCGGGAACGACTGTGACGAATTGGTGGACATACCACCACCTGCGCGGTCCCGACTGAGTCTTAGGGCATCCTCCTTGTCCGCCCTCAGATCGCCCCACGCGGCGGAGTGATGCAGCTCGGATGACGCCTCCCCTGACAGTCTCGCAGCGACGACATCTTCGTCGCTCAACGAGACTGAACCCCCGTGGCGGGGAACTCCTGCCAGCGATGTTCAGGGCTCGTCTTCTGACCGGGGCTGCGAGAGAACGGCTACCCCTCGATTCTGTGCCAGTGTCGGCGCCTATCAGCTTTCCCGCGTGATGGCGGTGAGGATGAGAATCGCGAGCTGGCGCTGAAGGTCCTCCACGACCCGTTGCTGCGCCTCCATGCCCTTCTCGAAGCGCGTGACTTCGACGTGCTCCAGTTCGAGCCGCTGAGCTCGCACTTCGAACTCGGCCGCATGCGCTCGCTCTTGCGCCTCAAGCCGGGCAGCCTCTCTCCCGACCTCAAGCACCTGTGCTCGTAGGTCGTGCGCCTCGCGCTCGAGCTGCTCGACGCGCGCCTCCGCCGCGTCCTCTGCCTTCTGGGTCCGACGCTGCTGCCCCTCGAGCGTTTGCGCGACCCACGGCGCCTCGAAGCGGAGCGCGACGTAGAGGAGCGCGGCACCGACCCCCGCATCCCGCACCACAGCGACCAGGCCGTCCCAGCCGTCGTTCACAGCGATCGACGCGGTCGCGAGCGCGCCCGCGGGCCAGAGGGCCTTCGCACGCCCGAGGGCTCCGATCATCGGGCCCCCGCCTTCTGGGTGTTCTTGCGGCGAAGGTGACATGCGAGCTCCGTCCGGTCGCAGAAGAAGGGGCACGCCGCGAAAACGAGGACGTAGCAGGTGATCCGGATGGGGGCCTCCGCGCGCACGTTCAGGTTCGCGAGCGCCGCGAAGCACCCCACGAGCTTGGCCCCGAGCCGCCAAGTGAGCGTCCCCGCGACGGCCGCGAACATCTGCAGCGCGCCGCACACGGCGAACGCGAAGCCGCCAACGAGGAACTCGGCGAGCTCCCCGGGGTGCTTGAGGAGCACGTCGCGGGCCTGCCGATGCAGTAGCGGAGCGCGTACCTAGCGGTCATCGGCCGCCTCAACGCCCGAGCTGTTTGCTCCGTCGGCATCGCCTCGGTCGCCGTCGATGCGTGGCAGCTCCCCCGCCGTCGGCGAGCCATCGAACACTGGGAGGTCGAGCAGCTGGTCGCCCTTCACGGTGGCCAGGGCCCGCGTGGCTCGGTCGACCCGCGCGGCCTCCTGGTCCGCGCGCGTCGACTCCCCGCGGAGGGGCGGAGCGCCTTCATGGCGATGAGGTTGGCCTCGAGGTGCGAGTCGGCGAGCCGATCGACGAGCTCGTCGCGCTCGCCGGTGACGACCTCGTGGCGCTTGAGGAGGGTGGCGGTGGAGTTCATGGCGGCGGTGGTGCGGGGTCTCTCGTGGGTTGGGTCCGCCGCGCCGGTGGGCGCGGGGCGGTGTGACGGCGGGCGCGGCGGCGCCCGGGCCGTGAATGGGGGCGAGGGCGGGCGACACCGGGAGGCAGCCGGAGTACGCGCCCGTCATGGCCGGCTGGACTGGCTTCGGGGAGCAGCGGCCGCGCGCGCTCGCGACCTGGGTCGAGCCGCAGTGGCGGCACGGGCAACGCGTGCCATCGATGGCCGGACGCCACGGGCGCGCCGCGGATAGAGCGACAAGGCGGCACACGTGCGCGAGGGCGCGCAGCGCAGGTCCTCCGAGCAGTGCCGCCGAGAGGAACGCCCAGGGCGCCCAAGAACGCGAGGTCGGAGCCGAGCGTGCTCACAGAGCACCTCCCTAGCGGCGCCGCGCCATGGCCTCAATCGACTCGAGGTCGAGGGCCCGAAGTACGAGCTGGAGCTCCGTCGGGTTCAGTTCGCCGAGCCAGATCCGGAGCAGGCGCGCGAGGTCGTCCTCGCCGGCGGCGACCGCGAGCGCGGCGGCCCGCTCGGGCAACTCTGCCGGCGTCGGAAGGAAGCCGTCGGGTCCGTCCCCATCCGTCGATTCCGACGCCCGAATGCCGCCGAACCTTGAGTTGATGTGCGTCGCCGCTCCGTCCAGCTGAGTTCTCTGGTGTGACCCGCGGGGCCCAGCTCGACCCTTGCTCGGCGGCGCGTGGGTGCGGTTCTCAGGCCCCGGGTCGGCAGTCCCGGCCGCGTGAGGGGCCCCTTCGTATCTCCCAGACCCGTGCAGTTCCTCGGCCCGACCTGACGGAAAAGACTTCCGGACTCCGCCCCGCGCGCCCCCTGGGGGCCGCCGCGGCCCGAATTCCGCGCGCTAAGCGCTACATCGCCCTGGCCACGCTCCGAGAACCGGATTGCGACCCGGTGCCCAGCCGCGCCGGAGAGCACTCAGCCAATCCAACCCCTCGGTCCGGGTCCCCTCCCGACCGGCCACTTCGAAACCTCCCCCCTCGTCATGGGACTCCGCGTCAACACCAACATCGCCTCGCTGACCGCGCAGCGAAACCTGAGCGTCGCCACTGGCCGCCTGCAGGGCAACTACGCCCGTCTCGCCTCCGGCCTCCGCATTGCGGTCGCCGCAGACGACGCCGCCGGCCTCGCGATCTCGGAGCGCATGCGCAGCCAGATCCGCTCGTACAACGTCGCGTCGCGGAACGCCCAGGACGGCGTCTCGCTGGCGCAGACCGCAGAGGGCGCGCTCAACGAGGTGAGCGGCATCCTCAACCGTCTTCGTGAACTCTCGATGCAGGCGGCGAACGGCACGCTCTCCGACAGCGACCGGAACACGCTCAACACCGAGTACACGCAGCTCAAGGAGGAGATCGACCGGATCTCCAGCACGACCGTCTTCAACGGGATCAACCTCCTCGACGGCTCGGCCTCCTCGGGCATCCCGATCCAGGTCGGCATCGAGGACAGCATCTCCAACGACGTCATCGGCATCACGCTCGAGTCGACGTCCGTCAACGAGATGGGTCTCGCCTCGACCGACGTCCTCTCGATCAGCAACGCCCAGTCGTCGCTGACCGACATCGACACCGCGATCGACAGCGTCAACCAGGCCCGAGGAGTCCTCGGCGCCCAGCAGAACCGCATGGAGAGCGCGCTCCGCAGCATCCAGGTGCAGCGCGAGAACCTCTCCGCCTCCGAGAGCCGCATCCGCGACGTCGACGTCGCAGAGGAGACCGCCGACCTCACGCGCAACTCGATCATGCAGCAGGCGGCCACCACGATCCTGACGCAGGCCAACGTCCAGCCGCAGATTGCGCTGACGCTGCTCCAGGGCTGATACCCGACCAGCGAGGGGCCGCACACCGCTCCTCGCGACAACGAAAGAAGTGGCCGCGAGGCCGATTCGCTGAGTGGGGGGTCGTCCCTCGGGACGATCCCCCTTTTCGGCGAGCTCGCAAGCCCTTCACCCCGTTCTTCGACAAGTCGAACGAGCTCCACGAGCCCAGGCCCTCCGCGCAGCGGTAGGGGCACCGCGCACGCACACGCGCGGCGGGCCCAGCACAGGCTGGAACGGTGGAGACCGCACCCCGGCACGCGCTCCTCGCGCAGGCCGCAGCCCCACGATCGTCGCACGCGTGCGAACGGCGCGCGACGTGAAGGTTGCGGACCGAACCGAGGCACTCTTCCTGCGTGGGTCGGCGAAACAGATCGCACTCCTCCAAGCACCAATTGATTCGTATGGGACTTCGCGTCAACACCAACATCGCCTCGCTCAACGCGCAGCGAAACCTCTTCAACTCGACCACTGCCTTGTCGGGCAACTACGCCCGCCTCTCCTCCGGACTCCGGATCGCCGTCGCCGCCGACGACGCGGCGGGCCTCGGAATCTCCGAGCGGATGCGTGCCGACATCCGCTCCTACTCGGTCGCGTCGCGCAACGCGCAGGACGGCATCTCGCTCGTCCAGACCGCAGAGGGCGCCCTCAGTGAGGTCAGCGATGTCCTGGGCCGCATGCGAGAGCTGTCGATGCAGGCGGCCAACGGCACGCTGTCCGATACGGACCGCTCGACGCTCGACACCGAGTTCCAGCAGCTCGTCGACGAGATCGACCGGATCTCCGCGACCACGAACTTCAACGGCGTTCAGCTCCTCGATGGCTCCGCGACCTCGCTCTCGATCCAGGTCGGCATCGACGGCGGCACGAACGACGTCATCTCGGTCACCGCGACCGACGTGAGCGCCTCGACGCTCGGCGTCAACACGGCGATCACGACCTCGAGCGCCGCGACGGGCTCGCTCTCGACCATCGACAGCGCGATCGACGCCGTCAACAGCGCTCGAGGCACCCTCGGCGCCCAGCAGAACCGACTGAGCACGACGCTCCGTTCGCTCGCCAACGTGCGAGAGAACACGAGCGCCGCCGAGAGCCGGATCCGCGACGTCGACGTCGCGATGGAGACCGCGGACCTCACGCGGAACTCGATCCTGCAGCAGGCCTCCACGTCGATCTTGAGCCAGGCGAACGCGCAGCCCCAGCTCGCGCTCAACCTGCTCGGCTGATCCGACGCCTCCGGCGGGCTCGCGCGGCACCGTGCCATTTGCCGCCGCCGCCCCCAGCACACGCGGGCGGTGAGCTCGCCGGAGACCCGACCACGGGCGCGCACGCGCTCCCACCCACGACCCGACTCGGCTGCGCATGCGAACGGCGCAGCGGGGGACGGCGGGGGGAAGGAGCCCAGGTAGCGGACGCGCCCCGCACTTTTTCGTTCGCAGCACACTTCATATCCGACAACCGAACCGACTCGAATGGGACTTCGCGTCAATACGAACGTTGCGTCACTGAACGCGCAGCGGAACCTCTTCAACTCTTCCAGTGCGCTCGGCGGAAACTTCGCGCGTCTCTCATCCGGCCTTCGGATCGCAACCGCGGCGGACGACGCCGCGGGCCTCGGAATCTCCGAGCGCATGCGCGCCGACATTCGCTCGTTCAACGTTGCCTCGCGCAACGCCCAGGACGGCATCTCGCTCGTGCAGACGGCGGAGGGCGCGCTCAACGAAGTGAGCGACATCCTCGGCCGTATGCGTGAACTGTCGATGCAGTCCGCGAACGGCACGCTGAACTCGGACGACCGTGAGACGCTCGACACCGAGTTCCAGCAGCTCGTCGAGGAGATCGATCGGATCTCCGCGACGACGCAGTTCAACGGCGTCGACCTGCTCGACGGCACGAACACCAGCCTGTCGATCCAGGTCGGCATCAACGGCGGCACCAACGACGTGATCAGCGTCAGCGGTACCGACGCGACGGCTTCGACGCTCGGCGTCTCCGGGTCGATCTCGACCTCGAGCGCCGCGTCGACCATGCTCGGCTCGATCGACACCGCGATCGACACCGTGAACACCTCCCGCGGTGAGCTCGGTGCCCAGCAGAACCGCCTCAACTCGACGCTCCGTTCGCTCGCCAACGTGCGAGAGAACACGAGCGCCGCCGAGAGCCGGATCCGCGACGTCGACGTCGCCATGGAGACCGCCGACCTGACGCGCAACTCGATCCTGCAGCAGGCCGCCACGTCGGTCCTGTCGCAGGCGAACGCGCAGCCGCAGCTCGCGCTCAGCCTCCTCGGCTGATCGAAGCGCCCCCAAGCGGCGCGCGGTCCTCCGGTCCCACCGGAGTCCCGCGCGCCGTGAGGTCTGCCTCCGGCATTGCTTGGAGGCCGGGGGCAGGCCGTTGACCGTCCGGCGCAGCGCGCCCAGCGGTCTCGAGAAAATCTTTCCAGGCAAGAGGGCCGACGCCTCGACGTCGCTCCTCAAGGACTCGGGCCCACGGTCGATAACGACGACCGGGGCACACCGTTGCGCCCCGCGCACAGCACATGGTCTCGAACACAGGCATCAGCTTCAGCGGGCTCGCGAGCGGACTCGACACCGACGCGATCATTCGACAACTGGTCGCGATCGAGCGGCTCCCGATCCAGTCGCTCGAGTCGCGTCGCAGCACCGAGTCGCGGCGTCTCGATCTCGTCGGGCAGCTCGGCGACCTCGTGCAGTCGCTCCAGGAGAAGGCGGACGCCCTATCCACGCCGGCCGAGTTCTACGCGTACTCCGCGACAGTCAGCGACGAGACCAAGGCCACGGTGACCGCGGGAACCAACGCGCAGCCGGGCACGCACACGATCGACATCCAGCGCCTGGCGGCGACCGACCGCTGGGCGTTCGACGCGGTGTCCAGCCGCGACGAGAACCTGACCTCCGAGGCGGGCGAGCAGATCAGCTTCCGCGTCGGAACCACGGACTACACGCTCACCGTCGATCCCGACGACAGCAGCCTCGACGACCTCGCGAGCCAGATCGAGGCGATGGCGCCGGACGACATCTCGGCCAGCGTCGTGAACACCGGCACCGAGTCGTCGCCGTCCTACCAGCTCGTGATCGCCTCGACCGAGTCGGGCGAGGAGAACCGGATCACGGACATCTTTTCGAACGTCGGTCAGACGGGTTCCGTCTCGACCAGCCCGCTGACGATCGCCTACACCGCGCCGGACGGCTCGGGCAACGCGACGAGCAGCAACAACGTCACCGTCGGCAACGACGCGCTGGCCGAGATCAACGGTCTGCTCGTCCGCCGCGCGGACAATTCGTTCTCGGACGTCATCGAGGGCGTCACGATCGACGTCAACGCGACGACCGACGGCGATCCGCTGCAGGTGACGATCGATCCGGACCGCGAGGCCGTGCGCGGTCGCGTCGACGAGTTCGTCACCGCGTACAACGACGTCGTCGAGTTCATCAATCAGCAGAGCACGTTCACGCCGGGCGAGGGCGACGACTCCGGCACCACGGGTGGACTCCTGTTCGGCGATTCGCTCCTGGGCTCGGTGCGGCGCTCCCTGCGCTCGGCGCTGTTCAACGTCGACCTCGACTCGGTCACGAGTGACACGGACGGCTTCAGCACGCTCTCGCTCGTCGGCATC
The DNA here is from genome assembly GCA_039821985.1 of Planctomycetota bacterium. GTDB lineage: Bacteria > Planctomycetota > UBA1135 > UBA1135 > Saltatorellus. The sequence goes on from JBCBNC010000001.1 coordinate 59,152, forward strand.
GAGCAGGACAGCAGCGGTCTCCTGAGCGTGAACAGCACCACGTTCGACGAGAAGTTCACCGAGAACATCGACGCGCTGATGGACCTGTTCGCCGACACGGACGGGTTCGACAACGGCGGCGCCGAGGACAACACACCCGAGTCCCTCGTCGACACGACCGCGGACTCAGGGCTGATGGCGAACCTCTCCCGCGCGATCGACCAGATGTTCGGCAACATCGGTACGACGTCGACCGGCGAGAACGTGTCCGGTCTCTTCGACGCTCGGCAGGACGCGATCCGCGACTCGATCGACCGCTACGACACGCAGATCGAGCGCCGCGAAGAGCGGCTCGAGAGCTACGAGCAGCGCCTGATCCTCCAGTACGCCGGGCTCGAAGAGCTCATGGCGAGCCTCAACGCCCAGGGAGCCGCGCTCAACGGCGCGCTCGCCGGGTGACCGACCGCGCGCAGCGCGCATCCACTCTTCCGCCTTTTCCAAGCACCATGTCCTCCAATCTCCAAGCCGCCGAGGCGTACCTCTCGAGCTCCGTCGAGAACGCGCCGCCGATCAAGATCGTCCGCATGCTCTATCAAGGAGCGCTGCGCTTCATCGCGCAGGCGGAGGCGGAGGACGCGCAGGACCCGCGTTCGAAGTACATCGAGCATCTATCGAGCGCCGACGCGATCGTCGCCGAGCTGCGCCTCGCGCTGCGGCCGCAGGAGGGCGCCGAGTCGATCTCCGACAACCTCGGTGCGCTGTACCTGTTCTGCGAGACCGAGCTGCAGCGCGCGATGATCGAGCGCGAGAAGGCGGCGCTTCCCGGCGTGACGAACGTGCTGCGCATCCTGCTCGACGCCTGGACCCACGTCGACGTGGAGGCCAGGGCGGCGTGAGCGAGGCCTTCCGGCACCTCGAGACGGCGCGCGCCGTGCTCGAGGACACCCTCGCCCTGCTCGATGGGGATCGCTCGGCGGACGCTCCTGCGCTCGCCGAGCTCGACCGTCGTCTGAGGGCGCTGCCGGACCCGGCCGAGCTGCGCGCCACGCTGCCCGCGGCAGAGCACGAGGCCTTCGACGATCGCCTCGAGGAGCTCCAGCGCCTCAACGCCGTCCTCGTGATGGCGCTGCGGCGCGACCGCGACGCCGTCGGCGCGGAGCTTGTGGCCGTGCGCCGCCGGCGAACGGGCCGCCGCGTCGAGCCCGAGCCGCGCGCCGGCGCGCGCTGCGACGTCTCGGGCTAGCGGCGCTCCGTCAGAGCCCGCCGTTCACGCGCGCGAGGACCTCTCGCGTGCCCGACGCGACGCGTTCGCCGCCCTCGTAGAGCACGAGGTGCGGAATGCTGCGGATGCCGTGCTGCGCGGCGACCGGCGTGCCCCGGCCGATGTCGATCTTGCGCAAGCGGACGTTCGGGCTGTTCTCGGCGAGCGCCTCCAACTGAGGCGTCAGGGTGCGGCACGGGCCTCACCAGTCGGCGTAGAACTCGAAGAGCGTGAAGGTGTCGCCCGGTCCCGCGTGGGCGGCCAGGTCGACCTCCTCGCCGCGGGAGATGGTCGAGACGGCGGACGCGTCGGACGACGCGCCGCCGGACGGCGCGCGCGCCGGCTCGGGACGGTCGCTCTTCGCGACCAGGAGAACGCCGGCGCCCAGCACGGAGGCGAGCGAGGCGACTGCAACGATGCGGGGCCACATGGCGCCGCTATCGACGCCACGCGGCCCCGTTCTCCAGGCCGGTCGGAATTGCGCGCCGGAGGGCCGCGCGACGCGTCGTTCCGCTACCGGAGGATGCTGTACGAGAGCCAGGCCGAGGCGCGGTTCGCGTTTCGGAACACCTCGTCGCCGTTGAAGTCGGCGTAGCGCGCGCCGACGGCGAGGCGGTCCGTGAGGTCGACGACGAAGTCGACGTCCAGCTCGCGCCCGTAGTCAAGGTCGCCCGCGTCGGACTCGAACCGGTGGTACGTCACGCGGACGGCGGAGGGCAGCTCCCAGCCCGTCAGCGTGAAGTCGTAGCCGAGCTCGACGCGCGAATCGACCAGGCCGCCGTCGGGCGTCGCCCGGAACTGGTCGGCGAAGCCGTTGAAGTCCTGCACGCTCGCGAACGGCGTCGAAAAGCTGTCGCCCGCGTCGCCGCTGCCGCCGAGCGTCTCGACGGCGATCGCGACGCCGAGGCCCGCACGCTCCGCGCCGAGCCGCGCGAGCCAGTAGTCCGCGTCGACGTCGACGGGGTTGTCGTACGCGTCGCTCTGCTGGGCGTACACGAGCTGGAGGTCGCCGACGACGTCTTCACCGCCGAGCTCACCGAGCGACGCGTCGGCCGCCCAGCGCGCGCCGAACGTATTCGTGCTGAGCATCTGGAGGTCGCTGAGATCATTGAGGTACGCGAAGGCGCCGAGGCGGCCGTAGCGCTCCGTCTCGTACGTCGCGTTCAGCCAGTGCGACTTCAGGTCCTCGTTCCCGAGCGGGCTCGAGTTCGAGAAGACGCGGTGCACCTTGAAGGCGTACGTGTAGTCGAGCTCGAGGGCGTCGCTGGCGCGGTAGCGCGCGCGCAGGGCGTCGAAGCTCTGGTTGTTCTGGCGCCACGGGTCGGCCCCGACGAAGCGACCGTCGTCGAAGGACACCTCCTGACGGCCGAGGAGCAGATCGAGGGGCAGGTCCCCGGAGCGGTAGCCGAGGTAGGCCTGGTTGAACTCGAGCGTCTCGGGGTCGAACACGGGCGCCTGGTTCGGGCGCGAGCCCGTTCCGTCGTTGTAGTCGTCGCTCAGAACGGACGTGACGCCCTCGCCCTCGACGAAGAGGCGGAAGCCGCGGTAGCTGCCCGTCTCGTAGCCGCCGGCCAGGCGGGCGGTGGACGCCCAGGAGCGCTCGAGGAAGCCGCGCACCTCCGCGCCCTCGAAGCGGTAGCGCGTGTCGAGCCAGGCGCGACCGCTGCGCAGCGCCTCGCCGATCGAGCCGGCGTCGCTGTCCGCTGCGGCATCGGAGACCTCGGCGCTCGCTACGTCGAGGGCGTCCTCGTCGAGGACCGGCTCGGCTTCCTCCAGCGCGGCGGCGCTCTCGGCGGCGGCGTCGACGGCTTGCTCGAGGGCGTCGTCGGCCGCCTCAGCGGCCTCCGTCGCGCTCTCCTGGACCGCGTCGGCCGCGTCGATGACCATGGTCTCGTCGTCGCTGACGAGGGGAGCGGGCGCCTCTTCGGGCGCGTCGGGCCCGGGCGGGTTCTCGGACGTGGTCTGGGCGAGGCCGAGCGTGGGAGCGGCCAGGCAGAGGCCGACGAGTGCGCTGATTCGAGTCATCGTGCGAGGCCGACGGTGCGGCGGACGGAGGAGGGTCGAACCGAAACCTATTCCGCTGCCGACGCCGCGGTCGGAGCCCGCGCCTCTCCCTCTCGGCTGGCGTCCCGGCCCGGGATCGCGACCGTTCGCAAAACCCGGGACCGCGCCCGCTCGCAAGACCCGGGACCGCGCCCGCTCGCAAGACGCGGGACCGCGCCCGCTGGCAGGGCCCGCGCCCGCTTCAGGCCTCGAGGGTCACGTACACCAGCGTCCCGCCGACGACCGCTCCGACGACGGCCCCGATCGCTCCGAAGAGCATCGCGCCGCCCGATCCCGCGCGCACGGCTCCGTAGACCGCTCCGGCGGCCGCGCCGACGACGATCGAGCCGAGGAAGAAGAGCAGCGTGCGGGCCGCGCCCTTGGCGAGCTCCGCGAAGATCTCGGCGAGGAGCTTCATCGACGTTTCGTTCGCACCGCGCGACCTCAGGTCGCCGGGTCGAAGCGCTCGTACTGCGCGTAGCCGACGGTGCACCGCACGTGGTCCGAGCGCTCTACGTAGTCGAGCAGCTCGCGCGCGCGCTCGGGGTCCGGGCGCTCCTCGTGGTGCAGGTGGAACACGATCGCGCGGTTCAGGACCGGCATCAGGGGAATGCCGGCGCGGATCAGACGCAGCTCGAGGTCGCGGTCCTCGCCGCCGTGGAACTCCCACGCCTCGTCGTAGCCGTTGACGTGGACGAACGCGTCGCGCGGCATGCTGAAGTTCACGCCCATCAGCTTGCGCGGGCGCGGGTGCAGGATCCGCGCGACGGGCCGCGGCAGGCGGAGCCCGAGCGGCAGCCGCTTCGTGTCGCCCTCGAGGCCGCTCTTCAGCAGCGTCGGCGTGAAGACCGTGTCGAAGCGTCCGGCCTCGATGTCGTCGCGCGTCACGGACGGCGAGAGCCGCGGGCCGAGCTTGACGCGCCGGCCGCACAGCACGGTCCGACCGTCGGCCGATGCCACGTGGTCCTCGACCCAGTTCCGGTGGGGGAACGAGTCCCCGTCGATGAACACGAGGTGGTCGCCCTTCGCGCGGCGGACGGCCTCGTTCATGATCCGCGCCTTGCGGAACCCGTTGTCGACCTGCCAGACGTGTTCGATCGGATGGTCGCCGCGCTCGCGCCAGTGGTCGATGACGCTGCGCGTGCGCTCGCCCGAGCCGTCGTCGCACACGAGGACCTCGTACGGCGCGCGCGACTGACGGGCGAGCGCGGCGAGCACGAGGTCGAGTTCGCGCGGCTGGCGGTAGGTGCTGACGAGGACCGAGGGGCGGGTCGGGCGCCGCTTCGGGCTCCGAAGCATCTCGGCATCGGGCACTCCGTCCGCGCGCGCACCCTCGGACGCGCCGGCGGGGAGCTCCGGCTCGGGGTCTTCGCTGCGCAGGACGGGCGCCATGGCCCGATGATAGCGGCACCGACCGTCGGGGCGAGACCCTCGCCCGCCCGAGCGAGCACTCCGCGTGCCCGAGCAAGCCCCGCGGCCGCCGGAGCGACCGCGGCCCCCCGGCTACTTCCGCATGTAGAACCAGCGCCAGAGCGCGAGCCTCCGCCTGCGCCGGCGGTCCGGCGGCAGCCCCGCGTTGTTCACGATGCGGCAGTAGTCGCGGTACTCGTCGCGGACGGGCTCGGGGATCGTCCGGAACTCGTGGTGCGCGAGGTGGGCGAGGTCCGACGGCAGGTCGAAGCGCTTGCGCAGGGTCTCCACCAGCCGGACGACCTCGATCCCGCGCTGCAGGCGGTCGCAGGCCTCATAGCTGCGCCCCGCGAACGCGTTCTGGCCGTGCATGCGGTAGTCGACGAGGGGCTCCCCTAGGAAGTACTTCCGGGCCCCGACGACGCTGGCCCCGTAGACGAGCGCCTCGTCCGCGCAGGTGCGCCAGTTCTCCGCGCGGGGCAGCGGCAGGATCTTCTCGACGATCCGGCGGCGGATGGCCAGGCACGAGGTGGGCTGCCCGACCCAGCGCCCGCCGCGGTCGAGGCCCCGGACGACGGAGTAGCCGAGGTCCCGGGACGGGGCCTCGTTCTCGGTCGTCCGCCCGTCGGGGAACACGCGGCGCTCGGCGGTCGCGACGAAGTCGACGTCGGGTCGCTCGTCCAGGAGCTGCATCACGCGCTCGACGTAGCCGGGCTGCCACCGGTCGTCGGCGTCGAGGAAGAACAGGACGTCCGCCTCGGTCCGGTCCAGCCCGACCTGGAAGCACGAGAGCTGCCCCTCGTTCGGCTTCTCGTGGAGCTGGACGGCGGGGTGCCCGGCGACGTGGGCACGGAGCTCTTCGAGCTCGTCCGGGGACGAGCCGTCGTCGACGACCAGGATCTCGTCGAGCGGGCGCGTCTGACGGGCGACGCTGGCGATCGCTTCGCCCACGTACGCGCCGTAGTTGTAGTGGTTGATCAGGCAGGCGGCGCTCATCTGCGATCGCGCATTCGCGGCGCGCCAAGATAGCGTCGCGGTCCGCGGCGCTCCCTCGCGAGTGTCGCTTTTGACGACGTCCGGTGTCGTGGATCTCGACACGGGGGCCGCGGCTGCGGCGGCGGCGCGCGGCCGCGCGGGGGCCAGGGGTCGAGGCGGAGCCGCAGCGGGGGCGCAGGGACGCCGATCCGGGCCCGATGAGCCCGCGTCCATGCGCGCGTACCAGCGGTTGGCACGTCCATTGCTTCGGTCGGTCGACGGCGCGCCACGCCGCGGCTCCCATGCACATAGCCCTCCACCCCGTCTGCCTCCTCCCCTTCGCCGAGACGGCCACCCGCCCGATCGTGGCCGCGGGGAATGCGCCCGATCTCTCCATGCTGATGGGCGTCGCCGCGGTGCTCGTGGTCCTGATCGGGGCGCTCGCCTACGCGTTCCGGCGCGTCGTGCTCGTCCAGCTCAAGCAGCGCGCCGCCGGCAAGGACATGGCGGTGCTCGAGGTCCTGCCGCTCGGCGGCAAGCGCCAGCTCGCCGTCGTGCGCTGCTTCGACCGGACGTTCGCACTGGGCCTCGGCGAGAAGGACGTCTCGCTCGTCGCCGAGCTCGACCGCGAAGCCGTCGAGCGCGACCGCGTCCTTCGGGAGGAGACCCGCCGCGCGGGCCGCGCCGAAGCGCCCCGTTCCGCCGGGCGCATCGACGAGGCCTTCACGGCGCGTCTCGCGTCGGCCAAGGCCCAGCTCCTCGGCGCCCGCGACGTGATCCCCGCGGCGCGTCCCGACCGTCCGGCCGCCGAGCCGGACCCCGAACGGCCCGAGCTCGGCGAGGTCGACACGCCCCGCCCGGGCAGCGACCGGGAGTTCGTCGCGTGAAGTTCGCGCTGCGGCTCCTCCTCCTCGCCGTCTGCCTCTTGGCGGGCGGCGCGTCGGCGTCGGCCCATCCGGCCGCGCCCGTGTTCGCACTGGCCCAGGCCACGCTCGGTCCGGAGGCGGCGTCCAACGGGTCCGCCGCGCCCGACGTCGGCCCCGTGCTCGAGCGGAAGGTCGCCACGCAGGAGGACATGGACGGCGCGGAGGCCCCGGGCGTCGCGGGCGACGACGGACGCCTGTCGACCGCCGTCGAGATCGCGCTGCTGCTCACCCTGCTGAGCCTGCTCCCCGCGGTCCTCATCACGCTCACCTGCTTCACGCGGATCGTGATCGTGCTCTCGTTCGTGCGCCGCGCTCTGTCGCTCAACGAGCTGCCCCCGAACCCCGTCCTGATCGGACTCGCGATGTTCCTCACGATGTTCGTGATGGCGCCGGTCGGCAACAGGCTCTACGCCGAGGCGTGGGCGCCCTACCAGGCGGAGGAGATCCCGCTCGAGGAGGCCACCGACCGCGCCTGGTCGACGATGGCGACGTTCCTCGTCTCGAACACGCGGGAGGCCGAGCTCGAGCTCTTCGCCGAGCTCGGCGGCGCGACCGAGGTCTTCGCCGCCCTGACGGCGCCCGACGCCGGCGGCGTTCTCGCGGCCGAGCGCGACGCGACCTTCGACGTCGCGCAGCGCGTGGGTCCGGAGGACCTGCCCCTGACCGTGGTCGTCCCGTCGTTCATCCTCTCGGAGCTCAAGACGGCCTTCCAGATGGGCTTCCTCCTGTTCCTGCCCTTCCTGGTGATCGACCTCGTCGTGGCCAGCGTGTTGCTCTCCATGGGCATGTTCATGCTCCCGCCCGCGATGGTCTCGACGCCGATCAAGGTGCTGATCTTCGTGCTGGTCGACGGATGGCGGCTCGTCACCGAGTCGGTCGTCACGTCCTTCACGCTGACGGGGGGCGCCTGACGCCGTGGACCTCGACCTCCAGGTCGTCGACCTCGCGCGCGAGATGATCATCGTCGCGCTGATGGTGGCGGGACCGATCATGATGGTCGGCCTCGTCGTCGGTCTCATGGTCAGCCTGTTCCAGGCGCTCACCAGCGTGCAGGAGCAGACCCTCTCGCTCGTGCCGAAGATGCTCGCCGTCCTGGGTACGACGCTGCTGCTGCTCGCGCCGGCGCTGAGCTACCTCGGCGAGTACACGCGGGCCATCCTCGAGCGCATGACGGAGTTCGGCCTGTCGTGAGCCCGACCTTCGCCATCGCCGCCGAGGGTGCGCGCGGGCTCTTCGGGTTCCCGCTGCCCGACGGTCTCATCGAGGCCGGTGGCCTCGTGCTCGCACGCACGAGCGCGATGCTGCTCGCGACGCCGCTGCTCGGCACCGGCGCTTCGTTCTACGGGTACAAGGTCAGCCTCGTCGTCGCGGTCTCCGTCGCGATGTTTCTCTCGCAGGGGATCCCGCTCGTCGAGGTCCACTCGTGGAGCCACTTCGCGGTGCTCGCGCTGCGCGAACTCGTCGTCGGCGTCGGTCTCGCGCTCGTCCTGCATCTCGTCGTGATGGCGGTCCGCGTCGGCAGCGAGATGGTCGGCAACGAGATGGCGTTCACGATGGCGAACTCCGTCGATCCGGCCTCCGGCGAGTCGATGCCGCTGCTGTCGCGGATGAACGAGTCGCTGTTCTTCCTCGCGCTGCTCTCGGTCGACGGACACCACTGGATCCTTCGCGCGCTCGCCGAGTCGTGGGAGCGCGCGCCGCTCGGTGAGATCGTTTTCTCCGCCGGCCTCCCCGGGACGCTGATCGAGATCTTCTCGGACCTCTTCTCGGCCGGCATCGCGTTCGCGGCGCCGATCCTCGTGCTGCTCGCGATGGTCAGCATCACGATCGGACTGATCGCGCGGGCCGTGCCCCAGGTCAACGTGCTCGAGATGGGCTTCAGCCTCCGCGTCGGCGGCGGCCTGGCCGCGATCGGGCTCCTCTCTCCGACCCTCGCCCCGGCGATGGAGACGCTCCTCGAGCGCTTCATGGCAGGGCTCGAAACCGGGCTGGACGCCCTCTGATCCGCCGTGGCCGACGAGGACAAGGATCAGAAGACCGAGGAGGCGACTCCCAAGAAGCGCCAGGAAGCGCGCTCGAAGGGTCAGGTCGCCCAGTCTCAGAAGTTCATCGCCGCGTGCATGCTGCTCGCGACGATCGGCGTCTTCGTCGTCCTGGGCCCGCGCCTCGCGAGCAGCATCGGCCAGCTCGTTCCCGACGCGGCGCGCCGCGCGTCCGACCTCGCGCGCGCGGACCTGTCCGCGTCCCAGCTCGCGGGACTCCTGCTCGAGTCCGGGAGCGGCGTCGCCGTCAGCCTGGCCGTGTTCGCGGGACCGGTCCTCTTCGTCGGCTTCCTCGTCAGCTACGGCCAGGTCGGCTTCCAGCTGACGCCGAAGGCGATGCAGGCCGACCTGAACAAGCTCAACCCGATCTCGGGCTTCAAGAAGATCCTCGGTCCGCGCGGCTTCATGCGCACCGGACTCGGGATCCTCGAGATCATCGCGATCGGCGGGACGATCGCCTTCATCACCTGGTCGGCGGTGCCCGAGCTCGCCCTCGCGGCCGGCACCGACGCGGGCACGACCGCGGTCGCGCTCGGTCGTACCGTCCTGCGCGCCGCCACCGCGGGCGCCGTCGTGTTCCTGGCGATCTCGCTGATCGACCTGATCTACCAGCGCCAGCAGCACGCGAAGGATCTCCGCATGAGCAAGCAGGAGATCAAGGACGAGGCCAAGAACACCGAGGGCGACCCGCAGGTCAAAGCGCGCATCCGCCAGGTGCAGCGTGAGGTCGCGACGCGCCGGATGATGGACGACGTCCCGACGGCGACCGCCGTCGTGATGAACCCGACGCACTTCGCGGTCGCTCTTCGCTACGAGGAGGGCACCGACGCGGCGCCCGTCTGCGTCGCGAAGGGCCTCGACCACATCGCGCTCAAGATCCGCGACATCGCCGAGGAGAACGGCGTGATCGTCGTCGAAGAGCCGCCGCTCGCGCGCGCGCTCCACCGCGGGTGCGAGATCGGAGACCCCGTGCCCGAAGAGCTGTTCGAGGCCGTCGCCAAGCTGCTCGCCTACGTCTACCGCGTCCAGGGCAAGCTGACGGGTTCCCCGGGTGAGGAGGCCGTTCCGGCGTGAGCGACGCGATCCAGAGCAGCGCCGCGACGGGCGGCGAGCGCCTGAAGCGCGCGACCGACTGGCTGATGGGCATCGGGGTCCTCGGGCTCCTCCTGACGCTCGTCGCGCCCGTGCCGCCGCTCGCGCTCGACCTCCTGATCGCGCTCAACCTGTCGACGGCCGTGATGCTGTTGATGGTGACGATGCACCTTCGGTCGGCGACCGAGCTGTCGACGTTCCCGTCGATCCTCCTGTTCGCGACGCTCTTCCGCCTCGGGCTCAACGTCGCCAGCACACGCCTGATCCTCACGGGCGGCGAGGCCGGCAGCGTCATCCAGGCGTTCGGTCAATACGTCACGGGCGACAACCTCGGCGTGGGGCTCGTCGTGTTCCTCGTGCTGGTCGTGATCCAGTTCGTGGTCATCACGAAGGGTTCGGGCCGCGTGTCCGAGGTCGCCGCGCGCTTCGTGCTCGACGCGATGCCCGGCAAGCAGATGGCGATCGACGCCGATCTCAACGGCGGCGTGATCGACGCGGACGAGGCGCGTGACCGCCGCGAGGGCATCGCGCGCGAGGCCGAGTTCTACGGGGCGATGGACGGCGCATCGAAGTTCGTGCGCGGCGACGCGATCGCGGGCCTCGTCATCACGGCGCTCAACCTCGTCGGCGGGATCGCGATCGGCGCGGCGGGCGGCATGTCGATCGGGGAGGCCGTCGAGCGCTTCTCCAAGCTCACCATCGGTGACGGCCTCGTGAGCCAGATCCCGGCGCTGCTCATCTCGACGGCGGCGGGCGTCCTCGTCACCAAGGACACGAGCAAGACCGGGCTCGGGCCCAGCCTCGCGATGCAGGTGGGGCGCCGGCCGAAGGCAACGCTCATCGCGGCGAGCACGATCTTCGCGATCGGCCTGCTGCCCGGGATGCCGAAGATCCCGTTCTTCGTCCTGGGCACCGTGCTTCTGCTGCTCTGGCGCGGAGGCGCGTCCGCGGAGAAGGTCGCCGAGGCGGCGGCCGTGGAGGCTGCCAAGGTCGACGAGAAGGCCGCGGCAGAGAACTCCAAGCGCAGCGACGAGGAAGAGGTCGCCGCGCTGCTCAAGGTCGACCGCGCGAGCCTCGAGATCGGCTACCAGCTCATCCCGCTCGTGAAGGACGCGTCGGGCGCGGGCATCCTCGACTACATCGCGCAGCTCCGGCGTCGGTTCGCCCTGACCGACGGCGTCGTGCTGCCGCCGGTCCGCATCCGCGACAACATCAAGCTCGGGCCCAAGGCGTACCGGATCCTGCTCGGCGGGCAGGAGATCGCCGCGGGCGAGATCGAGCCCGCGCAGTACCTTGCGATGGACCCCGGCACGGCCGCGGGCAAGATCGTGGGCAAGCAGGCGGTCGACCCCGCGTTCGGCCTGCCCGCGGTCTGGATCGGCGAGGGCAAGCGCGACGAGGCCGAGATCCTCGGCTACACGGTCACCGACGCGACGAGTGTCCTCGTCACGCACTTGTCCGAGGTCCTGCGCGGCGCGCTCGCCGAGCTCCTGTCGCGCGACGACGTCAAGGAACTGGTCGAGAACGCCAAGGCGGTCGCGCCTGCGGTCGTCGAGGAGCTCATTCCCGAGCGCCTCGGCTACGGCGAGGTGCAGCAGGTCCTCCGCAACCTCCTCGCGGAGGGCGTTGCGATCCGCAACATGCCGGCGATCCTCGAGACGCTCGCGGACAACGCGCCGCGCACGCGCGACGTCGAGGCGCTGACCGAGATGGTCCGCCAGCGGCTCGGCCGCGCGCTCTGCGAAGAGTTCGGCGATCAGAGCGGCGTGATCCACGCCGTGACGCTGCTGCCCGACGTCGAAGCGCGGCTCGCGGTCTCCGTGGGCAAAGGCGCGCCGGGTGACGTCGCACCGGTCGGCCCTGCGTACCTCACCGAGCTCGTCGAGGAGATCGGTACCGCGGTCGCCGCGGGGACGCGCTCCGGCAAGGACGTCGTCGTGCTCGTGCGCTCCGGCGTGCGGCGCTTCGTCTCCGAGCTGGTGCGTGCGTCGCTCCCGAAGGTCGCCGTCCTCTCGTTCAACGAGGTCGTCCAGGCGCGCGCGGTCGAGACCGTCGGCGTCGTCCGCGGCCCCGAGAGCGCGCTCCCCGGCGCGCCGCCCGCCCCATCGTCCACCGGCGCCGGAGCCCCCGGCGCGACGCGAGCGACCGGCTGATCGCCGGACGCAAACACCCGAGGTGATCCCATGACACTCGAGACCGATACCCACACGACCGGCGCACTGGCGCGAGAGGAGAGCGCTCCCCTGGAGGCGAGCGCCCACGCACCGGCGTCGCCCGCTCCCGCGGGCAGCGGCGCAGGACTGCACCTCGTGCGAGGTCGGACCATGCGCGAGGCGCTGCTCGACGCGCGCCGCTCGCTCGGCGCCCGTTCGATCGTGATCGATCACGTGACCCGCCCCGGCACCGCCGGTGCGCCGGGCCACGTGCTGCTCGCGGTCTCGACCGTCGTGCCGCGCAGCACAGACGCCCTCGCCCAGCTCAAGGAGCGTGCCCGCGCGCTCCTCTCGACCGGCGCGGCCGCGGCCGCCGGTCCGGAGGTCAAGGGGAAGAGCGGCGCGAAGCGTCCGGCGCGGTCTCCGCTGGCCGACGTCGAGCGTCGCCTGCGCGAGCACGGTGCCAGCAAGGCGCTGCGCGAGCGCGTGCTCGAGGGCATCGTTGCCGCCGAGGACGAGGATTCCCATCCGCTCGACCTCGCGGCCGTCGAAGTCGGCAAGGCCTTCGGCGTGGCGCACCTGCCCTTCCAGGCGGGCGAGCTCTGCGTGCTCGCGCTCCTCGGGCCGAACGGGGCCGGCAAAACCACGACGCTCGCGAAGCTCGGCTCGCGACTCGCCCGAGCCGGACGCCGAGTCGCCATCGCGACGCTGGACGTCGACCGCGTCGGAGCCGTCGAGCAGCTCGAGGCCTTCGGTCGGCAGCTGGGCGTCGCCGCGATCGCGCTGCGCGACGTCGACCGCTTCGCCGCGGCGCTGCTGCGCGACTCGTCCTACGACGTGATCCTGATCGACGGCTCGGGCAACGTCGCGCGCGACGCCGAGACGGTCGCTGCGCTGCGCGGGCGGCTCGACGGGAGCGCAGGAGGTGCGATCGACGAGCTCGTCGAGCGAGCACCGTCGCGCGCACGCGTCGAGGTGCTCGCCACGCTGCCCGCGAGCGCGTCGCGCGCGGTGCTCGACGCGGTCGTGGAGAGCACCGGTCCGCTCGAGCCCATCGGTGCGGTCGTGACCAAGATCGACGAGACGAGCGAGCCGCTCCCCGCGCTCGAGCTGAGCGCTGCCGCGGGGCTTGATCTCGCCTTCTTCACCAACGGGCCGGACCTCTCCGAGCACTTCGTGCGGGCGAGCGCCGAGCGCTTCGCGGACATCGCCCTCACGGGGCGATCGCTCACCGTTCCCTCGCTCGGACGTCCTGCCGAGAACGCGGGAGGCGCGCGATGAGCGGCCGCTTCAGGGCTCCGTTCGCGCTCGTCACGGGCGGCAAGGGCGGCGTCGGCAAGACCACCATCGCTGCGAACCTCGGGGTCGAGCTCGCGCGCGAGGGGCGCCGGGTGCTCGCGGTCGATCTCGACCTCGGACTCGCGGACCTCGACGTTGTCCTCGGCGTCACGCCCGACGCCCGCATCGACGATGCGCTCGAGGGGCGAGCTCCGATCCGGCGCTGCGTCGCACGCGGTCCGTCGGGTCTGGACGTGCTTCCCGCGGCGAGCGGATCCGAGTCGCTCGCATCGCTGGGCGAGGAGCGCCGCGAGCGCCTGCTCGACCTCGTGGCCGAGCTCAGCGAGGACTACGACCTCGTGCTCGGCGACAGCGCCGCCGGCGTCGGGACCGACGTGCTCGCGTTCGCCGCAGCGGCGGACCGCGTGCTCGTCGTGACGACGCCCGACCTCGCTGCGATCACCGACGCGTACGGGCTCATCAAGGCGCTCGACCGCTACGGGAGCCGCGCCGGGATCGACCTCCCGACGCCCGAGGTTCTCGTCAACCACGCGAGCGGGATCGAGGAGGCCCAGGCGCTCGGAACCAAGCTCCGCTCGATCTGCGAGCGCTTCCTCGCGCGCTCGCCGCGCCAGGCGGGCTGGCTGCCGCGCTCTCCCGCGATCGAGCGCGGGGGCTCGCTGCAGACTCCGTTCGCGCTGCGCCCGAGGCGCGCGCTCGAGAACGTCTGCATCCGTCAGGTCGCCACGCGCCTCGAGCGCCTGGTCCAGTCCCGCCTCGCGCCGCTCGCCTGAGGCGCAGTCCACGCTGAGCCATGGAAGTTCCTCGCAGCACTCCCGGGTCGCTGCTCGCCGCGTGGCGAGCGGTCGGGCATCAGGCGGCGGTCACGCTCGGCGCCGCGGTCGCGCTGCTGTCGCTGCTCGCCGACACACCCGTGCACGTCGCATCGCTCCGCGGCGGAATCGCGTGGGCCGCGACCCTCGTCGCGACGTCCGTGGGGGCGTGGCTGCTCGACCGGACGTACGTCGCGCGCGATGCCGTGGCGGCCGAGGACGACGAGGAAGGGGCCGAAGCGCCGACGGCCTGAGTCTCAGCGCGTGCGCTCGCTCACCTGATCGCCCGTGTTGCGCGTTCCGAGCGGCTCGAACATCAGAACGTGCGCCGTCCCATCGGCGACCGGACGGTGCGGCGTACCGCGGGGGACGACGACCAGATCTCCGGCGTCCAGCGCGACGGCTTCGCGGCCGTCGTCGAACTCGATCCGCACGCGTCCCTCGAGCACGAAGAACGCCTCGTCCTCGCCCGGGTGGGCGTGCAGGTCGAAGGGGCCCTCGAAGCGCGCCACCTGCACCTTCTGTCCGTTGAGCGCTGCGACGAGCTCGGGCGACCAGGGCCGGTCGAGCCCCCTGGCGACCTCGAGCGGCGCGACCGCCGTCTCGGGGAAAGCGCGCGGCGACGGCGGCACCGGACGCTTCCGCACGCACAGGATCCGCGAGCCGGGCAGGCTGATGCCGCGCCGCTCGGCGACCGTGCGCAGTCGACGGAGGACTCGGCTCTGATCGGCGTCGGGCTCCGCGCCGGCGCGCGAACGCTCGACGAGGAAGTCGTAGTCGCCCGGCGCGACGTTCGTCAGCGGCACGTGCGTCCACTGCTCGATGCCGACGGGCACGTCGTCGATGAGCAGCAGCATCTCGTCCGCCGTCATGTTGGGCCCGTGGACGCGCCCAGACGCGCGGTCGAGCGCGCGGAGGACGTCCTCGAGCTCGGCCATGCGCGCGTGGCGCTCGAGCGTCGGGTCGAGGTGGGGCTCGGCCATCACGATGCCGAAGCGCGCCACGCGCCACGCCTCGCGGACCGCCGAGGTCGGGCGGGGCAGGTGATGCAGCACGTGTCGCAGCGAAACCCAGTCGTACGAGTCGTTCGGCGCGTCGAGCGCGTGCGCCGAGCCCTGCTCGACGTCGACGCCGCGGGCGCGCAGCGTGGCGCACCGCGCCTCGTCCTCCTCGATCCCGCGCGCTTCGACGCCGCGCGCCGCGAGCGAGGCGAGCAGCCCGCCCGCGCCGCACCCGACGTCGAGGAGGCTCGTGGGAGAGAGATCGAGGACGATGCGGCGGTACTCCGCGCGCAGTCGCTCGGCGTGGGCCTCGAGGGCCGGCGGCAGGGACGGCATGGCGCCCATGGTGCCGGATCGGAGCGGGCGCCGGCTTTCCCGATGGGGAGCCGGCGCGCCAGGGATCTGGACCGCCGCGGGGATGTCCCGCGGCGAACCGTCACTCGTAGGTGACCGTCACGCCCGAGGTCAGGTTGCTCGACGGAGCGCCGCCGACGGTGTCGCGGTGCCAGGCCTGGAACGACCAGGTGAGGCCGGCCGTCGCCGTGACCGTGGTCGCGCCGGTGCGCAGGTCGTCGGGTGCGACCTCCAGCTCGAAGGAGCCGGCGGCTCCGGTGGCTCCGATCTCGGCGAGCTGCGAGTAGCGCCCGAGCCCCGCGCCGAGGCAGAGGAAGCCCTCCGAGTTCGCGAGCGGGGAGGCAGCGACGGCGTTCGGCGAACCGATGACGAAGCCGAACGTGTTCTCCGGAAGACTCGAGGCGACGAGGCGCAGCGGGGCGCCTCCGGCCGCTGGCACGCCGTACACGTCGAGGCGGCCTCGCGCACCGCTCGAGTTGGCGTTCGGCTGCTCGCAGAACACGTCGCCGGTGCGCGGCACGAACTGGTTCTCGGCGATCACGAGCGCCCCGTCGAAGTCGATGTCGTAGGCGTCGAGGTCCCCGTCGCCGTCGAGGTCGGCGAAGCCGCCGAGGTCCTGGACCGCCTTCCCCCCGAAGACCGGGACGAACGAACCGGTCCCGCCGACGATCGGCCCCTGGACCCAGAGCGAGCCGCCCTCCAGGGCGCTCCCGGGGTTTCCGAAGAGCGCCACGTCGAGGTCCCCGTCGCCATCGACGTCGGCCGCGGTCGTGCTCCTCGTGCCCGCAGCGGGTCCGGACGCGAGAGTCCGCTCGGATCCAAACGTGAGCGCGCCTTGCCCCGGTAAGTACTCGAGCACGGGCGCACCGGCGAACGGCGCCAGGACGAGATCGAGCAGACCATCGTCGTCGATGTCCGCCGCTGCAAGCGCGCCGCTGAGGCTCAACAGCCGCACGGGACCGAGGAAGCTCGAGCCGCTGCTGATGTTGCGGAAGAGACTGACGAACCCGCCGCTCTCGTTGAACTCGAGGATGTCGATGTCACCGTCCCGATCGAGATCGACCAGCTCGAAGATCGTCCCGAAGGAGTCGAACAGGCCGACGATCGGCTCGAGGAGGGCCGGCTGCCCCGTCGCGTCCAGCGCGTGGTATCCCCGACTCGTCAGGACGTCGCCGAAGCCGTCGCCGTTCAGGTCTCCGACGCCGATCACGGTGGCCGGGGGCGTGTCGACGGCCCCCGCCGGCGCGAGGCCGCTGCCGGCGTCGCGCCAGACGGAGATCTTCCAGGCCGCGGTGACGGGGTCGCGCTCCGAGAAGGCGAGCAGCGGCGGCTCACCGACCGCCCACTCGCCGACCTCCAGGTCGACGATGTGCTCGATGCCCGGCGTCAACACCTCCGGCGGACCGAACCGGAAGCCGCCGAGGTTGCGCTGCCACTCGAGCGCGTTCGGCGGATCGGCGAGCGAGACCACGTCGAGCCGTCCGTCGCCGTCGACGTCGATCGTGCGGACCTCGGCGACGAACCCGCGGAAGGGCGAGACGTCGCCGATCTCCTGCTCGGCGTCGAAGCCCGTGATGACGCCCGTGGGCGTGGCGTAGGGCCCGTAACGGAGGCCATCGCCGGACAGCACGTCCGTGGCTCCGTCCCCGTCCAGGTCGATCAGGGTCTCCTGCGGAGCGAATAGGTAGGCCTGATCCGAAGGAAGGCCGAACTGTGCGGGCGTTCCCTCGGCGAACGGGAGCGTGCCGGTGCCGAGGCTGATCCTCGGCAGCTGCGAGAAGACGTCGCCGTTCAGGAACGCGATGTAGTAGAGGTCGAGAACCCCGTCGCCGTTCGCGTCGAAGAAGCGGACCGGGTCGACGGGGGTGTCGAGCGTGCCCGGCGGGAGGAGATCCGTCGGAGTGAACGTCAGGTTCCCGTCGCCCGTGAAGACGACGTCGGTGGGCGCGCTCGACGTCATCGCACCTACGGGCACCAGGTCGAGGTTCCCGTCCCCGTCGAGGTCAGCGACGAAGAGGTTGATTCGGTTCTCCGAGCCGACGTTCACCGTGCTGACCACCACGGGCGCGCCAAAGCCGCCCGGGCTCGCGGGGAAGACCTCGAGCGTGGAACCGGTACGGACAAGCTCGGCCCGGCCGTCGCCGTCGAGGTCGACCGCGGTCTCCAGCGGAGCAGCCACACCGGTCGACGCCGCCGCGACGGTCCACGCGGCCGCGTCCAGCGCCGCGACGAACACGTCGCCGCCCGCCGACTCGGCGAAGACGTCCAGGTCACCGTCCGCGTCCGCGTCGGCCAGCGCGACGACGCGCGTGAAGTCGCCCGCCGCTTCGGCGGTGCGAGAGAACGAGCCGGCGCCGTCATTCTCCAGGACGCGCAGCGCGCCGTCCTCCGCGGGCAGCGCCAGATCGGCGTCACCGTCGCCGTCGATGTCGGCGATCGCGGGGAGCCCACCGACCGCGCCGGCCTCGGCGACGAGCGCGAGCGGCGCGAAGTCCCGGTTGCCGAGGCCGCGTGCGACGTACAGGCGCCGCTCGCCGCTCGTCACCGGACCGACGAAGACGATGTCGACGATCCCGTCGCCGTCCACGTCCGCGGCCACGGAGCGCTCGAGGGTCGGCTGCCCGCCCTCGAGCAGGGTCTGGGGCGGCGCGAAGGCGATGTCGCGCGGCGTACCGCCGATCTGGAATGCGGGAACGAGTGCGGCTGCGATGAGCCGCATGAGGACGATGATGTTCATGGCGAGCGGGCCCCGCGTCGGGGCGATCTCAGTGGGCCGCTATGTGGAGGGGAATGGGCAGGCGGGCGCGATGCCCGGAGTGGTCACTCGTACGTGACCGTGAGGCCCGACGTCAGGTTGCTGGTCCCGAACCCGCCGCCGCTGTCGCGGTGCCACGCCTGGAAGGACCACGTCAGGCCCGCCGACGCCGATGCGGTGGCGGCCGATGTGCGGAGGTCGTCGGGCGCGACGAGGAGCTCGATCGAGCCCGCGGTCCCGGTGGCACCGATCTCCGACGGCCGCGCGTAGCGCCCGATCGACGGACCCAGGCAGAGCGCTCCGACGGAGTTCGAGAGTGCGACGGGCGCCGTCTGGGCCGCCGCGCCGAGGAAGAAGCCAAAGGTGTTCTCGGGCAGGGACGACGCGACGAGTCGCAGCGGCGCGCCGCCCGCGCTCGGGACTCCATACGCGTCGAGTCGACCGAATCCGCCGCTCGAGTTGGCGCTCGGCTGCTCGCAGAACGGGGTCCCGGTGCGCGGCACGAGACGGTTCTCAGCGACGACGAGCGCCTCGAACGCGCTGATGTCGAAGGCGTCGAGGTCACCGTCGCCGTCCAGGTCGGCGAAGCCGCCGTCGCTCTCGATCAGCGT
This sequence comes from Planctomycetota bacterium, assembly GCA_039821985.1. Lineage (GTDB taxonomy): Bacteria > Planctomycetota > UBA1135 > UBA1135 > Saltatorellus. The sequence continues at coordinate 77,865 of JBCBNC010000001.1, forward strand.
CTTGCTGAAGACGGAGACGAAGCTGGAGCTCATCGGCGGACCCGGCTCGTTGAGCCAGACCGCCTGACCCTCGAGGGCGGCGGGGAAGAACGGGCTCAGCGCGAGGTCCGTATCCCCGTCGAGGTCGATGTCGACGGGGATCACGTCGACCGGCGGCGTGGGACCCGTCCCGGTGAAGCCTCCCAGGACGATCGTCGGACCGAACGCGAACCCACCGAGACCCGGGCGGTAGGACACCTCCCCGAACCTCGCGCTCACGAGATCGAGGGCGCCGTTCCCGTCCAAGTCCAGGAAGACCGGCGGACGACCGATGTTGAAGATCGCGACGGGCGCGCCGAAGGTCCCCGACGCCAAGTCGTTTTCGATCCTCACCAGGGTCGCAGGCAGCACCGGATCGTGGAGAGCGAGATCGACGTCTCCGTCGCCGTCCAGGTCGGCGAACCGGACGATGTCGTCGCCCACGTCGAACGACGGGACCGCGACCACCGGGCCGGGGTCGCCCGTCGCCGACAAGACGTGGAACCCGGAGTCGGTGGCGATCTCGCTCCGACCGTCGCCGTCGAGGTCCACGATGCCGAGGACGCGCGCGGCGGTCGTCGGCACGGGCGGGGCCGGCTCGAGACCCGCGCCGGAGCCCGAGCGCCACACGACGAGCTCGCGCACGCCGGCGGCCTCGCGGATCACCGCGAGCGCGTCGGGTCCGCCGGCCTCCCACGCCCCGGACTCGACGTCGAGGACCACGTCGTCCGGAGCGCCGAGCGGGCGCGGGCCTCCGAACCGGAATGCGCCTTCGCTGCGCTGCCACACGAGGTCACTGCCGCCGATCCGGATCGACACGAGGTCCGTGCGGCCGTCTCCGTCGACGTCGAGCGCCCGGGGCTTGTCGCGGCCCGAGTCGAGGTCGTCGTCGTTGAAGAGGTCGACGGGATCGTCGAAGGCGAGGGGAGTCCCGGAGAACGGCCCGTAGCGGACCGCGGCACCCTCGAGGTAGTCGGTGGCCCCGTCGCCGTCGACGTCCACGTAGCCGCCCTGGGGCTGGAACGCAGCGGAGGCCGCGAACGCGTCGGAGAACGGAGGCCCGGTGGGCGTTCCGGCCTGGAACGGCAGGAAGCTGATCCCGAGGCTCACGTGCGCGACGTCCAGGAACGGGGAGCCGCCCAGGCGCGCGCTGTAGACGAGATCCAGCGCCCCGTCGCCGTTGGCGTCGAGGAGCCGTCGCGCGCCGGTCGGGGGATCCGCGACGATCGATGTCACGAGGTCGGTCGGCGTGAATCCGAGCGCCCCGTCGCCCACGTACGCAACGACGGGCGCGGACGGGGCGCCGACGAGGACGAGGTCGAGGAACGCGTCGCCGTCGAGTCGGTCCACGACCACTTCGATCGGTACGCCGCTCGTCGCCGACGGGTAGGTCGTGAGCACGTTCGCCGGCCCGTAGCCGCCCGCGAACGCCGGGTGCAGTGCGAGGTCGAGGTCCGCCGTGAGGAGCTCGGCGCGGGAGTCTCCGTCCAGGTCGATGGCGCGCACGAGCGTGCGCTGGATTCCCGTGCTCGCGACCTGAAACGTCCAGGCCGCCGGATCGAACGACCCGACGGCAACGTCGCCCGCGGTCGATCGAGCGAACGCGTCCAGGTCGCCGTCCGCGTCGGCGTCGGCGAGCGAGATCAAGTGGTCGACCGGCGCGGACGGTGCGCCCGGCGCCGACAGCGCGCCGGTGCCGTCGTTCCGGAGCGCGATGAGCGCGCCGAGCCGGTCCTGCACCACGACGTCCACGTCCCCGTCCCCGTCGAGGTCGCCGACCTCGGGCTCGAACGCGGCGAGATCGGCCTCCAGGACGAGCGCGGCGGGCTCGAAGACCCTCCCGCCCGCGCCGTTCGCGACATAGAGCGACCGGATCCCGGGCGTCGTGCCGACGAACAGGAGATCGGGGATCCCGTCGCCGGTGAGGTCTCCGACCGCCGAGACGACGTCGACCGGTCGCTCGAACGCGGAGATCGTCCGGAAGGGCTCGAAGGCGACGGTTTGCGCCGACGCCGTGGCTGCGAGCACCGCTGCGGCGGAGGGGAGAGCGAGCAGCGCGCGGGTGAGCGCAGGGGACGTGTGGGCTTTCATGGGGCGAGCTCTCCTCCTGCGAGGGGGGAGAGGCGTGGAGTCGAGAATCGCAGATGCGACGGTTCCTGGGCGGCCGTCGGACGAGAGGAGCGCGCGGCGCCGCTCTTCGGCGTCGCGCGCGGCCCGGCCGGCGCTGCGCGATTCCCGCGGAATTTCGCCGAAGCGGCCCTGGGGTGCGTCAGGTGTACCCCGGGGCCCCGATCGCGCGGCTCGATCCGAGCCGCGGCCGGACGGAACAGCACAGCGCGCCGACCACCTCGATCGGTGGCCGGCGCGCTGCGGCGGGGGTTGGACCGGGCACCGGGGGTCGGGTCCCGGATCCCCGGTGCGCGTCCCCGCGCGCTCTGGGTGGGCCTACTCGTACGTCACGGTCACGCCCGAGGTCAGGTTGCTCGAGGCCGCGCCGCCGGCGAAGTCCCGGTGCCAGGCCTGGAACGACCAGCTGAGGCCGGCGGTCGCTGCGATCTGCGTCCCGCCCGTGCGGAGGTCGTCCGGCGCGACGGCGAGCTCGATGGAGCCGGCGGCTCCGGTCGCGCCGATCTCCGACGGCATCGAGTAGCGGCCGAGCCCCGCGCCGAGGCAGAGGAAGCCCTCCGAGTTCGCGAGTGGCGCGGGCGCGACCGCGTTCGGCGAGCCGACGAAGAACCCGAACGTGTTCGAGGGAAGGCTCGACGCGACGAGCCGCAGCGGAGCGCCGCCGGCCGCGGGCACTCCGTACACGTCGAGGCGGCCGAGGGAGCCCGTAGAGTTTGCGTTTGGCTGTTCGCAGAACGGCGACCCGGTGCGCGGAACGAGGAGGTTCTCGGCGAGGAGAACCGTCCCTGCCTCCGAGACGTCAAATGCGTCGACGTCTCCGTCACCATCCAGATCGTCGAAGCCTCCAGCCGCGCGCACGAGCGTCTCGCGGAATACGGGCTCGAATCGCGGCGGCGTAGCAGGAGAATCCTGGATCCACGCTGTCTCGTCCGGGCCCGATGCGCGCAGGAAGTTGGAGAGCGAGATGTCTAGATCACCGTCTCCGTCGAGGTCGACGGCGCGGATGATCGTCGGACGTTCGGTCGTTGCGAGTCCAGGTATCCCGGTCGCGAGCGTCTCGGTCAATCCGAACGACAGCGACCCCTGGCCGCGGCGGTACTCGAGGATCTGGAAGTCGGCCGTGATGAGATCGAGTCGGCCGTCTCCGTCCACGTCTGCGATCTCGCTCGCACCGCTCAGGAAGTCGAGTTGGAGCGGTGGCGTGAAGGACGACCCCCCCGCGAGGTTGCGGAAAATCACGAGAGGGCCGGTCCGAGGCCAGCGGAGGATGTCCGCGTCACCGTCGCCGTCGAGATCGACGACCGCGAACCGGAACTCGCCGGGCGCGTCGAGCCCGAGGATCGGCTGGAGCGGACCGAGCTGAAGGTTCGCATCCATCGAGTGAAAGCCGGCGGGAGTCACGACGTCCGTTCGACCGTCGGCGTCGAGATCTCCGGCCCCGAGGATGCCCGTCGCGACCGTGGGTACAGCGCTCCGCAGCGCGTAGCTCGAACCCTCGTCGCTCCACACCTGCAGCTCGACGCCCGCAGGACCGTCGACGGAAAGGCACACCGGCGGGCGCGCGCTCGATCCGAGGACCTCGAAGTCGGCCACGTTGTCGCCCGCGCGCGAGAAGCGGGCACTCGTGCCGAACTCGAGTCCTCCTAGATTGCGCTGCCACTGAACTCGACCGGGGGAGGTCGTCAGCGTGACGAGATCGGACGTTCCGTCGCCGTCGACGTCCAGAGTTTGCGCCACGTCGATCGGTCCGGGAAGCTCGTCGAGATTGGCCAGGCTCGTCTCGGGCGTCCAGCCGGGGTTGGCCGCGAGGAGAGGTCCGAAGCGAATGAGATCGACGTCGAGTCGATCCGTGGCTCCGTCCCCGTCGAGGTCCACGTAGAGCTCCTGGGGTAGCTGCGCTGCGGAACGCACCTGGGGATCGAACGGCATGGGTCGGAGCGGATTCCCCTCGGCGAACGGTAGCGTGCCGTCGCCGATGCTCAGGTGTGTCCGAATGTCGAAGACGTCTCCATTGGCCAGCGTCCAGTAGAGGAGATCGAGACTTCCGTCCCCGTTGGCATCCACGAGTCTCTCGTAGCCGATGGGCTGGTCGCTCGCAGCGGGAGTCAGAAGTGGCGCGGGAGCGAAGGCGAGAGCACCGTTGCCGAGGTAAGCGGCGTGCGGACTCGTCTGCTGCGAGACCGCGCCTGTTGGGACGAGGTCGAGGTGGCCGTCCCCGTCGAGGTCGACGACCAGTACGTTGGTCCGATTGGCGGTTCCGACGGCGAAGGTCGAGACGACGATCGGCGGCCCGTAGCCCATGGGGCCCGCCGGATGAATCCGTAGAGCCGTCTCTGTGCTGACGAGCTCGGCCCGTCCGTCCCCGTTCAGGTCAATGGCGGTCTCTAGCGTGTCGAAGACACCGCTCGGGCTGTCCGTGACGGTCCAGAGGACGGGATCGATCGAACCGATCACGATCTCACCGGTGGTTGCCTGGACGAAGACGTCCAGGTCGCCATCGGCGTCGGCGTCGGCCATGGAAACAATGCTGTCGTAGTTCCCGGCGCCGACGGCGAGCTGTGTGAAAGCACCACCTCCGTCGTTCCGAAGGAGCCGCAGTTCCCCCTCCTCTGAGACGACGGCGAGGTCCGTGTCACCGTCGCCTTCGACGTCCGCGAGGCGGGGTAGGCTGCGCACGGCTCCGGGTCGAGCCATGCGCTCGACGGCTCCGTAGGTGCGGCCTCCCAGCCCTCGCGCGAGGTAGAGCTCCTTCCGTGCGCCTTCACGCACGCCCACGAAAACGACGTCGAGGATTCCGTCTCCACTCACGTCCGCGCAGATCGAATCCTCGAGTACGGGTACGACGTTCTCCAGGATGGGCGCGGGTGGCGCGAACGAGAGTGACTGCGCGGAGCCCGTCCCGGCGAGCGCGACGAGCGTGAGCGGTGCGAGGTGCGGCAGGCTTCGAATGGACATGGCGAACGTTCGAGGATCAGGGGGAAGGCGTGACGGTGGGTGGCGCGAGGCGACCGTGCCGCGAACGGCGTGTTTGCGAGTCCGCTAGCGATACTCGACGGTGACGCCGGAAGTGAGATTGCTCGCGCCGAAGCCGCCGCCGACGTCGCGATGCCAGGCCTGAAACGACCAGGAGAGACCTGCTGTCGCCAAGACGGTGCCGGCGCCGCTCCGCAGGTCGTCCGGAGGGACGTCGAGCGATATCTCCCCACTCGAACCCGTGGCACCGATCTCGGACGGGCGCGAGTAACGGCCGATGGAAGGACCCAGGCAGAGAGTCCCGCTCGAGTCCATGAGTCCGACGGGCGCTGTTTCCTGCGGCCCGCCGAGGATGAAACCGAACGTGTTCAGGGGAAGCGAAGACGCAACGAGCCGAAGCGGCGTGCCGCTCGCTCGGGGGACGCCGTACGCGTCGAGACGGCCGCGGCGTCCGCTCGAATTGGCCACCGTCTGCTCACAGAAAGTCGAGCCCGCACGCGGCACGAGCCGGTTCTCCGCAAGGACCAGCGTTCCGTCGAGAGTCAGGTCGAACGCGTCGAGATCTCCGTCGAGATCGAGGTCGACGAAGCCACCGGCCCCTGCCACGACGAACTTGCTGAACACCGAGACGAAGTTCGAGATCGTCGGCGGGTTCTGCTCGTTCAGCCAGATCGACTGCCCCTCGAGGAGATCTGCGTCGAACGGCGTGCACGCGACGTCGATGTCGCCGTCCCCGTCGATGTCGATGGGTACCCCCAAGCCCTCGAGATCGCTCGTGGGGGGGAGCGTCAAGCTGATCGAGACCGGCGATCCGAACGTGAAACCAGCGCCGCCGGGTCGGAACGAGATGATCGTGGTCGCGGCGCTCAGGACGTCGAGCACACCGTCCCCATTCATGTCGGCAAAACGCGGTAGCCTCGGCGGGCTCAGGATCGCCACCGCGGATTGGAACGACCCCGTAGCTGTGTCGTTCTCGGCGACGACGATGCTCGTGGGAAGACCAGAGCCCCAGCCGACGAGATCGAGGTCGCCGTCGTTGTCGAGGTCCAGGAACGCTACGACGTCTTCGTCGACGTCGAACGCGGGCACGGACGTCTGTGGGCCGGGATCGAAGCCTGTTCCGAGCTCGTGCAGTCCGCGGTCCGTGGCGATCTCCACGCGGCCGTCCAGGTCGATGTCCGCGACGCCCAGTAGGCGGTTGGCGCCCGTGGGGACCGGCGGGGAAGCCTCGAGTCCGCCTGGGCCCGCAGGACGCCAGACCCGCAGCTGGCGGCTCCCGAGTGATTCGTCGATCACCGCCATCAGTGGGGTGCCGCTGGTGGGGTCCTCGCCGACCGCGAAGTCGACGATCACCCCGTCCGGACCCACGACCGGCTCCGGTCGCTCGAACTGCAACGCGCCCGAGTTCCGCTGCCAGACGAGGACCCCGGTGGGCTGATAGAGGGAAACCAGGTCTGGATCGCCGTCGAGATCGAAGTCGAGCGCTCGCGGCGTCGAACGCGGCCGGTCGAGCAGCGAGGTGTCGAGCACGACCGTGGCCTGACCGAACCCCGCTGGCCCCGTTCCCGCAGGCGCTGCGTCGAACGGGCCGAAGCGAGCCTCCGCCCCGTCGAGATAATCGCTCGCTCCATCGCCGTCCACGTCGACGAAGCGCTCTTGGGGCCGAAAGACCACGACGGAGGAGAACACGTCGCTCGGAGGCGCGGTCACCGGGCGCCCGGCGGGGAAGGGCAGGGTGCCGCTCCCCGGGCTCACGTGTGTGGCGGGTTGAAGTGGGTTCCCGTTGGCGAACGCGGAGTACAAGAGATCGAGCGTGCCGTCCCCGTCGACGTCGACGAGGCGCCGCTCGCCGGTGGGTGGGTCCGAGATGATGGACGGCAGCAGATCCTCGGTGGAGAACCCGAGCGCTCCGTCCCCGACGTAGGCGACGAAGGGAGCAGCGTCGTGTCCGACCACGACGAGATCGAGATGCGTGTCCCCGTTCAGGTCCGCGACCACCACGTCGGGTGGGCCCGCTGTCGCCGGGCCAAACGCGTCGAGTACCTGGGGTGCCCCATAGCCGGACACCGTCGCAGCGTGCAGCTCGAGGTTGTCGTCGACGCTGAGGAGTTCGGCTCGCCCGTCGCCGTTCAGATCCTCGGCCGCGACGATCGTGCGTTGGATCGGGAGGTCCACCGCGTCGATCGTCCATGCGTCTGCGTCGACGGTGCCCAGCGCGATACCGCCCGAGTCCGTCGCGACGAAGACGTCGAGGTCTCCGTCTGCGTCGGCATCCTGCGCAGCAACCACGTGGTCGCCTCCGGTGTCCGCAACAGTGACCGCGTCGAACGATCCGGAACCGTCGCCTCGCAGGGCCGCTAACCCGCCGGATGCGGTAAGCAGCACGACGTCCACAGCGCCGTCCGCATCGACGTCTGCCGCGACGGGTGCGCGCGGGAGGAGGTCGGGCGTGTCGACGATACGCGCGGGCTCGAACACGCCCGGAGCTACGCCTCGTGCCACGAAGAGGCGCGCACCACGACCAGGCCGCGCGCCGACCAGCAGAAGATCGAGCACGCCGTCTCCGTCGAGATGGGCGACGGACGAGCGGACGTCGCTCGGGACCTCGTTGTCGGAGATGGCGAAGACCGGCGCGAAGGAGAGGTCCTCCGGTCGGGGGGCGGAGGACGCGTGCAGGTCGCTCGAGAGAAGGATGAGAGCGGTGGCGAGAGCGCGTCCGCCAGGAGAATGGGACGTCATGGGGCGAGCGGCACCGCGGGAGGCACGGCGATGGAAAAGGACACGCGGTGCACAGCGTTGGAGCAGGTGTGCAGCGCGCTGGGTGTCTACCGATCGAGGGGCGCGTCGGGCGGAGGGTGAAGCAGGGCGGCGCCGGGGCGATGGGACGCCGGCCCCGGCATCGTGCGGAGCGACACCGGCCCGCGGGCGTGCGCGACGCGGGAGGAGCCATGCCCGTCTCAGGAACGAACGGCGCCGGCACCCTGGGCGGGAACCGGCGCCGGAACGGAGTTCGGCGCGTAGCACCGCTCGCGTTCGCCCTACTCGTACGTCACGGTCACGCCCGAGGTCAGGTTGCTCAGGGCCGGACTCCCGCCGACGTCGCGGTGCCAGGCCTGGAACGACCACGTGAGTCCGGCCGTTGCGGTGACCGTCGTCGCGCCGGTACGCAGGTCGTCCGGGGCGACGGCGAGCTCGAACGAACCCGCGGCACCCGTCGCGCCGATCTCGGCGAGGCGCGAGTAGCGCCCGAGGCCGGCGCCGAGGCAGAGGAAGCCGTTCGAGTTCGTGAGCGGCGCCGGCGCCGACGCGTTCGGCGAACCGACGAAGAAGCCGAACGAGTTCATCGGGAGGCCCGAGGCGACGAGGCGCAGCGGAGCGCCGCCGGCCGCAGGCACGCCGTACGCGTCGAGGCGTCCCGTCGCTCCGCTCGAGTTCGCGTTCGGCTGCTCGCAGAACACAGCGCCCGAGCGCGGCACGAGGACGTTCTCGGCGGTGATCAGCGCGCCGCCGTCGGTCACGTCGAAGGCGTCCAGATCCCCGTCCCCGTCGAGGTCGGCGTAGCCGCCGCGGCCTGCGGCCGTCTCGTCCGCGATGACCGTGACGAGCTCCGTGGGCGCCGTCGTACCCAGGTTGTTGATGAGCACGGCCGTCGAGATGAGCAGCGATTCGCGGTAGTTCGAGATCGACACGTCGAGATCGCCGTCGCCGTCGAGATCGACGGCGTCGATCTGGAGGGGCCCGAACGCGTCCTGCTCGGGGAGGCCCGCCGCGATCGTCACGGGCGCGCCGAACGAGAGCGCGCCCTGTCCGCGGAGGTACGTGACTTCGAGGCCAGGTACCGAAGTGCCGATGTCCGTGGCCGCGATCAGGTCGAGCCGGCCATCGCCGTCCACGTCACCGAGGGCTGCCTCTCCGAGGACGAAGAAGAGGTTCACCTCCGGCGCGAAGCTGGTGCCACCGCCGACGTTCCGGATGAAGTTCAGGCCCGCGGGCGAACCACTGTTCGCGAGGCGCACGATGTCCACGTCACCGTCCTCGTCGAGATCCTCGAACACAAAGTCCTCGGAGACCGACGGGACCGCGAGTCCGTCGATCGGGAACAGTGCGGCCGGCGCACCGGACGCGTCGAGCGCGTGGAAACCCTCGTCCGTCACGACGTCCCCGATCCCGTCGGCGTCGAGGTCCGCGATTCCCAGGATCGCGACTCCGTTCACTCCGAGAGTCGCGACCGGGGCAGCTCCGCCGCCGGCGTCCTGCCAGATACGGAGCTCGTTGCCCGCCGCCGTCGCGTGGAGCTCGGCCAGGACCGGTTCCTGTCCTGGCAGCGCCTCGGCGACGTCGAAGGACAGCACGTCGAGGGCGGGAGGCGAGAACGGCTGCAGTTCGCCGAACACGAACCCGCCCTCATTGCGGCTCCAGAGAAGCTGCGCCTGCACCGTGTCCAGGGTGACCAGGTCGAGCTGCCCGTCGCCGTCGACGTCGAAGGGTCGCGGGTCGGCGGAGGGGCCGCTGATCGAGCCCGTGTCCACGATGGAGACCGCGTCCTCGAACCCGATCGGCGTGCCCGCGAACGGGCCGAAGCGGACCTCGCCGAGCGTGACGAGGTCGGTCGCGCCGTCGTCGTCGACGTCCTGGAAGCGCTCCTGCTCGATCAGTGCAGCGTTCGCAACGTCGCTGTCGAACGGACTCGTGATGGGAGCCGGCGTCCCCTCGGCGAACGGCAGCGCGCCGGTGCCCAGGCTCGTGAAGGTGGCGGAGAAGAACGGGTCTCCCATCACGTTCGCCATGTAGATGAGATCGAGGATCCCGTCCGCATCGGCGTGGATGTAGCGCTCCTGACCGGTCGGGGGATCGGGCAGGCCGAGCGGCAGCAGGCTCGTCGGCGTGAAGCCGAACGCGCCGTCGCCGAGGAATGCGGCGACGCCGACGGGGCCAGCGCCCACCGGAAGCAGGTCGAGGTTCCCGTCCAGGTCGAGGTCCTCCACGAGGATGTTGATGCGGTTGAACGAGCCGATGGGACTCGTATCGACCACGATCTGCGCCCCGTATCCGGCGCCCGTCGCAGGAAGGACCGAGATCCCGTTCTCACGGCCGACGAGATCCGCTCTGCCGTCCCCATTGAGGTCGACCGCCGTTTCGAGCTCGAGCGTGACGCCCGCCAGCGAGAAGTCGAACGTCCACGTCGAGGCATCGAAGATCCCAACGACGACATCGTCGTTCGGCCTCTGCACGAACGCGTCGAGGTCGCCATCCGCGTCGGCGTCCGCGAGCGCAACCGAGCTCGTGTACGCGAACGGCGGAGCGACCGTCGTGGTGAATCCGCCCGACCCGTCGTTCTCGTACGCGACGAAACCGCCGACTCCGTCGAGCGCGCCGAGGTCGGTGTCCCCGTCGCCGTCGATGTCCCCGAGCATCGGCAGCGTGCCGACCGTGCCCGTGCCCGCGAGGAGCTCGAGGGGAGCGAAGTCTCGGCTGCCGAGCCCGGGCGCGATGTAGAGGCGCCGGCCGGACTCCGACGTGGCGCCGACGTAGAGCACGTCCTGGATTCCGTCGCCGGTCAGGTCGGCGACGGTGAAGTCCTCGAGGTCGGGGAGCTCGTTGGTACTGACGCGGATCGGCGTGGAGAAGCCGAGGTCCTGCGTGGGTGCACCGAAGGAAGCGGCCAGCAGCGCTCCCGCGGGGAGGATGCGTCCGAGGTGCGGGGGAAAGGGGAGGTTCATGGGCGAGCGCGCCGCGGAGGCGACTTGTGTCTGGGAAGTGGTGCGAGCGGTCACTGGTACGTGACGGTGAGGCCGGAGGTCAGATTGCTGAGTCCGAACGCGCCGCCGACGTCGCGGTGCCAGGCTTGGAACGACCAGGTGAGGCCGGCGGTGGCGGTGACCGTGGTCCCGCCGGTGCGGAGATCGTCGGGCGCGATCTCGAGTTCGAACGAGCCGGCACCGCCCGTGACCCCGATCTCGGACGGCTGCGAGTAGCGGCCGAGCCCGGCGCCGAGGCACAGTTGCCCGATCGAGTTCGCGAGCGGCGCGGGCGCGACGTCGTTCGGCGAGCCGACGACGAAGCCAAAGGTGTTCAGCGGCAGGCGGTTCGCCACGAGCCGGATCGGGTCCCCCGCGGACGAGGGAGAGCCGTACGCGTCCAGGCGACCCGAGAGGCCGCTCGAGTTCGCGAAGGGCTGCTCGCAGAACACCGCGCCGATCGACGGGACGAGGGTGTTCTCCGACGCAAGCAGTGAATCCGACGCGTCGACGTCGAACGCGTCGAGGTCACCGTCGCCGTCGAGGTCCGCAAATCCGCCGCTGCCGCCGACGAGCGCCTTGGAGAAGACGGACGCGAAGTTCGAGACGGCGGGCGCGCCGGGCTCGTTGAGCCACACCGCCTGTCCCACGAGGGCTGCCGTGAAGAACGGCGCCACGGCGATGTCGTCGTCCCCGTCCCCGTCGACGTCGACGGCCTGGATCCTCACGTCCGTGAACGCGGGGTTCGGGGGGAGCGTCGTCGAGAGCGCCACCGGCGCTCCGAAGCTGAGGGCACCCTGCCCGAGCTGAACCTCGAGGACCGCGTTCGACGGTCCGAAGAGATAGCTGACGATGTCGGTCGTGCCGTCACCGTCGATGTCGGCAAGCGCCACGGCGCCCGTCGTCAGCGTGACCGAGGACGGCCCGGTGAAGGTCTGCCCGTTCGACGTGTTCAGCGCGACATCGATCGACCGCGAGGAGGTCGGTCCAGCGATCCACCGGACGAGGTCGACGTCTCCGTCGTCGTCGATGTCGTCGAATGCGGCCCGCTCGTTCGGCTGGACGGAGAACGCCGGCGCAGGTACGAGGGCACCGGGGTCGCCGCTTGCGTCCAGCGGATGGAATCCCTCGGTGGTGGCGACGTCACCGATCCCGTCCCCGTCGAGATCGACGATCCCGAGGATGCGCGAGGCGGTCGTCGCGATCGGCGCGGACGGACCGAGCCCGGCACCGGCGACCTCGCGCCAAACGCGAAGCTCGTTGCCGCCGGCGCCTTCGCGGATCTCGGCGAGCACGTCCGGACGGCCTGCCTCGAAGGCGCCGACCGAGAGGTCGACGACCTGGGCGCCGAACGGCGACAGGTCTTCGGACGTGCCGAACTGGAGAGCGCCGAGGTTGCGCTGCCAGGTCAGGTTCCCCGAGATCGCATCGACGGCAGCGAGGTCGAGGCGCCCGTCGCCGTCCACGTCGACCGCGCGCGGACCGCGCTTGCCCTCGGCGAGTCCGCTCGCGTCGAGGTAGGTCCCCGTGGCCTGGAATCCGATGGGGGGACCGGCGAACGGGCCGTACTGCACGGTCCCGTCCTTCACGAGGTCCGTTGCGCCGTCGCCGTCGACGTCCTGGAAGAAGACCTGGGGTTCGATGACGACCGGTCCGAAGGGCCCGAACGGCTGCCCCTGCGGACTACCCTCCGGGAACGGGAACGTCCCGTTTCCGAGGCTGACGAGCGTCGTCGTGTTGAACGGATCTCCATTGAGGCGCGCCCAGTACAGAAGATCGAGGACGCCGTCCCCGTTCGCGTCGACGAGGCGCTTGGTTCCTTCCGGCGGGCTCGTCAGCGCCGACGGGAGAAGATCGACCTCGGTGAACCCGAGCGATCCGTCCCCGAGGAACGCGTTGAGCAGTCCGCCCGCATCCGCCTGGAAGAGGTCGAGGTTCCCGTCCCCGTCGAGGTCGTCGATCACGAGCGAGAACGGCGCGAACGGGAACACGCCGACGCTGGTCACCGCGATGGGCGCGCCGTAGCCGGTCGGCGTCGCGGGGAACACGCGCAGCCCGAACACCTGCGCGATGATCTCGGCGCGACCGTCGCCGTCGAGGTCCGCGGCGCGGACACCGGCGGCGTCGACTCCGGAATCCTCGAACGTGAACGTCCAGGTCGCGGGGTCGAGCCGGCCGATCTCGACGCGCTCGTCGGGCGTCGTGATGAAGACGTCGAGCGCGCCGTCCGCGTCGGCGTCGGCGACGCCGTCGATCTGCAGAGCGGGATGCGAGGGCACCGCGGGAGCGTCGAACGATCCGGTGCCGTCGTTCCTCAGCGCGAGGAATCGCCGGTCGGCGGTCGTCGTCACGACGTCCAGATCCCCGTCTCCGTCGAGGTCGGCCGCTTCGAGGCCTGTGACGTTGAAGATGGGCCCCGTCGAGCTCAGGTCGGGAGTGGGCACGACGACCGCAGGCGCGAACGCACGCGAGCCGAGCCCCTCGGAGAGATAGAGCCGTCTCCCTCCGTTCTGGACAGCGCCGAGGGCGAGGACGTCGGGGATGCCGTCCCCGTTCACGTCGGCGGTGATCGAGTTCTCGAGCGTCGGCACCGAGTTGAAGGCAACGACGCGGAAGGGTTCGAAACTCGCGGTCTGGGCGGGTGCGAACGGGGTGAGCAGGAAGGCCGCGCTGGCGAGCGCGACCGGATTGGGCTGGATCATTTGCGAGCGATCCCGGAGGGGATCGGAGGGGTGGGAAGAAGGCCGGCGTGGGCAAGTCCGGCGGCGATAGCTACCGGCTGACAGGCGTCCGGTCACCCGTTGAGGGTGCGCGAAAGGGCGGCAGGGCGCCAATGGGGACGCGCGTGAGCCCCGGCCGGCGGGGCGCGGAGCCCCACGTGGGCCGCTCCGCCCGCCCGCGGCATCCTTCGCGCCGCGCGCCCCCCCGGAACATTTTTCTAAGGCGATTCCCGGGGCACGTCGATAGCGGTTCCGAGCGACCCGGTCCGGCCTCCCTCCCCGGAGCCCACCGCAGGCGCTCCACCCCCGCCCATGCCCCGCGTGTCCCGCACGAACCACCGCCCCGGAGGAGAGCGATGAGCGCCTCCGGCCTCGCGCGCTCCGACGAGGAGCGCGATCGGTTGATCGTGGAGCACGTTCCGCTGCTCAAACACATCGTCGGGCGCATGTGCTTCGACGTCCCGGGCGCCGTCGAGCGGGACGACCTCTTCGGCTTCGGGATGCTCGGGCTGATCGCTGCGGCGGACAGCTTCGACGACTCGCGCGGCCTCGCCTTCTCGACGTACGCATACCCGAAGATCCGCGGAGCGATCCTCGACGAGCTGCGCCGCATGGACTTCCTTCCGCGCGGGCGTCGCGAGCGCCTCCGCGAGCTGGAGCAGACCGCCTCTACCTTCGAGCAGGAGCACGGCCACAAGCCGTCGCCCGAAGAGCTCAGCGACGCGCTCGGCTGGAGCCTCGACGAGGTCGACGAGGCGCTCGTGAGCGCCGCTTCCGCCGTCCGCACTTCGCTCGACGCGGGGTCCGACGCCGGCGGCGTGGGCCCCGACCTCGCCGCGCTGCTCGCCGACCCGAGCTGCGACGACCCGGTGGGCTCCGCGGAGTACGAGGAGATGAAGGAGCTCCTCGTCGAGCTCATCGCCGCGCTGCCCGACGCGGAGAAGACGGTCATCACCCTCTATTACGCCGAAGAGCTGCTCCTGCGCGAGATCGCGGACGTGCTCGAGGTGACCGAGTCGCGCGTGAGTCAGATCCACAGCCGCGCGATCTTCCGCCTGAACCGTGCTCTGAGCGAGCGCACCGGCGAGACCGCCGAGCTGCGCGAGCGCAAGGGAGGCGCGCGCGGCTGATCGCCCTTCGAGAGGAGAAGAGATGGAGACACGCAGAATCCATTCCACGCCGCCGGGGCCCGCAGCGCTCCGGAGTCCGCGCCGCCGCGGACAGCGCCCCTTCGTGCTCCCGCGCCCGACGCGGGACGACGAGGGAGCCGACGAGCCCGAGGAGCAGGCCGAGGACACGCGCGCCGCCCACGACACGACCGTGTCGCGCGAGCTCGCCGAGGACGAGGCCGGACACCACATCGACGTACGAGGTTGAAGCCATGGAACCCGTGATCCTCAAGGGAAACAGCGTGCGCCGCGAAGAGGGCCCGACGGGCCGCCGCCAGCGCGCCGCGGCTGAGGGCCGCCAGCCCCACGTCAGGGCCCTCGAGCAGGACGGCATCGTCCGCGCGATCGAGGTCCGCTGCGCGTGCGGGGACGTCGTGACGATCGAGCTGGAAACCCAGGCGCCCCGGGAGGGCGCCGCCGAGTAGCGCCGCAGCGAGCGGCCAGGAGTAGCCCCATGATCCCGCACATCCGCCCCGCGCACGTTCTCCGCGGCTCGAAGGGCTCCGTCGCATGGTGGGGCGCACTCGTCGCCATCCTCGCCTTTGCCGTCGTCGCCAAGACCGGCACCGTCGGCGCGCCCGTGCTCGCACGCACGCACCCCGACGCCGCGCCCGCGGCGCGTCCCGTGCTGTTCGCGGACGCCCGCGAGCGAGCGGAACGCGCCCAGGACCTCGAGGCCGAGGTCGCACTCCTGCGCAGTCGGCTCGCGTTCGAGCAGCGCCGGAGCGCGCTCCTCGCACGGGGCGTCGACTCGCTGAACGCCCGCGCCGCCGCCGGGCCTGCGCTCCCGTACACCGTCGCCCCTGCGGCGGCCGCCGCCGTCCCGTCCACCGACGCCGCGTCGTCCGGGGCTCGCCTCCCGTCGGCGCCCGTCCCGGTCGAGGCGATCTACGTCCGGCCGTCCGCGGGCTCCGCGCTCTCGGCTCCACCGCAGCGCCGCTGACCGCACCGCCCCCTCCCCAAGCACCGGCCCATCCAAGAGAGCGACATCGACATGCGCGCACTCCTCCCTGTTTCCCTCCTCGCCCTCGCCACGACGTCCTGCATGGGCGGTCCCACGCTGGAGTCGATCCGCTACGGCTACAGCCCGGCACGCGTCGAGCGCTCCTCCGAGCCCGCGACGGTCTCCGATGCGAACGACGCGGCCTCGGGCTGGTCGGGCACCGCGCCCGGCGCACCGGCGCCGACCCTCTACGGCCGCGACGGTTCGCCCGTCGCCGCAGCCGCGCCCGGCGCCGTCGTCACGACGCAGAAGCCCATCGGTCCAGGCGTCGCGTCCGACCCCGGCGGCAGCCGCTCGCTGATGCTCGACAAGTACGCCGAGGCGGTCGAGCAGCGCGACGAGCTGCGCAAGGAGAACGAGGGGCTGCAGGCCGCGCTCGAGCTCGCGGAGGGACGCGCGCGCGAACTGGACGGCCAGCTGGGCGCGCTCCAGACGGCGTTCGACGCGCTCGGCCACGAGAAGAAGAACGGCGACGCGAAGGTCGTCGACCTCGCGGCGCGCCTCGCAACGGCGCAGATCGCTCGGCTCGAAGCCGAGCGAGCTCTGCTCGAGGCCACGCTGGAGTGGCGCCGCATGAGCGCCGCGAACAACGCGCCCCTCGAGGGCGCGGAAGAGGGGCGGCCTTGAGCCGCGCGCTCCTCCACGCGGCGCTCCTGTGCGCCGCGGTCGCCGCCGCCCCCGGCTGCCTCGGTCCGACCGAGGTGCCGTTGATGGGCTCGGCGCGCATCACGTCCGACTTCGACTCCTACGCGATCTCGCGCGTCGGGATCGTCCCGTTCGGCGCGCTCGAGGGCACCGAGCTCGTCCCGCACGAGGTGGGTGAGATCGAGGCCCAGTTCCAGGCGGAGTTCGCCGCGTCGACGCCGTACGAGCTCGTCGCCCTGCGCGGGCTCGACCTGGCGGAGGTCCTCACGCCCGAGCCGTTCCGCCAGGGCACGTACAGCCCGACCACGATCCGCACGCTGCGCGACCGCTACCGTCTGGACGCGCTGCTCCTGGGCTCCGTCACGACCCGCGACGTGATCCCTCCGCAGGTCCTCGGGGCGCAGGTCGACCTCGTGAGCTGCGAGACCGGCGCCGTGGTCTGGAGCGCGAGCGTTGTCGTCGACGCCTCCCGCCGCGAGGTCCGCGACGCCGTGGAGGTCTGGGCGCGCCACACGCTCGGGGATCCGGGCGAGGCGCCGCTCACGCTTCTGGCGCCGGGGCGCTTCGCGCGCTTCACGGCGTTTCAGCTGGCGCGGCTGCTCTGACCGACGGCTCTCGTCCGACCGGGCCGGCACCGGGGATCGGTGAACGAACGCGGGCCCCGCGGGACGTCGTCGACGTCCCGCGGGGCCCGCGGGCTGTTCCGTTCACGGCGACGCGCGCCGTGGGACGATCACTCCTGTCCGAGGAGCCGCTCGGCGGCGCGCGCCAGGCGGTCGCGGTCGAAGAGCGACCCGTCGCGGGCGGCGGCGCGTAGCTCCTCGACGCGCTCGGCGCGGCGCTCTTCGGACGCGGCGGTGTCCTCGGCGAAGGCCCGCGCGGCGCCGGAGAGGTCGATGCGGTCGCCCCCCTCGTCGCGCCGGTCGCGGATCATCTCCTCGGTCCGCTCACGGTTCTCGGTGCTGGCGTCCTGCACGCGCTCGACTGTGGCGCGCAGTTCGGCGTTGCGTCGCTCGGTCGCGCGCTGGATGTCCGCGAATCGGTTCGCGGGCACTTCGCCGGTGCTCTGTTTCGATCGGTTGAGTTCCATGGTGTTCCCTCCTCGGAGGGTGCTCTCGGATCCCCGGATGCGGCCCGTGGCTCGGACCGCGCCGTGGATAGGGGGGCGTGTCGATGGCGAGCGCCGCTCCGGTTCTGCACGGTGGAACGACGTGGCACAGGAGGTTTCGGAGCGCCGGGGGGCGGCTTGAGCGCCCGATCTCGGAAAATACGTCCGACCCGTACCGCTCTGTCCCCCGACCGGACGGTCGCGTCTCGGGATCGCACGCCGAACCCTCGGATCGAGCCGTTCCAGCCCGCTCCTGCGGGCGGCCGGGTGGTCCGGTCTGGGGCTCTCCCCGGCCGGATCGAAGCCGTTTCCCCGGGCCTCGGTTCATTCCCGCGCGTGCCTCCGCCGATCACCCAGCCGAGGCGGCGCCTGGAGCCGCCCCGGTACGGGATGGCGAACACGCTCGACAACGGATTCTTCTCGGGGGCCACTCCGGGGCAGCTGCTCGACCTCATCGTCGACGAGACGGCGGGGTCGCTCTCGCTGCTGGCGGACTTCGCGCTGGACGAGCTCGCCGGTGACGACGAGATCGTCGAGGACCGGCCGGGCGCTGACGAGGGCGTCCGCATCGCGTTCCGCTACGGCTTCAAGACGCCGCGCGGCGCGCGGATGGGCTTCCTGCAGGTGCCGCTCGACGGTGCTCTCGTGCTTGCCGGAGCGCTTCTGATGCTCCCGACCAACGAGATCTCCGAGGAGCGCTCGAAGGACGCGCCCGACGAGGGCCACAAGGAGGCGATCATGGAGGCGGGACACCTCCTCGCGAGCGCCTTCGACGCCGCGGTCCGCAAGCGCTGCGAGGCGAACGCCGAGGTGCAGTTCTTCGGCTGCCAGGGCGTCGGCGGCGGCGAGGCGCCGTGGGTCGCGAGCTACGCGGGCGAGAAGCTGGCCGTGCGCCGGCAGAACGTCTCGGTGGCTGCTCTCGACCCGTTCGAGGTCCTGATCGCCGTCCCGATCTGACGCGGGGCCGAGGGGTCGGTTGTGCGCCGACGCCGGCGCGCTCAGACTGGCGGTATGACCGCCGTCCGCTCGACGACCCGCGCCCGAGTGAGGCGCGCGGGCTCCTTCGCGTCGTTCCTTCTCTGCGCCGCGCTCGGCTGGACCCCGGGTGCGCTCGCCCAGGAGGCCGGCGGATCCGGCGCGGCCGAGAGCGCCGCGGAGTCGGCTCCTTCCGACGGCCGCTCGTCGACCGCGGACTACGTCATCCGCGCCCGGGTCGACGACGCGCCGCCGTCCGACCTCGACGACGGCCCGCAGAAGACGCTGACGGGCGAGCTCGAGCTGACCTGGACGAACGGGTCGGGCGAGGCAGCCCGGGACCTCTGGTTCCACCTCTACCTGAACGCGTACGCGAACAACCGCAGCCTCCACCTGACCGAATCGAAGGGTCGCCTGCGCGGGCGCTCCATCGACAGGGGCTACGGCTGGCAGGACGTGAAGTCGGTGACCGTCGACGGCGTCGACGTGACCGAGACGCTGCAGTTCCGCGTGCCGCGCGGCGAGGCGCCGTTCGACCGAACGCTCTTCAGCGTCGACCTGCCCGCGCCCGTCGAGGCCGGCGCGTCCATCGCCGTGCGGATCGAGTGGGACTCGCGCCTGCCGCGCGTCCGGCGGCGCACCGGGACCAAGGGCAACTTCATCCTGCTGTCGCACTGGTTCCCGAAGCTCGCGGTGTACGAGGGCGGGCGCGGCTGGCGCGCGCACCCGTTCCACATGAACACCGAGTTCTACGCGGACTACGGGACGTACGACGTGACGCTCGACCTGCCGGCGGAGTACGCGGGCAAGGTCGCTGGGTCGGGCGCGCAGGTCGGCGAGCCCACGCTGGCGGGCGGGCGCGCTGTGACGCGCTTCCTCGCGCCGGCCGAGGCCGACCGCGCGGCCGAGGACCCGATCGCCACCGGCGGCGCGAACCGGCCGCTCGTGCACGGCTTCGCGTGGACCGCGGATCCCGATTACTACGTCTACGAGGAGACCTTCCGCTGGTCCGAGTGGGCTGCGCGCTACGGCGAGGCGGTCGACGAGGCAGCGCGTGCGTTCGGCGTCGAGCCCGACGTTCTCGCGGGCCGCGACGTGCTGGTGCGCGTGATGTGCCAGCCCGAGCGAGAAGCCCAGGCGAAGCGCATGTGGCGGGCGACGGCGGCGACGCTGTTCTTCTACGGGCTCTGGTACGGGCCGTATCCCTACGCCGAAATCACGGCGGTCGACCCCGCGTGGGGCGCCGAGGCCGCCGGCGGGATGGAGTACCCGACGCTGTTCACGTGCGGTTCGCGCATGTTCACAGGCGTCGCCGAGCACCGGCCCGAAAGCGTCACCGTGCACGAGGCGGGCCACCAGTTCTGGTACGGGCTCGTTGGGAACAACGAGCCCGAGGCGGCGTGGCTCGACGAGGGCTTCAACTCGTTCAGCGATGCCGAGACGATCTTCCGCGAGTTCGGCGAGCGCCGCGCCGCGACGCGCTACAGCAGGCTGCCGGTCTGGGGTGTCGCGCCGACGCCGGTGCCGGGCGGCGGC
Source organism: Planctomycetota bacterium (assembly GCA_039821985.1). Lineage (GTDB taxonomy): Bacteria > Planctomycetota > UBA1135 > UBA1135 > Saltatorellus. The sequence continues at coordinate 97,877 of JBCBNC010000001.1, forward strand.
GCGGTTGCCGACGCGCTGAGCCTCCGGAGCATCCGCGTGCCGAACCCCGTGCGGCTCGGGCTCGACAAGGTCGGGGTGGAGATGCCCGACGGGCTCGGCTGGCTGATGCCGAAGAACCTGCAGCTCAGCCCGCTGCGCGTCGACGGGCCCGTGGCCTACCTGCGCGACCTGCCGCACCTGACCTTCGTCGAGGAGCGCACGGATCCGCGCTGGGGGGATCGTTCGGGCTACCTGGGCGACCCCGCGTCCGACCCGATCGAGACCAAGGTGTGGGACTACGTCGACCGCCGCAGCTACTCGACGAACAGCTACCCGCGGACCGCGGTGGCGCTGCGTTCGATGCAGGCGCTCGTGGGGCGCGACGCGTTCCTGCGCGGCATGCGGCGCTTCTCGACCGACTGGCGCTACCGGCATCCGTACCCGGAGGACTTCTACGCGGCGTTCCAGGAGGGCGCCGACGCGCAGCTCGAGTGGTACTTCGACGCGGTCTTCCGCGGCACGGACACGGTCGACTGGTCGTGCCAGGTCGCCCAGTCGCGCGATCCGAAGTCCGAGGGCTGGTTCCGGTGCGAGGACGGGTCGTGGGACGCGACGTGCGCGCCGGACGCGCAGCCGGCGGCCGGCGGGTCCGAGGACGCAGGTGACGCGGCGGACGACGAATCGGACGACGCAGGCGGGAAGCGTCTGTGGATCTACTCGGTGACGCTGCGGCGCAAGGGCGGGCTCGTCCTGCCGGTCGACGTGCGGGTCACCTTCAAGGGCGGCGCGGTGCAGGAGTTCGAGTGGACCCGCGAAGAGCAGCAGACGCGCAACTGGTGGCGCTTGCCGCTGGCCCCGGGCGACGCGCGCATCGAGTCCGTGATCCTCGACCCCGAGCGCCAGTGGTACTTCGACGCGGACATGAGCGACAACCAGTGGTTCGACGCGCCCGACCGGCTCGCGCCCAGGCGATGGGGGGAGCGCGCGCTCTCGCGCTCGAGCTGGATCCTCCAGTGGTTCATGTCGGTGGGGGGCTGATCCGATGCCGCAGTACAAGGACGCGCAGTACACCGAGAACGTGGACAACGACAACGTCCGGCGCCCCGACTGGCTCGTGTTCGCGCGAGCGTTCAAGACGTCGCTCTCGCGCTGGAAGGTCTGGGGCGTGACCTGGTTCGTGCTCTTCACCCTGTCGCTCGCGCCCGCGCTGGTGACCGCCAGCACGTACGCGGATCTCGTGGGGAACCGCTACCCCGGGGCGGAGGCGGCCGAGGGTCTCGGCGCGACGCTCCAGAGCCCCGCGGTGTCGCTCGACGCCGTGTTCCGCAAGGACCACACGTTCGCGCTCGGCCAGCTCGACACGTCGCTCGGCGCGATGACGGCGGCGCTCGCGTTCGTCGCGTTCCTCTTCGGGATCTTCGCGGCGGGCGGCTGGCTCCAGGTCATTCTCGAGCAGCCGACGCGCGGCCAGGTCCGACGCTTCGGCTTCGGCGGCGCGCGCTACTTCGCGCGCTTCTTCCGGCTGGCGATCTGCGTGCTGCTGATGCTCTCGCTCGTGCGCTGGATCTACTACGGCGACCCGTGGAAGCGCCTCGTGTACGGGCTCCTGATGGACGTGCCGAAGTACGACTGGGGCCGGCTGGAGACGCTCGAGTCCGAGGCGACCGTCGCCCGGTTGACGTGGCTGCGCGACGGGCTGGCGGCGATCTCGTTCGCGAAGGTCCTCGCCTGGGCGATCTACACGCGCACGCGCCTCGCGCTGCGCGACGGGCGCAGCGTGATCGCGGCCGGGATCGCGAGCGCGTTCCTGATGGCCCGCCGCCCGATCCAGACGCTGCGGCCGCTGCTGTTCCTGCTCGTGCTCGAGGTCCTGTTCGTCGCGCTGCTGCTGGGCTGGATCCAGGGCATGTTCGAGATCCGCCTCGAGGCGGGCGCGTCCGGCTGGCACGTGTTCGCGATGCTCTGCATCGGACAGGCCGCCGCGATCTGGTCCCACGTGACCCGCGGCGCCCACTACCACGCGGCAGCGCGCGTCAGCCAGGCGTTCGTGAAGCCGTCGGAGACGCGCCCCGATCCGTGGGAGGAAGCGGTCGGCGGACCGGGTGGCCCGCAGTACCCGGTCGACGACGACGGGTACCACGTGTCGATCTGAGCGGCGGGGCAGCGCCCGGCGGCGACGCCTCCGCTGTCGGGCCGTTCTGCCCCGCGCTGAGGGATCGACCTTCGCCCCCAATTCGGACAGCCCGCGCCGTCCTTCGCAGCCCATGCCCCGCCGATCGAGACTGCTCCTGATCCTGCTCGCTGCGCTCGCGCTCGCGCAGGTCGTTCGGCTCGCGTCGGCGGAGTCGCGACGTGATTCGGATCGCGTGGGCTTCACAACTCGCGCCCGGCGGTCGCTCGCGTACTTCGCCGCGGACGCGTTCGGCCTCTACGGCTGGATCCGACCCGCGGATGCGCGCTTCCTGCGCGGCGAGATCCGGATCGAGGGTGACGTGCCGCGGGGCGAAGAGCTGGAGCTCGTCGTGTGCGCTTCGAGCCCGGCGACCAAGGACGAGCTCGTCGAGGTTCACCGGGAACGCTGGGACGGCCAGCCGCGCTTCGCACTTCCGCGTCCGGAGTCTGCTGGACGGGTGCGCATCTCCTTGGAGGGACGCTTCGTCCGCGGCCACAGTCATCGGCTCATCGGGGGCGAGCGCTACGACCGTGGCGAGCGGCTCGAGCCGCTGCATGCGGAAGTTGGAGGCCATGTCGTGCTTCGGCCCCGCTTCGTCGAGCCGCCGACCGAGCGCGCGCTCACCGCACTGCCGCACATGGAACTCGAGCTCTTGTCCGGCGGGGACCCGTCCACGTCGGTTTCGTGCTTCACTCCGCCGAACCCGCCAGAGCTCGAGCGCGTGCGGGGCGACGGATCCTTGCAGTTCGGCGGGGTGACTCCCCCGCTCGCCGCGCCCTTCCGGTTCCACTGGGCCGACGATGCAGAGCGGTGGGTGGTACCGCTCGACTTTCAGGTGACGCCGGTCCTGGGCGAGACGGTCGAGGTGGACCTGCCGCTCGAGCGGGCGCGGCCGATCCGAGTCTGCGTGAGGAACGAGCGAGGTACGCCCGTCGCCGGCCTATTCGTCGACGTCGAGCTGGTCGTTGGCGGGCCATTCCCGGCCCTCGAGCAGCGCAGCGGGGCGGTGGCTTCCACGGCTGACGATGGCTGCGCCGTTCTTTGGGTGCATCCTGGCAGGCTGACGCACGTCCGTGCGTACGAGGCGGGCGATCCACATCGCGAGGCGCTCGCGGAGCTGGACGGCGCTCAGGCCGAAGGCTGGCTGACGCTCCGCGGAGAGATCACCCTCGTGCTCCGAGACAACAGAGCACCGCGCGCCCGGTAGGGCTCAGGCGTCCACGGTCTCCCACGCCTGATCCTCCGACCGCACCCACTCGTCGACCCACGCCGGCAGCTCGCGCTCGTCCCCGCTCAGCCCCGCCAGCCCGAACAGCTCCGCTGGCACGACCCGCCCGCCGCCCTTCGCGCGCAGGAAGATCGCCTTCACGACGGCCGACGCCACGGGCTGCCCGCCGCTCCGGAACGTCTGCTGGAGAAAGATGAAGCGCTCGTCCCACCCGAGCACGCGCGTGTGCACGGCGAAGCGGTCGAACAGCCCGAGCGAGCGCCGGTAGCGGATCGTCTGCGACGCGACGACGGGGTACAGGCGCTCGCGCCGCACGAGCTTCCCGAACCCGCTGCGCAGCATCAGGTCGACGCGCGCCAGGTCCATCAGCGACAAGAACCGCGCGTTGTTCATGTGCCGGTTCACGTCCATGTCGGTCGGCCACACGCGGAACGGCGTGGCGACCTCGTCGAGGACGTGCGCGGCCGGACGGAAGCGCGCCGCGAGGATCGTCCAGAGGAGCCGGAAGTAGAGGTTCATCGCGCGCCGAGCGACCGGCACCGCCTCACAGCTCGATCGGAAGCGCGTCCCCGAACTCGAACGACGTCGGCGTGACCTTCGTCGTGTAGGCGAGGAGCTCCACGCCGGCCGCCGCGACGCGGCGCAGCGCCTTCCCGTAGTCCGGGTCGATCTCGTCGGCGGGCGCGAAGCTCTTCGCGTCGCTGCGCGACACGCAGTAGAGCATCACGCCGCGGTGTCCCTCCTCGACGACGCGGCCGAGCTCCTCGAGGTGCTTGAGCCCGCGCGTCGTCACCGCGTCGGGGAACTTCGCGACGTCGCCCTCGACCAGCGTCGTGTTCTTCACCTCGACGTACGCGCGCGCTCCGTCGGCCTCCTTCTCGAGCAGCACGTCGATGCGGCTCCCGGTGCCGTACTTCACCTCGCGCCGGACCTTGTCGTAGCCCGCGAGCGACTCGATCGCCCCCGCCGCCAGCGCCTCGTACGCCAGCGCATTCGGCAGCCCCGTGTCGACGTTCACCCAGGTCCCGTCGACCTCGATGGTCTGGAGCGTGTGCTGGAGCTTGCGCTTCGGGTCCTGGCTGTCGCGGATCGCCACCCGGGCGCCCTCCACCAGGCAGCCCTTCATGGACCCGGTGTTGGGGCAGTGGACGGTGACGATCTCGCCGCCGTCGAGTTCCACGTCCGTCAGGAACCGCTTGTAGCGCTTGATGAACCGGCCGATCGCCACGGGCTGCGTGATCTGCATCGCGGAACGGTACCCGCTACGGGACACGCCCGTGACCGGGATCGAGGCACTCAGGGGGAGCCCGCGGTCGGACTGAAAAACGGGCGGCCCATCCGCCGAGAGCCAGGGGAGCGGAGCGCCCCGGCTTTCTTCACCACGATTCCCCGGGACGATGGACCGCTCGACGGAGGCCCTTGGCGCGCAGCGCCGGGGCCTCCGGTATTGCGGGGCTGCGGCGGGCGCGTTCCCGCCGGCTGCGGTGGCGGGGGCACCCGGCCAGTCCTATGCTCTCGCGCCCCATGAGCGCCACCTCCGCCGAATACCGCGACCGCACGAAGGAGCTCCGCGGCAGGCTCAGCCTGCTGACGGAGAGTCTTTGACTACCCCAGGCGGCTGACCCGCTACGACGAGATCGACCAGCTCCAGGCGAGCCCCGACTTCTGGAACGACCAGGAGCAGAGCCAGAAGCTCGTCAAGGAGATGAAGGGCCTGCGGCTCGTGGTCGAGCCGGTGAAGAAGCTCGAGAACGCGCTCGAGGAGATCGACCTCCTGCTCGAGATGGCCGACGAGGGCGGCGACCTCGCCGAGGTCGCCGAGGAGGTCGAGGGCACGCTCGACTCCGCCGCACAGATCGCGGACGACCTCGAGTTCAAGGTCATGCTTGGCGGCCCGAACGACGGGCGCGGCGCCTACCTGCAGGTCAGCGCGGGCGCCGGCGGCGCCGACGCGTGCGACTGGGCCTCGATGCTCATGCGCATGTACGTGCGCTGGGCGGAGGACCGCGACTTCGACGTCACCCAGGTCGAGCTCAGCGAGGAGGACCAGGGCGGCATCCGCGGCGTGACACTGCAGATCGAGGGCGCGTACGCGTTCGGGTACCTGAAGGCCGAGACCGGCGTGCACCGACTCGTGCGCATCAGTCCATTCGACGCGCAGGCGCGCCGCCAGACCGCGTTCGCCTCGGTCGATGTCACGCCCGCCACCGACGACGAGATCGACATCGAGATCAACGAGTCGGACGTCAAGGTCGACACGATGCGCGCGGGCGGCGCTGGCGGTCAGCACGTCAACAAGACGGAGTCCGCGGTCCGCCTCACGCACGTCCCGACCGGCATCGTCGTGCGCTGCCAGAACGAGCGCAGCCAGCACAAGAACCGGGCGACGGCGTGGCAGCTCCTCAAGGCGAAGCTCGTGGCCATGGAAGAGGCCAAGCGCGACGCCGAGATGGCCAAGATGTACGGCGAGAAGGGCGAGATCGCGTGGGGCAGCCAGATCCGCTCCTACGTGCTCAACCCGTACCAGATGGTCAAGGACCACCGTACGAACGAGGAGGAGAGCAACGTCCAGAAGGTCCTGGACGGCGCGATCGACCCGTTCATCGAGGCTTACCTCAAGTCGCGGAAGGCCTGATCGCCCGCGCAGGCGCGCGGCGAGCCGGCCGCGCGTTCAGCGCGCCGCGTAGCCGAGGTATCCGAGCGCTGCGACCGACAGGGCCGCCAGCACCGGGTGCGCGAGCTTGAAGACGCGCTTGCGCGTCTTGTGCCGGAGGGTACGCATCGCGAGCAGCGCCGCCACGCCGCCGCCGAGCGCGGACAGCGCGTGCAGCGTCCACTCGGGTACGCGGTGCCCGTCGCGCTTCGCCTGGCGCTTGTCGATCCACCAGGTGAGGTAGGCGGCGACGCTGATCCCGGCGAACCAGCCGAGCGGCCACGTCCCTGCGCCGGCCTTCGCCTCGGCGAGCCACGCACCCGCGGCCGCGACCGCCACGCCCGGAACCAGCGTCGCGCGCACCGGGTTCGCGAGGAACGCGGACCGACCGCGGCCCATCAGGCGGACTGGTGCCGGTCCGGCGACCAGTGCTTCTTCGCGACGAACGGGCGCCAGGCCTCGCGCTGCTGCGCGCCGGCGACCTCGAAGATCGGCGACCACTGAGGCGCCGCCGGCGCCTTCATCAGCCGCATGTTCGCATCGTGCACGAGCTTCGAGCCCTTGCGCCGATTGCAGTGCACGCACGCGAGCACGCAGTTCTCCCACGACGTCTCACCCCCGAGGGCGCGGGGAACGACGTGGTCGATCGAGAGTTCGCTCGTGGTCGGCCGGCGGCCGCAGTACTGGCACTGCGCCTGGTCGCGGCGCACGAGGTTGCGGCGCGTGAAGGGCAGGACCTGGCGCGGAACGCCTCCGAACACGGAGAGCACGACGACCTCGGGCACGCGCAGCTCCAGCCGCACGGTGCTGACCGACGGCTCGCCCTCGGGGACCTCGAGCTCCGACCACGAGGCGAAGTCGTGCACCTCGTACGTCTCCGGCTGGATGGCGCGCGCCGACCCGGTGAAGAGCAGCGAGAGCGCGTGGCGCACCGGTGTCGTCGCGATCGCGACCCACGAGCGGTTGAGCACCAGGGCATCCCTGGTCAGCACTGCCGACGTCATCGTCTCGTCGCCCCCCGTCGACCCGTGTTCGTATCCGTCGTCCTCACGCCGCACGGGAACATAGTCGAAGGTGCCCCCGCTCCGAAGCGCTCGGCCGCGATTCACCCGTGCCCATGGTTCGAAACGGGCGTTCGGAGCGCCGGGACGCGCGTATTCGGGGATCGAGGGGTACGCTCTTCGTTCGATCTTCACGCGGCGACCGATCGCCGCCCCACCCGCAAGCGCGTCTCTCCCCGCTGCGCCGCGCCGCACCGCACATGGCACGCCCCATCCACCGCGCCCTCGTCTCCGTCTCCGACAAGACGGGACTCGAGAACTTCGCCCGTCAACTCGTCGACCAGGGCGTCGAGCTCCTGTCGACCGGCGGCACCTACCGCGCGCTCCAGGAAACCGGTCTCCCCGTGACCGAGGTCAGCGCCCACACGGGCTTCCCCGAGATGATGGACGGCCGCGTCAAGACGCTGCACCCCATGATCCACGGCGGCATCCTGGCCGTGCGCGACAACGTCGGACATGCGGCGGCGATGGACGAGCACGGCATCGCGCCGATCGACCTCGTCGTGGTGAACCTCTACCCGTTCGAGCAGACGATCGCACGCGCCGACGCCGGCCGCGACGAGTGCGTCGAGCAGATCGACATCGGCGGCCCGTCGATGGTCCGCTCGGCGGCGAAGAATCACCGCTTCGTCGCGATCGTGACCGAGCCCGATCAGTACGGCGCGGTGCTCGACGAGCTCATCGCCAACGAGGGCGCGATGACGGACGGTTTCCGGCGCTCGCTCGCGCAGGCGGCGTTCGCGCGCACGGCCGCGTACGACTCGGCGATCGCGAACTGGCTGGCCGACACCGACCGGAGCGAGAACGACACCCGCTTCGCCGGCGGGTTCAGCCTCGCGGGCGAGAAGGCGCTCGACCTGCGCTACGGCGAGAATCCGCACCAGGCCGCCGCGTTCTACCGCACGCACCCCTCGCCCGAGCCCTGCGTTGCCCACGCCGAGGTGCTCAGCGGAAAGCCGCTGTCCTTCAACAACCTCGTCGACCTCGACGCGGCGCAGGCCCTCGCGGCGGAGTTCAACCGGCCGTTCGTCGCGGTCATCAAGCACACGAACCCGTGCGGAGCCGCAGCCGCAGAGTCGATCGAGCTCGCGCTGGAGCGCGCCTGGTCGGGCGACCCGCTGAGCGCGTTCGGGTCGGTCCTCGCGATGAACCGCCCGGTCACGCTCGGCGCGGCGGAGTTCCTGGTCGAGGGCAACCGCTTCGTCGAGGCTATCGTCGCGCCGGACTTCGACGACGACGCGCTCGAGCTGCTCACCCGCAAGCCGAAGTGGGGGAAGAGCGTGCGCCTGCTCAGCTGCGGTCCGTTCGGCCCGGACCAGCGCAGCGCGATCCAGGTCGAGGTCAAGAACCTCGTCGGAGGCTTCCTGGTGCAGGAGCGCGACCTTCCGAGCGAGACCGAGTTCGAGGCCGTGTCGAAGACGCAGCCGACGCCGGCGCAGCTCGAGGAGCTCGTCTTCGCGAACCGGATCGCGAAGCACGTCAAGTCGAACGCGATCGTGCTGTCGAAGGACTGCACCGTCACCGGGGTCGGTGCGGGTCAGATGAGCCGCGTCGACGCGGTCCGGATCGCGGCGCACAAGGCCGGCGAGCGCGCGGCGGGCTCGGTCCTCTCGAGCGACGCGTTCTTCCCGTTCCCCGACGGGGTCGAGGCGGCGATCGACGCGGGTGTCGTCGCGATCGTCCAGCCCGGAGGCTCGGTCCGCGACGACGAGGTCGTCGCCGCGGTCGATGCGCGCGACGTTCCGATGCTCTTCACGGGCGCGCGGCACTTCAAGCACTGACGCGCGCGAGACGGATCAGAGCAGCAGGCCCTCGATGCTCGCGAGCAGCTCGCGGGTGACGAAGGGCTTCGTGAAGTAGCGCACGCCGTCGCCCAGCCGTTCGGCCCGGGCGCGGTGATCGGGGCGCTGGCTCGCCGTCAGGAAGACGATCGGTGCGGTGCGGGTCTCGGGCCGCGCGCGGAGTGTCTCCGCGACGTCGAACCCCGTACCGCCGGGCAGCGACACGTCCAGGAGCACGAGCTGCGGTGCGTCCGACTCGAGCCGCTCGTGCGCCTCGAGCACGCTCCTCGCCTGCACGACGTCGTAGCCGCTGAGCGTGAGCCGGATGCGGAGGCTCTCGCCGATGCTCGGGTCGTCCTCGACGACGAGGATGCGGGACGCGTCGGCCGTCGCCGTGGCGGCGGGGTCGTCGAGCTGGGCGGCGGGCTGGTTCATGGGGACGGCGTTGGGCAGGCGGCTGGGGCACCGGTGGGGACGGGCAGCGTGAAGCGGACGCGCGTTCCACGCCCGTGCTCGCTGTCGAGTTCGATCGTGCCGCCGTGGAGCTCGACGATGTGCTTCGAGACGTGGAGCCCCAGGCCGAGTCCGCCTCCGTCGACACCATTCGGTCGCTCGGACCGGAAGAGTCGATCGAAGACGCGCCCCAGGTCCGCGGGAGAGATGCCGCGCCCGCGGTCCGTGACCGTGATCGCGACGCCGCGCTCGACCGTACGCTCGAGCTCCACGGTGATGCGCTCGCCGCGGCGGCTGTGCTCGATCGCGTTCGCGATCACGTTGGTGAGAACCTGGAAGATGCGCTGCGGGTCGAGCTCCAGCTCGAGGGTCCGCGTCGGCGCGACGATCTCGAGTTCGACCGACGCGTCGAGCGCGCGGCGCCGAAGACTCTCGCACGCGTCCTGTGCGAGGAAGAGCACGTCGACGGAGCGGCGCTCCAGGCGGAGCGCACCCGTCTCGAGTCGCGCAACGTCGACGAGGTCGTAGACGCAGGCGGCCATGCGGTCGCAATTCCGAAGCGCGATCGAGAGGAGCCGCGACTGTTCCCGGGTCAGCGCACCGGCGGCGCCATCCAGGACGAGCGCGATGAACTCGCGCGCGCCGCTGAGTGGAGTCCTCAGCTCGTGCGCGACGTGGTGGTGGAAAGACTCGGTCTCCGCGCAGCGCTCCCGGAGCCGACCGACGAGGGACTCGAGGTCGCCGGTCCGCTCCGCGACGGCGCGCGCGACGTCCGCCCTCGCGATCGCATCGCCCGCCACGCGGCGGAGTCCGTCCGCGTCGAGCTGCGAACCGCTGAGGCGGCCCGCGACGTCCGCATCGCTCACGTTCGGGACCACCGCGCCCGCGGGCGTGTCCGCGAGGAGGATGGCGGGCGCTTCGAGGCCCGCCGCCCGCAGTTCTCGAAGTGCTTCGAGGCCGGACATCTCCGGCAGGCGTTCGTCGACGAACACGAGGTCGAGGGGCATTCCCTCCACCACGCCGCGGGCCTCGGAGAGGGTGCGGCACGGGACGAGTTCGAAGCTCCAGTCGTCGATGCTCATGAAGCACTGCCGCAGCTGCTCGACGTCCAGGGGGTCGTCCTCCAGCGCGAGCACGCGGAGATGGCGACGGCGCCGCTGGGCCAGCGGGCGCACGTCGAAGTCGACGAGGCGGAGTTCGGAGCGGTTCATGGGGGACACGCGGCTCTGCCCTTCCTTCGGCGCTTTACGGGATGTCCCGTAGCGGGAACGTCTTTCCGTGCTCAGCACGCAGCCGGACGGGCCGGGCGCGCCCCTCCGCGCCGGTCCAAGGCGCGACGACGGCCTCGACCGCCGCGCTCCTGGCCCTCGGGCGGTTGCGACATCGAAGGCGCTCGGGGCACCGTTCGGCGCCCTCTGCAGGCGGACGGGAGCCGCCTGGATCGGAGCTTCCGGGGCTCGACGACCTGAGCGTCTCTCGCGGCCGCCGGGGTCCGCGGGAGTCGGCGCGGCCCGCCCCGTTCAGCGGAGGACGACCGCGGCGCTGCCGTGCGCTTCGACGACGCGGGCGGCCTCCCCCGCGTCGATCCAGTCGTAGAAGGCCTCGAGCGGCGTCGCGAGCCCCATGTGCGGGATCACGGTCGGTCGGATCGCGCCGTGCGTGTAGATCTTCGTGAACACGCCGACCAGCTCGTGGGAGTCCTTCGCGAACAGACCGCCGCCCGAGTTCCCGATGTAGGTCGGCGCGGAGATCATCCAGAACTCGGCGCCACCGACGAGGTGGTGCAGGTCCGTCAGCTGTCCGACGGTCGGGATCGGGTCGTTGCCGAGGGGGCAACCGACCGCGACGATCGGATCGAACACGCGCGCTGCGGCCAGGCGCTCGCGCGTCGGGAGGAGAGCACCGACGGCGAACGGTTCATCGGTCTCGATGACGAGGAGCGCCGCATCGAGCGGGGCGTCGTGGTCGACGAGCCGCGCGCCGAACTCCTGCTTGGTCCCGTGCTCGTCGCGCACGAACACCGGGATGGGGGCGTCCGCGTCGAGGGCGTCCGCGCGGATGTCGCGCACGACGTGCCACGCCGTGAGCAACACGGTCTCGAAGCGCGCGCCGTCGTCGACCGGCCGGGAGGGCAGCAGGACACCGCTGCCGACCGTCGTCTCACCGGCGAGCTGTACCGTCGGCCCGACCATGGCGTCCCAGAGCGCCTCGTTGTCCGCGCCGATGCGACTGCGCACCCGACCGAGCTCGTCCCGCGTCTCGAGCGCGATGCTGGTCGTCGCCTCCAGCGCGCGCACGAGCCCCTCGACGCGTCCCTGCGCGCCGGTGCCGAGCTCTTCGATACGACCGACCTCGCGAGCGAGCCGCTCCAGCTCCTCGATGCGCGCTGCCTGGTCGGCGACGACCGTGTGCGCCTTCTCGAGCGCGCCCTGGACCGCCGCCAGGCGGCGGGTGCCGTCGAGTGCGTCCGGCCGGTCCGCGAGCGCCTCCTGCAGTTCCCCGAGGCGAGCCTCGAGGGCGGCCACCTCGGCCTCGCCGACGGCGCGGTCCCGTACGTCTCCGACGGAGCGCTCGACCGAGGCGAGGCGCGCCGCAAGCTCGTCCTCCGAGCGGTTCGGGAGCGCGACGGTGAGGAGGCAGGCGACGACGGCGCAGGCGAGGACGATTCGGTGCATCGGGGATCCGGGGCGGGGGTCGGCCGCGCTGCGCGCGGTCGGGGCGAGCCGGTGCGCTCCCGGGCCCGAGGTGGGTTGGGCCTGAAAAGCGACTTGGTATCCCCATCGAGCAGGCGGATCGCGCGGCCGAAGCCGGCCTGGAAGATCCGCCGTTCCGCGTCTCGTTCCTGCATGTGGATAACCTGGCGCGGATGTGGATGCTCCGCGGCCTTCATGACCGCTTGATCGTTCTCAGCGCGGACGGATGCACCGCTCTGCACACTTGTGTGATCGCGGCAGGGTGCTGCGAGATGGACACTTAGCGCCGGATTGCGACGATGGGTCGCAGGCTGGGTCTGTCTCCTGGGGGGTGCCGCGGTCCCGGATGTGGAGAACTCGGTGGACGCCCCGTGATGTGGGCAAACCGTGCAATTCTCTCCTCAATGCCCCTTGCCGGGGGACGCGTTCGGTGTTTGTCCGGTGACCGCCGTTGGACCCTGATGCGGTCCATCGTCCCGGCGGCTTGGGGGTCGTGCCGCAGATCGTTGTGCCTCAGTGGCTTAGTGTCGCAGTGGGTCCGTGGAATCCGGCGCCGCGGGCGCATCGTTGCCGCAGGCCTCCAGCGCCTTGGGGGATTCCCTCGTTCCGGCGCCCTCACCGTGCGGCTCCCCCGTTCCGTGCGACCCGCACGCATTCCGGCGCGAAGACATGGGGCGGGCTAGGAACGCTGCGGCGCGCGACTACGATGCGCCCGCGACGGCCCCGACCGACGACGTCCCCACCATCTGCATGCCCATTTCCCCCATCGAAGAGGTCGTCGAGGACCTCCGCGCCGGCCGGATGATCATCCTGGTCGACGACCCCGACCGTGAGAACGAGGGCGACCTCGCGATGCTCGCCGACGCGGTCGACGCCGAGGCGATCAACTTCATGGCCAAGGAGGGCCGCGGGCTCATCTGCATGCCGATGTCGAGCGAGGTGTGCGACCGGCTCGAACTCCCCATGCAGGCGTCGCACAACACGAACGCGCACGGCACCGCGTTCACCGTCTCGATCGAGGCCGCATCGGGCGTCTCGACCGGGATCAGCGCCGCGGACCGCGCGCACACCATCCGCGTCGCCGCGCGTCCCGACGCAAAGGCGACCGACCTTGCGCGCCCCGGACACATCTTCCCGCTCCGCGCCAAGGACGGAGGAGTCCTCGTACGCGGCGGTCAGACCGAGGGGATCGTCGATCTCGCGCGTCTCGCGGGCTCGCAGCCCGCGGGCGTGATCTGCGAGATCATGAACGACGACGGGACCATGGCGCGCATGCCCGAGCTCGAGGTCTTCGCGGACACGCACGACCTCAAGATCTGCACGATCGCCGATCTCATCGAGTACCGGCGCCGCAACGAGCAGCTCGTCGAGTCGGTCGCCGGCCGCGGCGTGCCGATCGAGACCGAGCACGGCATGTTCCTGACGCACGTCTTCAAGTCGAAGATCGACGGCAAGGAGCACGTCGCGCTGACGCGCGGCATCGGCGATGGAACCGACGACGGCACGCCGGCCGATCCCATCGACGGCGTGGTCCACGTTCGCGTGCACTCCGAGTGCCTGACGGGCGACGTGTTCGGCTCCCAGCGCTGCGATTGCGGCCCGCAGCTCGACAAGGCGATGGAGATCCTGAGCCAGCAGGAGCGCGGCGTCGTCGTCTATCTACGCCAGGAGGGCCGTGGCATCGGCCTCGGCAACAAGCTGAAGGCGTACCACCTCCAGGACGAGGGGCTCGACACCGTCGAGGCGAACGAAGCCCTCGGCCTCCCCGTCGACCTGCGCGAGTACGGCATTGGCGCGCAGATCCTCTTCCACCTCGGGGTGCGGAAGATGTCGCTCCTTACGAACAACCCCAAGAAGATCCACGGCCTCGCGGGCTACGGGCTCGAGCTCGTCGACCAGGTGCCGCTGGAGACCCCGGCGAATCCCAACAACATCCGCTACCTCAAGACGAAGCGGGAGCGCATGGGGCACACGCTGTCCGACGCGCTCGAGGGCGACGTCCGGGCCGAGAAGGCCCCGCCGACCCGCTGACCCCGGCTCCGGGCGGCCGGTCGACCCCTCGAGGGCTCCGACCCGGCGTCCGGCGGCCTGTGCACCCCCCGTCCCGGACCGGGGAATCGCTCACTCGCCGGGAAGACCCGACGGCCCCGCGCGTCCCCCGGGGAGCCGTGGGAGCCCTGAAGATCATGACCTCGAACCGCCCGCCCGGCCCTGACGCGTCCGACGACCGCCTCGGGGCCCAGGGGGGCCTCAATGGGGGTCCCGCGCCCGCGGGACGACCGGGGGCCGGCCTGGGCGAAGGCTCCGATCGAGGGCCCGAGGACGCGCTCCTGGTGGACGCCACCCTCGCGGGCGACCAGGCCGCCTTCGCCCTGCTCGTCCAGCGCTACGAGCGCCGCCTGTTCGGCCTCGTCCGCCACTACGTCAAGAACCCGGCCGAGGTCGAGGACATCGCGCAGGACACGTTCCTCAAGGCCTTCGCGCGCCTCGAGACGTTCCAGCGCTCCTCGTCCTTCTACACGTGGCTGTACCGCATCGCGGTCAACACGATCCTCGATCGGATGAAGCGCAAGGGCCGCAGCCCGGTGCAGATCGCCGAGGACCCCGAGCTCGTCGGCGGGCGCTCCGAGCGCGGCGCCGAGGACGCGACGGCCGCCCGGCTCCAGATCCGCCCCGACGCGCGCCTCGAACGCGACGAGATCGCGTCGATCACGCGCTCCGTCATGGACGAGCTCCCGGAGATCTTCCGGACCGTGCTCGTGATGCGCGAGCTCGAGCAGATGACGTACCAGGAGATCGCCGAGACGCTCGAGATCTCCATCGGAACCGTGGAGTCGCGTCTGTTCCGCGCCCGCGCCCGCTTCAAGAACAAGATCCTCCAGCTGCACCCCGAGTTCGCTGGAGAGGACGGCGCCTGATGGCGCCACGGCCCTTCGGGGGGGAAGAGACGATGGAAGAACCCAACATCAGCTGCGAGGAGGTCCAGGACCTCGTCTTCGCGTTCGTCGACGGCGAGGCCGCGGAACGCGCGCCCGCGATCCGTCGCCATCTGATCGACTGCGCGAGCTGCCGCGCGGTCGTGCAGGAGGCGAATGCGCTGCGGGGCTGGTTCGAGCCGACCGACGAGGTCCCGGTTCCCGCGGGCTTCGCGGACCGCGTGGCCGGCCTGGCGTTCGGCGGTGCCGAGGCGCGCACGGGCGACGCGCTCGTCCCCTTCGCACCGGTCGGCGACGACGCCGCACGCGCCGAGCGCGGCCGCCTCGTCGACTTCGCGGTGATGCTGACGGCGGTGGCCGCGGCGGCGCTCATCGTGGTGACGCTGCTGCTCGCGACCGACGGGCGCGGCGGCGTCGACGCGGACGCCTCGATGCAGGCGGACATGAGCCTCGAGGACCGGCTCGAGGAGCTCGAGCGCCGCCATGCGGAGGAGTCCGCCGCCGGATCGTCGGCCGCCGACGGAGCCGACGGGCGGTGAGGGATCCGCGGCTCTGGACCGCTGTCCTGGCGGTCACTTGGTTCCTGTGCGGATTCGGCGCCGGCCAGCTGGCCGCGCGCCGCTCGTCCGACGGCGCGGCGCCGACCTCCCACGCCCTCTACGCCGCCGAGCTCGGCCGGGCCTTCGAGCTCGACGGCTTCGAGCAGCGCACCCTGCTCGACCTGCTCGAGCAGCGCGAGATCGATCGTGAGGCGGTCCGCCGCTCCCACGAGGCGCGCACCCGTGAGCTGATGGAGCCCGCCCTCCGCGAGATCGACCGGACGGTCGAGCGCACGATCCGCGATACCATCCTCCCCCCTTCGAAGCGCGCCCGGTTCGACCGGCTCGGCACCGCGCTCGTCCTCGGCTCCGCCCCGAACGGCGGAGACGCCGCACCCGCCCCCTCCGGCGACTGACCATGGCACGTTCCTCGGCCCTCCGCATCGGCCCCCGGCGCTTCGAGCTCGTCGTCCTCGACGGCAGCGCCAAGCGCCACAAGATCTCCGCGTACCACGTCGGCGAGTTCGACGCGGCCGACGCCGCCGCCTTCGCCGAGGGCGACGTCGCGGGCGTCGCGTCGGCCCTCAAGGAGGCAGCCAAGTCGCACCGGATCCCGAGCGACAACGTCTCGGTCGTGATGGCGACGGACCATGCCGCCTTCCGGCGCGTGACGCTGCCCTTCACCGAGCGCGCGAAGATCGACCAGGTCCTGCGCTACGAGATCGAGGGCGAGCTGCCGCAGTTCGACATCGATGAGGTGGTCGTCGACTACCACATCATGAGCGAGAACGAGCAGGGCGCCGAGCTGCTCGTCTCCGCGGTTCCGAAGGAGGACGTGCAGACCGTCATCGCCGCCTGCGAGAAGGCGGGGATCGAGCCGCTCGAGATCGAGCTCGAGGGGACGGCGATCGTCAACGCGGCGTTTGCCGCGGACATGTGCCACATCGACGACGCGCAGCTGCTCGTGCACGTCGGCGAGCACTCGACGTCGGTCGCGGTCGTCGCCGGCGGTGAGCTGCGCGAGTTCCGCGTCATCCACATCGGTGCGATGACCCACCTCGCGCACGAGCTCGACGACGCGCAGTCCGGCCTCGACGAGGACGCCGAGGGGGACGGCGAGGGCGACGAGGCGACCCGGGCATCGGACCCGGCGCAGATCGAGCGCCGCGTCGAGCAGGCCGTGAAGCGCATCAAGCGCGAGCTCGGCCGCACGATCTCGGCCGCGCGTACGGCGCAGCCGATCGAGGCGATCCACGTTGCCGGCACCGAGCTCCCCGGCCTCGTGGGCAGCGAGGTCCTCGGCGTCCCCGTCTACGTCCTCGACTGCTTCGAGGAGGACAGCGGTCAGCCCGCCGACGGCTTCGGCCAGCTCGTCGCGTCCTACGGCGGCGCGGTCCGCCAGCTGGGCGGCGGCCCGCTCAAGCCCTCGCTCCGCCGCGAGGAGCTCCGCTACACCGGCACGTGGGAGCGCCTCGAGTTCCCCGTCGCGTTCGCCGCGCTGATGCTCGCGACGTTCCTCGGGATGCTGAACATCATCCAGCACAAGCGGATCACGTTCATCGAGAGCCAGATGATCCTCCCGAGGCTCAAGTTCTCGAACCTCTACGTGTTCGGGTCCGCCGCGAAGCCGGACAGTCCGCCGATCATGAAGCGCGACGTGCCGCCCGAGCTCTTCGCGCGCTCCGAGGCGTACTACACCGCGGCGCGTCCCAGCGACATCCCCGAGGATCTCCCGCCGCCGATCGACGAGTTCGACAACGTCAAGCGGGCCATCCAGCAGGAGGTCCTGAAGCTCGAGGAGGAGTACGGCACGACGCGCAACGTCACCTACCCGCCGTCCGCCTTCACGGCGCTGACCCTGGTCGTCGACAAGCTGCGCTCCAACCCCGAATGGCGACCCTCGCTGCGCCAGGTCGACGCCGGCTACGAGAAAGAGGGCCGCGACGGAACGCCCGAGCACATCACGGTGAAGCTCGACGTCGTCTTCTTCGCGTCCGACACGGTCGAGGCGTCGCGTCACCTGGACGAGTGGCGCAGCGCGCTTCGCGCCGAGCCGTGGTGCATCGAGATCGAGGAGGTTGCCGCCGAGGCGCTGCCCGACTCCACCGGCGTGTACCTGTCGCGCCTCCCCATCCACGTCGATCCGGGCCGCGCGCGCGAGCTGCAGTGAACCCCGCGCCCTCCCTCCAAGAAGCACACCGAAGCCCCCTGACCCGAACCGAGGGGACACTGACATGGTCCGCGTGATGATCCTGCTGCTGCTCGCCGGCAGCGCCTGGCTCGGCTGGAACTACACCCAGCAGCAAGAGCTCCTCCAGCGCTACGAGGCCGCCGTCGTTCCGGACGGCCCGATCGACGACACGATCTACGACACCCAGGTCGCGGCGTACAAGTACCGCCAGCTGCAGGACCTCGCCGCCAGCGAGGGCAAGAAGGTCGACAACTCCTCGGAGCAGAGCATGTTCCGCAAGGTGCAGCAGGTCGCGCAGAGCCCCAAGATCGCGTTCGGCGGCGTGAAGGTCAGCAAGCCGAGCTCCAAGCAGAACCGCGAGGGGTACGTCGACTTCATCTACCGCGTCGAGCACAACGACTCGAAGGAGAACGTCAAGCGCGACCGCGTGGCGAACTTCTTCTACGAGCTCGAGCGCTCGCACCGCTCGCTGAAGATCACGGGCATCGACATGCGCCTCGCCGACAAGGTGAAGCCGCGCGAGATCCCGGTCGACCTCTGGGACGTCGAGTTCGAGGTCACCGTGCGGACCGAGAAGGAGAAGAAGCGCCGGCGCAGCTCGCGCTGACGCGCGGGGCCCAGTTACCCAGCGGCCCAGTTACCCAGCGGCCCAGTCACCCAGCGGCTCAGTCTCCAAGCGGCTCAGCCTCGCAGCGCTGCCCCGATCAATCGGTAGAGCAGCCGAGCGCCGACGATCGCGTCCCACGCGTCGCCTGAGTTCTCGTTCCACTCGAGTCCCGGGCTGACCTCGACGAGGTCGAGTCCGACGACGCGCTTGCCGCTCGCGCGGAGCTCCTCGAGCCAGGCCATCGTCTCGGCCCAGGAGAGCCCGCCGGGCACGGGCGTTCCGGTGTTCGGGCAGAGCGACGGCTCGAGCGCATCGACGTCGAAGGTCACGTAGACGTCGTCCGGCAGCTCCGCGATCGCTTCGCGCGCGAGCGCTCGGGTCCGCGACTCCTCGCGCGCGCGCCCGAGGTCGACGTCGGTCAGCATCCTCACGCGCGAGTCGCCGGCTGCCGCGTCGTGCTCCTCCTCCGAGAGGTCGCGGATCCCGACCTGAACGAGCGCTGCGACGCCGTCGCACTCCCGGAGCACGTTGTGGAGGATCGACGCGTGCGACCAGCGCAGGCCCTCGAAGGCGGGGCGCAGGTCCGCGTGCGCGTCGAACTGCAGGACGCCGAGCCCGGGGGCACGCTCGGCGCAGGCGGCGATCTGCCCGAACGGGGTCGAGTGGTCGCCGCCGACGAGGACCGGTAGCTTTCCGGCGTCGAGCGCCTCGATCGCTCCCCGGCGCACGCGTTCGTTCACGCGAGCGCCGAGCTCGTCCACGCGGGCCACCGCCCCGGAGTCCTCGGGCCCCGCCCCGCCCTGCGCGATGATCGGCAGCGCGAGCGCGCGGGCCTCCTCGCTCCAGGCCCGGACCTCGGCGTCGACGGGCGCCATCCAGATCCCCGCCTCGTACGGCCGCCCGAAGCGGAGGTCGAAGAGGTCGATCTGGCGGCTCGCCGCCCGCACCGCCTCCGGCGCGCGCGCGGTGCCCGCACGGTAGCTGGTCGTCGCCTCGAAGGGGACGCCGCGGACGTGCACGCGGGCGTCCTCGGGACCGTGGGGGAGGCCGAAGATCCCGCTGTCGGGGGCCGACGCGGCGCCGGGGTCGAAGTCCATCGCGAGATTCTGGCGGAGAAGGGTCACGGCGCGCCGCCCCGGCCCCGATCTGTTCACGGACGGGCCGAATGAACCGCGCCGTGCGCGCGTAGCGCCGCCCCCAGACTCTCCCCCGATCCCGGCGCCCGGCCCCGAAAGGGCCCCCAAAGACCTCCCGAGGCACCCTCCCCATGGACTCAGACGATTCGAGCGGCGCGCGACGACCGCGCGGCGACTTCGACCCCCCGTGGAAATCGCGGGGCCGCGGCGGGCGCAGCGACAGCCCGTCCCCCTTCAAGAACCTCCCGCCGGCGGCGCGCTTCGCCTCGATCTTCGGCGGCGTGCTGCTGGTCCTGCTCGCGCTCCTCGCGCTGACGGGCCGCCTCGGCGTCATGCGCGTCGAGGCGAACGAGGCGGCGCTGCGCGTGAACTACCTCACCGGGGCCGAAACGGTCATCACCCAGCCCGGCTACCAGTTCTACGTGCCGTTCGTGATGGACGTCTTCAAGGTCGACCGCCAGACCCAGGAGTACGTCATGCGCGACGACCGCTACCGCGGTCTGACCATCGCGCCGAAGCTGACCGTGCGTGCGAACGACGGATCCAACTTCGAGTTCGGCGAGCTGAAGATCCAGTACGAGATCATCCCGGGCAAGGTCGACGGGATCCTCCAGGACTCGGGCCCCGCCGAGGACTACAAGCGCGAGTGGATCAAGGCCTACGCGCGCTCGATCCTGCGCGACGAGTTCGGCCGCTTCAGCGCGGTCGAGGTCGCCGACCCGACGACGTACAAGAACGCGCCCGAGGAGGCGCGGCTCAGGATGAACGAGGCCCTCGAGAGCCACGGCATCCGCGTCGTCCGGATCATCACGCCGAACCCGACCTTCGACCCGGCCTACGAGCGGCTCATCGAGGAGCGCAAGGTGGCCGACCAGGAGGTCGAGGAGCTCCGCGCGCGCTTCGAGCAGCTCGTCCAGAAGAAGGAGCAGCGCCTCGCTGCGATCCGCAAGGAGAAGGACGTCGAGATGCAGGAGCTCCAGGGCGCGCTCGTGCGCGACCTGCGCGCGTCCGAGCAGGACGCCATCCGCGTGAAGCGCGCGGCCGACGCGTACGCGACCACGCGGCGCGCGGAGGGCAAGGCGCTGGAAGGCGCGAAGGTGGCCGAGGCCGAGGGTCTCACCGCGAAGTACACGAAGGAGGCGGAGGGCATCCAGGCCCGCGCCGAGGCGCTGGCCGAGCGCGGCGAGGTCGTCGTGCGCGAGGCCCTCGTCGAGAAGCTGATGGGCGTGAAGTTCACGCTCGTGCCCTACAGCCGCGATCCAGCGCCCGAGCGCCTCGAGCATTCCGGCGACCGCGGCGGCGATGAGCGCCTCGTCCCCAGCAGCGACGGAGGTGAATCCCGATGAGCACTCCCCTGAAGGTCCTGACCGGGATCGCAGTCCTGTTCGTCGTCGGCGCGATCGCGCTGATGACGCTCTTCACGCGCATCCAGCCCTGGCACTACGGCGTCAAGCAGAACCTGATCGCGAAGGAGATCGCCGAGGTCGACTCGACCACGGGCTTCGTCCTCCGCATCCCAGGCGTGCACACGTGGCACATGATCGATCGGCGCACGCACTTCGTGACGTTCGCCGACGTCGACCGCGACTCGAGCCTCGGCCGCACGCGCCCCTCGCTCGTCTTCCGGACCAAGGACAACAACACCGTCACGTACGACCTGACGGTCACTTACAAGGTCAAGGACGGCGAGGCGCACATGCTCGTGCGCGAGGGCAACGCGAAGCGCTACAAGGAGCTCGTCGTCGGCATCATCGAGTCGACGATGCGCTCGGAGCTGGCGCAGCTTTCGAGCGAGGAGGTGTTCAGCACGGACCAGCGCATCAAGGTCGGCAACGACGCGCTGCCCGCGCTCGGCGAGGCGCTCGAGGAGTACCACGTCGTTCCGGACGCGGTGCTGATCCGCGCCATCCGCTTCGAGCCCAACTACGAGGCGAAGCTGCAGGCCAAGCAGCTCACCTACCAGGAGCTCGAGCTCGCGCGCGCCCAGCGCGTCGTCGAGGACGAGCGCGGCAAGACCGAGACGAAGGCGGCCGAGATCGAGGCCGCGGTGAAGGAGCTCACCGGCGACCGGGACAAGCTCCTGCAGCAGGTGAGCTCGGACAACCTCGTCGCGATCGCCGAGGTCGAGGCCGAGGCGAACATCTACGACCGTGAGACCCGCGCGCGCGCCGACGCCACCTACGAGACGGCGGTCGCGAACGGCACCCTCGCGCTCGAGCAGGCCGAGGCGCTCCGCAACGAGCTCAGAAACCGCGCGCTCGACACGACGGGCGGCCGGATCTACCTCGCCCAGCAGGCCGCGGAGAACCTCGACTTCGAGAGCGTGACGCTGAACAGCAACGACCCGCGCGTCCCGTCGGTGATCGACATCGGCGCGATGGTGAGGCTGCTGGTGGGGGAGGACGACTGAGCCCTCGGCCGCGCCCGCCCGCGGCAGCGGAGTGACACCGGGCCCGCCCCTCGCTAGCCGAGGGGCGGGCCCGTCTCGTTCCGCGCTGCCAGCGCCGGGCCCCGCTTTTTCCACGCGACCCGCCAAGACGCTCCCCTCGGGCGGCGTTCCTGTGCCAGAACACCTCCGCATGGTCCCCGAAGAGCCCCCGTCCGACGCCCCGGACGCCGACCTCCTCCGCGCCTTCCGCGCGGGGGACGCCGGCGCATTCGAGCGCTTGGTCGAACGGCACGAGGGGGCGCTCCTGCGGCACCTCAGCCTCCTCACAGGGAGGCGCGCGGCGGCCGAGGACGCGACCCAGGAGGTGTTCCTCACCCTCGCCCGGCGGCCCCCCGATCCGAGCGACCCTCGGGTCGCGGAGCTCGGGCTCGGCCCCTGGCTCCACCGAGTCGCCAGGAACCACGCACTGGATCACATGCGCACCCAGGCCCGCAGACGGGACCGGGAGGCCGCGCTCACGGGAGAGCGCCCTCCCCTCGCACCCGACACATCCCTCGCCGCGGTCGACGCGGCGGACACCCGCGCGCTCGTCGAGCGCACGCTCCTCGCGCTGCCGGAGGACCAGCGCGAGGTCATCTCCCTCCGGCTCCTCGAGGAGCGCTCCTACCAGGAGATCGCCGAGATCACCGGCAAGAAGGTCGGGACGGTCGGCTGGCTGATCAGCCGAGGGATGCGCGCGCTGGCCCGGGAGCTCGGGCCGCTGATGGAGGCGTAGCGGGATGGAACGGGACACGAACACACAAGGCGACGAGCAGAGAGAGCGAGCGATGAGCAGTGACACGACGAGCGGTGGCGCGACGCCCGAGCTGAGCCGCGAGGACCGGCTGCACGACATGCTGTGCCGGTCGCACTTCGGAGAGGAGCTGAGCGCGGCGGAGCGGAGCGAGCTCGACGACGCGCTCGCCGCGTCGACGGAGCTGCGCGCGATGCGCGACGAGCTCCAGGCGACGGCGGCGCTCGTGCAGGGAGCGCTTGGCTCCGGCGCCGCCCTGGAGCGCGGCCTCGACGCGTCGCAGCGCGGTGCCCTTCGTGCGGCAGCGGGCGCGGGTGCTTCGGCGAGCGCAGGCGCGACGCCCGCGCCCTCCGCGCGACCCACGCAGCCGTGGTGGATGAAGTACGTGGCGCTCCCCGCGGCGGCGGGCTTCGCAGGGTTCGCGGCGCTGTCGTGGTGGGAGAGCCGGGAGGAGGCGAGCCGATCGTCCGAGCCGAGCTCGGGGCCCGTGACCGACCTCGCGTCCGTCGATTCCACCGAGTCGGGCACGCGGCGCTCGGGTCTCTTGCACGCCATCGGCTACGCGGACGGCGCGGAGGCCGCCGACGCGGGCGAGCCGATCGTCGAAGACTTCGAGGTCCCCGGTTCGGTCGAGACGAGCGTCGATCAGGACTTCGATGCGACCGTCCGCGACCAGCTCAACGGCCTCGGCTACGGAGCTAGCGGCGGGAGGATCGGCTACAGCGTGGTCGGGCAGCCCGAGAGCGCGGGCCTCGAGACGGTGCGGCTCGACGCGGTGGCTCCGCCCACTGGATCTGCCAAGCTCGGAGTCCTGCAGGGCGTGTCCGAGACGAATCCCGCGCAGGGCGGGGCCGCAGGCGCCTCGCCGTTCAGGTTGGCGCAGGGCGAGACCTTCTTGGGCACGACCACGCAGACGGACGGCTCTCCCTTCCCCTCGAACAGCGTGTACGTAGGCATCGGCGGAGCGCCGCCCGGTGTGGCGGCAGTCGGCCTGAACGACTTCGGCCTGGGCGATCAGAAGCGCGCGCGCAGACGCGCGCAGCCCGCGGCTCCGATGCCGGGCCAGGCCTCCCCGGGCTCCGGCGATCTGTTCCTCGGTGGCGGCGTGGCCCCCACGGGCGGCGCCGGTGGCTACTACCGCGGCCCGGGCGACACCGCGCCGCCGAGCGCGGGGCCTGCTGCTCCCGCCAGCAGTTCCGGCGGGGCAGTTGCGCGGTACACGCCGCCTGCCGCCGACGCGGCAGCAGCTTCGGGTGCGCCCTCCTCGCCCGCACCCGCAGCGCCCGCGCTCCGGACCGTGCGTGAGCTCCATCGCGGAGTCGGCGGTGGCGGAGCAGCGCTCGGTCAGAGCGTGCTCTACGACTGGGCCGGTCAGCCGATCGAGCTCGGTCTCGTGGGGCTCTCCGCGGCGGCTCCGGGAATGCCGCACCACGTCACGCGCTCCAGCGCCTACCGCGCCCTGCGCTGCCAGCCCGTTCGTATCCCGAACGAGCGGCCGCGGGACATGTTCTTCCGCTTCTGGGGCGACAACCCGTTCGTCGTCACGGACACCGACGCGCTCTCCACGTTCGCGGCGGACGTCGACACGGCCAGCTTCACGCTCGCCGAGCGGATGCTGAAGGACGGCATGGTCCCGGCGCGCGAGCAGATCCGCACCGAGGAGTTCGTCAACTACGCGGCGGCCGACCTGGCCGCGCCGGCGGACGGCACCTTCGGCATCCGCGCCGAGATGTGCCCGAGCCCGTTCGGCAACGGACGTCAGCTCCTGCGCATCGGGCTCCGCGCGAAGGACGTCGCCAAGGACGAGCGCCCGCCGCTCGCGCTGACGTTCGTCGTCGACGTGTCCGGCTCGATGGAGCAGGAGAACCGCCTCGAGCTCGTCAAGCACGCCATGCGCCTGCTCGTCGGGCAGCTCGAGCCCGCGGACACCGTCGCGATCGTCAAGTTCTCGAACGACGCGAGCGAGGTCCTCGGCGCGACGCCCGCGTCCCGCGCCGACGTGATCGAGACGGCGCTCTTCGGCCTCAGCCCCGGCGGCGGTACCAACGCGGAGGCGGGCGTCCGCCTCGGCTACGAGATCGCGCAGCGGGCCGCCGCGCCGGACGCGCAGCGCCGCGTCGTGTTCCTCTCGGACGGCGTCGCCAACATCGGCCAGACGGACCAGACCGCGATCGCGGCCCAGGTCACGCGCGGCGTCGACGCGAACGTGTTCCTCAACACGATCGGCGTCGGCCTCGGGAACCACAACGACGTGTTCCTCGAGCAGCTCGCGAACGAGGGCCAGGGTGTGTGCGACTACGTCGCCGACGCGGAGACCGCGCGCCGGGCCATCGTCGACCGCTTCACGGGCGGCTTCGTCACGGTGGCGCAGGACGTGAAGATCCAGGTCGAGTTCGACACCTCGCGCGTGCTGCGCTGGCGCCAGCTCGGCTACGAGAACCGCGCCGTCGCGGACGCGGACTTCCGCAACGACAAGGTCGACGCGGGTGAGATCGGCGCCGGTCACCAGGTGACCTGCCTGTACGAGCTTGAGCTCAGCCCCGCCGCGTCGGGCCAGAAGCCCCTCGCGACGACGCGGGTCCGCTTCAAGCCCGTGTCCGGCAACACGGTGGGGGACGTCGTCGAGCGCACGCACGTGACCGACCCGGCGCCGGTGGCGTCGTTCCGCGCGGCGACCCGCGGCACCCGCCGCGCGGTCCTGGCGGCGCAGCTCGCCGAGGTCCTCCGCGGCTCGATCCACACCGCGGGCGACTCCCTCGAGACGCTCGGCCTCGAGTGCGCCGCGCTCCTCTCGGAGGACATGGACGACGACACGGCGCGCGTCGCCGCGATGGTCAAGCGCTGCCTGGAGCTCGGCATCCGCCCGCGCCCGGCGCTGGCGGATTCTGACCCCGACGCGGCACACCGCCGGGCGTACTACGAGTCGCTGATCCAGAGCCTCGGCGGCGTGTCGAAGGCCCCGGGCACGTCCGACAGCGCCTCGAAAGGAGACGTCGAGTCGGCCTCGGCAGAGGCCGCCGCCGTACGAGATCTGTTGCGTCGTAGTCGAGCGCGGAAGGACCGCTAGAGCCCTGCGTCGAAGGACGAGCCCAGGGGAGCTTCGGAAGGCTCCTGGACTCGAACCCGAGAGTTGGATTCGAAGACGGCCCGCTGTCGCCCACCCGGGCGGCGGCGGGTCGTGATCTTGGGTCTCGCGCTTGGGTCTCGCGCTTGGGTCTCGCGCTTGGGTCGCGCGCTGTGCGCGCTCGCGCGGGACCGCACGTTCACGCGGCCCGCCCGTGTGCGGTCGGCTCGGTCGCTCCACCTCCGCTGGTCGCGCCGGGTGCGGATCCACACCGTGCGCACCCGGCGCGTCAGCGGTGCGCCGCGGTCCGGAGTCGCTCCGAGCGCGCCGCGCGCGCGCGCCCGGGTCGCACCCGCTCGAGCGATACCGCACAGCGATGTGTCCCTCCCAGGACCCATCCGCGATGACGCTTCGGCGTCCGTGCAAGTGTGCATCGCAGTCATGCCCCCGCCGGGCGCGCGGAGCCCACGAAGATCAAGGTTCTGCGAAGCGCCGTGACCAGGCACGGAACTCGCAATAGGAACACCTGTATCGGCCCGAGGCCATGCGCCGCGGTGCTCGTACCGGCCGTGACCGCCGTCCGCTGGCGGTCGTTCGCTCGATCGGTACGCGGCCCGCAACCACTTCCTAGGAGGCTCGCACCTCCCGGGGCTGTCCCAGGCGGCGATCCGTAGCTCGTGCGGATCGCCGTCCCCCGTTTCTGCGGACCGTCCCGTCCGGGCTGTCCCATGTGGGCTTTTCCCTTCGGGCTCTCGGCCGCGTCACCGGGCTCTTCCGCGATCGGTCCGCGCTGCGCGCGATCGATCAGGGGAGAACGGTCCACCGCGCCCAGCCGGCGCTCCCTGTTTCTTCGAGCACGAGGACGTCGCGTGACGCGTCGTAGTTCCACGATCCCTGGGCGAATCCGGCGTACTGCACCGCGGTCGGCGGCCCGCCAAGCCCCGTCAGCTCGAGCTTCGCGGGGGCGCCGTCGGTGGTCTGCGTCAGCACGCGCAACGGCTGGCCCGGCGTCGGCTCGAGCCCGACCCGCTCGAGGTCGACGTCGATGCGGGCCAGGTTCTCGAGGTCGATGAGATAGAGGTCGTCGGTCGACGGGCGGGCGCTCCAGAGGATCGTCCCGAATGCGTTTTCGTCACGGAGCTCGAGCCCGACCTGGTTCCACGCGCCGGAACGGTCGGCGAGCGTCCGCACGATCTCCTCCGGCTGCGGCTCCTGCAAGGCGTGCCCACCGAGCCAGTCGAGCGTCGATGCCGCGTCGAGCGTCGCCCACGAGTGCGTCGCCGACTGAAGGACGATCTCCTCGCTCGTGTCGCCGAGGTAGCCGTGCAGGGCCTGCGTCTGCTCGACGAGTCCGAAGTTGGCGTCGAACAGCCCGTACGCGTTCCGCATCGGCACGCGCGCGAGGTTGAGCCCCATGTGGCGCTCGCCGGAGAGCGTGTTCGTGAACGCGTCGTGCTCGACCGTCGACGAGCGGCGGTAGCCGAACGGCGCGATGTAGGGGGTCGCGCCGAACATCAACGGGCTCTCGAAGACGTCCTGCGCGCCCTGCGTCTCCCAGCTCGAAACGAGGGAGGTCGAGCCGGTGTGGTTGACGACGGCGGCGAAGCGCGGGCCGGCAGGGTCCAGGTGACGGGCCGCGAAGCTCGCGGCCGCGCCGCCGCCCATGGAGAAGCCGACGGCGTAGAGGCGCTCGGGGTCGAGGGGCAGCCGCGTGTAGAGCACCTCGAGCGTCCGCTCGATGTTCTCCTGCGCGTAGTCGATGCCGTAGTGGTAGCGGTGCCCGCCGAGCGGGGCGACGACGACCCAGCCGCGAAGCAGCGCCTCGGCGAACAGCGGGGTGTTCAGCACGACGTCGCGCGGGTCCTCGCCGTAGCCGTGGAACAGCACGAGGACCGGCGCGAGGCCGGTCTGGCCCGCGGGCAGCGCGAGGATGAAGCGCTCGGCCCAGGTCTGCCCGGGCAGGTTGAGCGTCACCTCGAGCGTCCGGGCCCCGGTGGCCTGCACGCTCATGGGCGGGACGTAGGGCGACGAGAACGAGCCGCCCAGGGACTCGGGCGAGGAGCCAAGGACGGGCTCGACGGTGCTCTGGGGCGCGGCCCATCCAAGAGAACCCAGCGCCAGGGAACCCAGCGCCAGGGACGCGATCCCTCGGGTCAGCGTCCGGCTCCACGTCCGCGCGATGCGTTTGCGCGGGATGTAGTTCGTGCTCATTTCCATCTCCCCCCCTCTGGTCGCGTCGAAGGACCCCCCGGTCCTCCGGCGAAGGGTCCGACGTGCGCCCGCCCGGCGCGGTCCGTCCGGTCCCCTCCGAACGAAAACTACCCCGCCCACGCGGGCCGGCTACGCTCGGCGGCGAAATGGAATCAGCGCCTCGAATCGACGCACGGTCCGCCTCCCTCCTGCGCCTCGGCGCCCTCCTCGGCCTGCTGGGTGTCTCCTTCGGAGCCTTCGGCGCGCACGGACTCGAGGGCGCGCTCGAGGATCTGGGCCCCGACGCCGTGGCGGAGCGCCTCGACTGGTGGGAGACCGCCGCGCAGTACCACCTGCTGCACGCGGTCGCCCTCGTCGCGGTTGTCGCCGCGCTCGGAGCGCGCGGGCGCGTGCCCGCTCTCTTCCTGGCCGCCGGGATCGCCGTCTTCTCGGGCACCCTCTACGCGATGGGCCTCGGCGCTCCCCGGTGGTTCGGCGCCATCACGCCCATCGGTGGTGTGCTGCTGATGGTCGGCTGGGGCCTCGCGATGAACGCGGCGCGCGCCACCGACGCTCAGTAGCGCGCCCGCGCGCGTTCGCCCGGCGCGCAGGCGTCCTCGAGCGTGAGCCCGTCGTAGAGCGCCGCGAGGCGCCGGACCGTGGCTCCGGGCGGTCCGAAGTCCGTGTCCTCGATCGAGCGCACGGGGACGACGCCGCGAACGGAGGTCGTGAAGAACGCCCCGTCGAAGCGCGCCAGGTCGTGGACCGGAACCCACGCGTCGACGACCGACATTCCTGCCGCCCGCGCCAGATCGCAGGCCGCGCGCATGGTGACTCCGGGCAGCACGCCGCTCGGCGCGCGCAGGAGCTCGGACCCGCGGACGAACGCGAGGTTGCTGAGCGCGCCCTCGAGTACGACCTCGCGTCCCTCCCGCTCGCCGACGAGCACGTACTCGTCCACGCCCTCCACGCCGCGCTCCTCGATCCACCGCCCCCGGGCACCGATGAAGTCGGCGGTCTTTGCGGGCGGGTCGCGCCGCTCCAGTCCGCGCGCGAGCCCGAGGCGCGCGCCGTGCTCCAGGATCCGTGCGGGCACGCCGGTCCAGCGTGCGACGGCCAGCAGGACGTTGGATCCCGTACCGAGCGAGACCGCGGGCTCCGGCAGCACGTCGAGCCGGACGCGTACGTCGCCGCCGAAGGTGTCCGTCGCGTCCGCCGCTGCGGCCTCGATCGCTCGGGCGCACGCGTCCTCGTCGAACTCCAGCCGCTCGGGGAACCGCTCGACGGCCCGGCGCAGGCGCTCCAGGTGGGCCCGCAGCCCGAAGAAGCGCGACCGCTGGAACGTCCGGAGTCCCTCGTAGACGCCCGGCCGGAGTCCGAGCAGCGCCTCGGACGGCGAGCGTTCGCCCGGGTCGAGGCGCAGGGCGCCGCCCGGGACCAGCGCGTAGAGCCGTTCTTCGCTCGATTCCGTCATGGAGAGGTTCGCGCGCGGTCCCGCGGCGGGCCTTCCGCCCACCGCGCCCCGCGCGCGCCCTATGATCCGCGCCCCCGCGCGCGAGGGGAAGAGCCTCGCCGAACCGCCCGCACCGATGACCGCACTCCGCTCGATCCTGCGCTCCGCCGCCGTCGCGACCGTCGTCGTCCTCAGCCTCGCCTCCGCGGCGTGCAGCGGCCGCCGCCCCGTGGTCGTCGAGTCGGTCGGCCCGCGCCTCGTCAGCGCGCGCCTCGGCAGCGTGCGCTGCGCGCTCACCTGCGACGGCGACTGGCTCGGCGGCGTGCCGCCGGAGAGCGCCGTCGCCGAGGACTTCGAGCTTGCCGCCCGGCGCGGCATCGGCGTCGTGCTCGACCTGCGGACCGCCGACGTGCGCGGCGCGCTCGGACTCGAGGAGTCCGCGTCCGTCGCGGGCCTCGAGTTCATGCCGGTGGACGTCGACGCGGCCGACGCGCCCGTGTCCGAGCGCGCGATCGAGCGCGTCCTCGGCTACCTCGCGACGCCCGGCCGCCCGCGTGCGATCCTGCTCGGCGACGACGGGCGCGTGCCGTCGATGCTCTACGCGATCCATCTGTCCGTGGACGCGGACGTCGAGCTCGACGAGGCCATCCGCTCCGCGCGCGCGACGGGTCTGCAGGCCGACGACGAGGCCTTCGTGCGCTCCCAGGTCGCGCGCCTCCGCGGGGGCGCGTGACGCGCGGCGTGGGCGTTCGCGCCGCGCTGCCGGCGGCGCTCGCCGCGCTCTTCCTCGGAGCGTGGGTGTGGGCCGCGCTCGCGCGCGTCACGTACCCCTACGAGCTCGAGTGGATGGAGGGCGGCGTGCTGCAGCACGTCGAGCGCCTCCGCGCCGGCGCACCGGTGTACGCGGCGCCGAGCGTCGAGTTCGCCCCCTTCCCGTACACGCCGCTCTACTACCACGCGAGCGCGGCCGTCGCCGGCCTGAACCCCGGCGCGTTCGCGCCGCTGCGTGCCGTCTCGATCCTCGCGACCCTCGCGACGTTCGCGCTCGTCGGCGCGCTCGCCTCGCGCGCGTCGGGCGACGCGCCGCGCGGGCAGAGGAGCCTCGCGGCGCTCCTCGCGGCGGGCCTCTTCGCCGCCGCCGCAGAGTTCACCGGCGCCTTCGGCGACCTCGCACGCGTCGACGCGCTGGCGTGGGCGCTGGCGCTCGGGGGGCTGTTCGTTGCCCGAGAGGCGCGCACGGCGCGCGGCGCCGTGTGCGGCGCGATCCTCGCGGCGCTCGCGTTCCACACGAAGCAGAGCACGGCGCTGCTGTCGCTCGCGGCGTCGTTCGCGGTGTCCGCGCGCTCGGTCCGTCTGGCCGTCCTCCACGGCGCTGCCGCCCTCGCGCTCGGCGCGGGCGCGTTCTTCGCATTCGACGCCCGCTCGGACGGCTGGTTCCGCTTCTGGACGCTGGATCTGCTGTCCGGCGCGCCCGTGCACGCGCCGATGTGGCTCGGCTACTGGCGCGAGACGGGCCTCGCGCTCGGCGGTGCCGGCGCGGTCGTCGCCGCGGCCGCCCTGACCGGCGCATGGCGTCCGCCGCTGCTCCGCTCCGTCGTGCCCGCGGTGGCGCTCGTTGCGACCGGGTGGATCGGGAAGCTGCACGTCGGGGGCCACGACAACAACTACGTGCCGACGGCGCTCGGCGCGGCGCTGCTCTTCGGACCCGCGGCCGCCGCGTGGATCCGGCACCCGGGCGCCCGCTTCGCGCCCGTCGCCGCGGCGCTCGCGCTCGGCCTCCTCGCGCACGACCCGCGCGGCCGCGTGCCCGGTTCCGACCAGCGCCGGGCGACCGAGGCCACGCTCGACGCGCTGCGCGCGCTCGACGGGCCGGTGCTCGCGCCGGACCATGGCTGGCTCGTCGCACGTGCGCGCGGCGAAGCGTCCGCGCACGACGGCTCCGACGTCGCGCACGGCATGGTCTGGATCGATCTCCTGCAGAGCCGTCAGAAGGACATCGCGCAGGCGTTCGTCGACGAGCTGCGCGCGGTCCTCGAGGCGCAGCGCTTCCGCTCCGTCGTCACGTCCGACCGCTGGGACGACATGCCGGGCCTGCTCGGGAACTACGGCTCCGCCGAGCTCCTCCTGCCGCTCGCCGACGGCGCGGCCGCAGCGCCCGTGAGCGGCGCGCCCCGGCGCCCGACGTGGGTGTACCGCGCGCGGGACTGAGCGGCGCTCAGCCGGCTGCGGCCATGCGCTCGCGCGACGACAGCATCAGGTTGCGCACCTGGACGACGGGACCGAGCGCGAACCCGGCGATGAAGATCGGGTCCTGCAGCCGGCACGCGTACGTCAGGAGCAGCGTGTTGCCGACGAGGCTGAGCCACCAGAAGACGCGCGGGAAGTGCGCTTCACCGCTGCGCTCGGTGAAGAACCACTGCACGACGAAGCGCGAGCTGAAGATCGCCTGCCCGACGAAGCCGACCGTCGTCCACACCTGCGGCAGCGGGACGTCCTTGCGCGGCATCGCGCCGGTGTAGATCGCAAGCACCGCGAGCCCGACCGCGATCGCGATCGACGGCCCGACCCCGATCCGTCCGGCGCGCGGGCCGAGGTGCGCGATCGAGATGTTGCGCAGGTAGATCGCGAAGGTCAGCACGTAGCCGACGAAGAGCGGTCGGTCGGGCTTCAGGAACGCGTACGTGCCGAGCGCGAGCGCGCCGAGGGCCGAGAGCCACCAGAAGCTCTTGGGCGCGACGGTCCTCCGCTCGCGCTCGGAGAGGAGCCACTGGACCAGGAAGCGCGAGAAGTAGAACGCGTTGCCGGTCCAGCCCAGAACGGCGAGGTTGAAGGTGAGGACGCCCATGGGCGCCGCACATTGTGCGCGGGCGGCGGCTCGAAGTCCGTCGCCGTTGCCCCGAGAAGTGAGGCGGCCGCGTGCTCCTCGTGCGCTCAGCGCGTCGTCAGGAGCTCCACCAGACCGGCCCGCCGGACCGTGTCCTGGGCGTAGAAAGGGTGCACGGCCCCCGCGCCACGGGCCGGGTCGAAGAGGTCCTCGAGGTTCGAGATCGATCCGTCGTGCAGGAAGCGCTCCCGCAGGTGCAGGCCGAACAGCCGCGGCGTCGCGAGCGTCCGCCCGAACTGCGGCACCTGGATGTCCGTGTAGAGGAGGTCGAACAGCACGACGCGGTCGTCGAAGGTCCGATTCCGATCGTCGAGTGCGTTCGAGTACGGGAACCCGCGCGCGAGGAGCGTCGTGGGCAGGTACTGCGCGAAGAGCTCCGCGACCGAGGTGGGCGGCAGCGGCGCCATCGAGTCGAGGTCGCCGTGGCAGCTCGCGCACGATGCGCCGTACTCGAGCTCGCCCTGGAGGCGCAGGATCGCGTCGCCCGGCGGCGCGGGTGTGGGGCTGAGCGTGGACAGGTAGCCCGTGACGTCCTCGAGCGGCGTCGCCGGCAGGCGCAGGCCGACGGGCGCCGCGGCGGTGCCTCCGAACGGCAGGAACGAGCCGTCGACGTAGGGGAAGCCGCCGATCGGGGTGACCGCGCCAACGGCGTCGAGCACGTCCTGGAACTCGCCGCGGATCTCGACTCCGATGCCGACGCCCACGCGGTCGATGAAGACTGACCCGGGCACGGTGAGGAGCGTCGTCGGGTCGAGGCCGAGGGTCACGTGCGCGTTGACCGCGTCGAGCGGAGAGTCGATCTCGCCAGCGACGCCGAAGGGCGCGGCGCGCCGGATGTCGTACAGCGCCGGCAGCTCGGTCGGCGCTCCGATGCCGTCGGGAATCGCGTCCCAGCTCCCCGGAGGCAAGCTCGCGTCGTCGCGCAGGAGCGCGTCGACCTCGGCCTCGGACGACGTCGCACGCACGAAGGCGCCGCTGCGCGAGATCGGGAAGCCGCCGACGGTCTCGTGCGTGTGGGGGAGGTAGGGGTAGAGCGCGCGCGAGTCGGTGCCAAGCGCGAACAGGTCGCCGAGGTCGATGCGCGACGCCGGGATCCCGTCCATGCGCGCGCCGACGGCGCCGCCGGTCGCCTCGTCCGAGAAGAGCGACCCGTCGACGCGCGAGTGGCAGAGGGCGCACGAGATCCCGAGCTGGTCGGGGCCGAGGGTGAGATCGAGCGCCCCGTCCTCGTCGACGTCGAGCGGCACGAGGCCGACGATCGCGCCGGCGGCGAGGCTGCGGTCGAAGTAGTCGGTGTCATCGAGGGAGAGCGAGAAGAGCTCGCCGCGCTCGGAGCCGTCCTCGGGCAGGAGCTCCGCGTCGACCTGCAGGCCGAGGTCGAGCGCGCTCCGCAGCGTGAGCCCGGCCGCGGCGACACCGCGTCCGAGCCCGACGGTATCGGACCAGTAGCCCTCGGTCCCGAACGTGCCGGAGCGGAACGCGAGGCGTCCCGCGGGCTCGGTGCCGGGCTCGGTCGGACCTTCGAGGTCGGCGGCGCTGATCGGGTTGTTGCAGCCGGCGGCCAGGAGGCCGAGGGCGCCGAGGGGGAGCAGTCGTTTCATCGCGTGGAACCGGAGGAGGGCCTCCGATCTCACCACGCGTGCGGCGTGTGCGGCGGGGCGGTCCACCAATGGGGCGCCGCTGCGCGCGCGGCTCTCAAACCGTGACGCACACGTGGATCAGGTCGCGACGTCTCGAGGGCGTCCGCCGGATCAGTCGTAGATCGCGACGCAGTACCCATCCACGAACCTCGCTTCGATCTTCAGGTCGCCTGCCCTCCATGTGCACAGGAACCCGTCGTCCGTTGGGCCGCAGTCCGTGGGGGTCCCGAACTCTTCCACCAGCGTATCGACGGGGAGGAGCTTGAAGCGCCGGTACGGAATCTCCTCCATCCGCCGTTCATCGCCCAGGTCGAACCAAGCGACGTACTCGTCGCGAAGCTGACGGAGACGGACCTCGTTGATCGGAACGATCGCGTCGACGGAAGATCGTCGAGGGCCGATCCAGGGGAACCGTGAGCGCGGCAGCGATGCCGTTGGTCGGCTCTCGAGCGCCGTGTGTTTTCTGACGCCCGTCTGCTGGCGCAGGAGCGGTTCGCGCAGAGGAGCCGAGGATCCGAGGTCCAGTGCCAGAAGCGCCTGCTCGACGTTCTCGACCGCATCCCGAATCTCACCCAACGCGATCCGCGTCGCGTCATCGAGTCGGGCGCGTCCTGGAACGACCTCGATCCGATCAGGTGCATGGTCCGGACGGACGAGTAGAGCCGCCGTCCCCGCGCTCGCGAGCACGGCCGCGACCAGCGCCGTGAGCCCGATCCGGGCGATGTCTTCACGCATTCTCTCTCTTCGGCGCAGCGCTCACGCGCGGATGGGAGCGACGGTTCGCTGCGCCGCGTGAGAGCGTACCCTCCCCGCATGACCACGAAAGGCCCGACGACCTACTGGGACTACATCCGCGTCGAAGAGCTCCTGTCGCTGCAGGCCGGGCTCGGGGATTCGAGCGACGACCTGGCGAACGACGAGGTCCTCTTCATCACGGTCCACCAGGTCTACGAGCTGTGGTTCCAGCTCGTCCTGCGCGAGCTCAAGAGCGCGCGGGATCTCTTCCGCGCGAATCCGGTCGCCGAGCAGGAGCTCTCCGGCGTCGTCGCGGCGCTGCGCCGCGTCACGACGATCTTCCAGACGGCCGTCGACCACTTCGCCGTCGTCGAGACGCTCAGCACGCGCGCCTACCTCGCGTTCCGCGACAAGCTGATGCCCGCGAGCGGCTTCCAGAGCGCGCAGCTCCGGCAGATCGAGATCGTGTTCGGGCTCGAGGAGTCGGAGCGCATCCCGCTCGGGCCGAAGGGCAGTCACCTCGCCGCGCTCGAGAAGCCCGGCGGCGGGAAGAGTGCCGCGCTGGCCCGCGTCGAGGCCAGCCTGGCCGACGGACCTTCCCTCAAGGACGCCGTCGACGACTGGCTCGAGCGCACGCCGGTCGACGCGACGCGCGGCGCGGACGGCGACCCCGAGAGCGACTTCGCCGGTTTCATCGAGCGCTACCTCGACGCGCACGCCGGGGTGTCGCGCGCGTCGCGCGCCCACGCGCAGAGCGTCGCCGAGGCGGCCAGCCGCGACGTCGAGGCCGAGCGCGAGCGCCTCGCCGCCGTGTACGGCAAGGAGCGCGCCGGCGTCGAGGCGTTCCTGCGGCCCGGCGACGAGCGCACCGCGCGCGTGCGCGCGGCGATGGTCTTCCTCGAGACGTACCGCGAGCTGCCGCTGCTCGCCTGGCCGCGGCAGGTGCTCGCGAGCCTCGTCGAGGTCGAGCAGGCCTTCGTCATGTTCCGCCAGCGCCACGCGCGGATGGTCGAGCGCGTCATCGGCCGTCGCACGGGGACCGGCGGAAGCGCCGGCGTCGAGTACCTCGACCAGACTGCGCTCGAGTACCGGATCTTCCGCGACCTCTGGGCCGTGCGGACGCTGCTCGTGCCGGCCGACGCCGCGCCCGAACTGCGCGATCCCGCCTTCTACGGCTTCCGCTCGGCCTGACCCGCGGGCCGCGGCCCAGCGGGATCGCCCAGCGCGGCGACTCAGCGCGGCGTCCCAGCCTGGGTCGAATCCTGCGCCTCCGCTGACTCGATCTTTATAATCCGCCCGTAGCGTCCGGTTCGTCCCGGAGCGGCGACCGCTTTCCCCTTCGCCGCCCGGACCCCAGACCACGCCATGGCGAAGGAATCCGTACTGATCGTCGAGGACGACCCCGACATCGTCGAGCTGCTCCAGTACACCCTCGAGCGCGAGGGCTACCCCGTCCTCGTCGCGCAGAACGGCGAGAAGGGGCTGAGCGAGGCGCAGCGCCGCAAGCCGGGCCTCATCCTGCTCGACCTGATGCTGCCCGGACTCGACGGGCTCGAGGTCTGCCGCGCGCTCAAGGGCAACGAGTCGACCAAGTCGATCCCGATCGTGATGCTCACCGCGAAGGGCGAGGAGAGCGACGTCGTCCTCGGCCTCGAGTTCGGCGCCGACGACTACGTCCGCAAGCCGTTCAGCCCGCGCGAGCTCGTCGCGAGGATCCGCACCGTGCTGCGCCGCGGTCGACCGGTCGCCGAGACGAGGACGCGCGTCGATCTCGGCGGCGTCATCCTCGACCGCGAGCGCCACGAGGTGACGGTCGCAGGGCAGCCCATCCCGTTCACCCGCTCCGAGTTCCGCCTGCTCTGGACGCTCGCGAAGCACCCCGGCCGCGTCTACACGCGCGAGGAGCTCGTCGAGAAGCTGACGGACGGCGAGGTCGTCATCCTCGACCGGAACATCGACGTGCACGTGAGCTCGATCCGCAAGAAGCTCGGCGCGAACAAGATCGTCGAGACCGTCCGCGGCGTCGGCTACAAGTGCGCCGACCTCGCTCCCCAGTAAGGAGCCCGGCGAAGAATCCCGCCGGGGGCCCCTTCCGGGGGGCTTCGCGGTCCGCTCTCCCCGCGCGCCCCACGACCAGAACGCCGCCTTGTTCCGCTCACGCTTCTTCTGGCGGCTGTTCCTCGGCCACGCGATCGTCATCGTCCTGACGATCGTCACCATCGGTGCCCTCGTCGTCCGCAAGCACGACGACGACCTCTTGCAGCGCACGCGCGACGGTCTGCGCGGCCAGGCTGCGGCACTCTCGATGCTCGTGCGGCCCGAGGCGACGGTGCAAGAGTTCGACCGCGAGGCCTTCGTGCGCGAGGTCGCGGACGACACCGACTCGCGTGTGACGGTGATCCGCCGCGACGGCGTCGTCGTCGCCGATTCGGTCGCGGACGCCGCCACGATGGAGACCCACGCGACGCGCCCCGAGGTCGTTGCAGCCCTCGAGGACGGCTACGGCCAGGACGTCCGGCTCAGCGAAACGACGGGGATCGAGACGCTCTACGTCGCGCACGTCCCGACGCCCGCCAGCGACGTCGTGCGCGTCGCGGTGGGCATCCGCTCGATCGACGAGGACGCCGCGGTCATGACCCGACTGCTCGCAGCGGCGGGCGCGGTTGCGTCGCTCCTCGCGCTCGTCATCTCGGCGTACATCGTGCGGCGCATCGCGGTGCCGCTGGAGGGGATGCGCTCCGTGGCGGCGCAGCTCGGCCAGGGCAACTATGCGGCCCGCGTCGAGCTGAGCGGCGCGAGCCGTCGCGGCGACGAGCTGGGCGACATGGCGCGCGCGCTCAACCGCCTCGGCTACGACCTCTCGCAGCGCGTCGCGAACCTCACCGCCGACCAGGAGCGACTCCGTGCGATGGTCGCGGGCATGGTCGAGGGCGTGGTGGCCGTCGACGAGGACGACTGCGTGACGTTCTCGAACCACGCCGCGCGCGAGATCCTGGGCATCGAGCGCGAGGCGTCGGACCAGCCGCTGTCCGAGCTGAGCCACATCGCCGGCATCGACGCGCTGCTGACCGCCGCCCGCCAATCGGACAGCGCGGCCCAGTGCGAGCTCGAGATGAGCGTGACCGACGAGGACGCGGTCGTCCGCGCGCAGGCGCACCGCTTCAACGACCAGGACTCCGTCGGCGTCGTGGTCGTCCTCCAGGACGTGTCCGAGGTCCGGCGCCTCGAGCACATCCGCCGCGACTTCGTGGCGAACGTGAGCCACGAGCTGAAGACGCCGCTGACGTCGATCCGTGGCTACGTCGAGACGCTCCTCGACGGTGCGATCGACGACGACGACCACAACGTTCGCTTTCTCGAGAAGATCGAGAACAACGTCCTTCGTCTGAATCACCTGGTGACGGACCTCCTGAGCCTCGCTCGCATCGAGTCGCAGCAGGGACGTCTGCCGCTGCAGCCGGTCGACCTGCACGCTCTTCTCGAGGAGGCTCTGCGCCGCCACGAGCCGAGCGCTCTTGCGCGCGAGCAGCGCCTGGTCGTCGAAGCTCCAGCGGGCGCGCTCCGCGTCCTCGGCGACCGCGAGGCCCTCACGCAGGTCATCGACAACCTGATCGACAACGCGCTGAAGTACACGCCCGACACGGGCGCCGTCCATGTGCGCGTCCAGCAGAGCGAGGGCAGCACCCTGCTCGAGGTCGCGGACGACGGAGTCGGTATCCCGCAGGAGGACCAGGCGCGGATCTTCGAGCGCTTCTACCGCGTGGACAAGGCGCGGTCGCGCGCGGTCGGCGGCACGGGCCTCGGCCTCTCGATCGTGAAGCACCTCGTGGGTGCGATGCAGGGAACGATCGAGCTGCAGAGCGAGCCCGGCGAGGGCAGCGCGTTCCGCATCGTGCTCGCGGCCGCCTGACGGGCGGCACCGCAGGTCGAACGGCTGCTGGGCCGGCTGCTGGGCCGGCGCCCGTCCCGGAGTCCGCGGCCCCGGAGTCCGCAAACCCGGAGCCCGCAGTTCCGGAGCCGGGGAGCACGGCGCGGGGGAACCCGGGGCCGAGAGTCTCGGAGCCTGGGAATTCGAAGTCGGCCCGTGCCCCGGTCGGACCTCGACCGTAGTGTCCCGCGCTCTCGACGGGGGCGGCGGCGGCGCGGCCCTCCATTCGCGTCCCCTTTCGCGCCCGATCGCGGCGCCCCGACGGCACCTGTCGATGACCTCCACCACCTCGCTCCGACGCGAGTGGCTCTCCAACGTACGCGGCGACGTCCTCGCAGGACTCGTCGTGGCGCTCGCCCTCATCCCCGAGGCGATCGGGTTCTCGATCATCGCGGGCGTCGATCCGCAGGTCGGCCTCTACGCGTCGTTCGTGATCGCGACGATCACCGCGCTGTTCGGCGGCAGGCCCGGGATGATCTCGGCTGCGACCGCGGCCGTGGCGGTTCTCATCAAACCGCTCGTGGCGGAGCACGGCGTCGAGTACCTGTTCGCGGCGACCGTCGTGATGGGCGCCATCCAGATGGTCGCCGCCTGGCTCCGCGTCGACCTCGTGATGCAGTTCGTCTCCCGGTCGGTCGTGACGGGGTTCGTGAACGCGCTGGCGATCCTGATCTTCCTCGCCCAGGTCCCGGAGCTCACCGGCGTCCCCTCCGTGACCTACGTGCTCGTCGCGGCGGGGCTCGGGATCATCTATCTGTTCCCGCGTGTGACCCGAGCGGTTCCCTCGCCGCTCGTCAACATCGTCGTACTGACGGTCGTCGTCCTCTCCCTCGATCTTCCGGTGCGCCGCGTCGGCGACATGGGCGTTCTCCCCGATTCGCTCCCGGGGTTCGCGCTCCCGGGCGTGCCCTTCACGCTCGAGACGCTGCTCATCGTGCTCCCCTTCTCGGTCAAGATGGCTGCGGTGGGACTCCTCGAGTCGCTCCTCACCGCGCAGATCGTCGACGACCTGACCGACACGCCCAGCGACAAGCGCCGCGAGGCGCGCGGCCAGGGGATCGCGAACCTCCTCACCGGCTTCTTCGGGGGCATGGGCGGATGCGCGATGATCGGCCAGTCGGTCATCAACGTGAAGTCGGGTGGCTTCACGCGCCTCTCGACCCTGGTCGCGGGTGTGTTCCTGCTCTTCCTGATCGTCGTCCTGGGCCCGTTCGTGGCCCGGATCCCCATGCCGGCGCTCGTCGCCGTGATGATCATGGTGTCGATCGGCACGTTCAGCTGGACGTCGATCAAGAACCTGGCCGTGCACCCGCGACACTCGTCGATCGTCATGCTGGCGACCGTCGTGACCGTCGTCGCGACGCACGACCTCGCCCAGGGCGTCCTCGTCGGAGTCCTCCTCTCCGGCGTGTCGTTCGCGAGCAAGGTCCGCAGCCTGTTCGAGGTTCGGTCCGAGCGGCTGTCCGACGTCGCGGGCCGCAGGTACGAGGTCCGGGGCGAGGTCTTCTTCGCCTCGGTCGAGCGCTTCCGCGAGGCGTTCGACTACAAGGAGGTCGTCGACCGCGTCGTGATCGACGTCACCGAGGCGCACTTCTGGGACATCTCCGCCGTCCACGCGCTCGATCGCGCGGTCCTCAAGTTCCGCCGCGAGGGTACGGACGTGGAGCTCGTCGGCGTGAACCGCGCCAGCGCCACCCTGATCGACCGCTACGGCGTGCACGACAAGCTCGAGGCCGAGGACGGCCTGGGAGCCCACTGACATGCAGAGACTCCTCGCCTGTATCGACGCGTCGCTCTACGCGACGTCGGTCGCCGATCACGCCGCGTGGGCGGCCCGCCGCCTCGACGCGGCCGTGGAACTCCTCCACGTGATCCAGCGCAACGACGCGGTCACGGCCCGCCAGGACCTCTCGGGCGCGGTCGGTCTGGGCGCCAA
Source organism: Planctomycetota bacterium (assembly GCA_039821985.1). Classification (GTDB taxonomy): domain Bacteria; phylum Planctomycetota; class UBA1135; order UBA1135; genus Saltatorellus. The sequence goes on from JBCBNC010000001.1 coordinate 138,319, forward strand.
GAGCTCGCTCCTCGAGGAGCTCGTGGCGATCGACGAGGCGGAGGCCAAGCTCTCGAAGGAGCGCGGCCGCCTGCTCCTCGAGGCCGCGGAGGAGCGCGTGCGGGCAGGGGGTGTGCAGGACGTCCGAACGGTGCACCGGCACGGCGGCATCGTCGAGACCGTCGTCGAGCGCGAGGAGAACGCAGACCTCGTCGTCATCGGCAAGCGGGGCGCCTCGTCCGGATTCGCGAGGGACCACATCGGGAGCAAGGTCGAGCGCGTGGTGCGCGAGAGCATCCGGCCCGTGCTCGTCACGACCCCGGAGTTCCGCCCCATCGAGCGCGTCCTGGTGGCGTACGACGGCGGCCGCAGCGCGGAACGGGCCGTGGAGCTCGCCGCAAGGAGTCCGCTCCTGGAGGGCACCGACGTCCACGTGCTCACCGTCGGGCGGTCGAGCGCCGATCGACAGCGCGACCTCGACGCGGTGGCCGCCCGACTCCCGCAGGCGACGTGCGACCTCGTCCCCGGCGAGCCCGAGGAGGTTCTGGCGCGCGAGATCGAGTCGCGCGGCGCCGACCTGCTGCTCATGGGGGCGTACGGCCACTCTCCGCTGCGGCGTCTGATCGTGGGGAGCCTCACCACGGCGATGATGCAGCGCTGCCGCGTGCCGGTGCTGCTCTTCCGCTGACGGCCGGGAGCCGAATCTCCGGCCCAGCGCGACCCTCGGGGCGCGCCGGGCGTCTCCCTGGGTGGGCGGGGGAGGCGGATGGCTCCGCCTCAGCCCGCGCCCTCCGGACCGCCACGCTCAGCCATCGGCAACGGTGGCGGCCGACGACCAGGAGGACACGGCGTACGGCACGAAGTACGTCAGGACGATCTTCCAAACCGGGGGCGCGCCGCCGCGGAGGATGAGGTCGCCGTGGTTGATCGCGATCAGCACGGTGCCCACGACGGCCGCGACGGCGAGCGCCCGACGCACGGTCGACGGTGCGAGCCACGCGCGTACGAACGTCGTCGCGGACGGGGGGCCGCTGCTCTCGCCGGTCTTCATTCCGCGCATTCTGAGGTCCTGGGGGCCCATCGGGGGGAGAGTGCGTTGCAGGTGATGCAGCCACGCCCGGAACGGTGACGTCGAGTCGTTGTGAGGCCGCGCCCGCGCGCGGCGGCGGGGCCCCGACCGGGCTCGGGTCGATCTCGCGGACGCGTGCGCGATGGTCCGGAACGCCGCCAGCCGCAGAGCGCGTCCCGATCCAGGCCCCGCCGGGCGGACGCGCGCGACTCCGGCCGGGACCGGCGGGCGCCGGACCGCTATCCTCCCGCCGACATGGAATACCGACCCACAGCGATCCCCGACGTCGTACTCCTCGTCCCCAAGGTGTTCGGCGACGAGCGCGGCTTCTTCCTCGAGACCTTCCGCGCGTCGGAGTTCGAGGAGCGCTGCGCCCCGGTCCAGTTCGTCCAGGACAACCATTCGCGCTCGACGCAAGGGATCCTGCGCGGGCTGCACTACCAGAACCCCCAGCCCCAGGGGAAACTCGTCCGCGTGACGGAGGGTGAGGTCTTCGACGTGGCGGTCGATCTCCGCAAGGGTTCACCCACGTTCGGCAAGTGGGTCGGCGAGCGCCTGTCCGCGGAGAACAAGCACATGCTCTGGGTGCCGCCCGGCTTCGCGCACGGCTTCTACGTCACGAGCGAGACGGCCGAGTTCGTCTACAAGTGCACCGACTACTACGCCCCCGAGCACGAGCAGTCGCTCGCGTGGGACGACCCGGCGGTGGGCGTCGAGTGGCCGCTCGTGGACGGAGCGCCGCCGCAGCTCTCGGGCAAGGACGCCGCGGGGCTGTCGCTGGCCGACGCCAAGACGTTCTGAGCTCCGTGGTCGGTCTCGACGCAGCTCTCGCGCGGATCGCGTTCGTTGGCGCGGCCCTCGCGGGCGCGCTCCTGTGCTTCTCGTGCGGTGCACCCGGTGAGTCCGCCGTCGGAGTGCCCGCCGCCGGAGGCCTTCGGGTCGAGGCGACGGAGCGACCGATCGTGGTGGTCGGCGCGGGCGTGGCGGGCCTGACGGCGGCGCGCGCGCTCCAGGACGCCGGGCACCGCGTGGTGATCCTCGAGGCGAGGGACTCGATCGGTGGCCGGACGCGGACGGTCGCCCTCGGCCCGGCGCGGGTCGACGTCGGGGCGGCGTGGATCCACGGCGACGAGGAGAGCCCCGTCGCGGAGTTCCTCGAGGCGCGCGGCATGGGGTTCACGGAGCACGAGATCTGGCCCGACCTCGCCGTGGACACCGTCGAGGGCGTGCGGCTCGGATGGGCGGGCCTCCTCGCGCCCGCCGCGGCCGTGGAAGCGTTCGCCGCGCGCTCGCCGGAGCTTCTGCGCGAGCTCGGCTCGGAGGCGTCCCTCGCCGATGCGCTCGACCGCCACTTCGGGGAGCCGTCCGCGCTCGAGCCGCTCGGACTCCGCGGGCGGTTCATGGTCGAGATGCTCAGCACGGCCACCTCGGGTGCGGTGACCGACCTCTCGCTCGAGGCCATGGTCGACGGTGAGGACGAGGAGCTGGACGGAGGCGACCACGTCGTCGACGGCGGCTATGCCGTACTCGTCGAGGCACTCGCGAAGGGGCTCGACGTGCGGCTCGGCGCGCGCGTCGAACGCGTCGAGCTCACGGACGACGGCGTGCGTGTCGTCTCGACCGCCGGCGCGTTCGAGGGTTCACACGCGCTGGTCACGGTTCCGCTCGGGGTGCTCAAGTCGGGCACGATCGCGTTCGAACCGCCGCTCCCCGAACGCAAGCGCGGCGCGATCGAACGGCTCGGCATGGGATCTTTCGAGAAGCTCGTCTACGTCTTCGACGCGCGCTGGTGGGAGGACGACTTCGAGGCCGGCGTGGCGCTGATGCAGGGGCTCGGCGTCGAGCGCCGTCACGCGCTGTGGATCGACATGACCGCGTTCGCCGGCGCACCGACGCTCGTGTGCCTCGACGCGGGGGCGCCGGCGGCGCGCGCCCAGGCGACGCGCACGGCGGACGAGCGCCTCGCGGACGGGCTCGCGAGCCTCTCGGGAGCGCTCGAGGTGGACGTTCCGACCCCTGCGGCGCAGCACGCGACGTCGTGGACGACCGACCCGTTCAGCCGCGGTTCGTACTCCTACCTCGCCGTCGGCTCGAGCGCCGACGACGTGCGCGCGCTCGTCGAGCCGATCGCGGGGCGCATTCTCTTCGCGGGAGAGGCGACGAGCGTTCTCTGGCCGTCCACCGTCCACGGCGCGTTCGCGAGCGGCCTGCGCGAGGCGCGCCGGATCGATCAGAGCGCGACCGTCCGCTAGCGCAGATACGGTGCCAGGATCACCAGCAGCAGAAGCAGCCAGGGTCGTCCATTTGATGGACGACCCTGGCTGCTTCTGATGCTGGTGATCCTGGCACCGTATCTGCGCTCAGAGCTGCAGCTGCAGGCGCGCGAGGATCGCCTCACCCGTCGCGCCGCCCGCGCCGCGCACGAAGAGCCCGTGCAGCATGAAGCGCGTGCCCGGCTGCAGGTACCAGTTGAAGCCGGCCTCGACGTCGACGACCCGCCCGCCGTCCACCGGCCCGTCCTCCAGGTCGACCCAGCCGGCGCGGAGCGCGAGCTCGACCGCGCCGTTCCCGTTCTCGCGCGTCGACCAGGCGTCCGGCACGTTCGGCGCGCCGAGGCCGCCGTCGTCGTCGCCGTGGTCGACGCTCCCGGCGTGGAGGAAGTGGCTCAGCGCGACGTGACCGCCGTGAAAGCGCGCTTCGGTGGCGCCGCGCGTCGACGCTCCGAAGGCCTCCGCCAGCAGCATCGTGCCGCCGCGGACGCGGAGCGCCTCGAGTGACACCACCGTCGCGCCGTCGGCCTCGAGAGCGCCGGTGTCCACGACGCGCTCGAGGAGGCGCGTGCCCGGCCGCGCCCGGAACCGGGCGCCGTCGTCCCCCGGATCGCGCAGCGAGAGCCCGACCCCGAACTGATCGACGAGCGTCCCGTCGAACTCGACGAATCCGTGCAGCGTCGCGGCGCGCTCGGTCCCGAGCTCGTCGGGGAACGGCCGCCCCTCGCTCGCCGCGAAGAGGCCCGCGGCGAGGCCGAAGCGCGGTCCGCGCGCGCTCCACTGCACGCCGCGGTTGCGGCCCGGGGTGAACGCGTTCGTCGCAGCGGAGCGCTCGATGAACGGCAGGTACGTGACGCTCGTCATCGCTTCGAGCCCGAAGGTCTCCCGGAACTGGCCGAAGCGCAGCCTCGTGTCGATGTCCGGGGCGAACGCGGTCCCGAGCCGCGCGTCGCCGTACAGATCGAGCCAGCGGATCCGCGAGCTGCCGAAGTCGACCTGCGTGCGTCCGCTCAGCCAGGCGAGCGCGCTCCCGTCCGCGAAGCGCGCGTCGGCCAGCCAGCGCGCGCGCCTGAGGCCGATGCCCTCCTCGAACGGCGCAGCGCCTGGCTCGACGCCCGGGCCGTAGACGTCGCCGAGCGACTCGGAGACGCGGTCGATGTGGAAGCGCGTGCGCACGCGCGCGCGGAGCGCGCCGGCCGTGACGCGCACGCCGTCGCCGACGCGGAATCGAACGCCGTCGACCTCCTGCGCGGCCGCCGGAGCCTGCGCCGATGCGGCCAGTGCCGCGGCGACGAGCAGCGCAGCCGCGCGCCTCAACGCGGCGGCGAGAGGTGCCCGAGCGACGAGTCACCCATCTCGACTCCGCCGTCCGGGAAATACTCGGACCAGCGCGCGTCCACCGTACGCGCCGTGTCGGGGTCGCAGAAGAGCTCCTCGGGGTAGCTCGACTTCATGCGCGCGTCGATCACGATCGGCGGCGTGTACGCCGGGTGGTGGTGGACGATCTCGACGTTCTTCGCGACGAGGTTCGACGCGGGGTCGAAGCGGGTGAAGGTCGTCCAGAGGAAGTTCATCGAGCTGCGTGCCGCGGTCTCCGCGTCGTCGACGAGCACGACCAGTGGCCAGTCCTCGAACGCCGGATCGCGTGCGACGCGCTCGGCGGCCGCGGGGTCGTCGGCGTGGGACGGACCCGATACGCAGAGGGTTCCGTCCGTGAAGACGGCGACGGACTCGATCGGCTTCGCGGGCGATCCCGCGAACTCCGACGGCAGCTTGCGGCGCGGATCGCCGAGCCCCAGCAGCACTCCCTTCGAGCCCTCGTGGAGGCGCGGTCCCGCGTAGTCGAGCGAGTCCATCGACAGGTTCGAGAGCACGAACAGGTCCGTCCGGAAGTCGGCGCGCTCGAGCACGTGCCGCAGCGTCTTCGCGAAATCGCGTAGGTCCACGGCGCGGTCCGTCGCGATCAGGAACTTCGTCAGCGCGAGCTGCCCCTCGCCGAGGATGCGGAACGCGCTGACCATCGCCTCGCGACGGTAGCGTTCGCGCACGACGGCGGCGGCCAGCGAGTGGTACCCGGTCTCGCCGTAGCTCCAGAGGTCGAGGACGCCCGGCATCGCGACCTTCGCGAGCGGGAGCAGCAGCTCCTGCAGGTAGTCGCCGATGAAGAAGTCCTCCTGACGCGGCTTGCCCACGACGGTCGCGGGCCAGATCGCGTCCTTGCGCCGGTGGATCCGCGCACAGCGGAAGTACGGGTAGTCGTGCGTCTCCGAGTAGTAGCCGTAGTGGTCACCGAACGGACCCTCGGGCCGACGCGCGCCGGGCTCGATCGCGCCCGCGAGCACGAACTCCGAGCGCGCGACGAGCGGCAGGTCCGTGCCGGGCGCGCGCGTCAGCTCGAGGCGCTTGCCGAGGACGAGGCTCGCGAGGAGCACCTCGGGCACGTTCTCCGGCAGCGGAGCGATCGCCGCGAGCACGAGCGCCGGCGGCCCGCCGACGTGCACGTGCACCGGCAGCGGGCGGCCGATGCGCTCGGCCTCCGCCAGGTGGAAGCCGCCGCCCTTGCCGATCTGCGCGTGCATGCCGACGCCGCCGTCCTCGAAAAGCTGCGCGCGGTACATGCCGAGGTTGAGCCCGCCGTTCTCGGGGTGCGCCGTCAGCACGAGCGGCAGCGTCACGAAGGGGCCGCCGTCCCGCGACCACGTCGTGAGTGCGGGGAGAGTGCTCAGGTCGGAGCGCTCGTCGACGACCTCGTTCACGGGCGCGCGGCGGCGGCGGCGCAGCCCAACGCGGGCGAGCGACGCGAAGAGCCCGCGCTGCGCCCAGAGGTTCGACGGCGTCGGCGGCAGCGCGTCCTCGGGGAGGCGCGCAATGCGCTCGACGAGCTTCTCGGGACGGTCGCCGAAGGCGAGCCGCACGCGGCGTTCGCTCCCGAACAGGTTCGTGACGGCGGGGAACGATGCGCCCTTCGGCCGTCGGAAGAGGAGCGCGGGGCCGTCGGCGGCGATGGCGCGTCGGTGGACCTCGGCCATCTCGAGGCGCGGGTCGACCTCGGCTTCGATCTCGACGAGCTCGCCCTCGGCGCGGAGACGGTCGAGGAAGGCGCGGAGGTCGATGGGGGCGGTCATGCGGCGCTGCGCCGGGCGTCCCGCCCGCGCGCGCCAGAGGGTAGCGGCGCCCCGCACCGGCCGGAGGCTCGGACCCCCGGACTCGGCGCTCCCCCAGAGGAGCGCCCGCGCCGCGCTGCGGCGGCGCGACGCGTCAGGCCGCGAGGACCTGCGTGTGCAGCCGCATCACGGCGGCGCGGTCGGGCTCGAGCCCGAGGCTCTGGTACGCGTCCTGGAAGCGTGCCCAGCGGTGGTCCGCCCAGGTGGACGCGACCCGGTCGCGGTCGAGCTTCCCACGCGCGCGCACGCCGAAGGTCCACTCGATGATCTCCTCGTCGCCGATCCGCCAGCGGCCGGGCATCTCGAGGTCGGTGACCGCGCCCGGCGGCTGCAGCCCGACGTCCTGCTCGACGCGGCGGCGGATCGCGGTCTCCAGCTTCTCGCCGAAGCCGAGCCCTCCCTGGAGCGGACCCCAGAGCGCCTCGAGTCCCTGGTCGGGCTTGAGGAGGAGGTAGTTGGGCGTCCGGTCCTCGAACCGGTAGACGAAGATCTTGATCCGGTGGTGCAGCTCGCTCATGGTCCTGGGTCTTTCCGACCCAGCGGGCCGCGATGGGTCCACCGTACGCGAAGAATCGACGATCCGACCGTTCGCCCCGATGACCTCCCGATTCGAGGCGCTCCAGCGCCGGCTCGACGCGCGCATCGACTGGGAGAAGCTCGACCGCTCCAAGGGCTGGCGCGTCGACCTCGCGCCGATCCGCGATCTCGTGGAGCGACTCGGTCGTCCGGACCGTGCGCTGCGCGTCGTCCACGTCGCCGGCTCGAAGGGCAAGGGCTCGACCGCCAGCCTCGTTGCCGCCGGGCTGCGCCGCGCGGGCCATCGCGTCGGCGTGTTCGCGTCGCCCCACGTCGAGACGATCCGTGAGCGGATCTCGATGGGGGACGGGCCGCTCGGCGAGGACGCGTTCGCGGCCGCGGGTGAGACCGTTCTCGACGCGATCGAGGCCGCGCCGGAGGGCGCCGCCGCGCGCGAGGCGTCGTGGTTCGACGTGATGTGCGCGACGGCCCTCGTCGCGTTCCAGAGTGCCGGCGCCGAGTGGGCGGTGCTCGAGGTCGGACTCGGCGGCCGGCTCGACTCCACGAACGTGATCGACGTGCCCGAGGTCGCGGTCGTCACGATGATCGCGCTGGAGCACACGGCGGTGCTGGGCGACACGCACGCGAAGATCGCGGCCGAGAAGGGCGGGATCATCAAGGCGGGCGGCCTCGTCGTCTCGGGGTGTCCACCGGACGGCGAGGCGGGCCGCACGCTGGCCGGGATCGCTGCGGAGCGGGGCTCCGAGATCGTCTTCGTTCAGGCGGACGGGGAGGCGACGTTCGAGGCACGGAACCGCGAGGTGGCTCGCGCGGTGCTCGCCGCGCTCGGCTCCGACCCGGGGCTGCTCGACGACGAGACCACGCGCGAGGCGCGTCTTCCGGGACGCCAGGAACACCGTGTCCGCGGCGGCGTCGACGTGGTGCTGGACGGCGCGCACGTCGACGAGTCCGTCGCGCAGCTCGTCGAGGAGTCCGTCCGCGCGCGCGGCGCGGGGTTCGTTGCCGTCGTCGCGGTCCATCGCGAGAAGGACGCGGCGGCGCTCCTGGCGCCCCTCGCCAGAACGTGCGCGCTCGTCGTCGCAACCTCGGTCCCGAAGAGCCGCGTGCACGGGACCGCGGACGGGGTGGCCGACGCCGCGAGGCGCCACGGGCTCGACGTCGCCACGATCGCAGACCCTCTTCAGGCACTCGACCGCGCGGTGGAGGAGGCGCGCCAACGCGGGGCGTGGGTGCTCGCGACGGGGTCGCTCTACCTGGTCGGGGCGCTGCGGGCCGCCACCGAGCCGCCTGCGTGAGGCCGCGCGCAATCGCCGCTGGGCCGGACGCCCGCCGGGCGCCTCGATCCGTCCCGCGCTGAGAGCTGCGACGCTCCGTAGGGCGACCTCACGCAGCGGGTCAAGACGCGGCGCGCCGGGCGCCGATAGCCCTCCGGTCGCCCCACCATGTTCTGCTCCGACCTCTTCCTCACCGACGCGTTCCTCATCAAGGGGAACGTGGAGCACAAGTACGCGCGCCTGTCGAAGATCCTCGACGAGCACCGGAAGACCTTCCTCCGGATCCGAGACTGCACGCTGATCGATCTCGGGTCGAAGGACCGGATCGAGACGCCGCTCCTGCACATGAACCTCGACGAGGTCCTCGTCGCGCACGAGTACCTGGACGAGGCCGGCGACGGTCCGCTGGCCGACATGGCGAGCGACCCGGACCTCGACAAGGTGCGCGTGTTCTACACGGGCAACCTCAACGTCGAGCTGGCGGGCTACATCCGCCCCGGCTCGTACGAGGTCACGGACTCTGCGACGCGCCGCTTCTTCGTCATGCGCGAGCCCGAGCTGCGGGGCTTCAACACCCGCGGCGACGACGAGCTCGAGTCGATCGTGAAGCTGCCCTACGCGATCGTGAACAAGACGCGCCTCTCGTACGTGTACGACTTCAACTGAGCGCGCCGCCCTCGTTCGCGCGCGCGTCCGGCAGAATGGCGCGATGCGGGCGGGGAACCGAGAGAGCGAGCGAAGCACGCGTCGCGGCACGGCTCACGGCCTGTTCCTCGCGGCGCCGTTCGCCGCGCTGACGGGCGCGTTCGCCCTCGGCGCACTGCTCGAGCCCAACCCGCGCGGTCTCGGTACGCACGAGCAGCTGGGCTTCGCCCCGTGCGGGTTCCGCGACTGGCTCGGCCGGCCCTGCCCGACGTGCGGCGTCACGACGAGCGTCGTCCACGCGGCGCGCGGCGGCCTCGCGGAATCGTGGAGCGTGCAGCCTTCGGGTCTCCTCCTCCTGGCCGCGATCGCAGCGCTGGCCGTCGGCGCGGTCCGCGTCCACCGGCGCGGAGGGGACCTGACCGAGGTGGTGCGCCGACGCGGCGGTACGTGGCTCGCCGCGTTCGCCGCCGCCCTGCTCTCGGTCTGGGTCCTGCGCGGGGCCGGGGAACCGAGCCCGGAGGCCGCCCCGCCCCCGGGTCAGATCTCGCCGACCTCTTCGCCGGGTTCGACCACGTCGTCGGGGTCGTAGGCCCCCGCGGGGTCGACCTCGTCGAGCAGGCTGAGATAGCTCGCGTACCGCGTGTCGGCGAGCTTGCCGGCCTCGGCGGCATCCGCCACCGCGCAGCCGGGTTCGTGGTCGTGCGTGCACGTTGCGAAGTGGCACTTCGCCTGGAACGGCGCGAAGTCCGGGAACAGGTCGCGGACCTGCTCGCGCGCGAGTCCGTGGAGCCGGAATACGCGGATACCGGGCGTGTCGATCACCCAGCCGCCGAGCTCGAGCCGGTGCAGCCGCGAGTAGGTCGTCGTGTGCTTGCCCTGCTTCCAGTACGAGCTGATCTTCCCCTCCTTGATGTCGAGACCGGGCTGGATCCGGTTGAGCAAACTCGACTTGCCCGCGCCGCTCGGGCCGTAGAAGACGGACACGCGGCCCTTCAGCCGGTCCTTCAGTGCGTCGATCCCCGCGCCGGTCTGCGCGGACGTCAGCAGGATCTCCACGCCGGGCAGCCCCTCGTACGTCTCGAGGTACTTGGCGAGGCGGCGCCCCTTCGCGTCGAGGTCCGTCTTGTTGAACACGAGCACGGCCGGGATGTCGTGCCAAACGCACGCGGCGAGGATCCGGTCGGTGCGGTTGCTCGAGAAGCCGGGGTTCTTGACGGCGCCGATGACGAGGAGCTGGTCGACGTTCGCGGCGAGGACCTGCTCCCGCGGGTCGTGGCTGGACGCGACGCGGCCCAGGTGGTTGCGTCGCGGCAGAACCTCCTCGACGCTGGCGGGTTCGCCCGCGCGGTCGATGCGCACGAAATCGCCCACTGCGATCGGGTTCTTGCGTCCGCCGAGGTCCTCGAAGAGCGCGCCGCGCAGGGCCGCGAGGATCGGCGTGTCCTCGCCGACGTCGACGTGCACCACCTTCGCATCGACGCGCACGACGCGGCCGGTCGTATCGGCGATCCGGTGGAGGGTCTCGAAGTCGTGGGGGTCGCCCATGCGCGGACGATGCTAGCAGGCGGTTGGATCACGAGTACCCGCGTAGCACCGCCCGATTCCGCCGCAGCTGCGTTGCGCCGGAGCGCCCAAGGGCCAGAGGCCATGGGGCGTCCGACGCGCCTTGCTGCGACGAAATCGTGCGGCACTACGCGCCCACTCGTGATCCAACGGCCTGCATGCAGGCTCTCGCACGAGGAGCGCCCGCGTAGCACCACCCGGTTCCGCCGCAGCTGCGTTGCGCCAGAGCGCCCAATGGCCAGAGGCCATGGGGCGTCCGACGCGCCTTGCTTCGACGAAATCGTGCGGCACTACGCGCGCACTCGTGATCCAACCGCCTGCACGCAGGCTCTCGGACGAGGAGCGCCCGCGCAGCACGACCCGATTCCGCCGCGCTGCGCCAGGACGCCCGGTGGCCAGAGGCGATGGAGCGCCTGATCCTGCTGCAACGAAATCAGACGGCACTGCACGAGCACCCGTGATCCAGCGGCCTGCGCGCAGGCCACCGATCGGCGGCCCGCAGGGGATATGCTCGCGGCCCGTGGACGAGGACCCTCCCGTGATCCGCGCGCGCGCGAACGCGCAGCTCAAGGACGCACGCGCTGTCGCGCGTGGGCGCGAGGACGGGCGTGTGCTGCTCGAGGGAACGCGGCTCGTGGTCGACGCTCTCCGGCCCGAGAGCCCGCTTGTCGTCGAGAGCGTGCTCGTTCGCGAGGGGGAGGTTCCGCCCGCGGCCCCGCCGGGCGCCGTGCGGTTCGTCGCGCCCGCCGCGCTCGACGGCATCGGTTCGCTCCGGACCACCCCGCCGGTCGTGGCGGTCGCCTCGGTCCCGGCGCCGCGCGGCGCGGACGCGCTGGCCGAGCGGCTCGCAGCGGCGGGCCCGGGCGGGCTCGTCGTCTGCGTCTCGGGCGTCGCCGACCCCGGAAACCTCGGCGCGCTCGCGCGGAGCGCGGAGGCCTCCGGCGCGCTCGCGTTCGTCGTGGCGGGCGACGGCGGCGCGCGCCCCTTCGGGCCGAAGGCGCTCCGGGGGAGCATGGGCAGCCTCCTGCGCGTGCCGGTGTTCGAGCCCGGATCGGCGGGAGCCGCGCTCGACGCGCTGGACGCCGCGGGGTTCGAGTCCTGGACGGCCGCGACGCGCGGCGGCGAGTCCCTGCACCGCGCCGAGCTCGGCGCGCGCACCGCCCTCTGGCTCACGGGGGAGACCGGCGCGGGCGACGCGGCGCTCGCGCGCTGCCGCGGACTCACGATCCCGATGGCGGGCGCGGTCGAGTCCCTCAACGTCGCCGTGGCGGGTTCGCTGCTGATGTTCGAGTTCAGGCGGCGAAGGAACGCCGCCATCGATCGCTAGAGCGCCTCGCCGTGCTTGCTGACGAGGGTCTCGGATGGCTCGGGGCTGAAGACCCGTTGGGTCGGCGCACCTGAGCCGCCGCCCCGGGCCGCGCGCGGCGGAGCCTGTCCTGAGCCCCATCTTCCACCGATGTCCATTAAGGTGTGAGGGACCCGTCACCTGCCGCGGGTCTTTCGGGCCGCCCCTACGAGCCCTAGCGCCATGTTCGATCCCGATCGCCTGCTTGAGAATTCGGTCGACCGACCCAGCACATCGGGTGTGCTCGAACTTGCGCGGAAGGCGCAGGACGGTGATCCCACCGCGCTAGGACAGCTCTTCCAGCACTTCGAGGAACCCCTGCGGCGGATGGTGCGGATCAGACTCGGCGCCCAGCTCCGCGCGGGCGGGGGGATCGAGTCTCTCGACGTTGTTCAGCTCACGTTCGTCAAGGCCTGGTCGAAACTCGATGGTTTTGAGATTCGGAGTGAACGCGAGGTACTCGCCTGGCTCGCGCGTATCGCTGAACGGCAGATCTACGATGAGCTGGACAAAATGAACGCGGCCAAGCGCGGGTATGGCCGCAACGTCTCTATTGAAGAGCTCCTAGATGCGTCGATACGCATCGACCCGCCTGCGACGGATACGTTGCCAGACGGCCATGCGGAGAGAGCGGAGGTGCGCCGGATCTTCGACGAGTGCGTCGAGGAGCTCGACGAGCCGCAGCGCGAGGTCATTCTCCTGCATGCCTACGCGGACATGGAGTGGGCTGATATTGCGCGCGAGATCGGTGCCCCGAACGCAAAGGCGGCGGAGGCGCGCTGCTACCGTGCGAAGCTGCGTCTCGGAGAGCTCCTTTCACGGCGCCTGCCCCAGAACCCGCTCGGATGAGTCTGCAGCGGTCCCGGACCGTTTGCAGCAGACACCCGTGACTTGCACCTCGAAGATTCGTTCAAGAGCCGTCGGCCGTTGGGCCAGTCCTCGACCGGGCGCAAGCAACTTCATCCCCCATGGATACGCAAGAAGCCAGTGACGGCCCTGAGTTCCTTCCCGTCGGAGGACAGGAGCCGATCGAACTCGAGTTCATGACGGGTCGGCGGTCGGGCGAGGTTCTTCGCTTCGAGGAGAGCGAGGTGCTGATCGGCCGACGATCTAGGAATCACGTTGTCCTGGACGGCCCCGAGGAGCAGATCGTCTCTGGTTATCACGCGAAGCTCACCCGTATCGAGGGCGCGTGGTGGATCGAGGATCGCGGATCCACGAACGGAACTCGACTCAATGGGCAACCCCTGCTCAAGGCCCAGGCTCGTCCGTTGGACGACCGGGACATCATCGAGTTCGGTCGACCGGCCGAAGGTAACTCCACGTCGACGGTGAGAATGCGTGTGGGAGTCCGGTCCCCGTCCGCTTCGATGAGCGACGGCGCGAGTGGGGTCGAGCTCACGATTCCAGCCGCGGAGCCTATGTCGCCCGTTGACCTGGGTTCGGCACTCGATCACCAGCTGGACGTTGCGGCCGAACATGGGACGCATTCCTCGCACGAGTGGGAATCGAGCGACGCGCACAGGGACGCGACAGCAATCACGGACGCGGGTGCCTCTGTCGACGCTGCGAGCCCTGGAGCACCCGTGAGCGAGGCAACGGATGGGCGACCGGTTTCCAGCACCTCGCCGACTCTGAGCCCAGAAGCTCTGCGCGATTTTCACGAGAAGAGCATGCAGCTCGGGCAGATCGAAGGTCGCCTGGGCGCCGTATTGAGGGACCTCGAAGGGGCGTGCCTCGACGGCTCACTCGATCTCTCGTCGATCGATCAGGGGCGTGAGCTGGTGGAGCTTCAGGCGCAGCGAGACCAGAACGAACGCACGGTGGGCGAGCTCGCTGCGCGTATCCAGGAGCTACAGAATCGTAGTGAGCGTGAGACATCTCCCTTGGTCGATGCACTCGAGTCGGCCACGACCAAGGCGGATTCCTTGCTCGAGGACGAGACTCGATCTAAGGCGACGGCGAACGAGCTCGAGAAGGAGTATCAGACGCTTCACACCGGGTTGCGGGACTCGATCCAGGCGACCGTCGCAGACGTATTCCGAGAGGAATCGAAGCAGGCAGGCACCGATGTCGCTGAGCCCTGGGTGGCTTGGGAGAAGGGCCTCCTCGAAGCCCTAGAGCTCACTCGGGCCCGAAGCACAGAACTCGAAGACGCCTCACGTGCGCTGGAACGTGGGAGGGCGGAATGCAGTGCCGCGGCGGATGCAAGCCGCGCCGCGGCTCAAGTCGTGCGGGACGCGAAGGACTCGCTTGAGTCGAGGCGAGGCGAGTTCGAACGCCTGATCAAGGAAGCGGAATCCGAATCCATGGTGACGCGCCGGTCGCTGGATGCGCTCGCGGGTCGGATCTCATCGCTCGTCGATGCCGTACTCCGGACTCAGCTCGCGGACCCGTCTTCACCGCTTCTCACCGTCCCAAGATTCGCAGAGGCCGCCGAGCTCTCGTCGCAGAAGGAGAGCATCCGTGCTGCTCTTGCGGAGATTCATCCCGACCTGTTCGCGCCGTCCTCCAAGGAGAAGTGACGCATCGGGGAGTTTCATCCCCTATGCCCCCTGCTCGAATACCGTGCGCTGGTCTGCGCACGGTCCTGCGGAGAGGCTGGCCGACTATCGTGGCGAGGACTGTTCGAGACCTCGGAGAGACTCGAGCAGCTCGTGGTGTGAATCTTGCACGGCCGAGCTGTCAGCCGACGACACGCTCAATTCGTGGAGCACGGCTCGAGTCCGTTCTTTGATTGTCGGATCGTCAGACTCAAGACCATTGACGAGTGATGTCGCGATCGACGCTGGCACCGCGGCTGTCGGAGCGGTCGCAGATCGGCTGATCGAGCGCCAGCCGAAACCGATGGCAGCAACAGCTGCGACCGAGACGGCAATGGGGTGACGCCTCATCCACTTGAGGGGGGCCCGGAGCATGCCGCGACGCTGACCGGCAGCACGAACGACGCGACCCTCTAGGTAGGCGGCAAGGTCATTCCTGAGCTCGTCGATCCCCTCGTAGCGCGATGTTGTCGAAGCTGCCATCGCCTTGTTGACGATGGCGACCAGCTCGCTGGGAGCGTGTCTGGCCTGATCCTCCAGTGCCGGCGGTCTCTCGCCGCTAATGATCTTGAAGTAGACGGCCTGCGCGCCGAGGGGATCCGAGCCCTTCGGTTGGAAGGGCGGCGTCCCAGCAATCAGGTGATAGAGAATGGCGCCAATGGAGTACACGTCGCTCACGGGGCCCACCTCTCCCGGCTGGTAGTTCGCTTGCTCCGCCGGCATATAGCACGGGGTCCCTACAGCGCCGCCCACCTGGGTGCGGAGAGGGTCCAGCTCCCCGCTCGCAGTTCGACTCGAGTACGGCCGGAGGATGACCGAGCCCGTCGCTTCGTCCAGCTCCTCCGTGTGGCCGCTCTGACGC
Organism: Planctomycetota bacterium; assembly: GCA_039821985.1. GTDB lineage: Bacteria > Planctomycetota > UBA1135 > UBA1135 > Saltatorellus. Next base: position 153,570 of record JBCBNC010000001.1, read on the forward strand.
TCCAGGCTTCCGACCTGCGCAAGGCCCCAGTCCATCACGAACGTCTCGCCGAAGCGCCCGATCATGATGTTCGCGGGCTTCAGGTCGCGATGTACAACGCCTTTATGGTGCGCGTACGCGAGCGCCTCGCACGCCCGCAGCAGAATTCCCACGGCTCGTTTAAGCGTCCACGAGCGATCCTGAGAATGAACGCGCTGGATGACCTCCGAATACGTGATTCCCTTCACGTGCTTCATCGCGAAGTACGCGTAGCCGGAACGGGTCACGCCGAAATCGTGGATCGGAACGATCGACGGATGGTCCAGCTGGGCACTTACCTGAGCTTCTTCGACGAATCGCACGAAGGCACGCGTGGACGAGTTGTCTGCGTCGCTCCACGCGTCGTTCTCAGGTGCGCTGCGCCGAATGATCTTGAGCGCGACGTTTCGATGAAGGTCCCTATCGTGCGCGAGATAGACCTTGCCCATGCTTCCCGCGCCGACCTCTCTGCGGAGAAAGTACCGTCCGATCGACTCCTCTCGGGTCCTCAGGTCGTCAATGAGGCGGCGGGCAGCAGAGCCGCTTGGGCTTGTCTTCTCGGTGACGTGGGCGATGCTGGTCTCCTCATCTGCCTCAACGCCGCTCGCTAGTCCACCTCCCGCCATGCCGCTCAGCTCGGCGACCTGGGCGAGCCGCTCGTCCTGCTGTTTCAGACGACGAAGCTCGTTAGCCAATCGAGGGTGTGCTGCGCATAGCCTCTCGAATGGGAGCCGGCCTGGGTTGCTGCGGTCGATAGCCCATTCGATGAACACGTCCTCTGCCTGTTCGCTCGACGGGCGGTGCTGCCCGCCCCGGACCGGTGCCGTTCGCTTTCGAGCCGGCTGCCGTGGAGAAGAGTGGTTCTGCGTGGGGCGGGGCATGGTCGGACGGGGGAGCGGCGCCAAGGGACACGAGCCTCGGGCGGCGCTCGAGGGCGTACGGAAGATACGAAATCTGTCGCATCCTGCCCTTGATCGCGCCAGGGAGTGGACCGTGCCGCATGTGTTCGTCGGTTGACGCGGGGTCTGAATCCTTGGAAGCTCTCCGCCGGGGTGCCTGCTAGGCGTCGGCGCCCGTACCGTTCGATCCCACGATGATCCTCCGCATCTTCGAGCAAGGCTCAGAGCCCCGCGACGTCAGTCTGAGTGGGTCAGAAGTTGTGCTTGGTCGGTCCGGCGGCTGCGATGTCGTCTTGCAGCAGCGAACGGTCAGCGGTCGGCACCTCCGGATCCTCGACGGTTTTGTGGTCGAAGACCTCGGGTCGCGCAACGGGACCTACCTCGACGGACGTCCTCTTGTTGGGCAGCGTGTCTGCGTGGGGCGTCGGCTTGCCCTTGGGGGGCCCAGTGCTCAGGTGGAAATTCGCCACGAGGAGGGGACGCCTGGTGCCGTCCTGACAGCGGAGTTGGAGCGGCTCCGGGCGGCCCGAAGCGAGTCCGCGGCTTCGGCGCACTCAAGCGGTGCCGGGAGCGATGGGGCAGCACTCGTCGACTTGCTGCGTGGGCTCTTGCACCGGGACGAAAGCACCCAAAGCGCTCCTGATGATCCTTCTGCGCTGCCCTACTACGTCCACAAGACGTTCCACTTCATCCGAGACATCGAAGTCGTGGTCACCCGCCTCGCGGGCGAGCTGACCGGAGAGCCCCCCGCCCAAACGATCCTCCCGGACAGCGTTGATGCGAGGAACTTCAAGCGCATCCTCGCGGAGATGCTCGACAAGGGGGCGACCGAAGAGCTTCGCGCCGAGTTCGACGAGTACTTCCTGCGTCTGATGCGCTGGTACTGGGTGTCGTACGACACCTACCTACAGGCCGCGAACGGGGTCATTCAGGAGGTAGCGCAGGGGCTCCGACCCAGCGCGCTTCGTCGCAAGGCGCCCGTTCCGTGGTACCTGCGCTGGACCAAGTTGGACGACCTGGAGTACTGGCGCCGTTCGCAGGAGTTCCTGGACGAGCGGCTTGTGCCTGGCGAGCTCGAGGATCGGCTGGTGGAGATCGCGCAGAAGAAGGCGATGGACCTATTCCGAGAGGGCGAGTCCGGCGACGACGGCGTGCGGCGCTAGGTACGGAGCGCCCCCTCGCAATCACCGGTCCTTCGACGCGCATCGCGAGAATTGAGGAGTCCCATCGGACTCAGCGCGCTCGCGCCGTCAGCGTCCGTCGCCGAGTTCTGGAATGCGGGCTTGGACCGACTCGTCGATTTCTTCGACGAGGACAGCGGCCGTCAGTTCGAGGACGAAGCCCTTATAGGTCTCCCAGATCGCGCGGTGCCCAAGGCCGAAGTTCAGCTTGTTGTCGCTGATGCCTGCACGGATCTGGATGGCCTTGGGTGCGATGCGAGCGAGGAACCCCTGGGCCCAGTCTTCGACCCCGTCGCGATAGATCCTGAGGGTCCCGGTTGTCCAGCCCCGGAGGAGGAACTGGACCTGTTCCTCGAGGATCCTGCGTGATCGGTCGGAATCGGGCGCCCGCAGAGCCTGACCAAGCCGCTGGGCGAAGCTTCGCCGTCCGAAGATGCCCGTGCTGTCGCTCGAGCCAGTCGCCCTGAGAATGCGATCGGTCGTCTGCTCGAGCTGCTTCGTGAACCCGAAGAGCACGTCGAATGCGACTCGCATTCTCTCGTGTGCGCCGGTGACGCCAAGGGACTCGAGTTCGCTGGAGTCCAACGGTTCCTCGAGCTTCAGCGACTCGATCCAGTTTGCAGCGTCCTCTTGTTCGCGCCGAGCCTGGTCGACGCTCGCCGTTGTGCGGCTAGACGCTGCTTCCGCTTCGAGTTGCTCGATGTGCGTCTTAAGTTGGGCGCGTTCGGCCTCCAGTTCTCTCACTCGCTGCCGCAGCGCCTCGACCTCGTCCGCGGTGGCGGGTGGCGCATCAGGCATCGCGCGCCCGGTTGGATCCTCCGGCCGTTCGATGAGACCGTCCACTCCCGGCACCAGCTTCACATTTATGCGGCCATTCGTGCCGAGCGTGAACACATCCCCGGGTTCAAGCCACTCGCGGACGACGCGGCGCCCGCGTACGACGGTCGCCGCCGATTCGTCGACGGCCTGCAGCTGCCACACGCGCGCGAGTCGAACGTGGAGGTCCGCTACCGCTGAATCCTCGATCCGCACTTCGCAGTCCGCGCCGCTTCCGACGCCCACAGGTCCAGCGCCGATGGGGAATCGGATGGGCGGCGCTCCACCGATCGTCACTTCGAGCAGACTCATTCGCGGTTTCTTCCGTGGGTCGTGTCCCCAGCGGCCCCTCGAACCGTCGGCGGACACCTTGTCTACGTGACTATACCCCCCCTCCGCGGTCGCGTCGGACGACGGACTGTTCGTGCGCTGCTAGACTGCCGCAGATCCCTCCGCGGGAAGCCGTCCTGCCGTCCCTCCCCTTCCTCAGCGCATTCTCGAGATGATCAAAGCCGCGCGCCGCTTCCTGTCTGCCGCTGGTATCGCAGCCGCCCTCGCCTCCTCGATGACCTCGTGTCAGTGCCCGGGACTGCTCAACCGGAACTGCTCGCTAAGGGTCGATGTTGGGGTCGCCGAGGACGATTCGAAGAGCCGTGACGTCGTCATCGTCGTGGCTCCGAGCGGCGCTCGCGCGGACGAGGCCGCCGAGCTCACGAGCCGCAAGTGGTTCGAGGAACGAAAGTCGATCCAGGACCAGCGGTCGATCAGTCTGCTCATTCGCGACGGTCGAGTTGCGGTCCAGCGAGCTCCGAAGGGGCAGGCGCAGGGGCAGCTCGAACCGTCCATGTCCTATCGTGTCGTGGACGACGGCAAGCGCGTCGAGCTTCGGTTTCGTGACCTGCAAAACCCCGACCAGGGCGGGTACTCGGAGCTCCTTGTCTTCTCGACGTTCGAAGCCGATGCAAAGCCGCTCCGCTACGGGCGCGACGAGCTCGTTGGCAAAGGCTGGCGGGTCGACTTCGCCGTGTCCAAGAGCGGCGTTTCCCTCGTCAACTGAGCGGCTCCATGAAGTGCTCGCTCTGTCATGGAGGCTTGGCGTGGCCGGCGCCGCTCGTCGATCTGAGCGGATTGAACGACCGCAGCGAGCGCGATCAGGTTGCGATTCGGCCCTGTCTCGGCGGTACCGCGAGCGCACAGTCCAGGCCGGCTGACTCGGCGGTCTTCGATCGGGGAAGGGGCTACCTGTGATGAGCTACGACATTCATTGGTCGGAAGGGATGCTGCTCTTGCCTCAGCATCTTCAGCTTTTCCGCAATCACCTGCTCTCGAGGGTGGAGGCAAGTGCCTTTGCGAGCACCGGCGTAGGAGGCTACGGGATCCGGTCGCTCGATTGGTCATTGAGCTCGGGCACCATCGGAATCGTCGAAGCAAACATCACTCTCCCGTGCGGCACCGTGGTCCGTGTGCCCGAAGACTGTGACGTGTCCCCCGTTGACGTCGCTGAGGCGTTGGCTGCTGCCCGAGGGCGCTTGGACGTCTGGATCGGAGTGCCGACGGCATCGCCAAGCCGTTCGGTCGTGGTCAGCGAGGAGAACCCTGCGGGGACTTACCACGTTCGGCGTGTGCAGGTGGCTGACGAGACCATTGGTCTCGATCGCACGAAGCGTGACATTCTCGTACGCCGGCTCAACGCGCGGCTCTTCGTGGGGGACGAGTCGCGGGATGGATACTCCTGCGTGCAGCTCGGGCGACTCGAACATCGGAGCGATCTAGAGGCCGAGCCTCGCTTCTCGGACGACTACGTGCCGCCTCTCTTGGACGTCACCGCAGACCCCCAGCTGCAGCGCTGGCTGCGCGGCGTGTGCAATCAGCTCCGGACCAAGCACGAGTCCCTGGCCACTCACGTCGCAAGCCAGCCGTTCGCGTTCGCGCTCCAGACCGGGGCGGATCCGGAGCAGATCTTCAAGCTGTTCGCTCTCAACGCCGAGGCCGGCGCGATTGAGCAGCTGTGCCAGACCCGCGGGATCCACCCCTTCGACACCTACCTCGCGCTTTGCCGGCTGGCGGGTGCGCTCGCAACGTTCTCGGTCGATCGTGGGTGTCCCAACTTCCCACCGTACGACCACGATCAGATCGGGCCGTGCTTCCGCGAGATCGTTCAGCAGCTGGAGGAGTACCTGGGCGGCGGCGTCCGCCAGTTCTATGAGCGGGAGGCGTTCGCTACGGGCAGCGGCGGCGGACTTGAGTGCCGGGTCTCTCCGGCCGGACTGCAGGCGGGCAGTCATCTCTACCTCGCTGCGGTGAGTGAGTCCGTCACGCCCGAGGCTCTCGACGCCATGGTCGGGCAGCAGATCAAGTTGTTCGGCTTGCGCGACGACGCGGCGCGCGGAATGGTCTCGGGGATCCGGCTCGCTCGCGAAGTGCGGACACCTGCCGCGCTCCCCGCGCGGCACAACGTTCACTACTTCAAGGTCGACAAGGAGGCCACGCCCTCGGCTCGCTGGGCCGTCGTCCAAGCAACTGAGGGCGTGCAGCTGGTCTTCGCGGGCGCGGCTCCGACGGATGTCCAGTTCGAACTCTTCACCGTCCCAAGCCCCTAGCGCTCCGCCCGATGCCCGACGCTTCGCAATCCACGCCGCGCGCTGCTTCCCTCGGCGAGCTCTGTGCTCCTACGTTTCTGTTTCTGGCTGCGTTTCGGCAGCAGACCGCGAACGGTGACGTCGAGATGAATGAGGCGCTCTCAGCGCTGCACGCAGCCTGGCGCCAAGAGGAGCTTGCAGCCCAGGGCGCGCCCGACCTTTGGCCTCTCTACCAGAAGGCGCGGTACCCGCTCGTGGTCTGCGTCGACGAGATCATCCGAATATCGGGCTGGGCTGCCGCGCCGGACTGGCCGCTCCAAGAGAGCGAAGAATTCGGGACAACGGTAGGCGGTGAGAGGTTCTTCGAGCTCATGGAGGACCCCGAGTACCGGCATCTAGAGCTGAGAGAGATCTTCTTTCTCTGCCTCTCGATCGGATTTCAAGGTCAGCACATGGGCGACCGCGCCACCCTGCGCGACATGCGGCGCAGCCTTCGGATGGGACTGGAGGACGTACCGCGTGATCGAGAAGAGCAGCTAGTGCCCGAGGCATACGCGCACACCCAGGGCGAAGACTTCACGTCGATGCCGGTGGCGAGCACCGCGCGCCTCGTACTCGTCCTTCTGGGAATCGTGCTGACGCTCCTTGTCTTGGCCCGTGTTTCGTACAGCAAGAGCATCCAGAAGCTCGTGACTGCGGCTGAGAACATCGTCAGCGGGCCAGCCGCTGGAGGTCGATGATGTTGGGTATCTCGAAGATGTTCCAGCGTGTGCAGTTCCTGCAGACGACCTGGAAGCGACTGAAGAAGCCGCTCGCTGCAATCGGTCGAATCCCTCCCGTCTTCCGGGTCGCGGCCTTTGTGCTCTTCGTCCTCGTCGTCGCGGCGTACATCAAGTTTCAGTCGGCGGGCTGGGGCAACGTTCTGCTCTTCCTCGCCGTGGTCGCCGTGGTCGCCGTGGGCTTCTGGTTCGTGGACCGCGCGATCCGCCGGCGACAGCGTCGGATGGACGACAGCTTCGTCGGCGATCTCGCTGGCACGGAGATGGTCGAGGAGCTGCGCGGACAGTGGCTGCGCGCGGTCAAGGAACTCGATGCCGCCGGGGTCAACCGATACAACATGGCTTTCTACATGTTGATCGGCGAGCCGCAGTCGGGGAAGACGACGACGCTTACCAAGTCCGGCCTTCAGTTCCCGATCGGAATGGAGAGCATTCAGGGGATCGGCGGCACCAAGAACCTCGATTGGTGGTTCACCGACGAGGCCGTCATCCTCGATACGGCCGGTCGTCTCACGTTCCAGGACGCCGAGATGACGGACGAGGAGGAGTGGAAGGAATTCCTCGGACTCCTTCGACAGTACCGACCGCGCGGCCCCGTCAACGGCGTCATCATCACGATCCCATGTACGTCCTTGCTCGAGGACGATGCGGAGACCCGGGCGCGCAAGGCTCAGGTGCTCAGGAGTGCGCTCGTCGAGGTCGAGCGCAGCCTCGAGGTACAGTTCCCGGTCTACGTGCTTGTCACAAAGGCCGACCGTGTGGGCGGGTTTGCAGATTTCTTCGGGCGCATGCGTGCGATGGATCAGACGCAGCTGCTTGGCTGGTCACGCTCCCGCGAGAACTTCAATCGCCCGTTCTCCGTTGACGAAGTGCGGTCGGGCTTCCGGGATCTCGTCCATCGGATGCGCCGCTGGCGGATCCTGCTCCTGGACCAGCTCGGAGACGAGATCGAGGAGGCGGAGCGGGACCGGATGTACCCGTTCCCCGACGAACTCGCGGAGCTCGAGCAGCCGCTTCTCGCGTATCTGGAGACGGTCTTCCCGGACAGCCGCCTTCTCGATCCTCTCTTCTTCCGCGGCTTCTACATCACCTCGGGCGTGCAGAAGGGCGTTCCGGTCCTCGAGGCATGCGCTCGCGCCCTGGGTGGAGGCGCGATCGGTCGCCGCGTGCTCGAGCAAAGCGCGCTCAACTCGGAGCGCGCGTACTTCATCCGGGACTTCTACCGGAAGAAGGTGTTCCAGGAGCGTGGGCTGATCGTCCCGACGCGTGCGCGGGTTCGCAGGGTCATGCTCGTGAAGCGTGTCGGGTACACGGCGGCTGCTCTGCTCGCGCTCGTGGGAACGCTCGGGATCGGGCTCAAGCTGCGTACGATCACGCGAGAGGTCTCGGGCCCCGCGAAGCAGATGCAGAGCCTCAATCTGGCGATGCGCGGCACGGGGAAGGCGCCGAACGAAGCTGTTCCGGACGTGCTGGAAGCGCTGGATCAGATTGCCCGCGGTGGCAGTGCTGGGGCTGCGATGCGGACTGGCTTGGAGCCGGATGATCCGATCGCCGAGAGTCGAATCCTCGACATCTTTGAGGGCGAGCTTCTTCGGGCCGGCGGGCTTTTCTCCGCGGCGGGAGTGAGCGTCGAGGAGGTCCAAGACCAGCTTGCACGCGCGATCCGGTTCTCGTTCACAGACGGGGTCCTCGAGCCGACGCTTCGCACCGCACTTGATAGTCTCTTGCCCGCAGACGAGCTCGTGAAGGTCGGGGCCGCGACGCTGACCCCGGCGCAGCGATTCGAACTCCAGAAGGGCGCGATCACCGATGCCTTCGCCATGATCGCCGACGCGGCGCGCGCGACGCGGGCGTCCATGTCCGATCGGGGTGACTCCAAGTACGTGCCGCCCGCCGAGATCGACGACTGGCTGGCACTCGCGCTCGCGGGCCAAGACGGCAGCGGTGTACGCTCGCCCATCGAGAAGGGAAGGGCGGTGTACGAGATGATGCACCGACTCTACGGGTCGTCCGGGGGGTGGGTGTTCCGCCGGCCCGAGGGCATGGAAATGCAGTTCGGATTCGGCCTCGCGTGGCCGTGGAAGGAGCAGGCGGACACCAAGGAGCTGCAGCAGCTCAACGATGCCGTGGCCGCAGTTCGTGACGCGGTGAAGCGCGAGCTCTCGCTCGGGTCTACGCCGAATCCTGCAAGCTCCATCTTCGGCGAGCTGGCGGGGAAGGGACAACGCGACGTGAGCGACGGGCTCCGCCCGTTCGCACAGGCTCTCCTCCGGAGCGCGACACTCGAGTACAAGTTGATTGAGAGTGTTCAGAGACTCGAGTCGTGGCGCGATCCGAGATCGGGCTCGGGGCTGGGATCGAAGGACGACCGTGACCTCTGGTTGGCGGAGTACGAGAGATTCTGTGGGGTGGACAGGGAGCTCACCGAGCTCCTGCAGTCCACCAGCAAGGTCAAGCCGACCTCGGTCCATGATTCGCTGATCGAGCTCATCGAGCCCGTCAATCAGTGGTACCAAGGCCTGGTCGACGTCAAGGTTGAGGTCGGGGGCGACGCTGCTGCGAACAGCTTTGGACTAGGGTCCGTGTGGGAGCAGCTCGAAGAGCCTGCGGCGGACGGGGAGGCTCCTCTGCGCTGGGTCGACGTGTCGATGGACTCAGGAGCAGAGTTCGAGTGGGTCCAGGGCGTCCTGAGTCAACTGGAGGCCAAGAGCGAGGAAGCGGGCGGGGGCCCTCCCGACCTCGTACATCTGGCAATCGACAAGGCGAGCGGCCGTACGGGGATCGCCGCGACGAGGCGGCTTCAGTTCATTCGTGATGAGCTGAACCGAACGCGTGTGGCCATCGACGCGCTGAACGACCTGGAGGCGGATCCGCTCAGGTCGTGGATGGAGTCGACGTCCGGAATCCTCCCCGACGTAGCCATCGACACGCTGACGGAGCCCGCGAGCGATGGACGGTTGCGGGGCCTCTTCGGGATCGTCGTGACAACCGAGATGGACGGCTTCAGGCACTGGATCCGGCGCCTCAATGATCACTACGAGTCGGAGTGGCGACTCATCGAAACGGACGGTGGGGGATCGGAAGCCGACGCGTTCCTCACATCGCAGCAACTGCTTCGCCGGAACATCCTTGTGCTCGCCTTGGAGCGAGAGGCGAAGCTCCTGGCTGGCGCGTTCTCGGAGAGTGCGGTGACCGAGTTTCCGTGGCATCCCCTGACGGCAGACGAGGGCAAGGGGCTCGGTGAATTCGTGGTGGAGAGCAGGTTCGCCTTCGACGCCTTGCGGACGACCGCCGTAATGGCCGCATCGCTCGTCGAGGACGCGCAGAAGGTGCCGGGGCTCAAGGAGTCGACCAAGTCAGCGCTTGTGAAGGCAGCGGAGATTCAGCTGCTCAACTACGAAGCCGATTGGCAGGAACATTGGGCGCGTGCGCGAACGGACGCGGTACAGCTAGCAGCACGTCAGGCGGACGAGTTCTCGAAGCCGGGACGGCCGAATGAGGTCTTCCCGAATGACAGGACGGACAACTGGGTCGACCGTGTCATCGGTATCCGCAGGAAGCTGGCAGTGCTCGCGTTGGGCGCTGATCAGAATGTGGTGTTCCCTGAGCTCCCGGCGGCACTCGAACGCAGTGACGCCGGCCAGCGGCTCCAGGGCATTCGCAAGGTCGTCCTCGACTCCAGGGCGCGATTCGTTGCCGCGGACTACTCGAACAACACGCTGGAGACTCTGCGTGGATATCTCGCAGATCGAGAGCTCTTTGACCCCAGTAGTCGGGCGGACATCGGTCATTGGACGTCGAGGTTTGGTCAGGAGACCGTTCGCGATCAGATCACAAGTCTCCGCCGCACCTACACCGTGGCGGATCCAGATGCGGTGTTCTTGCTGCCGATCGATCTCGGTGTCTCGGACCTCGTCTCCGACTTTCAGATCCGTGCGGAGAAGGCCGTCTCGGACTACCGAGCCGAGCGGTACAAGTCGATCGTGCGAGGGCTCGAGCAGGGCGGGTTGGCCCGATACGGCGCGGCTCGTACGGCCGTCGAGGGAGACCCGGACGTTGACGGGATTCTCGCGAAGGGGGGCGCCTTCGACCGCTACCGGAGCCTCTTCGGTCCCACGGGGGTTGGCACGTATTCCTATATCTCGCCAATGGCTGGCGAGGGCGGCGACGGGGTTCTGGAAACGCAACCATTCCTCTCGCTCAAGCCGCTTCAGCCCAAGTATGGAGCGGCTCTCTCCCGGATCGATGATCTCGCGCGCTACTACCAGTGGCTCCGACGCGAGCCCGACGACGGGCGTCGCCCTGAGTTGACCGTTCAAGTCGACGAAGAGACGGAGGGCGCTTCGAATGCCCTTAGTGGACTCGATATCGCAACGGGAGCCGAGAGGGGCAAGAGCGACTCGTCGAGGTCCGCCAGTTTCGCGCTCCGGTTCATTCCTAGCGAGGTGAAGCGCCTCGAGCTTGGGAACGGCGCGATACGAATCGCAATCGCGACTGCGACGGGATCGTCGGACGCTGGCATTCAGCTGCGACTGCCGCAGGACCTCATCAATGACTCAACCCCCGGAAGAGCGAGCAAGGGTCCCGAGATCGCATACAACGGCTGGGACGGGGTCCTGCGGCTCTTTCAGACGACCGGTGCGTCACAGGTCGGCAACGGGGTGGTTGGCTTCACCTACGGCGTGTCTCCGTCCTCCCAGATGCGACGGACGGTCGTGGCCTACCCGCTGCAGCTCGACCGGACAGAGGAAGACGTCGATCAATCAAGCGGTACCCTCACGCTCAAGTTCACGTTTGAAGGCGTCTGGCTCCCGAGGATTCCGATCACGGCCCCGCGGATCAACTGACCCCGATCTCCACCGTGCACCCGCCTCCCACACTCTCCGTCTACGGCAAGCTTCCGCTGTCGAAGGAGTTCCTGCGCTTCCGCTGCGGCGGCGGGGCTGCAGGTCAGCTGTATCAGTGGATCAACGGTGGGTTCGACCACGTGATCAGGACGCGCCGCGATGCGGGCGGCGTCATTGGGGTCCCGCGGCGGATCCTCTTCTACGCCGACGGCATGAGCGACCTGGTGGTCGCGACGATCCGCGAAAGCGCAGACAACGAGGGGCTTAGACAGTTTCCCTTCGCCTGCTATGCCGCCGTGCCACGCGAGCAGTTTCCGGGTGCTCTGGACGAGCAGCTCGGCATGTGCGAGCCTCTCTGGCAGCAGCTCCACGAGGTCGACGTCGCGCTTAGCGCGGAACCAGACCTCGACGGCTTCAAAGCTGCGTTTCGGCAGATGGAGCTCGAGGGCGTCGAGCCGGTCTCACGGTCGACTCTGAGCGAGATCCCGATGGCGCCCATTGTGCAGTCGATCGCCGCGGTGGCGCCCGGCGGCATCCCGGGCAAGATCTTCGGCAGCGCACTCTACGACGTCGCCCGGGCCGTACGGATTCTCGACAGTCGCACGATCCCAGGTGGGCGGCTCCCCGCACTCCGACTCCCGGTCGCGCGTACTGCGAGCACTGTCGCCCAGTCGCGCGCGTGGCTCGGATGCCTTCGGGACGCCGGCTTCCTCGCCGCGCGGAGCACGCCTATCAGTCTCATACTTCCGATCGAAGGAGAGGGGGCCGGCGACGTGTGGCTCCAGATTCGACCCATGCGTGCCGCGGACTTCGGCGTGTTCACGACCACGACGAAAGGGCAGTTCTTCCCGGACCCAGGCGGTGCGATCGCACGGGTCGAGGAAGAGCCCTATCCCGCCTTCACCGCTCGCGTCGAGGCGGCGTTCCTGCGCCCGGACAGCACGCTGGCAGACCTCTCGGAGTTCCGCCTTGTCTGAAGGAGATCGGTCACCGGACGTGGAGTCGCCGAGTCCCGCGACTCCGTCGAACGCCGACGGGCACGCGCAGGTCGGCGCGGAAGCCACGCCGGCCGATCCTGTGGTCGAGGCGCCCTCGGCCGAGATGCCTGCGGCTGTAGAGAAGCCAGATTCTGGACCGGAGTCCGCGCCCGCGCCCGGTTCCGGGCCCGCGGGAGAAGCCTCGCTTCCTTCTGGCGATCCCCCTGCGGCGGGCGGTGACGCCGCGACAAGTCCCTCGCCAACTGCCCCGCACGGCGTCACGCAAGCGCCGGCGGACGTCCTCCCGCCATGGGCGCAGGAGCTTCGCGATCTCGTGACGCGTCCCGTCGCCGGCGCCGATCCTGCGGGTGAGTCCCTCGTGCGCGAGCCCGAGTACGAGGCGCTGGAGGAGGAGATCAAGGGGCCGCAGCAACTCACTCCCAAGCCCGTGGACTGGAGCGAGGTCAGGAGCGGGGCTCGTGCGCTTCTCGATACGAAGACGAAGGACGTCAAGCTAGCCGCGTACTTAGCCGTCGCCGAGGTGGAGGTTGGACGTGTGCGCGGCCACGCGTGTGCGGCGGTGATCTTCGCCGACCTGGCTTCGACCTTTGGGGATGCGCTCTGGCCTCGGCGCGTGCGCGGACGCAACAACGCGCTCGAATGGGCTGCCGAGCGACTGCTGGAGTCTGCCAAGGGAATCCCCGAGTCCACCCCAGATGTGGATGTGCTGGAATTGGCCGCTCGCATGTCGGGGAAGGCGCTCACTGCGCTCCGCGATGCATTTGAGGAGCCCGGCAACGAGCTTTCCTCGATGCGCGTGTTTGCAAAGTGGACCGCCCAGATCGAACAGGCTGCGACGAAGGCAAAGCGCGCGAGAGAGAAACCCGCTGAGGCTGCGCCTGCGGCGCCTACCACCGGCGGCGGTGGCGGCGGGATCTCCATCGAGTCGGCAGAGGATGCGAAGAAGGCCGCGCCGAAGATCCGCGACTTACTGAAGCGCTCTGCAAGAGTCCTGCGCGCTTCCAGCCCGTCGGACCCGGAGGTCTATCGCGCATCCCGCTTCGCGACCTGGCCCACCCGTCTGCCTTTCGAAGTGGCCCCCGACGGTCAGACCCCGGTGCCTTTTCCGGACGCCAGCGGAATGGAGGCTCGCCTGGCAAACGCCGAGGCGTCCGCCACGGTCGAGACCGTGGGGGCCCTCGAATCCCTCTTCCTAGAGCGCCCCTGGTGGTTGGACGTGCAGAGAGTCCAGGCCCAGACCCTTGGGTCGTTGGGAGAGCCCTTCGCTGGAGCCGCAGCTGCTGTCACCGCCGAGCTTCTGTCGCTGGTGACGCGCCTTCCGGTCGTCCTCGAGTGTCGATTCGCTACTGGTGCTCCGTTCGCGGACGCTTCGACCCTCGCGTGGCTGGAGACGCTCACAGCCTCCAGCGGTTCTGGTCCGGTCGCGGACGAGGACGACCCCGTCGTCTCGATCGAGTCGGAGGCGCGCGCCGCAGTTGCGCGGAAGGACGTTCGAGCCGCGGTCGGCGCCTACCAGAAGGGCCTCGACGCCCACGCGTCCCCGCGGCTGCAGTTCCTGCTCCGCCTGGGCCTCGCGCGTACGTGCTCGAAGGCAGGGCACCCAAGCATTGCTCTACCGCACCTCGAAAAGCTCCGCTCCGAGCTCGGACGGTGTTCCCTCGAGGAGTGGGACCCGTCCCTCGCCGCTCAGGTCCTCGAGGCGAGCGTCGTCGCGCTTCGGGCAGCGGCCAAGGAGAAAGGGGCCCCTGCCGAGCTTCGGGGCCGCGCCGAGGACGCTCTGGCGGAGTTGAGCCGACTTGACCCGCTCGCAGCCCTCGAACTCAGAGGTTGAAGCGCGCGGTCCCACGGCACCTCATTTCGTCGACGTGCGAAGTTGCGCGGATTCTCCGTGGGCAGGGCTGCCGGTTTGCCGTTTCTGAGTTCCCATAGTGTGTGCGGCACGCGCCTGCGCGCACGTCCCCCCTGCCCCGACAGCCGAAGCCCCCATCTGAACCATGGCCAATCCCCCGAAGGAACGCGTCAACATCCGCTACAAGTCTGCTCTTGGCGACGCCAAGGAAGAGGTCGAGCTTCCCTTCCGGATGCTGGTGGTGGGGGACTTCACCCAGCGTGAAGACGGTCGTCAGCTCGAGAACCGGGAGCCGATCGACGTCAACAAGGACAACTTCAACAAGGTCCTGAAGGAGCAGAACGTCGAGGTCAACTACGCCGTGTCGAACACCCTGACCGGCGACGAGGGCGACGAGATCGGCGTTAGCCTGAAGTTTGAGTCTCTCGACGACTTCAAACCAGATCGCGTCGCTCAGCAGATCCCGGAGCTCAATCGGATCCTCGAGGTTCGCAATGCCCTGGCGGCTCTGAAGGGGCCGCTTGGCAACGACCGCGAGTTCCGCCGCAAGCTAGACGAGGTCCTCAATAACCCCGAGCTCGTCGACCAGTTCATGGCGGCCCTCCAAGGCGGGGGGTCGGCCGAGGCTCCGGATCTCAGTGCGGCCGACGCGCCCGCGCCCGCGCCGGCACCTTCCGACGACCCGCCCGCAGCTCCGTCCGGCGACGAGCCCAGCGCCTGACCCCGTCCTTTCCCTTCACGCAGTCCCCCCCCCACGACTAGCTCTGCACCCAATGGCCCAGCAACAGTCCAGCAACGAGCCCGTCTTCGCCGCCAATGAAGCCGTCGCCGGGATCCTCGACGAGATCACCGACCTGACGGTCAAGCAGGGCGACGACACGCGCGACGCGGTCAAGCACTCGATTGAGATCCTGATCCGTGACGTCATCACGTCGGAGCGCCGTGGCACTCGCATCGACAAGAAGGCCGTCGATCAGATGATCGCCGAGTACGACGCGCGTCTATCGAAGCAGGTCGATGCGGTGATGCACGCGCCTGAGTTCCAGAAGGCCGAGTCGGCCTGGCGTGGGCTCAAGCTCCTCGTAGACCGCACGGACTTCCGTGAGAACATCAAGCTCGAGATCGTCAGCGTTACGAAGGATGAGCTTCGCGAAGACTTCGAGGACTCGCCCGAGATCGTCAAGTCTGGCCTCTACAAGACGGTGTACTCGAAGGAGTACGGCGTCCTGGGCGGGAAGCCCTATGGCGCGATCATCGGGAACTACTCGTTCGATCCGGGATCCCAGGACATGGCGCTGCTGCAGGATCTCTCGAAGGTGGCGTCAATGGCGCACGCGCCCTTCCTTGGCGCCGCCGGGCCTCAGTTCTTCGGACTGGAGAACTTCGAGGGGCTGCCGAACATGAATGACCTTGCGGACAACCTGCGTACCGCGCGGCACACGAAGTGGCAGTCGTTTCGCGAGACGGAAGACTCGCGCTACGTGGGCCTGACGGTGCCACGCTTCCTGCTGCGTGCGCCGTACAGCGAGGAAGACAACCCGGTCAAGGGGTTCACCTACAACGAAGACGTCTCGGGGACCCACGAGAACTACCTCTGGGGTAACACTGCGTTCGCCCTCGCGTCGCGGCTGACTGAAGCGTTCGCGAAGTACCGCTGGTGCTACAACATCACCGGCCCGGCGGCAGGTGGTGCGGTACGTGACCTTCCCGTCCACACGTTCGAGTCAAAGGGCCAGGAGGCCATGAAAGTTCCGACCGAGGTCGTGACGACGGACCGCCGAGAGCTCGAGCTCGCGGACGAGGGATTCATCCCGCTCGTCTGGCGCAAGGACACGGACAGCGCCGTCTTCATGGGGGCGCAGTCGGCACAGGCCGCGAAGAAGTTCGGCAGCTCGCCCGAGGGGCTGACCGCTGAACGGAATTTCAAGCTGGGTACGCGTCTGCCGTACCTCTTCGTGGTTTCGCGGCTCGCGCACTACCTGAAGAACATTCAGCGTGAGAATATCGGGCGCGGCCTCGCGCGCGCGCAGATGGAGACGGAGCTGCAGAACTGGATCGGGCAGTTCGTGTCCGCGCAAGACATCGTGGACGACGCGACGGCGGGCAAGCGGCCGCTCAGGAATGCGGCCATCGAGGTCTCGGATATCGATGGGGATCCGGGGTGGTATCGGATCGACATGAAGGTCCAGCCTCGCATTCGATTCGAGGGCGCATTCGTCGACCTGTCGCTCGTCGGCAAGCTCGACAAGGAATGACCAAGTTCACGGCGGCTCCGTCTTGAGTGCCACAGGGGGCATCCTCGGATCGAGGATGCCCCCTGGCGCATTCCAGGGACTCGGGTACGGTCCTGGGCGAGGACTTCGGCCCGGAGCAACACTTTCTGGGGCGAGTCCGTGGTGGGACCCCGCCGCTTCCCCTTCCATAGAGCGCGGGGAAGGGTTCCTCCCCTGCCAGAGCCTGCGCCCGCCGCAACGGTCGCACCAACCACAACCCCAACCAACCCTCGGCTTCCGGACAGGAAGCCGAACCACAACACTTCGTCATGGCAAACGCCTTCTACATCAAAGTCAACGGTGAGACCCAGGGAGAGCTGAAGGGAGACGTCGAGCAGGAGAACCGCGAAGGGATGATCCGCGGCTACTCGTTCAGCAACAGCACGACGATCCCGCGTCACGCCGACAGCGGCCAGCCGACCGGCACGCGCACCCACCACCCGGTCGTCTTCAGCAAGCACGTCGATTGCTCGTCGCCTCTCCTTTGGCAGGCGATGACCAAGGGCGAGCGTCTCACCGAGGTCGTCTTCGACTTCTACAAGATCAGCCCCTCGGGTGAGAACACGAACTACTACTCGGTCCGCCTCCAGAACGCGATCATCGTTGAGATGCAGACGGAGCTCATGGACACGAGCGGCGCGACCGGGACCCAGTCCGAAGAGGTGCGCGAGCATCTGCACCTGACCTACGAGACGATCGAGTGGGAGAACAAGGACGCCGGTACGATGTCGACGGACAGCTGGCGGACCACCTGATCCCTCCGGTGCGACCCCGGAGCGGCGGACCTCAAGCGATCGGGGGCCGCCGCTCTAGTCGTTTCTATTGACTTCCTGCGCACCCATCACGTTGTCCCGCCACGACTCACTCCTCGGACGTATCGCGCGTCGAGCCAGCGCCCCGGGTTCGGTCCATGGCGACGAGCCCGGGGTCTACGACGTCGAGCGCTCGATCGCTCGGAACCTGCAGAGGCTTCTCTCGTGCCGCGCAGGCTCCTCGCCCGCGCTACCGGACTACGGTCTGCCGCACATGGATCGCAGCACAGAGGGATTCGGCGAGGAGGTCCGCCGGTTCTGTACTGAGCTCGAGGATGCGATCCGGCGCTACGAACCACGGGTCGAGAACGTGCGCGTCGCGCCGCGCCGCCTTGCGGATGGCCAATACGATGCTGATCCGATGCACCTCACGCTCGTAATCAAGTCGACGCTCGTTGGCGCGTCACATCGATCGAAGTTCCCGATTCGCTTCACCCCGGACGGTCGGTGCACCGTTCTCGAGCCGTGATCGCGGCCGAGACCTTCCGGGACCGTGTCGCGTGTCGAATGCGACGCTGCACTTGGGGAGGGAGACGTGGCTGAGCGTCGCCATCGACCCGCGGATCGCACCGACTTCTCGCGGTACTTCCAGGACGAGCTGCGCTACCTCGAAGAGCTGGGTGCTGAGCACGCCCGTCAGGATCCCGGTCGCTCGCACTTTGACTTTGCGACGATCAACGATCCGGACGTTCTCTGCCTTCTGCACGGCTTTAGCTTTCTGACGGCGCGTATCCGGCAGAACCTGGACAACGACCTACCTGAGCTCTCGCACACGCTCTGTGCGCTCTTGTACCCGCACTATCTCCGATCGGTGCCGGCGCTGACGGTCGTGCAGTTCTCTCCGGACCCCGCCACGGTGCAGTCGCGCCTGACCATCCCGCGTGGCACGCGCGTACAGTCCGAGCCGTTGGATGACGTCGCGTGCGTCTTCCGCACTTGCTACGACGTCGAAGTGGTCCCGATCGAGCTTCGGCGCTGCCGTTTCGAGCGTACCGGGGCCCGAGGGGCCGTCATCCGCCTCGGGTTTGAATCTGTCGGTCCCGCTGATCTCGCGTCGATTGATCTGTCGTCGATCCGGCTCTACCTCCGTGGCGGGGGGGAAGAGGCGCGGATGCTCTATTGGCTTCTCTCCTCCGAGGTCGACAGCGCGACGCTGGTCTGGGAGGACGACGAAGGGAAGGTGGTGCGCCGCACCCGATCGGCCCATGACGCCATTCGGAGGGTCGGATTCGAGTGCGGGAATCCCAACGATGAACGCACGAGCCTTCTCCCGTTCCCGACGCGGAGCTTCCCGGCCTATCGGCTGCTCCAGGAATACTTCGCGTTCGAACAGAAGTTCCTCTTCTTGGATCTCGTGCTCACGGATGCACCTGAGGGAAAGGCCTTCTCGGAAGTGACGCGCCTGCGACACTTCGAGGTTGAGTTGAACTTGCCTGAGACTCCCGACGGGCTGCCGCCGATCGACGAGGCCTCGATCGGATTGCATTGCTCGCCGTCGGTCAATCTGTTTGCACACGACGCCGAGCCGGTCGTCGTCGACCACACGCGCTCAGAGTACCTGGTCCGTCCGAGCGGCGGAGGACGGCGCACCCACGAGGTCTGGTCCGTGGAAAAGGTGGAGGCTATCGATCCGTTCTCAGCTGAGATTCCGGACTTCCACGCCCCTCGTCCGCGCTCGCGAAAGGACGGAGATCGGGCACTCTTCTACGAGTCGCTGCTCCAGCCTTCGAGGGTCGGCTTCGTCGATGGCCGCGACGAGGACGTCGGACCGTCCGGTACCGATACCTTTCTTCGATTCGTTGACCCCGAGTACGAGCTCATTGAGCCGTCCGTCAGCGATCGCGGCGACTCCGCAGTGTTTACTTCGAAGAACCTGAAGTTGTCCGTGGAGTTGCTCTGCACCAATCGTGCGCTTCCCGTCGACCTTGAGCCGTCCCAGATCTCCGTCGCCACGGACGATCTACCCAAGGGACTGGAATTCAGCGCGATCGAGCGAATCCAGGCTCCGGTCGCACCTCCGCTCGGCGACCTGACCCTTTGGCGTCTGATCAGCCATCTCTCGCTGAGCCGGCGCGGATTCGAAGACGTGGAGGTCCTGAAGGGCCTGCTCGAGATCTACGACTTCCACGCGCGGGCGGATCAACAGGCGAGGCGTCGCTCGAACCGCCGCATCGACGCCCTCAAGAGTCTCACGACGGAGCGTCGCGATGCGTTCTATCGCGGTGCGTATGTCCCCTTGGTCCGGACGCGCCTCGAGGTCGATATGTCGGGATTCATGGGAGTCGGGGACCTCTATCTCTTCGGCTCGGTCTTGGATCACTTCGTAGCCCTGCGGGTGTCGGTCAACTGCATCAGCCAGTTCGTGATCACAGTGCCCGCCTCCGGTCTCGAGCTTGAGTATCCGCGGCGTGCCGGGACGGAGTCCGTGCTGTGACCGAGTCGATTCCGGGGCAGATCGACTTCTTTGAACTCGTTTCTGCGCTTCAGCGACGGTTTTCGGATCGCGCCGAAGTTGGCTACGTCGGCGCGAGGGGCCTCGACGTCGGCCTCGAGGCGCTTCGCTTTCGCCCAGCTCTGTCGCTCGTCTTCCCCCCCCGTGACGTCGAGCACGTTCAGAGAGAGCGCGGCGGACCCGAGGTACCGGAGGGCCGTCTCCTCGTCGACCTGAACTTTGGCGGGGTCTATGGGCCGGACTCACCGCTCCCGCCGGTCTTCACGGAGATGCTCTTCCCCTCGGGGGCCCCCGACGGAGAGGACCGAGAGGCAGTCAGGGACTTTCTCGACCTCTTTCATCACCGGCTCTACTCACTGACCTACCGGGCATGGGAGAAGCGGCGCTACGCCACGACGTACCGGGACGATGGGCGCGACGAGATCTCGGAGCTCCTCGCGAGTCTCGCGGGACTGGGAACGCGCGGGACCATCGACGCCGCGTCAGGAGGCGGCGTACTCGAGCGCGAACACTTGCTTCGCCTGAGTGGTGCAGCCAATGAGCGACCGCGGTCCGTCTCGTCCATTCGTGCGCTCGTCCAGGATCATCTCGGAGGGGGCATCCCCGCCCGAATCGAGCCCTTCATTCCTCGGACGGTGCCGCTCGAGACGAGCGATCTCACGTTTCTTTCGTCCGAGCTCCGCGGCGCCGAAGTTCCGGGCACCGGACGTGTGCCTGGGCGCCGCCTCGGCGTCGACGCGGTCCTTGGAACTTCAATAGTCGAGTGCTCACGGACGATCCGTGTAGAGCTCGGCCCGTTGACCCTCGAGGACTACGAAGACCACCTGCCCGGTACGACTCGTCGACAAGAGCTCGACACGCTCATTGAGTGGGCCGCGCCAGCACACATCGAGCACGAGATCTCGCTCGAGATCGGGGAAGGTGAGATTCCACCCTGGAGACTCAGCGAGCGCGCCGACGTTCGGCTCGGGCACACGAGCTGGGTCGCGTCAGGGAGCGTGCCTGGCCAGGTTGTGGTGTTCGCTTCTTCAGCTCCACGTTGCTAGGACTCCTTAGGCGCGCGGCCTTCGCGTTGACCGCTAGCGAATGGTCCACGGCAGTAGGGCGTCCACGCTCGAGCATTCCAATCTGCCGCGATCGATCGTGGAACGGGATACCGCGCGCTCCAAATGAGACGACACGGCCTCCCGTCAACGCGAGCCGATGGAGCCCACCCATTGCTCGGTCGGCTGCATAGACTCGATGGCTGCACCACCTTTCAGCCTCGCCTGCCGACAATGGTCATCCGCTCGAGACTCAATAGCGCTGCGACGGTAGCCGCTGCGCTCCTAGCCCTTCCCGTTGTTCACGGATGCGGTTCCGCGGTGGCAGGTCTCTTCGAGGCGGCGTCCGGAGACTCGTCCGAGGCTCCGGAGACGGAACTGTTCGTCGAGTCAGTGAGCCCGACGGGTGGGGCGCTGGGGGTGGACCGCGAAGTTCCCGTTCTCGTCCAGTTCACCTCCGACCTCGACCCATCGACGGTGGGGCCGGGGAGTTTCGATGTGAGTGTGGAGGTCGGTGACGAGAGCAGGCCGCTCTCCGGACGGTTCCTGGTCGACGGGAGCGTTGTCCGGTTCATGCCCGACCTGCCCTGGCCCTTGCTTGCCGACGTCGAGGTCTCGATCGGTACCGGCATCACGACGACGGCCGGGAGGCCGCTTCGCACGCCTTTCAACTCGGGGTTCACCACGCGCGACGGGAGCTGGGTGCCCGTGGCTTCGCCGCCCACGAGCGGGCGGTGCGCGGACCTCGCACACATCGAAGGGGTCGGAGCGATGCTCTTGGTTCACGACCCCAATGCTGACGTCCTCTCCGTTTGGGAGTACAGCGTCGAGCAGGGCACATGGGTCGACTCCGGGCCGCTCATCGATGCGCCGGTATCAGCGATTGCGCACATCGACCGCTTCAGCCATACGAACGCGGTGACGCGACGGTCGTTGATCGTCGGTTCAGATCAGCGCGTCATGCTTGTCAGCAGTGCGTCTACGAGTGGAGGCATCGAGATCCGAACGTCCTTCCGCGTCGCGGCAGGCGTGTGGACTCCTTCGGAGGTCGTGGTTCCGGCGCAGAGCTCATTCCCGTTCATTCAGGTGGCGGGCGCCTGGCGTAACGACGAGCCGAACGTTGCGTGGTTCGACGGTTCACTGCGAGCCAGGCGGCACGAGTTCGGTCTGTGGCAGCCCACTGAGACGATCGATGCCACGTCGATCGTGTCCGAGTTTGACTTCACGAACGGTCCCGATGGGACTCTTCACGCTGTCTGGGAAACGTCCTTTGGCGCACTTCATCGGACGAAGGCACCGACGGACGACCAGTGGCCGACTGGATTCGCGAACTCCGTACGGTTGTCTGAGCAGCCCGCGAGCCTCCAGATCCACGCATTCGACGACGGTTCGGCGCTTGTCGTCGGCTCCGTGTTCTTCTTGCAGGGCGGGGCCGGGGTCGAGTCGTCGTTCCTGTTCCCAGGCTCTCCGTTCTGGACGAGTCTCGGCGGATCCGCGTCGCTCAATCCCTTATTGGGTGGCGATGGAGGGTTCGCGAATCTGCTCGTCTCGGTCCATCCGTCCGGGCCGGCCATTGCGGCCATGACTCTGAACGTTGAGGGGACGCTGACGCTGGCCGCCAACGTCTTCGACCCAGTGCTCTGGCAATTCGGCGAGATCGTTGCAGGGCCGTACCCCGGTGCCTTCGGCGCGAGCCTGGTCTCAGACGTCGGCTGCGCGATTGATCGAGACGGAAACGGGCTCGCGGTGATGGTGGACGGCTTCGAGGAGCGCGTCGTCGCGATCCGATTCGACGCCGCGGCGGACGAATGGCGAAGTCTTGGTGTCGTTCCGCTCGTTGGGGAGACGGGCTGCACCCGCTATCCGCGCATCGCCGATCTCGAGCGCGGCGGGGACATGTTTGCGGTCTTCAACGTCTGCGGAGGCTCTCCGATCGTGCCGCTCATGTTTCGGTAGCCCGGTGAATGCACTTGCGTGCACTCGATACGAGCGCGCGTCACGCTGCCACGACTCTCGAACTTGCCGAAGGTCAGTTTCTGAAGTCGGGGCAGGGGAAGACGTCGGGGGCGCCCAGGTGCCGCTGCAGGTTGCGTCGGTGCTGCGATGCGATAAGGGCGACCGCCACGCGGTTCTTCTTCATGCTCCCCGGGTCTTTGAGTGCAGTGTGGATCGCCTTCGCGAACCCGGTCGGGATCTGCGACCACTTCGTGTAGACGGCGTAGAGCGAGAAGATCCCGCTCGATGCGCGTGCGCCGAAGTCGACCTTCGTCAGGACTTTGAAGGAGAATGCGGCCGCCTGCGGAGTGATCTGTGCCTCGGTGAACGAAAGATCGGGGTAGATGAACTTGAGGGCGGCGAAGGCCGCCTTGCGCTTCTCGGCGGCGTCGTCAGAGTTGGCCATAGATCGAAGGTAACTGAAAGGCGATGGGTGGGCGGCGCGTCGGTTGCGCGCGGCTCTGCTCCGGAGAGGGGGCTCTTCGGCCATACGCCACGCAGAAATCTCGTCCCGCTCAGCACCTCTCGGTGGCGCGAACGAGATTCGCGATGAGGGGGACATGGGGACGGACGGGTCTTCGTCGGTGGCGCGTGGGCCCTTAGACAGCAAGGGAGTGGGCCGGGGGGGGGAGCTTGGCGTCTTGGAACTCGGGCCAGCTCGACGGCGTACGGTGGCGAGCGGATCGTCCTGTCCGAATGCATCGATCAGCCAGTGCCGCCCAGACCACGAGTGAACCCTCGTGCCCACTCGTCGAGGACCAAGAGGGCGTCCTAGCCCGGACGGGTCGAGCACGGATTGAAGAGGTCGCTCATGGTGGCCTGGCGCGATGCTGCGCGTCGCGCTCGGGCCGGGTCGGAGTGGCTGCCGACTCCGGTACGTTGCACTAGGGCTGGGCCGGGCCGATGGGACGGAGCGGATGGTGCTGGCCGTTCGGGAGCTTCGGGAATAGGAACTGGCTCGCGCCGCCGGAGCCGATTCCGTAGCCGGCCTGGTGCTTTCCGGCTTCGGTCGTGATTTCGATCAGGTTGCCAGCTCGGTCGGTGAATCGAGGGTCAAACGTCGGCGCAGCATGGGATTCGAGGACAGTGATGGGCTGCGCCACCTCGAACTCGACGAGGGTACGTCCGCTCGCTCCGCTTGAGAGCGTGACATTGTCCAGGGTCGCCCCGTCGACGCCGTACCAGTCACCCGGACCGCCGCCGGCTCGTGTGAATTGCCTGATCCGGTCGCCCGGCTCGAGGGTCGTCAAGAGGAGAGAGTCCGGGTCCATCCCGTCGAGGTCGAACTCCGTGTGTCCGTTGGACTCAAGCCACTCCTTCGCCTCGTCGACCGTCATCCGTCGGGACGTTCCCGGCGAGGGGCTGCCCTTCCCAGGCCCCTTGCCCGAACCGCTGCCAGAGCTGGAAGGAGGCGAGTCGCCGGGCGGGCCGCCGTCTCCGGCACCACCCGGAGCGTCCGATACCTTCACCCCCGACGGCACCTCGATCCCGGCTGCGCGCAGCTCCTCGACGGTGACCTCACCGTTCCGCACGAGCTCTGCAATCTCGTCGGCCGAGAGTTGCCCGCTCTGCAACAGCTCGCTGAGCCGGTTCGCGTCGCGGGCGGTGTCGAGGAGGTCTCCGAGCTGACCCGCGTTCCGGAATCGCTGGAAGACCTCCCCGAGGGAGCGTGCGCTCTTCAACGCCCCCTTCGCAAGGCCACCTATCCCGGGCCCGATGTCGGCGATCAAGCCGCCCCAGGGCCCCCCGAGGTAGTTGCCGGCTCGGTAGGCGAGCGAGGGCACTCCGTAGTAGCCCGCATAGATTTGATCGAGGCCATGGGCCGCGATAAGCCCGCCCCCCGCGATCGCCACCGGTGAACCGACGCCAGCCGTGAAGATGCTGCCGCCGGCTGCGAGTACCGTGCCTCCGACGACTTCTCCGGCGCCTCCAGCGATCTGGACGCCCCTCCAGAAATAGTCCCACATGCCCGTCCCGGGCGTCGGCTGATCCGTCATCGGGCCTCTCCTCGATGGGGTCGCGCGGGGCCGAGCGCTCCGTGCAGAGGCTCTGGCTGGTCGGACGCGTCCGGCAGCCCCTGGATGTGGCCCGTCTCGCTGATCCGAGCGAGCGGGTGGAGGTCCTCGTCGCGCACGGACCGAGACCGCATGAACTGATGCGCGTCGAACGTCCGCCATAGCTCGTCGTCGGTTTCGGGCTCGATCGCCAGGACGAGTCCGCGGATCCGGCCGTGGCGCGTTACGAGCGGCGGCCGCACCGACGTGTCCCCCAGGGCACGGGCCTTCGACCAGATCCGGTCCGCGAGCGCTTGCATGTCATCCATCGATGGCCTCCGCCGTCGCTTCGGCCGCTGACGGAGGAGTGTTCGAGCGAACGGACTCAGCGAAACCACGCAAGAGGTCCAGATCGACGTGCTCCGCAGGACCGCACCCGACGATCAGGTGCTGGGCCTCACCCTCCCGGACGATCGCGTGCAGCTGCGTCCAGGGCGTACCGTTCGGACCCGTAAACGCGAAGCGCGCGTACCAGCCTCGGCCCGTGGCTAGCGGGAGCGGAGCGGACTCCTCGAGGTCGGCTGAGACGGGCGCCAGATCTGCCTGCACTCTCTCGGTGTGCGCCTGCATGTCCTGGAAGAGCGAGGGGCCCAGGGCGATCTCAGCGACCTGCAGGCTGGAGCGGTCCGGGCCGAGGAGCAAGATGCGGCTCGCATCGCTCCAGCCCGTCGGGCAGTCGAAGCGCACGAAGCCGTGCTGAATGCGCGTCGAGATAGGGGGGGCGTGCTGTTTGATCATCACTAGCAGAATGCCTCGTCGCAGCCGTAGGGCCCCCACTCCATGAAGTTGTCCGTCAGCGGCGAGTCGCTCCCTTGGACAGCCGCGACGCCGACCGCGAGACCCCAGGCGGGCAGATACAGAGGGCCCAGCATTTGGGACTGGTACGTGTGGGCTCGCTCGTGCGATCCGTACGTCCCGTGGAGGTGCCAGCTCGATTTCTCGGGAGGTGTCTCGGGCGAGAAGACCGTCACGTTGCCCAGGGTGAACGCCCGGTCCTCGAGGACGAACGCGTTGTTCGCAAACTCCACGGAGTTGTTCGCGGTGCGCACGGACGGCTCGTTGTCGGTCATGCACGCCGCAAACCCGACCCCTTGGACGAGGTGCCCCAGCCCGCCGACCGCCAGACCGAGCAGCGTGTTCGGAAGCGCCCACAGCTTTCCCAGCGCGTCCAGGGCCGTCGCGCCGATGCCAGCGGCCCCGGACTCTTGTACGAGGCACCTGCCCGCGCCGCCGCCCTCGTTCGAGAAGCCCGAGAGCGCGGGGCCGGCGAGACCCATTGCAGCCCCCAGCGCGGCGCCGGGGTTAGACCAGTCCGTCGAGACGAGCGAGTGCCCCTTCGAAGCGAGCTGCATGCCCTGGGCGATGGAGCCGAAGCCCATCGAGCCCGCAACGCCACCGATCGCGCCAAGGGCCGCGCCGGGATTGCTCCAGTCGGTCGTCGCCAGGCCGTACGCGGTCTGCGCGAGGCCGACGACGTCCTCGAGCCCGCCCCCGCCCACCGATCCGCCGAGCGAGGAGAGCGCACCCAGGCATCCGCCCTCACGCCCCGTCTCGCTCGCGACGATCGGATTCGTGTCGAGAGGGAGCGCGCCGCCGTCGCCGATCGGCGCGGAGACCATGGGCCCGAGGAAGTAGACCTTGCCGAGAGTGTTGAACGGCCCCTCGGGCGAAGCGCCGTTCATCTCCATGAGCGTCTGTTGGTGATGG
The DNA here is from genome assembly GCA_039821985.1 of Planctomycetota bacterium. Classification (GTDB taxonomy): domain Bacteria; phylum Planctomycetota; class UBA1135; order UBA1135; genus Saltatorellus. The sequence continues at coordinate 179,872 of JBCBNC010000001.1, forward strand.
GTGGCGAGCTCACCGTTGATGCGCACGAGCGGGGCGGGGATCACGGGCTTGCAGTAGCCGCCCTTCGAAGAGCTCACGACACCGAGTCCCACCCCCGCCTCGTCGCCGACGACCTTCGAGACGCGCGAGCCCATGTGGAATACGGGCTTCGATCGGAAGCGGACGTTCCCGCTCAGTCGCTCCGAGTCCTCGAGAAACGCGACGATCGGGTACGGGACGGGCGTCGTCGGCGACTTGCAGACGTCGGGGCAGATCGAGATGACGACGAACTGGCCGTCCTGCCGGCTCCCCTCGTTCTCAGCCACGCGCGACCTCGTGCTCCTCTCGGAGCGGAGCGGCGCCGTTGTCGATGTACTCCTCTGGTGCCCTCATGCGAACCTCGAGCACCCGGAGCGGCGCATGCAGCGGATACATGCCGCGCCACGTCAAGAATGCGCGGCTGGACGGGACGTCGACGTGGACGGAGTCGAGGTGCAGCGGGGCAGGGACCAGTTCCCCAGATGCGAAACGAAGGAGGGTCGCGAGCTCGAACCCCGGGAGTTGAAACGTCAGCTCGGGATCCTCGGAGAGGTGCGTCAGGCGGACCTCTTCGTCCCCCTTGGCGAACTCCGGAAGGGTGAGCCCTGCGGCAGCGCAGCTGTAGAAGTCGAAGGAGAAGTCCTCGGGGAGGTCCGGCCAGCGGGTCTTCCGCCAGATGGCGTTGTAGGTACCGGCGCGCGCGGAACGCGGCTCCCAGGACGGCGCGATGGGCCCGAAGCCCGCGACCGCGATCTCCTCGCCGAACTTCGGCCGATCGATCCGGTGGGGGAGGACCTGGGGAATCGGAACGGGCTCCCGCGTGCCTGGGTGCACGAAGCCGCGGCCCACGGGGTTGGGTGCGAAGCGAACCGGCCCGTCATCCGACTCGAAGGCGCCGCCGTAGGCGTACTCGTAGCGCAGCGGGACTCTCCGCGCCGGCTCGATCCGCGAGGCCGACCAGACGCCGAGAGTCCGCGACCAGCGTCGCGGGCCCGTGACGTAGACGCTGGCGCGGGCCGATCCGAACGCCACGGCGCAGGGCCAGCCCTCGCGCGGCACTCCCTCGGGCGCGACCGCGTCCGCCGTGACGGTGACGTCCGTCCGCGGCTTGAAGGGCGCGAGGCTCCCCTCGATTCGGAGGCTGGAGTCCCCGGGATCGCCGAAGTACTCGTCCGCCATGACGAGCGGCTCCTGGACGGGGACGAGGCCGAGCCGGCGGCCTTGCCGGATCTCGAAGGTGCCGCGGAGAACGACGACGCCAAAGTCCTGGCGCTTCTCGTCGCGGCTCTCGAAGAGGAGCGGGGGGAAGGGCGTGTAGTTCCTGAAGAGCATGGGGCGGGTGGAGATCAGCTGGTCTCGCCCTGAGGAACGGGTCCGACGCGCCGACACAACGGAGAATCTCGGGTCGTCGCCGATGGACCGGGAGCCTCTTGCCCGGGCAACCCGATGGCGACGCCCGGTGCAGCGCATGGGGCCCCATTCCGCACTGCTCTGGGCTCGCTCTCGCGTACTGGGGATCGAGACTGAAGTCGCCCCCACGCCGACTGTATCGGAGCCGGAGACCTCCCGTCGCGCACAGCGATTGAGCGTGAGAAGAGGCGGCGGATTGTGCGTTGCACTGCGCTACGGCCTCCCCTGAAGTGGTGGAGGCCCACCACTCCTGGCCTCATCGAGGGCATGCATGGCGCGACTTTGCGCCAGGTGGGATGCGCTCGTGCCTGTCCGCTGTGTGCAGGGCCCGTTCCTATGGCCAACCCCCTCTTCCGCAACTTCACCCCATTCTCGAGTCTCGCGTTCGAGTCCTGGGGACCGGGCGGTGCGGCCTGGCGGACCGTCGCGCTCAAAGGGACCTTCGCTCTGCGGCCGGAGGAGGATGTGCGTGGCATCCCCGATCAGGCGCCGCTCATGCTGGCTGCGACGCACTGGGGAGAGCCCGGTCAGTCGAGCCTGCGTCAAGATCACGATCTCGCGCCCTTCAAGCCCAGAACCGACGTCCACGTCGTCGGGACCGCACGTGCGCCGGGCGGCAAGCCGCGATCCGATTGGGTCGCCGGAGTCCAGGTCGGGCCTGTCGATGTGATGGTGCGCCTCGTGGGTCCGCGTACCTGGACGCGCCGCCGGCTTCTTCCCTGGCGCCTCTCACCCCCCGAGCCAACGGTGGAGGTTCCGCTCCAATTCGAGCGGTCCTTCGGAGGCGTGCGCGCCGACGGGAGGGCGTTCGAGCGGAACCCGTACGGGACCGGCTGGGATCCAAAGCCTGGAAAGGACTCGGTCCTTGCGCCGCAGATCGAAGCCGTCGACGACCCGGTGAGCGGCATGGGCAACGAGGTGGCCGTTGCAGCCCTTGGGCCGCTCGCGCCCGTTTGTTCGTCGCGCCGTGCACTGGCGGGGACCTTCGACGACGAGTGGCTCGAAGATCAGTGGCCGCTGATGCCCGATGACTTTGACTTCGCGTTCTACAACAGTGCGCCGGAGTCCATGCAGGTCGACGGGTATCTCCAGGGCGATGAGGCGTTCGAGCTCACGGGGCTGCTCGCGGAACCGTCGTTTCGCGGCCGGCTGCCGGGCATAAGGCCTTTCGTGCTCGCTCGGCAGGACGACGGCCACTTTGTGTACTACCGCAGTGAACTCGACACCGTCGTGTTCTCGATCGACGAGCGCCTGGTGTACATGACGTGGCGCTCGGTCGTACCGCTCGAACCCGAGGTGCGCGTGCTCGAGGCGCGCGCAGCTATGAATGCGGAGGCGAGCCATGGCTCCTAAGGAGGGCGGCCGTCAGAGCCCGATGGAGACCGTGGTCTGCACGTCTCCGGACGTGTGCAAGACCCCTATGGGAACGGCGACACCGCCCGTTCCGTATCCCGTGGTAGGGATGATGGTGCAGTCAACGGCGACTGCAACGACGGTCAAGTTCACGTCGTTCCCCGTGTTCACCAAGTCGTCGTTGATCCCAATGGTCATCGGCGACGAGGCTGGTGTTGCGACCGGCGTGAAGTCGAGCACGGTCAAGGGCCCAGCGAAGCCCGACAAGGCGAGCTCCACGGTCAAGGTCGAAGGGAAGCAGGTGTGCAGGCACGATGACCTGTACGCGATGAACAATGACAACACCAAGGGGAAGCTCGTCTGCGCGGAGCCCCCTGGCGGCGGTGGCGGCGCGGGTGGCGGGTCCTCCTACAATGAAGATGGAAGCGTCGAGGGCGACGCGAGTCCGCCGACGAAGCCCGAGACCCCGGCCGAGTCCTCTCAGATGGACGCCCTCGCCGCGAAGGCAGATGCCGAGCCGAAATCGTGGTGGGGGGAGTGGAAGGAGTCGATTCACACGACCCTGGACGTCGTGGGTATGGTCCCGTTCGTCGGCGAGCTCGCAGATGGGGCGAACGCCCTCCTCTACTTGGCCTCGGGCGATGTCGTGAACGCGGGCATCTCGGCGGCAGCGCTTCTCCCCGTCGGGGGCCAGGTGGCTACGGGCACACGCGTGGCGGTGAAGGGCGGTAAGGAGCTCATCGAGCAGGGCTCGAAGGGAGCCGCTAAGCAGGTTGGCCAGGAGGTGGGTGAGGCTGGCGCGAAGAAGGCAGACGATGTGCTCGAGACCGCTGCAGGGGGCGCGAGTCCCCCGGCGAAGCCTCCCGGGGGAGGGGATCCGCCAGCTCCGCCGTCGGGCGGCGGCGGAAGCGGTGGAGGAGGAGGGCCGAAGAAGTCCAAGAAGGACGGCGACGGCAACTCGAAGAAGTCTGACGACTCGAGTTCCTCGGGGAGTTCCGGGTCCGACAGCCCTGGGCCGGACAACGTCCGCGTCTCGGCGCCGCCGGTCCCACAGCTGGCTCAGGACACGTTCGATCACGTCAAGAAGACCGGACAGAAGAAGCCCGGCACGAAGGGCGGCAAGACGTTCAAGAACGACGGCCGAGGCGGTGGTGAAGTGCTCCCCAAGAACTCTCCAGACGGCGTCGAGCTCACGTACAAGGAATACGACATCCACCCCTACAAGAAGGGAGTCAATCGCGGGGCGGAGCGGGTCGTCATCGACTCCCAGGGGCGTGGTTACTACACGTCGGACCACTACGGCACGTTCACACCGATAGACTAAGTAGCCAATGACATTGATCCGAAAGCCTGAAGCCCCGTGGGTCTTTCGCGCCACGGGAGCTTTCGTCGAGAACGCCCGAGAGCTGGCACAAGAGCAAGGCTCCAGGCTTGCCGTGTATGAAATCGATGGTGCGAACACGGGGGACTTTGGGGGCCTGTTTGCCGAGTTCGCCGCGGTGCTCCAGTTTCCGGACTACTTCGGAAGCAACCTTGCTGCGTTTGAGGACTGCCTTGGCGATCTCGATTGGATCGAACCAGTCGAACTGTTGATCGTGATCTCGAACTCAAACGAGCTGCTGGCGAGCCAGACGGAGGAGGATCTCGAGGCTGTGATCGAGGTCTTTCAGGACGTCGCTGAGGGGTGGGCTGAGCCGGTGGATGAGGGAGAGGAGTGGGATCGAGATGCCGTGCCTTTTCACGTGGCGCTCGTTGGTTGCGACCCCCCTGTCAGAGAGGTCATAGCGGAGCTGGAACTGATTGACTGGTGACGGGCGGTCGGCTCGATACTTCGTCGGGCGGAGGAACCGTGGAAGCGGGCCTGCGCTCACTTTCAGCTACGCTCGAGCTAGCCTCATCCGGGATCGAAGCATCTGACTGCGAGTCGCACGCAGGGGCCGCGGATCGTCCTAGACTTCGAGTGCGCATCAGTCGAGTACGGGCGCATGGGCCGTCACTGCGCCGTTGTCTCGATTGAGATGAGCGGGACGGGGTGCACGCCAACACCCGCAAGCCGCACAGGCGTGTGAGACCCTCCTTCCAGAGGTGTGGGGATCAGGCCACCGGGAACCCCACGAACATTCGCGCGTTGCTCGCGTGGTATCTGGCCGCGGGATCCGTTCACCCCATTGGGAACGCCACCGCGATCCCCTCGCCTGCCCGCCCACCACGCCCAGCCCCACGCCCTCATGTCCTGGCTCGAATTCCATCGCACGTCCGGCTCGATCTACCTGCATGCGGGCCCGGTCCCCAAGACTCCGCCGAACCGCTGCCCTGCGACGGTCCTCGGAGGGCCCTGGCCGGCCCACAACGACGTCGCCAGCTCGTCCCGCGGCATCTGGCCGAACGGCATCTACAAGTACGCCTACTACAAGGCCCACGCCGAGGCCGGGGTCGCGCCTGGATGCCGTACGACGGCCTACGGCTGCGAGGGGATCCACATCTTCCACGTCGCGGGCCGCTCCGGCATGGGCGTGCACGCGGGCCGCAGCGCCAGCGTGAACGGGCTTGGCTCGCGCACGATGGGGTGCATCCGCGTCCCCGAAGCCGCCATGGGCGCGATCAACCGCGCGCACAACGGGGATCCCCTGTCCGGGATCGTCGTCATGTGAAACTGACCGGGTGGTGGGGGCTCTGCCAGGCCGCCCCGCAAAGCCCGGTGCCTGCCTGGGGCCCCGACGTCGCCGAAACGCGCGCTGCCGGGGCCCCATCTTCTTCCGGGGCGAGCCGGCGATCCCGCGGAGGCCGAGCGTGGGTTCTACCACGACTTTCCCCTTTAACCTGGGGAGCGCAGGCCGCCGTCGGCGCCTGCTCCCCTGACGGGGGCCGCTGGCCCTCTTCCACCGACGCCGTTCCGCCCAACTGTCGCCATGTCGCCGTCCCTCTCCGCAGACCGTGCATCGTTCCACCTCCGGGTGGGTCCCTACGACGAGGACGAGCTCGCCGTCCTCCGATTCCGGTCCAAGGAGCGGATCTCGGACCCGTTCGAGCTCCGCGTTGAGCTGGCCTCCCGGGAGCCCGACCTGGACTTCAGCTCGGTCGTGGGGGCGCCGGCCTCGTTCAGGCTTTCGAACTTCGATAGCGCGCGGTTCCTGCACGGGGTGGTCACGGAGTTCCGCCAGAGCGGTCGGAGCCGGAACCACTTCTTCTATGACGTCGTGGTTCGGCCTGCGCTTTGGCTCCTGAGTCAGCGCGAGAACTGTCGCATCTTCCAGGAGGTGACCGTCGAGGAGATCGTGAGCGAGATCCTCGAAGAGCACGGCCTTTCGAAGGGGCTCGACTTCAAGTTCAAGACGCGCTCGAACTACCTCGAGCGGGTGTACTGCGTTCAGTACCGGGAGTCGGATCTGGACTTCGTCTCGCGGCTGCTCGAGGAGGAGGGGATCTCCTACTCGTTCCGGAGCGACGACACGCGCAGCTGCATCGAATTCAGCGACGGGTCCGAGAGCCCCGAGCCGATCGATGGGTCGTGGGACCTACGGCTCGCGCCGCCCGACGGAATGGTGGCTGACGAGCTCAGCGATCAGATCACGGCGTTCAAGGTCGCTGAGTCGGTGCGTCCAGGCGCCATCGCCATGACCGACTACAAGTTCGAGCGGCCCAGCCTCGACCTCGCTTCGAGGTCCGAGTCCGACAAGCACCAGGCGCTCGAGATCTTCGAGTACCCGGGCGTTTACCAGGAAGCACCGGACGGCAAGAAACTGGCTCAGGTACGGCTTGAGGAGGTCCAGGCCTCTCGCGTCGAGGCGGTGGGGCAGTCCAACTGCATTCGGTTCGAGCCGGGTCGCACGTACGAACTCACAGAGCACGAGCGCACCAGCTACAACCGCGGCTACCTGATCACCGAACTGATCCAGGAAGGTGCCAGCCCCCAGGCGCTCGAAGAAGACGCCGCTACGGGCTCAGAGGGGCGCTACTCGAACGACTTCGTCTCGATTCCCGACGACGTGCCGTTCCGGCCCGAGCGACGGACGCCGCGGCCGATCGTGCGCGGGTCCCAAACGGCCGTGGTCGTTGGACCCTCCGGCGAGGAGATCTACACCGACGAGCACGGCCGCGTGAAGGTGCAGTTCTTCTGGGACCGCTACGGGGGCCGCGACCACACGAGTTCGTGCTGGATCCGGTGCAGCCAGCCCTGGGCCGGACCCGGGTGGGGCGGGCTTGCGATTCCGCGCATTGGTCAGGAGGTGGTCATCGACTTCCTCGAGGGGAATCCAGACCGTCCGCTGATCGTTGGCCGTGTCTACAACGGCGAGATCATGCCGCCGCAGACGCTACCGGACGCCAAGGCGAACATGACGATCCGCTCGCAGTCCCTGGGCGGAAGCGGCGGCTCGAACGAGATCACGATGGGCGACTCGGGCGGGCAGGAGAGCTTCTACATGCACGCTCAGTACGACATGACAGAGGTCGTCGAGAACGACCACTCCGTCACGGTCAACGCGAACGAGACGACGACGGTCGCCATCGACCGCACGGAGAACGTCGGCAACAACGAGACGATCACGATCGCCGTGGACCGTACGGAGAGCGTTGGATCGAACGAGAGCGTGTCGATCGGCGCGAGTCGTTCGCTTTCCGTCGGGACGTCGGACTCGCAGTTCGTCGGCGCGAGTCAGTCCGTCTCGGTGGGCGCGAGTCAATCCGTCTCTGTGGGAGCCAGCCAGTCCACGAGCGTTGGCGGATCGGCGAACGAGTCAGTCGCGGTCGCCAAGATGACCAGCGTGGGCGCCGCCTACGCGCTCAACGTCGGCGCGGCCATGAATGTCGCGGTCGGTGGCGCCTCCTTCGAGGAGGTCGGCGGCCTCAAGAAGATCATCGCAGGATCCTCGCTCGAATTGATCTGCGGGGGGTCATCAATCAAGCTCGAGAGCTCCGGGAAGATCACCATCAAGGGAAAGGAGATTTCGATCGAGGGGGCGGGACCGGTCAAGGTCAAAGGCTCGACCATCGACCTGAACTGACCCGTCCCTCTGCTCGCAGAGCTCGCGTGCCCCGCGATCCGGGCCCCGTCGTCCCCCGCAGACGTGGGCCGATGGCGGTCCACCAAGAATGCCAACGAGCACCCGCTTCCCGATCCAGCGGTCGACGAGTCTCATGGGGCGGAGGCGCGTCCACCGGTCTCCCCTGCTCCCCGCTCTGTCCGGAATCCGTTCGTCTCCACGTGCGTCCATCCCATGGGCGCTCTCCCTCCAACGCAGCCGTTGCCCCCACTACGTGGCGCTCCGCCAGCCATGATCGAACCCGACATTCGCTCGCTCCTCAAGCGCCTCAACCCCCACTGCGTCGCGGCGCTCGAAGGGGCGGCGCATCTCGCGAGTTCCCGCGGGGCGTACGAGGTCGCCCCCGAGCATCTTCTCCAGGCGATCGTCGAGCCGCCCGACGGCGACGTTGGACAGATCCTGCGTGCCGCGGAGATCGATCCCGACCGGGTGCTGCGTTCCCTCGCGATCGACCTCGAGGGCACCCGGACCGGGAACACCGGTCGACCCGTCTGGTCCCCGCTCCTGCGGAGCTGGATCGCGGATGCGTGGCTCGTGGGTTCGGTCGACCTGGGGGCTTCGTTCGTACGAACCGGTCACCTCCTTCTCGCGCTCCTGAAGAGCCGCGGTCGCTACGACGGGGAGGCCGTTCGTATCCTGTCTCAGGTCCCCTCCGACAGCGTCGCGATGAACTTCGCCGAGGTGACAGCAGCCTCTACGGAGAACGAAAACGCGGAGCAGCTACCCGACGCCAGCGCAGCGCGGCCAGCGGGGGGGGGCGCCGTCCGTTCGGGGAGTGGTGAAGGAGATGCGCTCTCTAGGTTCACGATCGACGTCACCGCGCAGGCGCGGGACGGGGCCGTCGACCCCGTGTTTGGACGGGACCGAGAGGTCCGCCAAATGGTGGACATCCTTGCGCGTCGTCGAAAGAACAACCCGATCATCGTCGGCGAACCGGGGGTCGGGAAGACCGCGCTGATCGAGGGTCTTGCACTCGAGACTGCCAGCGGGACCGCTCCCGAATCGTTGCGCGGGATCCGCCTCCTGACGTTGGATATGGGCCTCCTTCAGGCCGGCGCCGGCGTGAAGGGCGAATTCGAGAACCGCCTCAACCATGTGATCAAGGAGGTGAAGGCCTCAGAGGTTCCGATCGTGCTCTTCATCGACGAGGCGCACACCCTCATCGGGGCCGGCGGAGCGCAAGGGGGTGGCGACGCTGCAAATCTCCTGAAGCCCGCGCTCGCGAGGGGAGAGCTCCGGACCGTCGCCGCGACGACTTGGAGCGAGTACAAGAAGTACTTCGAGAAGGACCCCGCGCTTTCCAGGCGCTTCCAACTCGTGAAGGTCGATGAGCCCGATGCGGAAGGGGCACTCGGGATGCTGCGTGGGATCGCGCCGCAGTACGAGCGCGCGCACGGCGTTCGGATCTTCGATGAAGCAGTGGAGGCCTGCGCCAAGCTGGGGAGCCGCTACATCGCGGGGAGGCAGCATCCGGACAAGGGGGTCGACCTTCTCGACACCGCCGCGGCGCGCGTCAAGATTGCGCACACGGCGTTGCCGCCGAAGATCGAGGAGCTCGAACAGGCGCGTGCGAAGGCACAGCGCACTCTCGCGGCGCTCGTCAAGGACGATCAGGTCGGACGGCCCACCGACGCGATAAGGATCCAGGATCTCGAAGCGGAGATTGAGCGTCTCCAGGGAGAGGTGGACTCGAATCGTGCAATCTGGGACCAAGAGCGCGAACTGGTCGCCGCAGTCATCGAAGCGCGTGCGGAGCTCGACTCCGAATCAGAGCCCGACGAAGTCGACAGCGATACTTCAGCAGACGGTCCGTCGCCGGTGGCCCTCGAAGATGTGCAGGCGCGGCTCGAGGCATTCCGTGAAGAGCACGGCACACTGATCCCGCTCGACGTCGACGCCGAGGTTGTCGCACGCGTCATTGCGGACTGGACCGGGATCCCGGTGGGGAACATGGTCCGCGACGAAGCGCGCTCGGTCCTCGAGTTTGAGGACCGCATGCAGGCGCGGATCAAGGGACAGGACCACGCCCTCGCTGCCCTTGGACGCGCGATTCGGGCGTCCAAGGCCGGTGTCGGCGACCCCGAGGCGCCCATCGGTGTTTTCCTTGCTGTTGGAACCAGTGGCGTCGGGAAGACCGAGTGCGGACTCGGTCTCGCGGACCTGCTCTTCGGCGGGTCTCGCTTCCTCACCACGATCAACATGTCCGAGTTCGGCGAGAAGCACACGGTCAGCCGACTCATCGGCTCCCCGCCGGGCTACGTGGGGTACGGAGAGGGCGGTCGCCTTACAGAAGCCGTCCGAAAGGCCCCTTACTCGGTGGTTCTCCTTGACGAGGTCGAGAAGGCGGACCCTGAGGTCATGAACCTCTTCTACCAGGTCTTCGACAAAGGAACGCTCTCGGACGGAGAAGGGCGAGAGGTCGACTTCAAGAACACGATCCTCTACATGACGTCCAACCTAGGGACGGACGTGATCACACAGATGTGTGCCGACGGAGCGGTTCCCACGATCGAAGAGCTACGCGAAGCCCTTCATCCCGTTCTTGCCGCGCACTTCAAGCCCGCGCTGCTCGCACGCATGTCGGTCGTGCCCTTCCTCCCGATTGGATCCGAGATCATGTCGGACATCACGCGCCTCAAGCTCGACAAGGTGGTTCGGCGTGTCCGTGACGTGCACGGCCTCGTTCTTGAGTACTCGGACGAGGTGGTCGAGCGAATCGTTGCCCAGTGCACGCAGGTCGACACAGGGGCTCGGAATATCGATCACATCCTCCGTGGATCGTTCATGCCGGAGCTCTCCACCGAGCTGCTCGCACGCATGGCAGATGACGAGATTGGGACTCGATGCCAGGTGGGCGTCGGGAATGAACTCGCCTTCACATTCGACTTCACGGACGCCTGACCGCGCCCGCCCGAGAAATCGTCCAAATTCCCATGGGTAGGAGGCCGGGTGCCCCCTCCACCTGCGGAGGACCAGGCCAGCGCGTAGAGCGCTGGCTCCGCCCCCGCCCCGCCCATGTTCCAGGACGCTTCGAATCCGCTCTCTCCTGATCCGGGCAGGGACGACGCCACGGGGACGGGGCTGCCCGGTCCCCGCGCATTCGGTCCGTCTCCGCACACGGCGTCGACGCCTCCGGCCCGTGGCGGGGCGGGCAGCGCTGCAGGCCGTCGTGAGCCCGAGGGACGGATGGACCCTAAGGGTGTGGACGAGACAGCTACGGACCGGGCGCCGCGCGATCCGGTCCGCCTTCGCGTGAGCGTAGTGGGAGGCTCTTCGTCCGGCCGGTCCGTCACCGTGCACCGCCCCTATGTCACGATCGGCAACGCACCCTCCGACGACGTCCAAGTGCCGTCTGCTGCCAAGGTTCGCATCGATGCAGGATTCGTCGTCCGCGATCTTGGCTCGCTCGAAGGGGTGTACGCCGGGGGCGATCTGCTCGAGAGGCCGACGCTCATTGACGGCAATCGAATCCACCTTGGCTCGGGTCCCGACGCACTCGAGGTCGTGATTGAGTTGCTGCACTCTGGGCAGGGATCGGGGAGCGAGAGTGCCAACGGAAGAGGCGAGCCTCCTTCGGCGCCCCAGCGCAGCGCGAGTGAACCCGCGCGGAGTGAGTCGCAGGACGCGACCAATGGAGCGACGGAACGGGAGGGAGCTCTGGCTGCGGTTGGTGCGCTCGTGAACGCGCTGAACGACGTCGAAGGGGCTATGCACGAGCACTTCCGCATTGGCATCCAGCGATTCGCGCGCTCGCACGACGCCGAGCTGACGGAAGCGCTTGAGGCGATTCTCTCGAGGGACAGGCTGACCGCTCTCGACCGTGACCGACTTGAGGACGCGATGGAGCGGAAGTCCGCTCGGATCCGAGCGGCCCTCGACGCGTACCGGGCGGCAGGGGTTGCCTTGGCCGAGGAGGTCCGCAGGGAGGCATTGAGCACGGGAGCGAGAGGATCATCGCGACGCGGGCCGCTTGTCCGACTGCGAGCCTTTCTCCCTTGGGTCAGCCAGCGTGACCTCCGAAGGTCGCTGCAGCGATTTGGATTCGCGAGCCTCAGGCGTCGACTGGACGAGCTAGCGCGTTCCGAAGTCGCGCGGCGCCGGAACCCCTGACGTGACCCGCTATCTGTTTGGTTTTCGCCGGCTGCCCTCTGGCACCCCTACGTTCGAAGTTCCTCCAGTGAAGCGCCTTACGCGGTCGCGCGAGACGCTCGTCCCAAGCGCTCAGGCCTCCCGGTCACGCCCTGCCCTGTCGATTTCATCGGTCCGTGGCCCCGATCCCTCGGTGGCGGCGTTAGATGCTGCAGATGTAGAGGTCTTCATGCTCGCCTCTGGCTCCACCCACGATCCATTCTGCCCACGCCGTCGTTCTGCCCGATGTCGCGAGATCCCCGATCTGAAGACTCACTCCAGCCCCTGATCGACCGGATCGTGGACGTGCTCATGGGGGACATGAGTGCAGAGGGTCCCGCTCCGGAAGTCGTTCGCTCGGCCGTTCAGGTCGAGCTTCAATCCGAAGAGATCTCGCAGGCTGAGCGGGAACGCATGCATGCGCTCCAGGAAGGCAAGGTCGGCGCGAGCGTTGACCAGGTCCTCACCGAACGTGTCAGGCGCGCCTACCTGGCCGGAGCAGCCGCATTCGGTCCCGAGCTCCCGGCGACTGCGGGGGCCGCGGTCGACGGCATCGTGGTGGCGAGGGGAGACGGGGCTGAACTCGGGGGAGCTCCTATGCCCACCGTCGAGCAGAGCGACATGGCTGCCGACGGATCGGACCAGCCGCCCATTGCGGGCACTCTTGAACAATCCGAGGGCACGCTCGGGCAGTCTATCGAAGGCACGCTCGCGCAGTCGGTCCAGACGATCGGGGGGACGATCGCACAGACGCTTCCCACCGATGACGGGGCTTCGCCCCGCGGCGCAGGTGTGGTTGTGGACGTCCTTCGCACGCTGGCCACTGATCTAGGGCCGTCCGCTGAGGCGGGAGAAGGTCTGGGCAAGCTGGAATCGGTCCATCTGTTCACCAACATTGGCGGCGAACAGGAGATCGAGGTCACGCTCGGGACGGACACTGCTGAGCCTAGTCCGCTTCCGCCTGGTACGCTCGAGGTCCACGAGCTTACGGGGCCCTTGGAACGACTCGAGGAGCACGTCGTTGGGGCTGCGCCAAACGAGCTGAAGCGCGGTATCGAGGAGGCTGCGCGCGGGGCCGACCTGATCGACGAGGTCCTCAACGATCAGTATCGAATCGTTGAGCGGATCGGACGCGGCGCTTTCGGCAGCGTCTACCGCGCGCGCGATCTGATGCTCGGCGTCAGCGTCGCCGTCAAAGTCCTCAACCCGAAGAAGGCAAAGAGCGAGAAGGCGCTGAAGGGACTCCTGGACGAGGCCAAGCGCCTCGCACAGCTCAAGGACAACCCGTACATCGTCGACGTCTTCACGGCGAAGATGCGCGAGACCGACGGTCTCGTGTACATCGTGATGGAGTTCCTGGCGGGCCGGGAGCTGCGCGAGGTGCTTGAGCAGGACGGGCCCATGGCTCCGGAGCGCGCCGGCTCACTTGGCCTGAACATCCTCGATGCATTGAGCCACGCGCATGATCCGCCCTCGGGCGATCCGCAGCTGCACCTCGACATCAAGCCCGGCAACGTGTTTGTCGTCGGCGCCGCCGAGCGTGGTGCTGAAGTCGCGAAGGTGATCGACTTCGGCATCGCCCAATACGTCGGTGCGGAGGAGGTCGACCTTGCGATGACCGCCGAGCTGCCCACGGCCGATGGACGAGCGTTCCTGGATCGCTCGATCGTCGCGGTGCGCAGAGAGGACCACGAGACGGGCGCAGCCAACTCAGAATCGCAAACGGGCTCCAAGCTGAGCTCAGGGTCCAATCCGAGTGCGAACGGGCCTGGCTCCAGTGGAGCAACCGATTCCCGCCGAACCGGCGTACGCCGAGCAGCAGGCGGCACGGTGCTCTTCTCGTCACCCGAGCAGATCAAACACCTGCGGGGTGACAAGGACATTAGCCCGCTCGACGGCCGTTCGGACATCTACTCGTTCGGAGTGATGTTCTTTAAGATGGTGAGCGGGGAGTTCCCATTCACCGACGATGCGCGCGACGTTCGGACCGCGATGCACCAGCATCTCGAGGAGGAGCCGCGCCGGCTGCGTGAGATCCGTCCCTCGGTGTCACGTCGGCTTTCGCGCTTCTGCGAGAAGTGTCTGGCTAAGGACCCCGACGATCGATGGTCCTCGGCGGCGGAAGCGATGGAGGCCCTCGATCGCGCGCTGCGGCCGCTGGTTCCTCCAAGGGTCCTCGCGGGCACGATTGCCGCTCTGTTGCCGCTCTTCGCGCTGCTCGCCTACTTCGCATTCCGCGTGCCGGAGCTGAAGCCCGTGTCATTGGATGCGCTGGGTGTCTGGACGGTCGGCGTAGATCGGCCGGAAACCGTCGCGATGGGCTCGGTGCTCGATGTCGCGATCAGCGGCAGTAGCGAACCAGCTGAGCAATTCCGGCGGGCGATCCGGTTTACGAAGCCGCCGGTCGAGGCACCGACTGAGACGCCGATCCTACAGGCGGGCACCTACGACTCAGGCCGCGACGGACGGGCGAGCGCGGTCGCGTCCATCGAGGAGGTGGATGGGCGCTGGCAAATCGTCCCGATGCAGGTCGAGAAAGCCGATACGCAGACGGTCCACTTGCGCTGGGGGGACAGCCACTACTCGCAGCCATTCGAACTGCGGCTCTTACCACCGGTCACGGAGGCACCAGAGCTAGCCTTCGCGGCAGCCAGCGATGAACGCTCGATCGAGTCTGACAAGGCCTACGCGGTCTTCCAGCGCACCGCCGAGCTTCGAGTGACGCCCAGCGACGATCCGGATAGATCGCGCTGGGCCTCGGCCGCGGCAGTCGTCCTAGACTCGGACGGCACCGAATCGCAGCGCGTCGCGATGTCCAAGTGGGGATCGCGAACGACGTACTTTGTGGTCGCGTTCGATGATCTCTTCACGAACGGCGACGACGACCATCCGAGGCAAAAGACTCGCGTTCGGATCGAGATCACGGAGACGACCGGGCGCACTCTTCAACGGGGCCCGGTTGACCTGTGCGTCCTTGGCGACGGGGCGGCGCTCGAGCAAGAGTCCGCTCGCATCGAGTGGATCGTAGATGGTCAGATGAAGGACCCGCGGTCGCTCTACGTGCCGGGGCGACAGGCCCGCGTGCCGTTCCAGTCGCGATACACCCAGATCCGGATGGAAGGCAAACTGCTCCCTGCATTGCCTTTAGGCGGCGGAACACCCGAGGGGATGCGCCGCATCGCTGCAACCCTGGAGGTCGCCGACCTCGACATCCGTATCGCTTCGCAGACACAGGTCTCCGACACGGACGGGTCGTTCGACGTCAACTTCAACCTCACGGATGAGCAGATCACTGCGATCAGCGGTGTCGTCAGTGCCACCGACAGGGAACTCCTGGACACGCAGCTGTCCTTCAAGCTGGTCTCGCCAGTCTTCGGCGACCCCGTCGATTTGGCGCCCATCAAGTTCCACTTCACGCAGGTGCAGGACGGAGCCGGTATCAGCGTCGTCGCCGACCGCACGAGCACAGATGATTCGGGACGCGTATGGACCGCTGACCCGTCGATCGGGCTACAGCTAAGCCGGGAGCGCGAAGAGCAGACCCTCTACCGTCTTTCGTCGATGCCCCCGATCGAGGGCCTCCCTGCCTGGCTTGACGCCGGCCGCAGCTTCGACGGGCGCTTCAAGCTGCCCGAGACAGGGGAGACTCGATTCGTGCTGCACCGGATCAACCGCATCGACTTCGATCAGATCCAAGAGCGCGACTTCGGACGAGATCGAAGCGAGGCCGAGCAGATGCGGCCTTCCAAATACGAGAGCCTCTTGGTCGAGCTGGGTTCGACAACCGTCGCTCGACGTACTGCGAGCGGCGTGACATCGGTCGCGCTCGAGTCGAGCACTGCGGACGAGCAGTCAAGTGGATTCGACCTGAGGGCTCCGGTCGTGTCGGACCTTTGGCCCTCGCTTCGATGCGAGATGAAGGACGGCGCGGCTCCCATCCAATCGATTGCGATCCGCATCTATCGCGACGGCGCGAAGTTTGGCTCAACGGAGCGGCTCGAGCGTTCGACGCTGAAGGAGTTCGTGGCCGAGGGGGGCAGTTTCGAGATCCCCGCGCGCGCGTGGGTTCCCGCCGCGCAAGAAGAGTGGCCTGATGGAACGTACGAGCTGGGCGTCGTCGTCGAGGACGTGCTCGGATACTCCTACGAAGCGCCAGTGTCTGAGGGCGCGGACCGACGGCGGTTCATCGTATCGAGCCTCCCTCCAGAGCTTGACTGGTCGACGACACATTGGGCAACGCCTCAAGGTTTCGCCCCGTCCGCGCGGCGACTCGACGTCACCGTCAATGATGGGAACCCGATCCGAGAGGTTGCCGTTCGAGTTACGTCGAAGGATGACGAGAAACTCGAGCTCAGGACGACTCTCGAGTCGAACGACGGACGTCAGTATGAAGGCGAAGTTCCATTCACGGTGGATTGGTCGTTCCGCGACGTGATGGTCGAGGTCTCGGCCGTCGAGGCTCGAGTTTCGTTCGGGGACGGATCGGTCTCGACGCCGCGGGAGGTCACCCAGTCCCTCGACACGAGGCTCGGTCGCGTGTTCGCCGACCTCGATCCGATCCTCAATCCAGGCAGTGAAGAACGAGGCTTGCGTGGCTCGGGCATGGTCCTGGTCCGTGCGCCGAAGGCGAAGGACTCCGAAGAGTCGATCGAGCTCGCGCCTGAAGTGGTCAAGGGGGAATTGCTGGACAAGTCGCTCGCCGACAGGGAGCTCAATGCCTGGATGGATTTCTGGGGGGGGTACTGCTGGGAATCACCGGGCACGGTCGCTCGGGCCGATATCTCATCCTTCTATTTGGACCGGTCCGAAGTGACCGTCGCGCAGTTCCTGGAGTTCGTCACCGCAGACAACGGTTACGTCGAACGATCCAACTGGCCCGAGACGCCCATGTGCGGGGGCCCTGGATTTGCCGCGACACTCAAGGACAGGCGGCGCGCGTGGGTGGAATACGGAACCAGCGTCGGTGAGCGCGCGGATCGTGTGCCCGTCACCGGGGTCCTCTGGGAGGAGGCGAAGGCATACGCCCAATGGGCGGGCAAGCGTCTTCCGACTGCCCTCGAGTGGCAGTACGCGGTCCGTGGTCGGAGCTGCGATCGACCGTTCGCGCTCGCGAACGCGGTGGACGGTGCGCATGCGTTCCTGGTGCCGGCGGAAGGTGCGTTTCGAGATGCGGCCGCAGGTGCGCGGTTCGGTGACGTCGCGGACGAGAGGTACGCCTCCATCCACGACAAGACAGCCGACCTCGATGAGGATGTCCAGATCTTCCACCTCTGCGGGAACGCAGCGGAGTGGACAGAGACTCCGATCTGGAGACGATCGAACAGACTCTCGGCGGGCGAACAGCTGGCCATCCTGCTCGGGAAGCGCGAGCTGACTTCCGCTCTGAGCGAGAGTCAGCTGAAGTTTCTAGTAACGGGTGATCGCGGTGAGTCATGGAGCAAGGACGGCGTCGATGTCCGTCCGCACGATTTTCGCGTCGTTTGGGCGAGTCGCGTCGGTGAGGTTTCTCGCCCCGGCGAAGGAGTCATCGGCTTCCGATGTGCTCTCGACGGAGCGGCTGCCGTTCGGTGATTCCACCTGGGGCGGCAAGGCGAGTCGCCCGACCGCGCGAACCCACCAGCCGGACTCGCGATGGGACGCGATTCCTCGTGGATTTGGCGCGCGCGGATCGAGAGCCTCGTTCAGGAGGTGTCCAAGCGCCGTCCCCTCGCAGGAGTGACCAGGCTCCAGGCGCCCGGGATGGGCGCTGCAGCGCACTCTCTTGCGGCTCTTCACGCCCGAGGTTTAATGGACTGCGCGCGTGGGGCCGGTGTTTCCCGTCCCCTGTCCCCCCCGGCGAGCTCGATTCGACTCGCAGCCCCCCTGCCCTCTGGGCCCTTTCCATGCGCCGCATCCCTGTTCTAGTCTTGCTGGCTTGCGCGTCAGCAAGCTGCATGTCGTACACGACTTCGCGTCCGGTCGAGCTGCCGGACATGCCCGACTCCTGGGATCCGCTGCCCTATCATGTCGCGATCGTGCCGCTTCGCGGCGACGAGGTCCGTGTCGTCTCGACCGACGACCGGTCCGGAGCGTCACTCGACTACGACTTCGCGGACTCCATCTCGGAGATCGGCCACGATCCGATCACGATCAACCTCCGCGATGCGCTCGCTACGAACGTCTTCTCGTACGTGACTGTGCTCGAAGCGCCCGATGCGGACGTTCTCCAGTCGCTCGAGCCCGACGAGCTGGACGCCTACTGGCTGGCCGCGTCGCAAGAAGTCCAAGCGGATCTGATCCTCGACGTCGACTCGTTCGTCTTCGAAACGGTCCCGGACAGTCGTTCCCTGCCGCAGAGCTTCTTCCTGTTCCTCACGGGCCCGTTCGAGCTCCTCTTCCCGGACCGCGAGTACAACTTCGACGGGATGACGCTCGGGCTGTCGCTCTACGACGTTAGCCGTCTTGCCCAGCACGCGGACTTCGAGGCGAGTGACCGTGCGACGCTCAAGGGGCTGTTGGCAGGTGCGGGCGGGGACACGGACTCGGCGCGCGAAGACGATCAAGTGCGCGGATTCCGATTCGCGGATACGAATGCGGTGGTGAGAGAATTCCGAGTCCAACCCAACGACCTACCCGTGCGGTTCGGGGATCGGCTTGGGAAGGGACCGGCCTCGCTTTCCTTCTGGAAGACGCTCGTTTGGCCTTCGCCGTGGCTCGAGACGGAGAACCCCGGGTTCGATGAGCGTCTCTCCACGGACGCTGCGCTGGCACTGGCTCAAGACCTTGCGCGCGAAGTCATCGAGGGCGACCACGACTTCATCGTCTTCCCCAGCATGAACGTCGCCGGACTCCTCTTGGACTCCACGTCCGTCGAGGTCGAGAACGCGAGCGATGTGCGGGGTGCGGTTGTCATCCGTGCGCCGATCCGCCGGCCGCGGGGCCAGTGGGGCGAATCCTTCATCGCGCTCGGAGGCATGCGCTATCCGGTCCGGGTCGTGGAGCGACTCAGCGACGCCTCCGCGATCGTCCGCGACCAGAGACTCCCTGCTGCGCTCGTTACGGAATTCGCGTCGGACAACGCGGCCTCGGACCTTGCCCACGAGATTGCGATCTACGTCCCGAACCAGTTGATTCAAGCGGTGCCTTCCAGCGCGAGCGTCGGGAGCGACTCAGTCGCTGCAGGAAGTCGGATCCAGCTCAGCCTCTCCGAGGATGTCCGCGGCTTCGATGAGTCGCAGTCCTGGACCTTCGATCTGGCAGGCGTTCTCGACGAGGCCGGACAGATGCCTTCGTCGAGTTCGACCAGCGCGACGGACTCCGGCGGCCTGATTGAGGCAAGCGCCTCCGCCAACGCTCTCGAACGCGGAGGTGAGTGAGATGCAGTTCAACAGCTCTTCCAACGACTCGCCTGAAACCCCGGTCGGCTTGCGCCGCTCGAATCACCCAATGTCCCGGACCATGCCTGCCGCATCCAGACTCTCAGCCCTTCGCGCATCAACGCTCGCTGGAGCGCTTGCACTCCTCGCCGGTGGCTGCGGTACCGGCCTTGCCGGCGCGGTCTCTGCGGCGGACAGCGACGAGGAGCCCCCGCCCAGCCCCGAGGTCATCCCGAGCACGCTGCCTGCCGGCGAGGATGTGAACTCAAATGCGACGATCGGAGTCGGCTTCACGTTGGCGATGGATGAAGGCGAGGTGCGATCCAGGATCCGCCTCTTGACTCCCCGCGACCCCTCGGTTCGGACTCTCTCCGAAGTCGCGGCCCTTACCGGCGATGAGATGGTCGAGGTCCCGATCAACGTAAGGGGCGGCGGTGCCTCCTATGGGGTTGAGATCGCCGGTACGTTCCTCAACCTGGATGAAGGGGTCGAGAGCCCGTTCGTCCTCGATCCCCACGTCGGTCGTTGGTATCGGCTTGTCGTTCCGGCGGGTTTGACCGCAGCCAACGGATCGTCGCTTGGCTCGTCCACGTCGTCGAACTTTCGAATCCGTTCGGGCTCGTTCGATACGCCTGAACTGCTGACTCTTCAGGTCAACCCCGCGGCGGGCCCCGTGATCATGCCGGGCGGCGAAGGGCTGATTCCGTTCGAGACCGACGAGGGTCAGCGAATTCTGTCGGCGCGGACGATCGAGACCCAATCGGCCGACCTACGTGAGGTCACGATCCGTCGCCTCGACGTGCAAACGGCCTTCGGTAGCTTCCCCGGCAGTACTTTCACGCAGACCAAGACCGTCGGGCTTCGCTCGAGTCGAACGGGCCGCGCCTACTTCGCCACATACGAGCCGAAGGGGAGCACGGACTACGGTCGCATGCCAGTCTCTTTCATGGTGTCGCACCTGGACGGGAGCAATTGGGTCTCCACGCCCGATCGCAGCAGCCCCGGCGGCGGCACTGGCTTCATCGGCGGATTCGTCGGAGCCGAGGCGAGCATGTCGGACTTCATCTCGAAGGTCCGCAACGGCGTCGTAGACAGTCCAGAGGTCTACCACGTTGACGCAGCGGAGCCGATCAAGCAGGCCTGGCAGCCTCTCCTCGTTCCGATTGGTGATCGCAACCCCGATCCCGCTGCTCCCGACGGCGGCGATGGGCCGGAGCGAGCGATCTGCGTTTGGATCGAGGTCCCGGACGCTCAGTTCGACCCCCTCGGTGAGAATGGGGCTCCGGTCGTCTGGCAAGGTGACGATGCGGCCACGGCGATTCCGGACGTCGATACGAGAGACTTCCGCACGATGAGGTCCGTGGCGCAGCACGGGCGGATCAAGTTCTCCTCGTACACGGCGACCGGCACGAGCGTGAATTCCTGGACGGCCCCTGCGGACGTGTCGGATCAGTCCACCGAGCTGCCTTACGTCGGGAGTCCGTTCATCCTCTCGGACGATTCCGGTCCGTTGATGGTGCTCTGGTACCAGAGCTCAACTCCGCTGCCGATGAGTCGTTCTTCGCAGGACATTGAGCCGGGGTACAAATCCCTCGAGGCTGAAGGCCACCCGCTCGGCCACCCTCACATGGATGCGTTTACGCAGGCGTCGGACGATCCGGCTCCCTCAAATAACGCCCGTGCGTGGTGGCCCACGATGGCCGGTGAAGAGGACATCTTCGTCTCGACGATCACGAACACTGCGAACGGGCTCTCGTTCGGTACACCGACACGGCTCAACCTTGACGACGGAGACGACTCCAATCGCCGACGAATCGTACAGCCCCACCGAGTCCTGCGGACGGGCGATGGCACGAAGCTCGTGTTCCTCGGATTCGACCCCAACTTCACAGGGGCCCCGCCTGCGGCTCCGCCCGTCGTGGCGCAAGTGATCGATCTTGGCTCACCCAATGTAATCAATGCACCCGTTCCGATCCCCCTGACCGTGGACGACGGAAACGGTGGCGGTATCGACTACGTCGTCGCTATCAAGCGGGAGGGGAAATACCTCAACCGACGTGGCCTCAACGGGATTCGCTTCGAGCCAATCGGCGGCAACGGATTCATGGCGGTCCTTGTCGGCTACGAGGCTGGTCCGGCCTCCAACCCCGAAGAGTTCAGGGGCACGCCGCAGCTCATGACGACCGTATTCGACGCAACGGGCTCGGGGGTTTGGGCGCCCCATCTCGTTCCCATCACCGCGAAGGACGAGAACCTGGACGGGCCCGATGGAATCAATGAGTCTGGAGTTCCGACCGCATTCGAAAGTGGCTTCCCGGCCGCCAACGTCGATCGATTTAGCATCACCGACGACCTGCAGATTCAGTTCGACGATGATGGAAACGCGGTCGTCGTAATGACCCAGACCTTCGATCTGGACCTCTCTGGTAGCGTCGACGGCGGCAACTCCTACGAGGACGCCATGGGGATCTCCAGCGTGCTCCAGTTCGACCGCAAGGAGTTCAGGGTCAACTCAGATCTCCGACGAGCCTGGGGATACACCGGTGCGGCCGGCCAAGATCCTGTGCGTCTGCTGATCGATCCGACGAACCAGGAGTTTCGGTTCACGCGTGGCGTACGCATGGCTCCGCCCGACTCCTCGGGTCGAGTTTTCGTCTCGGCGATTCTTCGGGACCCCAATGAGCCTCCCGCGGACTTCCTGAGTCACATCCTCGGGACCGTCGCCATCCGGTTCAACGCGAACCAGTAGGCGCGGCAGGACCGACTTGACGCTGCGCTCCTTCGGCGCATCGAGGCTTCAATGTGCCCCCGGGTGGACAGTGTCCACGCGGGGGCACCTTTCTTTCTCGATCCTCAGAGCTGTGCCGAATCAGTGCGCTGAGACGTCCACGTACTTCTGATCGGAGCTCCAGCTGTGCTCGACGGTCTGCGCCGGCTTCCGAGTCGTGTCGCGCGACTTTGCCCGCAGCGTCGCTTGGCGAGTCTTGCCCTATGCCGCCTGCGACAGCCGTCTCGGTCCCATGCGCGCGCGAGTTTGCGCTGCCCGCGAGAAGCGCCCCCAGCGCTTAGTCTGGGCCCGGACTTGTTGTTTCCGATGCGTCCCCCTGCCCGTCCAGAGCCAGCGCGCCCGCGCTCCAGTCTTGCCATGTCTCGCTTCCCCAGATCTCTCTGCCTGGGGTGGGCTGCCGCGTTCGCCGCGGGGCTCGCACCTCTTGCGTCCGCCCAGTTCGTCGACCAAACACACGTTGAGTACGACTCAGACTGCGTCCGGCGCGCGTTCGAAGCAGGGTTCGGACGGCCCACCCGCACGGTCGTCTCTCGGGACTGGCTCGTCCATACGTACACGTGGAGCTCCGACGCGCAGCTCGTCGTCGCGGAGGACCGCCGCACGCGCGAGTGCCACGCGCTCGATCTCGACGCGACGTCCATCGGCTCCTCCGCGGACCGCGAGATCCTCTACTTCGTCGCTGTCGGCGGAGACACCCTCGCGCTGCAGGTCCGGCACTGGCCGACCGCGGGCGCCGCGCCGCGCCCCGCCGTGCTGCTCTTCCGTGACACGGGCGGCGCGTGGACGTTCGAGCAGTCGCTCGAGCCCGACTCCGCGGACGCGACGGGCTCGCTGCGCTGGGGCGCCGTTGCGATCGACGGCGACCGGCTGGTGCTGCTCAACGAAACGGTCGTCGACCCCGTCTCCGGGCTGGCGGGTGAGATCCTCACCTACCGGAGGCCCGCCTCGGGCCCCTGGTTGCTGGAGGGTGAGACCGCGGGCGTCGAGGTCTCGTCGAACCGCGGCGGCCGCTTCGACCCCGGCGAGATGATCGCGCTGGAGGGCGACACGCTCGTCTGCAGCCGCGCGTACCAGCCGACCGGCGAGCTGGATCCTGGCGTGTTCCGCTGGGACGGAATGCAGTGGAACCTGACCGGATCGGTGACGTCGCACGGAGACACGTTCGAGTCGGTCGCGATCGACGAGGCCCGCGTCGTGGTCGGCTCCTACTACGACGCGATCGTTTGGGTCTACGAGCTCGACGCGGCCTTCGCGCCCGTGCAGGTGCAAACGGTCCTCACCGGCCGCCTGGCGACGCGCGACTTCAACCCGCCCTACACCGCGCTCGTCGCGGCCGAGGACGGTGAGCTCGTGATCGGCGTCGGCGATCACTTCGAGGGGCAGGGGTCGCTCACGCGGCTCCGCTGGTACGACGGCGCGTACCGCGCCTACGAGGTCGACCGCGGCTACGACGGTGCCGGCCTGATCGCGCTCGACGGCGGAGAGCTCTTCGTCGGTCGCTGGAGCTACCTCGGGGCGGACCCGCTTCCGTCGTTCGACGTGCGATCCATCGCAGAGTCGCGCGCCATTCCGTTCTGCGAGACCGGCGTCGAGCTCCTGCTGAGCGGCGACGGGAGCGCGCCGCTGGACGGGGCGAACGCGCACGGGTACGGCTTCCCCGCGAACGGAGTCGTCCGCGTCTTCGCAGGTCTCGACGCGGCGCCGGCCGGTGCGCTGGGCCTCTGCATCGCGGCAGGCGGCGCCTCGCCGGCGCTCGGCCCCGTGCTCGCCGACGCGAACGGTCGCTTCGTGGCGGGGCTGGCAGGCCTCGACCTCGGCGCGGCGGGGCCGGTCCTCGCGGGCACGGACTTCGTCTTGCAAGCGGTTGCACGCGACGCGGCCGGGATCGTCACGAGCAACGCGCAGCGGGTCGAGGTGCGCTAGCGCAGCTCGGACGCGGCGGGCTCGCCGCCCGATGGAGGCGTGGTCCGAGCGCTGCTGGGCGCTTGGCGATCCGGGCGTACGCATCGGCTGTACACGGATCGCCGAGGTGTGACAAGCTGGCCTATCGCCCCGCGGTGGTCTGTCGCCGCGGGGTCCTGCCCGTGCCTGCTCACCTCTTCCCAACGCTCCCATGAAAATGCGCTCCACCCTCGCTCTCCTGGCGCTCGCAGCGCCGGCGTCCGCCCAGACGCTCGACCCCCCGTTCATCACCTCGATCGGAGGCCCGCTCTGTGGCGGGGGCTCCAACGTCCAGAACGTCAGCATCACGCTCCCCGGGTCCTCCTCCTCGGGGAGGATCGATGTCTTCCTGCTGTTCGACGACACCGGCAGCTTCTCCGACGAGGCGCCGCAGGTGATTGCGGTCTTCCGGCGCGTCGTCGCGCGATTGCAGGAGCTCGTGCCGACGGCGGACATCGCCTACGGCGTCGGGCGCTTCGAGGACTACGGCGGACCCGCCACCGGTTTCAGCAACGAGAACCCGACCGGCCGCCCGTTCATCCTGAACCAGGCGATCCTGAGCCGCGCCGAGCCGACGTTCCTCGCGGACCTCGACGCGGCGCTCGCCAACACGGCGCCCGGCTTCGGTGGCGACGGGCCGGAGACGTCGGCAGGCGAGGCGCTCTTCCAGCTCGCGACCGGCGCGGGCTTCGACGGGAACGGCAACGGCTCGTCGCTCGACTCCGGACTCGCTGGATCGCTCGATGCCCAGATCAATCCGGGGCTCAGCGGTGACGTTCCGCCCTACTCGAGCTACGTCGGCTCCGGGTCCGGATCGCAGGGCGGCGGCGGCTTCCGCGAGAACTCGCTCCGCATCGTGATCCTCGCGACCGACATCGCGCCGGTCGCGCCGTACGACCCCTCGATGCCGATCCCCGACCAGATCGTCGGGACGGGGAGCTCGGAGCCCACGACCGCCTTCACGAGTGCGTTCTCGGTCGGCGGCTCCCGCTTCGGATTTGTCAGCGATGCGCTCAGCTTCGCGGCGAACACCGTCGCCAATGCGATCGCGCCCCGTGGCTCCGCAACGATCCCGCAGTCGGTGGCCGCGGCGAACGGCGCTGGACTCCGGGTGATCGGACTCACGCCCTTCGGAGCGCCGACCGACGCACCGGGGCCGTCCTCCGACCCGAGCGTGTTCCTCTCCGCGCTGGCGCGTCTGACCGGCGCCGTCGACGACACGGGAACGCCGCTCGTGTTCAACATCCAGGGCGGTACCAACGCGATCGCCCAGTCGATCGTGGAGGCCGTCTTCGTGCTGGCCCAGGTCGATCTCGACCTCGAACTCACCGCCGAGGACCTCCCCCCGGGGGTGACCGTCGATGTGAACCCCGCCGTCGTGACGGGAGTTGAACCCGGCGAGACGGCGACCTTCGAGGTGACGTTCTCGAGCACCGCGGCCTTCGGGGGCGGCGCGTTCGACCTGGTCTATCGCGACCAGTCGAGCGGCGCCGTTTCCGGATCGCTTCCGGTGACGCTCGAGTGCCTGGACGGCTGCACCGTCATCGACTTCGAGTCGCTCGCGGCCGTTGGTTCGCCGCCGAACGGGCTCGACCTCCTGGGAATGAACATCGGCTCGGGGATCACCGTGCAGGGCAGCTCGGCGTCGGGCTTCGGCCCGGCGATCTTCGACACCTCGCCCATGGGACCGAACGCGGCATCGTCCGACCCCGACCTTCTGGTCTCGAGCGGCAACGCGGTGATCTTGCAGGAGAACGGAGCCTCTTCCTCCGGTGTCTTCACGCAGCCTGACGACGACGAGTTCGGCGGCGTGATGGTCTTCGAGTTCGACCAGCCGGTCGAGATCTGCGCGATCGACCTGATCGACTTCGACGTGCTCGACGCGGGCAACTCGCGCGTGGAACTGGTCGACTCCGCCGGACGCGTTCGAACGGTCGCCGTGCCCGCGGGGTTCACCGAGGACATCGACCAGATGAGCGGTTCGGGAATCCGCCGGCTCGGCCTCGGCACGACCGCGCCGCAGCAGGGCTTCCTCTCGATCGCCCTCGGGAACCAGGACGATGGATTCGACGAGGGCCAGGTCGACGTGCTCCGGATCGTGCTCGGCGGTTCCGGTGCGGTGGACAACCTGACGTTCCGTCCCGCGGCCGCTCCGTTCGGCGGGCCCTTCGGCGGCGCCTTCCAGGCGGCGGGTCGTCGGTCGCGGCGGCCCTGACGATTCCCGCAGCGGTCGCTGCGACACTCCTCGATCGGAAGGACCCTCTCCGTGAGGGTCGAGCGCGCGCGGGCCTCGGCTCGCGCGCGCGACCCACTCACAAGGGAGCCCCCGGAGGCGCTTCGCGTTCGCGCGGCGCGTCGAATCCGGGCCGCGGCTATCCTGCCCGCGTGAAGGCGCGCACGACGCATGGCCCGCCCGGCGCGTGCGCCGGCGAGGGATCCCGATGAGCGGCGGACTCTTCGGGCAAGACGAGGTGCCCGACGGCCCTGACGTGGCCGCGGCGGACGCACCCCTCGCGGAGCGCATGCGTCCGCGCACGGCCGAGGAGGTCTTCGGCCAGACCCACCTCCTGGGCGAGGGGAAGCTCCTGCAGCGCGTCCTCGACGCGGAGGTGCGGCAGTCCCTCGTGCTCTGGGGGCCGCCCGGCGTCGGGAAGACGACGCTGGCGCGCCTCGTCGCGTCGGCTTCGGACGCGCGCTTTGTGCCGTTCAGCGCGGTCCTCTCCGGTGTGAAGGAGGTGCGTGCGATCATGGAGGACGCCCGCGTCCGGCGCGGCCGGACGGGCGAGCGGACGCTGCTCTTCGTCGACGAGATCCACCGCTTCAACAAGGCGCAGCAGGACGCGTTCCTGCCGTTCGTCGAGCGCGGCGACGTGCTCTTGATCGGCGCCACGACGGAGAACCCGTCGTTCGAGCTCAACGCTGCGCTGCTGTCGCGCTGCCGCGTGCTGATCCTCGAGCCGCTCGAACACGGGGATGTGGTCGGGCTCCTGCGGCGGGCGCTCGACGACGAGCGCGGCCTCGGCGGACGGCTGCGCATCGACGACGACGCGCTCGCCCGCATCGCGCACGCGTCGGACGGGGACGCGCGGCGCGCGCTGACGCTCCTCGAGAGCGTCTGGGCGCTCAGCCTCGCGGACGGGGAGGTGGACGACGACGTTCTGGCCGAGGCGCTCCAGCGCAAGGCGGTCCGCTACGACAAGAACGGCGAGCAGCACTACGACCTGATCAGCGCGCTGCACAAGAGCGTCCGGAACTCGGACGAGAACGCGTCGCTGTACTGGCTCGCGCGCATGTTCGAGGGCGGCGAGGACCGCCGCTACCTCGCGCGCCGCATCGTTCGGATCGCGTCCGAGGACATCGGCCTCGCCGACCCGTTCGCGCTCCGGATCGCGCTCGACGCGTCGGACGCGTTCGATCGGCTCGGCGTCCCGGAGGGCGACCTGGCGCTCGCGCAGGCCGTCGTCTACCTGGCGCGGGCCCCGAAGAGCAACGCCGTGTACCGCGCGCTCGGCGAAGCGCGCCGCGACGTCGCCGAAACGGCGAACGAGCCCGTCCCGCTGCACCTGCGCAACGCGCCGACGCGCCTGATGAAGGACGCGGGCTACGGAAAGGGCTACCGCTACGCCCACGACGACCCGAACGCGCAGGACGAGATGGAGTGCCTGCCTCCTTCGCTCGTCGGGCGGCGGTACTTCGGGGACAGGGGCGGAGCCCCCGGCGGCGGCGCCGGTCAGCCGTAGCGTCGCTCAGCGCCGCCGACCGCGGCCGCGGCGCCGGGCCGGGGCCGCCGGGCGGAGGCCGCGCTTCGCCACGCCGACGAAGACGACGTGGCGCGCGCCCTTGCGACGCGGGCGCGCGTGGGCCTCGTGCACGGTCACGGCGAAACCCGCGTCGCGCATGCGCGTCTGGAGCCGCGGATCGTCGCTCGCCGACCAGATCGCGAGGCGGCCGCCCGGGACCAGGGCGCGGCGCAGGGCGGCGAGGCCGCCCGGGCCGTAGAGGCGCTTGTTGTCGCCCGTGACCATGGCGGAGGCGCCGTTGTCGACGTCGAGCGCGATCGCATCGACCTGGCCGCGGCGGCTCACGAGGGCCTTCAGCACGTCGCCCTCGACGATCCGGACGCGGCGGTCGTCGAGGGGGCGACCCGCGTGCTCGCCGACGGGTCCGCGGTTCCACTCGACGATATCGGGGATCAGCTCGACGACCAGGACGCGTGCGCTGTCGGGCAGCGCGTCGAGGGCGGCGCGCACGGTGAAGCCCATGCCGAGTCCTCCGACCACGAGGGTCGGAGAGTCGGTCAAACCCTCGACGGCGAGCTGCCCGAGGATCTCCTCGGAGTTGTGCTGACGGGACGTCATGAGCCCCGCGCCGCGGATCGAGATCTCGTGCGCGCCGTCGTGTTCGAACAGATCGATGGGCGTGCCGTCGGGCGCTTCGGCGGTCGCGATCTTGGTCCGTGCCTTCACGCCGCGCACGGTAGCGAACGCGCGTGCGGCGGGGCGAAAACGGCCCGATTCGCGCGCGAATCCGCGATTTGCAGCGATCGGCAAAGGGCCGGACGACCGAAACCCTCGAATTTGGGCGCGAATCGCTTGTTCGCGCACATCCGCGCCCCTACAAACCGCGTCCCGCTCAGCCGAGCGGGAACGCGGAGGGCGGCGTGTTGCCGCCCGCTCCGTGACGCAAGCATCAGGGTCGTCGGGCGCAAGGTCGACGGCCCTGAGCCATTTCAGGCGAGGCCGCGGCGCTCTGCGGCGCGCTCGCGCAGCCGCTCGTCGAGGCGGCTCAGACGCTTCGCCTCCGTCCCCGCCTGCACCGTCCGCTCGAGCGCGCGCCGCTCGCCGACGAGCACGACGAGACGTTTCGCCCGGGTGATCGCCGTGTAGAAGAGGTTGCGCTGGAGCATGTGCGCGTGCTGCATCGCCAGCGGGAACACGATCGCCGGGAACTCGCCGCCCTGGCTGCGGTGGACGGTCATCGCGAACGCGGGCTTTAGGTCGCGCAGCGCGCCCTTCTCGTACACGACCTCGCGGTCGGTGAAGCGCACCGTCACCGTGCCCGTCTGGTCGACGCGCACGATGCGCCCCAGGTCGCCGTTGAACACCTCGCGCTCGTAGTCGTTGCGCGTCTGGACGACACGGTCCTGGACGCGCCACCGCTGATCGCCGAAGAGCACCTCGCGCCCCGTCGCGCCCAGCGCCTCGCGCAGCCGCCCGTTCAGCGCGTCGACCCCCGCGGGACCCTTGTACATCGGCGCCAGTACCTGCACGTCCTCGGACCAGTCGAGGCCGAAGGCGCGCGGCACGCGCTCCGTCACGACGTCGACGAGCCGCTCGGCGAGCGCATCTGGCCCGTCTTCGACGGGGAAGAAGTAGAAGTCCGCGTCCGTGACACCGCGCTCGGGGAAGCGCGGGAGCTCGCCGGACAGCACCCGGTGCGCGTTCGTGACGATGAGCGAGGACGCCGCCTGCCGGAACACCTGCGTCAGGCGCGCGACCGGTACGGCGCCGGACGCGAGGAGGTCTGCGAGGACGTTGCCCGGGCCAACCGACGGGAGCTGATCGGGGTCGCCGACGAACACGAGGCGCGTCGGCGACGCGACGGCGTCCACGAGGCGGCGCGCGAGCGACGCGTCGAGCATCGACACCTCGTCGACGATGAGCAGCCCGCCCTTCAGTGGCTTCTGGGTCCCGTGCTCGAAGCCGGACTCGGCGGGATTGAACCCGAGCAGGCGGTGGATCGTGCTCGCGGGGCGGCCGGTCGCCTCGGACAGTCGCTTGGCCGCGCGCCCGGTCGGCGAGGCGAGGAGCACCTCGGCGCCCCCGGCCTCCGCCAGCATCGCGACGAGACGGACGATGGTCGTCTTGCCGACACCCGGGCCGCCCGTGAGGATCGAGACCGGCTTCGAGAGGAGCGTGAGCACCGCATCGCGCTGCGCCGGGTGCAGCTCGAGGCCGACCGATTCCTCGGCGCGCGCGAGCTCCTCGGCGGTCGCGAGCGGGCCGGCGTCGACGCCCAGGAGCAGCGCGAGTCGATCGGCGATCCGCTTCTCGTGGACGAGCTGGTGGGGGAGATAGCAAGGCGTGCGCGGGTCCCAGGGGTCGGTGCCCTCGTCCAGCGCCTCGCGGTCGAACGCGAGGTACATGCCCTCTTCCATCTCCGCGAGCGCGCGCCGGAACGCGTCCTCGGGGGCCGCCCCCTCCAGGAGCGCGGCCGCGCGCTCGAGCAGCTCGCCGAGCGGCAGGTAGACGTGCCCGTCGTCCGTGCCGCGCTCGAGCGCGTGGTGCGCCGCGGCCCGCAGCCGGCGCGGATCGTCGGGCGCGAGCCCCAGCCGTTTCGCCACCCGGTCGGCGGTCAGGAAGCCCACCGTCGGGACGGTGCTCAGGACGTACGGGTCGCGCTCCACGAGGTCCTCGCAGTCCGGACCGAGCTTCGCCGCGACGGCCTGGGAGGTCAGCGGACCGAGACCCAGCTTCGCGAGGTAGGCGAAGACGCGGTGCTGGGCGCTCTGCGCGACGACGGCCTCACCCAGCCTGGTCGCGACCTCCGGACGCAGGCCCTTGATGGAGGAGAGGCAGCCGGGGTCCTCCGCGATCCGCTCGAGGGCGTCGAGCCCGAGCTTGTCGACGATCCGGCGCGCGATGGTGGGGCCCACGCCCTCGAAGTTCTTCGAGTGGAGGTAGCGGACGAGACCCTCCTCGGTGGCCGGCGGGAGCGGCTCGACCGACTGGAACTCGAACTGGGCGCCGTGGCTGGGGTGTTGGCCCCAGGTCCCGGTCAGGCGGAGCCGCACGCCGACCGACGGCTCGGCGATCTTCCCCACCGCCGTGACCCGCCCCGGAGTGAAGAGGGAGCCCGTCTCCGGCGCCTTGAAGCCGGGATCGGGGTCCAGCCGGAGCACCCCGAAGAGGTTCTTCGGGTCGTGGTAGGTGATCGTCTCGACGGTGCCCTGGAAGACCTCCTCGGGCCCTCCGGCGCCCGCCGGGGCCCGCGCAGGGGCCGGTCCTCTTCCGCGTCCGTCGCTCAAGGGCCCCCAATCTACCGCCCGCGGGGCCCCGATCGTCCGAGCAGCCGGCCGGACCCGGTTGCGGGCGTCGGACGCCGCGCGTACGCTCTTGCGCCCGATTCCGGCCCTCGGGCCACGCCACCGAGCCGTCGGGATCCCCAGCTCCGCCGCGGCGAGCGCCCCGTCCGGGCGCCGCTCGCCCCGCGCACCCTCCTCCACCACCACACGATCGCCCGCGGGCACCCCGCGGGCCGACTCCCTTGATCAAGGTCTCCGTTCGCTCCAACGAGTCGCTCGAGGCGGCTCTCCGCCGCTTCAAGCGCCAGTGCAACTACAGCGGCATCTTCCGCCTCGCGAAGGCCAACACCTGGCACGAGAAGCGCTCGGACCGCCGCCGTCGCGAGCGCCGCGAGCGCCTGCGCACCGTGCAGAAGGCGACGCGCAAGAACGACCCGAACCGCCGCCGTCGTCGTCGCCCGGGCGGCGCGCCGAAGAAGCGCTGATCGCCCCCGTCCCGGGACGCCGGGACGGGTGTGAGGGCCGCGCGCCCGAACGAGCCGCGTCGACCACGGGTCGCGCGGCTCGTTCGCGTTGGAGGACGCGCGCGCGGCGGCGGCCGAGCTGAGGAGGACGGGGACGTGGGGCTCTTCGAGAAGGACCGCAACCTGAACGACGCGCCGACCGACGTGCGGCTCGTCGTGGACGCGTCGACGTTCCGGGAGAAGGCCCGCGGGTTCGCGATGCGCCTCGACCACTTCCTCGCGGCGCACTTGAAGTGGCGCTCGCGCAGCTCGGTCCAGTCGCTCGTCAAGGGCGGCTACGTCTCCGTCGACCGTTCGCGGCCCGACGCGCCGGAGGGGACGGGCGAGCTCCACGTCGAGCGGCGTCCGGGCACCCGGCTGCACCACGGCACGCGCGTCGTGATCCGCATCCCGGACGAGTACCGCACGCTGCTGCTCGGCGAGACGAAGGACGAGCTCGACGTGCTGTGGGAGGACGCCCACGCGCTCGCCGTCGACAAGCCGCCGCACGTCGCCGTGCATCCGAGCGGGCGGCACATGACGGATACGCTCATCCAGCGCGTACACCGTCGCTACGAGGACGACATCGAGGCCGGCTCTATGCTGCCCCGGCTGTGCCACCGACTCGACCGCGAGACCAGCGGGATCGTGCTCGTAGCGAAGCACCCGCGCACGCACGCGCGGCTCACCACGCAGTTCGAGGAGCGCCGCGTCACGAAGGACTACCTCGCGATCGTCGACGGCGTCCCGCCGACGCCGACGGGCTCGATCGACACGCCGATACGGCTCTCGACGACCTCACCGGTCGAACTCGAGATGACGACGGCGGCCGACGGCCTCCCGTGCCGGACGGACTGGGAGACGCTGGCGGAGGCGGACGGGCGCGCGCTCGTCCTCGTCCACCTGTTCACGGGCCGCCAGCACCAGATCCGCGTGCACATGGCCGCGGTCGGCGCCCCGCTCGTCGGGGACAAGCTCTACGGGCCCGACCGCGAGATCTTCCTGCGCCACACGGCCGGCGAGCTGACCGACTTCGACCGCGAGCAGCTCGTGCTCGACCGACACGCGCTGCACGCGCACCGGCTCGAGTTCACCGCGCTGGAGTCGGGCGAGCGAGCCGAGATCGTCAGCCCGCTCCCGCCCGACCTCTGCGAGGCGTTCCCCGAGTTCGCGGCGTGGGGTGCGAACCCGGGTGGGTCGAGCGACACCGCTCGACCCCGACCGGCCCAGTAGGGGCCGAGTTGGCAGAGGCTGACTCAGTCGAGGCTGACCCAGTAGAGCCCGACTCAGTAGAGGCCGACCAGCTCGAGCGCCGTCGTGCCGACCCGCGTCCAGCTCCCCGAATCGGGGTCGACGCGGTAGAGCGCGCGCTCGTCCGTCGACGCCCAGATCGCGCCGTCGCGCCACGCGATGTCCCGCACGGTGACCGGCGGCGCGTCGGCGCTGACCTCGACGAACGAAGCGCTGTTGCCGTTGCGCGCCATCGAGAA
The DNA here is from genome assembly GCA_039821985.1 of Planctomycetota bacterium. GTDB lineage: Bacteria > Planctomycetota > UBA1135 > UBA1135 > Saltatorellus. The sequence continues at coordinate 212,924 of JBCBNC010000001.1, forward strand.
GAGGCCGTCGGGTCCCACGAGGTAGAACACTCCGCGGTCCGGGCTGAACGCGACGTAGTCCAGGTTCCGTCCGCCGAGCGAGGTCTGCCGCGGCGACAGCCACGGCGCGCTCACGCTCGTCCAGCGGATCTCGTCCGACGCCAGGTAGCCGGGCTCGCCGCGCTCGGAGTCCCACACGACGCTGGTGACGAGGCCGCTGCCCGGCGTCCCTCCGACGAGCGCGGTCGCGCCCGTCGCGGGGTCGATCGAGAACACGTCGCCGCCGCTCAGCGCGAAGACCCGTTCGATCGAATCGACGTACGTCGTCGCCCGGTAGTTTGCGTCGCGGACGCTCTCGTACGTCGCCGCCGCGTTGTCCGCCAGCGAGGCGTTGCCGCCGTCGCCCGGGGCGTCGAACTCGACGAGGTCGTCGCCCGAGATCGACAGGTAGCGCCCGGCCGACGCGCCGCGCGCGAGGCCGTAGCCCCACGACCGCACCATCGCGAGGCGCGTGCTCTGCCCGCTCGTCGCCGGTTCCCACGCCCGGAGCTCGACCGGCGCGCCCGGGTTGCCGGTCGTGAGCGCGATGAGACGTCCGGTTCCGGGGTCGAAGGTGAGTCCGACGACGTCGTCGAGCCCGTGCGCGTTCGCGGTGAGCGTCGTTGCGCCGGTTGCGGTGTCGAGCGTGAGCGTGACGTTGTTCACCGCGGAGATGGCGCGGATCACGCCCGCCGCGTCGTCGTACGCGAAGCGCGTTCCCGAGCTGACCTGGGCGCGGACGGGTGCCGTCGTGATCTCGGCGGTCGCAGTGTCGATGCGGTAGACGTCGAGGTCGGTGGATGTAGTGAGGGTGGTCGCTCCGAACCCCCAGAGCTCCCCGCTCGCCCGGTCCAGGACGAGCTGGCGCGTGGGGATCGCGACGCGCCCGATCGTGCGGCTCGACCCGTCCAGGTGGAAGCGCACCAGATGCCCCGTCGCGTCGATGCCGAAGTAGCCGCCGTTCGGGGCCCCGTGCGTCAGGTCGAACAGCTCGAGCCCGAGGTTCCCACGGTGCGAGACCGTGAACGCCTGCGCGTCCGGCTCGACGTCGACGAGCGATCCGCCATCGCCGAGGCCGAGGAAGCCGCCAGGGCCCGGGGACTCGAGGTCTACGAGGACCTCGTCCACGGCGCCGAGCACGTCGACGCTGCCGAACAGGTCCACGCGGAGCATTCGAGGCGCGTCCGACGAGACGGGATCGAACGCTCCCGCGAGGAACGTCCCCGTCGCCGCGTCGTAAGCGAGTGACGTCACGTCCGGCAGCAGCGCGGGCTCCGTGAAAAGGAGCGTCGACGCGCCGGTCGCGGGGTCGATGCGCCAGAACCCGTCGCCGCGCACTCCGTGCAGCGCGCCCGAGACCGGGTCGTGGGCGAGCGAGGTGACCTTGGCACACTCGCCGACGACCACGGATTCACCAGTCGCGGGGTCGATCCGCATGAGCCGACCGGACTGGAAGATCGACGAGGGCGCGCTCACCCCGTACAGGACGCGCTCCCCCGCGTGCCACACGAGCGTCAACGGCGCGCCGCTGTCGCCGAATGGACCGATGATCGTGGGGGCCGCGCGCAGCCCGCGCGGTCCCGCCGCGGCGTCGACGCGCAGCAGCACGGCGTCGCCGGCCGAGGGGTTCTGGTCGATGCCGTACACCGTGCCGGTGGCGGCGTCGCGGGCAATCGCCCGGACGTCGGCGTGTCCCAGCGGGCCCTTGCCCGTCCGGAGCGACGTGGCGGCGTCGTCCAGCGCCACGCGTGCGAGCTGCGACGTGCCGGTGAGGGCTCCGATCGACGGCGGAGCGACCGTGTTCCCGCCCCCGCTTCCGCCTCCGCAGGCGGCGGCCAGAGCCGCCGTAGCCGCCGTCAGGCCGCACTTCCAGTTCATCTCGTTCGTGCTCGTAGTCATCGCTTCCGCCGCGTTCGGGGGTCCATCGATCCGGCGGCCGCGCCGCCGGCGCCCCTCGGGTCGTGACCGGGGGCTCGACGGTCCCGCGGAGGAACCGGGGCCGGGCCTCGGTCGAATCCCGAGAATCCGCCGGATGGCGGCGACAGAGGCGTCGGAGGCCCATCCGGACGCCCCTGGGACACGCCGGGTGCCGACGTCAGCTCATCAGCTCGCGCGACAGCCAGGCGCGAGCGAAGCGCCAGTCGGCCTCGACGGTCGTCTCGGACACGCCTATGTGCTCGCCGACCTCGCGGTTCGTCAGTCCACCGAAGAAGCGGAGCTCGACGACCCTGGCGCGCCGCTCGTCGACCTCGGCGAGGCGCGTGAGCGCGGCGTCCAGCTCGAGCGCGTCGAGTCCTTCGGCGCCCTCCATCAGCCCCGCGTCGAGCGTCACCCGGTCCCAGCCGCCGCCGCGCTTCGCGGCCTTCTTCGCGCGCGCGTGGTCGACGAGCACGCGACGCATGGCGATGGCGCTGAGCGCGCGCAGGTGGCCGGGATTCCGGGGCTGCACTCCGTCCTGCGCGGAGACTCGCATGTAGGCCTCGTGCACGAGCGCGGTCGGCTGCAGCGTGTGCCCCTGGCCCTCGCGCGCCAGGAAGGCCGCCGCCAGCCGCTTCAGCTCGTCGTACACGCGCCCCAGGAGCTCGTCGTCCGCGTTCATTGCGTATCCGCCTCTGCCTCGGCGGCCTGCCGGTCGACGTACGTGCCGAGGAGCTGCTCCATGCGCGCGCGCTCGTGCTCGGGCGCCGTCTTGAGCGCGCGCCGCTGCGCGGGGATCGCCCGGTCCATGTCACCCGCGTACCAGTGCGCGAGGCCGACGCGCGACAGGTGCAGGTACAGGAGCGCTCCCCCTTCCGCCTCCTCCAGGCGGACCGCTCGCTCGGCGAGCTCGAGGCCGACCGGGACGTCGCGCAGACTGCGGTAGCCGGTGGTGAGAACGCGCTCGGCCGCGTTGCCGAGGACGCGGGCGGTCGCGTCCGGCCGGCGGGCGATCTCGACGATGCACTCCAGGTACTCGGCCTCCAGTGCGTACGCGTCCTTGCCCCGTCCGACGCCGCGGTACGCAGCCGCGAGCTCCTCCATGGCGACCTGGGTGAACGTGTGCTCGAGTCCGAGCACCCTGCGCTTCACGGCCAGGCTCTTCTCGAGCGCCGCCGCGGCATCCGCGAACCGCTCGACGCGGTTGTAGCACTGCGCGAGGTTGGTCCACGCCCCGAGCGTGTCCTCGTGCTCGACGCCCAGCGCCGCACGCATCGCCGGCACGATGCGTTCGTAGAGTTCGATCGCCTCGTCGTCCTTCCGCAGGTGGCCGAGCACCATCGCGAGGTTCGACGCCGTCCCCAGCGTTTCGATCGCGTCGGGGCCGTAGGCGGCGACGCGGCCGTCGTAGGCCTCGCGGATCAGCGGCTCGGCGCCGGCGAAGTCGGCGGCGAAGTGCTTCATCAGCCCGAGCGACTCGATCGACCGCAGCGTCGTGTGGTGCAGGTCGCCCCGGGCCGCACGCAGGCGGGGCAGCGTGCGCTCGCGGATTTCGCTGGCTTCCCGCGTCCGGCCGAGCTCTGCGAGGAATGACGCAAGGTTCTCCTCGGCGGTCAGCGCGCGCGCCGCGTCGCGTCCGTACCGCGCGCGCATGTCGCCCAGCACCTCCCGCTGGAGCGCCTCGCGTCGCTCCGGGTCCAGGGTCTCCGACGCGAGGTCGGCCTTCGCGATCAGCGTCGTCTCCGCGTCGGGGCCGAGGCGATCCTGGGCGGACTCGAAGGCCTCGCGCCGGAGGGCGAGCGATAGAGCGTCGTCGCCCGTGAGTCTCGCGACCATCGCCCGACCGCGCAGCGCTTCGACGCGCTCCGTTTCCGCCGCCCGGTCGCTCCCCTCGAGAGGGCCCCGACCAAGGTCGGCCCGGTCGAGCGCCTCGACGACCGTCGCGTAGTCCCGGTCCGCGCGCTCGAAGTCCCCGGCGCGGAACCGCGCATCGGCGAGCGCGATCCGCGCGCGGTGGGTGTCAACGTGGTCGGGACCGAATGCACTCAGTGCGGCCTCGAGCGCGCGCTCGCCTGTCGCCGCCGCGGCAGAGGAGAGCCCGAGGTCGTTCTGCGCGAACGTCACCCCGTACAGCAGCCGCGCTGCGATCCGCGGTTCGTCCCGGTACTCGTCCGCGATCGTCTCGGTCAACGCCGAGAGGAACGTCCCGTCGACCGTCGCCGTCGCGACGTTCGTGAAGTTGGCGCCGCGGAGGGCCTCCTCGAGCGCGCCGAGCCCTTCCGCGATCGCGGCTTCATCGCTCCCCGCTCGCGCGTAGGCCGCGCGGGCCTCGTCGAGCACGAGCTGCCGGATCCGCGCGCCGACCGATGGCGCGTCGAGCCCCGCGAGCTGCCTCTGCTGGAAGTAGCTCACGCGCTCGAACTCCTCGGCGCGCGCGACGGCCTCCACCCGCGCAGAGACCGCCCGGCCGCGCTCCACCAGCGCCCAGGTCATGCCGCCGGCGAGGGAGACGGCGACGAGGGACGCCGCCACGACGGCCGCGCGGTTCCGACGCACGAACTTGGTCGCGCGCTGGACGCGGCTCGGCGGCGACGCCTCGACCGGCTGGTCGTCGAGAAAGCGCCGAACGTCCGCAGCGAGGCCCGCGGCGGCCCCGTAGCGTGCGGCCGGGTCCTTTTCGAGCGCGCGCAGCGCGACCCAGTCGAGGTCGGAGCGCAGCGCGCGCTCCCAGGCGCCGTCGATCGTTCCGCCCAGCCGGTCGGGCGCGATCCGCTCGCTCGGCCTCGGCGGCTCCTCCTCGTGGACGGCGCGCTGGATCTCGTACAAGGACCGCCCCGCGAAGTCGAAGGGGCGCGCGCCGGTGATCAGCTCGTACAGGAGCACGCCGAGCGAGTACACGTCCGTGCGCGTGTCGAGATCGTCGGCGCGGCCGGCCTGCTCGGGGCTCATGTATTCGGGCGTTCCGACGAGCTGGCCTGCGCGCGTTCGCAGCGTGTCGTCCGTGAGCGAACCCTCGATCGCCTTCGCGATCCCGAAGTCGATGATCTTCACGTGCCCCGACGTTCCACCGGCCGTGACCAGAACGTTCGAGGGCTTGAGGTCGCGGTGGAGGACGCCCTTCTGGTGGGCGTGTTGAACGGCCTCGCAGGCCTGGACGAACAGCGCGAGGCGCGCGCGCAGTCCGAGCCGCTGCTGCGCGCACCACCGCGTGATCGGCTCGCCCTCGACGAGCTCCATCGCGAGGTACGGCCGGCCGTCGGCGGTGCCCGCGTCGAACACGCGCGCGACGTGCTCGTGGTTCATGCGCGCCTGGGCCTGCAGCTCGGCGGCGAAGCGGGCCAGGACCTCGACGGAGTCCATGCCGGGACGCAGGACCTTGAGCGCGACGTCGCGCGTGACCGGCTCGCGCTGGCGCGCGGCGTAGACGAGCGCGAATCCGCCCGACCCGAGCGGGCCCTGGATCGAGTACGGGCCGACGTCTTCCCCCGGGGCAAGCTCGCCCACGGGCGAGGCGAGCGCCGCCGCCGCCTCGGCGGCGAGCCGCTCGCCGATGCCGGAGTCGAGCTCCGCGCTCCCGCGCGTGTCGTGTTCGAGGAGCTCGCAGAGCTCGGCGTGGAGCGGCGCGTCCTCCGCGCGCCGCGCCTCCAGGAATACGTCGAGCGCGGCCCCGTCGAGGGAGGACGCCTCCTCGAACCACTCGGCGAGGCGTTGATGGCGGTGGGTCTCGTCGGTCACGGGGCTCGGCGCATGCGCGCGGGGTCCATCAGAACCGCGGCCGCTCGAAGGCGCGAGGCCGCAGCGGGCGTCGCGGGACGCACCTGGGGTCCTGCGGGCCGTACCTGGGGCTCTGCGGCGCGCGCCGGCGCTCACCGCGAGGAATTCCGGGATTCCACCGAGGGCGGCGACGCCGTCTCGCGCGGGACGACCGGACCCCCGGCAACGCCGGCCGGTCCGTTCCCTCGCCCCCAGACCCCCACCCCGAACCGCCGTGCGCCCCCGACTCCACCTTCCCTCGTTCGAACGCGCACTCGTCGCCGCGCTCCTGCTCCTCTCTTCGAGCTGTGCCTCGATCCTGACCACCTGGCACGACCGCGCGTACACCGAGGTCGTACCGACGGACGACACCCTCGTCCTCACGAGCGACACGCCCCGCGACGTCGAAGAGGTCCCGGACCTCGCCGAGGCCTCAGACGCGCTCTACGCCGAGGGCTACGTGCTGCTCGGGTTCACCAAGTTCACGCACACGCTCGTGCCGGGGTTCCAGCGCCGGTACGCGAAGCTCTACGCGGGGCGCATCGGCGCCGAGCGGACCGTCCAGGCGACGCCGCAGCGGGACGGCGGCGTCTACGCGTACACCGTGACGTACTGGTCGCGGGCCGCGGACTTCCCGCTCGGCGCGTACTTCAACGACGTGCCGGACTCCACGGCGCTGGTGTTCCCGGACGCGCTGCGCGAGCGCCTCGCGCCAGGGCATCGGCCGGTGGTCGTCGAGGCGGTGGTACGGGGCTCGGCGGCCGAGCGCGCGGGCGTCGAACGGGGCGAGCTCATCGTCGCGGTCGACGGGCGCTCGTTCCCGGGCAGCGAGGGGCTCGACGCGCTGCTGCCCGAGCGCGCGAACGACGAGGTCGTGTTGACCGTGTGGGGCCTCGACGGCGCTCGCGACGCGACCTGCCGGATCGGAGCTCGCGTCACCGGGGCGGAGGGCCACGGCCCCGAGGGCCTCTACTTCAATCGCCCTTGGGCCTTCGTCGAGCACCGGAACTTCCAGCGGTACACCGAGGCATTCACCAGGGGCTACCACTCGGCGATCGAGGCCCAGCGCGCGGCGCAGGAGCGCGCGTGGCGCGACGCACGCATCGCATCGCTGACGAGCCGCACCGACCATCTCCAGAACCGGATCAACGAGCTCGAATCGCAGCCTTCGGTGCGCGATTCGCGCCCGGCCGGATGGATCGACCGCGATCGGCTCCGCGAGCAGGGCGCCAAGAACTGGGAGAGCTTCAAGGACCGGATGGACTGGCAGTGACGCTGGCGCCCGCTGGGCGGACTTGGAACGGGGACGAGCGGCGACGCTCACGCGCGCGCCATCAGAGCCGGAAGAACCGCTCGGCCACCGACCAGCTCGACGCCGCAACCTCCTCCGGGTCCTCGCCCCGGAGCGCGGCGACCTCGCGCACGACCCACGGCAGGTGCATCGGCTCGCAGCGCCGGGTCGCCGGACGGGGCCGGATCGTCCGGGGGAGGAGGTACGGCGCGTCCGTCTCGACCATCAGGCGGTCGGCGGGGATCCGCGGGACGGCCTCCCGGAGCGCGTCGCCGCGGCGCTCGTCGCAGACCCAGCCCGTGATCCCGAGGTGGCAGCCGAGCTCGAGGTACTCCTCGGCCTGCGCCGGGCCGCCGGTGAAACAGTGCACGACCGCGCCGCCGGGGAGCCTGGCCCAGAAGGTCTGCAGCATCGCCAGGAAGTCGTCGTGCGCGTCGCGCTGGTGGAGGAAGAGCGGCAGCCCGGAGCGTGCGGCGAGGTCGAGCTGGGCCTCGAAGGCGCGCAGCTGGTCCTCGCGCGGGCTGTAGTTGCGGTTGTAGTCCAGCCCGCACTCGCCGACTGCGACGACGCGGGGGCGGCCGAGGAGCGACGCGATGCGCTCGAGGCCGGCTCCGTCGAGGTCCTTCGCGTGGTGGGGGTGGACGCCCGCGGTCGACCACGCCGCGGGATCTGTGTCGGCGAGGTCGGCGGCCTCGCCCGAGCCGTCCACGTCCGAGCCCGTGATCACGAGCCGCTCGACACCGGCCTCCCGCGCGCGCGACAGGACCTCGTCCCGGTCGCCCTTGAACTGGTTGCTCGCCAGGTTTGCGCCGATGTCGATGAGCCGCATGGGCGGAGAAGCTACCGGCTGGGGCTTACCGAGGCTTGACCGAATCGAATCGGCGCCCCGGGGCTGGCGGAATGTCGCTCCGTAGGGTGTCGTCGAACCCGGCACCCCAGTGTTCGTTCACCCGAGCCCGTCCATCGCGCTCCGCCCGTTCCCTGCGCGCGGTGCGCTTCTGCCCGCGGCCGTCCGCGGCCCGCACACGATGACCGACAACCCGATGAACCACGCCGACCTCGAAGCCCGTCTCGCCCGCCTCGAAACCGAGAACGCCCGCATCAAGCGGCGCGGACGCTTCCTCGCCGGCGGCCTCGGCGCGCTCGCGCTGATGAGCTTCGCCGCGCCGACGCTCTGCGAGATCGTCTGGGCCGAGCGCTTCGTGCTGCGCGACGCGAGCAACCGCACGCGCGTGTCGTTCAACGCCTACGGCACGGACACGCCGACGATGAAGCTGCACGACGCGCGCGGCAAGGAGGTCGCGCGCATCGGCCTGACGCCGGACGGCACGCTCGCGATGCACGTGATGAAGGAGGGGAAGGCGCAGAAGGCCTCGCTCGTGCTCGACGACGGCGGCGACATGCGCTTCACGGCGCTCGGCGAAGGAGGCTGCGCCAGCGGCGACCACGAAACCGAAGAGGTCGCGACCAAGCCACGCGACATCAACTGACCCAGAAGACCATCCCTGGCGCGCCCCGGCAGGCACGCCTGCCTGCCACTTGGAGCCCCGTGTCCGTCCCCGGCGCGGGGCTCTTTCGTACTCCCGCACTCGGCCGGTTCAAACCGCTCCACGACGACCGCGCAGGCGCCCGAACGCGACGAGCTCGAGCGCGACCACCGCGGCGAGCACAGCCTGTCCGACGGCGACGCTCGGCACCAGCCGCCACGCGGCGACCGCAACGAGCGTCATGCCGACGCCGACGGCCATCAGCGTCCCCCCGAGCCCGTCGTTCCACGCCGACGCCAGGTCGTGCGCGGGCGTCGAGAGCGGTCGCCCGCTTGGCCGACGCGCAAGGAGGCGCAGCGTCAGGAGGCCAACCGCGACGGCCACCGGCCCGACGCGCAGGAAGAGGTCCATGTCGGCGAGGACCGCGACGAGTGCGCCCATGCCGAGCTGCAGCGGCAGGAGCAGCCGGACGGCAACGGCCTTTAGCGCGCCCTCGTCCTCGACCGAGGCGGCCAGCGGCGCCGTGTCCACGACCCAGCGCGCGTCCGGAGTCGACGTCGTCGGAACGTGCATGAGCACGAAGGGCAGGTACGCAGCCGGCGCGAACAGGAGCAGCGCGAACAGTCCCTCGCCCTCCGTCGTCGACGGATCCGCGCCCAGCACGAGGAAGAGGAGAGGCGCGGCGACCAGGGGGTACGTGCGCACGACGAACTCGCGCTCCGCGGGCAAACCGTCGTACACGAGGCCGAACGGGCCGCGCTCGCCGTCCCTGACCCAGGTGAGCTCGGCCAGCCTGCGCGCCGGGGCGAGCAGCGTGCCGAGGCTCGACCGCGTCGAGCGCGCGCGCGGGGCCGGCGGGAAGGGAGCGAGGGCGAGCGCCGCGGCACCGACTGCGAACGAGGCGGCTGCGAGCCCGCCGAGGAGCGGCGGTGCCTCGGGCGCGAGCCACGCCGCGAACCAGGCCTGCGGCACGAGGAGGAGCGCGGGCTCGGCGCCCGTCAGCTCGTCCAAGAGGCCGAGGCGCCGCAGTCCGGCGAGCAGCCCGACGAGGACGCCGAGGAAGACCGCGGTCTGGAGCGCGACGAGCGGGCCCTCTCCGAACCGGTGGAGCAGCGCCTGGAGGACGAGCAGCGCTGCGGCCAGCGTCCAGACCAGCCCCAGTCCCGCCGCCACGAGCAGCGCTCGGTCGGCCGCACCGAACCCGGCTGGGGCCAGCAGCGCGGCAGGGACGAGCGACGCGAGCCCGAGCATGCCGACGATGACGACGAGCGTCGCGACGCGTCCGAGACGCAGCTCGCGCGGTGAGATCGGCAGCGCGCCGACCCACTCGGCCGCCGGGTCGGCCCGCAGGAGCGGCGCGAGCTCCCCGAGCAGCGGCACCGCGACCAGGGCGAGCGGGATCGAGAGCGCGAAGAGCGCATACCCGAAGGCGCCGACCTCACCCCGGACGACGGCGCAGAGAAGGCCCGCGACGACCACCTGGAGCGCGAGCGCCGCCACCGGCGTGCGCTCGCCCAGGACCTCGCCGGAGAGCTGGGCGCGGAGGAGTGCGAGGACGCGGGTCGACATGGGTCCGACAATCGGACCGCGGAGGGTACTGCGCCGCCACCCCCGTCCCATAATCGCGCGCCATGGCGACGGAGCGACTCTCCCTGAACGGCCCGGTCGGGCGCCTCGAGGCCGAACTCTGGCGCCCCGACGGCCCCGGACCGCCCCCCGCGGCGGCGGTGGTGTGCCACCCTCACCCGCTGCACGGCGGCACGATGCGCAACAACGTCGTGCACCGGACGGCGCGCGGGCTCCACGACGCCGGCCTGGCGGTCCTGCGCTTCAACTTCCGCGGAGTCGGCGGGTCCGAGGGGGTCCACGACGGCAGCGGCGCGGAGGAGGAGGACCTGATGGCGGCGCTGGGCGCGCTCGAGGCCGAGTACCCCGGCGTTCCGCTGTGGGCGGCGGGGTTCTCCTTCGGATCGCGCACCGTCGCAGGTCTCGCGCCGCGTGAACCGCGCATCGCGCGCGTCGCCCTCGTCGCGCTGCCGGTCATCGCCTACGACTGTCGGATGGCGCTCGACATCCGTCAGCCCGGCGGAGTCTTCATGGCGGGCGACGACACCTTCGGAACGCTCGCCGTGCTCTCCGAGCAGATGCCCGAGCTCCTCGAGCGCTTCCACGTCGTCGAGATCGACGGCGTGGACCATTTCTTCACGGGCAAGCTCGACGAGCTCCGCGCGAGCGTCGCCGCCTGGGCCCAGGCCTCACTGCAAGCTCCGACTCGATGACGCTCCACCAGGACGAGTACCCCGCCGAGAAGATCCCGGCGATCAAGCGCGTGATGATGCCGCGCGACACGAACGCGGTCGGCACGATCTTCGGCGGCGTGATCCTGTCCGAGATCGACCTCGCGGCCGCCACCGAGGCGCACCGTCACCACAACGGTCTGGTCGTCACGGTCTCGATGGACAAGGTCGACTTCAAGCGACCGGTGCGCGTGGGCGACCTCGTGTCGTTCTTCACCGAGACGCTCCGCATCGGCACGAGCTCGATCAAGGTGAAGGTCGCGGTGTGGGCGTGCCGCCGTTTCGGGGGCGGGGAGCACGAGTACGTCACCGAGGCCGAGGTGACGATGGTCGCGGTCGACGAGTCGTTCAAGCCGATCAAGGTCGTCGAGGGCGGCGGCGTCACCGGCTGACCGGGTCCTTCCGGCGCGCGCGGCGGCTCAGCCCAGCAGCGCGCGGGCGCGCGCCTCGGGGTCGTCCGTGTCGGTCAGGGCGCCGAACACGTCCTCCAGGGTGCTGTCTGCGCCAGCGCCCGCGCCGCGCGCCTCCTCGCGCAGGCTGTCCAGCGGGCCGACACTGACCAGCCGCGCGTTCGCGAGCACGGCGACCCGGTCGCACACGCGCTCGACGACGTCGAGCAGGTGCGAGGTGTAGAGAACCGCGCCGCCTCGGTCGGCCCAGCCGCGCAGGACGGCCTTGAGGGTCGAGGCGCTCGGGGCGTCGAGTCCGCCGAGCGGCTCGTCGAGCACGAGCAGGTCCGGCTTGGGGAGGATTGCGCACGCGAGCGCCGTCTTCTGGCGCATGCCGCGCGAGAACGTCCCTACGGGGTCGTCGATGCGCGCCGCGAGATCGAGGTGTTCCAGCAGCCGCTCGGACTCGGTCCGCGTGTGCGCGTCCTCCAGCCCATGCAGTCGCCCGACGAGGAGCAGGAGCTGCCGCGGCGAGAGGTTCGGGTAGAGCGGCGCGCCGTCGGGGACGTAGCCGACGTGCCGGCGCGCCTCGAGCGGTGCGTCCGCCACCGAGTGGCCCGCGATCCTCACCTCGCCCGCGGACGGCGGGAGGAGCCCCGTCAGCATGCGGACGGTCGTCGTCTTGCCCGCGCCGTTCGGTCCGACGAGACCGAGCACTTCGCCGCGCCGGACCTCGAGATCGAGGCCGTCGACGGCGACGTGCGCGTCGAACCGGCGGGTCACACGGGCGAGCTGAGCCAGCGGGGCATCGCCCGCGCTCCGCGCACCCGCGGGCGCTCCCGTCTCCGTCGGATCGGTCACTGCGCTGCGGGCCGGGCGCGCGTTCAGGCGCCGGTGAGCTCTTCGTGCTCGGTCGGGTGCACGGACAGGCCCGTGGCCTCGGCGAGCTTCTCGATCACCTTGTCGCGCTGCGGCTTGGTCGCCGCCTTGGCGCCCTTCTGGCCCTTGGCAGAGCCGAGCGCGTTCATCACCGCGACTTCCTGCGGCTTGATCTGCTCGAGCTTCTTCGCGAGCTGCGCGAGCTCGGCGTCCGCGGTGTTGTCCACCGGCGCCTTGAACAGCGACAGGTCGAGGATCAGGTGGTCGAAGTGGTGACAGTCCTCGACGAGCTGCGTCAGGACCGGGCCCTTCTCGCCCGTGATCGCCGTGAACGTCTTCGACGTGCCCCAGTCGAACTGCAGGTGCACCGCGGAGTACATCGCGAGGGTCGCGCGCGTCTCGTAGCTCGAGAGGTCGCGCGTCTGCGTCATGACGAGGAGCTTCGCCTTCGAGAACCACTTGTCGCGCAGCGTGCGCAGGTTCTCGGTGACCTCGCGCAGGTCGGGGTGCTCGGTCGGGTCGATCTCGCTGCCCACCACGACGATCGTCTCGACCTTCACGCCCTCCTTCGACAGCGAGATGATCTCGCGCGCGCAGGTCGTGACGATCACGGACGCGCGTGGCACGTTGCTGCCGCGCTCGACCACCAGCCCCATTTGAGGAGCGGCGACGTCGACGATGAGCGTGCGTCCGAAGCGCGCGGTTTCGCGCGGTCCGTTGAGGATCTGCGCGGTGATGTCCTTGGCCTTGGGCATGGGCGGAGTCGGAGCCGGCTCCGGGAGCCGGCGAGGAAGGGGGAGGGAGCGGGTGGGCGGGGGAGGGAGGTCCTGGGGCTCGGGGGGCGACGGCCCGCGTGAGCGCCGGTCCGGTGGAACGCGCAGGCGCTGCGCACCGGCGGCCGCGCAGTCCGTTGGCGCGGAACTGCGGGAAGGAGGGCTGGACCTCATGCCCGAAGTGCCGGGCAAATGGATAGAGCCCGCGGTGCGGGCTCGGCCCCGCATCCTAGTTCATTTCCACCTCCGATGGGAGCGCGAGGGGGCCCCCTGGGCGGCTCTCCGGCCGCGGGGAGACGGCCCAGGCGACCAGCAGGGCCGCCGCTGCGATCCGCCCGGGGTGGGTCCGGAGCGCCCAGGAGAGCAGCGATCCGTCCGTGCCGTGCGTACCCGGGTCCAGCGCCTGCGCGAGGGCGCTGGACCCGGTGCGCAGCAGGAGCCAGGCGAGGACCCAGGCCGCGAGGGTCCCCGCGCGCAGCCGTTCGCCCGCCGCCCGGCGCCGGCCCATGGCCGTCGAACGGCCGGGCGCCGTGTCCCCGCCATCGCGCCTCGTTTCCTCCACGTCGATCCGCACGCCCCCTCGACGTGCGGCGGCCCCGCCCGGTCGCGCCGCGCCCCGATTTCTTCGGGATCGCGCCGCGCCGGACGGGGCCGCCGCTCTGGCCTCGCGTTCGCTCAGCCGCCGAGAACGTCGAGCAGGCGCCGCGCGCGCTTCCCGACCGGGCCGTCGGCGTTCTTCTTGGCGAACTTGGCGAGCTTCGCAACGTTCGCGTCGCTCGGCCCGTCCTCCTCGAGCGCGCGGACGATCTTCGTCAGCTTCTTGGCGGCACCCTTGTCGGCCGCTTCCAGCGCGGCCTCCTTGGCGGCGAGCGCCTCCGCGAAGGTGTCCGTGCCCTTGAGGCTCTTCTCGAGCGCGTCGAAGTGCTCCTCCGCCTCGATCACCATGCCCTCGGCGAGCATGGTGTCGAAGCGCGCCATGGAGCGCTCGACCCGCGCCGTGATCGACTCGACGAGTTCGGTCGCCGCTGCCACGTCGTCACCGGCCGCGGCGACGATCCCGTTGGCGCCCGCCAGCGCCTTGCCGACCTGCCCCTTCGCGAGCGCCTTGTAGTGCTTCTTGAGCGACTTCGGCGCGTCGGACGGCCCGTCTTTCCTGGCGGCGATGTCGGCGTCGATCGCTTCTTCGATCTGCTTGTGCAACTCGTGCGGTCGACCCGTGAGCAACACTTCGCCCGACGACGATACGAGCGCGCACTTCGGGATCCCCTGCTGCGGAATCCGGAATGGCGTCTCGGTCGTCCAGATCGCGTTCGCTCCCATCCACTTGCGCTTCCACGCGAACTGCTCCGCCTTTTCCGGCGAGGCGCCCTGCACCTCGACGAAAAGAACGGTCAGGTCGTCGCCGTACTCAGCGGCCGTCTTGATGGCCGAGGGCACCGCCCCCGAAACACAAGGGCCTCAGCGCGTGCCCCAGAACTCGACCAGGACCGGCCGGCCGCGGAGCTCCGAGAAGCTCTTGATGCCGAGGGAGTTGAGCGGCGACTGCGCGAAGTCGTAGTCGATGACGTCGCCCGGGTTCACCGGGTCGGAGCTCTTGCGCTCCTGCCCGAGCGGCCCGGCCGCGACGACGACCGCGCCGAGGGCGACCGCGCCGAGGGACGTGAGAATGGTGGTACGCATGGTCCGCAGAGGATAGCGCAAGCCGCCGCGATGCCCGGGGGGGCGGACCGGTCGGTCGGCGGGGCGGCGGTCCGATGCCTGCGATCCCGCGGCGGGACGCGCCCCGCGCTGCACGGTCCCCCCGCGGGGTTCCGGCCCTCAGGCCTCCGCGGAGAGGTGCAGGAACACGCCCCCGAGGAGCGAGGCCTGCGCGCCCGCATCGGGGCCCCACGGCGTCGGCTCGAACGGCGGAAGCCCGCCGTCGACGCGCGCGTCGCGCATCTCGGTCACCGAAGTCACGCTGAAACCTGCGGCCTCGAGAGCAGCGGTCCAGCCGGCCGCGTCGAGGGAGCGGACGCTCAGTCCGGCGCCGCCGAGGCTCGTCGACGCGGTCGAATCGGGTGTGGCGACGACGACCGCCTCGAGGCGTCCGCCCGGCTTCAGCACGCGTCGGGCCTCGGCCAGCGCTGCGTCGCCCGAGAGCTCGAGGCTGCCGATCGCGAGCGCGTGGTCGAAGCGGTCGTCGGGCAGGTCGAGAGTCTCCATCGGCATGCACTCGAAGCGCGCGCGCGAGGTCCAGTCCGTCTCCGAGTCCGCGAACGCGATCATGCGCGCCGACACGTCGATGCCGACCGCCTGCGCGCCCGGCGCCTTCTTGCCCAGGCGCTTCGTCGCCCAGCCGGATCCGCACCCGAGCTCGAGGAGCTGCTGACCGGGTCGCACGGACATGCCCTCGATCACCTGGCGCGCGAGGTCCCCGAAGAGCAGCTCGTGCCGCGCGGCCTCGCCGCGGTCCGCGATGGAGTCGAAGGTGGTGAGGACGGAGTTCCGGTGTGCGGGGTCGTGGGTCGTCACGCGCTCGCCTCCTCGGGCGAAGGCTCTGGTTTCACGGCGTGGGATGCGGCACCGCCCTCGCGGACGGAGCGCAGGATGTCGTCGAGCGGGGAGAGGCACGCGTCCCAGTCGTAGCGCTCCTCCACGAAGGCGCGGCCGCGGCGGCCGAGCTCGCCGGCGCCCGCTTCGTCGAGGAGCAGCCCCGCGACGCCGTCCGCGAAGGACGCCGCGTCGTCGGCCACCAGGAAATGGTGCCCCGCCTCTCCCTCGACGCCCTGGGTGGCGGGCGTCGTGCCCACCGTCGGGATGCCCATCGCGAGCGCCTCGAGCACCTTGTTCTGGATGCCGCGCGCGACGCGGAGCGGGGCGACGCTCACCGCGCCCCGGCGCAGCCAGTCGCGCGTGTCGTCGACGAAGCCCGTGACCTCGATGCCCTCGCGTTCACCGAGCGCGCGCACCTCGTCTGTGGGGCGCGACCCGATGATCGTGAAGCGCGCGCCCGGCACGCGCTCGCGAACGCGCGGCAGGATCTCGTCCGCGAACCACTCGCACCCGTTCACGTTCGGGAAGTAGTCCATCACGCCCGTGAAGACGCAGTGCCCGGCCTCGGCGTCCGCGCGGTCGGGCCGGTAGTAGTCGAGGTCCACGCCGTTGCGCATCACGGTCGACGGCGGCCCCGGGATCACCTCGCGGAAGATCTTCTCCTCGAGCGGCGTGCAGAACACGTTCGTCAGGGCGTCGTCGGCGACGCGGCGCTCGAACGCGGTCAGCGTCTTCCATTCGCGCCGGTACACGAGCCGCATCGGGAATCCGTGCTCGTTCGCGTACTGACGCCACTTGTCCGAGTCGAGCTCGGCGAAGTGCATGACCCAGGGCACGCCCTTCCCCTCGAGGAACGCGCCCATCGAGGACGAGTATGCGTACGCGAGATCGGTGTCGCCGAGGCGGGCGTCGACGGCGCTCTGGAGCTCCTTCGAGCCGTAAACACCGAGGGTCAGCGGCTTCTTCGTGAGGAGCAACGGCAGCGCGGCCGCCTTCTTGCGGCGCTCGTCGTGGCGGACGGTGACCGTCTCGATGCCCTTCTCGTCGCGCAGCACGCGCGCAGCCTCGACGTCCCCGTCGTCGTGTGCGAACGCGACGATCGTGACGCGGTGCTCCCGCGCCAGGCGCTCGACGATGCGCCAGGTCGTGATCTTGTCTCCGCGATTCGGGGGATAGGGGACCCGCTGGGAGAGGAAGAGGATGTTCACGCGTCTTTGGTCGGTCCCGCGGGGACGGGCGCATGAGGGTACGCGCCGGAGGTGCCCCGGCGGGCCTCGGAACGGGTCGGCGATATTGCAACTCCGTCATCCGCGGCCCGGCGTGGCCCGGGTTGGTGCAGGGGTGATCCCTGCTGCGCGAGGCCCGCGCCGCGACACCTTGCCCGCCCCTCAGTCGATCGCGACGCGCCCGCGTGCGAGGTCGAGCACGACCCGCAGACCCACGAGCGCGCGGGTGCCGAGGTTGCCCGCGATCCAGGGGTCCGCGAGCGGCCCGGGGGCCTCCCCGGTGAGCAGCGTGACCTCGACGCCACGGCGCGTCGTGCCGCCGAACTCGAGCGCGGCGACCTTCGTGCGCCAGCCGTCGACGAGGCCGAACAGGCCGGCGAGCTGCGTCGGGCGGAGGCGCGTCCGGTCCGCCGCGAGGTCGTGGCGCCGGACGGCCCAGCGCGCCACCGTCAGCGTGTCGTCCGAGCCCGTGTCGAGCCGGAACCAGAGCGGCGGTGTGGAGACCGTCCCGGGGCGCACGGTCCCCGCGACGCACGGAGCGGTGCCGTCGACGAGGAGCCGCGACCACCGCACGTCCTCGGCGCGCAGCGCACCCGGCGGGAAGAGCGATACGGCGCCCGCGCGCCCGTCGAGGACGACGACGGCGCGCTCGAACAGCGGCGCGCCGAGGATGCCGTCGACCTCGAATCCGGCGCGGGCCGAGAGGTGCGCGGTGTCGATCGCGGCGAAGTGGGGGTCGGCGAGCTCGAGCGGCCCGACGCGGAGGGACGCGGCGGCGAGGAACGTGCGCCGGCCCGCGCCGCCGACGCCGGAGAGCCGCGCGCTCCCGATCGTCTCGAGCCCGGCCTCCGCGCCCGCTCGCGCGCTGAGCGCCGAGCTGCCGAAGCCCGTATCGAGCAGCAGCCACACCGGCCGCTCGCCGTTGAGCGTCGCGCGCACGTAGTACCGCCCGCCCGGGTCCTGGCGCGTGGGGAGTGGAGCGCCTCCGCCCGTGAACTCGGCGTCCTCCGGCCGCGATGCGGGCGGCGCGAACGTCGGAGGGCTGCCGGGCGTCCTGCGCAGGTACACGTCCTCGAAGGTGAGCTCGCCGTCGTACCACTCCGCGGTGCGGGCGGGCAGCAGCACGCCGCCCTCCTCGGTCCACTCCTCGAAGGCGACCCTCCTCACCGCGCCGTGCCGTTCGATCGCGTACTCGAGCGGAAGTTTCGTCGCCGGGTCGATGGTGACGCGCGCGAACAGGTGCGCGTCCGGCCGCGCGACCCGCAGCGTGGGCGGCGCGCCGGGCTCGGTCCCGCGCTCGAGCTCGACGTCGAGGCCCTGGGCACCGGGTACGAGCCAGAGCTGGGCGCGGAGCCAGCCGTCGAGCAGCTGGACCTCGCGCGCGCCGAAGGCGAGGGTGCGGGCGACGCCGCGGCCCGTCGCGACCCAGGCGTCCTGTCCATCGAAGCCGCGCGTGAGAGCGCCGCCACCGGAGCCCGACGCGAGGAGGAAGTCACCGTTGGGACGCGCCGAGAGCACGATCGGGCGTCCCTCGTCGTCCGGGTCTGCGCCGGCCCGGAGGCGGCGCCCCGCGAGCGTGACGCCCTCCCGCGCCTCGAAGAGCGCCTCGGCGCCGACCGCCGTGCGCACGGCCTCGACGAGGCTCGCCGCGTCCGGGTCCACCCGCACCGGGGGCCTCACCTCGCACCCACAGAGGGCGAGGCACGCGAGGCCCAGCCAGGCGCGGTCGCGCGGGAACGGACGGCGTCGGGACGGGCCGGCTTCTCGGAGGACGCTGCGCACCGGCCCGCCGAGTCCAGCACGGGCCCCTCCGGAACTCAAGGCGCGTCGGGGTCCGTCGCCGGAGCGACCCCGAGCGTCATCGTGCGGCTGTCCTCCCTCGGCTCGAGCCGGAGGGTCCCGAACGCGCGGTCCCAGGTGGTCGTCACGGTGCCGAAGTTGGCGCTCGACTCGTCCGGGTGGATCGAATGGTGGATCCGGTGCACGGCCGGGGTCACGAGGAACCACGTGATCCAGGCGCCGCGCTCGGAGCCCAGGTTCGCGTGCGTGAGCACCGCGAAAGCGGCCAGGACCGCTTCGTAGACGAGCACCGCCGCCGCGGGCACGCCGACCGCCACGGCGACGGCGGCCTTCCAGGCGAGCGAGCCGACGATCTCGAGCGGGTGGAAGCGGCCCGCGGACGTCGCGTCGAGGTCCACGTCCGTGTGGTGGACGCGATGCAAGCTCCAGAGGAGCGGCACGCGGTGGAGCGCGAGATGCTGGAGCCACAGCGCGAGGTCCAGCGCGATGATGCCCGCCGTCCAGCGAAGCCATACGGGGAGGCCGGACGCCGTCAGGAGCCCGACGCCCCGGTCCTCCGCCCAGAGCGCAGCGCCGACCGCTCCGGCCGGCACGACGAGCCGCGCCGCCAACGCGCCGGCGACGAGGAGCGCCAGGTTCGCGCGCCAGCGCGGCCCGCGGTTCCTGCGCACCGTGCGCCAGGGCCGGGCGTGCTCGAGGAGCGCCAGCCCTGCGAGCAGCCCGAAGAACGGCACGGCGCGCAGCCACGCGCCGTTCCGGAGGATCCACTCTTCCACGCGCGCAGCCGTCGTCGTTCCGCGAATCCCGGCGCTCGCGGCCCCGGCGAGGCCGAGGCCTGCGCCGCGGGACTCAGACCTCGTCGTAGAACGTCACCGCGCCCGTCGCGATGTCGTAGACGGCGCCGACGATGGCGATCTCGCCGCTCTCCTCGAGCTCGCGGAGGACGGTGCTGCGGCTGCGGATCTCCTCGACGCCAAGGTGCACGTTGCGCTCGACGACCGACTCGACGAAGGCCGCATTGCTGGAATTGCGCTCGTCCGAGGCGACGTCCGGTGCGGCCGAGTCGACCGCCGGCTTGATGCGTTCGAGGAGCCCGGTCACGTGCCCGAGCTCGACGCCGTCGCACGCGCCCATGACGGCGCCGCACGACGAGTGACCGAGCACGAGCACGAGGCGCGAGCCCGCGACGGCGCACGCGTACTCGATGCTGCCGAGGACGTCGCCGTTGACGACGTTGCCCGCCAGTCGCGCGCAGAAGAGTCCGCCGATCGTCTGATCGAACACATACTCGATCGGCACGCGCGAATCGATACAGCCGAGCACGGCCGCCCACGGGCTCTGCCCCCCCTTCGTGGCCGCGACCTGATCGAGGAGACCGGTGGCCTCGCTCTCGCCGCGCTGGAAGCGCTCATTGCCCTGCTTCAGCATCGTGAGCACGTCGGCCGGGCGGGCCGCCTGCTGCATCGTCTTGTCGGGTGCGTTCATCGCGTGAAGAGGCGGCTGGACGGGAGGTGGCCCGCCTCGCGGCGGGGCCTCTCGGGGGCCCTTGTTCGGGGAAGTGGCTCTCGGGGGACGGGCGGCCGGGGAGGGAACGGGGAGGCCCGCTCAGGCGCGGCGCCCCACGAACGTGATCCAGCGACCGCGTCTCCGTTCGTCCTCGACCAGGAGGCCTGCGTCTTCGAATGCACGCACGGCCTCGGGCCTGTGATCGTAGCGACACCCGCTGAACAGGAACCAGCCGGTCGGTGCGAGGCGCGAGGTCAGGTTGTCCGCCTCCGCGCTCAGGACATCCGCGTAGATGTTCGCGCAGACCAGGTCGAAGCCCGTCTCGTGGTCCTCGAGCGCCCCGAAGTCGCCCGTGCGGAACGAGTACGCGTGCTCGGCCACGCCGGAGCCCCGCGCGAGCTCCGAGGCGGACCGCGCCGAGCCCGGATCGATGTCGAAACCGAGCGCCGAGCGTGCGCCGAGCAGCAGCGCGGCCACGGAGAGGATCCCGCTGCCCGTGCCCGCGTCGAGGACCCGCTCGCCCCCGGCGATGCGCTCGGAGAGGACCCGGAGGCAGGTCCGCGTCGTCGCGTGGCGCCCCGAGCCGAACGAGCCGCCGGGTTCGATCGTCAGTCGGACGTCGGTCGCACGCGGCGGCGGCTCATCGCGCCAGGGCGGCAGCAGCGCGAGGCGCCCGACCCGGAACGGGCGCCAGTCCTTGCGCCACGAGGTGGCGTAGTCCTCGCGGGGGAGCGCCTTGAAGCGTGGCTCGAGCGCGCTCAGCTCGGCTGCGCCGGTCGACGCGGCGAGCGCGGCGAGCCGGCGGCGCACGTCGTTGCGCAGGGCGGGGCCGTCGTCCGCCGCAGCGACGAACGTGCGGACGGCCTCGTGTCCGGGCGGCGGCTGCGCGGCGGCGATCGACGTCGTGCCGAACACCACGCTGGTGCACGGTCCGAGCGAGAGCGCCTCGCCGACGAGTTCGTGCCACCCGAGCGGCGCGTCGACCCTCATCTCGGTCCAGTCGCTCGGTCCGCTCATCGCGCCATTCTGCACGGTGGGAGCGCGCGGAGGGGATGGCGCGCGCCGTCCGTCCCTGCCGCGGCGCCCGGCGGCTCCCCGCGGTCAGAAGGGCAGGTCCTCGACGTCGATGTCGACCGGGCCGCCCGTCCCGAACGGGTCGCGCGGGAGCTCCGTCGGCGCGGGCGCGGGCGGGGCGTCGCGACCGGCGGGGTCGAGCGGCGTCCCGCCGCGCACCGGGCTCCCGTCGGTGAAGTGCGCCGGGAGCCCGCGGCGCTCCATGTCCGTGAGGAGCCCGAGGTGGGCGAACGCCTCGCGCGCGACGAGGTCCACGTCCCCGCGTACGAGCCGCGCGGCGCCCTCGACGTCGAATCGACCGGGGCGCTCCACCGGAAGCTCGCCGAGGAAGTCGCGGTGCCTGCGCTCCGCCACGCGGGAGTCGAGCACGAGCACGACCCCGCGGTCCGTTGCCGTGCGCATGAGGCGCCCGAAGCCCTGGCGGAACTTGGCGAGCGCGCGCGGCATGTAGATGCGCTCGCGCTGCGCGCCGGTGCCGAGCGCCGCGCACTGCGCGTGGTGGTAGCGGTCGGGGACGCCGTAGGGCAGGCGTGCGATGCACAGTGTCTCGAGCGTCTCGCCCGGGAAGTCGGCGCCGTACCAGAACGTGTCGACGCCGAGCAGCGTCGACTCGACGCGCTCGCGGAATCGCACGGCGAGCTCCTCCTTCCCGGCGGCGTCCATGCCCTGCCACAGGAGCGGCAGTCCGCGCGCCGCGAAGCGCGCCCCCGCGCGCTCGGCGACCTCACGCACGTCGCGCAGGCTCGTGAACAGCACCAGCATCCGGCCGCGGGTGCGTTCGGCGTACCACGGCAGGAAGGTGCCGAGGAAGTCGAGGTAGCCCTCGCGGTCGCGCACCGACGGGACGCCCCGCGGCACGCCCGCGAGCACGCGTCCGTAGTCGAAGACCTCGGGCGCGTGGAACGTCGATACGCGCCCGGTGCCGGCCTCGCGGTCGAATTCACCGGTCTCCTGGTCGATCCAGCCGACGCGGTCGAGCCCGAGGTAGCCGCGCGACTTCTCGAAGCCGCCGCCCAGGCGCGTCGTGGCGGACACGAAGGCTGCCGCGCCGAGTTCGGGGTAGTAGAAGCGCCCGAGCGCGTCGCCCGGAAGGAGTACGAGCGCGGCCAGAACGGGCTCGCCGCGCACGTTCTCCTCGACGTCGTTGAACATGGAGCTCGCGAAGCGGACCTCGCCGTCCTGCACCGGGAGCCACGCGTCGACGGCAGCGACGAGCTCGGTCAGATCGCCGCGCGCCATGGTCAGGGCGCGACGCAGGCGCCCCGTCCGCCGGAGCGAGAGCCCCTCGAGCTCGTCCATGAGCTGTCCGAGCGCGCCGTTCAGCCGCTTCGCCGCGGTCACGAGCGCCACGGTCGCCTCGACCATCTTCTCGCCGTAGCCCGAGTGCAGGACGAACTCGCGGAACAGTCCGTGCTGCTCGCTCTCGGCGCGCCGCGTCACGGCCTCGGCGCGCCAGCGCTGGTACTCGAGGACGCTCGACTCGAGCCGTGCGAGGGCGGAGCTCGCGTGCGTCCAGAGCGAGCGCGCGGCCCGGTAGCGGTCGTCCGCGGGAGTCCCGGGCAGCACCTTGGACTCAATGCGATCCAGCGGCGGCCTGCGCCGCGTCCGCGCCCCGCCGCTCTTCGCGCGCGGGTCGTGCAGCCGCTCGAGCAGCCTGCGCGCCTGGGAGAACGTGATCCGGTGGCTCCACGCGTTGAACGCCTGGTCGTGCAGGTGCTCGCACTCGTCGAAGACGACGCGCCGGAAGAAGCTCGGGCGCGCCAGCGCGAAGGACTGGTTCGTGATCACGACGTGGCTGCGCTCGGCGCGTGCGCGCGCCACCTCGGCGGCGCAGCTGCCCTTCTCGGATTCCTGGGTACAGCACCCGGGCTGGCCGCGCACGTGCCCGAGCAGCGCGCGCAGGTCGCGGCGGTAGGCGTCCTCGGACGTCACGCGGAACGGCGCGCGCGAGGGGAAGCGGTCGAGGTCGCCCTCCCCGTCGCGCAGCCCGAACAGCGCGAGCGCCACCCAGGCGAGCCAGGTCTCTGGCGAGTCGTCGTCGGTCGGCGCGTGGACCCGGAGCGAGCGCCAGCAGAGCGAGTGTTCGCGTCCCTTCAAGAGCGCGACGCGGAAGCCGTCCGTGAGGCCGGCGCGCGCGAGCGCCTGCAGCGCGCGCGGGACCTCGCGCTCCATCGCCTGGCTCTGCAGCGTCCGCGTGTACGTCGCGATACCGACGCGCACGCCGTGGCGCTTGGCCCACATGAGCGCCGGAACGAGGTACGCCAGCGTCTTGCCCGTGCCGGTGGGCGCGTGGACGAGCAGGAGCGCGTCGCCACCCAGGCAGCGCGCGACCTCCTCGGCGACGCGGTGCTGGCTCTTGCGGTAGAGGTCGGCCAGTGAGAGCGAGGAGCTCGTCGCCTCCTTGAAGATCGCGGGCAGGTGGACGCGGAACGCGTCGTCGAGCAGCGCGAGATCCTCGTCGGGGAACGGAGCGGTCTCGGGCGGATCGGCCCTGAGCGGCGTCAGGTCGGCCACCTGGCGCCCCTCCTCCGCGACCGCTGGCTCGAGCTCCGCGAGGGGATCGTCCGGGTCGTAGTCCTCGGCGAGCCCGCCCTGGATCCAGCCGTCCTCGAGGCGCCCCGCAGCGAGCATGTCGACCGAGCCGCCCCACGCGTTCGGGGCGTCGACCAGGGCGAGCAGGAGCGCGAGGCGGCGGGCCGCGTAGGCGTCCGTCCCCCGGAATCCGTCGAGCGCGCGCGCCCAGCCGTGCGCCGCGACCGAGCGCTCGACCGGACCGCGGTCGCCGAAGCGCGCGACGAGTTCGGCGGCGGCACTGAGGACGTGCGGCGGGAGGATCGCTCCGCGCGGCGCGGGCCGGATCAAGGCGTCCACGAGCACCTCGACGAGCTTCGACGGGGCGAGGCTCGACAGGAAGCCGGGCTCGAGGAGGCTCGCGATCTCGTCCAGGCCGACCATCTCGAGCGGCTCGGCGGCCACGGAGGCCTCGAGGTCGAGCTGGCGGGCCCACGCGTCACAGGTCTCCGCGTCGTGGCAGAGGACGGGGCGCGCACCGACGAAGGCGCGCAGCCGCGGCCAGATCTCGGCGGCGGTCGGCGCTCCGCTCAGCGCATTCGAGTCGACGCCGAACTCCGACAGGATCCGCGCGGTGGCGCCGCCGTCCGCCGCGAACGGCCGCGTCGACTCCTCGAATCCCTCCCAGGCGCCGTCCGCGCCGCGGCGCGCCGCTGCGACGTGCACGACGCCGTCGAGTTCGACGTCGGATCCGCTCGCCCAGACGCACAGGCACGCGATCCCGTCGCGCACGAGGTCGTGCGCGCGCGGCGCGGCGTCCGCACGGGGCCGCGGAGGCTCCGTAAGGCCTCCGTCGGCCGGGTTGAAATCGTCGAGGCGTGACACGCTGTGCGAGGGGCACGGGCGCGTTCGGAGGGCGATCCGCGGCCGAGCAGAGGGATGGGAATTACGTTAGAGTCTTCGCCCCGCACGGCGGCCGGCACGGTCGCCCGGCGGGTATCCCCGCGCGACGTTCCGTCGCCCCGCCGGACGGCCGGCGCAGGCGCGCGACGCCGCGAACGAACCCGAGAAGCCGAAGACGGGACCCCGAGGGGTCCCGAGTCGAATCCGCGCGGTGCCGCGGAACTGGAGACCTGAGCATGGAGATCACGGACATCCCCGTCGAGGGCTACGAGCGCGTTGCGCGCTGCAGCGACGAAGCGACCGGCCTCGTCGCGTTCATCGCGGTACACGACACGACGCTCGGGCCGGCGCTGGGTGGTCTGCGTCTCCTGAACTACGCGGCGGAGGACGAGGCCCTCACCGACGTGCTCCGGCTCTCAAAGGGCATGACGTACAAGTCGGCGGTGGCCGAAACCGGCCTCGGCGGCGGCAAGAGCGTGATCGTCGGCGACCCGGCCAAGAAGACGCCCGAGCTCTTCCGCGCGATGGGCCGCTTCGTCCACGACTTCGGCGGCAACTACATCACCGCCGAGGACATGAACATCAAGATCGAGGACCTCCTCCACGTCCGGGAGGAGACCCCGCACGTGTCGGGCCTCAGCCGCGAGCACGGCGGCTCCGGCAACCCCAGCCCCTACACCGCCTACGGCTGCATCGTCGCGATGGAGGCCGCCGCCGAGTACCGCTGGGGCACGAAGGACCTCTCGCAGAAGCACGTCCTCCTCCAGGGCGTGGGCGCCGTCGGCGGCGAGATGGCGCGCCTCCTCCGCAAGCGGGGCGCCCGCGTGACGGTCTGCGACATACGTCAGGACGCCGTCGACGCGCTCGTGAACGACCACGGCTGTGAGTCCGTCTCGATCGACGACCACCTGGACGTCGAGTGCGACATCTACGGTCCGGGCGCGCGCGGCGCGGGGATCAACGACGACACGATTCCGCAGATCTCCGCCGAGATCATCTGCGGCTGCGCCAACAACCAGCTCCTGGACCCGAGCCACGGCGACGTCCTCCGCGAGAAGGGCATCCTCTACGCGCCGGACTACGTCGTGAATGCAGCGGGCATCATCAACGTGAGCTGCGAGCGCCTCGAGGGCGGCTACGACGAGGAGGAGGCCATGCGCCGCATCGAGCGCATCGGGCCGAACCTCAAGGCCATCTTCGAGATCGCCGACCGCGACGGGATCTCGACCAACGTCGCGTCGCAGCGCCTGGCCGAGCAGCGCCTGGCCGACGCGCGCCAGCCCTCCTGAGGGGGGCCGGACGCGGGCGGGGCGGCGCTCCTCTCGGGGCCGCCACTGCTCCGCGGCGCATCCGGCGCCAGGTGACGAGGCCGGGGCCGTCCATTCGCTGGACGGCCCCGGCCTCTTCTTCGTTCTCTGCGGACGCGCCGTGCGCGCTCCGCAGGCGCCCCCGACGCCGCCCGCCCACTTTCCGCCCGTTCCCCCAAGGACGGGCGCTTCGGCCCCGTTGCCGAACCGTCGCCGGTCCGCCCCGTTCCCAAGGGTGTCCCGCCGCGCGACACTCGTCGACCCGCGCCCGCCCTCGAACCAGAGAACGCCCATGGCCCGCTCCTTCGCCGCGATGACCCAAGACGCGCTCACACGATCCGCCCTCGTGGCCGCCGCCGCAGGGAGCCTGGCGGCGCCCGCCGCGGCGGACGGCTTCTCGGACTTCCTCGAGACGTTCGCGCTCGCCGACGACCGCGCCGCCGCCCTGGAGGCGCTCGTGCCCGGCACCGAGGTGCACGACTATTTCACCTGCCTCCACCTGCAGTCCCAGGGCCTTCTCGACGAGGCGGACGAGGTCCTGAGCCGCTGGCTGGAGCGCTTCTCCGATCGGTCAACGAGCCCCCGCTACCGGCAGATCGAGGCGCGCCAGGCGCTGCTTCGCGCCTCGGACGATCCCGAGCGCACCTACGCCTTCCTCAAGCGGACTCTCGGCCTCGTCCACGACCACCAGCGCCAGGTCCCGGGCGCCGTCCCGGACCGGCCGGTCGCGCTCGACCCTGCGCGGATCGACACGGACCGCCTCCTGCGGCGTCGGCTCCGGCGCGACCGCGGCGACGCGCTCTCCGGCCTGGACGAGCGGATCCTCGAGCGCCTCGTCACCCTCGAGCTCACCGAGAACCAGCGCGCGGCGCTCCTCGAGAAGCTCCCGCGCGCAGACGTGCCGGGGCTGGTCCAGCTCGTCGCGCGAGACCTCGACTCCGGGCGGCGCCGGACCTTCGGGGACCGCGCGATCCACGGCAAGCTCACCCTCCGCCAGCTCGACGAGCTCCTGGCGTCGCGCCCCGCGCTCAAGAGCAGCAACGCATTCGTTTCTGCGTATCTGAAGCGGCTCGCTCCGGCGTTCGACGTTTCGCTCGAGGACGAGACGGACCGCGCGGAGTACGTCGCGCGCGTCTGGAGCTTCGTCTCGACGCTGCCCGCCAGCTTCAACTCGCTCAAGGCGAGCGTGCTCCACCAGAGGCTCCAGCACGACCTGGAGACCGGCGCGCTCGGGGCCGAACGGCTGCGGCGCTACCTCTCGCTCCCGCGCGACCGCTCCTACGCGCCGAAGCGTATCCGCGAGGATCGGCGCCACCGCGTCGACTTCGACCGCACCTTCGATGATCTCGCATGGTCGGGTCGCATCGGCGACGACACACCTCTCGTGAACGAGTATCTCTCGGCGCTCCTCGCGGACGCGCGAGACTACGACGCTTTCCTCGACGTCGTGGAGGAGTCGTTCCTGCGCCGCGTCTTCGCGCGCACGAAGCTGCTGGGCGGTGCCGCGGGGTCCGACGAGTTCGCCCGCTGGCTCGGCGGACCGGCAGCGGTCGAGTCGCTGCGCGACGAGGTGCACCTGACGTTTGCGCGTTCGTGCGGCGAGACGTGGGGTGCGGACGAGTCCGTCGCGCTCGACGTCCACGTGAAGAACGTCGACGAGCTCATCGTGAAGGTGTTCGAGCTCGACCCGGTCGCCGTCTTCGACCGGTTCCGCGATCTCGACGTGGTCGGGCTGGACCTCGACGGACTCGTCCCGACCGACGAGCGTGTCCTGGGCTTCGGCGAGGCGCCGATCCTCCGGCACACGGAGACGATCGAGCTCGAGGCGTGCGCCGGTCCGGGCCTCTATGTCGTCGAGCTGATCGGCGGCGGCTTGACGAGCCGCGCCGTGCTCGAGAAGGGCTCGCTGCACCTCGTCGAGCGCATCGGCGCGGCCGGCCACATGTTTCGGGTGCTCGACGCCGAGCGGCGGCCCGTGGAGGGGGCGGTCCTGCGCTTCGGCGGGCGCGACTTCGAGGCTGGCGAGGCCGGCGAGATCCTTGTGCCGTACACCGAGGATCCGGGCCGCAAGTCCCTGCTCGTCCGAGCCGGTGGCGTCGCGAGCCTGCGCCGTTTCCAGCACCTCGGCGAGCGCTACGCGCTCGACGCGGCGGTCCACGCGACGACCGAGTCGCTCCTCGCCGGCGCCGAGGCGCGCATCGCCGTACGTCCGCGCCTCACGCTGAACGGCCAGCCCGTCGACGCCGGCCTCCTCGACGACCCGCGCCTCGTCGTCACGTCGACCGACCGCTCCGGAGCGACGGCATCGAAGACGGTCCAGGACCTCGACCTGTCCGAGCCCGGCGTCATCGGCGCCACCGTCCGGATCCCGGACCGCTGCGTGTCGTTCGCGGTGACGTTCGAGGGGACGGTGCGCAGCCTCGTCGGAGGAGAGGACGTTCCCGTCGCCGCCGAAGCGACGGCGATCCGCGTCGGAACGATCGCCGACGGCAGTCCTCACCAGACGCTGCTGCACCGGGACGTCCGTGGATACCGACTCGAGGTCCGGGGCCGGAACGGTGAGCCGGTCGTCGACCGCGTGCTCAAGGTGGCTCTGCGCAACCCGCTCGTCGCGGAGACCGTCGAGGTCTCGCTCAAGACGGACGCGCGCGGACGGGTCGAGCTCGGCGCGCTCGAGGACATCGAGAGCGTGCGCGTCCTGACGCCGAGCGAGCTCGCGGGAAGCTGGCCCGTCCAGCGGCCCCAGTACTTCGGGATGCTCGATGTCGTGCACGCGCGGGTCGGGCTACCGGTCCACGTTCCGTACGTGGGGCGTGCGACGCGCGCGGACCGCGGCGCGTTCTCGCTGATCGAGATGCGCGGGGGCGCTCCCTACCGGGACGTCTTCAGCGCGGTCGAGGTTTCCGACGGCTACGCGGTGCTGCGCGGGCTCGACGCGGGCGAGTACCGGCTCCGCATCAAGGACACGGACGACGACCTGACGGTGCTCGTCGTCGACGGGCCCACGCGCAGCGGGCACCACGTCGGCGCGCACACGGTCCTGCAGGCGACCGACCCGCTCCCGCTCCAGATCCGGACCGTCGCGCGGACAGACGAGGGCCTGGTCGTGATGCTGGGGGGCGCCGGGCCGGACGCGCGCGTCCACGTGAGTGCGACCCACTTCGTCGACCCGCAGGACGCGGCGTACGACCTGGCGTTCGATCCGCGCGGCGGCGTCGCGCGCACCGGGCTCGACGCGGCGCGCGCGTCGTACCGCTCGGAGCGCCGCATCAGCGACGAGTACCGCTACATCCTCGCGCGGCGCCGCCAGGAGCCCTGGTTCGGCAACATGCTCGAACGCCCGGGTGTGCTTCTGAACCCGTGGGTCGTGAACGACACGACGGACGGGATGCTCGCCGACGGCTTCCGAAGCGCGCTCGGGGCCGGCGGCGGGGGCGGCTCGAAGAGCGCTGGGCGCTTCGGTGGCAAGAAGCGTCGCGCGGGCGGTGGCGCGGCCACCCCGCAGCAGCTGCTCGACTTCCTCGGCGAGCCGGCGGCCCTTCTCACGAACCTCGTTCCGGACGAGGAAGGCCGCGTCGTGATCCCGTTCGCGGCGCTCGGGACCAAACATCGGATCCAGGTCGTCGCGACGGACGGACGCTTCACCGCGGCCGTCGACGTGACGGGCGAATCCAGCGCTCCGGCGCTCCGCGACCGCCGCCTGGTCGACGCGCTGCGCCCGGACGCGCCGATGCTGCAGCGGCGCCGCATCGTGTTCACGCGCCCGGGTGAGGCGCTGCGCATCCGCGACGGACTGAGCGCGCGCACCAAGACCTACGACACGCTCTCCGACGTGTTCGAGTACTTCGTGTCCAGCGGCGACGCGGAGCTCGTCCAGTTCGAGTTCCTCACGCGCTGGCCGAGCCTCGACGACGACGAGAAGCGCGCGAAGTACTCCGAGTTCGTGTGCCACGAGCTCAACGCGTTCCTGCGCGTGAAGGACCCGGCGTTCTTCGAGGCCGTCGTACGGCCGTACATGGCGAACAAGGCGCACCGGACGTTCATGGACGACTGGCTGCTCGGGGCAGAACTCTCCGCGTACTTGGAGCCCGCCCGCTTCGCGCGCCTGAACGACGTCGAAAAGATCCTGCTGCTCGGAGCGCTCGACGGCGACGCCGCGCAGCTCGCAGGAGACCTGATGGCGCTCGTGCCCCGCGGGGCTTTCTCGCTGGACGACGCCTGGAGTCAGGTTCTCAGCATCGGCGGGCTCGACGAGGCCGGGGCGCTGGAGGGTGCGATCGCCGAGAGGCGCGCCCGCGGGCGCGGCCCCGCGGCGCCGGCGCCGGCCTCGCGCGCGGGCGAGACGCTCAGTCTCGGGCGCAGCGTCTCGTCGGTGGGTTCCGCGCGGGACGAGCTGCACGCGCTCGGCTACGCGGGCGCTCCGGTCCTGCTGGACGCGGAGGAGGCCGAGCTCGGTCTCGCGGACGCGCCGTTCGCTGCGGCCGCGGACGACGCAGGGCGCACCGCGGGCGAGTTCCGTCGCGACAACGCGCTTCGTAAGCAGTCGGAGGGGTTCTTCTTCCGCGATCTTGCTGCGACCGAGGCCTACGCCGAGACGCACTACTGGCGCGTTCGGCTCGGCGACACCGACGGTGACCTCGTGACGATCTCGCCGTTCTGGGCGGACTTCGCGCGGTCCGGCGCGACCGCGTTCGTGTCGACGGAGTTCCCGCTGGCCAACCGGAGCACGACGGAGCGCCTGCTCGCCCTCGCGTTCCTGGACCTGCCGTTCGAGTCGGGTGAGCACGCGGTCAAGCTCGATGGGCGCGCCGTCACCATGGTCGCAGGTTCGCCGCTGCTCGTCGCGCTCGAGGACGTCGTTGCGCCGGGCTCGACGGACGAAGCGTCGACGCTCCTGGTCGGTCAGGACTTCTTCAGGGTCGACCGGCGCTACGAGGTCGAGGACGGGGTCCAGCGCGAGCGCTACGTCACCGGCGAGTTCCTCACGGGCGTGCCCTACGGCTACCGCGTCGTCGCGACGAACCCGAGCTCGAGCAGCGTGCGCGTCGGCGCCCTGCTGCAGATCCCGGAGGGCGCGATCCCGCTCGGCGACACGATGGTCACGGACGGGCGACCGCTGGAGCTCGGGCCGTACGGGACGCAGTCGCTCGAGGGTGCTTTCTACTTCCCTGCGCCCGGTGCCTTCGACGCCTTCGGCGTGCACGTCGGGCGCGGCGACGAGCTCGTGGCGAAGGCGCCGGCGGCCCGCATCGCGGCGGTGGACGAACTGTCGGAGGTCGACACTCAGGCGTGGGAGTGGATCAGCCAGAACGGGTCCCTGCAGGACGTTCTCGCGTTTCTCGACGTCGAGAACCCGCACCAGATCGCGCTCGACCAGGTCGCCTGGCGCGTCTCCGAGCCCGACGCCTTCCGTGCGATCACCGCGCGGCTCGAGCGCCGGAACGTGTACGACCCGACGCTCTGGTCGTACGCGATCGTGCACCGCGACGACCGGAGGACGGCCGAGTTCCTGGCGGGCAACTCCGCGATCCGGCGGAGGGTCGGCTACGCGTTCCGATCGGACCTCCTGACGGTCGTACCCGAGGAGTCGGGCGCGTACGAGCACCTCGCGTACGAGCCGCTCGTCGTCGGGCGCGTCCTCCCGTTCGGTGACCAGTCGAGGATCCAGAACGCGGACTTCGGCGCGCAGTACGGTCGCTTCCTGGAGAAGGTCGCGCTGCAGCCCGCGCTCCTGCCGTCCGACGAGCTGGAGCTCTGCTACTACCTGCTGCTGCAGGAGCGCGTGCCCGAAGCGATCGAGCGCTTCGCGCGGGTCGACCGTGACTCGGTGCGCTCCGGTATCCAGCACGACTACATGCGCGCCTACCTCGCGTTCTCGCGCGGCGAGGCCGACGAGGCCGCCGAGATCGCGACCGCGTACGTCGACCACCCCGTCGAGCGCTGGCGCGGCCGCTTCCGGAACGTGCTCGCGCAGTACGAGGAGATCGCGGGCCGCGGGAACCCGGACGCCGTCGACCCCGACGACCGGGACCAGACGCAGGGCGCGCTGGCGGGCGCCGAGCCGATCCTGGACGTGGCGGTCGAGGCGGGGCTCGTGCGCGTGGCGTCGGCGCGGATCGACGCGGTCGAGGTCCGCTACCACGCGATGGACATCGAGTTCCTGTTCTCGTCCAGCCCGTTCGTCGAGGGCGACCGAGGCGCGTTCGGCCTCGTCCGGCCAAACCGGATCGACGTCGTCCCGGTGCCCGAGGGTGCGGACGGGGTCGAGGTCGAGGTGCCGGCGGAGTTCACGGGCCGCAACGTGCTGGTCGAGGTCCGCGGCGGCGGGTTGAGCCGCCGCGCGTCGTACTTCGCGGGCTCGGTCGGAGTGCAGGGCATCGAGCGCTACGGCCAGGTCCGTGTGGTCGATTCGTCCACCAAGGCGCCGCTTCCGCGCACGTACGTCAAGGTCTACGCGCGCCTCGCGGACGGCACCGTACGCTTCCACAAGGACGGCTACACCGACCTCCGGGGACGCTTCGACTACGTCTCGCTGAGCGGGGTCGAGGGCCCGGAGCCCACGCGCTACGCCGTGCTCGCGCTCCACGAGGACCGCGGCGCAACCGTGTCCGAGCTCGCGCCGCCCGCGCGCTGAGCGCCGGTGGGGGGAGGCGGCTGCTGCACTGGGTGTCCGGTGCGGCGTCGCCCGTCCCCGCTGGCCTCCGCCTGCTCGGGGCTCCGCGCGTCGGAGTCGCTCGCACAGTTCGGTCGTCCGGCCCACTCACGGGCGACGCAGCGGGCCGGGGACGCCGCATCGTGCGCGGCGGTATGATCCCGGGCGTGGAGCTTCCGTCGCGCGCCGAGCTCCGGACGAGTCTGTCCGGGTTCACCGAGGTCGAGAAGAAGGTCGTCGGCGGCGTTCTCGCCGCGATGTTCGCCTCGCCCGAGCGCGTCCGTGACCGCGAGTGGGTGGCCGAGCAGTTCACCCAGGTCGCGCTCCTGACGGGTCAGTTCGAGGACGCGGGTGAGGCCCACGAGGGCGTCGAGGCCGCGCGCGCCTGGGTCCGGGCGCACATCGACGACGCGCTGAACGCCTGTTTCGCGCTGTTCGTGCACGTCGCGGAAGACATGCGTCAGCGCCACGGCGAGGCGACGTTCTCGGCGAGCGACGCGATGATCCAGGCGCTCGGATACTTCGATCCTCCGCCGCCCGAGGGCGCCTAGGAAAACTCTTCCAGCGTGGATCGGAGGGGGGCGGCCTCGGTAGGCTCGCGCGCACCGGGATGTTCAACCGCTCGAAGAAGAACGCGCGGTCCGAGTACCGCGTCCAGGTCCGCCAGGGCCTCTACGTGGTGCTGCGGACCAAGGGCGGCCCGGTGGAGGCCGTCATCGCGGACATCAGCGCCCACGGCTGCGGCGTCGTGGGGCCCTCGGCGGACCTGAAGGAGCTGACGCAGGGATCGGACGTCCCGCTGCGCATCGTCCTGGGCGAGGGGGAGGGGCGGCCGCTCTTCCTGCGCGGCACGGTGCGCCGTGTCGAGGCCGAGGGACGCGGCAAGACGCGCCTCGGCATCAGCTTCGAGGACGTCGAGCGCCTGTTCCCTCAGCTCGAGAAGGACCAGTGGCGGTACTTCAACCGCCGGAGCGCATTCCGCGTCGGTGTGACCGACCCCGGGTCGCCCGACGCCGAGATCCGTTTCACGGCCAAGAAGCTGCGCGGCACGCTTTCGCTCGCGGCGGTCAACGTCTCGGAGCGCGGACTCGGCGTGCGTGCACCCGTCGGTGAGCTGGATCTCGCGGAGGGCGACGCGATGCGTGCGCGCTTCGAGCTGCCAGGCCGGCCGGGGACGCTCGATATCGGACTGAACGTCGCCCACATCACCGAGGTCCCGGGCGGGTTCGTGCGCATCGGTTTCTCCATCGACGAGGAGACCACGCTGCGCGCCAGCGCCGTCTGCGAGTCCATCAGCGACTGGGCCGTGGCGCGCCAGCGAGAGATCCTCGAGCGCTCGTAGGGGGAGCGGGCGAGACCGTCGAGCGCTCGTGATCGACGCGGGCGGGGTCCTCGTGTGCTTCCCGCGTGCCCGGCGCGCGCCTCAGCGCGACCAGCCGTACACCCAGAGCAGCGACGGCGCGACCCGGTCGTCGTCCGGCGCGAGCTGCAGGACAACGCCGAGCGGCGCGGGCCCGAGATCGTCCCGGCGCTCGTTGTAGCGCGTCCCTCCGACCCTCGTCCCGGCCAGCGCCAGCTCGAAGGCGGTGAAGCGCGTGCCGTCCCACACCGCGGAGCCCAGGAGCGAACCCTCGAACGAGCGCGTCTGCTCGGTCTTCGGCGCTTGGTCGTCGATGCTCCAGGTCCCCGACTCCTCGACGTGGATCTCGCCGATCAGCTCGAGTTCGACCCGGCGGCCGCGCCGCTTCACCACGCGCGCGCGCAGGTCCGCTCTGCGGATGGACTCCTCCGGGAACGGTTTCGTCTGTCCGCGCACGTTGTCGCGCGCGTGGAGCCGCGCGAGCCGCACGGCGGCGGCGCGCGGCAGACGACCCTGGGCGAGGGCCTCGGCCTCGGACTTCGTCAGCCAGAAGTGGTCGATGTTCCAGGCGCGCGCCCGCCAGTCGTCCGGCAGCTCGGCGCCCTTCGGTCGCGGCAGGTCGCGCGTGAAGACGCGCAGCGCGAGGCCGTCCTCGGGGTAGAGGTCCTCGGGGCGCTCGACGCCTTCGAAGAGGTCCTCCTCGGGCAGCCGCTCGCGTCGCCGGAGATCCTTCCACTCGCGCAGCGCCGCGCGGAGGTTGCGCTCGACGACCTCCGGGCGCCGCGAGTTCCAAGAGCCGAGCAGATCGCCTTTCGGCGTCACGACGAAGATGCCCTGCCGCGTGCCGCTCTTCCCGCGCCGGTTCGCGTAGTGGCCGTCCTCGGCGAAGGAGCGGAAGACGTCGGACTCACAGCCCTTCCCACGCTGGAGACGCCAGACCTCGTCGGCGCACGGAACGAACTCGTCGAGCAGCCGCGCCACGCGATCCTGGGACCAGGCCAACTGCCGGTCGATGACTCCGTTGTTTCACGTCGAGCCGAGCGGGTGACCGTTCACCGCCCACAGCAGCACGGGGCGGTCCAGGCGCGCGCCGTCTCGCATCCCCGCGGAGAGCGACGGCCGCCACGGGATCGAGCGCCAGCGCAGCTCGTCCGCGCCGGGGACCACGTGCGCAACGACGTCGGTGACCTCGAACGCGGGGTCGTCGGGCCGGATTGGTGCGTGCGCGTCCGCGAGGTGGGTCGCAGCAGCGCCCAGGGCCGCGGCGAGGAGCGCGGAAACGAGCGTGTGACCTAGTGCCATGGCGTTCCGATCGTACGTCCGTCCTGCGCTCTTCGCTCGGCGAGCCAGCCCATGAGGCGCGGCAGGACGTCGGCGGTGAGCGCGTCGAACTCGGGGCCGCGCGCGCGCAGCACCTCGATGCCCTCGACGAGGGGGGAATCGCGCTTGAGCCTCGCCGCAATGCCGCCGAGCGCACGCTCGACGTTCCGGAGGTCGCCGTAGCTTCCGAGCCAGTCGTTCGCGGCCATGTGCGGCGCGACACGCGTGAGCCGCGGCGGCAGCAGCGCGGCGTGCTGTTCTAGACCGCGGTAGAGGCTCGATGTCACCTCGCCGAGCGCGGGACCGCCGCGCTCCGCGACGAGGACGTTCCAGCCGCGGACGAGCGCGTGGTCGACGAAGACGTCGATCAGGATCCCCGCGTAGCGTCGGAGGTGCTCGGGGAACGAGCGACGGAGCGCGCGGACCTCGGGCAGTGCGTCGAAGTGGACGTCGAGCGCGGCGTGTTCGTGCGTCGCGTAGCGGACGTCCTCCGGGAAGCGCTCGAGCTCGAGTCCGCGCCGGAAGTCGCCGAGCAGGCTGCCGAGCCGGGCGTCGTCGGAAGGCTCGGCGAGCGTTGCGTGGGCGAGGTAGTTCATGGGTGCGCGTGCGAGTGCCGACACCGTACGCGCGGAGGACGGAGGCCGCTCGGGGCGCGTATCGCGCGGTCCCGGGGCCCCCGAGGTTCGAACGACCCGGGGGAACCGACGCTCGCTGCAGCGATTGTGCGCGTCGAGGCTGGCGCTCCACGGGACGTGACGGTGCGATCTCGGGGCCATGCAGCTCCGAGCAGGACAGGTCTACGAGTACGAGACGCGCCCCGACGAGAAGGGCTCGCGCGTCGTCGTGTGCCGCGTCGGCGCCGAGCGCGGCTTCGGCGAGGTCGCCCACGTGTGCGTCGAGGGCGTACGCATCGAGAACCCGGCGGCCCCCGGGGGTGTGACGACGGTGGTCTCCCACCTGCCCTTCGACGCGCACGCGCTGTCCGAGTGCCTCGTGGCGCTCGTCGACGAGCGCTCCGAGCTGCCCGACTTCGAAGAGGGG
Source organism: Planctomycetota bacterium (assembly GCA_039821985.1). Classification (GTDB taxonomy): domain Bacteria; phylum Planctomycetota; class UBA1135; order UBA1135; genus Saltatorellus. The sequence continues at coordinate 248,963 of JBCBNC010000001.1, forward strand.
TACGCGCTCTGGCGCGAGGCCTTCGACGCGGGCGAGGCGGGCGTGTTCACGGTGTCCGTGGCGGACGCGCTGAACGCGGTGACCGGCATGGGCTGACCGCGAGGTTCGGCGGCGGCGCGGCGGCGGAGCCGGGGACCGATCGGACGCGGAGTGACTGGGTCCATGCGCCCGTCCGAACGCGGTGCGTCCGGCCGATGGGCCCCGGCGCGGATTCGACGGGTTCGCTGTCCGGCGGAGCGTCGCCCGCTGTTGGTGCGTGCACGGGGACGAGCGTTCCCGCTCCACTCGCCTGGCTCCGACCCACTGCCGCCATGCCCATCTCGATTTCGTCCAGCCGCGCCGCGCGTTCGCGCGCGCTCCCCACGCTCTCCACCGGGGTCCTCGTCGCTTCGACCCTCGTCGTCCGGGCGCCGCCCGCTGCCGCCCAGACCGGACCCATCGAGGTCATCGCGACCAACATCACAACGTCGGCGACCTCCCTCGTCCCCGGCGGCTCCGGCGCGCGCTACGCGGGGTTCAACGACCTGAGCGTCTCGGTCGACGGCGAGCACGTCCTGCTCGAGGCGTTCACCTTCGAGTTCAGCGGGGGCAACGACTACCTGATCCTCGACGGCACCGTCCTCTTCAAGGAGGGCACGTCCCCGCTCCCATGGGATGCCTCGCAGACGTGGCGCCGCGGCCACGGGCACGTCAATCGCGACGGTGCACTCGCTGTGGCGAGCGGCGGCATCTCCGCGACCCCGATCGGGCAGTCCCCGCGACTCTGGGTCGCCCAGCGCGACGCCGCGGGCGCGTGGAGCGTGCTGCACACCGAGTCGTCCGGCGTGCCGGGCGTGCCCGGAGCGAACTTCACCGAGGCCCACGACCCGTTCATCTCCGAGCTCGGGAGCGTCGGGTTCACGGGCGAGGTCGAGGGGGCCGTCAGCGGGACGCGCCGCGTGGCGTACTTCGAAGGCGGACCGCTCGTGCAGGCCAGCGTCACGGTTCCGAACGGGTCCGCGGGCGGCTTCCCGATCGGTGGGATCGACCTCGGGCCCCGGCGCGGGTTCCAGTGCGCCGTCGACGACGGCGCGTGGAGCCTCACGAGCAACATGCTCGTGGTGAACGGTCGGGTCGAGCTGCAGTCGGGTGTCGTGCTCCCGTTCGGCAGCTTCACGGAGGTCGTCTCCGGCGTCGTGGGGCAGCACCTGGACCCGCTCGGCCGCTGGTTCGCGTGGGGCGTGAACCACCTGAGCAACCACGAATGGCTCGTCGGCAAGGGCGTTCTGCTCGCGGAGGAGGGGGACCCCGTCGTTCCAGGGAGCAGTCTGACCTGGGCAGGGAACGGAGTGGCGTCGAGCGCTCCGGCGTTCGTCGACGTCGCCGGTCACCCGTTGGGCGCGTACGTCGTGGCAGGGCGCACGCTGCAGGGCCCGAGCGTGCTGGTCGCGAATCTCGTCGAGATCGTCGCGCAGACGGGCGATCCGATCGACCTCGACGGGAACGGGTTCTTCGACGACGACGCGTTCTTCGAGCGCGTCGTGTTCCTCGGTGGCTGGACCGAGGACGACCGGATCCACGCCGTCGTCGAACTGCAGCGCGGCGACGGATCGAACCTCGGCCTGGCCGTCGTGCGCATCTTCCACTTCGCGTTCAGTCCCTGCGCGCTGGTCTGCGACGGGGTGCCGAATTCGACGGGCGGGGCGGCGCGCATGCGGGTGCACGGTCTGCCGTCCGCCGTCCTCAACGAGGCGGCCCTTCACGTGGACGGACTTCCACAGAACACGTTCGGGCTCTTCTTCGGAGGGCCCGCGCCTGGGCCGCCGACCCCCCTGGCGAACTCGATCGGCCTGCTCTGCATCTCGGGTCCGCTCGGCCGCTTCCAGAACCCCCCGGTGGTGTTCACCGGACCGACGGGCGAGGCGTCCGCCGAACTCGACCTGACGCGGATCCCCACGGCCACTGGGTTCACGGACCTGCAGGCGGGGGACACGCGCGTCTTTCAGCTGTGGTACCGGGACAGCGTCGGCGGGAGCCCCACGTCGAACCTCTCGGGGGCGACGACGCTGACGGTTCGGTGAGGGTGCCATACGGTGGGCAGAGCGCCGCGGCGTCTGCGCACGCGGTGCCCCTGCGCCCGAAACCACCTGGCCTCCTCCTGCCATGCTCCGACTGCTCCTCGCGGTGTTGGCGACGACGTTGACCGCTTCGGCCCAGACCGCCGTGTTCCAGATGGACTTCGAGTCCGGCCTCCCCGCGCCGTTCGCGGGTCCCGCAGCCCTCGAAGGGTCGCAGGGTTTCGCGCCCTTCGGGTCCCCGTCCTTCGGACCGACGTTCCTGCGCAACGGGTCCGGCTGCCCCTCGGCGCCGACGACGCTCACGCTGACGGGCCTGCCGCCGCACGACGCGCTCGACCTCACGGCCGCTGCGACGCCGTCCGGCTTCACGTCCGTCCAGCCGGGCGACACCTGGTACTTCCAGGCGTGGCACCGCGACTCGAACCCCGGCGTGTCGTCGAACTTCACCGACGGGGTGCGGGTGCAGTTCAGCTGAGCGGAGGCACGGTCCTCCGCGCTCTCACGGCCGGAGGACGACCTCGACGGCGTCGGTCAGGTTCGATCCGTGCACGCCGGCGCCGTCGCGGAACCACGCCTGGAAGTAGCGGCGCTGGCCCACCTCGATCGAAGAGGACGTCGAGAGCCCCGGCAACGCCCGGAGGTCCACCGCGGCCTCGAGCACTGGCGCGCCGCCGTGCACGCCGGGGAGTCTCGTCAGCCCCGTGCCGCTGAGGCAGAGCGTGCCGTCGCCCACGGGGAGCGGGCGCGCGGCGGCGTCCGACACCAGGAGGAGGAGGAACGCGTGGGGGGGCAGATTGCACGCCTCGAAGCGGAGGTCGTTCGCCGCCACGCTCGTCGAGCCGCGGGGACGCAGTCGCGAGCCGATCCCCGTCGAGCTGACCCCCCCGAGGCAGACCGTGCGCGCCGGGGCCGGGAGCAGGCCGAGGACCTCGATCGAGACCGTGGCGGGGGACGTGGACGTATCGCGCACGCGGGCCGCGAATTCGGCGAGGCCGTCGCCGTCGATGTCGCCGACGCCGGTGAGCCCCGCAACCGGGAAGAGCGGGGACGCTCCATAGAAGCGGCGAAAGAGCTCGCCGGTGCCGTCGCCCGAGGCGCCCGCGATGAAGTGCTGGCCCGGGATCGGTCCCTTCGGCGGCTCGAGCCCCGCGTAGACGAAGTCGAGCACTCCGTCGCCGTTCAGGTCGCCGGGCGCTGCGAACAGCGTGTACTCGAGGGCCGGAGACGCGGGTTCGAGCGCGTAGAGCTCGGTCCCTGTCCCGCCCGAGACGACCCGGATGCGGGCCCCGCTGCTCGCCGTGTAGGCGAAGTCGCCGAACCCGTCGCCGTCGAGGTCGCCCAGCGCTCCCCCGCGGACGCCCAGGTCGGTCGGCCCGTCCGCCGCCGTGGACTCCGCCTCGAACAGGATCGCGCCCGTCGTGGGGGAGTGGACGCGGAACACGCTGCGCGTGAGCGTGCCGAAGCCGTTCTCGGTGCCGATTCCGACGTCCTCGACGCCGTCCCCGTCGACGTCGCCGACTCCGAACAGGAGGGAGCCGAAGCCCGATGTTCCCGGGGGACCGTCGATCCTCCTCAGGAGCGAGAGGTCCGCGCCGGACCGGATGTCGACGTAGCCGACGGCGCCGCCGACCAGGAGCTGGTGTGCGCCCACCGCGACGTCGCGCACGCCGTCGCCATCGACGTCGCTGAGCGCGGCGAGGGCGGAGCCGAGGCCGTCGAGCATCGGGCCGACCAGCGGCGCTCCCTCCGGCGCGCCGGTCGCGCCGTCGACGAGCTGAACGACGCCGCGCGCGCCGCCGTCCTCGATTCGGTCGAAGAACCCCGACGCGACGTACTCGGGCGCGCCGTCCCCGTCGACGTCGCCAAGCGCGGCGACGTGCTGTCCGAACGAACCCTGACCGAGCGGGGGCGCGGGGCCGTTGAACGACGAGAGCAGCGAGCCCTCGCCGCCGCGGTACACAGCGGTCCAGCCGCCGGGCCGGGACGGAAGGGCCGGCGGCGCGCCGACAACGAGTTCGCCGAGGCCGTCGCCGTCGATGTCGCCGAGCGGCGCGATGGGGGACGCGCCGCCGTGCACGGCGACGTCGAGCGTGAAGAGCCGCTGCGACGGGTCGACGGGCGTGTCCTCCCGCGGGCCGAGCACGAGGTCGTCGACGGCGCCCGAGCCCGCGAGGTCCACGCGGATCGCGGTCACGCGCAGCGGGTCGAAGTCGGCCTCCTCCGACGCGGTCGCGACGGCAGCGACCCCGGGCTGGTCCGAGAGCGTGTCGAGGTGCAGCGTGCGTGCAGCGTTGTCCGGATCGAGCTCACCGTCTGCGGTGAATCCGCCCGGAACGACGAACGTGCGCTCACGGCCGGCGGCGTCGACGAGGCGGACCTGCGCGTCCTGGGACGGGAGCCCCGGGCAGATGTCGACGAGCACGAGGGAGCGCGGCGCGCGCGGTTCGATCAGCTCGATCGTCAGCCGTCCGCCGTCCTGCGCGTCGTCGGGGAGGTCGTACACGCCTGGGACAGTCTGTGTCGCGTCCTCCTGGAGGATGAGCAGGTTGCCGCGGTCGACGAGGAGATCGGAGTCGCTGCTCGCCGCGTTGGGCCCGGTGCTCGTCGAGTCGAACGTGGCAGGGCCGACCTGGCCCGCACCCTCGGAGCGGATGCGTACGACGCGGCCGAAGGCGTCGTCGAGCGCGGCGCCGTTGCCGAGCGGCGTCGTGAAGTCGTCGTCGCGCTCGAACGTCAGCGTGACGTCGAGGTCGACCAGGCCGTACGCCTCCAGACGACCGGGCGAGCCCAGGAATCCGCGCGGCGACCCGACGAACCAGTCGTCCCTCCCGTCGAGGTTGAGGTCGCCGGCGGGCAGCAGCGTCGAGCCCATGCCGTCGTTGATCTGGAGACCGAGCGTCGACGCGAGCAGGTCGCCGGTCGCGCCCGAGTAGACGTACGCCGCTCCGCCGCCGACGACGAACTCGTTCGAGTCCGGGGCGCCGACGCCGACGTCCGGCACGCGGTCGCCGTCGATGTCGCCCACGCCGACGATCGCGTCGCCGAAGTCGGAGCGGAGCGGCCCGACCGACGCGGGCGTCGGGTCGATCAGCGTGTGGAGCAGGTCGCCGTTCGCGCCGGAGAAGACGTCGACGGCGAGGCTGCTGCCGCGCCGCAGCGATGCGGCGAAGTCCTCGACGCCGTCGCCCGTGATGTCGCCGACCGGACGCACGAGCTGGCCGAACTCGCGGGTGTCGTCGTTCCCGTCGACGCGAAGAAGCTCGGCGCCGTCCGTCCCCGACAGGATCCGCACCCGTCCGCGGATCGTTCCGAAGGGGAAGTTCGACTCCGAGATGTCGTCGCCGACGAGGAACTCCTCGATCCCGTCGCCCGTGCGATCAGGGATCGGGAACACCGACGAGAACGTGCGGCGCGCGCCGGAGAGCGTGAGGACGGTCTGCGACGGAGATGCGCCCGAGCGGACCTCGAGGAACGACATGGATCCCGAGCCGCCCGACGACGTCACCATCCAGAGGTCCGGGACCCCGTCCCCGTCGGTGTCGGGCGCCTTGCCGAACGGGTTGTTCAGCGCGGAGAAGCTGCCGAACGAGAACAGCGGAAAGAGCTCCGTCACGACGCTCCCGTCGGAGGAGGCGACGACCCAGAGCCGACCGACCCCGCCGACGACGTCACGCGTCAGAACGTCCCCGACTCCGTCTCCGTTGGCGTCGCCGACCCACGCGCTGAAGAGCGTGATGCGCGGGCTCTCGACGTCGAGAAGCAAGGACACGTCGGCCGACGAGAAGACCTGCGCGCGGCCGGCGCTCGGTACGGCGAAGTCGGCGCGGCCATCCAGGTCGAGGTCGCCGGTCCGGAACGTGAGGAAGCCGAAGCCCGGTTCGGCGTTCGGAGCGTCCAGCGTCACGAGGAGCTCGGGGTCCTGGAGAAGCGGGCACGCGGCGAGGAGGGCGGTGGTGAACAGCATCGGGAAGGGCTGGATAGGGGGGCGGGCCGGCAGCGGATCCAGCGTACAGGTCATTCTCCGCGCCGGTGGCCGCGCGCGCGCGCCGGCACACGCCGCGGGCCCATCGGGGCGCGGAGGCCGCTGAACTGCCCTGGATCGAGAGGCGCGCGAGGGGCTGGACCGCACGACGCGCCACGTCCCGGTCGCCGCCAATGGGCCCGAAACCGCCGAATCTGCGTGGATTCCATTCGAGGCGTACAGTCGGTCGGTTGGCCGCGGCGCGCGCCCGGCCGTCCCTTCTGCTCCCTCGCCCACCCTCCGACCATGCGTCCCCTCCTCCCCCTCGCCGCGCTGGGTCTGCCCGCGGCTGCGTTCGCCCAGGGCGGACTCCCCGTCGATCTGTCCACGTGGCAGGTCATCCAGTACCAGTTCAACTCCCAGCCCGACGCGAGCTGGGACCTGCAGACCGGCAACACGGCCGTGCTGCAGTCCGTCAACTCCGACGCCAGCATCTTCCTCTCCGATTTCGATTCCGTCGGTCAGGAGATCAACGGCACGTGGAGCGTCGAGACCAGCAGCGACGACGACTTCATGGGCTTCGTCTTCGGCTACCAGGACCGGGGCCACTACTACCTCTTCGACTGGAAGCAGAACAGCCAGAGCTTCGGCGGCACGTTCGCCGAGGTCGGCATGTCGCTCAAGGCAGTCTCGATCCCCGGCGGCGCCGATCCGGTGATCGCCGACCTGTGGCCGAGCACGAGCTCGACCAACGTGACGGTGCTCGAGCACAACACGGTCCCCTGGGACGAGTTCATCGAGTACGAGTTCACGCTCCTCTTCACGCCCGGCCGCATCGAGATCGAGGTGCGCGAGGGTATGACCGTGCTCGAGTCCTGGGTCGTCAACGACTCGACCTACACGGACGGCGAGTTCGGCTTCTACAACTTCTCGCAGGGCGACGTGCTGTACCAGGGCTTCGAGCGCGTCGGCGTGCCCGAGGTCTACTGCGACGCGAAGGTGAACTCGCTCGGCTGCACGCCGGCGCTCAACGTCGCCGGCTCCGCGAGCCTGAGCGATCCCGTGCCGTTCACGGTCGACGCGACCAACCTGATCAATCAGCAGTTCAGCACGCTGATGGTCTCGACGATGGACCGCGAGAACCTGCCGTTCGGCGGCGGCACGCTCTGCATCGCGATGCCGTTCATGGATACGGGCACCCAGCTCACCGGCGGTGACCTCACCGGGCCGAGCTGCACGGGCACGTTCAGCATGGACGTGAACGCTTACCTCCAGGGCGGCGCGGGCTTCGTCGCGGGCGACCGCATCTACGCGCAGGTCTTCTACCGCGACCCGCTGCACCCCGACGGGACCGGCTTCGGACTGACCGAGGCGGTCGACTTCGTCGTCCTGCCCTGACGCTCATGGCGCCCGGTCGGGGAGGACTCTTCGGCCGGGCGCTCCGCTCCGCTCGCGCTCACTCTCCCTCGCGCGTTCCCCGGCGGGGCACGAGGGTGAGGAGAACGGCGAAGCAGTAGAACGCCGCGACTCCGATCAGAAGGCCGAGGAACAGGCCGGCCAGGGCCCCGGGCAGTCCGCCCCCGTTCTCGAGACCGAGCCAGCCCCCGACGACGAGCGCGGCCGCGAAGTAGAGGCGCATTCCAAATCGGAAGCGCGTCGAGATCTCGGGGACATCGGGATCGGTCATGGGTGGTGCGGTGCCGGAGGATCCGCGGAGTCGAGCGTACAGGCAGAGCGTCGGCGGGAGGGGAGGCCGGGCCTTGCGCGACCCCTTTCAGGCACTCGGCGGCGCCGATGACGGGGCCGTCGGTGCAGCAGGCTCGGGATCTGACACAGGAGGGAGGAACACGAGCGACCGGGTCGGGCGGATTCGTCGGGCGGCGGTACGGTGGTGGGGTCGCCGTTCGCACCTCCCGCGACGAACCCACGATGAGTCTCGCCCTCGCCACCCTCGGTCTCCTCGCGCCCGCTCCGCAGTCCGTGATCGAGGTGATTCCGTTCACACCGGACCCTGGCTGGTACGTTCCCGCACTCATCAGCGGCGACGGAGGCCAGGCCGTCCGGTCGTTCACGCAAGGGAACCCCGAGCTCGAGCGGTTCGATCCCGCTTCCGGCATCGAGCTGATCTCGCTCCCCGCGGGCGCTTCCTCCGCGAGCCTCGTCGCGTTGAGCTGGGGCGGAGACGACATCGTCCTGACCGCCGACGTCGGCGCAGGTCGGAGCTACTTTCGGCTCGACCAACAGTCGGCGGCGACGCTGCTCCAGCTCCCGATGGACGCCCTGGTCGCGGGAGCCTCGAACGACCTCGGCGTCATCGTCGGCCACACCCAGATCGGGTTCTCGTGCGCTGCAGGCTGCACGGCGTTCCGGTCGAACGGGACGACCTCGACGCTCCTCTCTCCGCTCCCGGGCGGCGGTGATGGTGCTCTCGTCTATGGGTGCAGCGGCGACGGGTCCTTCATCGTGGGCGAGTCGAGCTCCCAGGCCTTCCCCAACCGAGAGGCGTGCATCTGGGACGCGAGCGGGCAGCCGACGGGGCTAGGCGTCAGCGCCGGTGCGTCGCGCAGCATCGCGAGAGCGGTCAGCGACGACGGCTCGGTCGTCGGAGGAGAGGTCCTGGTCGGAGACCAGTGGCGTCCCGCGCGGTGGACGCCCGTTGGCGGCGCCGAGGTGCTCTTCCCCGACCTCGGGTTCGTCACGGACGTGTCCGCGGACGGACGGACGATCCTGGGCATCACGCCCTTCACGCTGCCAGGGGAGAACTGGGGCTTCCTCTGGACGGAAGCGACCGGCTACGTGCCGTTCCGTCAGTACCTCGAAGCTCTGCAGGTGCCCGGTCACGACGACTGGGAGTTCCTCCATCCGCTTTCCATGTCGGACGACGGTTCCGTGTTCGTTGCCCGTGGGCGCCGAACGGCATCGTCCGGACCCCAGGAGACGAGTCGGATCGAGCTCGATCGCTCCACGGTCGGAGACATCGGCTGCACCGGCGGGCAGCCGAACAGCACGGGGAAGTCGGGTCTCCTCAATGCGTTCGGGAGCGCGGCCGTTCAGGACACGCGCCTCTCGCTCGTCGCGTCGCAGCTGCCGCTGCAGCAGACCTGCATGCTCGTTGCCGCACCCGCCCTCGGTCCGGGCGTGGCACTCCCCGGTTCGAACGGGACGCTTTGCCTGACCGGGACGCTGGGGCGAGACCTCTCCACGATCACGTCGAGCGGCCCGGGCGCTACTGCGGTCTTCGCCGTCGACCCGAGCGCGATTCCTCAGCCGAACGGTCCGGTGGCCGGTGCGCCGGGTGAGACGTGGCACTTCCAGGTCTGGCACCGCGACCTGACGACCGTCCAGACCTCCAACACGACGCACTCGGTCTCCGTGACTCTCCTCTGACGGGCGCCGCGGCGTTCGATCCAGGACGCACCGTGCTCGCGCCGCGGGAGCTCGGTTTCACGGCCCCGAGCCGTGGGCCGATGCGGCGCCCGCGTTCCAGCGCGTCGTCGCGAAGCGGCAGGTCGCCCGACTAGGCGAGCACGAGGAGCAGATTCGAGGTCCGACGACGCGACGACCGCGCCGCTCAGCGAAGACCCGTCCAGAAGCGCCGCTGCGCCGCGGCGGCGATCGCCGCGGCGGTGAGCGCGCGCTCCCTCGCGCCGAAGCGCCCTTCGATGACGACGTCCTCGAGAGCCGCGGTCGAGCCCGTGCAGCTCGCGATCGTGAACCGACCGAGGCGCTCGGGCGGCGAATCCATGGAGCCGAGGTCTTCGTCGTTCACCGCGACGTACACCCCGTCCTCCCGCTGCTCGACCTCGACGCGCTGAAGCACGTCGACCTTCACCATCCCGTTCAGCCCCCGACTCGCGTTCCTGGAGCGCTCGGTCGCCACGTAGCACTGGAAGTAGTTGCGCGCCCAGATACCGATCCCGTTCGGACCCGTTCCGAATCCCGTCAAGACATCCCACGGCAGGTTCGGCGCGTTCATCTCCACGAACCGGAAGCCGAAGCCGAAGCGGAGCGGTGCACCGAGGGTCACGGCGTGTACGCGCGTCTGCCAGCCGAGGACCTTGAGGCGCCTCTCGCTCGTCTGGAACACGCGGGGGAACTCCGCGGCGAGAGGTTCGACCTCGATCGCGCGCGTCGGATCACGCTCGGGTTGATCCTCGAAATCGAGGAGCTGCTCGTCCGACGAGAAGTCGTAGCGGATCCGGACGCGCTCTCCCTCGAGGAGCTCGACCTCGCCGTGAACGAGGTCCTCGAGCGGCGTTGCCTCCGCGAGCGCGCGGAAGCGCCACGCCGTCCAGGCCTCGAGCAGTTCGATCCGCGACGCGACGCACGGGGCGGTGCTGTGTTCCTCGAGGGTCGCACGCACCGCCTCCATGCCGTCGAGGGAGGCTGGCCAGTCCGGTTCGGACGCGCTCTGCACCAGGGCGTCGAGCGCCCGTACGGAAGGGATCGCCGCGCGCAGGTCGCCGTAGCGGGCCGCGACGTCCTCCGCCAGCGCGACGATCTCGGGCGACGTGCCGCGCAGCGCCTTCGCGCCGCGCGCGTCGTCGGTCCAGACCTCGGCGAGCGCTCCTTCCCACAACCGGTCGCGCTTCGCCATCGCGCGACCCAGCACGCGCGGGTCCGTGCCGTCGACCGGCACCGCGGTGACCCCTGCAGTGTTCTTTTTGAGCACGAGCACGCCGTCCTCGAGGCGCTCGACGCGGGCCATCACCGACTTCTCGGCCCCTTGCACGCGCAGTTTCGTCTTCGAGCCGGGGAGCGACGCGGCGAAGGCGTCGCGCGCGCGGATCCACGACTCGATGCGCACGCGTTCGCGAGCGATCCACGCGTCGAAAGCGGCGTCTTCGCCGGTCGGTACGAGGTCGAGTGCTGCGAGGGCATCGCTGGCGCGTCCCTCCGACAGAGCCGCGAGGACGAGCGCGGCCCGCTCCGTGCCGGATGCGTCGTCCATCGTGAGCGAAACCGGCTCCGGCGCGGCGGTCGGCGTCGGGGTCGGGGCGGACGACGCACCGATGGGCTTCGGGTCTTCGCTCCCGATCGCCTCGAGGTCGAGACCGCCTTCCGGAAGCGCGATCTCGCCCAGGGCGACGAGCCAGGTGTCGAACCCAGAGTCGACGGCGTCGGGGTCGGGGAAGCGCGAAGCCTGCGCCGGACCCATCGGCTCGCCCCGGAACCAGTCGCCCAGATACGCGTCGAACGCCGGCCCGTGCTCGTCGGCGAGGTAGTCCACGAGGAGGCGCGACTGGAACATGTACGCCGCCGTCGAGGAGTCGAGCATGGAGAGGATCCGGCCGTCGTTCCTCGAGTCCTTTTCGAGCTGCCGGCGCGCGGCTCGCACGTCGCGCTGCTGCGCGAAGTCGCGGAACGGTCTCAGGACGAGCGCGCGACGCGGAATGGCGCGGAGCGCGTTCGCGTAGTTCCGAAGCTCGAGCAGCGGACGCCCCTGGTCGTCCCAAGGGGGACTCTCCTCGCGCGCCCGATCGAACGAGGGAGGGAAGCCCAAGGCGTCGACCTCGGCTCCGTTCTTCGCGTCGAAGAGGCGCGCGAATCGTTCGGCCGCGCCCGTCGCGAGCCAGTCGTCGAGACGCGATCGGTCCGTCTGCGCGCGCTCGTACATGAGCATCGCAGTCATCACCTGAACGCGGTCGTAGCTCGAGCAGCGGCGCGCTCGCTTCTTCCCGCGCTTTCGGCCGCTCAGCCCCTCGTACACGATCCCCGCTCCGAGCGCGCGCCCGAACGACGACTCGGCGAACAGGAACCGCATGTCGAACGCTGCGCTGCCGCTCTCGCGGCGTCTCTCGACCTCCGCTTCGTCGGTGAGCACGACGAGCGGGAGGAAGCGCGACCCGGGCGGGGGCGGCACGGCGCTCGTCCCGTCGGTGGACCCGAAGGACGTCTCGAAGGCCCGCTCGACGCGCTCGAACAACGCCGCGTGCTTGGTCGCGATCTCGCCGAGGTACGCCGCGTCACGTTTGCGCGGCGGCTGGACGTAGACGACGAGCGGCGCGTGGCTGTCGTCGACGTCGAGGGTGAGATCCTTGAAATAGGGGTCCGCGGCGAGGCTCTTCTCGAACTTCGCGCGGGCCTGGGCGAGAGCGGGCGGCGCGGCGAGGAGAGCCGCGCCGACGAGCAGCGCGGGGAAACGCACGGGTCGCGGGGGCGAGGGGGGGGGCGAGGACGCGGCGCGCACGCCGCCGGAAGGCTCCGGATTCTAGCGGGGTTGCCGGAATACGCGGTGAGCGCGCGGGATGCGAAACGTCGCGGGCACTGGAAAGGCGCATCGAACGTCCCGGCTTCGAACGAGTCTTCTCCACGGCGATGCTGGTGTGCCCCGTGGACGACGATGGGAGGACCGCCGCGCTCGGCCCTGACGTGTCGCCGGCTGCGCCAGTGAGACCGGCCCTCGTCGGCAGTCCATGGCCTGCGAAGCCACAGAACGGAGCGAGGCGTCACGTCCGTGGCGACGGGCACTTGCGGCGCGCCGGTTCCTCGCGCGAGTTGCGAACACCGCGGGGTGTCTCGCGCAGCGCACCGTCCGTCTGCAGGCTAACGCGTGCCCTCCTGTGGGCCCTCGCGGACTTGCGCGCGGGTTCGACTTCGCGGGGTGCGACAGGCGGCACGTCGATGCCGCTCGAGCGCGCGGCGAGCGAATGAGAGAGCAAGAGCGCGATCGGCATGGCTGCGGCCGAGTGCATGACAACCGCGTGGGCGAGCTTGGTGTGCCGCGTGGGTCGAGGCGACGAAGCGCTCGGCGTTTGACGCTTAGCAGGAAGGATCCGATCCGGTAAGTGCGTGTTCCGAAGTCGGTCGCGTGGTCTTTCATTCATGAACTCGATGCACCTTTGTATGAGTATCAGTGAATCGATAATTGTCCTAGGTGGGAACGTTCCGCGCTCCATGGGTTTGCGGTTTGGGGGGTAGCGTCCGGAAGTTCATTCGTTCGATTCCTACCAGGAGCAATCGTGATTCAGAGACTCCATTTTGCGGCGTTCGCAGGCGCCCTGTTTTTCCTTCTCTCGCCGCATGCGTCGGCCCAGAGCTGCAGCTTCGGCGACGACGCTCTTTTCACCGGGGACTGCTGCGATTTCGTGTCCCCCGACCTGCCCGATTTCCCGGACTGGCAGTCCAATGCGCAGTGGATCTCCATCCAGGAGTGCGCACCGGAGCTGCGGGCGAGGGCTCGATTGAGCCTCTCGAAGCCGGACTTCGTCACCTGCGACTCGGCTCGGTACGAGTCCAAGTACGACGTCAACTTCGGATTCGGTCGCACGGTCGTCTGGCGCGGCGAGCTCAACGCCAAATATGCGCGGACGTTTCGGCATCAGAAAACGACGAACGAGACCGTCCAGGTCTGGCGTTTCCTGATCAACGGAGACTACAAGATCGATTCGATCAACTTCTCCCCAAATGACGCGCAGGTTCCTCCTAGCGTGGCGCTCTTCGACCAGGTCCACTTCGTGGGCCATGTCGACTACGCTTGCGACGGACAGGGCGGATACGACATCGCGCTCTCGCTCCAGCACTTGCCCGGTTGCATCGCGCACGGCGCGCTCAGTGACCGCCCGGCGACGGGCCCGTTGAGTCACCCAGACCGCTCCTATTATCTCGTGGCGCCTCGCGCCTTCAACGTCGGGGTCGCGCAGGGCACGGAGCCCCAGGGGAACATCCTCGGCGACGGCACGCGGTTCACGACAACCCCGTTCGAGAAGTGCTTCAGCGAGCAGAACTCACGCCAGACGTCTCTCCAGTCGGTCCTCGGAAGCTGCCCCTGCATCGGTCCTGCCGGGACGATGCCCTGGGTCATCCAGGAGACGCTGCTCGCCTCCTTCTGCGGTGGGCAGACCACGGCGTTCAGTCCTGTCGCTGTGGGCCCCGTCGTATCTCCAGGCCTCAACCTGCAGGTCGTGGGGAACTGGGCGCTGCCCGCCGGGCAGTACCCCGAAGAGCAAACGCTGATCCACTACCAGGCGGTGGTGGAGCCGGTCACACCGGTCCTCTGCAACCCAGAGCTCGAGACGGAGCACTGGCTGTACGGAGTGGGTCTTCGCGGAGGCAGGTACGGAAGCCTGAACCCGTCGCCGACGACGTTCCAGAGCTTCGACAATGCGATCGATCTCGTGAACGCCGTCAGCCGAGACGATCAGTCGTTCCAGTGGGGCCAGCCCTCGTGGGCGAGCATCCATATCGGCATCTTCGTCGACTGATCCCGTGCGGGCTCCGGGCCCGACCGTGATCCCGGGTCCGGCGCGCGTGTGCGGAGGCGATCTCGCCTCTGCGCACGCGCGCGACCCGTGGGGGCAGCGGACGGCGATCGGGAGCATCGACCGGATCCGGCTTCGCGCGCCCTTCCAGCGGTCGCATGGGCCCGCCAACGGAGCACCGACCGGAAGAGAGACGAGGACCCGAGCCCGAACGGTGGCAACGCGTTACTTCGCGGTGACCGAGTTGAGGGCGCGCCGCGCGTAGCGTCGGTCTCAACCACGCCCAGGAGGCGCCATGTTCCAGACCGTCCTTTCCGCAGCCGCCGTCGCCGCGCTCGTCCCCGCCGTCCCAAAGGGAGCCGCCCCGCAGAGGACCGCACCCCACCTGCTCGTTCCACAGTCGCGGGTCTTCCACGGCGCGCACGCGCCCGCCGCCGTTCGGCTCGAATCCCTCGACGTCCACGTCGAGCTCGACGCGCCGCTCGCGACGACGACGCTGGAGCTCGTCGTCTCGAACCCCGGCGCGCGCCCTGCGGAGGCCGAGCTCCTCGTCCCCGTACCAGACGGCGCGACCGTCACGGCCTTCACGTTCGAGGGTGCGGCGACGGCTCCGACGGCGCGCGTTCTGCCGCGGGACGAGGCGAAGGCCGCGTACCGAGAGATCGTTGCTCGGCTCATCGATCCCGCGCTCCTCGAGTTCGCAGGCCAGGACGCCGTGCGCACGAGCGTCTTCCCCGTTCCCGCGCAGGGCACTCTGACCGTCACGCTCCGCTACGAGTCGCTCCTCACCAGCGAGGCGGGCCGCTACGACTACGTTCTGCCGAGGAGCGGCGACCCGGCGAGTGTCCCGACCACGGTGACGATCGACCTCGAGGGAGCGCCCGGCGCGGTGTACTCGCCGACACATCCCGTCGTCGAGAAGTCGGCGGCGCGCTACGAGGTCACGACAGGTCCCGACGGCCGGCTCGTGCCCGGCGACCTGCGTATCTCGCTGCTCGTACCCGAGGGAGGTCCGCTCGCCAACACGCTCTTCACCACGGCGGATCCGGACGGGGAGGGCGGCTGGTTCCTCTTCCTGAGCGCGGACGCGGGGACCCACGAGGGCGCGCGCGACGTGCCGCTCCGCGAGGTCACGATCGTTCTCGATCGTTCGGGCAGCATGGCGGGCGAGAAGTTCGCGCAGGCGCTGGAGGCGACCCGGCAGGTCGTCGAAGGATTGCGGCCGGGAGAGTCGGTTCAGATCATCGACTACGCGAACGACGTCGCGCGCTTCGCGGCGGCGCCGGTCGCGAAGGACGCGGACTCGATCGCGCAGGTCCGCGCGTACCTCGACGGACTCACGACGGGCGGAGGGACGGACCTCGACGGCGCCCTCGGCGCCGCGCTCCGACAGCCCGCGACGGAGGGTCGCCTCCCGCTCGTGCTGTTCCTCACGGACGGACTGCCCACGAGCGGCGAGAAGCGCGAGGCGTCCATCCGGGAGCGCGCGCGCGTCGCCAACGTGCACGGCCGACGCGTGTTCACGTTCGGCGTCGGCAACGACGTGAACGCGCCGCTGCTCGACGCCGTCGCCGACGGGAGCCGCGCGCGCGCGACCTACGTCCGGCCGGGGGAGAACGTCGAGCTCGCCGTCGGCGGTGTGTTCGCGGGGCTCGAGGGGCCCCTCGTCACCGACCTCTCCTTCGAGACGCTGGGAGCCGACGGAGCGGTCAGCACGCGCGTCGTGCGCGACGTCTTCCCGCGGCAGCTTCCCGATCTCTACGAGGGAGACCGCCTGCTCGTGCTCGGGCGCTACCTCGGGAACGTCGACGCCGCGACGCTGCGCGTGCGCGGGATGCGCGACGGTCGGGAGGTCGGCTGGAGCGCCCGCGCGGACCTCTCTCACGAGGGGACGACCCACGACTTCGTGCGACGGCTCTGGGCGATGCGGCAGATCGCAGCGCTCGAGGACGACCTGCGGAGCCGCGGCGCGGACCCCGCCGCGCTCGGTGCGCTGAAGGACACGCCGGAGTACGGGGAGACCGTCGGGCGCATCCTCGCGCTCGCGACGCGTCACGGGATCCTGTCCGACTCGACCGCGTTCCTCGCCCGCGAGGGATCGATCGGCCTCGGGAACGACGAGCTCCTCGCCGCGGCGTGCGACGTCAACTACCTCAACAACCGGGCGCGTGCCGGAAGCTTCGGTGTCTCGCAGCAGGTGAACATCCAGATGAACCGCAGCCAGGGCTGGGTGAGCTGCAACGACCTCGCGGTCGCCACCGGGAGCACGGAGCGGGTCCACGGCGTGCGTCAGGCCGGAGGGCGCGCGTACTTCGCGAACGCGGGGGAGTGGGTCGACGGGCGGCTCGTGCTCGGGGACGGGCCGATCGAGCCCACCCGCACCGTCGAGCTCGGCTCGGTCGCCTACGCGGAGCTTCTCGACGCCCTCGACGCCGAGGGGCGGCTGAAGGAGGCGTGTCTCGCGGGGCAGCTCGTCATCGAGGTCGCCGGGGAGGCGGTCCGCGTCCGGCCCCCCGCGCCGCCCGAGCTCGACGAGCGCGCGCCAGGAGCTCTCGATCCGAGCCTGCACGCCCCCGCGTACCGCCCCGTGCCGGGCGCAGTCGTGCTCAACGACACGTCCGGGTGCTAGGAGAATGTCGGAGCCCGCGAACTCCCGCGTGCGCGCGGTAGAGTCGAGACGGATGTCACGCGCCGGCACGATCTGCGTCGTCGAGGACGACCCCGCGGTCCGCCGCGGGCTCGTCGACTCGCTGCGCTTCGCAGGGTTCGGCACGATCGAGTGCCCGGACGGACCGTCGGCGCGCGCCACGCTCGCGCGCGCCGAGGTCGACCTCGTCCTGCTCGACGTGGTTCTCCCAGGGCTCGATGGCCTCGAGTACGTGCGCGAGCTGCGCGCGTCGTACCCGCGGCTGCCCGTGATCCTCGTGACGGCGCGCGGGGCCGAGGAGGACCGCGTGCGCGGGCTCCTCGGCGGAGCGGACGACTACGTCGTGAAGCCCTTCAGCGCCACGGAGCTGCTCGCGCGCGTCGAGGCCGTCCTCCGGCGCTCGGCCGAACGTCCGGGTGACGTTTCCGCGCTCGAGGTCGAGAACGGCGTCGTGGACTTCGCGCGCTGCGAGCTGCGCGCCGCGACCGGGCCCCTTGCGCTGACGGAGAAAGAGCTCGCGCTCCTCGCTTACCTGGCGAGGAACCGCGAGCGAACGATCGCGCGCGACGAGCTCCTCCGCTGCGTCTGGGGACTCGACCCGCGCGGACTCGACACGCGGACGGTCGATATGGCCGTCGCGCGCGTGCGCGACAAGTGCGGCAAGGACACCGTGCGGACGGTGCGGGGGCAGGGCTACGTGCTCGGCCCGGAGGCGGCGCCGCGATGAGCGCTCGACCCGCGACCCGGCTGCGTCTCGTCTTCCTGGTCGCCTCGGCCGCTCTGCTCGTCGCGCTCGCGCTGGTGAGCACGATCGCGCTGCGCGGCGCGTCCGCGCGAACGGCGGCGGACGCGGACGTTCGGCTCCAGGAGGATCTTCGCACTGCGCTGTGGCGCATGGAGTCGCGCGTGGGCTCGATGCTGGAGCTCACGGCGGTCGGCGTCGGCGCACGCGTATCGGAGACCTTCTACAGCAACGTGATCGACATCGACTCGAACGAGTCGCTCCTGACGGACAATCTGCCGAGCGAGGTCGCGGCGCGCGCCGCCGCGGTCGCGGACGAGGCCTACTTCGCGGCCTGCGATTCACTCGCGGAGCCCGAGACGGACGACGAGCCCGGCGGCCCGTCGTGGGTCCAGCAGGACTACGGGCAGCGCCGACTGCGCAGTTCCCAGACGCAGATCGTCAACACGGCGCTCAATCCGGACGGGTCCAACGACCTCGCTGCCCGGTGGACGGTGGGTCCGAGCGCGCCCCTCTGGTGCACAGGCGCGCAGGGCGGTCGGCTGCTCGTGCTCGCGCGCCGGGTCGAGTCGCCGCTCGGGGTCCGGCATCGCGCGGACGCGCTCCCCTGGGCGGACCTCCGCGCGACCCTGCTCGGTGACGTCGACGATCTCTTTCCGGCGGCGGACGTGGTCCCGGTCGACGTGAAGGACGCGGAAGTGGACCTGCAGCTGGCCGCGGTACCGGTGCGACTCGAGGTCGACCTCGGCGCCGAGCGCGCGCGGCGCCGCGCGCCGGGGGCCACGCGCTTTCTCCTCTGGTTCCTCGGCCTCGCCTGGCTCGCCCTCGTCACAGCGATCGGGTTCGGGTGGGTCGCCCTCCGCGCCAGCGTGCGCTACGGCGACCAGCATCGCCGGTTCACGCACGCCGTGACGCACGAGCTGCGCACGCCGCTGACGACCTTTCGCATGTACTGCGAGATGCTCCATGCGGGGATGGTCCCCGAGGGTGCACGCGCGGAGTACCTGGCGACGCTCGAGTCGGAGTCGGCGCGCCTGTCCGGCCTCGTCGAGAACGTGCTGCGGTACGCGCGGCTCGAGGAGGGTGCGGGGAGCGCGCAGCTCGAGCGCGTGACGCTCGGGGACCTCGTCGAGCGGCATCGGTCGCGTCTGGAGCGCATCGCGGGCGCGGCGACGGCCGCGCTCCGGGTCGACGTCGACGACGGGGCGACGCCGCTGGACACGGACCCGGACGCCGTGCTGCAGGTGCTCTCGAACCTCGTGGAGAACGCGTGCAAGTACGGCCTGGGCGAGGATCGCCGCGTGCTCGTCGAGGCGCGGGCGCGCGCGGAGATCGTCGAGGTCGACGTCGTCGACTTCGGACCGGGGCTCGCCGCCAAGGAGTCGAGGCTCGTGTTCGAGCCGTTCGAGCGCGCCGGCCGGACCGACGCCGATCCCACGCCCGGCGTGGGCCTGGGACTCGCCCTCGCGCGTGACCTTGCCCGTGCGCTGCGCGGCGATCTCGTGCTCGTCCAGGGGGACGGGGGCTGCGGGGCTCGATTCCGCCTGTCGCTGCCGCGCGCTTGAGCCGCTGAGCCCGGCGCGTGCTCCATCCGCCGAGCCCGTTCGACCGGACCGCAGATCCTCCCGCGGCCGGCGTGTAGCCTTGCGGCCATGAACGACACCGCCGCGAAGCTCTCCTGCTCGAGGTCCCGATGAAGCGCTGGTTCCAGATCGACCTTTGGAAGCGCGTTCTCGCCGCGCTCTTGCTCGGGCTGGGCGCCGGCCTCGCCCTGCGCTACGGGATGGGCCCCGAGTCGAGCGGCGACTTCGCCAAGACCTGGATCGGCTGGCTCGGCGAGCTGTTCCTCCGGATGATCAAGATGCTGATCATCCCGCTCGTCTTCTTCACGCTCGTGTCCGGCGTCGTCGCCATGGGCGACCCGAAGAAGCTCGGCTCGCTCGGCGGGCGTGCGCTGGCCATGTACTTCGGTACGACGGCCATCGCCGTGACGCTGGGGCTCCTGATGGGGACGCTTCTGCAGCCGGGGGCGAGCCTCGACGCGAGCACGTTCGCCGAGGTCGACACCCAGGCGATCGAGGCGAAACAGGCGGCGGCCGACCAGGCGGGTGGCATCGTCGACCGCTTCCTCCGCATCGTCCCGACGAACCCCTTCGACGCCCTCGCGCGAGGCGACGTCCTGCAGGTGATCTTCTTCTCGATCCTCCTCGGCGTCGGGATCCTGATGGCGCGCGGGAAGGGCGAGGCCGCGGCGCGCTTCTTCGACAGCGCGGCCGAGGCGATCATGAAGGTGACCGTGATCGTCATGGAGACGGCCCCGTTCGGCGTGTTCGCGCTGATGACGGTCGTCATGGCGGACAAGGGCTTCGGGATCCTGACGAGCCTCGGGCTGCTCACGCTTGCGCTCTATCTGACCTGCATCATCCACATCGCGATCACCTACGGCGGGATCGTGAAGCTCCTCCTGCGGCTGCCGCTCAGGCCGTTCTTCCGCGGCGTGACGGATGCGCAGGCGGTCGCCTACTCCACCTCGTCGAGCGGTGCGACCTTGCCCGTCACGATCACCTGCGTAAACGAGAACCTCGGCGTGGACAAGTCCGTCGCCGCGTCGGTCCTGCCGCTGGGCGCGACGATCAACATGGACGGGACGGCGATCTACATCGGCCTCGTCGCGCTGTTCGGCGCGCAGGCGCTCGACATCGCCGTGACGCCGGGCCAGTACCTCCTCGTGGCCGTGATGGCGACGCTCGTGTCGATCGGCGCGGCCGGCATCCCGAGCGCGGGCCTGATCCTCTCTGCGGCCGCGCTCGAACAGGTCGGTATCTCTGCGGAGCAGGCGATCCTGGTGATCGGCTTCATCTATCCGTTCGACCGACTGCTGGACATGATGCGCACGGTGACGAACGTGACCGGCGACGCAGCCGTGGCGACGGCGGTCGGCAAGTGGGAGGGCGTGCTGGACGAGGAGGTCTACGTGGCGGAGGACCGGTTCTGAGTACCGCAGTACGGAGCCCGGTGTGATTCGTACTGCCGTACTGCCGCTCAGCCCCGCCGGAGAATCGCCGCCTCGACAGATGACCAGAGCGTGCGGGTGGTTCGCTTCTGCGACCAGCCGCGTTCGTGGACCAGGAACTCCCACGCGTGCACGGAGGCGATCGTGCGGACGAGATCGAGCGCGGCGGCGGGCTTGAGTCCGTCGCTCAGTTGCCCGCTCACGTGCAGCTCCTTCAGAGGCCGGCGGTAGAGCGACTCGAGCGCCTCCATCCGGTCGTTCCACGCTTCCCGCGCCGAGACGTCCGACCGCGCGCGGGCGAGGTAGCCGGGCACCGGGTGCAGCGCGGGCAGGTAGTCGAGCCAGGTGCAGACGTAGACGCGCAGGCGTTCGGCCGGGTCTTCGAGCTCCCGGATCGGCTCGAGCTTCTCGAAGAAAGCGGACCGCTCGTCGACCCAGCGGACCATCTCGAGCAGGAGGCCGCTGCGGGCGCCGAAGTGGAGGTGCAGGGCCTGCCGGCTGACGCCTGCCTCGGCAGCGATGGCCGCGAGCGTGGCCTTCTCCGCGTCGCGCTTCATCAGGCTCCACGCCGCCTCGAGCAGCCGCTCCTTGGTCGGTGCGCTTGACATGAGTCAAGAGCGTGCTACTTTACGTGCGTAAAGTGCAACCCGAGATCGATCACCAATGACCACGAGCACTCCCACCCGCGCCATGCGCGCCGTGATGTCCAAGGACCGCGAGGCCTGGCTCGACTGCTTCACTCCGGACGCCGTGCTGCGTGATCCCGTGGGCGGGTCCGCGCTCGATCCGGACGGAACGGGGCTGGTTGGCCGCGAGGCCCTCGCGGGCTTCTGGGACGCGGTCGTGGCACCTGCCGCCTCGGTGGCGTTCGAGGTCCGCGAGGAGCACGTCTCCGGACGCTCGGTCGCCCGCGTGGCCACGGTCGAGATCGGTCGCTCGGAAGGGGAGCCGCTGCGCTACGACGGAGTCTTCGTCTACGACCTGGACGAGGGCGACAGGATCCAGAAGCTCTGCGGCTACTTCGAGCTGCCGGAGTGATCTCGTGCACGCGCGCAGCGCCGGAACGCGCTCGTACGGACGCGCAGCGTCGCCCGGTGACACGCGGCCGGCTCCCGAGCGAGCTGCAGCGGAGCCAGCGACGAGCGTCGTCGACCCAGGCGCCCGCGCGCACTCGGGCCATGGAGTGCACCATGGGCGGGCCCGCGCGCGGCTCTTCGCCCGTGCCCTGGCCTCTACCCCGAACCGAAGCGACCCGCCTTGATCGTCTCGACCGCTCTTCTGTGCCTTCCGCTGCTGGCCCCCGGCCCGCAGGTCGAACTCGACCGTTTCCTCGGCAGCTGGAGCGGCGCCTACGTGCGCTCGGGCTCCGCCCTGCGCGTCGACGTGCGCGTGACCCGCGACGACGAAGGGCGGATCGTGGCCGAGGAGCGCATCCCCGACTGGGTCTACTACGGCTGGCTCGATCCAGTCGAGCTGAAGACGGACGAGCGCGGCCGGCTTACGTTCAACTCGACGTACGGTGAGGCGTTCCTGTTCGACGACGCCGAGTACGGCGAGCTGTTCGGCCCGGCGGGGCGCTGGAGCCCCGAGGTCACGCTGCACCTCAAGCGCAGCCTGCCGGAGCCGGAGCCCGCGGTCGTCGAGGTGCCGGTCACCTTCGAGAGCGACGTGCGCCTCGAAGGCACACTGGTGCTGCCCGAGGGCGAAGGGCCGTTCCCGTGCCTCGTGCGCATCCACGGTCGCGGCTGCTCGACGCGTGGGCGACATCGGCGGCAGGGGCGGGTCTTTGCGCGCTACGGCTACGCGACGTTCGCCTACGACCAGCGCGGCGCAGGCAAGAGCGAGGGCGACTGCGGGACGCGCACCTTCGACGAGCTGGTACGGGACGCCGAGGCCGCGTACTCGGCCGCGCTCTCCGATCCTCGGATCGCGCCGGAGCGCATCGGCCTCATCGGCGGATCGGCGGGCGCGTGGACCGCGCAGGCGCTCACCGAGCGGTTGATCGACGACGAGGAGCGCCCGGATCCGGCCTTCCTCGTCACCTGGATCGGCGCGAGCACGTCGATCCTCCAGCAGCAGCTCGACTCGGGCCGCGCGATCGGCGCGTCGCTCGGGCTCACGGAGGCGCAGATCGCGCTCGTCGATCGCCAGGTCGAGCTCGCCGGCGACCGGACGTCTCCGCCGGAGGAGATCTTCGCGGCCCTCGAAGCGATCCGCGTCCAGGCGACCGAAGAAGGCTGGCTCGACCGCATGTTCGGCGACGACGACTTCCCGCCGAGCGCCGACCAGCTCGACCGGATCTGGCTGCGCCGGCACTCCTACGACCCGACGGCTCTGCTCTCGGGACTGTCCGACGTACCCTACCTAGGCGTATTCGGCGAGAGGGACGACGTGGTCCCAGCCTCGACCAACGTCGAGAATCTGCGCACGCTGCTGATAGCGGCCGGCAACGAGCGCTTTCGGATCGAGGTCGTTCCAGGCCTGCCGCACAGCACCGAGCGAGGGAACGTGTTCCGCGTTTTCCCCGGCGCGGCCGGGGGGCTCTCGTACTTCAAGTTCGACCGCGTGGAGCCCGTGTTCTTCAGCTCGACGATCGAGTTCCTGCGGGAGCTGGAGCTGGGGGGGCGGTGAGAAGGACTCGGCCGTTCCTCCTCGCGGCGGGCAATGCACCCGGTTGCTCGTCGAGCGCGTGATCCGGTCGGGCTTGGGTGGGCTCGGTCCGCGGGCTCGAGTCCTCCGCACGGCGAGAGCGATTGCGCGCGCCAGGGTGCGCCGCCGCAGGCCGAACGGGCTTGGACGGGCCGAGGATCGGCGTCCGATCGCCGGATGGGTTCCGCCGGTGGAGCCTTCCGAAGCCGACGGTTTCTTCCGTCCTGCGGATCGCGCGGCGCCGCACGACGCGCAGTCGCCACGTGTGCGCGGCGGCTTTCGTGGACCGACGCGACGCAGCTGGATGCTCTGGGCCCCGCGGCCCTCGCGCTCGGATCATTGATTTGCGCCGCCCAGCCACGGCGCGAGGCCGACCTGAACGTCCTGGATCGAGGGTCCCCGGAGGATCACTCGATCGATACGCCCGCCGGCGAAGGCGTTCGCGTTGAGGATCGCCAGCCTTGCTCTCGCTCCTTCGAAGGGCCAGGTCAGCGCGAGGGGCTGGCCCTCGTCGTCGGTGCCTTCCGCGACGACTTCGAAGGCGCCGATCAGTGCACCGCGTACGACGAGCGTCGTGAAGTCTCCCACCTCGAGGTCGGGGTCCAGTTCGAACTCGAGCGGTCCTTCGACGCCGGTCGGCCTGGCCGGTTGGATCCGGCCCAGGTCCGCGTCCGTGACCAGCGTCATGTCCAAGTCCATGCGACGAGTGGCTTCGTCCAGAGCGATCACTCGGAGCGGCGCGCTTGTCGCGCCTGGCGCGAGGACGGGGATCTCGATCGGGCGATCTCCGTTCGATCGACTCGCGTTCAGCGCGAACTTGCCGGTCAATGCACGGAGGCGAAACGGGGCGCCGTTCGCTGCGTCGATGCGGACGGAGACCACACCGTCTCCGCTCGTGAGCACCTCGCCCGCTTCGACGAAGAGCCGGGTGTTCACCTCCGGAGTCTGCGTGCGCATGACGACCCCATCCGTCGCTTCATCGAGAATGCTGACGCCCATGTTCGGGACGGCGTGGAAGCCTCGCGCGATCCATTTTCGCCCTTCTCCTCCGTTGTTGAGCGCAGCGACGATGAGCGAGACGGGCATCTCGTGCACGATCTTCTCGGGAAGCCCATCGAGCCCGGCGTTCCCGATGAGCCGGTGCAGAGGTTCGGCTGGCGTTACACCACCGTAGCCCACCACGTAGGCGTGTCTACCGAGCACGTACGAGACGACTCCACCGAGGTCGTGGGTCTTCGTGAAGCTCGTCCCGACCTGAGCGATCACGCGATCGGTAGGTGAGCCGCCGAGTGCGCCGTAGAGGGCAGCCTGATTGATGTAGGCGGAGTGGTGCGGACGCTGCTTGACGATACGCAGCGCTGCATCGACGCCGCGGACCCCGAGGCGGCCCAGCAGGTCGGACTGCGACTCGAATGCTGCGATCTTGAAGGGCACGTCGAGCTTGGGCATCGCATGGTCCTGGAACCGCTCGCGGAGGGCCTTCGCGAACGCGACGCGGCCGCCCAGGTCCCAGTGCGTATCCGTGGTGCGATACACGGCTTCGGGTGCAAGATCCAACCACCGATCCAGCAGCGGAACGTACCCGACTCCGCGCCGCTCCATAGCAGCCTCGAGGTCGCGTTCGAAGCGGTCGTACACGTCGATTCCTCTGGGAACGGCTTCGCGTGCGATGACAGCCTTGCGCGGAAGGAGCGCCGGGGCGTAGTCGGCACCATGCGCGGCGAGGCGCCGCTCCATCGCTGCGGTGTAGGCCGCTATGAGGCCAGCGCCCGCCGCGCGCATCTCGGGAGGGATCGTGGTGCGCGGACGAAGGAACAGCCAGTCGTCCTTGCCCACCACGACACCTTCGTTGCCGTGTCTGCCCCATCGAAGAAGCGCGGCGGACCAGAACGGCACCGTCGCGAACTGGGTCCGTGACCGCGCACGCAGCTGGTCTGCGACGTAGCTGGCAAGAGACCCGTCGGCGAACGACGCATTCTGAAGTCGCGCCTGAGCGTCCAGAGCGGCAGCTCGGCCAAGCTTCGCCTTCGGAGCCGGATACACGACATCCACCGCCAGGGTCCCCAGGATGAGCAGCGTGGCGGTGGCCGTGACGGTCTTGATGCGCGCCAGCGACATCTGCGCGCAGGGGATCAGAGTCTCCATGGGTCGTACTCGCGGTGTCTCGTCGATGCCTCGGCGATCAGAACTGGAAGTAGAGGAACGGGACGGTGTTGGCTCGGTGGAGCTGGACGAGGGCCATCGCGGTCAACGCGAAGACCGACGCGATCCACCAGGCCGGAGGCCGCTCGGCGTACGACTGCGTCGTCCTGAATCCGTGGACGACGACCAGGGCGACGCCGAGGATGAAGGACTGCAAGCGAGACCACTCGGTCAGGACCGGCGACGCGTCGCTCCCTCCGAGTCCGAACATGGTCTGCATGTAGAGACCGGCGGACTCGATCGACTCGGAGCGGAAGAGCACCCAGCCGAAGATGACGATCACGAACGTCACGGCCTTCTCGAGCGCGGGGGGGAGCGAGGCGTAGAACGAGCGCCTTCCCGAGAGCCTCTCGAGGATGAGCCAGAATCC
The DNA here is from genome assembly GCA_039821985.1 of Planctomycetota bacterium. GTDB lineage: Bacteria > Planctomycetota > UBA1135 > UBA1135 > Saltatorellus. The sequence goes on from JBCBNC010000001.1 coordinate 274,805, forward strand.
CTGGTACGCACCCCACGCGATGAAGGTCCACGCGGCTCCGTGCCAGAGCCCTCCGAGGAGCATCGTGAGCGCGAGGTTCACGTACGTCCTCACGGTCCCGTGTCGATTCCCGCCGAGAGGGATGTAGAGGTAGTCCCGGAGGAAGGACGAGAGCGAGATGTGCCAGCGCCTCCAGAACTCGGTGACGCTGCGCGACACGTAGGGGCGGTCGAAGTTGACGGGCAGCCTGAAGCCCATCATCAGCCCGAGCCCGAGGGCCATATCGGAGTAGCCCGAGAAGTCGAAGTAGATCTGGAACGTGTAGCAGAGCGCGCCGAGCCATGCGTCGAGGGTCGACAGTGCTTCCGCGCCGAACGCGGCATCCGCGCCGATCGCGAAGGTGTCCGCGAGCAGGACCTTCTTCGTCAAGCCGGCGAAGAAGACCAGACAGCCCGTGGAGAAGGCGGCCCACGAAGTCCCCGGTTCCCTGAGCTGTTCAGCGATCGAGCGGTAGCGGACGATCGGTCCCGCTACGAGCTGTGGGAACATCGCGACGTAGCACGCGAAGTCGCCGAAGCTGTCCACAGGATCCGCCTGGCGCCGGTAGACGTCGACCGAGTAGCTGAGCGTCTGGAACGTGTAGAACGAGATCCCGACGGGAAGGACGACGTCCACCCACAGGATGGGGTCACGATCGAACTCCGCGAGGATCGCGTTGAGCGATTCGATCCCGAAGTTCGCGTACTTGAAGTACGCAAGCAGGCCCAGGTTGACGAGCACGGACAGCACCACGAATGGCTTGCCCGTTCGCCCGGCGTCCTGGCTGTTGCGGATCCGACGGCCGCAGAAGAAATCCACGCACGTCGAGATCCACATGAGGATCACGAAGTCCGGACGCCACCAGCCGTAGAAAACGTAGCTCGCTACGGCCAACCACCACGCGCGGCCCTTGCTCGGGAGCGCGTAGTAGGTGACCAGGAACGCTGGCAGGAAGACGTAGAGGAAGACGTAGCTCGTGAAGAGCATTGCGAGCGCCGCGGCTCCCGGCAGAGGAGTGGCGGCAATGTGGCGTGGAAGTCGCCGTGCGCGACCCCGGAGTCACCGGGGCGGCGATGGCGCGAGCGTGCGAGAGAGGGTCACCCATCAGGACCCTCGCGTTGCGTGAAGTCGGGAAGACTTCGATGGGCGAATGCTGGCACCGAGACTATCACCGCGCCGCGAGACGTGCGCACTCACCTGGACTCTCGCGCGGTCGAGAGCAGCCGGCTTCGCAGCGTTTGCCTCGTTCGGAGGCACGTCTGCCGTGGCCCATTGGCGCGGTCGCAGTGCTCAGCGCGCTTCCGGCGTCCGCGAACGGTCGGGATAGACTGCAGCGCCCGACTCACGCAGCTGACGGGCTCATCCCATGAACGACCCCAGTGCTTTCACCGCTGGTCGCGTCCCGAGCGCGGACATCGCCGTACCCGAACACCAGCGCGTCGTGGCCTTCTACGGGAAGGTCCTTGCCACCGGCGAACGTCCGCTCTGGCGCGACGACCTCATCAACAGCGCGGGGCAGCCGATCATCGGCATCGGCGCGCGCACCGAGGAGTACTCGGCGCTCCCGCTGCAGTGGATGCCGCACATCCAGGTCGCCGACGTGGCCACGAGCGTCGAGCGCGCGCTCGAAGCGGGCGGGATCGAGCTGATGCACGGGAAGGACGCCGGGGGCAAGAGCCTGTGGGCCGCGCTCCGGGATCCGGGCGGCGCTGCGTTCGGGATCATCCCGGCGGACGCGTCGCACGAGGCCGGAGCGGACACCGGGCGCATCGCCCTCTGCGAGATCGCGACGCGCGACGTGCGCCTCCTGGCGGAGTTCTATCGGACGGTGATCGGTTGGTCGATCCGCGACAGCGCCGATGGATCGCTGCTCGAGTGCCGGTCTGCGTCCGGCGAAGGATCTCCGATCGCGAGGATCCGGAGCGCCGAAGGGGCGTGGGGCGCGGTGCCGGCGGTCTGGCTGCTGCACTTGCCCGTCGGAGACCTCGAAGCGAGCAAGCGAGCCGCGCGCGACGCGGACGGAGCCGTGTACCTTGACTTCGAGTCGTCCGGCGGAGTTCCCGGCGGCACCGTGCTGCAAGACCCTGTGGGTGCGTCCGTTGTGATCTGTAGCGTGACCGGGCACTAGCGCCGGAGTGCGCCGCACACCGCGCCTCGTCGGAACTGCGCGTCTGGAGTGCCGGAGAAACGGCCAGACTCGATCGGGAGCACGCCGGCGTCGGCACCTCGGAGCACTCCGAAGAGGCGCCTCACGATCGCCTGGTTCTCGCGCGCGAGAGGCAAGTCGTGCCGGGGTGGCTACACGTGGGCCATGCGCTCGTCGGCACGCCGGGCGCGGCGAACAAAGGCACCGTCGACGCTGGAACCTCGTCGTGGCAGCGCCCGTGAGTCTCGTGCGCCGTTCGAAGTTCGAGTGATCAGGGGGGATGAGTGAGTGACGGGCCCACGCGAATGGTCCGCGCAAGGCGCACCTCGGTGCGCATCGGTTGCGCCCGTCCCGTAGGGGCCTTGGCGCGGCCCCGAGTGAGTGCGTTCCTGCCCGGGGTTGCGGCGATCACTCGTCGTGGATAGTGTCGCGTTGCTCGGTCGTGGAGCGCTGATATCCGGGATGCTCGCCTCGTCCCGGCCGCGCTCGTTCGACCGTCGACTTTCTTCCCGTTCGCGCTCGCCGTTCTGCTCCTCGCCACCGTTGCGTTGAGCCGAGTGTCCCCACTCGGTCGCGTTGGGTTCATGCAACCCCTCTCAACACAACACATCGATGCGATTCTCGATCGCGCCGTGCCGAAGCACGGCGCCGCTCCTTCCGTTCGCGCTCGCCACCCTCGCATCCGCCTCGCCGCAGGCGGAATTCGTTTCCGTCGGAAGTGCGATCGATCCGATCGTGCCGACCGGACCCGCCTCCGCGCCCACGAACGCGGACTGGAGCTTCGACCCACTCCCCGGGTGTACCGGAGGAATCAGCGCGTTCTGTCTGCCCGGTCCCGAACCTTTCTGGGTGAATCCCCCCCCCGGATCAGCGCCGAACCCCCTGGAACCGGGTACGGCCGAATACCAGAACACTGGACGCTGGTTGTTTGGCACGAATGCCTCGGGCTTCGCCAAGGTGGACTCCGGTTGGATCCCAGCCGCGCACCGAAACACCGTGCGTCCCACGGTCGACGGGGACCAGTTCGCATTCCTGCAGGGGGCGAATTCGTCCGTGCGGCTCGAACTCACTGGCCTTGCCGAAGGGCTCTATCGGGTTCGGTACAAGGCTGCGGCCCGCGTCAATTCTGGTGGCGATCCGGAGGAGACCGCAATTGAAGTCAATGTCGGCCCCACGCTGACGGATCTTCGAACTGTCGCCATCGAACTCCCCCGTCACATGCTCTTCCAGGAGTACGACTCGGTCGTGTTCAAGGTCGAGGCGGGTGAGAACCTGAACGTCCGCTTCCGTAAGCACGCGGCGGCGCTCGGAGCAGGCAACCACGTGGCATTCATCGATGCTGTGCGCCTCGAGCGAGTGTCCGAATGGGACGACGCCGCCTCGTGGACCTTGACCTCAGGATTCGATCCCGACGGAATCCCCGACGGTGACGACGACGTCACGATTCTCGCGGGCCATGCAGTCGGGCTCGATGGCACGCACGCGGCCGATGAGGTGAGCTGTGGCGGTGACGTGCTCGCGCTCGACGACGGCGTCTCGGTCGAACTCGAGGCACGCACCGTGATGGTGGCCGGGGAACCCGTGAGCGGACGGACCTACGGCGCACGTCTAGAAGTCGGCCGAGAGGAGCTTCGATTCGCGAGCGACTTCGAGCTGCGGCTCGTCGGGCCGTACGACCCGAATCCGGACGGCATGAACGGGACCAAGTTCCTCATGGCCATGGACTCGGGCACGATCGACATGCATGGCCTCGAGAAGACCTCATGGAGTCACCTCAGAAAGACCGTTCCGGCCGGCGCGCTCGGGATCTTGCAGCGGATCGAGGTCACCGAATCCGAACTCTGGGGAGACGGAGACGTGCTCTGCCTGACCGCATCAGTGTTCAACCGGAGCGGCCTCGGACTTGGCGCGGGCGCGCTTCCCGATTACGACTTGACCACGTCGGCCTACGTCCTGACGGACTACACGTCGCGGCTCGAAGTAGAGGGTTCGCCCGCGGGTGGAATCGTCGACCTGGACATGTCGTCGGCGAGCATGCTGCCGTTGATGAACAACCCGGACGCCCTGGGTGCGCTCTTCCAGGGACGAGAGTCTTCGAATCCCCTGGTCTCGGACTCTGGCAGGACCGTTATCGGCCCCTTCCAGGATCCGCGAGCGGCGGTTGGCGAGTACCTGTTGCGGGACTCGAGCGTCGAAGGGGACGAGCATGGTCCTGCACCGCAGCCCACGATCGAGCTCGACCAGTCGGTCGAGGTGGGGAACCTGACGCGGAACGTCCGGATCACCAGCGACGCCAACGTCCCATTGGACTACCAGAACCCGGACGATTCGGACCCGTTGTCCCAGTTCGGCGGCCACGTGATGGTCATGAAGGAGGCCTGCTGCGCCGTAGGTGGCACGGGCCGCTTCTCCCATGTCGAGCTCAGCAAGATGGGGATCGCCAAGCGGCCGGGGCTCGGTGAGCACGACGGGTTGGGGACGTACCCCGTCCACTTCCACCTGCTCGGGGACGAGGGGGCGCGTAGCTTCGTCCACGGCTGCAGCATCCACGAGTCGTTCAACCGCGGCATCACGATCCACGGATCGAACGAGGTCAGTGTGATGAACAACGTGACCTACCGCTGCCTCGGCCACACGATCTTCCTCGAGGATGGTTCCGAGATGCGGAACGTCATCGATGGCAACCTCGTCATGGCGGCTCTACGGCCCCACAAGGACCGAGCGCCGATCCGGAGTGACTCTTCACCGACCGATCGCAATGCGGCGAACAATGACAACTTTCGCAACCGGGCGCCGGCCGCCTTCTGGATCACGAATCCCTTCAACACCGTCACGAACAACGTGGCGGCCGGTAGCTTCCAGGGCACCGGATTCTGGATGGCATTCGTGCGGGAGCCTATGGGGCTCTCCGCGCTGGACCCGGTGCTGAGCAACGTGGCGCCGGCCCTCCGCATGCCGTTCCAGACGGACCCCTACACCGGTCGCTCGCTCTTCCGCGACAACCGCGTCCACGCGTGCAAGCTCGGTCTCCACTTCAACGACTCCGTGGAGGCGGATGGTCCCGACGAGGACACGAGTATGCCCAGCGACGGATTCGTCGACAACACGGACAGCCGCAACATCGGAGTCCGACGGAACACTTCCTGGATTCCATCTCGTGTTCAGGACTCCAGCATCGACGAGGACGATGAGAGCGCGGCGCGCGATCCTTCGTACGAAGTCGTCGACGGCTTCACCGCGTACGGTTGCGATGGGGGGATCTACACGTCGACGGGCACGGATCAGCTCGTTCTGCGCCGGTGCGTCATCGCGGACTGCAATCGCGCCACGGACTTCGCCTCGTACGCGAAGGTGGAAGACTCGTGGTTCCTCGATACGGGCGGAATGCAGTGGATTCCCGCCGTCCCGCCGAACGCCCTCAGGCGCAACACGGTGGCGATGGTCTACGACGGCGCCGCGCGCTTCGACGAGGTGATGATCGTCACGACGGATTTCGGGTTCGAGACCGTGGTGCAGCTGCGGGGGGCGGCGACCCTCCACCCGAACGTTCTGTTCGAGAACGTCCACCACGTCGATCTCACTGGGCCGAGTGGCCCTGAAGTGACTCAGCCGAGACTGCTGCTCAACCTCTACTCCTGGACCGACAACGGTGGACTGAGTCCGTTCCCTGGCCTCGACTACAACGCGACGACGGAGACCATTCGAATCCAGCGTCCGCTCGACCCGTCCGGCGTGGAGCTCCCCCCGCTCGATGTGGCCTTCTGGGGTAGTGGAACCGAACAGAATCTTGGCGCCCCGTCGAAATGGGGACTGGTTCTGCTCGATCAATTCCAACGTCTGAACGCGCCGAATGGGCCCGCTTCCGCTCCGGCTCGATCGATCGTGTCGGGTCATCCTTGGAACCTGACTTTCGTACCGGATGCGACGGATCCCAGCGGATTCCGCGCCCAGGAACCGGTCTATGGGGGCATCCCGGCCACATACCCGGTCCCCGCCGGGGAGAGCAAAGTCGATGCTCTCTTCGTGTCGGATCGGCACTTTGGTCATCTACGAGTCGCGCACTTCGATCTCGCGGACGGCAAGCGAAACGAATCGAGGCACTGCTTCTCGGACGATACATCGACGATCGAGCAGCACTTCAACTGGAGGATCCTCCGATCCCCGCGACCCGTCACAGGCAGCCCTGAGCTCGACGTCGTCTTTCAGAACCACTTCGCGGCGAGGGACAGGCGGCAGCTGCCGTTGATCGTCGCAGGTCCGGGCGAAGAGCCGTTCTACATCTACGACCTGAGTCACGAAGACACTCCATTCCGGAATGACAACGACCAGTTCGAGATCGTGATCGACGATGTCCTCGCGGGCTCCAGTGCCTTCTTCTTCCTGCGGGATCTGAACGGTTTCGATCCGGATCAAGTCAGCGCCACCATGACCAACAACGATGGCAGTGCCGTCGCTCTCCTCGAGACGGACGACCAGGCAGTCGCCCTCGCTCACCCCGAGTCGTGCCTCTTCCATGAAGGCGCGACCACCCGGTGGCACCTCTACCTGCGAGTGAGAGACGCGGGGCCAGATGGGTCCCTTCCCGCGGGGCGGCCGCAACACGGCACCAACGACGAGCGCTACGTGGGTTCGGTGAATCACCCCGACTCGAAGTGGCGCCGTGAAGCGATCCGAATCCAGTGGTAGCGCGACGGACAGGAGGCTCGATGGAGTTCCCGTCGAGCGACCGTTGTGCCTCCGTGACGTTGACTGCTGGCGAGGTCGCTGAACGAGCGCACGCACGGCACTGATCGAGCGCGGCCAAGGCGGAGGCTCGCCCGTGTCTTGGCCCCGAACGCAAACCGCCGCGGACTCCCATCGGGAGCCCGCGGCGGTCCGCGATCCACTCGTGCCGAGTTTGCCTCAGTCCTTCCGCAGGAAGTCGACCAGGTCCGTCTCGAGCTCCTCGAGGCCGTACTCCTGAACGGTGAGGCACTTGTAGACGATGCGCTCGAGCGCCTCGGGCGTGTTCGGGTTCAGGTCGCGCGGCGGCGTGTAGCTGAGGAAGTAGCTCAACGAGAGGCGCTCGACCTCGCCGCCCTGTTCGCGGCCCGCGTACTGCCACGGGACGTCGTCGAACGGCAGGACGCCGGTCAGGATCTCGTAGAGCATCACGCCGATGCCCATGACGTCCGCCTTGCTGTCGCGCAGGAGGAACGGGTTGTAGTGCGGGGTCGTGGTGATGACGCCGCGCTCGTCGGCGCGCATGGCCGGGTCGACGAGGACGACCGAGCCCGACGGCTTGACGAGGATGTTCTCGGGCTTGAGGTCGCCGTGGTAGCTGAGTTCGCCGGCGTCGCGCAGCTTCTGCAGCGAGCGCACGATGGTCAGGAACCAGTTGAGGCGGATGCCCTCGAGCGCGCGGATCTTCTCGCGCAGCGTCTTCCCGCGCACGAAGTCCATGACCATGACGGGCCGGCCGTCGTGGCGGAAACAGTCGCGCACCCGTACGACGTTCGGGTTCTTGATCGTGCGGAGGAGGTCGGCCTCGCCGCGGACGAGGTCGTCGATCTCGTGCACGTCGAGGAAGTCGATGCGCACACCGTCTTGGCGGAAGAAGATCGCCTCGGCGGGAGTCTCGTCGGGGCTGATCCCCTCCGGCTGCCGCTTGTTGGTGATCTCGAGGAAACGCGTGACGTACCGACCCCCACCGGCGACGTCTCCGATCTTGAGAGCGACCTTCTGGCCCGCTTCGTCTTCCGCGAGGTAGACGAGGGAGAAGCCGCCTCGAGCGAGGAAGTCCACGACGCGGTACGCGCCGATTCGTTCGCCTGCTTCGAGCTTGATCATCGGTATGGCCGGGGAGCCTGGAGGAGCTTTGAGGTGCGGGGAAGCGGGGAAGATCGAGCGCCGCCGTTTCCGGTTGCGCCGCTGAGTCTTCATCGAGCGCACGCCGTTCCGGGTTGAGGGAAACCGCTGCCGAGGCGGGGCGGACGTCCGAGCGGCGGAGGGCCGCTCGGTCAACGGATTCCGGAAAAAAACACCGACTAACCGTCGTCTCGCTCCCGCTGCGCTGCGGGCGCGGTCCGGAGCGCGTCGAGCGGTCGCTGCTCGAGGCGCACGTCGTCCTCGAGGCCGAGGATGCGGCGGGCGCCGTCGAGCACCGTGCCCGTTCCGAGCCACTCGTCCTCGCCGTGCGGGACGCGGCGCCAGGCCCTCCCCATCGCGTCGACCGTGCCCATGTCCTGGGACCACTCGTTCCGCACCGCGTAGAGGATGCGCTGGGACTCGTCCGTCGAGCGGTAGCTGATGACGGAGCCGACGGCGGCGCCGCGCTCGACGACCGCCCAGCCCTTGACGGCCGGGAGGGGGGTGAGCACGGCCGAAGGCGCGCTCGCTGGCCCGACCGTCGTGGTCGTCGTGCACGTCGGGACGATGGCGCAGGCCAGCGCCAGCGCGGCCCGTCGGAAGAGGCCGGACGGGGCCGCGGACCGAGGATCCGGGCCGGCCGGGACGCCGTGCGCGGGGGCCGACGGGACGAGCGATTCGCCGCGGTGCAAGGGGGGGACGGAGGGGTTCGGGGCCTTCTCCACCGACGCTGCGCGGACCCGTTCCGCGCCCTTCGCCGGCGTCCTCCGAGCCATCGGCGCTACCATCGCCGCGATGAACGACGAAGGGCTGGAAAAAACGCGCCGCGCGGGGCGCATCGCCGCCCGGTGCCGTGAGTGGGCGCGAGAGAAGATCGCTCCTGGCGTGGGGCTCCGCGAGGTCCTCGAGGGGATCGAGGGGATCATCCGCGAGGAGGGAGCGGCGCCCGCCTTCCCGGCACAGACGTCGCGCAACGAGTGCGCCGCCCACTACTGCTCCGCTCCCGAGGACGAGACCGTCTACGAGGAGGGGGACTGCGTGAAGGTGGACATGGGCGTCCACGTCGACGGTTGGATCGCGGACACCGCCTGCACGGTGGACCTGTCGAGCGACGGCCGCTGGGGCGGGCTCATCCAGGCCTCGGCGGACGCGCTCGGCGCTGCGATCGGCCTGGCCGAGCCCGGCCGGCCCGTCTCCGAGATCGGCTCCGCGGTCGAGCGGACGATCACCAAGGCCGGCTTCGAGCCCGTCCGCAACCTCACCGGCCACGGTCTCGACCGCTGGAAGGTCCACTGTGCACCGCAGATCCCGAGCTACGGCGAGCGCGGCGGCGGCCGCCTGGAGGAGGGCATGGTCGTCGCGATCGAGCCTTTCGCCTGCACGGGACGCGGGTTCATCCGCGAGGCCGGGCGCGCCGAGGTGTTCATGCTCGTGCGTCCGCCGCGCAAGGCCAAGGGCATCGACAAGGACGTCCTGCGCGCCATGCAGTCGTGGAACGGCCTCCCGATCGCGCGCCGGTACTTCGACGCGTTCGATCGCGAGACACTGGACGACACGATCTCCAAACTCGCGCGGCAGGGCTCGCTCGTCCGCTACCCGCCGCTCGTCGAGAACGACGGCGTGATGGTGGCTCAGACCGAGCACACGCTCTTCCTCGGCCCGGACGGCGTCGAGATCATCACCGCCTGACCCGTGCGGCCCGTGGACCTGGCCCGACGGGCGGCGCGCCGCGCCGGGTGGCGCGCCCTTCACGAAGGACCGCGCGGGCTCGGCGAAAGCGTCTCCCTCCGGCCACGAGCGCGGGGTAGCCTTCGGGCGTGGAGAGGGACCCTGTGAGTGACGCGGATCCGACGCCCGGCGGGGCGCCGGCCGTGGGGGGCGCACCGACGCTCGGCGACGCGATCCGCGAGGGGCTGTCCCGCCGCGAGGCGCTGCGCCTGGGCGAGCGTCTGGCGGCCGAGATCGCGGCTCGGCACGCGCGCGGCCTGGTCCACGGCGCCCTGACCCCTCGCGCCGTCATCCTCCAGCGCGACGGGACCGTGGGCGTCCTCGAACCCGACGAGGCCGGCGAGCGCGTGCTCCAGGTGCTGCGCTACGCGTCGCCCGAGATCGCCCGGCGCGAGGAGCCCAGCGTCGGTTCGGACGCGTTCTCCCTCGCGCTGATCGTTCGCGAACTCGTCGAGGGGATCCCCGCCCGGCGTTCCGAGGGTGAGCAGGTCGCCCTGGACGCCGTGGATGGGCGCGTGAGCGTCCCGCACGGATTCGAAGGCGAGCTGCAGGGGCTGGTGGTGCTCGCCGCGAGCCCGCACGTCGACCAGCGGCCGTCGGCCGCCCATTTCGCCGCGGCGCTGCGCGGCGCGACGCAGATCCGCGGGGTCTCGCGCAAGGAGGCCCTCGTCGCGCTCGTCGCGGCCCTGGCGGTGCTCATGCTCGTCTTCGCGATGCGGCGGTCCGCGGCCGCCCGCGAGGTCGCCGACCAGCAGTTCGCGGACTCGCGCGCGGCGATCGAGGGCCTGCTCGCAGGCACCTACCCCGAGCTCGGCCGCGTCCGCGACGTCGCCCGCCTCGCCCAGGCCGGTGAGCGCGCTCTCGCGTCGCTCGACGTCCCCGACGCCGCGCAGGATCCGGACGGCGCGTCGCTCCTCGCCCGCGCCCTGCTGTGGAACGGGCGCGCGCAGCTGCGTCTCGGCGACGTGGCGCGCGCGCGCGCGCACTTCGAGCGCGCCGTCGAGGTCGTCGACGCCGCGCCGACGGCATCGCTCGACGGCGAGGTGCGGCTCCCGTCGCTGCTCGAGCTGTGCACCCTGGCCATCGAGGCCCACGACCTCGAGGCGGCCCAGGCCCTCAACGATCGTGCGATCGAACTCGGCGAGGCTGTCGAGTCGCCCGGGCCCGAGGTCCGGCTGGCGCTCGGGCGCGCCCAGATCCAGCGCGGTCAGTTCGCGCTCGACGCCACGGGCACCGACGAGGACACCGCGCGCGAGGCCTTCGAGCGCGCTCGCGATCTTCTGGACGGTCTCGCGGGCGCGGGCACCGAGCTGATCGGGCTTCGCGCCGAGATCCGCCAGATGCAGGCGCGCCTCGCCGGCCTCACCGGCGACCGTGACTCCGAGATCGAGCTGCTCGCGGAGCACGTCGAGCTCGTGGAGCGGCTGGTCGAGGAGAGCCCAGGCAGCGTCGAGCCGCGCGCCGGCCTCGCGGCTGCCAACGACGAACTGGGCCGCGCCCGCGCTGCCGGCGGCGACTTCCCCGGCGCCGTCGAGGCCTGGCGCGCTGCATCGGAGGGCTGGCGCCTGCTCGCGGAGACCGAGGACGCTCCGCCCGGTTGGCGCCTCGAGTGGGCCCGCACCACGGGCGGCCTGGCGGAGGCCCTCGACCGGATCGGCGGGGCGCAGGAGGCCACCGAGCTCCACGCGCTCGCGATCGAAGAGCTCGAGCGGCTCGTCGGGTCCGGGCTCGGCGGCGAGCTGCTTCCGCTCCTGATCGAACGTCACCTCAGCGCCGCGGAGGGCCTGCTCGCCGCTGGCGACCTGCGCCGGGCGCGCGTTCGCCTCGCGTCGGCCAGCAAGCGCCTCGGCTCGATCCCCGCCGATCGGCTCCCGAGCTTCGACCCCGCGCCGCTCCGCGCGCGCGCGCTGATCGCGTCGGCCGAGCTGTCGCTCGCGACGAGCGAGTGGTCCATCGCCGACCAGCGCGCGAGCCTCTTCTTCGGGCTCTACGAGCGGCGCTCGGAGGAGGGCAAGATCGCGGACCTCCAGCGTCTGCGCGTCCGCGGGATGCTGGTCTCGGCCTCGACGCGCGCCGCGCGCGGATCGTCCGAGGACGCGGGCCGTCTCCGGCGCCGCGCGCGCGATGTGGCCGCTGACCTGGTCGCGCAGGACGACGGCGACGCGGTCGCGCGCGCGCTCCTGGCGCGCACGCTGTTCGTACTCGGTCTCGACGCGGAGGCCGCACGGGAGCTCGAGGTGCTCGAGAGCGTCGGCTACCGCGGCCTCGAACTGAGCGCCGTACGCGCCGCGACCGCGCACATCCGGCGACGCTGAAATCGCGGATGGGCGGCAAGGCCCGCGGCCACACCGCCGATGAGCCCTGTGTCAGGACGAACGGTACGCTGCCGACTCATTCCCCGAACCTTTGAACGACTCGGGCGGCGGGCCGTCGTTCTGGCTCGTTGCATTCCGGGCCGCGTGACGCGCTCCGTATCGATCGATCCTGTAGCGATGTCCCGCGGCCGGTGACTCTGCGTCCCGCGCGTCAGCGCACGCGCCGCTCGAGCATCACGACCTCCGCATCCGGCGCGTACGGCCGGCGCCGCTCGATCGACTCGAAGCCGAGTCGCTCGTGGAACGCGAGCGAGGCCGGGTTGGGCGGCAGCGTGTTCACCTCGGCGCACAGCACGGGGACATCGAGTTCTCGGCAGCGCTCCAGAGCGCCCTCGTAGACCGCTCGTCCGAGCCCGAGTCCGCGGGCTGCGGGCAGGAACGCGATCCGGTCGACGTAGAGGAAGCGCTCGTGGCGCTCCGCGAACCAGCGGTAGTTCGGGCTCGCGTAGTCGGCGCCCTCGCGCAGCAGCAGGGCGAAGCCCACGAGATCACCCGCTCGGCCGCAAACGCTGGATCCACGGACGCTGGATCCACGGACGCAGGGCGCCCAGGCCGCGCCGCGCCACAGCGCCTCGAGGCGCGCGGCGTCCAGCGGTCCAACCTCGGGCTGGTTCGCCTCGTTGACGGCGAGGACCTCGGCGAGGTCGGATTCTCGTATGGCTTGCAGCGGGGCGTCGGGCGCGTTCATCCCGTCGAGGATACGGACGCCTCGATCCGCGTGACGCGGCCCGAACGCGCGAAGATCTCGGCGCTCGTCGCTTCGTCGAGCTCGAGCGCGTCGACGGTGCGCGCCGCGTCGCCCTCGTGCACGATCACCTCGTCCCGCGCGCCGCGGCGGAGCAGGAACGGCACACCGCAGTAGGTGAACGCGGCGGCGCCCGCGGGAACGTCCACGCTGCGCGCCTCGCCGGCCGCGTCGAGGTAGCGGAGCTCGGCCGCCTGCTCGACGCCGTCGGCGAAGCGCACGAGGTCGGTCCGGATCCGGATCCGCCCTTCCGCGACGTCGACCCCGAGCTCGCGCATCCGCGCGAGGAAGTCCTCCTTCACCTGGCCGGTCAGTCCGGGCTGACGCGCACCGCCGCGCTCGGGCGTGTGCGAGTAGGGCGTCGTCGGGAACGCGCCGTAGACGTCGGGCGAGAGGTGCGTCCCGAGCCCCGAGCGGATCTCGGCGTACGCGTCGACGAGCGCCGCGCGCGTCGAATCGACCGCCTCGCGCCCGATCGCTTCCTGCACCGCGAGCGCGAGCTTGGACACCATGTGCCAGTAGGTGCAGCCGAGGCCCTCGTACCCGAAGAACGTCATCGAACGGCCGGGGAATGCCGCGTGGTCGAAGACGTCCTCGTGGAGGGCGCGGACGTCCGCGCGGGCCGAAGCGTCGAGGACTTCGTCGGGGACGCCGGCGAGCGCGTCGTCCAGGCACCCGGCGTTCCGGATCCCGGGCGCGAAGCGAACGCTGCCGTCTGGCGCAGCGCGCAGCACTCCGGCGCCGCCTGCGCCGAGGAGAGCGCGGACCGAAGCGCGGTCGTGCGCGTCGTCGGGGAGCGCGCCGCGCTCCAGGAACGCGTCGAGCTGTCGGTTCGGGTAGAGCAGGTACGTGCTGCGGTCGTCGCGCCAGAGCGCGCTCCCACGCAGCGCGCGCAGGAGCGCGAGCGCGTCCTCGCCGTCCAGGAGTCCCGAGCCAAGCACGGCGACCTGGCCCTCGAGCATGAGCGCGAGCCGGCGGAGCGCGAGGCCGCCGTCCGCCTCGAGGCGGAGCAGGTTGTAGGCGTGGAAGAGGCCGTCGTCGCGTCGGTTCTCCTCGAGCGTGCGCTGCGTCCACCGGCGCGCGGCGCGCAGGAGCGCGACGACGTCGGCGCGCGAGACGCGACGGCGGCCGTCCGCCGACGCTCCTGCGTAGACGGCGGTGCGGTGGCGCTCGCCCGCGCGCCCGAGTCGCTCGACGACGCGGCGGCGCTCGGCGGGGGACGGGTCCTCGGGCGGGCCGCTCGCCAGCGTCTCCGAGAGCGCATCGAACAGGTCGGCGACCGGGCCCGTGAGGGCGACGGCGTCCGGACCGCGCTCGAACAGTTCGGTCCAGCTCGCGAGCGCGCCGTGCAGGTGCGCGGTCGTCACGACGCTGAGTCCCCAGCCGGCGATCGCGTTGTTCGCGTCGTTCCACTCGGGACGCTGCGTGTTCATCCACACGCCGCCCCCGGGGACGAGGTTCGTCAGCTTGACGAGCAGCGGCGTGAGGAGCTTCTCGCCGAGGGTCGCCGTGACCGGCGCGCCGTCGGGTCCCGACAGCATGCGGCCCTCGTTCCCGAAGCGTGCGACGCGCGCGTCGATCTCGGCCGCGCGCGCTTCGTCGAAGTCGACGGTCGAGCGCGGATCCTCGAGCGTTCGATCGAAGCCCGCGATCCGGTACGGCACGTCGACGAACACGTGTCCGTCCGCGTCGAGCCGGCCGGCGATCGAGCCGGGGACGTGGCGCTCGGCCAGCTCGACCAGCCGCGCGAGGTACACGACCTGGTGATCGCCCCAGTAGCCGATGAACGACCACGGATCGTCCGGGTCGTGGACCTCCCAGTCGACGCCGCCGAGCGTGATGCGGTACGGGTTGTAGCCGTCCGCGGTCGACGCATTGAGGAAGCGCGCGACCGCCGCCGGAGCGAAGTGCGGGTAGCTGACGGTCAGCGCCTCCCAGTTCTGGAAGATGTCGCGCCAGTTGCCCTCGTAGCCGATCTCGCGCGCGCCGTCCGGGCGCCGGCCCGGGATTCGGAACGTGTTCCACGGACGGCTCGGGTCACCGTGCCGTCGGCTGAAGGTGAGCGGCAGGTACTCCTCCGCGATGCGCTTGAGCGCGAGGGAGCCTTGGCAGCGCTCGAGGAGCGCACTCCGGTCGAGCTCCGTCGGCAGCGCTTCGAGCGCCGCGGCGCATTCGCTTCGGAGCGCGGGCGCGACCGCGGCGACGTGGTCGGCGAACTCGGCGCCCGCGATGCGGTAGCCGCGCGCGAAGACGCCGCCACGCATCGCGTTGAACAGCGCGTTCGAGCGGTGCCGCGCGTCCTCGGCGGGGTCGCTGGTCCGCTGCAGTCCGTCCACGGAGCCCACGATCGCGTCGAGCTCGTCGCGGCTCCGCGCGAGGTCCGCGTCGATGTCGGCCCAGAGGGCCGCGGGCTCGGCGAGACCTTCCGCGATCCCGACGACGTCCGCGCCGTCCTTCTCGACGTCGAGCACGTGCCGCCAGCGGAGGGGCGCTTCGGAACCGACCGAGCCGCGGAACGCGGCGAAGTAGGCGCCGCGCTGCCCGCGCGCGCGGGCAGCGCTCGGGACGTCGTCGCCGGCGAGGAACGCGTCGACGCGCGAGGCGTCGAGGAGCGTCCGGGCGCCCGTGAGGCCGAGGGTGTACACGACGTTCGCGCGCAGGCTCTCGTTCGGCCGCGGCTGGTCGATCGGGATCGAGCTCAGTCGCAGCACGGCGAGCGGCAGGTCTCCGACGCGTTCGGTGCTGCGGTACGCGTCGAGCAGCACGCTCGAGCCGTTCTGCAGCCCGGGATGCGCGTCCGCCGGCATGAGATTCCGGAAGCCGTCGACGATCGAAACGTCGAGCGGCGCGCCGCCGCCGATGCGCTCGAGCTCGACCGTGCGGACCCAGCCGTGGCGCTCCGAGGCCTCCCACGTGGCGCGGAACGCGAGCCCGAGGTCGTGGTTGAGCTCCTCGAAGGTCGCCGCGTCGTGGGCCGTGCTCATCGAGAAGCGCCGCTCGAGCCGGTAGCGCTCGCGCCCCCGCGCGTCGAACGGGTGCCAGCGCGCGTCGCCGACCTGGAGCCACGCGCACGGCCCGGTGTGGGGGACCGCGTCGTGGATCTTGTCCTCGGTCGTGTACGGAAAGAGGGCGTTCGGCGGCCCGCCGCGCCCCGCGGTCAGCGGGCCGAGGCTCGACAGGAACATCCAGCAGTCGGACGACGAGACGACCGTGACCAGGAACGGCGGGATGCGGTCGTAGCCCGTGATCCGGGTGTACGCGCGGCCGTCGGCCTCGAAGTACTCGTGGCTCAGCTCTTCCATCGTCGGTCGCGCCGGTGCGCGGCTCCGGGGTCCTCCCCGCCCGGCCCGACGCGGCCAGGGGGGCGTTGGTGGGTGAGCCGCCCGGCGGGACGGCCCGTGCGTGGGGTCTACCGGCGACCGTAGACGCGGACGTGGTCGACGACGACCTCCTGGCTCACGAGCGAGGGGTCGATCGCCTGGCCCATCCCGCCGCCCATCGCGAGGTTGAGGATGACGTTCTGCGGCTTCGCGAACGGCCACTCGAGCTCGTTCGCCGTCTTGTCGTACGTGTAGTAGTGGTGCCCGTCGACGAGCATCTTCACGGCGTCGGGCGTCCACTCGACCGTGTAGGTGTGGAACGCGCCCATCGACTCGACGTCGAGCGTCGAGGAGATGTGGTTGCCCTGCTTGAAGTAGTAGGCGCGGGTGTGGCACGAGCCGTGGTTGATGCCGTCGCCCGTCTCGTCGTCGATCTCGCGTCCAACGGCCTCCATAACGTCGATCTCGCCGCAGTACGGCCACGAGACCTCGTCGCGGTACGCGTCGCCGAGCAGCCAGCCCGCCGCCCACGCGCCGTCGCCGACCGGGACCTTCGCGCGGATGTCGATCTTGCCGTAGAGGAAGCTCTGCTTGCCGCGCGTCGTCAGGCGCGCGGACGTCCAGTGTCCTGCGTCGTCCTTGACGGCCGTGATATGCAGCAGTCCGTCCTCGCAGCGCGCGTTCGCGAGCCGCCCGTGCGTGTACTCCTGGGGCTCCTTGTTGCCCCAGCCCCAGTCGCCGACGTCCGAGGTCCACTTCGACTCGTCGGGGTGTCCATCCACGTCGAACTCGTCCGACCAGACGAGCGTCCAGGCGTCGCCGTCGGTGTTCTGGACGAGCGTCGCCGGAGTGAGCGCGTGTGGCACGCGGAGCGAGAAGCTGAGCTCCTCGATCGCGACGGGGCCGCCCGAGAAGTGCACGCGCATGCGGTGCTCGCGCGCGTCGAGGGGCGAGCCGCTGCGCACGAGATCCGACGCGTCCGGCCCCGGTGCGAACGCGATCGGACCCGTGATGTCGTACGTGCGCCCGTCCGGGTTCCCGACGTAGTCCTCGACCCAGACCGTGGCCTCGGCCGCGCCGAGGTTGCGCGCGCGCACCGACGTGTTCCAGCGGCCGCAGGTCGGCACGTCGACCAGGTACTCGAGCCACCCGGACTCGATCCCGCGTGCGTCGCCGAGAAGCAGCGCGTCGTCACTGGCCGCGACGGGCTTGCCTCCGCTCGCGTGCCCCGGGTCCTTGGCCGGATCCGCGGTGGGAGCGTCCGCCGCGGGCACGCCGGCTGCGGGCGCGCTGCAGTGGACGGACGGGAGGGCGAGGAGCGACGCCAGAAGCGCGAGGGGAAGGGACGAGACGTACATGGATCAGGCGCGGACGAGCTCGGCCTCGAGTTCTTCGAGGGAGCGGCCCTTGGTCTCGGGGACGAACACGAGGGTGAACACGAAGGTCGCTACGGCGAGCACTCCGAAGATGAGGAAGGTCGTGGTGGGTCCGAGGTTCTCGAGCTCCCACGGGAAGAGCTGGACGACCGACCAGCTGACGAGCGAGTTGAAAAAGCCCGCCACGGAGATGCCGATGCCGCGGATCTCCGCGGGGAACACCTCCGAGAGCATCGTCCACATCACGGGCCCGAGCGAGATCGCGAACGACGCGATGAAGAGCATGATCGCGAACAGGACGAGCCGCCCGTCGATGACGAGCGCGGCCTTCGCGACGTCGCCCACCTTCCGCCCGAACGCGGCGGCCTCGGCCTCGGGGAGGCCGGCCGTGACCTGGCCGACCTCGGCCAGGAAGGCGTCGCGGTCCGTGAAGTTCTCGTCGACGAGGGCCTCGAGCGCCGCTGCGCCCATCGGATCGTCGCTCGTGGCGTCGTCGGCGACCATCTTCGCGACGGTGTCCGCGTCGAGCCTGTACTCGGCCGAGCTGAACGCGCTCGAGGTCGTGAGCAGCGCGGCCGCCATGCCCGCGGATCCGATCAGCAGAAGCGGCTTGCGGCCGACCTTGTCGATCATTCGCATCGCCACGATCGTGAAGACGAGATTGACGAGGCCGATGATGATCGACTGGCTGAGCTGCGAGGACACGCCCGCGCCCGCCTTCTCGAAGATGGTCGACGCGTAGTAGAAGATCGCGTTGATGCCGGTGATCTGCTGGAAGAACGCGAGGCCGAGGGCGATCACCAGCACGCGCGACATCTTCGACGAGAACAGCACCCGCAGCGAGCCGGCGCCGGCCTTCGGCTCCTCCCGGGGGAGCTCCGCGATCGAGCTGCCGAACGCCGTCAGCGCGGCCTCGGCCTCGTCCCGCCGGCCCTGGGACATCAGCCAGCGCGGGCTGCGCGGCACGGTCCAGAGCAGCAGGAAGTAGAGGAGGGCCGGCACCGCCTCGACGCCCAGCATCCAGCGCCACGCGTCGGCCTGGGCCTCTGGCGACTGCTCCTCGAAGTAGCCGTTCAGGAAGAAGTTGCTGAAGAACGCCGCCGAGATCCCGACGACGATCCCGAGCTGGTTGAACGACACCAGCCGGCCCCGGCGGGCCGGCGGCGCGATCTCCGCGATGTAGATCGGCGCGATGAGGATCGCCGCGCCGACGCCGAGGCCGCCGATGATCCGGGCGACGACGAGCGTCTCGAGGCTCGTGGCGAGCGCCGACCAGAGCGCCGAGACCGTGAACAGCAGCGCCGCGAAGATGAGGACCGTCCGGCGGCCGAACTTCGCCGCCAGGGGGCCCGCGGCGGCGTTGCCGCCCATCGCGCCGAGGATCAGGCAGCTCGTGGTCCAGCCGACCTCGGTCGGGGTCAGGTCGAACGCGTCGCGGACGGGGCCGACGACGCCGTTCACGACCGCGCTGTCGAAACCGAGGAGGGCGCCGCCGAGAGCGACGACCATCGAGGCACGGAGGGTGGTGTCGATTCTCATGGAGTTGCGCTTCCGTACGGGGCGGCCCGCGCGGGTCGATCCGCCGACGTTAGCGCGCATCGCCCGCGCGCGGTGGAGCGCGCCCGACTCGATGCACCGCGGTTCACCGAGTTCTAATCGGACGTCGGGTCCTGACCCGGCGCGGGGCTCTACTCGGAGCGGTCCGCGCGCGCCCCACCGGCGCTCCGCGGGGGGAGGCGAAGCGTCGCACGGAACACGTCGTCCTCGCCGTCGACCTCGATCGCGCCGCCCAGCCGGTTCATGACGTCCCGGCAGAGGGAAAGCCCGAGGCCGGCGTGCCGGCCCACGGCGCTGTGCGCGGAGTCGGAGCGCCAGAACGCGTCGAAGGCGTGCCGCGTCGTCTCCGCGTCGAGACCCGTCGTCCGATTGGAGACGCGGACGGTCCATGCGCCGCGGTCCTCCTCGGCCTCGAGCCGCACGGCCGTGCCGTCGTCGGCGTAGTTGCTCGCGTTCTCGAGAAGGTTCTGCAGGACGCGCCCGAAGAGCTGGCGGTCCGTGTGCACGGTCCAGCCCTCCTCGGCGCCCGACTCGAGGAACACGCCGCGATCCGCGGCGGCGTCGCTGTAAGGCGTCCAGCTCTCCATGACGAGCGGGCGCAGCGGGATGGCCTCGACGTCGACGTTCGTGTTCGGGGACGCGGCGCGCGAGAGTTCGAGGAGGCGCGCGACGAGGCGCTCGAGCTGCAGCGTGATCTCCAGCGAGGCCTGCTCGCTCTCGCGGTGCTCGGCCGCGTCGCGCTCGCGCGACAGGGACACCTCGAGCGTGGAGCGGAGCCCCGCGAGCGGCGTGCGCAGCTCGTGCGCGGCGTGCGCCGCGAAGGCGTGCTCGCGGTCGATGGCGTCGCCGACACGCTCGCGGAAGCCGTTGAGGCGTTCGATGACGGGCTCGAGCTCCTCCGCCGCGCGCGGGAGGTCGAACGGCGTGCCGAGGTCGGTCTCGTCCTTCGCCTGGATCTGGTCGCCGAGGTCCGCGAGCGGCCCGAGCCCGCGCCGCACGACCCACGCGAGGCCCGCCGCGCAGAGGATCGATGCGCCCACCCACGACAGGACGAGCAGCATCCGCAGCCGGGCGAGCGTGGCGCCCAGTCGCTCCGCGGGCTTCGCGACGACGACCTCGACGGGATGCGCGTCCGCGTCGGTGGTGCGAGGTCCACCCTGCGCGCTCCGGAGCCCCGACAGGAGCTCGTCGTGGCCCGGAGCGGGCGGGAGGTAGCGGACGGCGACGGCGCGGGCCTCGCGGCCGTCGGGGAGCACGATGTTCGCGAAGACCGGGACTCCGGGCTCGCGGGCGAACCGCGGGAGCTCGTTGGTTCCGAGCTCGGGCGAGCGCCCGAGCACGATCGTCTCGCCGAGCCACGCCTGGAACAGGTGCTCGTCCTCGGCCTCGTCGGGGAGGAGCTCCCGCAGCGCGGCGGGGACCTCGTCGAAGCGCGCGGGCGCGTCCGCCGTCTCGGCGGCGAACGCGCTGCGCCCGAAGCTCCACCACGCGCCGAGGAGCGCGGCGGCCGAGGCGAGCACGAGCACGCAGACGGTCCTCATCAGCGAACCTCCTCGCTCGCCGTCTCCTTCGCCTTCTTCGGCGTCGCGGGCGCCCGGCGCTCGACGAACGCGCTGGCGCGCGCCCGCCGCGTGAAGGCGAGCGGAATCGTCTCGGCGGCCTCGACCCGAGGCGGCGTGAACTCCTCGCCGACGAGGAACACCGCGAGGCGCGTCCCGTCCGCGTCACCCGGCCCGGTCGTCACGTCGACGCTGAAGCGTCCGTCCGAGCCGATGCGCACCGTGCGCTCGGCGAACGAGGGCTTCGAGTACCAGGCGCCGTCGACCTCGTGCAGCACGGCGACGCGGTGGCGCAGCGTGGCGACGCCCGTGGCGACCCCGAAGAGATCGTCCTCCGAGCCGCGCGGCGGCACCTGAACGAGCTCGAGCGAGGGCTCGCCCGCGGGCGTCGAGAGTCCGTCGAAGACCGCCTGCATGCCGGGCTTCAGCGCGCCGCCGGCCTCGCGGTAGCCCCAGTGCGCGCCCTCCGGTCCCTCGTCGTTCGCCTTCCAGGGCTCGTCGAACGCGGAGAAGTACGTGTAGCGCACGTTGCCGCGGCGCGCCCAGCTGACGAACTCGAGGAAGAAGCGCGCGGCGTTCGCGGGCGTCGCCTCGGCGTCGCCGTTCGCTCCGCCCGCGGACGGCCAGCCCGCCTCCGACACGACGACGGGCGTCGCGCCCGCGTACTCGAGCATCTCGTCGTGCCACGCGGCGAGCGTGGGAACGGCGTCCTCGATGGCGACCCCTGCCCAGTACGGGTGGTAGTTCACGTAGACGAGGTCGATCGCGTCGAGCAGCTCGGGGTGGGCGAGGAAGCTCTCCCGCGTGTCCGCGGTCGTCAGCGGGACCTGCGCCGGGAGTCGCTCGCGCGCCTCGCGCAGCAGCGCAAGCAGCGCCTCGGGTTCCAGGTCGCCGCGCAGAAGCACCTCGCTGCCGACGACGGCGACGTCGACCTCGCCCTCGTGCGCGAGACGGATCAGCGTCTCGAGCTCGGTCCGGTTCGCTTCCTCGTCGTCGTCGAGCCACGCGCCGATGACCGCCTCCTTGCCGAGCTGGTGCAGGATCCAGCCCGCGTCCTCGAGGCCGCTCGACACCGAGTACGTCCGCACCATCGCCGAGTCGCCGCGCAGGATGCGCAGCCGGTCCCAGATCGCCTGCGGCGTGATCGTTGCGCCGGCGGTCGGATCACCGCCCTCGGTCCACGGCCCGAACGCGATGCCTTCGAGCAGGTAGCGCTGGGGGAGACGCGCGCGCTCGCGCAGGGCCTCGGCGTCGAGCTCGTGGTACGACGCGGCCCCGCCCGAGCGGGCGAGGACGGTGAGGCTGCGGTCGCGCTGCTCGAGGAGCTGGTCCCGGACGACGACGTACAGCACGACGCCGTTGATCGCGAGGAACGCCGAGACCGAGAAGAGGGTCCAGGCCGTCAGCCTCGCCCGGATCGAGCTCACCCCTGGACCTCGAGCACGTAGCCCTGGCCCCGGCGCGTGTGCAGGATCCGGGGGTGCTCGCCGACCTCGAGCTTCGCGCGGAGGTACGACACGTAGACGTCGATGACGTTGCTCGCGGCGTTCGAGCGCCCGTCGTAGAGGTGCTTACGGATCTCCTCGCGCGACACGATCTGTCCGCGTCGCATCGCGAGGTACTCGAGCAGGGCGTATTCGCGCGCGGTGAGCTCGACGCTCGTGCCGGCGCACTTCACCACGCGCGCGACCGTGTCGATCGACACGTGCCCGATCTCCACGACGGTCTCGGTGCGGTCGTAGCGGCGCCTAGCGAGCGCGCGCGTGCGCGCGAGGAGCTCGCCCATCACGAAGGGTTTGACGAGATAGTCGTCCGCGCCGGCGTCGAGGCCGGCGATGCGCTCCTCGACGCCGTCGCGCGCCGTCAGGACGAGGACGCTGCTCGACACGCTCTCGTCGCGGAGCGAGCGGAGAACGTCGATGCCGTCCATCTCCGGCAGCATCAGGTCGAGCACGATCACGTCGTAGCGGTCGGTCAGGCCGAGTTCGAGGCCCTCGCGACCGTTCGCGGTCGAGTCGACCATGTGGCCGGCTTCACGGAGCGCCTTCGCCGTGGCGAGACGCAGGGGCTGGTAGTCCTCGACGATCAGCACGCGCATTGGGCGGATCGTAGCAGGCGGTCGCACCGAGTCGCGCGCGCGTTCGCGCGGCGCTCCGCGCGCGCATCGGAGAAGGCGCAGCGCGGCGTTCGGCGACACGCGCCCGGGCGCGCGCGCTGCGAAGCGATTCTCACTTTGTTCCTACGCGCTCGGACGCACCTTTGACGCGGGCAGCGGGCGGGCCTGCCGCGGCCCGCGGCGCGCTCTCTCATGGTCCGCCAACGAACGGAGCGTGAAGTGCGCCAACGCGCCGCGGAGCGCGCCCCGCGAGGCTCCCGCAGGCTTCCGCTGGCGGATGTACGGTTGAGTGCCCGGGAACCTCGCGTCCCACCGTCCCGTCCTCAGACACCCCGAAGGCCCCCTTCCCTCAGCGCTCGATGAGAAGCACCGTTTTCGCCACGCTCGCACTCCTGACGTCCGCCGCCGCGAATGCTCAGGTCACGGTCATGGCGTCGGACTCGTTCGACTACCCCGTTCCGGGGCTCCTCAACAACTCGAACGGCGGCCTCGGCTGGGACGGCAGCTGGTCCGTGCTGTTCGGCGGGAACGAGGTCGTGATGTTCGGTCCGGGCACGGGTCCCCCCTTCCCCGGGGCGGACAGCATCGGCGGCTACATGGGGCAGGCGAACGGCTTCGGCCGCGCGATCCGCGTCCTCGACACCGGCCCGCACGGCGACGTCACGGACGTCAACGGCATCGGGCGCGACGGCGCCACGATCTGGATCTCGTTCCGCTCGGTCGCGTACCAGGTCTTCGGTGACCACATCGGCGGCGTGACGCTGCGCGACATCTCCGAGAACGAGGGCCTGTTCATCGGTTCGCCCTTCGGCACCTACGAGTGGGGCGTGGACGACCTCTCCGCCGGCGGCACCGGCGTCACCACGACGCCGTCCGACACGCAGAACGGCGCCTTCCTCGTCGCGCGCATCGACTTCATGCCGGGCGCCGAGCGCGTACGGCTCTACGTCGACCCGACCTCCGAGTTCCCCATCGGCGCGGCCCAGGTCGACGTCATGGTCCCGAACTTCCGGTTCCGCGACCTCTCGTTCTCGTCCGGCGGCTCGGGCAGCGCGTACTACTGGGACGACATCACCGTCGCGAAGGGCGACGGCAGCATCGGGCAGCCGTTCTGCGCGGCGAACCCGAACTCGACGGGCTCTCCCGGCTCGCTGACCATCCTCGGTACCGGCACTCTCGCTGCGAACGACATCGTGCTCGAGGCGCGCAACGGTCCCCCGGGGCAGTTCGGCATCTTCGTGGTCGGCCGCGGCGGCGTGGGTGCCACGACGATCGACGAGGGCCTGCTCTGCATCAGCGGTCAGATCGGTCGCTACCAGCAGTTCAGCCAGATCCGCCAGTTCGACCCGTCGGGTCAGTTCAATCTCTCGATCGACCTGACGGCGATCCCGACGCCGGCGACGCTCGTCTCCGCGCAGCCGGGCGAGACCTGGTTCTTCCAGGCCTGGCACCGCGATCTGCAGTCGGTGCCGCCGTTCGCGCCGACGTCGAACTTCACGGCCGGCTCGTCCTTCACCGTCCAGTAGGCCCCTCGGCCGCCGGCACAGCATGATGGTTCGAACGATTGCGCTCGCGCTCGCCGCGGGCGCTCTCCATTTCACGGCTCCGGCCTCCGCCCAGCTCACCCTCGTCTGGGAGGACGAGTTCGACGGTATCGCCCTCGACACGTCGCGCTGGCAGCCCGAGATCGGCACCGGTTGCCCGGGCCTGTGCGGCTGGGGCAACAACGAGCTGCAGTACTACCGCGCCGAGAACGCGGTCGTCGGCGGGGGCGTGCTCCGCATCATCGCCAAGAACGAGAGCTTCGGCGGCCGCAACTACACCTCGGCGCGCCTGCGGACGGCGAACCTCGGGGACTGGACCTACGGCCGCTTCGAGATGCGGGCGAAGCTCCCGACCGGACAGGGCATCTGGCCCGCGTTCTGGATGCTGCCCACCGACTACGAGTACGGCTTCTGGCCGGGCAGCGGCGAGCTCGACATCATGGAGCTCGTCGGGAACGAGCCCGCGACCGTCCACGGGACGATCCACTACGGCACGTCGGGCTCGCCGTCGATCTTCACCGGCTCGAGCTACACGCTCCCGACGGGGACTTTCAACGACGACTTCCACACCTTCGCGGTGGAGTGGGAGGAGACCGAGATCCGCTGGTTCGTCGACGGGATCCAGTACGCGAGCCAGACGAACTGGTTCTCCGGCGGCGGTCCCTACCCGGCGCCGTTCGACAAGCGGTTCCACCTGCTGCTCAACATGGCTGTCGGGGGCAACTGGCCCGGCTCCCCGGACGGCTCGACGCAGTTCCCGCAGGAGCTCGTCGTCGACTGGGTCCGCGTGTGGCAGGACATCGGCGGCTGCGCGCGTCCGTTCGACGACATGGAGCACGGCGACCCCGTCGGCAACGACTGGTTCTCGTACTCGGTCGGCGGCGCGAGCGGCGGCATCGGCGCCGATCCGTTCAACGTCGAGCCCACGGAGGGCGGACTCGTTTCGCTCGCGGCGGGCTGGCCGACCGGCGGCGTGGGCGAGCGCGGAGGCTTCGGCCGCCGCCGTCCGACCGAGGCCGGCGAGGTCACGCACTTCGAGTTCTGGATCGACCCGGTCGCGGGCTCGGACTGGACGCTGCGCGTGAACCTGCAGGACGACGACGACGGCAACGACCTGATCGCGAATCCGCCGGACGGCGCCGACGACGAGTTCCAGACGGTGCTCTCCGTGGGCGGACCCGGCTCCGACGTCCTCGCGGGCGCCGGCTGGCAGAAGGTCGAGGTCCCGCTGTCCGCGTTCGTCGACGACAACTCGTTCCACACCGGCGGCAACGGCGTGCTCGACCTGGTCGGCGCCGGGATCGGTGGCAACGGGCGGCTGGTGAACGTCGTGTTCGAGGTCGCGAGCAACCAGAGCGGGGCGGTGACTTTCAACACGGACGGCTGGCGCTTCACGACCCAGGACCGCCGCATCGACGGCCGCCTCTGGTCGGACCTCGACGGCGACGGCTTCGACACGGGTGAGCCGGGCATCGCGGGCGCGACGGTCGAGGCCGTCGCGAGCGGTGGTGCAGTCGCCGGGACGGCGGTCACGGACGCCGGCGGCGCGTACTCGCTCGCCGGCCTCGCGCCGGGCGCGTACACGGTGCGCGTGCGCACCGAGACGCTCCCCGGGCTGTTCAGCCCGACGGCGGACGCCGACGGTGTGGCGACGCCCGCCGAGGCCGCGTTCGCGCTGACGTGCGCGGAGGACGTCCTCGGCGCCGACTTCGGCTTCGAGCCGACGAACGTCGCGAACTACTGCGTGCGGCAGCCGAACTCGATCGGCCTCGGCGCGCGCCTGTTCGCGCAGGGCTCTACGTCGATCTCGGCGAACGACTTCGAGCTCGTGGCGCTCGAGAGCGTGCCGTTCACCTTCGGCATCTTCTTCTACGGTCCCGACGCGACGGACCTGCCGTTCGGTGAAGGACGTCTCTGCGTCGGCGGCTCGATCGTGCGGCTCCTGCCCGCGGTCGCCGCGACGGCGTTCGGTGACGCGGTGCGCCCGATCGACTTCCAGCTCCCGCCGACCGTCGGCCTCATCGCCGGCTCGACGTGGCGCTTCCAGTACTGGTACCGCGACGCCGCCGGTGGGCCGTCGGGGTTCAACACGTCCGACGGACTCGCGGTCACCTTCGAGCCCTGACGCATAGGCCGAGCGACCCGTTCCGAGACCAAGCGTTGGAGCGGGATGAATCGGCGCTCCCAACCTCCGCATCGGCGTTCCAGGCCGCGACACCTCGTCCACCTGGCCCCGCAGGATGCGATCACACCCATAGACTTCGACAAGACGGGCGGCCCGCGCCCAGGACACTCCTTCCTCACAACTCTCCGATGAAAACCTCCATTCGTAGAAGCAGCCTCGCGTTCGCCTTTGCGGCGCTCGCTTCGACGGCGACCGCTCAGGTCACCACCTACACGCAGGACTTCGAAAGCCTGAACGCGGCCGACATGTCGG
The DNA here is from genome assembly GCA_039821985.1 of Planctomycetota bacterium. Taxonomy (GTDB): domain Bacteria; phylum Planctomycetota; class UBA1135; order UBA1135; genus Saltatorellus. The sequence goes on from JBCBNC010000001.1 coordinate 301,573, forward strand.
CCCTCGCCAACGACGGCTGGCTGGTGTTCGGCAACGTCTTCGATTCCGGCGGCGGCTTCCTCTACAACTACGGCCCGTTCCCCGCCCCGAACGACCCGAACAACGCGGGCTTCTCGGTGATCGCCGGCGGCATGGGCGGCGCGGCCCAGGGCGCTCAGTACCTGAACGCCTACAACGACTACAACAACCTCGGCGCCCATATGATGGGCGAGCTGGTCGAGGCGAACCTGTTCCAGGAGTTCATCGTCGACGCGTCGAACGCGAACCAGACCTGGACGTTCTCGTTCGACTACCTGAAGAACCCGATGCCGTTCAACGGCGACGGTGCCACGACGACGCAGGCGTTCATCAAGGTCCTCGACCCGGGCAACGGCTTCGCGCTCGTCGACTTCCAGACGCTGGACACCACCGGCGCGTCGACCTCCACCTGGCAGTCGGACTCGCTCAGCACGACGATCGACCCCGCCTGGAACGGCTTCATCTTCCAGATCGGCTTCTCGAGCACGGCGTCGAACTTCGACGACTCGGGCCGCTTCTACGACAACCTCGAGCTGACGTCGAGCACCGGCAACCCGCCGGGCATGGCTCCGTACAACCAGGACTTCGAGTCCCTCAACGTTGCGGACCCGAACGCGCTCTCGACCGACGGCTGGCTCGTCTTCGCGAACATCTTCGACCCCATGGGCGGCTTCCTCTTCGGCTACGGGGTCTTCCCGGCGCCGAACGGCACGGGCGGCTTCTCGAGCCTCCTCCAGGGCGGCTCGGTCCACATGGACGTGTTCAGTGACTACAACAACACCACCGAGCACTCGGCCGGCAACACGGTCGAGGCCCTGGTGTTCCAGGAGCAGCCGATCGGTGCGCAGGACAGCGGCACCAACTGGACGTTCTCGTTCGACTACGCGAGCAACCCGGCCAACAACCCGGCCAGCCCGTCGACGACCTACGCCTTCGTGAAGGTCATCAAGGTCTCGGACAGCTCGTTCGCCACGCTCATCGAGACGCAGCTCGACACCACGGGCGCGTCGCAGAGCGGTTTCACCGGCGGCTCCATCGGCTTCACCGTCGACCCGAGCTACGTCGGTGAGGTCGTTCAGTTCGGCTTCGCGAGCCGCGCGACGAACTTCGACGACTCGAGCCGTCTCTACGACGGAATCGACTGGAGCGAGGACTCGGGCCTCGGCACGCCGTACTGCGCGGTCAACAACAACTCGACGGGCGGCCCGGCGTCGCTCATCGCCACCGGTTCGCTCACGGCGTCGGACAACAACTTCACGCTCGTGACCTCGAACGTCCCGGCGTTCCAGTTCGGCTTCTACGTCGTCTCCGACATGCAGGGCTTCGTCGCGAACGTCGGCACGAACGGCTCGGGCAACCTCTGCCTCGGCGGCGGCATCGGCCGCCTCATCTTCCCGGGCCAGATCATCAACTCCGGCGCCTCCGGCGTGCTCTCGCTGACCGTGGACCTGACGCAGATCCCGCGCCCGGCGACGGTCGTCTCGGTGATGGCCGGCGAGACCTGGAACTTCCAGGGCTGGTTCCGCGACACGAACGCCATGGGCGCGTCGTCGAACTTCTCGAACGGCCTCGAGTGCCTGTTCAACTGATCTGAACCAGGGAGCGGAGTCCATCCGGGCTCCGCGCCCTCGGCGCGCCCCCGCGGTCCATTCAGGGCCGGGGGGGCGCGCTCGTTTACGGCCGCCGCGGGCGCCACGCGGACGCCGTCGCGTGGAACACTGGGCGGCGATGACGCCCCGGTCCACGCCCGCCTCGACGCTCGCGCTCTTCCGGATCCTCTTCGGCCTCCTGATGGTCGCGGAGTCGTGGGGCGCGATCGCGACGGGCTGGGTCGCGGAGACGTTCGTCCTGCCGCGCCACACGTTTCCGCTGGCCGGGCTGGAGGGGCTGCGCGTGCTCTCCGGGCCGCTCATGTACGGCTACTTCGGAGCCATGGGGGTTGCCGCCCTCGGCGTCGCGCTCGGGCTGCGCTATCGCGTGTCCGGCGTCGCCCTGGCGACGCTCTGGAGCGGCGCCTACCTCGCCCAGAAGAGCCACTACAACAACCACTACTACCTCGCCGTCCTCGTCGCGTGGTGGATGGCGGCGCTGCCGGCGCACCGCGCGCGCTCACTCGACGTGCGCGCGGGGAGGGTCGAGCGCGCCACCCACCTGTCCCCCTGGGTGGGGCGACTCTTCCGGCTGCAGCTGCTCGTCGTGTTCAGCTACGCGGCGGTGAACAAGCTCTACCCCGGCTGGCTGTCCGGCGACTACCTGCGCACGAACCTGGGCGCGAAGGGCGACACGTGGCTCGTCGGCCCGCTGCTCGTCGAGCCGTGGTTCCAGAGCTTCATCGGCGTGTCCGGAATCGCCTTCGACGCGCTCGTGGTCCCGGCTCTGCTCGTGCGCCGGACCCGCTGGATCGGCGTTCTGGGGCTCCTGCTGTTCAACCTGTTCAACAGCCTCGTCTTCCGGATCGGCATCTTCCCGTACATGGTGCTGGCCTGGCTGGTCTTCTTCTTCGAGGACCGCTTCCGTTCCGCCGAGGACGACCCGAGCTCCCCGGCCCAGCGCGTCGCGACGCCCTGGCTCCGCCCCGCGGTTCTCGCGTTCGTCGCGGTGCAGATCGCGCTCCCGCTGCGCCACCATCTCATCCCGGGCGACGTCAACTGGACGGAGGGCGGCCACCGCATGAGCTGGCGGATGATGCTGCGGACGAAGAGCGGCGCACTGAAGCTGCTCGCGCGCAGTCCCGCCGTGGGCCGGGTGTGGACCGTCCCGCAGCACGAGTTCCTGAACGTTCGCCAGCAGGTCCGCGTCGCGTCGAACCCGGAGTTCCTGATGCAGTTCGTGCGCATCCTCGAGCGCCACTACGCCGAGGAGGAGGGCATCGACGACCTCGAGCTGCGCGCCGTCCACAGCGCGGTGTCGCTCAACGGCGCTCCCGCGCAGCCGCTCTACGACCCCGACGTCGACCTCTGCGAAGAGCGCTGGCACCACGGGCTCGAGCGCGAGCCCTGGGTCCTCGACCCGGCCCGCTAGCGCGGCTCAGGCCTCGCCCTTCAGCTCGGCGAGGAGCCGCAGCGCTTCGATCGGCGTCGTCGCGTTCACGTCGATCTCGGCGAGGCGCTCTTCGAGGCTCGGACGACGCTCGTCGAAGAGCCCGAGCTGCTCGCCGGGAACCGCGACCGGGACCGGCGGGGCGCCGGGCGTCCCTGGCGCGAGTTCGACGCTGCGCAGGACGCGCGCACCGAGCCCGGAGTCCGACTCGAGGTCGCCGAGGACCTCGCGTGCGCGCCCGATCAGGCCGTCGGGGACACCGGCGAGCCGGGCCACCTGGATGCCGTACGAGCGGTCCGTGCCGCCCTCAACGATCTGGTGCAGGAACACGATCTCGTCGTCCCACTCCTTCACGGCCACCGAGAGATTGTGGACGCCGGTGAGGCGTTCGCTCAGCTCCGTGAGCTGGTGGTAGTGCGTCGCGAAGAGGGTCCGCGCGCGGACGGAGTCGTGCAGGTGCTCGACGATCGCCCACGCGAGCGCGAGGCCGTCGAACGTGCTCGTGCCGCGGCCGACCTCGTCCAGGACGACGAGCGAGCGCGGCCCCGCGTTGTTCAGGATGTTCGCGATCTCGACCATCTCGACCATGAAGGTCGACGCGCCGCGGGACAGGTCGTCCGCGGAGCCGATGCGCGTGAAGATGCGGTCGACGACGCCGACCTTCGCCGACGAAGCGGGCACGAAGGAGCCGATCTGCGCCAGCAGGACGATGAGCGCCGTCTGCCGGATGTAGGTCGACTTACCGGCCATGTTCGGGCCGGTGATGATCCCGAGGCTGCGCTTGCGCCGGTCGAGGACCGTGTCGTTCGGGACGAACGCGACGTCCGACTGCGTCGCCTCGATCACGGGGTGCCGTCCGTCCTTGACGTCGATCGCGTCACCCGCGTCGACCTCGGGCGCGCAGTAGCGCCGGACGGCCGCGGTCTCGCCGAGGGCCGAGAGGACGTCGACCTGGGCGATCGTGCCCGCCGTGCGCAGGATGCGCGGCACCTCTGCGGCGAGCCTCTCGCGCAGCGCGCCGAACAGCTCGTACTCGAGGTCCTTCGCGCGCTCTTCGGCCTTGAGGACCTTGTCCTCGAACTCCTTGAGCTCGGGCGTGATGTAGCGCTCCGCGTTCTTCAGCGTCTGCTTGCGCACGAACTCGGAGGGCACCTGGGCAACCTGACCCTTCGGCACCTCGAGGTAGTAGCCGAAGACGCTGTTGAAGCCGATCTTGAGGCCCGGAATGCCGTAGCGCTCGATCGCCTCCGCCTGGAAGCGCGCCATCCACGCCTTGCCGTCGCCTGCGATCTGGCGCAGCTCGTCGAGCTCGGCCGAGACGCCCTCGCGCACGACGCCGCCGTCCTTCAGCGTCACGGGAGGGCTCTCGACCAGGGTCTCCTTGACCGCGGACACGACGTCGTCGAGGGGGTCGATCGCCTCCGCGAGGTCGCCGAGCGCCTTCGAATAGACCCCCTCCAGCGCCTCGCCGAGGGGAGCGCCGATCTCCAGCGAGTTGCCGAGCGCGACGAGATCGCGCGCGTTGGCGCGCCCCGTGACGAGCTTCGCCACGAGGCGCTCGACGTCGAGCACGTCTCGCAGGAGTTCGCGGACCTTCTCGCGCAGGAACGGGGCGTCGACGAACTCCGCGACGCCGCGCTGGCGGTAGACGATCCCGTCGACGTCGCGCAGCGGCCCGAGGAGCCAGTTGCGCAGCAGGCGGCCGCCCATCGGCGTCAGCGTCGCGTCGATCGTGTCGAGGAGCGAGCCCTCGCGGCGCGCACCCCGCTGCGTCTCGGTGAGCTCGAGGCAGGACCGCGTCGCGCGGTCGAGGACGAGGTGCTGCGCGGAGTCGACGCGCTCGAGCCGCAGCACGTGCTCGCACGCGCCGCGCTGGGTCTCGCGCGCGTACTCGAGCGCGGCGCCGGCCGCGCACACGGCGGGGGAGTCATCCTCGAAGCCGAAGCCCTCGAGCGTCTTCACGCGGAACTGGTCGAACAGGACGCGCTGCCCGGCGTCGAGCGCGAAGCGCCACGGCGCGCGCCAGGTGATGCGGCCGCCGAGGTCGCGCTGGAGACCCTCCGCGAGCTCGGGCGCGGTGCGCGGCAGCTCCTCCGACACGAGGAGCTCGGCGGGCGCGATCCGCGCGAGCTCGTCGGCGATCTGGTCCTCGCCGAGCTCGGTCGCGTGCGCGCGGCCGGTCGACAGATCGATCCACGCGAGGCCAGAGCCTCGCGCGTCGTGGAACAGCGCGGCGAGGAAGTTCGACGCCCGGGCGTCGAGCTCGTCCTCCTCCGTGATGGTGCCCGCCGTCACGACGCGCACGATCGCGCGGTCGACGATCCCCTTCGTCGTCCGCGGGTCGCCGGTCTGCTCGCAGACGGCGACCTTGTGCCCGGCGCGCACGAGCCGCATCAGGTACGGCTCCATCGACTTCACCGGCACGCCGGCCATCGCCATCGCCTCGGCGCCCTTGGCGCGCGAGGTCAGCGCGATCCCGAGCTCGCGGCTCGCGACCTCGGCGTCCTCCCCGAACAGCTCGTAGAAGTCGCCCATGCGGAAGAAGAGCAGGGCGTCGCCGGCCTCCTCCTTCGCCGCACGGAACTGGTCCATCATCGTGACCTTCGGCTTCTTCGTGCCGGCCCGGTCCACGGCGACGCTGGGGCGGGCTTCGGTATCGGACGTGTTCGACAAAAGACGGAGGCGCGCGGGGCGGAGGAGGGGCGCGAGCGTGGGGAGGGGCGGATTTCGGCCGTCAGCGCTGCAGCGCTGGGAGCCGCGACGTCGACAGGCTACGAAACAGGGCCGGACGGGCCGCTCGTCGACCGAGGATCCCCAGGGGGCCCGCGCGGCGCCTTCGGTCCCCGGCCCGCCCACGGCAGAATAAGAGGTCGCGGCACCCCCGTCCCGCCGCGGCGAGCCCGCTCGATGCGTCTCCAACACCTACCCGCCCTCGCTCTCGGCGCCGCGCTCCTCGCGTGTGGTTGCCAGAGCTACAACGACCGCGTCGCCGGTGCGATGGGGTCGTTCGCGCGCGGCGACTTCACGGGGGCGGAGGCCGGTTTCGCCTCGGTCGGATCGGGTTTTCTCCGCGGCGTCGAGTCGGGCACCGCCGCCTTCACGGACGGCCGCTTCGGCGACGCGCGGCGGCACTTCGAGTCCGCGCAGCGCGCCTCCGAGGGGCTGCGCGACCGCGCCCTGATCGACCCCGAGGAGCTCGTCGAGGACGTCCTGAGCCTCGCGATCAACGAGTCGCAGTCGTCGTACGAGGGTGAGGGCTACGAGCGCGTGATGCTGCACGTGATGCTCGCGCTCACCTACCTCGCGGAGGGCGCAGCCGAGGACGTCGTCGTCGAGGCGCGCCGCGTCGACGAGATCCTCACCGGCGAGCAGGAGCTGTACGGCACCGACTACGGCGCGGGCGGCATCGGGCACCTCCTGTCCGCCGTCGCCTACGAGCTGATCGGCAAGCCGGACGCCGCGTACATCGACTACCGCCGGATGGCGGACAAGGACCTCGCGCCGGACCTCGTGGGCGCGGCGCTGCTGCGGCTGTCGCAGACGCTGGGACGCCGGGACGACCTTTCCCTCTGGGAGCAGCGCTACGGCGCGGCGCCGCCCGTCTCGGCCGAACCGCTCGGCAGCATCGTGCTGATCGGCGGCCTCGGTCTCGGGCCGGCGAAGCGCGAGCAGCGCATCGACGTCCCCGTGAACGGAGGCGTCTTCGCCTGGGCGGTCCCGTCCTTCGGACCCGGCTCGGGCCGGACGCGCGCGCTGTTCCTCGAGTTCCCGGACGCCGGGCTGCGCGTCGAATCGGACGTCGTCGAGGACGTGGCGGCGGTCGCGAAGGAGAACCTCGACGACCGGATCGCGCTCATCGCGGCGCGTTCGGCGGCGCGCGGCCTCCTCAAGCGTCAGCTCGCCGACCAGATGCGGGACAACAAGCGGGGCGAGCTCCTCGGCGTCCTCGCCGACGTCTTCACCGTCGCGAGTGAGCGCGCCGACCTGCGCGCATGGCGGACCCTTCCGCGCCAGTGGGTCGCCGCACGCGCGTTCGTCCCCGCGGGCGAGCCGACCGCGGTCGCCCTCTCCGAGGGCGGCGGCGCGACCGTCCCGCTCGGTACCTTCCGGCTCGAGCCCGGCGAGACCATGTTCGTGCTGGCTCGAGCACTCGACAGCGGCGTCGTCGCACACGTGGTGGGCGGCGAGGTCGTCGCCCCCGAACCGAACACCCCATCCCCGATCTCCGCCGGCACCCCCGGCAGCAACACCCCATGAAGTGGACCCAACTCGCCGCGGCCGCGGCTCTCCTGGGCGCGCTGACGTCGTGCAGCTCGCTCCGCTACACCGATCCGGACCAGGTGGAGACGGTCAACATCCAGTTCGGGTCGACCGACATCCAGTCGTTCGGCCAGCTCGCGGGCTCCCTCCTCTCGTCCCCGAACCTCAAGTACGTCAACGTCGAGGACAAGGGCGAGGACAAGCGGCCGGTCGCCGTGTTCGGCGGCATCGCGAACGAGACGCGCGAGCACATCAACACGAACCAGATCTTCCGCGAGATGAAGCCCGACATCGTCAACAGCGGCGAAATGCGGCTGCTCGCGGGGGCCGAGGACAACGGCCAGAGCATCCTCGACGAGCGCGTCCGGTTCGAGTCGGAGTCCGGGCGGGTCGCCCCGGGTCAGGCGGCGGCCTTCGGGCGCCAGCTCGGCGCAGACGTCGTGATCTACGGGGCCCTCTCCGACATCTACAAGGAGGGCAGCCGAAGCATCGAGAACGTGTTCAGCAAGCGTAAGGACGTCTACTACCAGCTCAACCTGTCCGCGGTGAACGTGGACACGGCGGAGGTTCTCTGGACGGAGACCGCCGAGATCAACAAGCAGCAGACGGTGTCGCTGTTCGGACGAGGCTGACGCGGGCCCCTGCCCAGAGAAAAATCATCGCGAAACAGGGAACCCGCGTTCGGTGGTAGGCTCGGGGCCGCTTCTTTGCGCGAGCTCGGGCGTGAGGCACTCGAGCTCACTTGCATCAAGCAGGACAGTGGAGAGGAGGCCTCCGGCGCCCACCCGGCACCGGAAGCCCCGTGAGAAGCAGCCAGCCCCCGCGGCTCACCGCCGCGGAGGCTGGCTTTTTTGGTGCTCCGATCGCCGCGTCTTCCCGCCTGCCCACGGCCGACCGCACTCCACCTGCGGATCCGGCGACCTCTTCGGGCCCGCTCCTCCGATGGACCGGGCGCGCAGCGTGGGGGGGGGCACGGACGCGGCCTGGCCCGGGGGGGCCGGACCACAGTGGGACGGGTCCGCCGCGCCCGGTGCCCGGCGGCTGCTCCACCGCGGCCAGCGGCGGCAGTGCCCGCTCTCTTGGCGGGCCCCCGGAACCCGCCTCCGCGCCGTTCGAGTTCAGTCCGGAGGTGGAGTCCGGCGGTGGGGTCGGGCGGCGGTGCTCGGCGACGGGAGGCGGCACGCCGGCGCCGGTCCGGGCGGGCGCAGGTCGAGACCGCGTCGCCTTCCCGAGGTTGACACCGTGTTCCTGGTCCGCGTCCCTTCGGGGAACCGCCGTGGCGGGGCATCGGGTGGGATCCGATCGGAATCTCGAGAACCGTCGGACTTTCTGCGTTCGGCCGAGCCGTTGTCCTGGCTGACGCGGGCACAGCAATGAGCTGTGCTGGGGATCCTGACTCGCAAGAGTCAATTGGGCCCGCCGGTCGTTCCGGCGGGCCCTTTCCTTTGCCCCCGCGGTGACCTGCCCGCCCGGAGCGACCCGCCGTCAGGGCCGCTTGCGGACCCGCGCCGTCAGCACGTGATCCCGCCACGCGCCGTCGATGAAAAGGTAGCCGCGCGCGAAGCCCTCGCGTTCGAAGCCCAGGCGCTCGAGGACGCCCGCGCTGCGGCCGTTCTCGGGGATGTAGTTGGCCATGACCCGGTGCAGGTCGAGCTCGTCGAAGGCGTAGCCCACGAGGGCCTCGAGCGCCTCCGTCATGAGCCCCTCGCCCTGAGCTTCCGCCTCGAGGCTGTAGCCGAGGTACGCCGCCTGGAGGACCCCGCGCACGATCTGGGTGAGGTTGGCCACGCCGACGACCGGGCCGCCCCTCCCCTTGTCACGGGCCGCCGGATCGCGCCGCAGCAGAATCGTGCGGACGCTCGAGCCGGCGAGGTACTCGTCGCGCGCGCCCAGGACCTGGTTCCGCCAGAACGGCAGCGTGAAGTACTCATCGGGCCGGTAGGGCTCCCACGGGGCGAGGTGCTCGCGGTTCCGGACGCAGTAGTCGAGGATCCGACCCGCGGCGCTCACCGGCGGGACCTGGACCAAGAGCCGATCCGTCGTGATCTCCAGCAGGGGGCGCTCCACGGTGGAAGAATAGCCCCCCCTGCGGACGGCGTCCCGGGTGGCACGCTGCCGCGGGCGCACGACGCTGCCCCGCGAGGAGACCTCGGCCCGCGGGGCCCCGTCGCCCGTTCCCCACGGCGAGGTCTTCCGGGTCGGGAAGAAGTTTCCGCTGCCGACGGTCGATAGCGGTGTTCACGACGGCCCGTCCCCGCTCGACGCATTCGAAGCCCCATGTCCCTCTACCTCGTCACCGGCGGCGCCGGGTTCATCGGCTCCCACCTCACCGACGCCCTCGTCGCCCGCGGCGACCGCGTCCGCGTTCTCGACGACTTCTCGAGCGGCCGGCTCGAGAACCTCGCGCAGCACGAGGTCGGCGAGCCCGGCTCCGGCGCTCCGGTCGAGCTCGTCCGCGGCGACATCGCCGATGCGGCCGCCGCGGGGACTGCCATGGAGGGCGTCGAAGGTGTTCTGCACGAGGCGGCGCAGGTCTCCGTGCCGCGCAGCGTCGAGGACCCGAGCCGTTCGTACGCCGTCAACGTCACGGGCACCCTGCAGCTGCTCGAGGCGGCGCGCGCGGCGGGCGTCGGGCGCTTCCTCATGGCGGCCTCCTCGGCGGCCTACGGCAACTCCGAGGAGCTCCCCAAGCACGAGGCGATGGTTCCCTCGCCGCTCTCGCCCTACGCGTCCGGCAAGGTCGCGGGCGAGCACCTCCTGCGCGTGTGGGGCGAGTGCTACGGCATGCACACGGTCGCGCTCCGGTACTTCAACGTCTTCGGCCCGCGCCAGGCCGACGACAGCCCCTACACGGGCGTCATCGCGATCTTCGTCCGAGCGCTGCTCGACGGCCGGGTCCCGACGATCTTCGGCGACGGCGAGCAGACGCGCGACTTCACCTACGTCGACAACGTCGTCGCGGCCAACCTCGCCGCCCTGGACGCGACCCACGCTCCGACCGGCTCGGTCGTGAACGTCGGCGGCGGCGAGCGGATCAGCCTCAATCAGCTCTACCGGGCCGTCGCCGACCACCTCGGCGTCGACGGCGACCCGAACTACGGCCCGGAGCGGGCCGGCGACGTCCGGCACAGCCTCGCGTCCGTCGACCGCGCCCGGGACCTCCTCGGGTACGAGGTCTCCGTCTCGTGGCGGGACGGCCTCGCCCGGACCGTCGACTGGTACCGGGCCGCCGTGGAGGCGTCGCAGGGGGCCGCAGGCGGACGCTGACGGGGCCGGTTGCCCTGGGGGAGCACGCGCACGTATCCTCTTCGCCCCATTCACGCAGCGCTCATCGCCGGTGGCCCGAGGGGTCGTCCTGGCCGCGCTGCTGCGCCTCATCTCCGCCGTCCCGCTCCTCTCGGAGCATCGCCGGGCCCGGCACCGCCTCCCCTCTGGACCAAAGCGAATCCCCGCCATGGGTCACCAGGAAGACCTCCAGACGCTCTTCGGCCTCACCGACGTCACCTACAAGGTCGACCTCGACAAGGACCAGCTCTTCGACGAGGCGATCGCGAACGACCGCGGTCGGATCCGTCCCGACGGGCCGGACGACGAGCAGAAGGCGTACCCGACGAAGCTCGGGAAGGACGGCCCGCTCGTCTTCTACTCGGACCCGAGCTGCACCGGTCGCCCGGTCAAGGACACGTTCGGCGTCGCGCGGCCCGGCCTCGACGAGAAGGTCTGGTGGAAGGCCGACCTGCAGAAGTTCGACCCCGAGAAGTTCGACGCGCTGCTGCTGCGCGTGGGCGAGCACCTCAACCAGAAGAAGGCGTCGCTCTACGTCAAGAACGTCTACTGCGGCACCGACCCGTCGTACGCGGTCCCGTACCGCTTCGTGGGGGAGTTCGCGACGCACGCGATGTTCGTGCACAACATGTTCCCGAAAGGGATCGAGGGCGTCGCGGACGAGGACGGCAAGCGCTGGACGCTCCTCAACGTCCCGACGTTCCACGCGGACCCCGACCGCGACGGCACGCTGACGAAGCGCGCCGTGATCTGCGACTTCGAGCGCCGCGTGATGCTGGTCGTCGGCCGCGCCGACTACTGCGGCGTGAACAAGAAGGGCATGTTCACGGTCATGAACTACATGCTGCCCGACCTCGGGCACATGTCGATGCACTGCTCGGCCAACGTCGGCGCGGACGGCGACGGCGCGATCCTCTTCGGGCTGTCCGGCACGGGCAAGACGACGCTCTCGGCGGACCCCGACCGCAAGCTCATCGGTGACGACGAGCACGCCTGGACCGAGGGTGGCGTCTCGAACCTCGAGGACGGGTGCTACGCGAAGCTCATCGACCTCGACAAGGAGGCCGAGCCGATCATCGCCGAGGCGCTCAGCACCCGCGGCACGGTCGTCGAGAACGTGCCCGCGCTCCCCGGCAAGCGCGTCGAGGACACGGACCCGCAGGAGTTCGATCTGACCGACGGGTCGATCACCGAGAACACGCGGATCAGCTACCCGCTCGACGCGAACCCGAACGTGGCGGAGGGCGGCCGCGGCCCGCACCCCGACACGATCGTGCTGCTCACGGCCGACGCGTTCGGCGTGCTGCCGCCGGTGTCGATCCTCGAGGAGAAGGAGGTCATGTACCACTTCGTCCAGGGCTTCACCGCGAAGCTCGCGGGCACCGAGGTCGGCGTGACCGAGCCCAAGGCGGCGTTCTCCGCGTGCTTCGGCGCGCCCTTCATGGCGCAGCACCCGCCGGTCTACGCGAAAAAGCTGGCCGAGAAGATGGCCAAGCACAAGGGCCGCTGCATCCTGCTCAACACGGGCTGGGGCGGTGGCCCCTACGGCGTCGGCAAGCGCATCTCGATCAAGGACACGCGGGCTCTGCTCAACGCAGCGCTGCGCGGCGACCTGCACGCCGACGGCATGGAGTACGAGCTCCACCCCGTCTTCAATCTGAAGATGCCCAAGAGCTGCCCTGGCGTCGATGCGGGCATCCTCGACCCCCGCAACTCGTGGGAGGACAAGGCGGCCTACGACACGGCGGCGATGAAGCTCCGGGACATGTTCCGGGCCAACTTCGAGGAGAAGGGCTTCGCGTCGCTCGGGATCGAACCGGCGATGTGATGCGGGCGTCCGTAGACTAGATATCTGTCATGTCGGACGACCCCACGGAAGCGAAGCGTCAGGAGCTCTACCTCGAGGGCCTCGCGCTCTTCGGCAAGGACCAGCACGAGGAGGCCGTCGCCAAGTACGACGCCGCCCTCGCGCTGGACCCGGACTGGACCGAGGCCCTGCACGGTAAGGCGATGGCCCTGATGCGCCTCGAGCGCTACGACGAGGCCATCGAGATCGGCAAGCGCATCGTCGAGCTCGACCCGGACGATGCGTTCGCGCACACGTCGCTGTCGATGTTCTACCAGCGCAAGGGGATGATCGACGAGGCGGAGGCCGAGGGCGCGAAGGCGCGGATGATCTCCTGGAAGGAGGAGCTTCGGAAGAATCCGGACGCACCGCCGCCTGGGCCGGCGGGGTCGATGAATGTGATTCAGTAACTGCTCCAACCGCGTAAGCGGTTGGGCCAGACGCTCCAACCGCGTAAGCGGTTGGGCCAGACGCTCCAACCGCGTGAGCGGTTGGGCCAGAAAGGAAGGCAGTCCTCCCCGAGCCGACCCGGGACCCGCCCGAGCTCCGTCCGCCGAGCCCACACCCGCTCGACCGAAAGCGCCGCCGCCCCTCGTTTCCGAGGAGCGGCGGCGCTTCGCGTTGTGGCGATACCCGTTGTGGCCGTACGTCGCCCGCCGCCTCCCACGCGGAGGCGATACGGTGCCCGGTACGAATCCTCACCAAATGCGCCCTGGTCGGGGCAGCCCTTCGGGCTGCGCGAGCAGGGCGCATTCAGTGACGATTCGTACCGGGCACCAGCCGGACACCCGCCAAATCACAGGATCTCCACGACCTTCGCGTCACTCAGCGCCCAGATAAACCCGCTGGCCCCCGACGGCGTGCGGCTCACCCCCTGCACCCAGTAGCTGAGCCCGCTCAGCCCCGCCGGCACGACCGAGTCCATGCTCCCGCCGCTCAGGTCACCCGCCGACCCGTACAGCCGCTGACGCGCCGGATCCAAGTGCCACGCCGGCACGCCCATCGTCGCCGGCATGTAGCTCGACGGCTCGATCTGCACGTACACCCCGACCGGCTGCGCGTCCGCGGCGCCCAGCGGCGAGAACGGCTGCAGCCGCAGCGTGTCACCGGCCATCGCGGTCGACTCCGTGCAGAGGTGCGAGAGGCCCACGCCCGTGTTCACAGCGACGCGCAGCTGGAAGTCGTCGTCCGTGCCCGGGTAGGGGCGCTGCGACGCCTCGAGCGCGCGGTCGGCGAAGCTGACGAGCCGCTTCCACAGGGCGGCGTTCACGCCGTCCGACACGAGCCTGTTCACGAGCGGCGTCGACGAAGAGAAGTCGACGTCGAGGTCGCAGAGCTGGCCGCCGTAGATCGACTGGTACCAGAGCAGCGCGTCGAGGATCTCGCCGTTGCGGCTGTGCTCGTGCAGGTCGCCCTCGAAGAGCCCGAACGGATAGCCCGCGGTGTTCGCGAAGATCGTGCCCTGCTTCGCGACGCGCATCGGCGGGTTCGACGGGAACGCAGCCGTGACGTTGACGCGCGCGTTCTCATACGCGACCTGGGCGAGGCCGAGCCACGTCTCGGCGTCGGGGAAGCGGCTCGGATAGACCGCCGTGCTCGTCGGATGGTCCGCGCCGGTCTCGTGCCCGATGAAGAGCGCCTGCGGGCTGTGCGTGAAGACGATCTCCGCGAGCTCGATCATGTTCGCGTTGAAGAGCGCCGGATGGAATCCGAACAGCGTCGAGATCTCGTACGTGCCGCCCTGGACGACGACAGCCTCCCAGGTCTCGCCCGCCGGAAGCGAGCTCGTGATCAGGCTCTGGTTGAGCAGGAAGTCCGCCGTGTCGCCGTCGCCGACGATGAACGTGACGAGGTTCGGCGCGGGGCGGCCGGACTGCACGACGATGTCGGGCAGGTAGTCGGCGGCGAAGTCGTCGACGATGCTGTTGCCGAAGACGAGGATGTCGTCCTGGGCGGCGGCGGAGGTGGCGAGGGCGAGCAGTGCGGAGACGGCGGCGGTGCCGCGGATGGACGAGCGCATGGGGAAGGGCGTGGATGCGGGAGGAGGGACGTGGGCGGGGCTCGGCGAGCCCCGCGTGCGCGTGGTTGTGTCACGCGCCGTGGGCCCAGCCACAGCGTCCTCCGAAATCCTCGCGGCCTCCCTCAGCAGCACTCCCCCGGCTCGCAGCACGACGTGCCCGGTGCAACGTCCTCGCGCACCACGCCGTGCTTGGTCTCCTCCGGCGAGCGCAGCACGTCCCGCGAACAGTCGAACGGCGGCGCGCTGCCCTCCTCGATCGCCTCGAGCGGCTCGACCGGCACGACGTGGTCCGCGTACGGCGCGCTCGTGTAGATGCCGAACGTCTTGCGGCAGACGGCCGTCCGCTTCCCGCGCTCGAGCACGTGCCCGTCGTCGTCGGTGACGCTCTTCCACGGGCCGCGGTAGACGACCGCCTCGCCGTGGTCCCAGCACGGGCCCTCCTTGCCCTTGTGCGCGACGACCGTCATCGATCGGAACTCGATGCCGCGCACGACCGCCCAGGGCTCCGATTGGTAAGCGACGATCTCGACGCCGTAGAGGCCGGCGTCGGCGAACGCCTGGAGGAAGCGGTCCTCGCGCATCGCGCCCGAGATGCAGCCGGACCAGAGCTCCGGGTCGCGCTGGAGTTCCTCGGGCACGTCCTCGTCGCTGACGATGTCCGAGATCGCGCACCGTCCGCCGCGCTTGAGCACGCGGTGGATCTCGGAGAACAGCGCCTCCTTCTCCGCGCTCGCGACCAGGTTGAGCACGCAGTTCGAGAGCACGAGGTCGACCGAGCCATCGGCGACGAGCGGCTCCTCCCGCCGGAGCCGTGCCTCCTCCGCCTGGAGCGCCTCGCGGCCCGCGAGGTCCGTCACCGGGTGGGCCGCCATCCACTCCGCGAGGCGGTCGTGGTCGAGGGAGAGGTCCTGGATCATCCCGCGCCGGAAGTCGACGTTGTGCCAGCCGATCCGGTCGCCGATCGAACCCTGGTGCTCGCGCGCGAGGGCGAGCATCTCGTCGGTCGTATCGACACCGATGACGCGCCCCTCGGGTCCAACGAGCTGGCTCGCCATGTAGCAGATCTTCCCGGCACCCGATCCGAGATCGAGCACGACGTCTCCTCGCTCGACGAACTTGCTGGGGTCGCCGCAGCCGTAGTCGCGCTCGACGATCTCGTCCGGGAGGACCTCGAGCAGGCTCGCGTCGTAGTCGACCGGGCAGCAGAGCTCGGGGACGCGATCGGCGGCGCCCGCGGCGTAGCGGTCGCGGACGGAGTCGAGGACTTCGGGGTCGGAGTGGAGGGTCATCTCTTCGGAGCGGGCGGAGGTCGTGCGAGCGGGTCGATCGTTGCCGGAGTTGTACGGCGGGAGCGCGATCGAGGTGACCGTGGGGGAGTGGTTTCGGTGCCGCCTGGCCCGATGGGCCGAGGGCGAAGCATCGAGGGCGACCGAGCGCACGCCCCCTACGAAGAGCGCCGCGGCCCTCCGTCGGAGGGCACGCGGCGCGCGTACGGAGCGGAAGTCCGCCCGGGGTCACCGGAATCCGATCGCCCGCGTCTCGCTGAAGTTGCTCGTCGGGCCGGTCGGCGTCGTGTCGCGGTGCCAGACCTGGAAGCCCCAGACCTCGCCCGCCGCCGCGGGGATCAGGCCGGCGCCCTGCGGCAGCGCGCCGGGGTCCACCGTGAAGCCGAGCGTGCCGCCCGCGTCGCTCACGCCGATCTGCGCCATGAAGCGCCCGATCGCGCCGCCGAGGCACAGGTTGCCGGTGCTGCCGGCGGGGTTCAGCGTCACGTTCGAGGTGAGGGAGCACAGCAAGAGCCCCGCCTGGAACGGCGGCATGTCCACCGCCGTCATCGGGAACGCGCCGACGCCGAGCCGCGTCGAGCCGCTCGCCTCGAGCGTCGCAACGGCGCCCGTCGTGTTGGCGACGGTCGGGCACGAACCGACGATGTTGCCGAGGTCGGTCTCCAGCAGCACGAGTCTCTCGGTCCCGGGGAACCCGCCGACGGCCACCTCGAGGAGCACCAGCTCGCCGGAGTCCGACGCGTCCTCCAGGTCGAAGCCACTGAAGTAGGTGACGGTCTGGCCGCTGGCCTCGCACAGGCCCTCTTCCATCATCATCCGGCCGTCGAGCGCGTAGCCCGCGACGGGTCCCGCGTCGTGCGTGTAGTGCAGCCGCCCTGCGGAGTCGACGATGCCGCGATAGAAGTACGGCCCCGACGTGCCTGAACCGAACGGCTGCCCCGAGTCGACGCGCATGACGCCGTCCACGAAGATGCGCCGGCCCGCGAAGAGACCGCTCGCGAAGTCGACGTCGCCCGCAAGCATCAGGTGCCCGGCCGAGCTGATCCGCGCGTCGTAGACCCCGCCGCCCGTCCAGCGGTAGCCCGCGTCCGGCGCCGTCTGGTTGTCGCGCGCGACGAGGACACCGTCGTAGAGCACCACGTCGTCCCCGGCGATCGTCGACCACGTGAGCGCGCGCCCGTCCGGGAGCACGTCCACCCTCGGGGTGATCACCGGGCGCGGTCCGTAGGTCCCGCCGCCGGGCGCCGTCTTGCCCTCCTCCGAGAGGATGTCGACGGTCGGGCTGAGCGGCGTGGAGAAGTCGTATCGGATGTTGATGTCGCGGTAGATCGGGTCGCCGCCGCCGCGGGCGCGGCACTCGATCACCATGTACGGGAAAGCGATCGCGACTTCGCTGAAGCTCGTGATGTCGTAGGGGTCCGGCGACCCGGCCGGGTCGGGGAACGAGTCGAGCGAGCTCACGAAGACCGCGCCGAGCGTGTAGATCACGTTGCGAAACGTGCCCGTCGCGTCCTCGACCGTCATCGCGTACGCCAGCACGCCGGTCGGACCCAGATCGATGTCCTTGATGTTGCTGACGGTCTCGCCCGTGTGGATCACGTCGCCCGGCTGCAGGACGACCGTGCCGTTGCGGACGACGACCGTGTGCCCCGCATCCGTCAGGACCTGCGCGACCCAGACGCCGCTGTCGTGCACGTGGGCCTCGAAGATCGCGTCCGCGATCTCGCCGTTCGAGAGCACGTCGCCTTCGCCCATGAGGCCCAGGGCCGGGGAGGTCTGCGCGTGGGCGGGGAGCGCGGCGAGGAGGCTCACGAGGAGAACGGACGCGGCGCGGAGGGGCTGGGGATGGGGCATAGGCTCTCACCTGCCGACAGGGCCGCGCGAGGACCGACATTCACCGATTCGCGCGCGAGTCAGGTGCCAGCGCTACTCGCCGACGCTCGTCGCGCTGTACGCCGAGACTCCGCGAGCCGGAGGGAGTCCGGAGCGTCCCCGGTGCACCGCAGGATCGGACCGGGCGCTCCGCCCGCATTCAGTCGCGCTGGCCGACCGCGGCGCGCAGCCGTACCGCGAAGGGGTCGTTTGCCCGAAGGCGCCGCAGGACGTCGTCGAGCGCGCCGTCTCCCACCTCGCGCGCTCCCGTGCGGAGGCGGTGCAGGACCCGGAGCGCCGCGAGCCGTGGATCGGTCGTCGCGTGGCGCGTCTCGGAGCGATCGAGGGACGCGAGCAGCGTGCATGCGCTCCCGTACTTCTGCGGATCGTCGGATCCGAGCCCCTCGAGCACGCGCTCCAGCTTGGCACCGAGCGTCGCCCGTTCCCGGTGTCGCTCGGCGACCTCCGGATCTCCGATTCGCGCGGCGGCGTCCCGCGAGGCGCGGAGCTCGGCCGCGCTCGACGTCGTCCACACCCGGACGCTCCGATCGGACGACGCGGTCACCAGACGGTCACCCGCCGGGTCCGCGAGCAGGACGGTCGGGTACTGCGCGTGCACCGGGATCGTGTGGATCGGTTCCGACGGCTCGTCGATCCGCCAGACGAACAGCGAGCCGTCGGTGTTCGACGCGCACACCTGGTCGGACTCGGGCCCGAAGGCCACTTGGATCAGCGTGTCCTCGCCCGGCGAGGTCGACGGGAGCGCGTACGTCTCGACCAGCTCGCCCGTTCCGAGGTCGAGCGTCGCGACCGTCTCGTCGTCGCGCACGACGGCGCAGAGCCCGAGCGACGCGTCGACCGCGAGACCGGAGGCCGTCGGACGGAACGCGCTGCTCCATACGACCGCCCCGGTCCGCGCCCTCAGTCGTGCGACCTCGCCCGCGCGCACGACCGCTACGACGTCCTCGCCCGCGACGGCCTCGCACGCGTACGCGCCCTCGTCGGACACGACGCGCACCGAGGCGAGCCCTCCCGCCCCGGGCTGGACGAGCGCGATACCGTCGTCGCCGACGACGAGGAGCTCCCCCGAATTCCCGATGCGAGCGAGCCCGTAGAGCGCGCCGATACCGGCCTGCGTCGCGCTCGTCCGTGCGCCTGTTCGAACGTCGAAGGTGTAGAGCGCTCCGTCCCGGCAGGTCGCATGGAGTTGCTCGCCCGCGGCGTCGAACTCGAGATCGTCCACGGGCGCGCCAGGTTCCGCGAACGTACGCATGAGCTCGCCTCGCGCGAGATCCCAGAGGAACACCAGCCCGTCCCTTCCGCCGGACGCCAAGAGGCGGCCGTCCGCCGCCAGGTCGAGCGCCCAGACGTCGTTCTCGTGGCCGCGGAGGAGAGTGAGTCCGCCCGTGCAGTTCGGGTCCCAGACGCGGACGAAGCCCTCGACGTCGCCACTCAGGAGCTCGCCCGTGGCCGGGACGTGGGCCAGCGTCCGGACGGGCGAGGAGTGTCCGTTCGCGAGCCGCACCAGCGCGCCGCTCTCGGGGTCGAGCAGCGTGAGCTGCCGGCGGCGCAGGCTCGCGACCGCGAGGAGCTCGTCCGCGAGCAGCGCGGACCGCTGCGGCGGGCCCTCCATCGCGCGCTCGAACGTCCGGAGCGTCCGTCCCGACGTCGCGTCGACGGCGCGCAGCGCCGCGGCCCCGTCGCCCACGAAGAGCGTCCCGGTGCCCGCGTCCGCGCCGGCGACGATCGAGCGCGCGTCGCCCGACCCGAAGGTCGAGACGCGCGTCCAACCGCCGCCCGACTCCAGCCGGAAGAGCTCGCCTCGCTCCGTCGCCGCGAACGCGTCCCCGGGCCCGCCCGCGGCGCCGAGGGGGCCGGCATGGATCCAGACGACGTCGCTCGGGAGCGCGGAGAGCTCGTCCGCGCGCCATGCGTCCTCGGCGCGGCGCACGCGCCACACGCGGCCCGCGCGACCGCCCGCGAGGATCCCACGCTCGGACCAGGCGACCACGTCGACGCGCCCGGCGAGCGTGAGCTGCGCGGGACCGTCCGCGCCTCCGAGCTCCTGCACCACGAGCCGCCCCGGTCGCTCGAGCGCGACGAGCGCGCCCCCGTCCGGGCGCCATGCGACCTGCTCGACGCTCCCCGTCTCGAGCCGCTCGGTCCACGCGCGCGCCGCGACGTCGAGCACGACCGTGCCGGCGGCGCCGGCGACCGCGGCGAACCGCCCGTCCGGCGACACGCGGATGTCGCGGACGTAGCGGCTCGAGTCGGGCCAGGGATCGAGCGTCTCGAGCGCCTGGTCCGCGCGCGCCCGCAGGTTGCGCCAGCACCAGTCCGTCAGCTCGGCGGGCGCTTCCTCCAGATGGTGGAGCGCGGAGCTCGTCTCGCCGAGCGCGAGCGCGGCCTGCGCTGCCGCGACGCGCGCGGAGTACGCCTCCGCGAGGCGGCGCGTGCGCTCGGCGCGGACGTCCAGCACGTACGAGGTGCCCAGCGCAGCGAGCGCTACGAGGCTCACGAGTGCCGTCGCGCAGAGGCCGCGGTGGCGGCCCGCGAAGAGCCGCACGAGGTACAGCGCGCTCGGCGGGCGCGCCGCGATGGGCCGACCCTGGACGAACGCCTCGAGGTCGCGCGCCAGCGCCGACGCGGACGCGTAGCGCTCCTCGGGGAGCTTGGCGTACGCCTTGCGCGCGATGGTCTCGAGGTCCGGCGGGACGGCGCGGTCGATCCTCGCGGGGCGCCGCGGCTCCTCGTTCCGCACCGCCAGCACGAGCTCCGAGGTCTCCTTCCCGCGCCACACGCGTCGGAGGGTCAGCAGCTCGTAGAGAATCAGCCCCAGCCCGTACACGTCGGAGCGCTCGTCCGCCGCGCCGTTCAACTGCTCCGGCGCGGAGTAGCGCAGCGTGCCGACGAAGTCGGTGCCGGTCAGATCGCGCTCGCCCTCCGCGCGGCACACGCCGAAATCGAGGATGAGCGGCCTGCCCGTCGGGTCGAGCATGACGTTGGCCGGCTTGATGTCGCGGTGCAGGATCCCGCGGTCGTGCGCGTGCGCGACGGCGTCCGCTAGGGCGCGCACGAGCTCCGCGATGTCCGCGAAGCCCAGCTCGGCGGGAGACTGCGCGAGCACGGACGCGCCCGATCCAGCGGAGGAGTCCCCACCCCTCCGGCGCCGCGCCTCGCCGCTCCGTTCCGCGGCTGCGAGCCAGTCCTCGAGCGTGGTGCCCTCGACGTACCGCATCGTGTAGTACGGCGTGCCGTCGAACTCATCGGCGTCGAGGAGCTGAACGATGTTCTCGTGCGAGAGCTGCGCGGTCGCGCGCGCCTCGCGCCGGAAACGCTCGAGGAAACGCTCGTCGTTCGCCGACTCGGAGCGCAGGCACTTCAGCGCGACGTCGCGCCCGAGCCGGTCGTCGTGCGCGAGGTAGACCGTGCCCATCCCGCCGTAGCCGAGCGTCCGCACGAGCTCGAACGGACCGAAGCGCCCATGGCGGCCGCGCTCCGTCTCGCGTGCGTCGAGCGGCGCGCGGAGCCCGAGCGCGAGCGGCAGCAGTTCGCGCAGCTCGTCCGCGAAGTCCGCGTGCGCGTCGACGAAGGCTTCGACGTCGAA
The DNA here is from genome assembly GCA_039821985.1 of Planctomycetota bacterium. Taxonomy (GTDB): domain Bacteria; phylum Planctomycetota; class UBA1135; order UBA1135; genus Saltatorellus. The sequence goes on from JBCBNC010000001.1 coordinate 322,806, forward strand.
GCCCGCGTCGCCCCGCGCGCGCGTCTCCGCCTCGTCCAGGAGCGCGCCGAGCCGCTCCTCGTGGAGGTCCGCGCCGCCCTCCGTCCCGCGCTCGCCCTCGGTCAATCGGCGAGCTCCTCCAGGCCGATGCTCGAGCGCGCGGCCACGGCGCGCAGGCGCTTGAGCGCCCGCACGTGACGAATACTCGCTCCGGACTCGGTCAGCCCCAGGAGGCGCGCGATCTCGCCGTTGGAGAGTCCCTCGAAGTGCCGCAGGACGATGACCTCGCGCTCGCTGTCGCTGAGCTGCTCGAGGGCGTCGGCCAGGGTCGTCTCCCGCTGTGACCGCGCCAGCGCTCGGGTGGGCGTCGTGTGCCGTCCGACGAGCAGATGCGCGAAGTGGGCAGAGGTCACGCTCGCGTCGGCGTCGCCGCCGCCGAGCCGGTGCTCGAGGCTCGCGTCGCGTGCCCCGACGCCGAGGTGCGTCCGGTGGACCTGTACGACTCCTTCGCGGACCATCATCCGCAGCCACAGGAAGAGCGGGAGGCGGTTTGGCGCGCACGCGCTCCGCTGCTCGAGGTAGCGCGGCAGGCGCTTGACCGCCTGGACGAAGACGTCCTGCACGACGTCCGACGCGTCGACGCGCGCGTTCACGCGGCGATCGAGACGCGCCGCGGCGATCCGCTCCAGGCGCGCCGAGCACCGCTCGAGGAGCCGACCGAAGGGCCCGAAGTCGCCTGCGTCGGCCGCGTCGAGCGCAGCCGCCTCCTCCGGGCCGTCCTGGACCGGGTCGGCCGGTGCTGGATCCCCTGAGTCCGGGCTCGGGTCACTGTGCTCCGGTCGAGGCTCCGACATCGCCCCATCGTAGGGGGCGCAGCCGCGGCGTCGTCGGGCGCCGGACGCGCGTCGGGCGCGCAGGGACCGGGGCCCAGGGACGCGCAGGTGCCGCGGAGCGTCGGGGGAGGGGTTCAGCGTGGGGTGGAGCATTGCCCTCGGACCTGCTCACGGCGCCCGGCCCATTGCCGGATTCGGGAAGGAACCTCGGCTTCTGGGAATTCCCGTCGAGACGGGCTCCCGGCGCGCGGGTCCGGCCGTGCTGCCGTCCCCCCCCTTTCCCCGGGCCGAATCCGTCCGGCCCGTCGTTCCCCGAGACCCGTCATGCACGCTCCGCTCCAGCGCCCGCTCGTCCCGTTCCTCCTCGCCCTCCTCCTCACCGGCGCCGCGCGAGCCGAGGGGGACGTCGGGTCAGCGCCGGAGGCCAACCTGGACGGCCCCGCGGCTCCGGTCGCCGTCGACCGGTCCCGGCTCCACTTCGATGCCGGACCGGGCGGCGTCTGGGTCCGCGGCCGGACCAACAAGGCGCGCTTCGCCGACGATGGGTGCACCTACGTCCCCTTCCTTGGCTCGAGCGCGCCCCGGAACTTCCCGGTCCGGTTCGAGCTCGTCACCGCCGAGGTCGACGGCGTGGCGCTCGAGCTCGAGCCAGCGCCCCGTGTCGCGCGTGACGGCGAGCGCGTGATGATCGAGCGTGGGCCCGTGCGCGCGATCTACGACGTCGCGCTCGAGTCGATCGAGCAGAGCTTCGCGCTCCATGCCGCGGGCACGTCCGGCGACGCAGTGCTGCGTCTTCGTGTCGAGACCGAGCTCGCCGTGCGGCGGGACGGCGAGGGGCTGCGCTTCGGGAACGAGCTCGGCGCCGTTCTGTACAGCGGCGCGGTCGCGCTGGACGGCGCAGGGCGGCGCGTCTCCGTTCCCGTGGAGATCGTGGAGGGGGGCATCGCGCTCCGCGTGCCGGGTGCGTTCCTGGCCCGCGCGGAGGGCGAGATCCTCGTCGATCCGATCGTGTCCACGTACGCCGTGGACGTGTTCACCGGGGACCAGGCGCACCCGGACACCGCCTACAGCCGGGTCGGGGGCGCGTACGTGTCCGTCTTCGAAGAGGTGTTCTCCAGCGCCGACCGCGACGTCTACTGCGTGGCGCGGGATGCGCTGACCGGCGACGTCGACGGGGGCGCGTACATCGAGCTGGGGACCGGTGACTGGACCGACCCGAGCATCGCAGTCGCGGACGGTGCCGGCGTTGCGCTCGTCGTCGCTACCGTCGCCGACGCGACGCCCCCGAGCCTCGAAGGACGGATCTGGGACCTCACTGCGGACGACGTGCTCGGAGACTCGTTCGGGATCCTCGGGCTGGCGGCGCCGCTGTCCCGCGTGGACGTCGGCGGGACCTCCGACGCCGCGGCCGACCCCGCGTTCCTCGTCGTCGCGGAGGCAGACTTCGGCACGGATCGGGACGTGGTCGGCGTCACGCTCTCGTCCTCCGGGGCGGTCCGGTCCACGATCGGGATCGCGTCGATCGCCAGCAACGACTCGTTCCTGCCCGCCGTCTCGGAGTCGACGGGCGATCCGCTTCTCGCGAATCGCTGGAATGTCGCCTTCGCGGACGAGGAGCTCGCGACGGGGATCCACTCCGTGTACGTGGCGAAGTTCGACGAGACCGGGTCGTTGGTCGGCACGCTCGGCCAGGTGCTCCTCGGGCTTCCGGAGCCCGTGGGCGCGCTCGACGTCTCGGACCTGATCGACGGCCCTGACGGGACCCCGGAGTACCTGGTCGTGTTCTCGACGATGTTCTCGGGACTGAACGAGACGCTGCTCGTGCGCGTCCAGGGGACGACGAGCTCGCTGGCCATCCAGAGCCTGCCCCTGCTCGAGCACGCGCCGCTCGACGTCACGCCCTTCGCGCCGCGGCTCGCGACGACCGACGATCGGTATCTCGTCGCCTACTACGACGTCGACGCGGGGTCGGGGCTGATGCAGCCGGTCGTGTCGGTGCTCGATCCCGTCGGCGACGACCTGCTCGCGGTGGCGGTTCGGCGCCTGCTCGTCGATCCTGCGGGTCCCGGGCCCGACTTCGCCGGGAAGGGCGGCATCGCGATCGCGTCGGGCTTCTCCGGCGGGCTGTTCGTCGACGACTGGTGCGGTGTGGTGTTCGAGCGTCAGACCGCGCAGGGTGTTGATCTGTTCGGGGCTACCGTTGAGCCGATCCCGGAGAAGTCGGTCGCTTGGCAGTTCTGCTGGGGGACTGAGAACCGCACGGGGGACCGCGGGTTCCTGCGGGTGACGGGGGGGGACGTCGGTGTTCAGTCCGAAGCAGCTTGTGGCCGAGGCGCTGCCGCCGCTGCAGTTCGCCTTGCTGGTCGCCGGGACCGAGGCGGCGGACGTGCCGATGGTGGGGGGCGGTGAGGGGACGCTGTGTGTCGGCGGGACGATCGGGCGCTACAACGCGCAGATCCAGCAGGTGTCGTTGCAGGGGAGCGTGGGGTTCGTCGTCGAGCCGCTGGTGATTCCGCTCGGGGGGGCGGTGGTTTCGGCGACGGCGGGGGATGTGTTCGGGTTTCAGGCTTGCCACCGCATTCGTCAAGTTCGACGTCGCCCCCGCCCCCCCGACGTCGCGGTGCCAAGCCTGAAACCCGAACACATCCCCCGCCGTCGCCGAAACCACCGCCCCCCCGAGCGGAATCACCAGCGGCTCGACGA
>JBCBNC010000002.1:0-283935 GCA_039821985.1 Planctomycetota bacterium
GCGCGCCGGAGACGCCCGGAACGCCCGCGCGCGTTCCTGAGGGGCGCGCCCGCGCGCGTTCCTGAAGCGAGCGCCCGCGCGCTCGACGCCCCGGCTCACCGGCCCGGGCGGAGGACTCTCGAGCTCACTCGTGCAGCACGATCGCGTCGTCCGCCACCGAAGCAGCCCACGCAGCCATCTGCTCGCCGAACGCGATGTTGCCGTCCGCGTCGAAGTGGAACTCGCCGTCCGACTGGCTCACCGCGACCTCGTCGGGATCGATCTCCGCCACCCCGGGCAGCGTCTCGGCGAGAAGGACCTGCGACGCGCGGATCCCGTAGAAGATCTCCCACTCCTCCGGCCGCAGGAACACGTCCGGCGTCGGCGTCTGGACGATCAGGTACGGCACGTCCTCGCCCTCCGCAGGACCCGAAACGTGGTCGCGGAGGTGATCGATCACGTCGCGGTAGCCGTCCTCGAACGTGAGGTGGCTCGGCGGCCGCATGTCGGACAGACCGATCGACGAGATCACACCGCCGAGCAGCAGGCGCTGACCGGGTTCGAGCATCTCCGTCGCGAGCTCCACCGTGTGGTCGAAGTAGGTCTCCTCGAGGAGCCGCAGGTAGTCGAACTCGCCGCCCTGCGCCGGGTTCCAGCCGGCCTCGCCGACGCTCACCGTCGTCCCGCCGATCGCCAGCTTGACGAGCACGATGTCGTCACCGGTCGCGTCGCGGATGGCGCGCGCGAACGGGACCTCCGGACCGAAGCGCGGGTACGGCACCTGGTTGCCTTCGGCCCAGGGGTAGAAGTCGTCGGCCTGGCAGTGCGGACCGAAGGGCGCGACGACGCCCTGGAAGTCGGCCTCGAGCTCCTCGCCGCCCGCATAGCCGGCGGTCAGCGGTCGAAGCTGGTTCTCCTCGCCGGCGAAGGTGACCGACGGCCAGCAGGTCGTATCCCCGGCGAGGAAGCCGGGAGTGTCGTCGATGCGGCTGTGCTGCAAACGCTCGAAGTGCTGCCCGACGAGCTCGCCGCCCACGAACCAGCCCAGGCGGCCGCGCGCGGACTTGTCGTAGATCCAGCAGCCGTCCAGCGCGGGGTAGGGCCCGGAGCCGGAGTACTGGGCCCAGTCGAGCCAGTCGGGGTCGGTCACGTCGATGACGCGCGCCGCGCCGACGCCGCCCCGCATGTGCGACTGACCCCAGAGCACGTAGAGACGCAGGTCACCGGTGTCCGCGCTGGGCGCGGAGGACTCGGGCGAATCGCCGCCGCCGCTGCTGCACGCGGTCAGCGCGAGCGACGCGCCGAGGAGCGCGGCGGAAAGGGTGCGGCGGGGGTGTGCGAGGAGTGTGGGCCGGAGCGACACGTCCATGGATCGAGGCATTGAGTGAGCCGGTGCGAGCGGGTGCCGGGCGCGGGCCCGGGAGGTGGGACACGCGCCGGGGCGCACGGCGGAGCGGGAGCGGCGTCGCGCCGGCGCCCTTCCGAATCTACCGGACGGAGGGGCCTCGCGGAGGTTCCACGCAGGAGCGGCGTGGGCCGAACGGCCCCCGGATCGGGGCGCTGGGCCCTTGGCGGGGGTATGGAACGGGGCCCTGGACCGTCGCCGGGCCCGCTTGGACCGATCCGAGACGGGCGGGCCCGCGGCGGTCTGCCTCAGCCCCTCCGACCCTTCTTGCGTCGGGGCCCCGTCTTCCTCCGGCGCGGCCGAGGCTTCGCGAGAAGGTCGGCGGTGGCCTGGACGAGGGACCGGAGCGCCGGCCCGTCGCCGAGGAACGCGTCGTCCAGGATCAGGTGGTCCTTCGCGCCCGGATAGGGCGGCCCGAGCTCGAAGTCGCGCCCCGTCTCCTCGGCCGCGGCCGTCGGCTTCAGGAATACGCGCTCGTCGCAGACCAGAGCCACGACCTTGTCGTCGCAGTAGAGGGCGAACTCGCCGAACATCGCGCGCGCACGGACGTCGAGCGGCCCGAGCCGCTCGAGGACGACGTCCACGGTCTCGCGGCGCGTGGCCACGGCGCTCAGGCCGCCGCCCGCACGGCGCGCGAGACGCGCATGACCCCGCCGAGCAGCAGCGGAACGAGAACGAGCGTGAAGACGGTCGAGACGACGAGACCGCCAACCACGACGGCGCCGAGCCCGCGGTAGAGCTCGGATCCCGATCCAGGCGCGAGCACGAGCGGGAGCATGCCCCCCACGCTCGTCAGCGTGCCCATCGCGATCGGACGCACGCGCGTGCGCACCGCGCGCCGGACGCCCTCGCCGATCTCCATGCCGTCGCGACGCACGAAGTGCAGCGCCTGGTGGACGATGAGGATCGCGTTGTTCACCACGACGCCAGCGAGGATCACGAAGCCGAGGATGGTCAGCACGTCGAGGTTCTGCACCGGGACGTAGCGGCTGGCCTCGCTCCAGTCGTGGACGATCCGGAGCCCCATGAAGCCGCCGAGGGTCGCGAGCGGGACGCTCACGAGGATCACGAGCGGGAACAGGAAGCTCTGGAACAGCACGACCATCAGGAGGTAGACGATGGTGAGCGCGAGGAAGAGCGAGCTGGTGAGGAGACCGCCGAACGAGCCGTCGCCCACGAGCGCCTCGCGGATGTCCGCGAGCTTGCCCGCCGAGCCCGCGAAGCGGACGTCCACCGACGGCGGGATCGCACCCGCCGCCCGCAGATCACCGACCGCGGTCTCGATCGCGCCGAGCGCCTCTTCGAGGGGCATCCCCTCCGGCGGCGTGACCTGGAGGCTCACCGCGCGCTGCCGGTCAACGCGCTTGATGCGATCCGGCGACGTCACGCGGCGCGCATGCGCAACGCTGCCGAGGTCGACCACGCCGCCGGCCGGGGCGGCGAGCGGAACGTCGAGCAGCGCGGGCACGGGGTCACCGGACTCCGAGCCCGGGCCGACGATCTTGAGGTCCTTGAGCTCACCGCCCATCGCGAACTGGCGCGGCACGAGGATGCCGTCGCCGTTCGCCTGCACGGCGAGCCCGAGGTCGCGGCGCGACAGGCCGGCGGCGCGCAGTCGCTCGTCGCGCGGCAGGAACCGGAGCTCCGGCGCGGGCAGGTTGAAGTTCGCCGGGTCGGGCTGGATCTGGTACGGACCGAAGGTGCCGATGAGGCCGCCGAGCAGCGCGCCCGCCGCAGGGACGATCGACTCGAGGTCCGCGCCGGTGAGGTCGACGCTGATCGCCGACCCGGTCGTTCCGCCCGTGTTGAAGATCGGGAACTGCAGCGCGAACGAGAAGACGTCGGGCACGATGCCCGGTGCAGCGGCCCAGCTCAGCAGTTCCTTCGCGTCGACGGCGCGGTCCGGGTCGGTCGAGATGGCGCCGTGGAACATCTGGCCCGCGAAGCCAACGAGGAAGTAGCTCGAGATCGGCGGCGGCGTGACCTCCTCGCCCGTCATCAGCGTGATCGGGTGGCGCTCGTCGACGAGCGGCGCATCGCCCCGGAGGCGGCGCTCGACCTCGAACTCGGCCGGGGACGCCTCGTAGAACGGCCGCACGCGGTCCTCGATCGTGTCGCCGATCGCGTAGAGCTGCTGGAGGTTGTAGCCCGGCGGCGTGAACATGATCCCGAAGGCGATGTTGCGATTGCCGGACGGGAGGTAGTCGAGCGGCGGGCTCAGCGCGCGGATGCCGAGAACGGTGCCGAGCGCGAAGACCGTGACGACGGCGGCGCGCCGCAGCGGCGTGGAACCGAGCCAGCCGACGGCGCCGGCGACGCGTGCGGCGAGGCCGCCCCCCTCTTCGTCGGACGAACCGCCTCGACCGCGCAGACCGAGCGCCGCGGCCGCGGACGGGATCAGCGTCAGTGAAACGATGAGCGACGCGCCCACGGACGCGACGATCGCGAGCGCGATGTCGCGGAAGAGCTGCCCCGCGGAGTCCTCGATCAGGAGCACCGGGACGAACACGACAACGGTCGTGAGCGTCGACGCGAGGACGGCGCCGCCGACCTCGGTCGCGCCGTCGACGGCCGCACGCCGCGGCGCCTTGCCGAGCTCGAGGTGCCGGAAGACGTTCTCGACGACGACGATCGCGTTGTCGACGACCATGCCGACGGCGAACGCCATGCCCGCGAGCGACACGATGTTGATCGTGCGCCCGAGCGCGACGAGCACGACGATGCCGGCGACGATCGAGATCGGGATCGCGAGCGCGACGATCCCGACGACCTTGAACGAGCGCAGGAAGAGCAGCAGCACGAGAGTCGCGAGCGCGCCGCCCACGACGATGTTCCCGCGCACGAGCGCAAGCGCCTGCCGGACGTAGTCCGTCGCGTCGTACTGCTTGACGAGCTCGAAGGTCCCGTCGACGCCGAGGCGACGGGCTTCGCGCTCGAGCAGCCCGCCCGGCGCATTGAGCGCGAAGATCTCGGCGTCGATGCCCGACATCGTCTCGAGCAGGTTCGCGCCCTTCTCGAGCTGGAAGTTGAAGAACGGCATCAGGTGCCCGCGCGAGCGCACCCAGTCCGTGCGCTCCTTGTGGCTGATGTGCACCTCCGCAACGTCGCGCACGAGCACCTGGCCCGCATCGTCTCGGCGCAGCACAACCTCCTCGACGGCGCGCACGTCGGAGAAGCGACCGACCGTGCGCACGCGCACGTCGGCCTTGCCCTCGGGCAGCTTGCCGCCCGAGAAGTTCCCGTTCTCCTCGCGCAGCCGCGCCACGAGTTCGCCGTAGGTGATGCCCCGGCTCGCCATGCGCGCGGGGTCGGCGACGATGCGCAGCTCGCGGTCGACCGCGCCGAGGAAGCCGACCTCGGACACGCCCTCGACGCGCTCGAGGCGCGGCTTGACGCGCCGGTCGACGAAGTCCTGCAGCGTCGTCGCGTCGAATTCCGGATCGGTCGACGCGAGTCCGACCCACGCGATGTAGTCGATGGACTCGGGATCCGCGTCGATCACAACGGGCTTGTCGACGCCCTCCGGGTAGCCGGGGACCTCCGCGAGCTTGAGATCGACCTCGGTGCGCGCGGCGTCGATGTCGACGCCGGTGTCGAACTCGAGGATGATCTGGCCCTGTCCGGGCTGGCTGACCGACTTGATCTGCTGAAGTCCGGAGAGGTTGCCGAGCCGCTCCTCCTGCGCCTCGACGACGTCTGTCTCGACCTCCTGCGCAGCGGCTCCCTCCCACGTCGTGGTGACGGAGATGACGACCGACTCGACCTCCGGCGTCATCTGCACGGGGACCCGCGTGACGGCGATGAAGCCGGCGAGCAGGGCGAGCAGAACACCGACCGCGACGGTGATCGGCTGCGCGACGCTGGCCTCGACCAGCTTCAACGACCGTTTCCCTCGGCGGGCGCGCCGGGCTCGATCGTCGCGAGGACCGGTGCGCCGGGGAACAGGCGCTCGTTGCCCTCGACCACGACGACGTCGCCCGGCTGGACCGCCCCGGGCCGCAGCGCGACCTCGCCGGCAAGCTCGAACGCAATCTCGACGGGCAGGTCGACGGCTGGACCGGTGACGGTCGCCGCGCCCTCGTCGCTGCCCTTCACGACCGCGACCACGATCCCCGTCGGCCGGTACTTGAGCGCGTCCTTCGGAACGAGCGTCCACGGTGCGCGCTCGCCGGTCGGGACCTCGGCCTCGACGCTCATGCCGGGAGCGAGGCCCGCGCCCGCCGAGCGGCCGACGACGCGGAACGTGCGGCTCGCGCGGTCGACGAGGGGCAGGACGCGCGCGTCCTCGAGCGGCACGCGCAGGTCCGACGAAGGGACGCGCGCCTCGAAGCGGCCGTCGCTGGCCCCGACGCCCGCGAGCAGGCGTTCGGGCACGTCGAGCCAGATCTCGACCGTCGCGGTCGAGACCACGCGCACGACGGGGTCGCCCGGGGACACCCACTCGCCGACCTCGGCGAGGCGCTCGACGACGACCCCGTCGAAGGGCGCCCGGACGACGGTGTCGGACACCCGCAGCTCCAGCAGCGCGGCGTCGGCGTCGAGCGCCTCGATCCGGGCTGCGGCCGCGGTCTCACCGGCCGCCGCGACGTCGCGCCGGGCGAGGGCGACACGGACCTCGCGCTCGGACACCGCGTCCCCGGCCCGCGCGGCCCGCAGCGCCTCGAGGTCGCGCGCGGCCTCGGCGAGCTCGGCCCGCGCGCGGGCGAGCGTCGCCTCGGCCTCCGCACGATCGGCGCGGACGCGCGCGAGCTCCGCTCTGAGCCTGCGGTCGTCGACAGTGACGAGCGGCGCCCCCTCCTCGACGACGTCCCCGAGCCGGGGCACGGCGCCGACGAGCGCGCCGGTCTCGCGCGCGGTGATCCGGGCGTCGAGCGCGGGGCGCACGCTACCCGTGACGCGCTGACGGGCGACGACGACCTCCTCCCGGGCACGGACGGCACGGACGGGCGTCGGGGGCGGAGCGCCGTCCTGCGCGAGGAGGAGCGCCGCGAGGGGAGCGAGGGTGATCAGCATCGGATGGAATCCTGGTTCGGGCGGTAGTTTGCCGCGGCGTCGTGCCGCGTCGTTCGCCAACCCGCGGCTTCTGAACGCACCGGTCCCCGAGCGGGCGCGCCGCCCCGACCTCCTCCCCATGAACCAGCCCAACGACCGCGACGAGAGCGCCCCCGAGGAGGGGCGCGACCTCCCCACGACCCCCCGACGGCGCACGTACTTCGTGCTGGAGGTCGACCGCTTCGGCGACCGCATGAGCCGGTTCGTCGACAAGGCGCTCGTCCTCCTGATCGTGGCGAACGTCCTGGCCGCGGTCCTCCAGACGGTCGACGCGTACTACGCCGCCGCCCCGTGGCTGTTCCAGGGACTCGAGGCCGTGTCGATCGTCGTCTTCGGCCTCGAGTACGTGCTGCGCCTCTGGTCGTGCGTCGAGGACCCCGCGTACCGCGGCGCGCTGGCGGGCCGGCTGCGGTTCGCGCGCACGCCGATCATGCTGATCGACCTCGCGGTCCTCGTGCTGCCGACCTGGTTCGACCTGCGCCCTCTGCGCGTGCTGCGACTGCTGCGCCTGGGGCGGTACTCACCCCGGCTGCGGATGCTGGGCAATGTCGTGCGGGACAAGCGCGACGAGCTCTTCGTGGGCCTCTTCGTCGCCGTGGTCCTGCTCGTCGCGAGCTCGACGGCGATGTATCAGATCGAGGGCGGCGAGGGCGGCCAGTTCCAGTCCATCCCCCACACGATGTGGTGGGGCGTGGCGACCCTCACGACGGTCGGCTACGGGGACGTGTACCCCGTGACCGACCTCGGCCGCGCGCTGGGCTCGATCGTCGCGCTCCTCGGGGTTGGGGTTTTCGCCCTCCCCGCCGGGATCCTGGCCAGCGGGTTTTCCGAGGCATTGGAGGCACAGCGCGGATCGGGCGACGGATCGCATCCTGGCACTGAGGGGGCAACGAACGCCTCGAAACGGGCCTGCGGTGGAACATGTCCCCACTGCGGCGCGTCACTCTGAGTCGTCGGTGATCCGCGCGCGCCCTACGCCATCTCAACGGCTTAGGCTTGTGTGCTGACGGAAGCGTCCGCCCCGAGAGGCAGCCCCGCGATCGGGGAACGACGCGCCCGAGACCTCCGCGACAGGTGGCCACGCCCACCGCGCGCGGCCGTCCACCGGCCCCAGCACTCCACAGCCAGCAACAACGTGATGCTCACCACCCTCTCCATCCTCGCCCTCGCGGCGGTGCCTCAGCAGGAGGTCGCCCCCGTGGGCAGCCTCCAGCAGCTCGCCGTCCCGACCGCACCCGGCGCGGGCCCGGTCCTCATCGACCTGACCCTCGACGGTCGCCCGGCCCAGCTCCAGCTCGAGCGGCACTCGCTCCGCGCCGGCGACTTCAAGGTCTACGCCCAGGCGCCGAACGGCGACCTCATCCAGCTCCCGGCGCCCACGCCCACGACCTGGCGCGGCTCGGTCGGCGGCTTCCGCGATGCGGACGTCACGGCGTCCATCACCGACGAGGGCCTCACCGCCATCGTCGTCGACCGCGTCGGCGAGCAGTCCTGGCAGATCCAGCCGGCCGAGGGGATGCCCCAGGGCACGTACTCCATCGCTCAGCCCGACGAGCTCATCGTCCCGCCGGGCGTCTGCGGCGTCGGCGGCGGCCCGAGCACGGCTCCCCCGACCCAGTCGGCGCCGGCGCGCGGCACCGGCCTCCAGCTCTGCGAGATCGCGTTCGACTGCGACTTCGAGTTCTTCCAGGACAACGGCAGCAGCGTTGCGGGCTCGGTCAATGACGTCGAGCGCGTCATGAACCGCGTGGACGACATCTACGTCCGCGACGTCGACGTCAAGTTCCTCATCACGACGATCATCGTCCGGACGAACTCCGCCGACCCGTACTCCGGCAACGACGCGGGCAACCTGCTCGACCAGTTCCGCATCCACTGGGCCAGCACGAAGAGCTTCATCCGCCGCGACCTCGCGCACCTGATGACCGGCCGCTCGATCAACGGCGGCACGATCGGCGTCGCGTACCTCGCGCAGGTCTGCTCCACGGGCCTCGGCTACGGCCTCTCCGAGCGCTTCACGACGAACCTGAACGCGCGCACGGGCCTCACCGCGCACGAGATCGGCCACAACTTCAGCGCCAACCACTGCGACGGCAGCGGTAACTGCAGGATCATGTGCTCCGGCCTCGGCGGCTGTAACAACGACGTGACGCAGTTCGGCTCGACGGCGAACGGCATCCGCAACTACGCGATCGGCCGCCCGTGCCTCCTGGACCTCGCGAGCCCGCTCGCGCTCCCGGTCGAGGAGCCCGTCGACTCGGCGACCATCGACACGTCGCGCTGGATCAGCAACCAGGGCGTCGTTGCGTCGACGGCCGCCAGCAACGAGCCGACCGGACAGCGCTCCTTCCAGTTCGCCGCAGCGAACAACCAGGAGGGAGGGGACGACTTCCTCATCTCGAACTTCGTTCTTCTGGACGGGCTCTCGGACGTCGACGTCACGCTCTTCACGCAGGCCCGCGGCGTCAACAACGGCAACTCTCTGCAGATCGACTACCGCAACAACCTGGGCGACTGGGTCGGCCTCGCGACGGTCATCTCCAGCGGCGTCACCGATAACTCGTTCACGCCCCGCCAATTCGCGCTTCCGGCCGACGCGTTCCACGACGAATTCCAGCTGCGGATCAGCGCGGCCGTCGACGGCAGCTCCGAGAACTGGTACGTCGACGACATCCAGATCACGGACAACTTCTGCGGCACGATCGCCCAGTACTGCTTCGCGGGCGTGAACTCGACCGGCAACTTCGGTCAGCTCTCGACGTTCGGCAGCACGGTGATCTCGAACAACGACCTGACGTTCTTCGCGACCGCCGTCCCGGCGAACCAGTTCGGCCTCCTCGTCTACGGCGAGGACCAGACGGTCAGCCCGCTGGCGAACGGCTTCCTGTGCGTCGGCGGCGCGCAGATCTTCCGCTACGACATCGTGCAGATCGACGCCTTCGGCACCGCGGGGATCTTCCTCGACCAGAACGCGCTTCCGTTCGGCAGCGTGATCAACCCGGGCGACGTGCTGAACTTCCAGTTCTGGCACCGTGACATCGGTGGCGCGGGTGCGAACCTGACGCTGCCGCTGTCGGTCGAGTTCTGCCCCTGATCCTCGTTCCGCGCGGCGCCGCGCTGAGTCCCCGCCGGGGGCTCGCACGGCGCCGACGATCGGACCCGACGCGAGGCCGCGCGCTCATATGGAGCGCGCGGCCTCGCGCCATTCACGGCTGCTCGGCTGTCCCCGACGCGTCGGATGTGCGATCGTGGGCCGCATGGAACGACCCTCGATCCGCCAGCTCGAATACTTCGTCGCCGTCGCCGAGCACCTGAACTTCCGCGAGGCGGCCGAGTCCTGCCACGTGACGCAGCCGGCGCTCAGCACGCAGCTCCAGCAGCTCGAGGCGCTCCTCGGCGTCCAGCTCTTCGAGCGCGACACGCGACGGGTCGTGGCGACCGCGGCGGGCATCGAGCTTGCCGAGCGCGCGCGGCGCATCCTCGGCGAGGTGGACGGGCTCCTCGACCGCGCGCGAGCGGAGGGCGAGCCCCTCACCGGCCGCCTGCGCGTCGGCGCCATCCCCACTGTCGCCCCCTACATCCTCCCGGCCGTGGTGCGCGCCGTGCGCGAGGCGCATCCGGGCCTGAAGCTGCTGCTCACGGAGGACCAGACCGACCGCATCGTCGCTCAGCTGCACGGCGGCGAACTCGACGTCCTGCTGCTCGCGCTCGACGTCGATCTGAAGGGCGCCGAGGAGCAGCAGCTCTTCGACGACCCGTTCGTGCTGGCGTGCCCGGACGGACACGAGCTCGGCCAACGGGAGGTCCTCGCCGAGTCCGACCTCGACGGCCAGACCGTCCTCCTCCTCCAGGAGGGGCACTGCCTCCGCGCCCACGCGCTGCCGATCTGCAAGACGGCGGGGATGACCGAGTACGCCGACTTCCGCGCGACGAGCCTCGGCACGCTGCTGCAGATGGTCGGCACGGAGCTCGGCGTCACGCTGATCCCCGAGATGGCGGTCGAGCTCGAGAAGCTCCGCAATCCCGGCGTCTCGTTCCGCTACTTCGACGAGGGCGGCCCGTCGCGCCGGATCGGGCTCGCGTGGCGCAAGAGCTCCGCACGCGCCGACGAGTTCCGCGCCCTCGGGGACACGGTGCGCCGTGCTTTCCTCTCGAGCTGACGGGGCCTTCCTCTCGAGCGGACGGAGCGCGGCCGAGGGGCGCTTCGCGTCTCGGCGCGAGGCGCGGCGTCCCATGCCGGAGAACCGCCCGACGGCGGCCAGGAAGTCCGCGCCCCGCCCCTGGCGGAACCCGCGCCAGCACCGCGAAATGGAGTCCGTGCCCCTCTCCGCCGCCTCTCCCAGCGGCTCCGACGACGCCTCGCCGGAGCTCCGCGCGCTGTTCGCGCAGCACCACCCCAAGCTCATGGGGTACGCGCGGAATCTGATGCGCCGCCAGCCGGCGGGACACACGCTGCAGCCGACGGCGCTCGTCAACGAGGTCTTCCTCCGACTCTCGAGCTACATCGGGCCGTTCGACGACTACGGACACTTTCTGCGCCTGGCCGCGCGCACGATGCGGCACGTCCTAATCGACCACCACCGCGGAAAACGGGCGACGAATCGCCCCGGGACCTGCGTCGACATCGAGCTCGTCTCGATCGCGATGCCCTACGAGGAGCGCGCGATCGACCTGGCGGCCCTCGACGAGCTCCTCAACGACCTCGCGAAGGAGGACTCGGAGGCGGCGCAGATCGTCGAGCTGCGCTTCTTCGGCGGCGCGACGCTGAACGAGGTGGCCGACACGCTGGGCCTCGCGGCACGAACGGTCGACCGCCGTTGGAAGGCCATCAAGCTGCTTCTCCACTCGCGCCTCAGCGACGCCTGAGGCCCCGACCAACGCCTGGGGCTCCGAGCACGGGCTCGGCGTGGGACGAGGCGCCGCCGCGCGCGTGCCTGGACCGCAGGCGCTCTGGCCGAGGGCGTCCGGCGGTCGATACCCTCAGGCGGGATGATCGTCGACCTCAAGAGCGCGGACCTCGCGGAGCTTCCGCCGTACGACGTCGCGATCGTGGGCAGCGGACCCGCGGGCGGCACGATCGCCGCCGAGCTCGCGGACGCGGGGCTCCGGGTCTGCGTGCTCGAGAGCGGGCGCCACGGGCGCACGCGCTTCGCGGACGCGCTCAAGGAGGTCGAGTCGACCGGCCTGCCGATCAAGGAGTACAGCCGCGAGCGCGTGCTCGGCGGCGCGTCCTCCACCTGGGCCGGGCTTTCCGCTCCGCTCGACTCCGTCGACCTCCGCGCTCGGGACTGCATCGGCGGCAGCGGCTGGCCGCTCGGCCTGGACGAACTCCGGCCCGCCTGGGAGGCGGCGTCCGAGCGCTTTGGTTTCCCGGGTGAAGAGACGCGGGGCCCGTCCGGCTTCGGGCGCATGCGGGACGAGGGGCGCGCGACCCCGAGGCTCGAGGGGCTCGACGAGAAGGTCTTCATGGCCCGCGCGGAGCCGCAGCGCTTCGGCAAGCTCCTGCGGCCGACGTACGAGGGCGACGCCGTCGACCTCTACCTCGACGCGAGCGCGCTCGAGCTCGTCCAGGAGCCCGACCGCCGCGGCGCCACCGCGCTCCGCGTGGGAACCTCCAAGGGCCGCGAACTCCTCGTGCGTGCGCGCCGCTACGTGCTCGGGTGCGGGGGGATCGAGAATGCACGGCTCCTCCTCCTGTCCCGCAGCGCGGGCGACGCCGGGCTCGGCAACGGCCACGACCAGGTCGGCCGCTGCCTGATGAACCACCCGAAGAACTACCGCGGCCTGCTGCGCCTCACGCAGCCGACGTCGAGCTGGCCGTACCTCTTCGGCTGCCTGCACGCCGGCTTCGCGGGCTACGCGGGGCTGCGCCTGACCGAGGAGCGGCAGGCCGAGCTCGGCGTGCTCAACTCCTACGTGCGCTTCGAGCCGATCTTCCCCTGGTCGGACGACGAGGGCGTCGAATCGGCCGTACTCATCGCCAAGCGCTCTGCCCTCGCCATGAAGGGGCTCGCGCGGAAGAGCCAGAAGGAGGTCGTCGAGCTGCGCGACTACTCCGAGACGGGCGATGACACCGATCTGCAGAACGCCCGCAAGAGCGCGACCGACTGGCTCGGCGTCGGTTGGAACGTCGTCCGGCACGCGCCCAGCGTCGCCCGCTACGCCTACCACCGACTCTCGAAGCGCGCGCCGCTCGTGCGGACCGTGCGGCTCCGCAACTTCATGGAGATGGAGCCGGCGGCCGCGAACCGCGTGACGCTCTCGGGACGCCGCGACTCCTTCGGGCAGGAGCTCCCCCACGTCCACCATCAGACGACCGAGCTCGACCGCCGCTCGCTCGTCGAGCTGCACCGCGCGCTCGCGCACGCGGTCGACGCGGCGGGCGTCGGGCGGCTCGATTCGGATCTGGACGCGCTCGCGGCCGGCGGCGACGCCGAGTGGCCGATCACCCAGGACGCGTCGCACCACCTGGGCACGACCCGCATGGGCGACGATCCTCGCACGTCCGTGTGCGACGCGGACGGACGCGTGCACGGCTCGGACAACGTGTTCTGCGCCGGCGGATCGCTCTTCCCGACGAGCGGCTGCGCCAACCCGACCTTCACCGTCGTCGCCCTGTCGATCCGCATCGCGGCGCGCCTCCGCGAGGAGCTCTCCCGCCGAGAGGAGCCCGCCCGCCCATGACGAAGAAACGCATCGCCGTCGTCGGCTCCGGGCAGCGAGTGCGCGAGGCCGCCCTCCCCGTGCTCGCGGCGCTCGAGGACCGCTTCGAGCTTGCGGGCGTGTTCTCGCGCAAGCCGAAGACGATCCGCGCGGGCGATCGCGACCACGAGGTCGCGCCCCTGGACGCGCTCGACGCGTCCGCGGTGGCCGAGCTCGACGCCCTCTACCTCGTCGTTTCGAAGCCCGCCGTTCCGAGCGTGCTGGCTCGGCTCGCGGCCCTTCGGCCGCGCGGCGTCCACCTCCTCGTCGAGACCCCCGTCGTGCTGCCCCGGCACCTCCCGAAAGCGCGGTCGATGCGCGCATTCGGCGCCGTCTCCGTGACCGAGGACTGTGTGACGCTGCCGCTCGTCGACGCGGTGCGTGAAGCGGTCGAGGCGGGCGCGATCGGCGCACTGCGCACCGCCACACTCGACCGCTCGGCCTACGCCTACCACGGCGTGGCGATGCTGAAAGCGCTCGTCGGCGCAGCGCGCGTGCGGCGCGCGCGCCGCGTCCCCTCGACAGGCGGCGGGTGGAGCAGGACCTACCGCTTCGCGAACGGTGCGGAGGGGCGGACGGTCGATCCTCGCGACTACGCGGTGGGAACGCTGACCGTCGCCGGGACGGGCGGCGTGCTCGTCGACCACGACGTCGACGCGGGGCACGCGCGCAACGTCGAGGTCGAGCGCAGCGGAGATCGCGCGGTGGCGGTGCGCGCGGGCGATGCGCGGCGCGCCCTGAGCGAGCCCGAGCAGGAGCTCATGGGCACACCGCTCGAGGGCTCGGACCCGCGCCGGCCGTGGTCCTGGATGGACGGGATGAAGCGCGTCGGCTTCCGGCGGCTGCTCGAGCGCGTCGCAGACGGCGGCGCCGCGTACCCGGTCCTCGACGCGCTCGACGACGCGCTCGTCGACTACCACCTGGAGAAGCTCGGCCGCTACGCCCCGAACCCGCTGACGAGCGCGCGAGGCCTCGGGCTGCGTCCATTCGTGCCGCGGTGACGATCCGCCGAACGCGTCAGGCTCCCGCGTAGCGCGCGGGCGTCGGCGCGTGGTGGAGCGGATCCGCCTCGTGCACCTCCGGCAGCTCGCCGTCGAGCTCCGCGGCCTCGCGCAGGAGCCCCACGGCGCGCGGCGACGCGAACTGCTCGCCTGCGAAGCCCTCGACGAAGCGGCCGCCGTGCACGTCGCCGCGCAGCTCCATCAGGCGCAGCGCGCGGTGGAGCTCGCGCCACGGGACGCGGACGCGCTCGCGCTCGAGGACCGCCCGGAACAGGACGCCGTAGCGGGCGAGCAGCGCTCGGCAGAGTTCCTCGACGTCGAGGGGCTGCGCGACGACGCCTCCCTCCAGCGCCTCCTCGGGCTCGAGCGCCCGGAACACGCTCCAGCGGCCGGACTCGTAGAGGGGTCGGAGCGGGCGCTTCGACGGCGCGTGCAGCAGCGGGCGCAGCGCGGCGAACGCGTCGCTCGTCGCGAGGCCGCGCGCGATCAGCTCGTCGAGCCCCGACTCAGCGTCCGTCGCGAGCAGGCCGCCGCCGCGCGTCAGGTCGGTGCGGAACAGCGCGCCGCGCCGGCGCAGCCGCGCGAGCACTTCCTCGGCGCGCCACGAGAGCTCGTCCGTCGGCGGCGCGCCGGCGGCGGCCTCCCAGAGCTCCAGCTGATCGCGAGGGAAGAGCGAGATCGGCGTCGCGCGTACCGCCGGGACGCCCGAACCCCAGAGCCGCCCCCACGCGACCTGCCCAGCGAGCCCGACCTGGTCGAGCCATTCGGGCCGGTAGTCGCGCACGCGCGCCGGCAGGAGGTGCTCCTCCCACAGCGGCGCGGCGGCCTCCCAGCCCGCGAGGCGCTCGACGGCGCGCACGACGCCGGCCGGGCCCTCGAAGCGCGTCTCGGGGTCGATGCCCTGCCAGCGGAAGAGGAAGCGCCGGAACGCGGCGCTCGGGATCGGCCGTACGCGGGCGCGCCGGCCCTCGCGCGACAGGCGCTGGATGCGCTGGAGGATGCGGCGGTGGCACCAGTGCTCGGTGCCGTCGAGCACGAGGCGCACGGCCAGGCCCTCGCCCTCGAGCGCCTGCATCGTCGTGTCGGAGTGCGGCAGCGGAACGGGGCCCGACGCCTCGAGGCGGCCGCGCGCCAGCGTCAGCGGGTCGTCGCGGTCGACCTCCGCCGCGAACCAGCGGCCGCCCTCGAGCACGACGCGCTCGGACGCGCGGAGCTCCTCGAGCCAGGGCCGCCATGGATCGGCCTCGCGGTCCAGCACGTAGCCCATCCAGGTGAGCGCCTCGTGCACCTCGGCCGCGTCGCGCGGGTCGGGCCACGCCTCCTCGGTCGCCTGCGCGACGGCCTCGGGAGCGATGATCCCGATTTCGGTCGACTCCCCGGACCCCGAGCGCACGGCGCGCGCGCGGCGCTCCTCGAGCCCGGCGTCGTCGAGGAACCCGTACGGCCCGATCGCCAGCGCGCCCTTCGCCAGCGGCGAGGGCTCATTCGTGTCGACGACGTGCCGCTCGACCCCGCCGTCCGCAATGCCGGAAAGGAGCGCGATGAGCCCGCCCAGGTCCATCGCCTCGTGCAGACAGTCGTGCAGCGTCTGGTCGAGGACCGGGTGACCCTCGGGAATCGCGAGGTCGCCCGGGGGAAGGTTCTCGCCGCACGCGACGACGTCGGGGAACGCCGCGCTCAGGAGATCGTCCGCGCGCATGCGCTGGATCGGCGGCGGGACGCGCTTGCCCGCGGGCGCGCGCGGCGCGAGCAGCGCGCGGCTGACGTTCCAGCGCCAGCGCGTCTGGAACACGGGTGCGTCGAGCACCGCCTGGCGCAGCGTCGCCTCGGCGTTCTCCGGCGCGACGTAGCCGAACACCTCGTCGAGTGGGAACGAGTGCACGGGCCCGAGCGAGATCAGCACCGCGTCCTCGTTCGCGGCCGCCTGCAGCTCGAAGCCGAACGAGCGGCAGAACTTCTTGCGGAGCGCGAGGCCGAGCGCGCGGTTCACGCGGCCGCCGTTCAGCGAATGGACGACGAGCTGCATTCCGCCGGACTCATCGGGGAAGCGCTCGAGCACGATGCGGCCCGGTGTAGGCACCGCGCCGAGGGCATCGCGGGCCTGGACGAGCTGCGCGTGCAGGACCCCCGCCGGGACGTCGTCGAGCCCGCACTCGTCCCGCAACCACGCCTCGGACGCCGCGCCGCGTTCGCGCACCTCGCCCATGAGCGCGCACAGCTCCGGCGTGCGTGCCGGTGCCTCGCCGAACCAGAACGGCAGCGTCGGCGGCGCACCCTTCGCGTCCGTCACGCGCAGCGTGCCGCTCTCCACGCGCAGGATCTGCCACGACATGTTGCCGAGCTGGAAGACGTCGCCGCCGCTCGACTCGATCGCGAAGTCCTCCTCGACCGAGCCCACGACGAGGCCCTCGGGCTCGGCGACGACCTTGTAGTCCGCCTTGTCGGGGATCGCGCCGCCGGAGGTGACGGCGACGATGCGCGCGCGGCGCGTCGCACGGACCTCGTGCGTGGTCCGATCGACGTGCAGCAACGACTCCCGCGCGCCCGAGTGCATGTCGAGGATCGCGTCGAAGCGCTCCGCGTCGAGGTCGCGGTACGGCCACGCGCGCCGCACGAGCTCGAGGAGCGCCTCGGTCCCCCACGTCTCCTCGACGCACGCGGCGACGATCTGCTGCGCGAGCACGTCGAGCGGCGTGGTCGGCTGCGGCGTCCTGTCGAGCTCGCCGCGCCGGATCCCGAGCATCAGCGCTGCCGCCTCGGTCAGCTCGTCCGGCGAAGCGGGGAACAGCACGCCCTTCGGCACGCGTCCGACGCCGTGGCCGGAGCGCCCGACGCGCTGCAGGAGCGTCGCGATCGAGCGCGTCGTGCCGATCTGCACGACGAGGTCGACGTCGCCGATGTCGATGCCGAGCTCGAGCGACGCCGTCGCGACGAGGCAGTCGAGCGCGCCGGCCTTGAGGCGCTCTTCGGCGTCGAGACGGCGCTCCTTCGAGAGGCTCGAGTGGTGGCTGGTGACACGCTCGGGCCCGAGGATCGCGCTCAGCTCGCGCGCGGTGCGCTCGGCGACCTTGCGCGTGTTCACGAAGACGATCGTGCTCCGGTGCGCGCGGACGAGATCGGCGATCGTCGCGTGGATCTCGCCCCAGGACTCGTGGGAGAGCGTCGGCGTCAGCGGCGAGCCGGGGAGCTGGACGGACAGCTCGAGCTTCCGGCGGTGCCCCTCGTCGACGAGCGTGCACCCACGCCCCGGCCCGACGAGGAAGTCGGCGACGGCGCTGAGCGGCTTCTGGGTCGCGGACAGGCCGATGCGCTGGAGAGGCGCGGCGGACGGGTCGCGCAGCGCCTCGACGCGCTCGAGCGTCAGCGCGAGGTGCGCCCCGCGCTTCGACCCGATCATCGCGTGGATCTCGTCGACGACGACGCCGCGCACCGTGCGCAGGAGCTCGCGCCCGCTCTTCGACGTCGCGAGGATGTAGAGCGACTCGGGCGTCGTGACGAGGACGTGCGGCGGCGTCTTCGCCATGCGCGCGCGCTCGCGCTGCGGCGTGTCGCCGGTCCGGACGGCGACGCGCACGTCCGGGAAGTCGGGGTCGCGCTCGCGCAGGGCCGCGAGCGGGCCCGAGAGGTTCTTCTCGATGTCGTTCGAGAGCGCGCGGAGCGGCGACACGTACAGGACGCGCGTCTCGTCGGGCAGCGCGCCGCCCCGCTCGCCGGCCTCGCGCGCCAGCGCATCGAGCGCCTCGAGGAACGCGGCCAGCGTCTTGCCGGACCCGGTCGGCGCCGCGAGCAGCACGTTCTCCCCGCGCCGGATCGCGGGCCAGGCCCGCGCCTGGGCGCCGGTGGCAGGCCCGAGCGTCTCGGCGAACCAGCCCGCGATCGTCGGGTGGAAGGCGGTGAGTGCGTCGGCGGCGGCCATGGCCAGGCCATCGTAGGCCAGGTCTGCGATCGCGTCGGGCGTGGCACAGTTTCCCCGATCCGTGCTGTTTCGCGCAAGGCGCCGTATGGTCGAGACGCTCGCTGCCCCTTCGATGCGTCTCGCTCCTGCCCCAACAGCGAACCGAACATGCTCGCACGCCTTGCCGCCCTTCTCGCTCTCGCGACGCCTGCCATTCCTCAGACGACGTGGGTCGTCGATGCTGCCAACGGTCCCGGTGCCGACTTCACCGAAGTCCAGCCGGCCATCGACGCATCCGCGCCCGGGGACGTCGTCTTGGTCCGCGCGGGACGCTACGAGCCCTGGTCGAGCACGGACGTACAGCTCTCGAAGGGAATCACCCTGCGCGGTGAGGGCCAGATCGAACTCCCGGGGATCTCGATCCAGGCGGTGCCCGCTGATGAGTGCGCGCGCGTCCTCGACTTCGACTACTGGAGAGGCGTCCCCCGGCTCGAGATCCTCGGCTGCTTGGGAACGGTGCACCTGCAGAATGTGAACCTCCCACGAGTCACGGACGTCGCTGCGTGCACGGACGTACGACTGGAACGCTGCACGGGTTCCCGCGTGCAGAATTTCTACGCAGGGCAGCTCAACATCAGCGGAGGGTCACGGGTCCTGGTCGCCGACTGTGCGGACGAGAGCGCTCCGCTCTGGGCCGCGGTCGACGACTCCGAGCTCTTGGTAGCTGCCTCCCATCTTCGCGGAGGTGACGGCTCTCCGGAGGACTTCTTCTGCTCCGGGGTCTACGGATGGCCCGGCGACGACGGCCTCGTCTTGACCCATGGCGCTCGGGCATTCGTGATCGACTCCACGGTCCGCGGCGGCGACAGAGGATGGGCGTGCGTCTCGACGAACGTCTCCGCGGGAATCGCCGGCTGGTCCGACGGCTCGTCCAGTCTGATCGCCTGCCGCACGAACCTGGTTCGTTCCGGATCGAGTCAGAGTTCCTTCTTGCCAGGCGACGGCCGCTTCGATGACGTGGAGTCCCTGGTCTCTCTCTCACTCGCGGGGGACTTCAGCGTGGGCGGCGACCTCCAGTTCACTGTGCGGGCGGACCCTGGGAGCGCCACCTACTTGCTCCTCGGGAACGAGGCCGCCGTCGCGACTCTTGCCGGCGGGCTCCCGCTGCTCGTGGACCCTGAGCGCAAGCTGGGATTCGGTGTCACGCCGGGGACCGGCGAACGGACGATCGGAGGCGAGGTCCCGACCGTCGGCGCTGGAACGTCCTTCCACCTTCAGGCCGTGCGATGGCAGGTGGGCGAAGAGCGCACGTTCTCCAACGCGGTCACCCTGATCGTGCGCTGACGCATCGACTGCTCGGCGTCAGCGGATCGTGACGCGCTGCACGCTCGTCCCCTCGCGCACGTCGATCGGCACGTCGAAGCGACGAACGGTGCCCCACACGCTCCCCACGATCCGTGCCGGACCCGGCGGCAGGCCCTCCACCGTGTCCGACTCGCCGGGACCCCAGCTGTTGGAGTAGCGGTTCGGGCTTCGTCCCCGGCCCACGGACCGGCGGTCCAGAGGGATCCGCCGACCGTCCTCGGTCTCGAGCGTCAGCGAAGCGAACGCGTCGGGGCCGACGTCGGCGCCCGCGAACTCGACCGTGATCTCGAGCGGGGCTCCCGTCTTGAGGTCCATCGAGACGCGGGATCGACCGGCCGCCGTCACGACGAACTCCTTCATGCCCCAGCCGACGCTGGATGCGAAGAACAGGGAGCGCAACGGACCTCCGCTCCGAGGCTCGGGACGGCACTCCGAGCGCAGGCGGTACCTCCCCACTGGAAGATCGAATGCGTAGGGAGCAGCCGTGCCATCCCACGGGGCCTCGAGCACGGGAAAGCGCGTCGGGAGCCGCTCGACGAGCAGACGAGAGTTCGGTCCTGCCCGGAAGGGTGACAGCGGAGCGGACCGGTCGACGGAACGGCGCGAACGGGCCTGGGCGGAGAGGCCTGCACGCACGTCCGCGTCGAGGCCGCCGAGCGGGTACTCGGGTGGAGCCGCGTGCACGTCGTGGACGTGGAAGGGCTCGTCGGGTGTGAACCGGAAGTGCGTGGGCTCGCCGCGGAAGACCCCGCGCGCGGGGGAGCTTCCGATCATCGCGATCAAGAACTCGTCGTCTCCGGTCGCCGGGACGAAGATCACGCCTTCGGAGAGGCGCTCGGTGCGCCGCCGCCCGCCGCCGCGGTTGGGAACGACACGCGGAAACCCACCGACGGTCTCGGCGGGCAGCGCGAGGAGCTGTGGCTTCGCGCGCCAGCTCGGGGGCAGCGGCGACTCGACCGCGCGCGAGGCGACGTCCCACGGCGCGCCCGTCGCGTCGAAGAGCCGGACGAGGACGCCGGGGCGCTCGCCGATGCGCTCGTCGGCGAGCGCGCGCGCCAAGGCTTCGTCCTCTGGAGCGGTCGGCGCGACGGTCGCGGCCTCGCGGCGCGCAGTCGGTGGCCCGTCCGCGCTCCGACCGACTTCGACCACCGGTTCGCGCGCGACGTCGACGCGACCTGCCTCGCCGCGCTCCGACGTCTCACCGCGCATCTCCCCCACGCCCCAGGCCCAGAACCCGAAGACCCAGAGCCCGATCGCGAGGCCGACCGCAGCGCCGGCCGTTCCGATCAGGAGCCTGGCGCGCTTCTCCACGACGAATCGAGCCTCGCTGGACGCCCGACTACGGCCGGTCGACCGTCAGCAGCCGGTGGAGCTCGGTGACGGCCCCGACTTCCTGCGCCGTGCCGTCCGGCCACTCGACGCTCAGGGTCACCTCGCCCGGCTCGACGCCCAGGCCGAACGTCGCCACGACCTCGGACTGGCTCAGGTAGCTGCGCGTGCGCGTCACGAAGCGGCGCAGCTCGCGGTCGCCCTCGCGGACCGTGATCGTGGAGCCGAGGCCGAAGGGATTCGCGCCGTCCTGGCGGAGCGCGACCCGCAGCCAGCGGCGGTCGAGCGCCTGGTCATTGCGCAGGAGCACCGCCGGCCGGCCCACCTGCACGATGAGCACGTCCTGGTCCCCGTCGCCGTCGATGTCGGCGTACGCGGAGCCGCGGCCCGCCATGTCGCGCACGAGGTCTCCCGCAGTCTCGGGCGGCACCTCGACGAAGCACGAGCGCGCGTCGGAGCCCTGGTTCCAGAAGAGCTGCGGCGGCTGGAGGTACGACTGGCTCGGCTGCGTGCGGTGGATGTTCTCCTCGAGGTGCCCGTTGATCTGGAGCAGGTCCTCGCGACCGTCGAGGTCGTAGTCGAAGAAGAAGAGCCCGAACGAGAGGCGCGCGCGGCTGGGCGATCCGATGCCCTCACCGATCGCGTCGTCGGTGAAGGCGAAGCGGCGCGCGCTCCGCACGTAGAGGCTCGACATCTCGTTGGCGAAGTTGCCGATGCAGACGCCGTAGTTGCCGTCGCCGCGGAAGTCGGCCACGTCGATGCCCATCGCGCCCGTCGAGCGACCGTTGCGGTCGAAGCCGAAGCCGAGCGCGTCGCCGCGTTCCTCGAAGCGGCCCGCGCCGTCGTTCACGAACAGGAAGTTCTGGACCGTGTCGTTCGCGACGAACACGTCGGTGTCGCCGTCGTCGTCCGCGTCGAGGAACGACACACCGAGCGACTTCGCGACGGGCTCGTTCGTCGACGCCGAGCGCACCTCGACGCCCGCCTCGGCGGACACGTCGGTGAAGCGACCGCCGCCGTCGTTGCGGTAGAGCGAGGGGAACGTGCCCTTGAAGTTCGTCGGCGGGCCGTACGCGCGGTCCTCGCCGTCCAGGGTGTTCGCCTGCGCCGCGTCGATCTCGCGCGACCACTGGACGTAGCGGCACACGAAGAGGTCGAGGTCGCCATCGCCGTCCATGTCGAAGAACCCGGCGCTGGTCGTCCAGTGCTCGGGTGCGCCCGCGAGGCCGCTGTCCGCGGTCGCGTCGACGAAGCGCGGCGCGCCGCCCTCGGGGGCGCCGCCGTTGAGGAACAGCCGGTTGCCGCCGACGCCGGTCGTCACGACGTCGACGTCGCCGTCCCCGTCGACGTCGCCCGCCGCCACGCCCATGCCGAACGCGACGTGCTCGAGCCCCGCCGCCTCGGTCGCGTCCGAGAAGCGCCCCGCGCCGTCGTTCAGGTAGAGCCGGCTTCCGGGCGCGCGCTCCTCGCCGTCCGCGAAAGGCCAGGTCCGCGCGCTCACGAGCAGCAGATCCTGGTCGCCGTCGCCGTCCGCGTCGAAGAAGGCGCCGCCGCCGCCCATCGTTTCGGGCAGCAGCTTCTCGCCGTCCGCGCCGTTCTCGTGCACGAAGTCGAGGCCGCTTTCCGCCGTCACGTCCGTGAAGCGGACCTCGGGCAGCACGTCGACGTCGGTGACGCGGTCCTCGATCGTGCCGACGTCCTTCTCCTGGATCTCCTCCTCGGCCTCGGGCGGCGGCTGGAGCACGTACCAGGCCACGGTCGCGAGCGCACCCAGGCCAGCGATCACCAGCATCGACGTCCGGAACGCGCGGCCGATGACGGCGTCGTCGCCCTGGGTCGTCTCTTCGTCGATCTCGCTCATGGGGCCGAGAGCTTACGGCGTGGACGGCTCAGTCGAGGTCGTGGATCACGACCGCTTCCGCGGCGACGTTGGCCGCGGGGTACTTCGCGCGGGCCTTCGCGATCGCGACGTCGCTCGCGTTGTCGTCCGGCTTGAACTTGGCGTGGAGGGCGGCGTGTTCCGACGCGCGCCCGTCCTCGCCGAGCTCGCCGTAGACCAGGCTCAGCCCGTAGTGGGCCGTGACGTCCTCGGAGTCGAGCTCGAGGGCGCGCTCGTACCAGCTCGCGGCGTCCCGGAGGAGCCGCTCGCGCTCGGACGCCCGCGCCTCGCCGCGCTCTTGGCGCGCGCGCTCGTAGGTCACCCCGGCAAGACGGTTCAGGACGCGCCAGTCCTTCGAGAAGTCGAACCCACGGCCCGCCGCCTGCGCGAAGCCGCCGTCGACGATCTGCCGGTACGCGTCGATCGCCTCGTCGAAGAGCCCGTTCTGCTCCTTGAGCTGCGCGGTGAACCAGAGCACCGACCACTCGTTCGCCGGCGGATCGAAATCGCGCGCGCGCCGCAGCGCTTCCGGCGCGTCCGTCGCGACGCGGCCCTCGGCGATGTAGACGCGGGCAAGGTTGAGCGGTCCGTCGGGGCGCCCCAGCGCCTCGACGGCCTTGAACGCCTCCTCGGCCTGGCGCAGCTGCGCTCCCCCACGCTTGCGCAGGAGCCCGATGCCATAGTCGTTCCAGCGCTGCCAGAGCGGGAAGCTCGGCGCCTCGGCGTCGATGACGGCGAGCGCGTCCGACCCACCGTCCGCGATCGGGAACGTCACCGAATCGCGCGCGAGCTCCATCACGACGAGGTCGTTCGTCCACTCGGGATCGCCGGTGACGAAGCGCATGTACTCGGTGTCGAACTTGCGGTACTTGAGCGCGACGTCGACCTCGATCGATCCCCGCGCGTCCTCGGGCACCTCGAGCCGGTAGTGCACCGTGTTCGCCGCGCCCGGCGGGATCTGGTTGCTGTACAGCGCCGTGAAGATGTCCTCGGCGTTGCGCCTGGCGATGCGGTTGCCTTCGCGGTCGATGACGAACGCGTTGATGAAGTGCGCCCACCGGTCGACGATCCCAGTCCCAGGGTCCATCTCGCCGTTCGCACCGACGAGCGCGTCACCGGAGCGCGCCTCGACGTCGAGCCAGATCTGGTTCGAGTCGGCGGTGCCCTGCGTGAACGTGTGCCCCATCTTCACCGTGCGCACGACGACCTCGACGAGGTACGTCTCGCCGGGGACGAGCGCGGGGATCTCGGGCCGGAGCGGCGCGATCAGCTCGCCGTCGATGTCGCCGCCGCGGCGCACGCCGAACACGTCGACGCGCATCACACCGTCGTTGAAGCGCTTGTGCGCCTCGACGGCGCGGTCCGCGAGCTCGTCGGGGATGCGCCCCTGGGACGCCGCGATCTTCGGGACCGCCGTGTTGGCCGAGGGGAAGAGGTGGCCGAGGCTCTTCGTGATCCCGCTCTCGTCCCGCACGCGCGCCGAGAAGTCGTCCGACTCGATCAGCGGCATGTGGCAGCCGTTGCAGTTCTCCTGGGCCTTGGGCGGGTAGTAGAAGCTTGAGATGCCGTGGCCGCTGACGCCGGACAGCAGGAACGGGTCCTGGTGGTTCTGGCCGCGCAGCCACTTGTAGCCGTTGAGCTCCTCGGGCAGCGCCACCTTGTGGCACGTGCCGCAGAACTCGGTCGTGCCGTGCAGCGGCTTCAGGAACGTCTTCTTGTGGAAGGCCGGCTTCGCCTTCACGAGCTGGCGGTTGATCCACTTGAGCGCTGCGTTGTCCGAGAACGCGAACGGGTAGTGGATCGGCGTGTCGATCGTGTAGTCCGCGTTGCCACGGTTCGAGTTGAGCGCTGTGATCGCGTGGCACGCCGTGCAGGTGATCCCGGCGTGCGCGGTCGGATCCGACACCATGTCGAAGTTCGGATCGTTGAACTTGCCGCTGAAGAACGGGACCAGGTCGTGGCAACCGGCGCAGAAGCGCGACGCGTTCACGTTGCCGTCGCGCTCCATCGCGAACGCCCGCGTCTCACGCACGGAGGCGAGGTAGGGCTCGTTGTTGAAGGACGAGAGGTGGTGCGCGCTCGCCATCCAGTCGTCGTGCACGGCCGGGTGGCACTCCTGGCAGTACGCGTCGTTCTGCAGGACGTGCTCGGGGATGAAGTCCCCGCTGAGCGTCCGCGCGTTGCTCGGGAAGAAGTACTCCATCCCGTCCGGGTTGCCGACCTCGTTCCACTGGCGCGGGTCCTGCGCGTGGAGGAGGAGCATGCCTCCCGCAAATGCCGCGGAGATCGCGGCCCAGCGGATCCCGACGATCCACTTGATCTTCTTGCCCGCGAGGCGGTGCAGGATGAAGAGCCACGCGCACGCCACGGGGAGCGTCACGTGCGCCCAGTACGCGATGCTGCGCGCCGTTCCATCCTTGACGACGATCACGCCCTCGACCCGCGTCAGGACCACGCCCGTCACGAGCAGCAGCAGCGCCGCCGTGAACAGCGCGTAGCCGACCTTCACGGCGCGCTTGTTGCGCCTGCCGCGCGCCTTCGCCATGTGGACGAAGCCAAACACGACGACCGGCACGATGATCAGCAGCCCCAGCACGAGGTGCCCGAGGAACATGTACAGGTAGAACCTGTTCTCGTACGTCTCGCCGGTCGCCGCGCCCGCGGCCTTGACCGCGACGAGGTAGACGGCGTTCACGCAAAGCAGCGCGAAGAGCCCGAAGACGACCGCCAGGAGGCGGCCGAGCTTGGGTCCGACGGCGGGGACGTAGGGACGGCGCGCGGGTCGTGCGGCGCCGGACGGCGGGGATTCGGTCACAGGCGTGGTGGGAAGGCGACGCTCCATTATGGCCCGGCGCCGAGGGCCGGCGGCGGGACGCTTCACAAGTCGGTGACCGATCCGGCGCACCTCCGTCGTACTGTCGCACCGCTGCCTCTCGCCGCCCCGCCCACGCTCGCCCCGTTCGACGATGCCCATCGCACCCAGGAGTCCGTTGAGATCACGACTCGGTCTCATCGTCGGACTCGGGGTGGCCGCCAGCCTCGTTGCAGCAGCGTTCATCGATCTGGGAAACCCGCTCGAGGCGGCGCGCGGACGCGCGTCGCGGCTGCTGCGGCTGCGTGCCGCAGAGCTCGAAGCGGCGTGGGACACGGTCGCGCGCGCGACCGCCCCTCCGACCGGAACGCGGGGCGCGGTCGTCGAGGGCGCGCCCGAGGACGCCCGACCGGCCACCATCGCCGGGCCAACGTCCGAAGCCGGGCCGCGTGGCCCCTTCGACGGACTGTTCGACACGGGACGTCGCGCGGCTGCTGCGGGCGATCTCGTCGACGCGATCGCGTTCGCGGAGGACGCGCTGCGCGCGGCGCCGGACCACCCGCGCGCGGGTGAGGCCCGGCTTGCGCTCGCCCGCTGGTGGACGCGGCTCGGTGAACCCGTCCCCGCCAGGCGGCACCGTGAGGCGGCCGCAGCGGCGCCTCTCGACGCGTTGGTCGAGGGCATGCCGATCGCACTGCTCGCGCGGTTGGTCGAGCCGGTCGACGGGGCGGGCGCGCTCGCGGCGCTCGAGGAGGGCGCAAGCGACGCGCTCTGGGGGGCGGGCCGACCCGCGCTCGTGCCGACGGCCGCGGGCCTGACACTCGCCGCGCCGCCGGCCGTCAAGGCCGTGCGGGCCGCACTCGCTCCGCACCTCGACGCTCGAGCACTGGACGCCGCGCTCGTCGGATCCGCGCGCAGCCGCGCCGCGTGGCGGCTCTTGAGGGCGCGGGGCATCGAGCCGACCGTGGACCGGTGGACCGCGCACGGCGAGGGAGACGCGGCGATCGCCGTCCGCGGGTCGGAGTCGGGCGGTGTCGCCGTCGCTGCGCTCGACCGCGGCGCGCTCTTCCGGAGCCTCTCCTGGCGGGCCGCGCAGGGCGCGCTGCGGCAGGCGGTGGAGTCCGAAGGCTCGAGCACGCCCCCCACCGGCGCGCCCGAGCTCGAGCTCACCCTCGACGGCTACGGCGCTCCCGTCACCGTCTCGACCGACGACCCCGCGATCGAGGCCGAGGACGAGATCTTCCAACAGCGCCTGTTCCGCGGCGGCCTCCTCGGGCTCGCTCTCTTCACCGCGCTCGCCGCCCTCTCGAGCGCGAAGGCGACGGCGCGCGCGCAGGCGCTCGCGGACCAGCGCAGCACCTTCGTCGCAAGCGTCAGCCACGAGCTGCGGACGCCCGTGCAGGCGGTGCTGCTGCTCTCCGAGGCGCTCGACGAGGGGCGCGTCGTCGGTGAAGCGGCGACCGCCAAGTACCACGCGCGCATCCGGCACGAGACCGAGCGCATGCGCCGCCTCGTCGAGGACCTCTTGGACGGCGCACGCATCGACCGGGGCGACGGCCCGCGCCTCGAGCCGACCTCGGTCCATATGGAGTCGTTCCTCGAGGGCTTCGAACGGGACGCCCGCGCGCGCGCCGAGCAGGACGGGGCGCACGTCACGGTCGTCCACGAGGGCCTCCCGGCGCGCCTCGAGTTCGACGCGAGCGCGGTGTACCGCGCGGCGTGGAACCTCTTCGAGAACGCCCTCCGCTACGGACGGCGCGGCGACGAGCCCGCTCGCGTCGACGTGCGCTTCGGCACCGAGGCCGGCGCCCTGGTCGTGTCCGTCGCCGACGGGGGCCCCGGGATCCCGGACCGGCTCTCGGAGACCGTCTTCGAGCCGTTCGAGCGCGTGCGGGACGCGCACGAGGGCATCGCGGGCGACACCGGCACGGGGCTCGGGCTCTCCATCGTCCGCGGGATCGCCGAGGCGCACGGCGGCGATGCGCGCGTCCAGCGCGCGCACCCGGCGCGCGGCGGCGGCGCGGACTTCGTCGTGCGCTTCGGGCCCAGGGCCGAGGAAGGAGGCGCCGCATGACGCGCGTACTGGTTGTCGAGGACGAATTCTCGATCCGCATGCCGCTGGCCGACGCCCTGCGCTCGGCCGGCTACGAGGTGCTCGAGGCCGAGGACGGCGAGGCCGCGCTCGATCTCGCGCTGCGCGAGGATCCCGACGCGGTGCTGCTCGATCTGATGCTGCCGAAGCGCGACGGCTTCGACGTCCTGCGCGCGATGCGCGAGGACCGGCTGACGGCGACAGTCCTGATCCTGTCGGCGCGCGGCACCGAGTACGACCGCATCCAGGGCTTCGAGTACGGCGCCGACGACTACGTCGTGAAGCCGTTCTCCACCGCCGAGGTGCTGGCGCGGCTGCGCGCCGCGCTCGCGCGTCGCGGCGGCTCGACGCCCGGCGTCGGCGAGACGCGCGGCGTCAAGCGCGTGCGCGTCGGCGACGCCGAGATCGACTTCGAGGCCTACTGCCTCTATCGCGGCTCGGAGCGCATCGGCCTGATGCGGCGCGAGATGGATCTCCTGCGCTTCTTTCTCGAGCACGAGGGCGAGCCGCTCGACCGCGTCCGGATCATCGATGAGGTCTGGCGCGGCGAGGACGAGCCGACGCTGCGCACGGTCGATCAGCACGTGATGAAGCTCCGCAAGAAGCTCGAGCGCGACCCGAAGGATCCGCGCCACATCGTGACGTTGCACCGCGTTGGCTACCGCTTCGTGCGGGGCGCCGGCGCCGGTTCATAGCTCGGTGACAACCGTTCACAGCCCCGTGACGGGCGGCCTCCGGGGCCTGCGTACAACGGGCCGACAGCGGGAGGGACCCATCCCCCCCCGCCCCCAAGAAGAGGCTCGAGAGAGAGAAGAGATGACGAACCGACGACTCACGAGGACGACGCTGGGCACAGCCGCGCTGCTGCTGGCAGCATCGCCGCTGCTCGCGCAGAGCCCCCCCCTCGACCAGGGCCAACCCCTCGACCAGGGCCAGCCCGTCGCGCAGGACACCCACCCCGCCCGCACCTACGCAGAGGCACTGGCCGCCTGGCAGCTGGAGAGCCTGACCGAGGACGCATCGACCAAGGCGCTGGGCGCGCTGCGCGCCGAGGCCCAGGAGGCGCTGCTCGCCGCGCCCGAGAACGCGGCGCTCGCACACATCGTCGGCGAGGTGGAGGCCGCCTGGGTATCGCGCGTCGCGCTGGCCGGCACCGACGACGAGCGCAAGGCGGCGCTCGCGTCGCTCGAGGCCGCGGTCGCCGTGGCGGCGGGCGCCGGCGAGCACCCGCTCGAGGCGGCGCGTGCCCGCGCGGC
Organism: Planctomycetota bacterium; assembly: GCA_039821985.1. Classification (GTDB taxonomy): domain Bacteria; phylum Planctomycetota; class UBA1135; order UBA1135; genus Saltatorellus. Next base: position 28,768 of record JBCBNC010000002.1, read on the forward strand.
GTCGGCGAAGGGAGTGGCTGAACTGCTCGAGGCGCGCGCCGCCGCGCGGGCCGCCGCCGCACCGCGCACCGCGGCACAGGCTGACATCGCGCTCACGTCGGCGATCCAGGACGCGCTCGCTGCGGGCGACATCGAGTTCGTCCTCGGCCTCGGTGAGCGCGCCATCGCGCCGCTCGCGGCGCTCGCCCGCGCGTCGGAGGGCAAGCCGCGCGCCGAGAAGGCGATCGCGCCGCTGCGCGCCCTCATCAGGCTCGACGCTCCCGCCGGACTCGATGTCGCGCTCGAGCTCGCGAGCGGCAATGACCTTCTCGTGAAGCGCGAGGTCGCCACCTCGTTGAATCAGGACGGTTTCACAAGGAGCGGAGCATGGATCGACGGCACCGCCGGAGGAGGTCCCTGGCGGATCAAGAACCCGAACTGGCTTCGTATCCCCAAGGCGCTCCTGGCCGATCCCCCTGTCCTGCGCGCCCAAGTCCGTCCGCTGCTCATCGAGCTCACGACGCGTCAACCGCTCCCGCCGGCGCTCGCTGAGCTCGCGCTGTCGCTGCCGGGGTTCAACCCTGCGACAGTCGTTCCGTGGAACCGCCCGCTCTTCGAACGAATGATCGAGAGCGAGGACGGCTGGCAGCGCGAACGTGCGGCGCAGTGGTTCACGCAGTATGCGCTCGACGCGTCGCCGGTCCTGACGCTGGCTGACACTCGTTCGAGGACTGTCTGGAGCTCGGTGCTGCGCGTGCTCGGAGTCCGCGACGTGAAGGAGATCACGTCAAACCAGACGACGATCCAGCGAGGGGATCAGCTCCCGATCGTCGACGACACCTACGCCGCTGCCCTCGTCGCCTTGACGGCATCGAAGGCCGACCTCGGCATGCGCCGAACCCCGCTCTACGCGGCGCGCGAGGTTCTGAAACTTGATCCGGCACGAGCCCTGACGCCTGGACAGCTCCGTCGAGTGGTTGCCCATGAGACCGAAGTTCGCGCGGCATTCAGCTACGTCGAAACGCTGAACGGCGCTGCGCAGGCGGAAGCCATGCAGGCGGTCCTCGAGGAGGTCCACGCCATCGGACGTCTCGACTTCAATACCTACGTCGAGGCGCTTTCCATCATGCATTCGAAGCGGGCGTCCGAGGCCGCCGCGCTCGCGGCGCTGGACTTCGCAAACGCACCGTCCCCGTCAGACGACGCGGGCGTGCGACAGCTCCTCGAGCACTACGTTGCGGCCGGCGGCCGGTTCCCGTCGATCGCCCCGCGTGCGATCGCCAGACTGCTCCAGGTCGCGGAGCGGCCGGGAGGCCGAGACCTCGTCACGCGCTCGGTGAGCACCGACGGGTTGTTCAGCGTCCTCGCCCTGTGGGACCGCGAGGCGGCGACCCAGTTCGCGATCGAGCAGGGCGATTGGCTCGACCTGCGCTTCAGCTTCGCGCGCGACGCCCGTGAGCAGGCCGTCGACTGGTCCGCCATCGCGCTGAGCGCCGAGGCGGCGCCCGGGCTGCGCGATCACGCACTCGGCAGTCACGTGGACATCGAGAAGGCCTACGGCCAGAACCCCCAGCGATGGATCGAGACGGCCCTCGAGCTCGCCGAAGCAGGCGAGATGTGGAGCTTCGGCTGGCTCGAGAGCGCAGGTGGGCCTTCCTCGTCGTCGGTGATCGCGCGACTCCTCGACCGAGGCATCATGGATCCGACCCAGCTCTGGTACGTGAGGCTGCCCCGTGCGGCCGCGATCGAGTCCCCGACAGCCGCTCGCCTCCTCCGTGCCCTCCCGCCTGCCGGTTTCGGCAGGACGAAGACGAACGGCGAGATCGCGGAAACGGTCGCTGCGTCGATCCGCAGCGTCCTGGGCGCTGGCGACGTCGGTCCGCTCGAACTCCACCTCAGCGATCCGAGTGACAATGCCGCACGAAGCCGGCGCGCCATCGCCCGACTGCTGCGCTACGCGGCGCCCGAGATCATCGTCTCAACCGCCCGGCGCGTGCTGGACATGGAGACGGGGCTCACCGCCGAGGAGTTCGATGCTCTGATCGGCGCTGTCGGCGGGCTTCGCTCCGAGGAAGCCGTCGAGCTCCTGATCGAGGTTGGCGGGAACGCCCGCTACTCCAGCGCGTCGCGCAAGCGAGCCATGGACGAGTTCGAGGCTGTCCTCGCCTGGCGCGAGGCGCGGGCGCGCTGGGAACAGGCGGCCGGTTCGGGTGTGCGGCGCGACGCAGCGGTGACGGCGCTCGTCGCCACGCTCGAGGCCGATGCGTCCAGCGACGCGCAGCGGGTCGAGGCCGTGCGCGGGCTCGGGCTGCTCGGCGCAGCCGAGGAGCTGCCGCGGCTCATCGGGCTGCTCGGCGATCCGAAGCTCGGCGAGGCGGCCCAGGCGGCGATCGACGCGCTCCACCGGAGCGCTGCGGAGAAGCCGAAGAGCGACGGTTCGAGCCGCTGAGCGGCGCGGCGCGGTTCCGGGCGGGCACGGGCTCGCATCGGGACCGCGTCTCGCCCCGCAGAGAATCGCGCGCTTCGCGCCAAGGGACCTCCGGTCCGGTCCGTCCTCGCGGCGACACCGACAACGGAGGACCCGCATGAACGAAACGAACCCGACCGAGAACGCCGCGCACCCGCCCGCCCCCGCCCCCGCCGCGGCGGGACCGCCCCGCATCGAGATCGACGAGCCGTGCTCGAAGCGCTGGGGCGAGCTCGAGGGCGGAGGCACGAAGCGCTTCTGCGACGCGTGCTCGCTGCACGTCGTGGACGGCTCCGCGCTGACGCAGGGTGAGGCGGAGGCGCTCGTGCAGCGAACCGACGAGCGCGTCTGCATGCGGCTCGAGCTCGACGCCGACGGCCGCCCCGTCCACGTGACCGAAGACGCACGCGCGCGCGTCCGGGCGCGACTCCTCGGGGTCGGACTGGCCGGTGCACTCGTCGCCTGCACCGACCGCGCGCCGGAGCCCCTGCCGGACGAGGGGGCCGACGCGGAGCACGCCGAGACGCGGATCGAGGACCCCGCGCCGCTCGAACGCCCGACGGAGATCCTCGGCGCGGTCTGCTATCCGGAACCCGGCGACGGCGACGCCCCGGAACCGATCGAGATCATGGGTGAGGTCGAGTACGTGGAGCCCGACAAGGAGCCGGCGGCTTCGCCCGCGGAACTCGTCGGCCGTATCCGGCTCGTCGAACCGGCGAGCGATCCGAATCGCGAGGACGACGCCTGGGAGCACTCGCCGAACCCGCTGCCGGAGGAGACGAACGACCCGGGGACGGAGAGCGGCGACGGCGCGCAGAGCTGACGCGGCGCGCGCCGCCGCGGGCTAGACTCGCCGCAATGCCGCCGCTCGACGAACCGCCCCCGCTCCCCTCTCCGAAGCGACGCGCCGGCTGCGCGACGTGGCTGCTGCGCCTCTTCGCGATCGGGGTCGTGCTCGTCGTCGCTGCGTCGGGGACGATGCTCTTCCTGATGCGGAGCGGACGGATACCCGACAGCCGTATCCTCGACCGCCACGAGCTGCACGAGCGCATCGTGGACCGGCTCCGCGCGCTGGAGCTCCAGGAGGGCGAGGAGATCGTGCTCTTCTACAGCGGCGCGCCGTTCGACGTCGTCTTCGACGGCAACCTCCTCACGGACCGTCGCGTCGTCTCCTGGTTCGAGAACGACGACGAGGAGCGCGTCGTCGACTCGGTCGACCTCGATTCGATCGACCGCATCGAGGTCCGCTTCACCTCGCACGTGTTCGAGGACTCGACTCTCGAAGTGTACGAGAACGTCGGCGGCGACTCGATCTACTCTGCGACCCTGCTGCTCTCGAACGAGGAGGACGGCGACCACCTCTTCGTGGAGGAGCTCGTCAAGCGCGCCCGTCGAGCGGACGCGCCGCTCCGGGCGGTCGAGGTGAGCGGCGAGATCTCCGGGGAGGAGCTGAGCCGGATCCCGGACGCGGTTCGGGTCGAGAGCGCGGAGCAGTAGGGAGTCACGGCGATGACGAGGCACCTCTCCGAGCTGACCGCGGCCGTCTGGGCCCTGAACGCGAACCGTGTGACGTACCGGCCGGACATCGAGCGCACGCGTCTCCGCGATCTGACGGACGCCGCGACCAATCCTGAGGGACTCGCGCTGCTGATCGACCTGGAGCCACGCATCCGCGACTTCGACCGCGACCCGCGCCGGCCGAGGGTCGACGGCGCTCCGGCCGCCCCGGGCTGGGCCATCGAGCTCTGGGGCCGGGCGGTGGCGCACCATGTGGCGGCGCTCGCGCCGATGCAGTGGAACGCGTTCGACGGGTACTACCGAAGAGAGGTCACGGATCCGAGCTGGGCGACCGGTCCGACGCCGCCAGCGCAGCCGCGGGAAGGGCTTCAGCGCGTCGGCAGCGCGTCCGCTCCCCCCCCCCCACGAGCACGAACCGCTTCCGCCGTTCGAGCGGTCGATCGAGGCGATCGCCCCCCACGCCGGCCGCACCGTCGCTCTCCAGCTCGCGGCGCTGAACCGCGACGGACACGTCCGCCAGTCGGCGGTCACTCGCCTCGCCGACGAGCCTGCGGCGGCGGCGCTCGGGCCTCTGACGGTCCGGCTCGCGGACTGGGTCGCAGAGGTGAGGCGGGCCGCCGAGGACGCGTGGGAGCGTGTGGTCTCGATCGCCGAGCTCGACGCGATCGTACGGGTTCTGCCGCTGCTCGACGCCGTGCAGGGAAGCGCGCGCGCGGACCGCGGGCGCCACGAACGCGCGCTCGACGCGCGATGGGCCGATCCCGGGGGCGCCGCCGCTCTCTGGGAGATGACGGAGAGCGAACGCGCCACCACGCGTCGCAGCGCGACCGCGCGGATCCTCCGTCCGGCCATCGGCGGTTCGACCGCGGAGAAGATCGCGCGGCTCGCAACAAGCCGACGGACCGACGTCCGTTGGCGCGCGTTCGTCGCCGCGGCCGCGCTGCCGCCATCGACAGAGAGGACGGATCTCCTGACCGTGCACCTCTCCGACCGCGCGCCGCTCGTCCGGGTCAGTGCGCTCCGCGCGCTCCTCGAGGACGACTCGGCACCCGTGGGTCTGGCCGCCTCGTTCGTGCTCGACCGGGCGAAGCGCGTTCGCGCCGTCGCGCGCTTCCACGCGGAGCGCCGGGACCCGAACTTCAACGCCGTCGCGCTGTACCGCGATCACGTGCGACGCGACGGCCCCACGCTCTTCGCGGCCATCGCCGGGCTGAGCGAGGCGGGCTCCGAACGCGACGCCGAGCTGCTGGTCCCCCTGCTCGACGATCCGAGGTCGGACGTGTCCATGCGCGCGCTCGACGGCGTGATCGCGCTGGCGCCGCGTCTCGCCGAAGAGAGGCTGCGCGACCTGCGCTCACACGAGCGCGCCTCGGTCCGGATCCGCGCGCTCCGCGCGCTGACAGCGCTGGGGATTCCCGCCGATTCGGACGCCGTGGCCCGCGAGCTGCATGGGAGCCTGCCAGCGGACGAACGCGTGCGCCGCGCAAGCCTCGTACGCACACTGCCGGCACCGGCGCGGCTCGACGCGATCCTCCGACTGCACGAGGAGTGCGAGGATCCGGAGATACGCGGCGTAGCGCTCCGCGAGCTCGCCCTCCTCGACCGGAGTCTCCGGCACGCTCCGACCGGCCGCGCGATGGCCGCCCTTCTCGGCGCTCCTCCGTCCGAGAACGATGCGAGGGACCTGCTTGGACGCGTGGACGCCGTGGACGTGGGACCCTCGTGGCGACCCAGTCGGGCCGACGTCGTCCGCGCGTGGCTCCAGGGGTGACCCGCTAGAGAGCGCCGCGTCCGTCGGCGACCACTGCGTGCCAGACCATCAGCGCCGCGTAGACGGTCGCGCCGAGCACGAGGCCGAACCGCGCCAGCGGGAAGCGCGCGTGCACAAGCAGTACGAGGCTCCCGAGGGTCGTCATCGCGAGCTTCACCGCGCAGAAGAGGCCGAGGCCGCCCGCGCCGATCAGCCAGGCCATCAGCGGGTTGGCCTCGGAGCCTCCGGCGCGCAGGTGCACCAGCGTCAGCGCGAGGTCCACCGCGCTCGCGCCCGCGATCCACGCGGCGAGGACCAGCTCGGAGGCGCGGAAGCGGTCGACGTACTGCCGGCCCGCCTCCGACGCGCGCCGTGCGCCGCGGCGCCTGCCCACGAACGTGTAGCGCGACAGCGCCCGCGTCGGGCGCGCGCGGCGGTCGCGCGGGCCGCGGCGGTCGGCTGCGTCCTGGCCGCGGGCGTCCGCGCTTCCCGCGCCGACGGGGAGCGCGGCCGCGGGGCTCGGGTCGAACGCGGGAGCGGGCGGGGCCATGGCCGGAGCAGACCACGAACGGCGCGATCGCGCCAGCCGCCGTTCCGCCGGCCCCCCCCGCGCCCGCCGCTCAGCTCGGCGGCAGGTACGCCTTCTCGACGTACTCCGCGACCATGCGGTGCGTGTTGAAGCGCCCCGGGATCGTGCGGAGCGAGCGGCGCGCGCGCTCCATCCACGCCTTCGGCATCCCCTTCGCGTTCCGGTCGTAGAACATCGGCACCAGGTCGGACTCCAGCAGCGTCAGCAGCGCCTTCGCGTCCGCGCTGTCCTGCGCCTCGCGTGTCTTCTTCTCGGTCGCGTCGCCGATCGCCCAGCCGTTCTTGCCGTCGTAGCCCTCGGGCCACCAGCCGTCGAGGATCGACGCGTTGAGCCCGCCGTGCAGCGGCGGCTTCATCCCGCTCGTGCCGCTGGCCTCGTTCGGGCGGATCGGGTTGTTGAGCCAGACGTCGCAGCCGCTGGTGAGCATGCGGCCGACCTCCATGTCGTACTCCTCGATCAGCGCGACGCTGTCCCGCTGGCCGTCCTTGCGCGACTCCTCGAAGACGATGCGGGCGAGCTCCTGGCCGCCCTCGTCGCGCGGGTGGGCCTTGCCTGCGAACACGATCTGGACGGGGCGCTCGGACGAGCCGAGGAGGCGGGCGATGCGCTTGGCCTCCTTGAAGACGAGCGGCGCGCGCTTGTAGGTCGCGAAGCGACGCGCGAAGCCGATGGTGAGCGCGTCCTCGTCGAACGTGCGCCAGGCGCGCGCGATCTCCTCGATGGGCTCGCCGCGGCGCTCAGCCTGGCGGGCGAGGCGGGCGCGCACGAAGTGCACGAGGCGCGCCCGCAGCGTGCGGCGGAGCTCCCAGAGGTCCGCGAGCGGCAGCTTCGCCGCCTTGGCCCACGGGTCGTCGTCCGGCCCCATGCCGTGCCAGCGCGGCTCGATCGTGCGCGCGTAGAGGGCGCGTGCCTCGGGCGCGAGCCAGGTTTCGAGGTGGACGCCGTTCGTGACGTGACCGATCGGGACGTCCTTGGCGTCGTCGAGGCCATAAACGCGCTTCCACATGTCGCGCGTGACCTCGCCGTGGAGTTTCGCGACGCCGTTCACGGCGCGCGCGGTGCGCAGACCGAGCACCGTCATGCAGAACGGCTCCTCCTTGTCGCCGGGCACCTCGCGCGCGAGGTCGGCGAACGACTCCGCCGAGAGCCCGAGTGTCTTGAGGTGCCCGCGCAGGTACTTCGCTACGTCCTTGACGCCGTAGCGGTCGTGGCCCGCCGGCACCGGCGTGTGCGTCGTGAAGACCGTCGAGGCGCGCACGGTTTCGTGGGCCTCGTCATACGCCACCCCTCGCTCGACGAGCGGGCGCATGCGCTCGACGGACGCGAACGCCGCGTGGCCCTCGTTCAGGTGGATCACCGTCGGGCGGACCTTGACGGCCTCCAGCGCCAGAACGCCGCCGACGCCGAGCAGCACCTGCTGGCGCAGGCGCAGGTCGGGGTCGCCCTTGTAGAGGCCGTGCGTGAGCTCGCGGTGGGCCTTCGGCTCGCCCTCGATGTCGGCGTCGAGCAGGTAGAGCGGGACGCGCCCGACCTGCTGCTTCCAGATCTTCGCGCGGACGAGCTTGCCGCCGAGGGGGCACTCGATCTCCTTGCCGGTGTCGACGATCGGCAGGTCGCCGAAGTCGACGTTCGGGTACAGGACGCGCGTCGAGCCGTCGCCCTTGAGCTCCTGGATGTAGTAGCCGTGACGGTAGAGGAGCCCGACGCCGACGAAGGGCAGGCCAAGGTCGCTCGCCGACTTGACGTGGTCGCCCGCGAGCACACCGAGGCCGCCGGAGTACTGCTGCAGGCTCTCGTGGATCGCGAACTCGGAGCAGAAGTAGGCGACCTTGAGCCGGCCGGACCGCGGCGCGACCTTGCGCTCGTACCAGGACTCGGCGGCGTAGTAGTCGTCGCGCGTCGCCTCGGCCCGGTCGAGGAGCGCGGCGAAGTCGGGGTCGGCGGCGCAGGCCTCGAGGCGCGCCGGGTGCACGCGCCGGAGCACCTCGAGCGGGGCGTGCTTCGACGCCTCCCAGGCCCGCGGGTCGACGGCGCGGAAGGCGGCCTGGGCGTCCGGACACCAGGTCCAGCGGAGGTCGAGGGCGAGCGCGCGGAGGCGCTTCTGAAGAGCTTTGGGCGTCATTTCGGGAGGGGCCGCTCCGTGAGCGGGCGCACACGATCACCGCGGGGCCGCCTCGGGTTCAAGGGGGGCCGGTGAGAACCCGAGGCGGCGGGCCGCAGCTCAGCCCGCGCTCATCTTCGGACAGGGGTCCAGCCCGCCCCGCTGGGGCGGTATCGCGTGGCCCGAGGTCACACCTGGTCACCGCCGCGTAAGGACAGGGTCCGATCTCGGGCAAGACCGGATCCCCGCCAGGATCCCCCTCGTCCGCGGGCGCCCGGGCGCCGAAGATAGCCCCGCCGGAGGCCGCGGCGACCCGCCGCTCCCCCGCGCACACCCCACATCCAACAGACCATGAAACCGACCACCCCCATCGCCGCCGCGCTGCTTCTCGTCGCGGGCGGCTTCGCGGGCACGTCCATCGCCGCCGAGGGCGCAGCCGCCCCGGTCTCCATCCAGGAGAAGAAGGACGACGCCGACAAGAAGTCCGACACCGTCACCTACTGGGTGCTCGACGCCGCCGGCAAGGGCTGAAGCGCGGGCAAGAAGGCCCGTGCGGCCCTCGTCTCGACCGTCGGTGAGAAGAACATCGACCGCCTCTTCATGAGCGGAACGATCGCGACCTTCACGCTGAAGTCCGATGCCAAGCTCGACCTCGCGAAGCTGCAGAAGGATCTGCCCGCAGCGCTCAAGAAGAAGAAGATCACCTTCAACGGTCTGTCGATGAAGACGACGAAGCGCGCCGCCGCTGCGTTCGTCGTCAAGACGCCCGGTCTGACGTGAAGCGACACCGCCACCAAGGTCCGTGCGACCTTGGCCAAGAAGTTTGACGACGCGAAGGTGACCGAGATTTTCGTGGGGACCACGATCATCTTCCACGTCGACGACGAGGACTTCGAGCTCGACGAAGAGCTCGTCGCGGACGCGCTCAAGGCCCACAAGGTCAAGTTCAAGGCCGCCGAGCTCGAGGTCGAGCGCGACGACGACTACCTGCTCTGAGCCCAGATCCGGTACCGTGCAGATACGGTGCCAGGATCACCAGCAGCAGGAGCGGCCAGGGACGTCCATTGAATGGACGTCTCTGGCCGCTCCTGCTGCTGGTGATCCTGGCACCGTATCTGCACGGCCTGCGGCAACGGGCCCGTCGACGCCCGCAACCCGCCTTCACCGCCGGGCGAACCGTTCCGCGAGATGGACCCGTTCACCCTTCCCCCGGACCTGCTCGACGCACCCGTCGCAGGCACGAACCTCGGGGACGCCACAACCTTCCGCGCCGCCCTCGGGCCGCGACCGAACGTCGTCCTGTTCGTGCGGCACTTCGGCTGAACGTTCTGTCGACGCGACGTCGACCTCCTCCGCCGTGCTGCGGAGAAACGACCCGACCGCCCCACGCTCGTCGTGCATCAGGGCACGCCGGCCGAGGCTGAGCGGTTCCTCTCATCGCGTTGGAAGGACGCGTCCACGATCTCGGACCCCACGCGCCGTCTCTTCGGCGCGTTCGGACTCGGGCGCGGTGGGATGCGCGCGATGTTCGGGCTCGGCGTCTGGCGCGAGGCGATGAAGAACACGCGCTACGGGGTCGGGGTGTCGATGCCGGTCGGGGACCCGTTCGTGCTTGCGGGCTCGTTCGTCGTTCACGAGGGCGAGGTGCTCGTCGTGGAGCGCGCGGAGACCGCCGCCACGCTCCCGGATCTCCCGCGGCTCTTCGACGCTGCCGAGGCCTTCGAGGCCGGGGTGCTTTGAGCGGGCCGGACCGGAGCGGCGCGCCGCCCGGCCTCAGCGCTCCGGGCGGCCTGCCGACGGTCGCGTTCCTCCCGGGCAACGGTCACGTCGACGAGCGACTGGAGCGGGCGCGCGCCGCAGCCGCCGCGCTCCCGGCGGGCGAACGCTTCCGCATCGTCACGGCGGCGCCGAACACCGGCGCGTCCTCGTTCGACGCGATGCTCGACGAGGTCGCCGCCGCGGTCGAGAGCGCAGACCTCTGCCACGCCACCGGGATCGGCGGACTCGTCCTGATCGCGCTGCGCGCCCGCGGGCTCAGCGCGGTCCCGGCCATCCTCCAGGGCCCGGTGCTGTGGGGCCTCGAGCTGCGCACGTTCCCGAAAATCATGCGGCTGCCGCTGATGCCGAAAGCGCTGACGCTTGCGCTCCGCACACCGCTTGCACAGCGCCGCTTCGTGTCGAAGCACTTCCGAGCGGCGCACCCGCCGGAGTTCCTGAGCGCGTTCTTCAGCGGCTACCGGGACGCGCGCGCGTTCGAGCGCTGGTTCGAGTGGCTCACTCCGTCGCTCCTGCGCGAGCTCGAGGCGCAGCTCGCCGGCGACGACGGACGGGCGCGGCTCGCCGACCTCACCGTGTGGTGGGGTGCGCACGACCACGTCGTCACGACGGAGGAGCTCCGCGTGACCGAGCGCGCTCTCGGGCACACGTTCCCGCTTGAGACGTTCTCCGACTGGGGCCACTACCCGATGATCGACGACCCGGAGGGCTGGGCCCGGGAGGTGGCGCGTGCCCTGGAAGCCGCTCGCTCGCTTCGGTGACGAGCGCGCCGGGAAGCTGCACCGCCTGAAGCGGGCGGCGCGCGCGCGGCTCGACGTGCCGCCGACCCGCTGGGTCCGGAGCGCGGACGCGAGCCGGGCCGGTGCGCCGCCCATCGTGCCACCGCTCATCCTCCGCTCCGCCTCGCCCGACGAGGACACGGCGGAGCGCACGAACGCGGGGCACTACGAGAGCATCGTCGTGCGGTGCGCGGACGATCTTCCGAGGGCCCTCGAACGCGTTGCAGCCTCGGTCGGCAACGACGGCTACGTCTTCGCCCAGCAGCTCGCCGAGGACACGCTCGGGCCGGACGCCCGCGGCGGCGTCGCCTTCTTCGACGGTTTCTACTACGAACGGAGCGAGGCACCCGGGCACAACCGCGGCGTGACCGCGGGCGAGACGCGCGGCGAGACCGCGCGCGGCGAGCTCGAACCAGGCTGCGCCTTCTCGCTTTGGCTACGGCGCGTCGGTCGTGCGTTCCGCGCGGAGCTGCGCGCCTCGGAGGGCCTCGACCTCGAGTACGCAACCGACGGCGAGCGCTACGTGCTGCTGCAGGCCCGCCCGCTCACCTTCCGCGTCAAGCGAAACCCGACGCTGAGCCTCGCGAACCACCGTGAGATCCTCGGCGAGCTGCCGAGCCCGTGGATCGTCGACGCGCTCGTTGCGGCGGGCCGTGGCTCGATCGAGGAGTTCGTGCGCATCGATCCCGAGGTCGGCCGCTGGCGCGGCCAGTACGCCGAGTCCCACCACGGCCGCGCGTGGCTTTCGTTCTCGTTCTTCTTCCGGCTGATGGACCACTGGGGGCTGCCGCGGTCGATGGTGACGGACGGGGTCGGCGGAACGGTCGAGGGACGCGCGGCGCGCCGGCCGAACCTCCTCCGCATGGCCCGGAAGAGCCCTCGCCTCGTGCGCCTGCAGCTCCAGAACGTCGGCGCGATGCGGCGCATCGACGACGAGCTCGCGCGCATCGAGGAGGCGACCCGGGACGCCCGGACGCTGGCCGACTGGTACGACGCGACGGTGGTCGGCCTGGACGTCGCGCTGCGGACGAACTTCGCAATCAACGGCGCTCTTTCGGGCATCGTGCGCGTGCGCGGCGCGCTGCGCGTCCGGGGCCGTGCGCACGTCGTGACGGACGCGATGCGCGAGGAGTTCGAGGCGGTGCGCGGTCTCGAGCCAAGCCTGCGCGAGGCCGCCCTCGACCGCTGGCTCGAGGCGTACGGGCACCGAGGACCGCTCGAGAGCGACCCGGCGCAACCGCGGTTCCGCGAGCTGCGGGAAGAGCTGCTCGAGGACGTGCGCGGCGCGAACGATCGGCCCGAGCCCTCGGCGCCGCACGACGATCCGCCGAAGCGCACCGGGAGATCGGGCGGACTGCTCTTCCGAGTGGACGCGCTGCGCGAGCGCTTCCGCGACGAGCTCATGCGCCGCTGGGAGCCGCTGCGCGCGGGCGCGCTGCGGGCGGCCGAGACCGCCGTGGCCGCGGGCCACCTCGAAGCACCCGAGGACGCGTTCCTCCTCGGCGACGAGGTCCACCGGAATCCGGCCGCGTGGGCCGAAGTCGTGACGCGCGCGAAGGAACGGCGCGCCCGGGAGGCGGAACTGCGCTTCCCGACGACGGCGCCCCTCTCCGAACTCGACGGGATCGCCCGCGCGGGCCGCCCGCCGACCACGGCCACCGCGTCGATGCGCTTCGAGGGCATCGGCCTCGGCACGCGCCCGGTGACGGGCGAGGTCGTACGCGCGGACGACCTCGCCGCGCTCCTGGGCGACATCAGTAGCGGCCGCCGCCCCCCCATCGGCCCGGAGACCGTTCTCGTCACCCGCGCCCTCGAGCCGGCGTGGGGCATCCTCTTCGGCCGCGTCGGCGCGGTCGTGGCGGAGATCGGCGGCGAGCTCTCCCACGCGTCGATCCTGCTGCGCGAGGCGGGCACGACCGCAGTGGTGAACTGCGCGGGCGCGTACGACACATTGAGCGACGGGACGCTCGTACACGTGGACCCGAAGGAGGGCGCAGTGGAACGCGTTTGAGGCCGGTCCGATCACGGGGGGCGATCGCTGCGATCGAGATCGGCCCGCCAGTCCCTCGATTCCATCGCGGGCGGGTCCCAACAATGGGCTCCCCACGCACCGCCGCGCGAGACCAGCACCATGAGCACCCAAGAGAAGATCGACGCCTTCCTCGCCGCCGGGCCCTTCGCGGTCGCCGGCGCCTCGACCAACCGCGACAAGTACGGGAACAAGGTCCTGCGCGCGTACCTGCAGAACGACCTGCCCGTCACGCCGATCAACCCGCGGGCCGACGAGATCGAGGGTGTCGCAGCCGTCGACGGGGTGGCAGATCTCTCCGACGACGTCGGCGCGCTCTCCATCGTGACGCCGCCGAAGATCACCGAGGAGATCGTCGAGGCGGCCGCCGCCAAAGGGATCCGGCACCTCTGGATGCAGCCGGGGGCGGAGAGTCCCGCGGCGATCGCGCGCGCCGAGGAGCTCGGGCTGGAGGTGATCGCGAACGGGCCGTGCCTGCTCGTGGCGCTCGGTTACCGCGAGTAGGTCACAAGAGGCGGGCGCTCCGCGGCTGCAGCGCCCAGGGCGAGCGCTTAGGCTCCGCGGCCCTTGGAGACCGCCCGCCACAGCATCGATCCGGCCGCGCCCGACGGCGCGGCCGCGCGCGCCCGCCTCGCCCGTGCGGCCGAGGTGCTGACGAGCGGTGGGCTCGTCGCGTTCCCCACGGAGACCGTGTACGGGCTCGGCGCGAATGCGCTCGACGAGGCCGCCGTCGCGCGCATCTTCGAGGCCAAGGGGCGGCCTTCATTCGACCCGCTGATCGTGCACGTCGGGGACGCCGGTCACCTCGGTCGCATCGCGCGGGACGTGCCCGACGCGGCGCGCGCGCTCGCCGAGAGATTCTGGCCCGGGCCTCTCACGCTCGTCCTTCCGCGCGGCGGCGCCGTCCCCCACCGCGTGACGGCGGGCGGCGAGACCGTCGGCGTGCGCGTCCCGGCGCACCCGGTCGCGCGCGCGCTGCTCGCGGCGTCGGGGCTGGCGCTCGCCGCGCCCAGCGCCAATCGGTTCGCGCACACGAGCCCGACGACGGCGCAGCACGTGCTCGACGACCTCGAAGGGCGGATCGACATGGTGCTGGACGGAGGTCCTTGCGCGGTCGGCGTCGAGTCGACGGTGCTCGACGTCACGCGCGCGGTTCCGCGGGTGCTGCGGCCCGGCGCCGTCACGGTCGCGGCGCTGCGCGAGGTGCTCGGAGAGGTGGAGCTCCGGCCGCAGGCCGCGCCCGAGAGCGCGGTCGCCGCCTCGGACGAGCCGCTGCGCGGTCCCGGACTCCTCGAGCGCCACTATGCGCCGCGCTCTCCGCTGCGGCTCTTCCGGGGCGACGACCCGGCGGCCGTCGCGCGCGCGCTCGCTCGCGCGTCGGCGGAGCTCCACGCCGGTGGCCGGACGACCGTCGCGCTCGTCGCGGCGGAGGACGAGCCGTACCTCGCGCCCGACGAGGCACGCGTCGTGCTCGGGTCGCTCGACGATCTCACGGCGGTCGCGCGCGGGCTGTACGCGGCCCTGCGCGAGGCCGAGGCGCGCGCGCCGGACGCGATCCTCGCGCGCGGCTTCCCGCGGACGGGCGTGGGCGTTGCGCTCGACGACCGGCTGCGGCGCGCGGCCGAGTCGATCGAGGACGTCGGCTGAGCCGCCGGCCGGCTACACAGTCGGTACCGGACCCGAACGGGCGGTCGGGGAAGGATGTGGTCGAGTGTGCGTCGCTCCGCCGCGGCCGACACGAGCCGCGCCTCCCCACGCCGACCGATCCACCGATGCTCGAGCTCGCCCTCGCCGCCGCTTTCGCCGTCCTCCCGTACGCGCCCGGTCCCCACGCCCAGGAATCCGCCGCCCCCATCCGTGCCGAGGACGCCGCCGCGGAACGCCTCGCTGCGCTCCAGGCCGAGTTCCGCCGCCTGCAGGAGGACCTCGCGAAGCTCTACGGCGAGGCCAAGACGGACGGGGAACGCCGCGCGCTGCCCGACATCAACCTCCACCCGTGGAGCGTCGTGAAGCCCGAGGTCGTCGCGGCGTCGGCCGAGTTCGCCGGGACGCCGGGCGCCGTTCCGTTCCTCGTCTGGACGGTCCAGATGAGCTCGCGCACGCGCGAGAAGGCGGAGGCGGTCGCTGCGCTCGAAGCGCTCGTGGAGGACCACGCCTCCGACCCGCGCACGGTCGACGTCGCGTTCTCGCTCCGGCGCTACCAGCGCGCGCTCGGTGCGGAGCGCACGCTCGAGATCGCGCGCGCGCTCGAGCGAGGCGCGCCGAACGGCGCCGCGAAGGCCGAGTTCGCGCTCGCCGCGGTCTGGATCGAGGACCTGGACGAGGCCGGACGCATCGCCGCGCTGGCCGCGCTCGTCGAGCGCTATCCGGGCACACGGGGCGCGGACAAGGCCGCGGGCTGGCGCTTCGAGCTCGAGCACCTCCAGGTGGGGATGGTCGTGCCAGAGCTCGCGGGGGGGACCCTCGACGGCGGCGCGTTCTCGCTGAGCGCGCTCCGAGGGAAGGTCGTCGTCCTCGAATTCTGGGGCGTGAACTGCGGCCCGTGCATGCAGAAGATCCCGCGGACGCGCGAACGGCTCGGAGCGCTCGCGGGCGCCCCGTTCGCGCACGTCGGCGTGCAGTCCGACCACGCGTCGCTCGAGACAGTCCGCGCGCTCGCGAAGGAGCGCGGGATCACCTGGACGACCGTGCACGACCGCTCGACCGACGGGAGGTCGTTCGGCCCGATCGGGACGCGCTGGAACCTCAGCGGCTGGCCCACCGTATTCCTGATCGACCACGAGGGCGTGATCCGGTCGAACTGGGCGACCGAGGACGTGCTCGAGGAGATGCTCCCCGGGCTGCTCGAGCGCGCGCAGGCAGCGAAGTAGCGGGAGCGGGGCCCGCTCAGCGGGCCGGCACGCGGTCCGTCGCCTCGAGCAGCGCGCGCTGCCGCCGCGCGAGGCCGGCGGAGAGATCGCGCGCGCGCACGCGCCACGTCCAGTTGCCCTCCGCCGTGCCGGGAACGTTCGTGCGCGCGGCGCTGCCGAGCCCGAGGAGGTCCTGCGCCTGGACGATCGCGGTGTGCGCGTGCGTCGCGCACGCGGAGCGCCAGAGGTCGCGCGCCGCGACGCGCGCGGCGGACCAGCCGCGCGCGCGGCTTCCGGTTTGCTCGAGGAAGCGCGCGCGCTCGTGGCCGGGGAGCGCTCCCCACCAGCCGGCAGCCGTGTCGTTGTCGTGCGTGCCGGGGTACACGACCGAATTGTCGGGCGCCGCGTGGGGCGCGTGGTACGAGCCCGGCGAGAAGCCCCACTGCAGGACGCGCATCCCCGCCAGGCCGTGCGCGTCGCGCAGCGCGTGCACCTCGTCCGTCACCGACCCCAGGTCCTCGGCGACGAGCGGCAGCCCGCCGAGCTCGTCCGCAAGCGCGGAAAGGAGCGCATCCCCCGGCGCGAGGACCCATTCGCCGCCCTTGGCCGTCGAGGCGCCTGCCGGGATCTCCCACGCGTTGTGGAAGCCGATGAAGTGGTCGATGCGCACGGCGTCGAAGAGCTCGAGCTGGCGCGCCATTCGCGCGCGCCACCACGCGAAGTCGGTGGCGACGTGCTCGTCCCAGTCGTAGTGCGGGTGGCCCCAGAGCTGGCCACCTGCGTTGAGCGCGTCGGGCGGGCAGCCGGTGAGAACCGTCGGGCGCCCGTCCGCGTCGAGGCGGAAGAGCGACGGATTCGACGCGACGTCGACGGAGTCGAGCGAGACGAAGATCGGCGCGTCCCCCATCAGGCGGACGCCGCGCGCGCGGGCGTGCTCGCGCAGCGCGCGCCACTGGAGGTCGAACTGGAGCTGCTCGAACAGCGCGCGCGGGCCGCCGCGCTCGAGGAACGGCTCGAGCCAGGCCGCGCTCCGGTCGCGGAACGCGCGCGCCTCGGCGCTCGTGTCCCCGCCGCGGCCGAGCCACGTCCGGTACGCCTCCTCGAGCAGCGGTTCCTCGAACGCGCGCGC
The DNA here is from genome assembly GCA_039821985.1 of Planctomycetota bacterium. Taxonomy (GTDB): domain Bacteria; phylum Planctomycetota; class UBA1135; order UBA1135; genus Saltatorellus. The sequence goes on from JBCBNC010000002.1 coordinate 45,734, forward strand.
CGCCGCGTAGGCCGCGGGTCCCGCGCGGAGCGCGCGCGGCGCAGGCGGGACCGAGCGGATCAGGCCGTCGGCCGCGAGCCGGTCGACCGACAGGTAGAGCGCCTCCCCGGCGAACGCGGACGACGACGCGTAGGGCGAGTCCCCGGCGCCGAGCGGCCCGACCGGCAGCATCTGCCACCAGGTGAAGCCCGCGTCGGCGAGCCAGTCGACGAAGCGGTGCGCCGCGGGCCCGAGGTCGCCGACGCCGTGGCGCGCGGGAAGCGCGGCGAGCGGCAGGAGGACGCCTGCTGCGCGCGGGAAGATCACGCGCTGCGCGGCGAGGTCGCCCACACGCGGCCGCTCCGGGACGGGATCGGACCGTCGCCCTCGCCGAGCACGGCGTGCAGCCCGCCGTCCGGAGTGAACGGAGCCGCTTCGTCCCCGGCGTTCAGCGCGACGACGACGCGCTCGTCCCCGAGCACGCGCTCGAACGCGTACACGCGGCCTTCGTCGTCGCACTCGAGCGTGCGGAACGAGCCCCGCCGCAGTGCCGCGTAAGTCCGGCGCAGCGCGACGATGGCGCGGTAGTGCTCGAAGTGCTCGTCGAGGAAGTAGACGTCGGGGTCGTCGTACGCGCCGAGGTCGCGCCAGACCATCGGCTGGCGGTTCGTCGGATCGTCGGCGCCCCACATCCCGACCTCGTCGCCGTAGTAGACCATCGGTGCGCCGACGTACGTCGCCTGGAAGAGCGCGACGAGCCGCGCCTTCTCGAAGCACTCGGTGGGCGGCCGCGCGACGTGGAAGTCGTCCTCGCGCTGCGTCTGGTTGCTGCGGTCGTAGGGCCGGTCGGGGTTCGCGAGCATCGTGACCAGCCGGTCCGTGTCGTGGCTGTTCACGAGGTTCATCATCGCGAAGCTCGCCTCGGCCGGGTACGCGATGCGCAGCTCGAGCAGGCGCGCATCGAGCTCGGTCGTCGAGATGCGCCGCTCGACGTTTCCGATCCACGCGAGGACGGGCTCGGCGAAGCGGTAGTTCATCACCGCATCGAAGGTGCGCCCGTCGAGCCATGCATCCGCGCGCGTCCAGACCTCGCCGGCCACGTACGCGTCCGGGTTGATCGACTTGACGAGCGAGCGCCACTCCTCCCAGAAGCCGCGCGGGACCTCGGCGGGCACGTCGAGGCGCCAGCCGTCGATGCCGTCGGAGGGATCCCCGTCGCCGTCGGGGTCCATCCAGCGCCGCGTCACCGCGAAGACGTGGTCGCGCACGCCGTCGCTCACGAAGCCTTGGTCCGTCTTGGCGAACACGGGCAGCTCACCGAAGCCGGCCCATCCGTGGTACTCGAACGGCTCGTACGAGCGCACCGAGAACCAGTCGCTGTACGGGCTCTCCTCACCGCGCGCGGCGACGTCGCGGAACGCCGGATGGGCGACGCCGACGTGGTTGAAGACCGCGTCCAGCACGACGCGGAAGCCGCGCGCCTTGACGCGCTTCAGGAAGTCGAGGAAGAGCCGGTCGGACGGCGTCCAGACCCACGTCGATGGGTCCTCGAGCACCTCGTCGCGCGTCGCCTCCTCGAAGTCCTCGCCCGCGCCGAAGCGCGTGTCGATGTGCCGAAAGTCCGTCGCGTTGTACTTGTGCGGGCCCTCGGCGTGGAAGACGGGATTCAGGTAGAGCGCGGTGACGCCGAGCTCCTCGAGGTGGTCGAGCCCCTGCTCGATCCCCGCGAGGTCGCCGCCGTACATGCGCTGGTAGACGTAGAACTCCCAGAACGTCTGACCGTCCTGGCCCTCGAACGGCGCGGCCTCGTTCCAGTCGCTCGTCCACGCGCGGCAGTGCTCCGGGTCGTTCGACGGATCGCCGTTGCGAAAGCGCTCGGGGAAGATCTGGTACCAGATCGCGTCCTTCGCCCAGGCCGGCGTCTCGAGCTTCGGGAGCTCGCGCGGCACGAGGTGGAACGCGCGCGGATCGCGCACGGTCGTGTCGCCCGAGCGAAGCGCGAACGAATACTCGATCGCGCCGTCCGGCAGCGGAAGGTCCACCTGCCAGTACTGGAACGGCGCCGGCGACTGGATCGGCGCCATCGGGACGGGCTCGGCGTCGCGCACGGCGAGGGAGACGGAGTCGACGTCGCCCGCGAGCGTGCGGTAACGCATGCGCAGGCGCTCGGGCGAACCGACGCGGTGCACGTACGTGGCGACCCCCGGGTCGTGCTCGAGGCCTGCCCCGAACACGTGGTTGTCGGCGCGCTCCTCGGCAACGCCATCACGGCACCAGACCGTGCCGAGCCGCAGGATCGAGTTCTCGCTCGAGAAGCCGTCGTCCTCGCGCTCGTCGCTCTCCGGGTCCGGGAGCCAGCGGTCGCCGTCGAGACAGAACTTGTAGCGGTGGACCCCGGGGCCGAGCACGACCTCGCCGACCCAGCGGCCGTCGCCCGTGCGCTGCATCGGCGCGGACTCGTGGCTCCACGCGTTGAAGTCGCCTGCGACCGCGCAGGTCTCGCCCTCGTGGTCCGCGCTGAGGCTGAACGTCACACGGAAGCGGTCGGCGTCGGCGCCGATCCGTTCGGCGACGACCGAGGACGGGAGGCCCACGGGCTCGCCCGCGTCGAGGTCGACCGGATCGAGCTCGAGCCACGCGCTCGCGGTCCGCGCGTCGCCTAGGGCGAGGCGGAGGGCGACGAGCACGGCGGTGGTCGAGGCGAGAAGGAGGAGGGTCAAGGGATGCGCGCCAGGGGGAGAGGGCCGAAGATCGCGGCGGCGAAGGGTAAGGGCCGAGCCCCACTCCTGGATCGGCGAGTCCCGGCCCGTGCTCGCCCTCTTTCCCCTGGAGTCGCCCCTCGCGCCCCTCAGGCGCTCCATCAGGCGGGATGTCCCGCCCGTGCCCCCCGGACATCCAGAGCCCCTGCCCCAGAGCCCCTGCCCCCATGGAGCCCAGCCACGAGGAGAACAGCCGCGGGCAAGGACCGGCGCCTGGGCCGGTCCGTCCGGACCCCGACGCCGTCCGCGCGGCGGCGCTTGCGCCGCTCTGGCGCGCGTCGGCCGCCTGGGGCGCGCTGCTGCTGGCGCTGGCGGCGGGCGCGCCGTCCTGGACGGGCGACCCGCGGGCCGCGCTGCTGCCGGGGCTTCCGGGCGCGGGCGCGCTTCTGCTCTTCGCCGTGGGGCGGCCGGCGCGGACACGGCGGGTCGCGATGGTGCTGACGACGGCGCTCGCGGGCAGCGTCGCGCTCGCGACGTCGGGGAGCCTCGGCGCGCTCGGCGCCGACTCGGGCGTCCCGCGGGCCGCGGTGTACTTCCAGCTCGGCTGCCTGGCGTCGGCGGCCGCGCTGCTCGCGTGCGCGGTGCCGTGCTGGCGGCGCGTCGAGGAGAACGGGCGCCGCGCCGACGACCACCTCGCGCTCTACGAGGAGCTCTGACCCGCCGGGCCGCCGCCCGGGTCCGCGAAGCGCGGCACGAGCGCTTCGAGCGTGTCGATGCCGCGACCCTCACCGCCGCCGCGCTCGAGCATCACCGCCTCGATGCCGAGCGCGCGCGCGCCGACCACGTCGTTCGGCCACGAGTCCCCGACGTGCAGCGCGCGGTCCGGCGCGACGCCGATCCGCTCGAGCGCCCACTCGAAGATGCCGGCGTCCGGCTTCTCGACGCCGAGCGACGCGCTCGAGGCGATCGCTGCGAACGGACCGAGCTCGAGGCTCGCCGCGAGCGTGTCCAGCGTGTCGGTCCAGTTGGAGACGATCGCGACCGAAACGCCCGCAGCGCGCGCCGCGCCGAGCAGCGCGCGTGCGTCGGGGTACACGCGGAACGTCGCGGGATCGGCGAAACGCGCGAAGAGCTCGGAGCGAGCCGCGGACACGTCCTCTGCGCCGAGTCCCAGCTCCGCGCCGAAGATCCGCTCGATGAAGCGCTCGAACCAGGCCCTCGTGTAGCGCATGGGCTCATCCGCGGGCAGCGCGCGGTGGGACTCCCCCATCAGCTCGGCCATCCGCGGCTCGGTGACATCGCACCCGAGACGCAGCGCGGCGTCGCGGTAGATGCTCGCCCGCGACACGCGCTCGAGCGCGAGCGTGCCGCCGAAGTCGATCAGCAGCGCGTCGGGACGGCTCACTCCTCGGGCTCCTCGGTCAGACGCCACAGGACCCAGGACGCGACCGATCGCAGAGGAGCCCACACCTCGCCGCGCGCCGCGAGCTCGCGCGGCTTCGGACGCTCCGCGAGCCCGTCGAGGCGGCGCAGCCCCTCCTGCAGCCCGAGGTCGTCCGGTGCGAGGACGTCGCGTCTGCCCAGCCGGAACATGAGGAACATCTGCGCGGTCCAGCGCCCGATGCCGCGCACCTCGACGAGCTCGTCGATGATCTCCTCGTCCTCGAGGCGCGCGAGCGAACGCAGCCGGAGCCGTCCGTCGAGGGAGCGCTCCGACAGGTCCCGGAGGGCCGCGAGCTTGCCGCGCGAGAGCCCTGCGCCGCGCAGGGCAGCGTCGGAGAGCCCCTCGACGTCGCGCGCCGTCGGGAAGCGCGGCCCGGGCGTCAGCGCGCGCACGCGGTCGTGGATCGTGCGCGCGGCGGCCCCGGCGAGCTGCTGGAACACGATGGAGCGCGCGAGCGCGTGGAAGTGGCTGTCGTACTGGCCGCGCACCGGGAACACGGGGAAGGGCGCCACGCGCCGGCGCGCGGTCCCCAGCGCGGGGTCGCGCCGGGTCAACGCGGCGAGCTCCGCCGGCGTCGGGGGGCCGACGAGTGGATCGGTCTGAGCCATCGCGCCATGGTGCCAGACGGCGCCCCCGGGGGACGGGACGCGCGCGGCGTCGGCGGGGAGCCCACCGCAGCCCCCACGCGCGCGTCTCAAGCCGAGCCCGCGCGCACGCGGCGAGCGGAGGCGCTCAAGACGCGGCCCCGGGCGCTCCGACCGCTTCCTTCGGGGGACCGCCGACCGGCGCCCCGGCCCAGCGGGAATCCCCGGAGAACACATGCGACCCAGCCCGAAGCTCCTGAGCGCCGCGATCGCGCTCGCCCTCACCGCGTCCTGTGCCACCACGAGCCAGAGCGCGGGTATCGAGAACGTCGACAGCCTCGTCAGCCGCGTCGAGCGCGTGCATCTCGAGGTCGAGCTGTCGAAGCAGGCCGTCTACGAGGCCCTGGTCTCGCTCGCGCCGCTCGTCGGCGAGCGCTTCGAGGGTGACCCGGCCACCTCGTTCGAGCGCTTCGCCCTCGCCGCCGAAGCGTCGAACGCCCAGGCCGAGGCGCTGTCCGCACAGGTCTTGCCGATGCGCAACTCCGCGGACGTCGTGTTCGAGACGTGGACGAAGAGCCTCGACGAGTTCAAGAGCGAGCGGATGCGCAAGCGGAGCGAGCGCCGGCTCGACGCGACGCGCGAGCGCTTCGCGGTCGTCTTCGAGGCCGCGACCGGGATCGAGGAGGACCTGGCGTCCCTGAACGCCGAGCTCTCGGACCTGGCGCTGTTCCTCGGGCACGACTTCAACGTCGCCGCGGTCGAGGAGATCCGCGAGGACGCTCTGCAGATCCGGGACGCCGCGCGCGCGCTCGGCAAGGAGATGGACGACTGCATGGACGCCGCCGCCCGCTACGTGCACGAGGCTGCGCTGCGCGGACAGGTCCAGGCGGCGCCGGCCGAGGGCCCGCAGGGCGCGGCCGGCGAGTAGCGCCGTTCCGGGACACAGCGGCGAGGGGCCGCGCCGCGGGGGCACCGCGGCGCGGCCCCTCGTCCGTTCCGGGCGGATTCGCGGCGAACGGGCGCACCCGTCACCGGCGCGGCGCGAAGGAATCCGGGAAGATCCCCCCGGCGAAATCAGTCATGACCGATAGTTATCAGTCATGACCGACGATTCGAGCTCCCCTCCCCGAAGCGACGGGCGCCCCGGTGGCGCCTCCCGGCCCCTCCCGGGCTGCGCCGGGCCCCCTCCGGGCGCCCATCTCGGCCCGCACCGCACCGGCGTCCTCCCGTTCCCGCCGCTGACCGGCTACTGGATCAACCGGCTCGGCGCGGCCTTCCGCACGGCCGTCGACCGGGAGCTGAAGGCGCACGACCTCACCCGCCAGCAGGTCGCGACGCTCGCGCACGTGCGGCAGGGGCTGGCGAGCTCCGCGTCCGACCTGACCCGCGCGATGTGCGTCGACAGCACGGCCGTCACGCGCATGCTCGACCGCCTCGAGGAGAAGAACCTCGTGCGCCGCGTGCAGGACCCGGAGGACGGACGCCGGCAGCTGATCGAGCTGACCGAGACCGCCGAGGCGCTCATGCCGCGGATCACCGCGATCGCGCGGAGCGTCGAGGGTCGCTTCGAGTCGGACGTCACCGACGACGACCTGACGACCTTCCACCGGGTGCTGGTGAAGATGCTCGAGAACGCCGGCGAGGCGCTGGTCCCCAAGCTCGTACCGGGCGAGGAGTTCGACCGATGAGGAAGCTCGCCCACGCCGCGCTCTGCGCGGCCGCCGTCGGCGCGTGCGCGGCGCCGCTCGATCCGATCGAGGACGGCCTCGCGGTCGAGGTCCCCGAGCGCTACGCGAGCGAGCGCGAGGGCGCGTTCGAGGGCGTGCCCTGGGACGGTCCGTGGTGGCACGCGGCCGTCCAGGACGCCGAGCTCGACGCGCTCGTCGCGCGCTGCCTCGAGCAGAACTTCGAGCTCGAAGCGCAGATCCAGACGCTGCGCCAGGCCCGCGCCAACGCCCGCGCGGCCGGCGCGCCGTTCCTGCCGACGCTCGACGTCGGAGGAAGCGTCCAGGACCTGGTCATCGAGGACAACACGGCCGCGGGCGCGCTCATCCCCGTACGCCAGGGCCAGGTGTACAGCCTCGGCCCGTCGCTCTCGTGGGAGCTCGACCTGTTCGGGCGCATCGACGCGGCGCAGGACGCGGCCGCGCTCGGCGCCGAGGCCAGCGAGGCCGACGTCCACGCACTGCGCCTCACGCTGACCGGCAGCGTCTACGAGGCCTGGCTGGACGCCGTGGAGAACCGCGCGCTCGAGGCGCTCGCGCTGCAGCAGGTCGCGACGAACGAGGAGCTGCTCGAGCTCCGGCGCGCGCAGTTCGCGGGCGGGAGCGGCACGGCGCTGAGCATCCTCCAGCAGGAGCGCCAGCTCGAGTCGACCCGGGCCGAGCTCCCCGGCCTGCGCGGAGCCCGCGAGCGCGCGTCGTACCAGCTGTCGGTCCTGGTCGGTGAAGCGCCGCAGGACAACGTGCAGAGGGACGTCGTCGGCGCGGGCTCCTCGGTCCCGCCCCTGCCGGCGCTGCCGACCCTCGACGTCCCGGGCGCGCTGCTGACGCGGCGGCCGGACCTCGTCGCCGAGGGCCTGCGCGTGCGGAGCCTCGACCGCTCCGTTGCGGCGGCGGTGGCCGCGCGCTACCCGCGACTCTCGCTCACGGGCTCGTACAACTTCGACGCGACCGACGCCGCCGACCTCTTCGACCGGACGATCCAGACCCTCGTCGGCAACCTCACTCTTCCGCTCACGGACGGCGGCGCGCTGCGCGCCGAGGCGGAGCGCGCGCGTGCGGAGCTCGCGGGCGCGCTCGCCACGTACAACCAGTCCTTCCTCGTCGCACTGCGCGAGGTCGAGGACGCGCTGAGCGTCGAGCGCCGCGGCGTCGAGTTCGAGGGTGCGCTCGAACGACAGCTCGAGATCGGCCGCGCCGAGATCGACCAGGCCCGCCGCGCGTTCGCCGGCGGCCGCTCGAACTACCTCCCCGTGCTCGACGCCGTGCGCTCCGTGCAGACGCTCGAGCGCCAGCTCGTGACCCAGCGCGTCGCGAACCTGCGCGCGCGCGGGCAGCTTCTCCGCGCCCTCGGCGGCGCCACCGAGGACGCCGCCGGCGCCGCGGCCGACGAGAACCCGAACACCCCCTGACGCTCCCACCGCTCCTTCCGGAGCGCGCGCGGCCGTCCACCGGCCCCCGTCGACATGTCGAACCCCATCCGCATCGCAGGCCTCACGCTGCGCTACCTCGCGCCGCTGCTGCTCATCGTTTTCGGCGTCGTCGCCGCGCGCGCGCTCGCGGCGCAGCGCACGGCTCCCCCGAAGGTCGAGGCGCCGCCGTCCACGACTCCGGTCGAGACGGTCACCGCCGCTCTCGAGGACCACACCTGGACGCTGCCGACCTACGGCACCGTCCGCGCGCTGCGCGAGGTCACGCTGCGCCCGACCGTGACCGGCCCCGTCACCGGGATCCACCCGAACCTGATCGCGGGCGGACGCGTCGCGGCCGGCGACGTGCTCGTGCGCATCGACCCGCGCGACTACGAGCTCGGCGTCGCCTCGGCGCGCGCGAACCTCGCAACCGCCGAGGCCGACCTCGAGGTCGAGCGCGGGAACCAGGCCGTCGCGAGGCGCGAACTGGAGCTGCTCGCGGGCGAGATCGAGCTCGACGCCGACGAGCGGAGACTCGCGCTGCGCGAGCCGATCGTCGCCCAGCGCGAGGCCGCCGTCGAGACCGCGAGGACGCAGCTCTCTCAGGCCGAGCTCGACCTCGAGAGGTGCAACATCGTCGCGCCGTTCGACGCCGTCGTGACGTCCGAGACCGTGGAGACGGGCGCGTTTCTCGGTGCCGGCAACGACGTCTGCACGCTCGTCGCGACCGAGACGTTCGTCGTCGAGGTGAGCGTGCCGCGCGACCAGCTCGCGGGGCTCGCGCCCGTCGGTGCGGCCGCCAGCGTGTGGCCGACCGACGCCGCGTCGGCGCCTCGGGCGGGGCGCCTCGCGCGCCTGCTCCCCGAGGTCGACGGCGAGGGCCGAACGGCCCGCATCCAGGTCGAGGTCGACGCGCCGCTGGCGCCCGGCGCCGGAGGGGACGCGTCGCCGCTCCTGCTCTCGAGCTTCGCGCGCGTCGAACTGCCGCTGCAGCCCGTGACCGCGGCGATCGCGCTCCCACGGGCCGCGCTGCGCGAGGGGCCGCGCGTCTGGCTCGTCGACGACGAGGGCCGGCTCGAGTTCCGGGACGTGACCGTGCACCTGCGCGGCGCAGAGCGCTTCCTCGTCACCGAGGGACTCGTCGGCGGCGAGCGGGTGATCACCAGCACGATCGGTGCCCCCGTGCCGAGCATGCGCGTCGCTCCGATCGACCCGAACACAGGCGCTCCGGACGCGGGCACGCCCGAGCGCGCACCCTGGGCGGCGCCGGCCGCCGCGCCGCTCGACGCGGACGGAACGGGCGAAGCCGACGACGAAGAGGACGGGCGATGAGCGGCGAGACCCACAGCGACGCCGCCGGGCTCACAGGTCCGATCGCGTGGATGGCGCGCAACTCGATCGCGGCCAACCTCGCGATGATCGTGCTGCTCGTGGGCGGCGTGATGTTCGCGTCGCGCGTCACACAGGAGGTCTTCCCCGACTTCGATCTCGACGTCGTCACCGTCCACGTCGACTACCCGGGAGCGAGCCCCGCCGAGGTCGAGCAGGGGATCCTCCGCTCGGTCGAGGACCGCGTCGAGGGCCTCGACGACGTCAAGAAGGTGACCAGCTACGCGGTCGAGGGCGGCGGAACGGTCAGCGTCGAGGTGACGTCGGGCGGCGACCGGGACAAGCTGCTCCAGGACGTCAAGAACGAGGTCGACCGCATCACGACGTTCCCGGTCGAGGCCGAGCAGCCCGAGGTCGGCCTCGCGAGCCGAAGACGTCAGGTCCTCAGCGTGATCGTGCACGGCGACGTGCCGGAGGGGAGCCTGCGCGCGTACGCCGAGCGCGTCCGCGACGCGCTCGTCGCACGCGACGGGATCACCCTGGTCGAGCTGACCAACGTTCGCGGACACGAGGTCGCGATCGAGATCCCGGAGTCGGAGCTGCGCGCCCTGGGGATCTCGCTCCCACAGGTCGCCCGGATCGTCTCGGACAACGCGCTCGAGCTCGCCGCGGGTGAAGTCAAGGTGTCGTCCGGCGCCGTTCTCCTTCGCACGCAGGAGCGCCGCGACGCGGGGCTCGAGTTCGCGGACCTCCCCCTCGTCACGTCGCCTGACGGCACGGTGGTCCGCATCGGTGACGTCGGCCGCGTGGTCGACGGGTTCGAGGAGACCGACCTCGAGTCGCGCTTCGACGGGATCCCCGCGATCGAGGTGGTCGTGTACCGGGTCGGGGACGAGACGCCGCTCCAGGTCGCGGCGACCTCGCGCGAGGTCCTGGCCGACCTCGAATCGGACGCGCCGGAGGCGATCGGGCTCGAGGTCTGGGACGACCAGTCCGCCACGTACGGCGCGCGCATCGACCTCCTGTCGCGGAACGCGCTTCTGGGCCTCGGCCTCGTGCTCCTGCTGCTCGGTCTGTTCCTCGAGCCCCGCATCGCCTTCTGGGTCACAATCGGGATCATGATCAGCGTCGTCGGGTCGTTCCTCGTGTTCCCGGCGACGGGCGCGACGATCAACCTGGTCTCGCTCTTCGCGTTCATCGTCACACTGGGCATCGTGGTCGACGACGCGATCATCGTCGGCGAGAACATCTACGAGTGGCGCTCGCGCGGGGTGCCCCCGCTCGAGGCGGCGATCCGCGGAACGCGCGAGATCGCGGCGCCGGTCGTCTTCGCCGTGCTGACGAACATCGTCGCCTTCATGCCGCTCTTCTTCGTGCCGGGAGCGAGCGGGAAGATCTTCCTCCAGATCCCGGCCGTCGTCGTTTCGGTGTTCGCGATCTCGCTGGTCGAGTCGCTCTTCATCCTCCCCGCCCACCTCGCGCACGACGTGAAGCCCGGGCGGCTGATGCGGCTCCTCAGCGCGCCGAACCGCGCGGTGACGCGGGGCTTCGACCGCTTCAGCGAGACGGTCTTCGCTCCGCTCGTGACGGCCTCGCTCCGCGGGCGCTACGTCGTCCCGGCGCTCGGGATCGCGCTGCTCATGGTCAGCGTGGGGGTCGTCCGCGGCGGCTTCGTGCGCTGGAGCTTCCTCCCGCGCGTCGACTCGGACGTGATCAGCGTGGACGCGAGGCTGGCCGTTGGAGCGCCCGTGACCGAGGCGCGCCGCGTGGCGGCCGAGCTCGAAGGCGCGGCGCGCGCGGCCGCCGCCGGGATCCAGGACGACCTCGTCGCCGGCATCTTCACGCGCGTCGGGAACGAGGCCGGTCAGGCGAGCGAGCTCCAGGTCCGCGCGCAGCTCATCGATCCCGGAGAACGCTCCGTGGGCGGCGCGGACTTCGCCCGCGCGTGGCGCGCAGAGGTCGGCCGCATCGTCGGCACCGAGGCCGTCACGTTCAGCGCGTCGTCGTTCGGCCAGGGCACGAAGCCGATCGACGTGCAGCTCTTCGGCCCCGAACAGGAGCTGCTCGAGCGTGCCGCCGCCGAGCTTGCCGCGCAGGTGAGCGCCTACGCAGGCGTGAGCGACGTCGACGACGGGACCGCAGCCGGCAAGCGCCAGCTCAGCTTCACGCTCACGCCCGCGGGCCGCGCCGCCGGTTTCACGTCGACGGAGGTCGCGAACCAGGTGCGCTCCGCGTTCTTCGGCGCGGAGGCGCTGCGCCAGCAGCGCGGCCGGGACGAGGTCAAGGTCATCGCGCGCCTTCCCCGGTCCGAGCGGGAGCGCCTCTCCACGGTCGAGAACCTGATCCTGCGCACGCCCGCGGGCGGCGAGATGCCGCTCTCCACGGTCGCGACGGTCGACTCCGGCCGCTCGTACACGACGATCAACCGCCGCGACGGGCGGAGGATCGTCGCGGTCACCGCAGAGGTGGACCCCGCCAGCGCCAGCGCCGGGACGATCCTCGGTGAGATTCAGGCGGAGTTCCTGCCCGACCTCGCCCGCCGCTACGAGGGCCTTCGGTGGTCGCTCGCGGGCGAGCAGGAGTCCCAGGCGGAATCGCTGGGCGCGCTCGGCGTCGGCCTCTTCCTGGCGATGTTCGTCATCTTCGCGATGCTCGCCATCCCCTTGAAGAGCTACACGCTGCCGATGATCGTCCTGTCCGGCGCGCCGTTCGGAGTGATCGGCGCGCTGCTCGGGCACGTCGTGCTCGGCTACGGGCTGTCGCTGATGAGTCTGTTCGGGATCATCGCGCTGACCGGTGTCGTCGTGAACGACAGTCTCGTGCTCGTCGTGACGGCGGAGGGCTACCGCGCGCGCGGTCTCGCCGCATTCGAGGCGATCCGGCGGGCGTCCGTGCGGCGCCTGCGGCCGATCCTGCTCACGTCGCTGACGACGTCGCTCGGACTCCTCCCGATGATGCTGGAGACGAGCGCGCAGGCCCGGTTCCTGGTCCCGATGGCGATCTCGCTCGGCTTCGGCGTGCTGTTCTCGACGTTCGTGATCCTGCTGCTCGTGCCGTGCCTCTACCTCGTGCGCGAGGACCTGTTCGCGATCGGACGGGTGGCGCTCGGGCGGGAGGCAGCGCCTGGCGCGCCGGAGACGGCGTGACGGCGGCGGGCGCGGTCCACTCGAACCGAGCCCGCCTCCGAGCGGCGCGCGGAGCGCTCCGCGGCCGCGCGCCCCACCCGGTCCACCTCGAAGCGGCTCGGGGAGCTCTCTTCGCAGACGTCCCGGTCCCCGCGAAACGCGTGCCGGGACGGCCATAAGGGTCGCCCATCGCCGCCATTCGGACTTCGGCTCGTCCAAAACGGGCGATCCGTCGGATGATCGGGTGCAGAGATCCGCGTCCCGCCCGCTCCGAGCGCGGCCCCGCGCGCTCGCACTCCACGACTCCCACGACGCACATGATTCCGATGAACCGAACCGCTCCGCTCCTCACCGGCCTCGCCGCGCTCGGCGTGGCCGCCTGCGCCACGTCGAACCAGAGCTCGACGATCAAGAACACGGGCACGCCCACGGGCGACGCGCTCGTCGTGACCCCGGCCGCCGCCCCGGTAAGCGCCCACACAGCGCACGCCGGCGGCGGCATCGAAGCGTGCCCGGTGATGGGGCACGGCGCCCCCGCCGCAGCGCTCGCGGCCAACGCCGCCGAGCCCACCGACGACCTCAAGGTCGCCGACTGGTGGCCGAACCGCCTCGACCTCTCGATCCTCCGGATGAACTCCGAGAAGAGCGATCCGATGGGCGACGGCTTCGACTACCGGGCCGAGTTCGAGAAGGTCGACCTCGCCGCGCTCAAGGCCGACATCGCGGCCACGATGACCGACTCCCAGGAGTGGTGGCCGGCCGACTGGGGCACGTACGCGGGTCTCTTCATCCGCATGGCCTGGCACAGCGCCGGCACGTACCGCAACACGGACGGCCGCGGCGGCTCCGCCGACGGCGCGCTGCGCTTCGCTCCGCTCAACAGCTGGCCGGACAACGCGAACCTCGACAAGTCGCGTCGCCTGCTCTGGCCGGTCAAGAAGAAGTACGGCCGCGCGGTCTCGTGGGCCGACCTGATGGTTCTCGCCGGAAACGTCGCGCTCGAGCGCTCGGGATTCGAGACGCTCGGCTTCGCGGGCGGACGTGAGGACGTCTGGGAGCCGCAGGAGGACGTCTTCTGGGGCCCCGAGGGCGAGTGGCTCGCCGACGAGCGCTACGAGGGCGACCGCGAGCTGCAGGGTGAGCTCGCCGCGGTCCAGATGGGCCTCATCTACGTCAACCCTGAGGGCCCGAACGGCAACCCGGACCCGATCGCGGCCGCCCGCGACATCCGCGAGACGTTCGGCCGGATGGCGATGAACGACGAGGAGACCGCGGCGCTGATCGCCGGCGGCCACACCCTCGGCAAGGCGCACGGCGCCGGCGCGGCGTCCAACGTCGGGCCCGAGCCCGAGGGCGCCTCGATCACCGAGCAGGGCTTCGGCTGGACGAGTTCGTACGGAACCGGCGCAGGCAAGGACGCGATCACGAGCGGCCTCGAGGGCGCCTGGACGTCGACGCCGACCGAGTGGTCCTCCGAGTACCTCGAGAACCTCTGGGGCTACGAGTGGGAGATGACCAAGAGCCCCGCAGGCGCGACGCAGTGGACGCCGAAGGGCGGCCCCAGCTCCGTGCCGGACGCGCACGTCGACGGCAAGCGCAACAAGGTCGTGATGTTCACGACGGACCTCGCGCTGCGCGAGGACCCGGCGTACGCGGCCATCACCCAGCGCTGGCTCGAGGACCCCGAGCTCTTCGACGCGGCGTTCGCTTCCGCCTGGTACAAGCTCACGCACCGTGACATGGGCCCGGTCGCACGCCTCCTCGGCGACGAGGTCGCTCCGGCGCAGCTGTGGCAGGACCCGGTCCCGGCCGTCGACCACGCGCTCGTGGGCAACGCCGAGGTCGCGGACCTGAAGAAGTCGATCCTCGCGACCGGTCTGTCGCCGCAGCAGCTCGTCTCGGTTGCGTGGGCCTCGGCCTCGACCTACCGCGGGAGCGACATGCGCGGCGGCGCCAACGGCGCGCGCATCGCGCTCGCGCCGCAGACGGGGTGGGCCGCGAACGACCCGAACAACCTCGAGAAGGTCCTCGGGGTCTACGGCCTCGTGCAGTCGAACTTCAACGAGGCGCGCGAGGACGGGATGAAGGTCTCGCTCGCGGACCTGATCGTGCTCGGCGGCTGCGCCGGCGTCGAGGAAGCCGCGCGTGCGGCGGGCATGGACGTCACCGTTCCGTTCACGCCGGGACGCACGGACGCCACCGCGGAGATGACCGACGCGGCGAGCTTCGCCGTGCTCGAGCCGCGGGCCGACGCCTTCCGCAACTACTTCACCGAGGCCGCGTACATGCGGCCGGCCGAGGCGCTCGTCGACCGGGCGCAGCAGCTCGAGCTGACGGTGCCGGAGATGACGGCGCTGCTCGGCGGCATGCGGGCCATCGGCGCCAACGCGGGCGGCAGCACGCACGGCGTCCTGACGTCGCGCCCGGGCGCGCTCACGAACGACTTCTTCGTGAACCTCCTCGACATGGGCACGCAGTGGCAGCTCGGCGCCGGGGGCTACGACGTCTTCGTCGGGACGGACCGCGCGACGGGCGCGGAGCGCTGGACGGCGACCTCGGTCGATCTCATCTTCGGGTCGAACTCCGAGCTCCGCGCCGTCGCCGAGGTGTACGCCTCCGACGACGCGCAGGAGAAGTTCGTGAACGACTTCGTCGCCGCGTGGGACAAGGTGATGATGCTCGACCGCTTCGACGTCGACCGCCGCTGAGCCGCGGGCGGGCGGACCGCCCGGTCGAACGACGCACCGTCGGTCGGTCCGGGTCGCCGCCCGGCCGTGCCGCGCTCCACGGAGGAGGCCGGGCCCGCCGCGGGTCCGGCCTCCTCTCGTTCCCTTCCTCTCGTCTCCGCGACTCCAGCCCGGCCGGCCACGCGAACGCCGGGCCGGGGGCGTGACGCCCCTCCCCACGACGACCCCATGATCCCCCTCGACCAGATCAATCCCTCCGTCGGAGAGCCGCGCCTCGGCAAGCTCGACGCCGTCGAGCCGCCCCCTGGACCGCCGGACGACGGCACGATCGGGCTCCTGATGGGAATCGTCGCCCTCACCGTCGCGGCCGGGCTGATCGAGGTCGTGCGGAAGCTCCGGGGCAGCGAGGCGTGGCCCGTGCCGCTCGTGATCTACGCCACGCTGCTGCCGATCGTGCTGTTCCTCATCGTCGGCGCCTCGAAGGCGGGCGAGGAGATCGACTTCGCGTACGCGGCGCTCGTGCCGCTGCCGCTGCTGGCCCTGGCCTGGTGGGTCAGGCGACCGCGCGGCGAAGCGCAGCCGTGAGCTCGGCGATCTGGAACGGCTTCGTCACCCAGCCCTTGAAGCCGATCTCGTCGCAGCGCGCCCGCGCTTCGTCCGTGATGTCGGCCGAGAGCGCGACGATGCAGGGGGGCTCCGCTCCCTCGGCGCCGAGGATCGCCTCGGCCGCGCCGAAGCCGTCGAGGTTCGGCATGTGGAGGTCCATCAGGACAACGTCGTAGCGCTGCTCCGCGCAGCGCTCGACCGCCTCGACTCCGTCCTCCGCGTAGTCGGCCTCGAGGCCGAGCTTCTTGAAGACTCCCTTCGCGACGCGGCGGTTCACGGCGTTGTCCTCGGCGACGAGGATGCGCAGTCCCTCGAGCGGCGGTGCCTCGCTGTCCTCCTCGACCGGATCCGGAGCGGCGGGAGCGACCGCGCGCTCGACGGGGACCTCGAAGGTGAAGGTCGATCCTTCGCCCGGCGCGCTCTCGACGCCGATCGTGCCGCCGAGGAGCTCGACGAGCTGCTTCGAGAGGGCGAGGCCGAGCCCCGTACCCCCGTGCTCGCGGCCGACCGACGCGTTCTCCTGCGCGAAGCTGGTCCAGATCCGCGACGTGTCCTCGATGCCCTTGCCGGTGTCGGCGACCGAGACGCGGAGGCGCGGCTCATCGCCTTCGACGAGAGCCGCCTCGACGCGCACGGTCCCGTCGTCGGTGAACTTCACGGCGTTCGACACGAGGTTGCTCGCGATCTGACGGAGCCGGTGGTCGTCGCTCCTCATCCAGCCGATGCCGTCCTCGGGGAGTTCGACGACAACCTCCACTCCTTTCTGGTCCGCGCGCGCCCGGAAGAGCCCGACGACGTCGTCGAGCCATGGGTCGACGTGGAACGCGCGAGGATCGACGAGCAGCTCCCCCGCCTCGATCTTGGAGAGCTCGAGCACGTCGTTGATGAGCGCGAGAAGGTGCTCGCCGCTGCCCGCGGCGATGCGCACGGCCTCGGACTGCTCTTCGTCGAGCCCCGTGTCCGCGAGCAGCTGCAGCATGCCGAGCACCCCGTGCAGCGGCGTGCGGATCTCGTGCGACATCGTCGCGAGGAAGAGCGACTTGGCGCTCGCTGCGCTGCGGGCGCGCAGCTCGGACTCCTTCTGCCGCGTGATGTCGGTGAGCATGCCGGACACGCGCAGCGCGTAGCCGGACGCGTCGCGCTCGACGACGACGCCGCGGTCGATCACGTGGACCCACGAGCCGCACTGGTGCCGCAGGCGGTGCTCGCTCCGGTAGTGCGGCGTCGACCCCTCGACGTGGTCCTGGATCTCGTGGAGCGTCCGGTCGATGTCGTCGGGGTGGACCCGCCGCTTCCACTGGTCGAACGAGATGTGGGGGCTGACCGCCGGCTCCCCCAGCGCCTCCCACCAGTGGCGGTTGACGGTGACGATGCCGGTGCGTCGGTCCCAGTCCCAGATGCCAGCGCGCGTGTTCTCGATGAGCATCTGGAGCTGGCTCGTCCGCGTCGCGCGGTCCTCCTCGAGCGCGACCGTATCCGTCACGTCGATCGCGATCGCATGACAGACGGTGCCGCTCAGCGTGCGTCGCCACTCGAGCGTCATTTCGAACCAGACCTGGGCGGCGGCGAACCCCCACCCGTCGTCGCCCGAGACCTCGGCGCAGGCGACCCGGCCCATGTGGACGATGCCCTCGTTCTCGTGGCTGGCGCGCTCGGCGCCGAGGACGCGGTCCAGTCGGTCGAGGCTCGCGGGGTCGAGGAGGTCGTCGAGCAGCACCCGAGCGCCGTCCGTGAACCCGTCGACACGACCCATCCGTGCCAGGAGCTCGATGGCCCCCGACTCGATGGGACGACCCGGCTCCTCGCGCCAGACGAGCGCGACGAGCGGGCTCGAACGGACGAGGGAGGAGCTCAGGTCTTGGAAGGCGGGCGACACGTCTCCTTGATCGGTGAAAACCCGATAGCGCCCTGAGCAAAGAGCCTCGTCCGCCGCCGGCCGTGTCCCAGGAGGGCCACCCGAAGCCAAAGATGAGGGCTCGATGAGCGCCTTCAAGGTTTGGGGGGCGTTGGTCGATGTCCCGCCGATGCTCCGACCGGCGCGCCCGATTCCCCTCGAATCGGCAGCGGTCCTCCCCACGGAGGCCGCGCCGTGAGCTGGGTCGTGCTCGCGGCGCTGGCTGGCGCTCTCGTGTTCGCCCTGCTCGTCACGCTCCAGCGCCGCGCCGACCTAGGCAGGATGTCGCAAACCGTCATCCGCCGCGACGAGGCTGTGAAGCAGGGAGCCGCGGAGGCGGAGCTCCAGCACCCGGTCGTGGACCTCTCGAGGTGCCTCGGCTGCGCGACCTGCGTGGCCGCGTGCCCCGAGGACGGAGTCCTGGACCTGGTCCACGGTCAGGCCGCCGTCGTCCGCGGAGCCCGCTGCATCGGCGCGGGCGCGTGCGAGCGCGAATGCCCGGTCGACGCCATCACCGTGACGCTCGGCGACACGTCCGAACGCGACGACGTGCCCGCTCTCACGCAGGGTCTCGAGGCCGTGGGTGCGCCGGGCCTGTGGCTCGCCGGCGAGGTCACGGCGCACGCTCTGATCCGGACCGCGGTGGAGCACGGCGCGCGCGTCGCCGCGGCCGTCGCCGAGCGCTTGGGCGACGACGGGCCGCGCACGGACGACGCGTATGACCTCTGCATCGTCGGCGCGGGGCCCGCGGGCCTCTCCGCCTCGCTCGAGGCGAAGCGACTCGGGCTCACCTTCGTGACGATCGACCAGGCCGAGGAGATCGGCGGCACCGTCGCTCGCTACCCACGCGCGAAGCTCGTCACGACGCAGCCCATCGAACTTCCGCTCTACGGCCGACTCCGTCGCACGAGCTACGAGAAGGAGGAGCTGGTCGAACTCTGGAACGAGGTCGCGCGCGAGCAGGAGCTCCCCGTCCACGGCGGCCTCGTCTTCCAGGGCGTCGACCGCGACGGAGAGCACCTCGTCGTCGACACGAGCGGCGGACCGATCCGCGCGCGGCACGTGTGCCTCGCCCTCGGGCGCCGCGGCGCGCCGCGCAAGCTCGGCGTCCCCGGCGAGGAGCTCGGGAAGGTCTCCTACGCGCTCCTGGACGCGCGCTCGTACGCCGGGCGCCGGGCGCTCGTCGTCGGCGGCGGCGACAGCGCGGTGGAGGCCGCGCTCGCGCTCGGCGAGCAGGCGGGAGCAGAGGTCACGCTGAGCTACCGGCGGGAGGCGTTCTTCCGCATCAAAGCGCTCAACGAGCGCCGCCTCGACGAGGCGGTACGAGCAGGGCGCGTCCGGCTCGCGCTCGGGACCGAGGTCACTGCGATCGAGCCGGACGCCGTCCGACTGCGGAGCGCCGCAGGAGCAGAGATCCGCGTCGCCAACGACGCGGTCTTCGCGCTCATCGGCGGGATCGCGCCGACCGAGGTGCTGCGCGCGTCGGGAGTCTCGTTCGATCCAGGCCTGCGCGACACGGGTCCACTGGCCGAGGAGGCTGGAACGGGCCTCGTGAAGGCTCTCGCCTGGGCTCTCGCGCTGACGATCTGCGTCCTCGCCTTCGCCGCCTGGAACCTCGACTACTACGGCCTTTCGCGGGCCGAGCGCCCCGCGCACGAGAAGCACGACCTTCTGCGGCCGGGCAAGGGCCTCGGCCTCTGGCTCGGAATCGCCTCGATCGGCCTCGTCGCTGCCAACCTCCTGTACCTCGTCCGGCGCTCGCCCCGTGTCGTGGCGCGCCTCGCCGGCCTCCCGATTGGCTCCCTCAAGGGCTGGATGACGAGCCACGTCGCGACCGGCGTGCTCGCGTTCCTGCTCGCGCTCCTGCACGCCGCGATGGCGCCGCGCAACACCGTCGGCAGCCACGCGCTGTGGGCGCTGCTCGCGCTGCTCGTCACCGGCGCGATCGGGCGCTACTTCTACGCGTGGCTTCCCCGCGCCGCCAACGGCGAAGAG
The DNA here is from genome assembly GCA_039821985.1 of Planctomycetota bacterium. GTDB lineage: Bacteria > Planctomycetota > UBA1135 > UBA1135 > Saltatorellus. Next base: position 65,209 of record JBCBNC010000002.1, read on the forward strand.
CTCGACCTCGACGGCGTCAAGCGCCGGCTCGACGCGCTCGCCGGCGACTGGGACCGCGAGCACCGCGCGTTCGGAGCGGAGGCGCAGGCTCGCGTCCTCGAGCGCGTGCGGACGCGTCAGTGGGGCACCGGATTCTTCGGGCGCGTCGTCGGGCTCGTGCGCGGCGACGAAGAGCGCAAGGAGCTCGTCGTCGAGCTGCGCGCCAGCGGCGCGGCGCAGGGTCTGAGCCCCGACCAGGTCGCGGGCGTCGTGGCGCTGGCCGAGCAGGCGTGGCGTTCCGCCAGCCGCGCCGCCCACCTCGAGGATGCGCGCGCGCTGCTCGGTACGTGGCGCTACCTGCACCGCTGGATAGCGGCGCTGATGGTCGCGCTCGCGGTCCTCCACATCGGGCACGTGCTGTTCTACGGCGGGCTCTTCTCGGGGAGCTCCGACGACCTGCGCCAGCTCACGCGCGCGGCGGAGGTGACGCGATGAACACGCCGTCGCCGAAGACGCTCATCGCCATCGTGTCGTGCTCCGCGGTGCTGACGGCCGCCGTCGTCGACCTCGACCGGACGGCACCCGGCCCGCTGCACACAGCGCACGCGCGCATCGCCGAGCTCGACGGCGGCAACGACTGCGCGCAGTGCCACGGGGGCTGGACGACCTCCATGACCGACGCCTGCCTCGACTGCCACGACGCGATCGACGAGCACATCGAGACCGGGCGCGGACTGCACGGAACCCTCGGATCCGAGACGGCCGCCGACTGCGCCGCGTGCCACAGCGACCACCACGGAGCGGGCTTCGCCTCCGTCAACCAGGTCTCGTTCGCCCGCGCCGGCGTCGCCGACGTGGCTGAGTTCGACCACGGACTCGTTTCCTTCGACATGGCCGGCGCGCACCTCGAGCTCGACTGCGCGGAGTGCCACGAGCACAGCGAGGCGGCCATTCTCCCCGAGGGCGCGCACCGCTACCTCGGTCTCGATCAGTCGTGCGCCACCTGCCACGACGACGTTCACGAGGGTGCCCTCGGCGACTCGTGCGCGGACTGCCATACGCAGGTCGCCTTCACGGACCACGTCTTCACCGGGCACGATCGGTTCCTGCCGCTCCTGGGCGGGCACGCCGGGCTCGACTGCAGGACGTGCCACGAGGAAGGCACCGCGCACTCGCTCGAGGCCCAGCGCGGCGCGGCGCGCAACCGTCCGGTCGCGCGGGACTGTCGCGCGTGCCACGACCAGCCCCACGACCGCTCATTCGTCCACCACGCCGCGCTGAGCGCCGGCGTGCGCGGTCCGATGGCGCTGACCGGCTCCGCCGCGAACCGGCTCTGCGTCGACTGCCACGAGCACGCCGACGAGAGCTTCGCCGACGCGGGCGTCGACATGACGGACCGCCAGCACGCGGCCTCGGGGTTCCGGCTCGAAGTCCCCCACGAGAGCGTCGACTGCGCGGGCTGCCACGCGCCCGACCTCTCCTTCGCGGAGCGCTATCCCGGCCGCGGGCCGAACGAGTGCGCCGCGTGCCACGAAGACCCCCACGGCGGCCAGTTCGCCGGCGCGGTCTACGACGCGGTGGCGGACCTCGCGGGCGGAGACGTCGACGACGTCGGCTGCCTCGTGTGCCACACGCCCACGCACTTCGACCCTCACACGTTCGGCACCGAGGCCCACGCGCAGACGGCGCTGGCCCTCGAGGACGCGCACGCGATCGACGACTGCAGCGCGTGCCACGCGCTCGACGAAGCGGACGTGCGCCTGTTCCGCGGCATCGGGCACACGTGCGAGACCTGCCACACCGACGCGCACGGCGGCTTCTTCGACGCGCTCCTCGCGGGCGAAGGAGCGAGCGCCGATCTCGCGCCGCCGCCTGAGAGCGGGGACTGCGCGCGCTGCCACACGCCGACCGCCTTCGCCGACGTGCCGCCGGAGACCTTCGACCACGGCCTCTGGACCGGATTCGAGCTCGACGGGGCGCACGCGGCGGAGGAGTGCTCGTCCTGCCACGTGCGCACGGATGCGGCCGACGAGCACGGCCGCACGTTCGGCCGCGTCGACGACATCTACGGCGAGGTCGTCGGCTGCGTCAGCTGCCACGACGACGTGCACGAGGGCCGCTTCGACGCCTCCGAGCACCTCCTCGAGGTGGACGGCCGGAGCGACTGCGCGCGCTGCCACTCGACCGCGTCCTTCCGCGACGCCTCCGACGACTTCGACCACGCGCGCTGGACCGGCTGGCCCCTTGACGGCGCGCACGCCGCGGCAGACTGCACGTCCTGCCACGCGCCGCTGCGCCGCCCCGACGAGCACGGCCGCACGTGGGCGCGCGCGAACGGGACCGACTGCGCGAGCTGCCACGAGGGACCGCACGGCGATCAGTTCGGCGCGCAGCCGGGGCTCAAGGCGAAGTCGTGCGAGCGCTGCCACGAGAGCGCGGAGTCCTTCGGGACGTTGAGCTTCGACCACGACATCGAGTCGCGGTTCCCCCTGGACGAGGCGCACGCGGTCGTGGACTGCGCGGGATGCCACGAGCCGAACGAGGAGACGGGGATCGTCGCGTACCGGCCACTGAGCCGCGACTGCGTCGACTGCCACGGTGTGCACGAGCGGGCGCTCAGGCGTCGCGGGAGGCGATGATGAGGAACCCGAACTGGATCGCGCGGGCGCTCGCGGCGGGAGCGTGCCTCGCTCCGCTGTACGCGCAGAGCGCCGGGGCGAACGACGGGAAAGAGGGCGAGCGGGCCACGGCTCCGGACCGTGGCGCAGCGGCTCCCGAGGCCGCTCTCGACGACATGGCCCAGGTCGGGCGCCGCCGGAAGAGCTCCTTCGAGGAGGTCCGCGCGCGCGTCACCACGACCCGCGACGACACGGGCGTCCTGATCGACCGTGGCGCGTCGGACGGCCTCGAGGTCGGCGACCTGGTGGAGTTTCGCGCGCGCGGCGGCGCGGCCCGCAACGGACGCATCGTCGAGGTCGCGGCCCGCAGCGCCGTCGTACGCCCGGACGACACCGCGTACCGGCCGGGCGCCGGCGTGCGCGTGCTCGTGCGGGTCCCGGCCGAACGCTTCGAGCAACCTGCTCCGGGCCCGGAGGAGCGCGCGCCGCTCGAGCCCGTCCCCGAAGCGGCGCCCGGTGAGCGCCCCGCGCCCTCATGGTCGAACGCAGACGAGGACTGGGAGTTCGACATGCCCCTCCTGGCCGAGGTCGGCGCGGTCGTACCGAGCGCCCGCCCGAGGTCCTGGACAGGCCGCTCGTACCTGTCGTTCGACCAGATCATCGACACCGAGGACGACCGCGGCGACACCTTCCTGCGCGCCGGAAGCGTGGTTCGAGTGGACAACGCGTTCGGCCGCGGCGGGCGCCTCGAGGTCGACGGCGAATGGAACCTCCGCCGTGCGCAGTTCCCGGACGAGAACGACGAGAGCGACCGCACGTTCCGACTGGACCGGCTCAGCTACACGTCCGGCGGACACCGGCACGACTGGAGCTCGTGGCAGGTCGGACGGTTCCTGCAGCGGGACCTTCCCGAGCTAGGGATCCTGGACGGCGCCGCGTGGAGCTGGCGGACGCGCGGCGGCGACAGCTACGGCGCGAGCGTCGGCTTCCTGCCGGAGCCGGACAAGGACCAGCAGACGGGCGAGGACTTCCAGCTCGCCGCCTGGTACCGCTGGGTGCGGGACGAGGCGGAGAACCTCGTCGTCACGACCGGGTACCAGAAGACTTGGCACAACGGGACGCGCGACCGCGACCTGCTCGTCTCGCGGCTGTCGTACGCGCCCGAGAACGGCTGGAACGTCTTCGGCTCGCTGTGGATCGATCTCTACGGCGTGGGCGACGACGTGAAAGACTCGGGACCGGCGGTGACGCTGGCCGTGATCGACGCGACGCGCCAGCTCTCGGACCGCGCGGGCGTCGGCTTCGACTACCGCCACCAGGAGTTCCCCGAGCTCCGTCGCAACGACTTCCCGCCGGTGAACGACGACGCGCTCGCGGACGCGCGCGTCGACCGCCTCAGCGCGAACGGCTGGCGCTGGATCCGGGAGAAGAGCGAGGTCCAGGTCGGAATGCGCGCCTTCGGGCGCATCGGAGCGTGGAGCGACGAGGAGGACGACGGCGGCGACGCGTCGCTCGGCCTCGAGTTCCACGGACTGTTCTCCTCGCGGGACCGCCTCGACCTGGCCGGGTTCGCAAGCGAGGGCAAGTTCTCCGGGCTCCAGGGCGGGCGCGTGCGGTACGGACGCTTCCGCGACCGCGACGCGTGGTCCGTCCTCTACGAGCTCCGCATGAACGACGTCACCGGGTTCGAGATCGACGCGGACGACTTCGTCCAGCACCGCATCCGCGGGAGCTACGAGCTCCGCCCCTCGCCGGGCTTCACCGCGTCCCTCTACGTCGAGGGACAGCTCCAGGACACCGAGGACCAGGTGTTCTTCGGCCTCTTCCTCCAGCGCTCGTTCTAGATCCATGAAGCTGCTCGAGATCGCCAAGGGACATCGAGTCTCCAGGACGCAGGGACTGCTCCTGGCCCTCTGCTGCTACGCCGTCTTCGTCGCGTGCGTCGCCGCGCGGCCGGGCTCCGTCGCCCAGCACCGCTGGTGGGCGGGCCTCGGCCCGGTCCTGCCGCACGACTCGTTCCCCGCCGACTGCACCCTCTGCCACGAGGGCGCGACCTGGAACGACCTGAAGGACGACTTCCGCTTCGACCACGCCGCCGAGACGGGAGTCCCCCTCAACGGAGCGCACCGGGCCGCGCAGTGCTTGCGCTGCCACAACGACCGCGGGCCGGTCGAGGTCTTCCAGGCGCGCGGCTGCGGCGGATGCCACGAGGACATCCACCAGGGACAGCTCGGCGGCACGTGCACGGACTGCCACGACGAGGTGTCGTGGCGGCCGCAGGGGATGCTCGCGCTGCACGACACGACGCGCTTCCCGCTGTTCGGAGTGCACGCGGCGGTCTCGTGCAGGCAGTGCCACCTGGGCGCGGAGGTCGGCCGGTTCGTGCCGACGCCGATCGAGTGCGTGGACTGCCACGCGAACGACCTCGCGAACGCGAACAACCCGAACCACATTGCGCTCGGCTGGACGTTCGACTGCAACCGCTGCCACCAGCCGACGCTCTGGAACGCCGCCGAGCTCGACCCGAACTTCCCGAACTGAGCGCGCGCGAAAGCCGCCCGTCCCCGCATGGAGCGCGCCGCGCGCACGCTCGATTCGAGGCGGCGCGGCGGCGATCCTGCTCGGTTCGGGACGTTTCGCGCGCCGCGCCCCCCACCCACCGTCTCGCGCGGGCACTCGGCTCGAATCCGGACGCTCCGGACCCTCAAGGGATCGCTCGGGGTGTGCCGAAGAGCCGCCCGAAGCGCACCCGACCGCCCCTGCCAGGGCGGGCCCGCCGTCGGCGCGGCGGGTGGGGTGCGCCGATCCGAGGGGGCAGTCGATGGGCGCGATGGGGAGCTGGATGGAGCGACAGGCAGGGGAGCGGTACGAGGCCGCCGCGAAGAGCGGTGACGTGCGACGGGGGATCTCTCCGTCGCGCCTTCGGAGCGGGGCCGTGCGGGGCCTCGGGCTCCTCGCGCTCAGCGCGGCCCTCGGCAGCGCGCTGGGCGGTTGCTCCGGCGGCGACTCGGGCACGCTTGTCCTCGGCACCGCCGAGACCTGCATGACGTGCCACAACGGCTCGCCGAACCACGACTACGCCGGGCCCGGCATCGAGAACCCGCACCCCTTCGGCGACGCGGACAACCTCACCTGCACCCAGTGCCACGGCGGCAACCCCGAGGGCGAGACCGCCGAGGACGCCCACGTGCCGCCGCCGCCCGAGATCGGCGACCGCGAGTTCCAGGACCAGAACGCGTTCGCGTACTTCAACAAGCTCACGCTGACCGGGATCGACAAGCTCGACGACTACGAGGTCGACGGGGTCACCCACACCGCGCTCGAGTACCTGCAGTTCGTCAACCCGGGCGACCTCCGCGTCGTGACGCAGGGCCAGTCCTGCGGTCAGTGCCACGCGGGCCACGCCGAGTGCTCGGAGAAGAGCCTGCTCGCGACGAGCAGCGGCGTGTTCTCGGGCGCGCTGTTCGCCGCGGGGCAGCCGAACCGCGTGCCCGAGAACGTCGGCCTCTGGCACGACACCGCGGGCGATCTCGCGTTCCGCGCCGTCGTCGAACCGACCTTCAACGCCGTCCTGTCCGCGTTCGGTGCCGTGGGCTCCAAGGTGGAGTTCCCGGTCTTCAGCCGCCGGAACGACGACGCGCCGGACGCGATCCACAACAACCCGGACTACCTGGCGGCGGCGCTCTCCGACGACGTGAACGCCGACGGTACCGTCGTGGCCGACTCCCCGCTCGCGAACCTCTACCACGAGCAGGTCGCGTTCACGTGCGGGGACTGCCACCTGGGGAGCTCGGGCGCGAACAACCGCTACGGCGACTTCCGATCCTCGGGCTGCACGTCATGCCACATGCCGTACAGCCTTTCCGGGCGGGCCGGCACGAGCGACCCGAACGTGAACAAGTTCGAGCCCCTCGACGTCGACGACATCGACGACCCGGAGCGCCCGCACGTCCGCAGCCACGTGATCCGTAGCATCGCGAAGACCACGGCGAGCGGCCACGAGATCCAGGGCATCGACGACCACACGTGCGCCGGCTGCCACCAGGGCTCCAACCGCACGGTCATGCAGTTCTGGGGCATCCGCCTCGACCAGAACCAGGACGTCCGCCGCAACGATCAGTATCCGGCGAACCCGGCGAGCTACCGGAACACGTCGAACGACACGCGGCTCTTCGACCCGGTCATCGGCAACAACACGTTCAACGGCCGCAACCGCAACCAGTACCTCGCCTTCGAGGACTACGACGACGACGGGCGCGATGACACGCCCGCCGACGTCCACCACGAGGCGGGCATGGGCTGCATCGACTGCCACGGCAGCCACGACATGCACGGCGGCAACGTCGACGACGCGGCGAACGAGCCGCTCCTCTCCCGCATGGAGCAGGGCGTGTCCATCCGCTGCGAAGACTGCCACGGCAGCGCCGACGCCTACGCGGCGACCGTCGCGGGGACGACGTACATGGGCGACGAGGCGGACCTCGGCATCGACAGCGAGGGCCTCCCGATGCGCCACGTCACGCGGGACGCGAACGGCGACTACTGGCTGCGGAGCCGCCTCGACGGCGCGGTGCACTACCTGCCGCAGACGCGCGACTACGTCGTCGACACGGGCAAAGAGCATCCGGTCGAGGGCACTCCCATCTACAGCGCCAAGGCGAGCTACGCCATGGGCCGCGCCGACGGTGACCCCATGACCGGGATCGGTCCTGTCCAGTCGAACGACAACCCGAGCGGGTTCAGCCACGCCGACAACATGGACTGCGCCTCGTGCCACTCCTCGTGGACCAACACCTGCATGGGGTGCCACCTGATCGGCGAGTTCAACGGCGGGAACAACTTCAGCAACATCACCGGCGAGCGCATCGTCTTCCGCGAGGACGACGCCCAGTTCACCTACCAGAGCCCGGTCTTCTTCCAGCTGGGGGTCAACTCCCACAACAAGATCACGCAGACCGCGGCCAACACGAAGATGTTCTTCTCCTACAAGGACCAGGCGGGCGACCTGAGCGAGGTCTTCTCGTTCTCCGACCGCAAGGGCCAGGGCAAGAACCCCGCTCTGTCGGACTTCCCGGCCATGAGCCACAACGCAATGCTCGCGCACTCGATCCGCGGCAAGGTCACCAGTGACAAGGAGGGCCCGCGCTACTGCGTCGCCTGTCACCTCACCGAGGACGCCGTCGCCAACTACGGCACCGAGTACCAGGCGTTCCGGACCGCGATGCAGACCGGCGACTTCGACAGCCTCGACTTCGGCCTCTTGACCGACCACATCGGGCGCAACCCGGGCAACCAGCTCGACTCGCCCTTCTTCGTCCACCAGGTCGCCGGCCTCGGCTCCGGCCTCTTCCTGTTCGACGACCAGGGCGCACCGGTCAACCCGCTGGACGACAACGACAACCGCGCGGGCGCGGGCGGCGTCGCGCCGGCCGACAACTTCGACACGGCGCGCGTCGCGCTCAACCTCGACCGCGTCGTGTCGGAGAACGGCCGCTCCAACGCTTCGAGCACCCACGCGCTCCTCGGCGACGGCGTCCCGACGCCGAACCTGCGCGACGGCGCGATCGACCCGGAGATGGCGGGCCCGCTCGGCTCGACGATCCTCCAGATGATGACGGACCCGGCTGCGGGCCGCGTTCTGGACTCGTGGATCGACGCCGACGGAGTGCTGCGCGGCAACGCGTCGACGCACATCGACTGAGGGGCCGGAGCCGCGTCGCGCTCGAGCGGGCCGGCAAGGTGATGCTTGCGCGCGGACTCGACGGGGATGACCTTGACGGGGAGACGCCTGGCGCGCGGAGTCGATCGTCGGGCGCCTCGCGCAGTTCTCCGGGCGAGGGCGGCGGCTGAGGCCGACGCTCCTGCGCGGAGGCGCCGTGCGGGGCTACGGACCGGCGGGCTCGCGCCGGTCCGAAGCGGTAGAGGTGGGCGGTGCCGCAGGGCTGGCCGCGGCCGCACTGCGTCCGCAGCCTCAGGCTCCGTTGCAACCTGTCGCTTCGCTCGCCCGTCGACGTGACGAGCGGCACGCCACGCTCGCCCGGCGCAGTCAGGCCGCGCGTTCGAGTCGCTCGGGCGCGCTACGCGCAGAGTCGTGGCCGCCGTCCGCCGTTGAGTTCGATGCCGTTCCGGCGCTCTCCCGCTCGGCTGCGAAGGTGGGCTGGAAGGCGCACTCGATCCGCTCGAGTGCCTGCTTCGCATCGTCTCCGAGCGTGCAGCTCGAACGGACGGTGTCGATCTCGGCGCGGACGGTATCGGCCTGCTCGGAGAGCCGCACCTGAAGTTCCTCCGCCGCCTGCGCAACGTCCCGAAGGTAGTCCCGGGTCCGTAGTTTGAAGCGTGCGTCGTAGCGCTGGTTCGCGAGGCTACGCAGGCCGCGCTCGAGCACGTAGGCGGGGCCCACGACCGCGTGCGTGACGGAGACGATGACGTGGTGCACCGCCGCGACGACTCCGAGGAAGAACAGGACGTCGAAGCCGACGGCGATCACACCATGCATGGACGGGTCGATCGCGTTCAGAACGCGGTCGGAGTGCACGAGCCTCGCACCGAGCATGTACAGCGCTGCGGAGCCGAGCATGAGCATGGTGACGCCGCAGGCGAGACCGAGCTGCCACTGGCGGTCGATCAGCTTCTGCTTGCGCGTGAACGGTCGCGGAGCGTTCGCGGTGGGGTCGTGCTTCATGGTCTGCGGGGGAAACGCGATTCGTAGCCGGAAGCGGGGAGGGCTGGGTCGAGAGGGCCCTACAGGGAGCCCTCAGGAGGGAATGCCCGACGGGGCTCCGGCTCTTGGGTGGATCGACTGCGGACAGGGGGCGATCTCAGACGAAGCCATCGGTGCGGCCGGATTCGCCTCAGAATGAGGCCCGCGGGATCGGGGGCCCCCGTGCCCCCCCCACCCCCCCTTCCGGACGCCTCGAGTCGACGGGACGGAGCGCGCCGCGCTGCGCGCGGCGCCGCAGGCGCCCGCGCTCCCCATCCGCCGCGGCGGAAAGGGGAGGCCCGCCGGGGTCTCCCCAACCCCGGCGAGCAGCTCCGTCCGGTCGTCCTTCCGCGACCGGGGATCCGCAACCAGACCCCGGGGACCGGCCCATAGCTCCTGCGGTGACGACACAAGTCGTCCTTCAGAATCGATGCCGTGACGGGCGCGCGTCGCACAATCGTGCGCCCGCGCCCCGGGGGTGGTGGTTGCGTCTCCGCTCCACCCACGCGCGGCGAGGCTCGGGGTGGCGCTCGATCGCGGAATTCGGGCGAACTAATCTCGCGGCCGTGTTCGACCCCCGCCGAAGCGTCCTCCACGACGAAGGAGGGATCCTCGTCGTCGACAAGTGGCCAGGGACCCCATCGACCGGCCGCTCGCTCGAGGATCCAGACTGCGTGCAGTGGCACATCGTCGGTTGGGCGGGGACGTTCGTGTGGGCGGTTCACCAGCTGGACGCCGACACTTCCGGAGTCCTCGTCTTCGCGCGGCGCAGGGAGCTCGTCGCTCCGCTCAAGACGGCGATGGCTCACCACGCCGCCCGCAAGGAGTACCTCGCGTGGGTGGCGGGCTCCCCCGGGTGGGAGAAGATCTGCCACGCGGGAGCGATCGGTCCGGCCGGCGAACGGCGCGGTGTCCCCTCGCTCGGCGTCACGCCCGACGGACGCGCGGCGCGCTCGACCCTACGCGTGGCGCGGCGTGGCCGCGACGCGGCGCTGGTGCACGCCCGCATCCACACCGGCCGTACCCATCAGGTGAGGATCCACCTCTCCGATCTTGGGCACGCGGTCCTCGGGGACGACTGGTACGGGGACGGCGTCGAGGATCGGGCGGAGCGTCAGGCGCTGCACGCGGTGCGGCTCGTCCTCGGGCCACCGTTCGACCGGACGTTCGAGAGCCCGATCCCTCCGGACCTGAGCCAGCTTTCCGCTGAGCTTGGTCTCAGCGAGTGCGGGGACGCCTAGGCGTGCACGGTCCGGCCCTCCCCCCTCGCAGCGTGCATTCGGCTGCGGAGGGGGGCCTGGGGGTCAGAGGGCCGGGCCAGGCCGCTCCCCGGCGCGATCGGTTGATCGATCGGTGTCGCTGACCGGCCGCGGCGTGGCCGAGGCCACGAACATCCCGAGTCGCTCGACCTTGATGCTGCGGCGCGGCGCCGAGCGCTCGAACTCGGCGATGATCTCGAGCGCGTCGTGGTCGATGCGCGTCGTCTCCCGTGCGTCGAGGACGAGCTTGGAGCCATCGGCAATGCCGTCCAGCTCGCGCTGCAGCGCGCCCTTGTTGAGGAAGGTGACCTCCTCCGCGAGTCGCATGCGGACCTCGGACGTACCGTCCTCGTTCTCGCGGTCGATGTGGAGGAAGTGCGAGTTGAGGTACTGGCTCCGAAGGATGATGAAGATCGCGACGATCATCCCTAGCGCGATGCCGATCAGGAGATCGGTGAAGACGATCCCGAGCACCGTGATGATGAACGGGATGAACTGGCCCCCGCCCTGCCGGAACATCTGAACGAAGATCTCCGGGCGCGCGAGCTTGTAGCCGACGACGAGGAGCACCGCCGCGAGCGCGGCGAGCGGGATCTCGTTCATCACGGTCGGGATCAGGAGCACCGCTCCGAGCAAGAAGAAGCCGTGCATGATCGCCGAGGCCTTCGTACGTCCGCCGCTCTGGATGTTCGCCGAGCTGCGCACGATGACCTGGGTGACCGGGAGACCGCCGATCAGACCGGAGGCGACGTTGCCAGCGCCCTGCGCGAGCAGCTCGCGGTTCGTCGGAGTCGTCCGCCCGAGGGGGTCGATCTTGTCGGTGGCCTCGACGCAGAGGAGCGTCTCGAGGCTCGCGACGAGCCCCATCGTGATGCCGGTGATCCAGACAGCACCGACCCCGAACGCGCTCAGGGTCGGGTGACTGAGCTGCGATGTGAGGGTCCCGATGCTCTCGAAGATCGGCACCTGAACCAGGTGCGAGGGCTCGAGCGCGAGCTTCTCTGCGAAGCGCTTGGCGTAGAGCTGGAACCCGATCCCGAACGCGACCGCGACGAGCGGGCCCGGGACGATCTGGAACACCTTCGAGCGCTTCTTGAGCACGACCTCCCACAGGATGAGGATCGCGAGGCACACCACCGACACGATGACCGCGCCGGGCGCGAAGTCCTCGAACATGTTGCCGATGCTCGAGAGGGTGTTCTCATCGTTCGTCGGCTGAACGAAAGCGGTGTCGCCCTCGGGATCCTTGTCGTGGCCGACGGCGTGCGGGATCTGCTTGAGCGTGATCACGACGCCGATCCCGGTCAGCATCCCCTTGATGACCGAGGACGGGAAGAAGTACCCGACGACGCCACCGCGAAGCAGCCCGAGCGTGATCTGGAACGCGCCCGCCACGACGACGGCAGCGAGGAACGTCTCGAACGATCCGAGCTCCTCGATCGCGCCGGCGACGATGACGGCGAGCCCCGCAGCAGGGCCGGACACACCGAGCGGCGAGCCGCTGAGCGACCCCACGACGATGCCGCCGATGATCCCTGCGATGAGGCCGGCCAGGGGGGGCGCATCGCTCGCGAGCGCGATCCCAAGGCAGAGCGGGACCGCGACGAAGAAGACGACGACACTGGCCGGGAGGTCGGCGCGCAGGTTCGCGAAGAATCTCATGGGGTCACGGGAGGTGAAGTGGCGGGTGCGCCTCGACCGACGGACGGGACCGCGGCGGATCGCTCGCTGTGCGTCGCGCTGCCGCGACTCGGACCGCTCGTCGGCGTAGGAGGGCGTCCAGGCAAAGGCGCCCGCGCGCGTCTGATGCTGCCTTCCGGGACCCCGGGTGGCCAGGAGTGAACGGTCGGCGTGCAGAGGAGCATACGGCGCGGTCACCCGTCGCATCGAGCGCGGATCGCTCGCCCGGGGAATGCCCGCAGCGTCCGCGCCGAGGAGATTCCGGAGGAGCTGCGCCACCGCGACCGCCGCCGATCGTCGATCCGGAGCGATCGGCCCCGTCGCGGCCCTCGCACGAACCAATCGAGCCCAGATGCCCATGTGCCCTGCCACGCACGCGCCGCCAGCGCCCCCGAACCCCGCGCCCCCGAACACGGTGCCCCCGAACACGGTGCCGCCGAACACCGCGCCGCCGGACCCCGACGACGCCGCACGGCCCGCCGAGCGGCCTGGACCCGTCCGCTCCACGCTGCCGCGGTCGACGGAGGTCCGCCGACCACGCGGCGGCCTCTGCGCGGGGGACGGACGCGAGCCCCGCGGGTCCGCAGAGGCGGACCTAGACTCGAGCGGACATGGACCCGTACGAACGCTGCCTCGGCGAGACGGACGTCACCCGCCGGATCCGTGCGCTCCTCGACGGCGCCGGGGTGCGCTACCGCTGGGTCGAGCACGGCCCGACCCGAACGAGTGAGGACTCGGCGCGGGCGCGCGGTGAACCGCTCGAGGTGGGCGGCAAATCGATCGTCCTCCGCGTCGGCGAGACGTTCCGCGTCTGCGTGATCAGCGCTGCGTCACGACTCAACTCGAACCGTGTCCGCAAGCGGTACAGACAGGCGCGGGCGCGCTTCGCGACCGCCGACGAGCTCCTGGAGCGCACCGGACTGGTGCCGGGCTGCGTGCCGCCCTTCGGGCAGCCGGTCCTGGACCTCCCGAATGCGCTCGATGAGGGGTTCCTCGCGAACGACCGGATCGCATTCAACGCGGGAAGCCTGTGCCGCTCCGTTGTCATGGGGCTGGAGGACTACCTCCAGCTCGCCGAGCCGGAGATCTTCCCGTTCGCCAAGCCGGTGGACGGGTGAGGGGGGTGGGGGGGTGTCCCCCCCGAAAGAGGTGCGGCCGGTGGGAGCCGTCGCAGGCACACTCCGCGGCGGGCGAGGCCCCCTCACGGCCGACCCCTCCCCCCACCGGCCCACCGTCCAACACACCGTCCAGCCCCCCACGCCATGCAACTGATCTGCACCCGCACCTGAGGCACCTGCCGGAAGGCGGTCGCCTTCCTGAAGGAGAGCTCGATCGAGTTCGAGTACCGCGAGTACCGCGACGATCCGCTCGACGCCGACGAGATCCGGCGCGTCCTCGCCGCTCTCGGGATCACCGCGCGGGACGCTCTTCGAGCGCGCGAGGCGAAGGCGTTCGCCGTTCCCGCCGACCTGCCCGACGACCAGCTCATCGCGCGCATGGCGGAAGAACCGACGCTCCTCCAGCGTCCGATCCTCGTGGACGGGGACGACGCCGTGCTGGGGCGGCCGATCGAGAGTCTCCACGAGTGGGTCCGTGCGCGCTGACTCCGGCGCGACGCCCCGCACCTCTCGCTCCGCGAACGCCGGAGAAGCCTACTGACCTCCGCTCGACGCCATGTCCAAGGACCCTCATCACCTCGCGCTCGCTCCGTCCGCCGCTCTGTCCCCCACGCAGGCCGGCTCTCTTCGACGGCCGCTGGCTCTTCTACTGAGCGCTGCCCTCTTCAGCTGCGCAAGTCTCCAACCGGGCGCAGACGTCGACCCCTACGTCAACGGCCACATCCTGTCACCGACGCGCGCCACGTCCGACGTCAGCGGACGGTCCACTTGGAAGGACCCGGTCCGCGTCCCCGGGCGCGACGAGCTGCTCTTCCCCTTTGCGGTCGAGCGAGAGGTTTGGCTGCTCGGCGACCAGGACCACTTCGCAGAGGGCGGCTTCAGCAATGAACTCACGCGGCGCGAGCGCAACTCCGCCGGGGGCTGGCTGAAACCCGGCGCGACCCGCCTTCGCTGGCACAACGCGGTCGTCGCCGACATCGCCACCGGCGTCCAGTGGGCGCTCCTCGACCGACGCGGTGTGCTCTCGAGCGCGTGGACGTCCGAGGGGGCGAGTCCTCCCGAGACCACGACGCTCCTCCTCCGCGCCACCGTCGACGACACGAACAGCGACGGCACGCTCGACGACGAGGACGCCTCTCGCGCGCTCCTCGTGGACTTCGACGCACGCACGGCGCGGTTCGTGACGCCGGCGGACCTGCGGCTCCACTCCGTCGACCTCGAGACGATCCCGGACGCGGCGCTGCTCATGCTCGCCGCCGACGAGGACGGTGACGGAGAATTCGAGGTCCACGAGGCGCCGCGGCCGTACCTCCTCGATCTCCGTACGGGCCTCGCGGCGCGACCTCTCATCGGCGGCGACCTCGCCCGCGAGATCGAGGGGCGGATGAAGGACGACTAGGCGTCGTCGGTGGGCAAGGGTCGGAATCCGGCCAGCCGAAGTCCCCCACACCCGCCTCCGCAGACCTCCCGGCGGGATCCGCGGGAATTCGGCCGCGAGTCGGTGGAGCCTCCCGCCGCGTTGCAGTCAGCCCCGTGTCGGAAGTGCTGCGGCATGCCTGCCGAACCGGCCTCGGTCCCCGTTCGGGCGGCCTCGCCGGGTGCGCCGGGCTCGTTTGTCTGAGACGAGCTGCACGCTGATGGAAAGGAAGAAGTGGGCCGCGGGGGCGAGCGATCGCCCCCGCGTCGTCTCCTGTGTCGACGCAGTGGTTCGGCGCAGTGCTTCGACGCAGATTCCCGGCGAGCCGGCCCGACGCCGCGCGCTGCGGGCCGCGAGGGAGCTCGGGCGAGCCATCCGCCGACGATCCCGCCGACGATCCCGACGACAATCCCGACGGGGCCGACCCGCCCGAGGGTTGCCGGACGCCGCACGTCGCGGCCTCCACGCCCTCGGTCGGACCGGATCACCATTCGACAGGATCGACAAGGACACGGGACCGGGCCGTCGACCTCGGCCTAGACGGACATTCCCCCGTCGATGACGAAGCGCGCCCCCGTGATGAATCCGGACTCCGGACCGACGAGGAACGCGGCGAGCGCAGCGACCTCCTCGGGCCTGCCATGGCGACCCAGGGGCACCATGTCGTGGAGCCACTGGCCCAGCTCGCTCTCCTGCGGGTTCATGTCCGTATCGATGGGTCCCGGAACGATCGCATTGATGGTGATCCCTCGCGGCCCGAGGTCACGGGACCATCCCTGCACGAATGCGTTCAGGGCCGCCTTGCTCGCTCCGTAGAGCCCGAGGGCAGGCGCGAAGAAGTGGTTCGCGATCGTCGCGCTCACGGCGACGATCCGGTCCCCGTCCGCCATGTGAGCTGCTGCTGCTTGAACAACCTCCATCGAGGCGCGGACGTTCACGTCGAAGACGCTGTGGTAGGTGTCCACGTCGAGCTCGCCCAGTGGCTTCATGATGTTCACGCCCGCGTTCGAGACCAGAATATCCAGCCCGCCGTGCGCCTGGACCGTGTCCGCAACGGCGTCGCCGCCGGCACCGACTCGACTCGCGTCCGCCTGAATGGCACGCGCCTCGCCGCCCGCGGCCCTGATGTCCGCCACGACATCGTCCGCCGCGCGATTGGATCGACCGTAGGTCAGCCTGACCTTTGCGCCATCGGCAGCGAGACGGGCCGCGATGGCGGCGCCGATCCCGCGACTGCCGCCGGTGACGAGGGCGCTCTTGCCTGAGAGGGGTCCCTCCATGGTCAGAGCTCCTCCCCGTGTGCAATCACGACCTTTCCAAAGCTCTCCCCACTCATGAACACATGAAAGGCGTCCGGCGCCTCGTCGAACCCGTGCGTGCTGTGGACGGGAACATGGACATCGTTCGCCGCGACGGCAGCAACGAGGCGCTCGAGCATCGCTCGAGAACCGACCATGACCGGGCGCAATGAAACTCCACCCATCAGGAGATCGAACATCTGGACCGCGGGGCCGTCCACTCCCTTGAATCCGATCTGCGCCACCGTTCCCCCCTGGGCGGCCGCTCGAACGGAAGTCGCGACCGACGGCGGCCCTGCCGTCTCGACCACGACATCGGCTCCGCGGCCGAGAGTCACGCCGCGCACCTTTGCGTCCCACTCGGGGTGCGTGGCGTAGTTCACGCCGAAGTGAGCGCCTACGGTTCGCGCGCGATCGAGCTTGGCCTCGTCGGATGACGTGACTCCGACGCGTGCTCCCGCCGCTCGAGCGAGCGCAACCGCGACGAGCGAGACATTTCCCGTTCCCGTTGCGAGGACGGTCTGGCCCGGCTTGAGCGACGCGGTTTCGAACAGTGCATTCCAGGCGACGACTCCGGTGCACGGCAGGCACGCGGCCTGCTCGAACGTGACGGAGTCGGGCAGTGGGACGACCGCCATCTGGTCGAGGATCGCCTCCTGTCTCAAGAGTCCTTGCGACACGCCGCCGAGCGCGCTGAGTTCCATGTACGGCTCGTAGGCGCCGGTTTGGTGTGCCGGATTGAAGGTGACCACGACCCGGTCACCGACCGCCACGCGGGTGACGCCTTTCCCCACTGCGTCCACGACGCCCGCACCGTCGGAGAGCGGGGTGAGCTCCGGTGCCGCGGGAAGGGGCGACTGGCCCGATGCGATCATGAGATCGCGTGCGTTGAGCGAGTGGGCGCGCATCGAAACGCGCACCTCGCCAGGACCCGGCGAAGCCTGAGGCTCCTCCCGCCGGGTGAGTGACTCGATCCCGTCGCCGGGCTTCAAGAACCAGGATGTCGGCATTCTGCTTCGTTCTCCTCGTAAGTGGTGCGGCGGCGGATCAGAGCATCCCGTTGGGGTGCGCCATCTCCTCGGGGATCTCCTGGAGCACGTCCCAGTGCTCGACGATCGCGCCGTCTTCGACGCGGAACAGGTCGTAGAAGACGAACGGGCGCTCGTCCCACTCGGCCCGGCTCTGGGTCAGGACGAAGTTCCCCTCGCCGATGACCCGTCGCACCTCCTTCATCCGAAGGGACTCGAGGGCGGCGCGCAGGGCATCGGGCCCGTCCTCGACCATGGGGTTGTGCTGGGCGTAGCGGCCGTCGCGGATGTAGCCGTCCCAAGCGGTGCGGTCCGCACCGATGAGGATGTCACGAACGAACCCGCGGACGAGTTCCTTGTTCTGTTCGGTCCGGTCGAGGTCGACGACTTCGGTCACCCCGTCGGTCTGCGACCGCCCGCTCGCCGTGTCGGCTGCGAGCGGCTGGATCGAGTCCCAGTGCTCCGCGACCTTCCCGTCTTCGACGCGCCAGACATCGAAGGCGACGACCTCCTTCGCGCCGAAGAAGTCGGCGTTGTGGCACGTCGTGTGCGTCACGACGAGGTCGCCGTCCTCGATCGCGCGATGGAGCGTGTAGCCGAACCCGGCCTCGCGGAGAGCCGGAAGCAGGCCGAGAATCGGCTCACGGCCCGTGCGGACGTTCGGGTTGTGCTGTACGTAGCCCTCCGAGAAGAGCGCCGATACGCCCTCCGCGCTGTACTCGGCGAACAGGGCGTTCATGGCCCGCGCGACGATGGCCTTGGGGGATCCATGGTGTGGGGAACGTGGTCTTCGGGCGCCGTATGAGCGCTGCAGCCGAACAGCAGCATCGAGAGAGGTGCGAGGACCCGGCGCCGGTGCGCCGCCACGCGTGTGAAGAACCGATGTGTCATCGAAGGGGGATCAGAGGCCTCTTGGAGCTCGCAGGTGGGTCGACCCTTCTCCGCCTGAACTTGACTGAGCAGTCAAGCTGCGGGCGAAGCGACCGCTCGGTGCCGACAGTGATCGAGGCGAGGGTTCTCCGCGAGCGCGCCACCGAGGGTGGCGTGGAGCTGGTGTAGCCCAACTTGACCGCCCAGTCAAGCTAGACACATCGAGCCGGGGTGTCATCGCCCGTCGCTTGGCCCAGCTCCGCGCACCCCATCAACAGGAGCCCGTAGCCCGCGAGCTCGCCCAACTCCTCGATCAAGCGAGGAACGTCGCGAACGTACGAAGCACCCAGTGCAGCGCTCCAGACGTCCTGTCTCCCGAGGATGCGCGACTCGACCAGCACGATGAACAGCGCGGCGGCGCAAAGCCCCACGGCACGGCAGCCGACCAGCCCGCGCACCGAGGAGCGGACCTCGTCGATGTGCGTCACGACGTACGACGCCCCGACGATCACAGCACCCCACGCCGGGTACTTCCACACGCCGTGAACCACTCGATCGAGGGGCCCGTCCAGTTCGCGCGTGAAGGCGGCGATCAGAACGCTCAGCAGGGGAATCACGACCGGGCGGATCTCTGGCCTCGACGCGGAGCGCCAGAGGCACACGCCGCTCGCACCCAGGAGCCCGAGCTGCGCGAGCTCGACCGGCCCACCTTCGCCGAGAACGCTCCCGGGGCCGCTGATCCGCAGCCACTCCGTGAATCCGTAGAGCAATGCCCCGACGCAGAGCATGAGCGGACCGAGGACGTGTCTCCGTGGAGACCCCTGTCGGCGCGGAAGGGACGCGGGGCCAGAGGGCGAATGCAGTCGTTGGGAGCTCATGCGCGGCGAACGAGAGCGTCTTCTAGCCCAGCTTGACTGCACGGTCAAGCTAACGACCCAACGTCACCGGGGTACGCATCGGCTCCCTCAGTCGCCCTCCAGGTGCCGCTCGACGAGCTGAACGAGAGCGTCGACGCCCGAGTCCGCTTGACCGGACCGGGCCGCGAGCATCAGCCCGTTCCGGAGGAGCACCATCAAGTTGGCCGTCGACCTCACGTTGAGCGTGGAGCGGACGGTCCCTTCCTTCTTGGCGACCCGAATGGACTTCTCCACCGCGCGCCGGAACAGGTCGAGCTGGATCTGGACGACTCGGAGAATCTCGTCGTCCCCGTTCGCGAACTCAGCGATCGACGTCGTCAGGAGGCACCCCTTCGAGCCGGGCACCTTGGCCTGCCGAGCGACCCAGCGCATGAGCTCCAGCACGCTCGCCTTGCCGCGTGCACCGTCGTCGAGCATCTCGAGCACCAGGGGCGGCGTCACCGTCTCCTCGTAGCGGCGTAGAGCCGCGATGAAGAGCTGCCTCTTGTCACCGAGCCAGGCGTAGAGCGACTGGCGACCGATGCCCATCGCATCACAGAGCATGTCGAGGCTCGAGTTCTGGTAGCCGTGCTCCCAGAAGACTTCGACCGCAGCGTCGAGCGCCTCGGACTCGTCGAATGCCCTCCGTGAACGCGACATGGAGCGCGAAGTCTAGCCGAAGCACCGGCCGTGGCCGGCGCGAGCGGCGATCGCGGCTCGTCCCCGTCAGGAGAACGCGCCTCAGGTCCGCGCGGAATGCGGCCGCCGCCCGGCGACAGGAGCAATACGGTCCATCGCGAAGCGAGGATGGTGGCACGCCCGACAGGATTCGAACCTGTGACCCTCCGCTTAGGAAGCGGATGCTCTATCCAGCTGAGCTACGGGCGCTCGCCGCGCGGAGGCTACCGCCGGGCCCATGAACGGTCCATCCCAGAACCGTCGGGTCCGCATCCAGAACGGCGCAGGCCTGACCACGCGCTGCGGGACCGGCACTGGGCTGCTAGAACGGTCGGCGGTCCTCGCACGGGCCCTCACCCCGACCTCGCCGCCCACGGCCGCTGCCCATGACCCTCTCCCTCCCCTGCCAGCTGATGTGCGCGGCCGCCAACGCGTACGACATCCAGGCCCCGAGCGGCGACTACGAACCGACAGCGATGTTCGCCGACGCCGTTGGATGGACCTCCGGGCCGACGGCCTACTCGGCCGGGTCCGACAACGTCGACGCCATGCTGGTCGGGAACATTGCCGGAGCCGAGGGCGAGCCCGATGCGCTCGTCATCGCCTTCCGCGGGACCGTCGCGCCCGCGCCGTCCTTCACGAGCGTGAAGGACTGGATCCAGGACCTGCTCACGCACACCGAGACCGTCACCGCGGCCGGGGAACCCGTCCCGGGCAAGGTCCACGAGGGGTTCTGGAACGCGCTGAACGATCTTTGGACCGACGTACTGAAGAATGCCTCCGCCGCGGAGGGGAAGATCTACATCACGGGGCACAGCAAGGGTGCGGCCCTCGCGCCGCTCGCCGCGGCGGCGCTCTACTTCGGAAGCGGGATCGAGGCCGCGGGCGTGTACTCGTTCGCGCCGCCGCACTGCGGCAACTCCGATTTCGTCAAAGGGTTCCCGTCGAGCGTACCCGTCACGCGGTACGAGAACGTCCTCGACGTCGTGCCGCTGATGCCTCCGACCCCCGAGGTCGTGAAGGGCTTGAAGCACCACGAGGTCTGGAAGCTGATCTTCGAGCTCTACGAGCGCGACGACTACGAACCGCTCGGGACGCTCGAGTACATCGACGCGAACGGCGACGTGCAGACCGGCTCGGACGTCTTATCGTCGGTCGATCGGCTCAACGACATCCTCGACAAGTTCGACGCGGACGATTTCTCAACCGTCCTCGACGCCCACTGCCACGCGTGCAAGGGAACGAGCTGCGCCGGCGGGTACATGCAGGGCGCCTGCGGCGGTGCGGTTTGCTTCCCCGGCGCGTGACGCCATCGTGCACAGGCGCACGCGGAGCACGCGCGTTCCGACGCGGCATCGCCCTCGCGTTCGCAGCGTGCGCAGTCTCTGCATGCCGCATGCCGACCGACGGCGCCCACCACGACTGGGACGCCGAGCCCCATCACGTCTCGGTGCTCTCCGCGGGCACATGGGAGGACGACGAGGGCGCCGCGACGGTCGGCCTCGACTACGAATACCGGCGATCCGAGTTCCTCGGCCTCGGCGCGGTCGTCGAACGCGCGTTCGGTGAGATCGACGCGACGACGGTCCTCGGCGCGTTCGACCTGCATCTGACGCACGCGCTGGTCGTCCAGACCGGCCCCGGCGTCGAGTGGATCGACGGCGAGACGAAGTTCGTCTACCGCCTCGGCGTGCTCTACGAGTGGATGCTCGACGGGTACACGCTCTCACCGCAAATCCACTACGACGCGACGTCCGGCGAGGACGCGGTGATCGCGGGAGTGGCCCTGGGGGTCGCGTTCTAGGGCGGAGCCCCCCGTCGCGCGCAGCCGCCCTACCATGTCGGCAGCCGTCCCGCGCCATCCTCCCGAACACCGCCCCATGCTCGAATCGACGCGACTCGCTGCCCGTACGGCCACCGCCGCCCTCCTCCTTCTCGCTGCGGCCTCCTGCGCCGGTGTGAGCACCGTCCAGCGCGTCCCCGTCGCGGACGTCGCCGCGGCCGTCTCGGCCGAGCGCAGCCGCGCCGTCGTGTTCCGCCGCGACCAGGTCCCGGGCCGCGAGTTCCCGTTCGTCGTGTACGACGGCGAGCGCGAGATCGGCCGTCTCGGAGCCGGGCGGCACCTCGCGTGGGACCACGCACCCGGTCGCCGGCTCCTGCGCGTGGTCGCCAAGCGCCCCTCGCTCACCGGAAGCCCGCTCGACGTCCTGATCGACCACAGGGCCGAAGCCGGCGGCACGCGCTACTACGAGGTGCGCCTGCGCTGGGCGACGACGAACGGCCCGTCGGAGGGTCCGTTGCCGCGCCCCTCGCCGACGAGCTCGACGCCGGCGAGGCGCTCCAGCGCCTCGAGGGCGCTGAGGCGCCCAACTTCGACGAAGGGGACTGAGTCCGCGCGGCGAGTCCGCGGAGCGGGCCCGCGGCGTCGGGCCTCCGGGGTCGGCCCCCGGAGTCCCGCACGTACGGGCACAGGCCCTCACGCGCGGCTACGACCAGCGCAGCGGCTTCGCCCGCCGCCCTAGGCACTGGTGCACCTTCATCAGCACCGGGTTGTCGGGATCGCTCACCGGTGTGTCGCCGACCGCGAACTGCATCCCGAGGCCGGGCTCGAATGCCAGTACGATCGACGATCCGCCGTAGCCGAAGTGGCCCATGTACTGGCCCTTCTCGAGGCGGTCGCCCTCCGAGGTCGCGCTCGTGATGCTGCCGACGCCCCAAAAGCCGATCGCGCACATCGCGACCAGCCCGAGGTCCTCGGTCCGGAGGATCCAGACGTAGCGCTTGTGCTTGCCGAGGTTCTCGTACCACCCGACACGGTCGCTCGTGGGCGAGAGCGCGGGCGCGTACGGGTCCTCCCAGTCGAAGTCGTCGAAGTCGTAGTTGTAGAGGCCGTCGTACACGCCCTGGTGGATCACGGTGCCGGTCACCGGCGCGTGGAAGTGGTGGTAGTCCGTGAACCAGAGGAGGATGTCGAGCAGCGGGCCGCCTCGAAAAGCCGGGCCGTAGCCGGGCAGCGCCTCGTCGAGCTGGAACACGTCGCCGGACTTGTGGGGCAGCTCGTAGGCGTTCCCCTCGAGCTCGCCGTGCGTCAGGTAGAAGACGCCGCCGTCGCAGGGCGCGACCACGACGCCGTCCTTGTCCGCCTTGCTGCACATCGGCCGCTTCTCGGGCTTGACGTTGCGCAGGAAGAACTGGTTGAACGACTTGAAGCCGCCCTTGGGCACCTCGTAGTCGTCGATGTTGAACGGGTGGCCGCTCGTGACCTTGTAGTCCATCCACTTCTGGATGGTCGACGTGGACGACGTGCTGTTGAGCCACGCACCGTGGACGTCCAGGAAGCGCGAGAACCACGCCTTGAAGCGCGCGTCGTCGTTGATGAGCCGCAGCCCCGACCGCGTGTTCGCGAGGTCGTCCCAGAAGACGATGTACTTGCTCGGATCCTTCGGGTTCGGAACGAACTTCGCCCACTTGCGGAAGAAGTCGGAGAGCTTCTTCTCGCCGTTCCGGAAGGGCCTCCAGTCGTCCGAGCGAGAGGCAGCGCGCCCGGGCGCAGGTTCCGGCGTCAGCAGCGGGTTGCAGATCTCGGCGAGCATCTCACCGATGCGCGCCCCGGTCGCCGACATGCTGCCGTCGTCCCGGACCATCATCCGGTCGAGTTCATGGAGGAGCTGGTTCAGACTCTCCTCGTCCTGGTGCGACCATTCCGTGGGGACGGGCGGCTCGAATTTCATGCTGTGGTAGGGTTGGAGTTACGAAGCGCTGATCGATGCGCGCCCCTGCAACCTATCGACGGACTCCGATCGCGCGCCGAACCCGTGGCATTCCGGTAGGCGATTGCGTTCCGGCGACCGTGCACGCTTCCTGAACAACGAAGCGCCCGGGGCGGCGGCGCGCGAATCGCGCGGGTCGCCGCGGCGCAGGCCGCGCTTCCGCGGCCTGCGCTCCGTGCTTCAGCGGCGGAAATTCTTCGTCACGGTCCTGCCCGCCTCGATCACGATCGTCTCGAGGTCGGTCCTCTCACCGCCCTGCAGGATCCCGCACACCGCGTAGGTCCCCGGGACGATGTCGTCGATGACGGCCACGGCCGGACCTCCGCTGACGATCCGCTCGGCACCGACGGGGACCCCCTCCTCCAGGCGCTGCAGCGCGGCGCTCGGGAACGCCTCGGTGAGTCCGCCGACCAGGCTGACCTGGAACCGGAGCGTGCCGCGCGCCTCTGCGATCACCTGGACCCCCGAGCGCAGCTCGTTCGGCGCGAGCGCGTCCACCGAGAGGCGAGCCGAGCTGCCGCCCGCACCCGCGGCGGAGAGCTCGAGGTCGACGCCGTCCGCCACGCCGCGCAGGACGAAGCGGCCCTCCTCGTCCGTCTTCACGGAGGGCGCGCGCCGGTTGGTCGAGGTGGACGACACCGCGCCGTTCGCGCCCACGGTCTGCACGCTGAACATCGTCGCGCTGCCTCCCGCGCTCGCGCTCGCAGGGTCCCGCACGGTGACGCGCGCGCCGGCCACCGGCGCCCCCTCGGAGTCGAGCACGACCCCCTCGAGCACCGCCAGCGAGAGCGCGACGTCCGCGCGCGTCTCGGCGCCGTCGACGCGCAGCGGCATGGACTCCTTCATCGCGCGGCTGCGGTGCGACACGACCAGCCGGTACGCGCCCGGGTCGACGCCCTCGATCCGGTACGACCCGTCGGAGCGCGTGCGCACCGACGCGTCGGAGGGCCCGGACGCCCCGAAGGACAGCACCTGCGCGCCGGACGGGCGCGCGGGCTCGAGCAGGACGCGCGCCCCGGCAAGCGGCTCGCCGCGCTCGGTCACGACGCCCGTCACGGCACCCTGCGAGGCGAGCTCGAGCGTCACCGCGACCTCCTCCCCGACGCGCACGCGAACGCGCTCGCCGGCGGCGGCCGGAGGCGGCGTAGCGGCGCCGATCACGACCATCTGCGGCTGCCGGGCCTCGCGCGACGGGGCGAAGACGCGATTGCCCGCCGCAACACCCTCGAACACCGCCCGACCGTCGGCGTCGGTGGTGAGCGACCGATCGCCGTCGCACGTGACCGACGCGCCCGCCACCGGCGCGCCCGACGCGTCGATCACCGTCGCGACGACGCGGCCGCCGCGGTCCATCCGGATCTCCAGCACCTCGTCGAACGCGTAGCGCGCCCGCTCGAGGGCCACGTCCACGTAGTCGGGGTGCCGGACGGCCACGTTCGCGGGCGCAGCCGTGTTCACGTCGACGAGCGCGGCGCCGTCCGGGCCGGTCGAGGCGCCCCACTCGTACTGGCGGTACACCTTCTGCTGGTAGAGCGGGTAACAGACGCCGGGGACGACCGGGTTCGACTCCGGCGTGCGGTCGCCGCTCGGTCCGCCGTGGCAGCGGACGCACTCGGCCGCGCGCACCGCGGGCGGGCTGAGCGTCCGCTCGGGTGACGCGGTCAGCGCGATCTCCGCGCCGGCGATCGGCATGGAGGTCACGCTGTCGACGACGCGCACGCGGAGGCCGGGCGCCGGCTCGATCGAAAGGTCGCCGAGCTCCGTCCAGGAGCCGGGCGAGACGGCGACGCCGCCCACCTCGAAGAACATCGAGCCCTCGGCCTCGACGCGCACCGCGCCGCCGAGCTCACCGCTGCGGGCGGAGAGGCCGTCGAGCTCGACGAAGCCGCCGGGCCAGTCGAGCGCGCCGTCGGCCATGGGGCGCAGCGGGCCCTGGGCACCGTCGCGGTAGAACACGCGGAATCGATCGAGCGGTGCTCCCGAGGAGGCGTCGACGACGCGGAACCGGAGACCTGCGCTCCCCGCGGCGGGCGTCCGTGCGTTTCCGAGGAGCTCGAGCTCGACCGGCCCCTCACCCGCGACGATGCGGACGGGCCGCGTGAGCGCGTCGCCAGAAGCGGCTTCGCCGCCGCGGAGCACGACGTCGTACGGGTCCCCCGCAACGAGTCCGCGGACCTCGAAGCTGCCGTCGGGTCGCAGCGCCGCGGCGCGGGACGCGTTCGCCTCCCCCGCCCCGTCGACGCGCTCGGCCAGGACGGCCGCTTCGCCGTCCACAGGGCCCCCCACGACGAGCCCGCTCAGCGCCGCCGCCACGGTCATCCGGACCTCCACGGACTCCGGCTGCGCGCCCGGCCGGACGGTCTCGCCGTCGACGAACGTCGTGGGGTGGTCGGGGTGATCCGCCCGGAGCCGCCAGGGGCCGACCGGCACCTTGGCCAGCGTGAACGATCCAGCTCCCGCGCTGACGGCGAGGGGCGCGCCGGAGGCGGCGATCGAGCGCGTCTCGAACGTCGCGCCGCCCAGGTCCTCGAGCCTCAGCTCCGCGCCGTTGACCGGCAGACCGGCCGCGTCGAGCACGTTGCCCGCAAGCTCCGCCGCGCGATCGAGCACGAGCGTCCCGGCGTCGAGGGACGCCTCGGTCCGCCGGAGCGTGCGCGTGTCCTCGCCCAGCACGTACCCGGGTGCTGTCCACTCGAGCGCCGCGGTGACGCGGCCCGCCGCCGGCGCCGGGAGCTCGAACCGACCGTCCGCACCCGTGACCGCGGGCTCGACGTCGCCCGCCCGGACCGACGCGCCCGCCACGGGGCGTCCGTCCGTGTCGACGACGACCCCGATCAGGCGCAGGCTCTCCGCGGCGTTCGCACCGTCCCCGTCGCTCTCCTGCGCGGCCCGCGCGGGGCCTGCCGCGAGCGCGTCGAGCGCGCCCTGGCTGCGCGCGGTGTCGGCCTCGACGTCCGCCGCGCCGGCGCGCGCGACGAGCGCTTCCCGCGCGGCGGGGTTCGCCTCCGGATCGCCCAGGAGCAGCGCGCTCCCGAGCCAGGCGATGAGCGCGACGGACGCCGCGACGGCGAGGTACTTCCACATGACGAGACTCCCGATTCCAAGGGTGGTGACGCCCGCGACGCCGGCTTCCGGCGCGACGAGCAGGGCCATGCCCCGAACCCAGGACGCGCGCCCACCGGGCCGCGCGTCGAGCCGCTCGCGCAGCTCCTGCACACCGCGCGAGACGCGGTTCCTCACCGTCGACGAGGGCTCGCCGCTCCGGCGCGCGATCTCGGCCGCGGAGAGCCCCTCGAAGTAGTGCAGGAGGAGCGCCGTGCGGCACGGCTCGGAGAGGCCCATCACGGCCTCCACGAGGCTCCGCTGCGCCTCCGCCTTCTCGAGGAGCTCGACGCCGGAGGGGAGCGGCTCGGTCGCAGCGACCGCTTGCTCGCGATCGCTGCGTGCGACGCTCCGCTCGACCTGGCGTGCATGCACGCTGCGGAGGACCGCGCGCAGCCAGCCCTTCGGGGACTCGGCGTGCGCGGGGGGCCTGCGCGTGGCGCGGAGCCACACCTCCTGGACGAGGTCGTCCGCGCCCGCCTCCCCCACGAGGCGCCGGGCGAGGGCCCGGAGCCAGCCGGAGTGGGCGAGCAGGTCGTCGACGGTGAGCTTGGGTTCGGACATCGCGCTCGGAATCCTGCCGGGGCGCGGATCGTCGCACGAATCTCGGAGATCCCCGGGCGAATCCCGCCCGGGCCGCGCGGGGCCGGAGGAAGAGGCTCGCGAAGAGGCCGTCGAGCACGCCCCCGCAGCCGCCGCGATCGCCCGAGGCCCGGCGGGGGCAATCTCCCGCGCCGCCGCCCTGGAACCCGTCCGCCGAACGGGCGATCCTCTCCCCACTGTGAGCGCCTCCAGCATCAAACGGCTCTTCGAGGGAAGAGGGACCTACGCGCGGGCGCGCCTGCGGCTCGGCATCCTCGGCGTGACCGCGTACACCGGCGTCGTCGCGGTGGCGCTCGCCCTCGGCCTGCCGCACCGCCTCTTCGGGACCGCGGGCGGCAGCCTCACGGACGACGCGTCGCTGCTCGCGCTCTGGCTCCTCGGGGTCTCCGTCGTGCTGCTGCCGCTCGAGTACCTCGGCGGCGTGCACCTGCCGCGCGCGCACGGGCGGAAACACCACGGCCTCGGCGACTGGATCCTCGCCTGGCTGAAGGGCTCGCTGACGCTCCTCGTGACCCTGAGCTTCGCGGGCGCGCTCGTCGTGCTCGCGGGCCGCTTCGGCGGCCGCTTCGGTGCGGTCGGGATGTTCGGGCTCCTCGCCGCGACGCTGATCGCCGCGCAGGAGTGGCTCGCGCTGCTGGTGGGCGACCTCAGGCGCTCGCGCGTCGGACTCGAAGCGCTCGAGGAGGAGGTCCAGCGCCACGGCCTCGTCATGCCGAAGGTGCGCGTCCTGGAGTCGAACGACGAGGCGTTCACCGGCGGGATCACCGGGCTCCCGACCGCCGAGCGCAGCATCATCCCGCTGGCCTGGGTCGGCCGCCTCGAGCCCGCCGAGCTCGGCGTGCTGCTCGCGCGGCGCATCACGATCGTCGACCGCGGTCTGCGCGCTCTTGGCCTCGCGGCGGCGCTCGGCTGGGTGCTCGTCACGTTCGCGCTCAGCACTGCGCTCCCCGGCGCGGACGTGGCGACGGTCGCGGGCCTCCTGCAGACCTCGCTCTGGTTCACGCTGCTCCAGGCGCTCGGCCTGCTCGTGCTACCGACGCCGAGCCGCGCGGCGACGCGCGCCGCCGACGCGTGGTGCCTCGAGGGCAGCGACACGTCCAGGGCCGACCTCGACGCGGCGCTCGTCGCGCTGGACGAACTTGGCGACCGCGAGCTCGACCGCGAGCCCTTCGTCGAACGCTGGTTCCACCCCGTCGCGAGCGTCGCGTCGCGGCGCAGCGCGCTCGAAGACCCCAAACGAGAGACCGCCCCCTGGCACGTGGCCCGGGCGGCGGTCTACCTGGCGCTCGTGGGGCTCAGCCCGCTCGCGCGCCTCGTGCACGGGAGCGTCGGCCGGCCCGACGTCTGGGTGCTCCTGCCCACCGACGGCTGAGGCCGCCGGCGCGCGGGCGCGAGCCCTGCGCTCACTCCATTCCGGTGAGTGAGACCGTGGACACCCAGGGGTGGATGCGGATGCCGTCCGCGGGGGAAGAGCCCGCCATCAGGCTCTCCGCTTCGGAGACGGTGCGGCAGTCGAGGACAGCGATCGTGCGCGACTCGAACGAGCCGCCCATGCAGTCGCCGCGCAGGAGGATGAGGTCCGCGACACGCTCGAGCGTGCCGTCGAACTCGGGGCCCGTCGTCGCGTCGACGATGACGTAGGGGCGCAGGGTCATCTGCCCGGACTCCTGCGACGCGCGGGACGCGCGCTCGATGGACGGCATCGCGCGGAGGGGCTGCGTCGCGACGAACGGGAACGCTTCGATCTCGAGGACGCCCGCCTCGGCCGCGGGGTCGGTGCAGAAGCGCTCGCGCGTGCCGCGCGCGTCCGTCGAGTCGACGATGGCGAGGCTGCGGAGCGAGGACTCGACGCGCTCGCCGACGAACGGGCCGGACACGAGCAGGTAGTCGGTGTCCGCGAGGCCCTGCGTGAAGTCGATGTGCGCGCGGGTCAGATCCCCCATCTCGCTCGGCGAGACGACGTCGGTCGCGGCGCCGCGGCGCATGACCGCCATCGTGTACGCGTGGCCGTCGCGGACGGCCATCTCGTAGGGGCTGAGCTCGGGCTCGACGGCCACCGACGAGCTCGTGCTCGAGCAGGCGGCGGCGAGGGCGAGGGCGGGGAGGAGGGCGACGGTGCGGAACGCCATGGTGATCGGTTCGGGTCGGCGAGGCGTGGATCGGCCCCTCGCGCGGCGCGGAGGGTCTCTCGACGGCATCGACGCCACGGGCGTCATCCTTGAGCCGGTTCCGCCCGGAGGCGCCCGAATCGCGCTCCGGGCCCCATGATCGGGGCTGTGCACGCGCGGTCGCGGCCCCACGCGCGCGGGCCGGAACGCGGCGCCCCGGGGCCGAAGACCCGAACCCGAAGTCCCGAACCCGAAGACCCGGTCCCGAGAGCTCAGAAGTGGATCGCGACGGGCCGGCCCGTGAGGTCGAGCTCGGGCTCGGCCGGGACCCGCTCGGACTCGCCCACGGCGATCCGACGGGCCACCCACGCGCAAACCGCCGCGTCGAGGATGTCGTCGACCGGTGCATCGCCGGCGTCCCCGAGGCGCGCCGGCAGCGTGATGCCCGCGCTGGCGAGCGCCTCCTGGCGTTCGACGGCGCCGTTCCAGGTGCGCTTGTTCGTCGTGAGGACACGCCCGACGAGCGAGCGGAACGCGAGCTCGGGGTGCACCTCGAACACGCGCTCGTCGTCGAGCAGCGACTCCGCCTCGAGCACGTTGTGGCGCAGCGCGAAGGCCTGCGCCGAGATGCTCTTGCCCGTCAGCTCGACGGCCTTCTTGCGCGCGTCGGCGTACGTGTCGCAGACGAGCACGGGTCGCGGCGGGACCGCGAACACCGTCGAGCGCCGCGGGCCGAGCAGCATCTTCGCTTCGAGGTCGGCCTTGCGCGCGCCGGTCTCCGGCAGACCGATCGGAACGTCGATCGCGAACACCGGCGCCGTGGAGTAGCGGTCGAGAACCTCCGCCAGCGTGTCGGCGAGGTGCGCCGAGTGGTACGCGCCGTCGTGCCCGACGGCGACCGCGATCCAGCGACCGCGCGAACCGTCCACACCGACCACCGGGCCGGTCGGTCTCTTTTCGGAGAGAGGCATGCTGCGCCGCCTTTGTAGCC
Source organism: Planctomycetota bacterium (assembly GCA_039821985.1). Taxonomy (GTDB): domain Bacteria; phylum Planctomycetota; class UBA1135; order UBA1135; genus Saltatorellus. The sequence goes on from JBCBNC010000002.1 coordinate 95,324, forward strand.
GCTCGGGCTTAGGGTGTGCTGCGATGGACCGCGATTCCCTCAGCTCCACGTGCGCCGCGTTCGCGGCGCCTCTCCGGGCGCCCGCCGTCGCGCTCGCCTGCGCGTTTTCCCTCGCGGCGTGCGCATCGCCGCCCGGCGGTGTCGCCGAGGTGTCGCTCCCCGCACCGTTCGAGGCGAGCGCGGAAGCGCTCGAGGTGTTCGTCGTCGAGGGCGGCAGCGCGAGCCTGCGCGGGCTCTCCGCGGTCAGCGCCGACGTCGCGTGGGCAACGGGGAGCGGGCCGACCGTCGCGCGCACGACCGACGGTGGCCGCACGTGGTCCTCGCTCGCACCCGCGTCGATCACGGGCCTCGACGTGCGCGACGTCCACGCGCTCTCGGCCGAGGTTGCGTGGATCCTGACCGCGGGTCCGGGCGAGGCCTCACGCATCCTGCACACGCGCGACGGCGGCGCGACGTGGACCGAGCAGCACAGGGAGACGGACGAGGCGTCGTTCCTCGACGGCTTCGCCTTCCTCGACGCGGAGCGAGCGGTGGCGTACGGCGATCCGCTTCCCGGCGCGGGGTTCCGCTTCCTCGTCACGGAGGACGGGGGCGCGACGTGGACGCCGCGTTCACCGGGCCCGCTGCCGCTCGCATCCGGCGAGGCGAGCTTCGCCGCGAGCGGCACGGGGATCGTCGCACGGCGCGACGGTCCGCTGTTCGTGACGGAGGTCTGGATCGCGACGGGCGCGAACGACGGCCGCGCGCGGGTGTTCCGCACGAACAACAGGGGAGACCTCGAGCGGGGCCAGCTCTTCGAAGCGCTCGGCACGGGGTGGGAGGCGATCGAAACGACGCTCCCGGCCCCGAAGCCCGCCGCCGGTGCTTTCAGCGTCGCGATCGCGGCGGACGGCTCGGGTGTCGCCGTGGGCGGCGACTACACCGCGCGCGAGGTCGGCGGCGTCGGCTGCGCGTCGTGGACGGACGACCGCGGCGCGACCTGGCACGCGCCCGAGGTCGGGCCACGTGGCCAGCGCGCCGGCGGCGCCGCCCTCGGCGGCGGGCGCTTCATCGCGACGGGCCAGACCGGCACCGACGTCTCCACGGACGGCGGCCGCACGTGGCGCGCGCTGACGGAGGAGGGCTTCCACTGCGTCGAAGCAGCGCGCGACGGATCCGTGATCTGGTTCGCGGGACCGCGCGGCCGCGTCGGCCGCCTGCCGGCCCCTCTGGCGCCCACCCCGCCCAGGTGAGCGCGCCCACATCGGCGGCCGTAGGATCTGGGCGCCGATGGCGAGCCTCTACCGCACCGTCCGCCCCCTGCTCTTCCGGGCCGGGCCCGAGCGTGCCCACGGCGCGGGGATCGCGCTCGGGCGGATCGGGCAGCGGCTGCCCGGACTGGTCCGAGCGCTGCACCGCGCGCCCGCCGATCCGGACGGCCGCCTGCGCGTGCGCGCATTCGGCCTCGACTTCGAGAACCCGATCGGCGTCGCGGCGGGCCTCGACAAGAACGCCGAGCTCGTACCGCTCTGGACGCAGATCGGCTGTGGCTTCTCCGAGGTCGGCTCCGTGACCGCGCGACCGAGCGACGGCAACCCGCGTCCGCGGGCCTTCCGCCTGCCGCTCGACGAGGCGCTCGTGAACCGGATGGGGCTCAATAACCAGGGCGCGGCCCGCGTCGCCGAGCGCATCGCCGCGCTCGGTCCGAAGCGCACGCGGCCGCTCGCGATCAACGTCGCCAAGACCCACGACCCGGCGATCCTCGGGGACGCCGCGCTCGACGACTTCGCGGAGTCCACGCAGGCGCTCCTGCCTCTCGCGGACGTCCTGGTGCTGAACGTGTCCTGCCCCAACACGGCGGAGGGCAAGACGTTCGAGGACCCGGGCGCGCTCGACGCGCTCCTCGAGCGGGTGATGGCCGTGCGGGAGGGGCTCGGGCTCGGGACGCCCGTGCTCGTGAAGCTCTCGCCGCCGCCCGCGGCGGACTTCGACCCGGGCCCGGTCGACGAGCTGATCGACCTCTCACGCAGCCGCGGCGTCGCCGGCTTCGTCGCGACCAACACCGCGTCCGACCGCGCAGGGCTCGAGCGGACGCCGGACCGCGAGGTCGACGCGATCGGCCGGGGCGGCCTGTCGGGCGCTCCGCTGCGCGCGCGGGCGCTCGCGCTGCTCGCGCACCTCTACCGGCGCGTCGGGGACGACCTGCCGCTGATCGGCGTCGGCGGGATCGACTCACCCGCCGCCGTGTACGAGCGGATCCGCGCGGGCGCATCCCTCGTCGAGCTCTACACAGGCCTCGTGTACGCGGGCCCGGGCCTCGTCGCGCGGTCCCTCCGCGCGCTGCGCCGCGCACTCGAGCGAGACGGACTAGGAACTGTCCAGCAAGCAGTTGGGGCGGACGCTGACCGTCACCGATGACCGCAGGGGCCGGTTTTGTCGAGATTGACTAGGAATTCTCCTATACAGTTGTCGATGAGAGCCTCGGTCGGGGGACGAAACCCCCGCGTGTGCTCCCAACAGACGCCGCTGCCCGCTGTCCTCCCCCGGGGCGACGCGCGTCACTGCCCCCCCTCCCCATGGTTGCATCGCCTGTCGCGTTGCGAACGGAGATCCGTGTGTCAGTAGCGCGGTCCGTATTAATCATCGAGGACAACCCGGCTCTGGCCGAGTCCATGTCCTTCGCTCTCTCCACCTTCGGGTGGACCGTGGAAGGCCCCGCCACGAGCGCGGACGCCGCCCGGGCAGCGCTGAAGAAAGAGCGCTTCTCGATCGCGATCCTCGACGTGGACCTGGGCAACGAGTACTCGTGGCCGATCGCGCGGCAGCTCCGCGAGGCCGGGATCCCGTTCGCGTTCGTGACGGGTCTCGCCGACGACGAGGACGTCCCGGAGGAGTTCCAGAACGAGGTCCGGCTCCTCAAGCCCGTCATGCCGGAGGCGCTCGTCGAGGTCCTCGACGGGCTGCTGGAGCGCGCGTCCGCCTGAGGGAATCGCGCCGGTGGGCCGCCCAGCGCCCCCGGGGCCGCTCCAGCCCGAGCGGGAATCAGCCGATGAGGCGAGGGTGCGTACCACCCTCCGCCCCCACCGGGCCCGCAGCGTGCGGGCCGCGGGCTTCTCGCTCCTCGAGCTGATCGTGCTCCTGACGGTCCTGACGGCCGTCGCGAGCGTCGGGATCCCGGCCTACTTCGGCCGGGCCTCCGTCACGCTCGACAGCGCCGCGGAGCTCCTGGCGAAGGATCTGCGCGAGGTGCAGAGCCGAGCGGCCCTCTACCAGGAGGAGCTCGTCGTGCGCTTCGAACCGGACGGCACCGGCTACCGGATGGTCGACGTGATCGGCAGCAACCTCGTCTCGCCCTACGGCAAGGGCGAGTACGCGCGCGACTACCCGGTCGACGCCGTGTTCCGCGGCGTCGAGATCGAGCGCGCGGAGCCGCGCGAGATGCGCTTCGGACCGGCGGGACACCCGCTGTCCGCGCTCGCCGTCGTCGTGCGCTACAAGGACGAGGTGCGCACGGTCCGCATGGGGCTGGAGCGCTCCGTGATCACGATCGAGGGCATGGACGAGCCCTGGATCGACGCGCTCGACTGAGCGTCCGGGCCCCGCGTCCATGGATCGAGCGTCCACGGTTCGAGTGTCCTCGGACCCAGCGTCCTCGGAACCCGGGAGCAGCGCCGGCTCCGATGAATCCAGGGCGAGGCGAGCGCCCCGGCCAGCGCGCGGAGCTCAGCCCCGGTACGCCGCGAGTCCGCCGCGCACCGCGTAGACCTCGCCGAAGCCGTGGCCGAGGAAGTAGCTCGCCACGTCGAGGCTGCGGTCGCCGTTCGCGCAGATGAACACGAGCGTCGTGTCCTTCGGCAGCGACATGTACTTGTCGGACGCCTCGTAGTCGAGGAACTCCGCTCCCTCGGCAACGCCGCCCTCACGCTCGTCGGGCGTACGCACGTCGACGAAGCGGAACGCCTCGCCGCTGGTGAGCATCGTCCGCACCGCCGCCGGGTCGAGCTGGCGCTCGCGGTCCATCGTCTCGGCGCGGACGATCGTGTCGATCATGTCCTTGATGTCGAGGATGTTGTGGTCCTTGGCGACCTGCGCGAGCGTGTCCTCGGGCTGGAAGCCGCAGGCCGAGCAACCGCCGACGTGGTAGCGCTGGAACAGCGCGCGCTGGGCGGCGGGGGCGACCTCGAGGATCGCCTCCATGGTCATCTCGGGGCGGATGTCGAGCTGGGTCTCGGTCATGGCGATGGTGCGTCCGGTGTGGCGCGGGCGGGTCCGTAGTCTATGCGGCGATGGGTCACCAGACCCCAGCTCGCCTTGACCCTGCCTCCATCGACATGATCGCGTCCGGACTGCTCCTCCTCGGTCTCGCACTCGGACACACGGCGCCCGAGCCACCGCGACGTTCAGCCGCCCCCGCCGCGGTGGAGCAGGAGGAGGGCCAGGCCGCGGGCGAAGCGCTGGACCGCGCGCTCGAGGGCGACGACGACGTCGCGGCCGTGCGCGCGCTCCAGGCGGTGGCGGCGGGCACCGTGAGGCCCACCGCGAAGCTCATCGCCCTGTGCATCCGGAACCTCGGGAGCGAGGCGCCCCTTCGCGTCGAGGCCGCGCTCGACGCGATCGAGGCCGTCGGCCCGCGCGCGCTGCCGCTCCTCCAGACCACGCTCGACGAGGGCGCGATCGGCCAGCGGCCCGTCCCCGCGCACGCGGCCGCCCGCGCCCTGCTCCGGCTCGGCACGCGCGGGGAGGCGCAGCTCCTCGCGCGCACACAGGAGGCGCCGGTCGACCCGGCCCTGCTCGACGCGCTCAGCGGCGATGCGGCGCCGCGCGTCGCGCTGCGCGAGCTCTGCCGCATCGCCGCCGCGGACGACGACCCGGGCTGGGCGCTCTGGTCCCTCGACGCCCTCCGCAAGCGCGCGGGCCGGAACGCGGACGCGCTCCGGGAGAAGAACGTGCGCGCGGCGACGAAGGCGCTCGACCCGGCGCTCCGTGACGCGGTGCGCGGGGTCGTCCTCGGAGTCTCCGCGGACGAGCGAGCGGAGCGGATCCGGGACGGCCTCGCGGGTGGATCGGACGCCGCGATCGCAGCCGCGCTGCTCGAGGTCCCGCGCGGAGCGCCGGAGCTCCGCTCCGCGTCGCTCACGCGCGCCGTCCTCGCGCACGTCGAGCACCCCTCCGACGGAGTGCGGGCGGCCGCGTTCGACGCGCTCGCGTGGTGCTCGCCCCTGCGGCCGCTGAAGCCGCACGAGTCAGACGACGCGCGACGGCCGCGTGGCCTCCTCGGTATCGGCGGCCGGGGTCCCGCGTGGAGGCGTCTCCACGCGCTGCTCGAGGACGCGCCGGACGGAGTGCTCCGGTCCGCACCGGAGCCCGACGAGCCGCGGCGACGCGTCCGCGCGAAACCGCTCGACCCCCTCGAGCGCAGCGACGCATGGGCCCTCGCGCCGACCTGGTTCGAGCCGGCAGGCATCCCGCGCGCTCCGCGGGAGGCATCCGGGCGGCCGCCCCTCCGCCTGCGCGCGCTCCGGCCCGAGGAGCACGCGCCGCTGCTCGGCGCGTTCCGTCGCGCCGCCGGCGAAATCTCCAGCGAGCAGCCCGCGCTGGCGCGCGCCGCCGCGCGCTGTCTCGTGCGCTGGAGCGTCCGCGACACGCGCGTCGTCCACGCGGCCTGGCGCGCGCTGAACCCGAGCGAGGAGCCCGAGCGGCGCTGGCGCACCGACCACGAGGAGGCCTACCTCTGGACCCACCTCGACCTCCTCGGTGAACGGATCGAAGCGCTGCCGACGAGCTGCAGACTCTCGGCCGCGGGGCTCGAGCTGCTGGTCGCGACGGCCGACGCCGGGGCGGAGGCCCTCGCCGCGGACCTGCTCGCACAGGACGCGCTGCGCTGGACCGAGGACCACTTCGCGGCGGTGGCGGGACATGACTGGGGCGCGGAGGCGCGCGCGACGCTCGACGCCCACGCGCTCCGCGCCCTGGCGAGCGGACGCCTCTTGCACGCAGCCCGCGTCGTCCCCCTGGGCCCCGCCGCGCTCCCGACCCTCCGCACGATGCTCGGCGACGAGCGGGTCGACGTCCGGATGGTGGCCGTAGCCGCGCTGACGGAGCTCGACGGCGGCAAGGACCTCGTCCTCGACGTTGAGGCGCTCGAGGAGGCCGACGAGGACGCTCGCGCGTTCGTCCGAGCGGCGTTGAAGGAGCTCGGCCGGGACTAGGGGTCCCGCCCGGGGAGCCCGATCCCGATGGCCGCCCGCCGCCGGCGCGGCTACCCTCCTCCGCCCCGATCCCGTCGCGCGGACCCGGTGACCCGAATGGGCGGGCCCTCGGCCCCGCGCGCGCACCCGCCTCGAAGAAGCGAGGCCCCTCCCCCATGGCCGGAGCCAAGATCGCGACCCGCGCGGACGACTACGCGCAGTGGTACCAGGACGTCATCCAGCACGCCGACCTCGCCGAGCCCGCCGGCGTCGTGAAGGGCTGCATGGTCGTGAAGCCGCACGGCTACGCGATCTGGGAGAAGATGCAGGCCGACCTCGACCGGCGCTTCAAGGAGACCGGGCACAAGAACGCCGCGTTCCCGCTGCTCATCCCGATGAGCTTCATCAACAAGGAAGCGGAGCACGTCGACGGGTTCGCGCCCGAGCTTGCGGTCGTCACGCAGGCGGGCGGCAAGGAGCTCGAGGAGCCGTACTGCATCCGCCCGACGTCCGAGACGATCATCGGGCACTTCTTCGGGAAGTGGATCGACTCGCACCGCGACCTCCCGCTGCTCATCAACCAATGGGCGAACGTGATGCGCTGGGAGCTCCGCACGCGGATCTTCCTGCGCACCTCCGAGTTCTACTGGCAGGAGGGCCACACGGCGCACACCACGCACGACGAGGCCAAGGAAGAGGTCATGCGGATGCTGAACGTGTACCGCGACTTCGCGCAGGACGTGATGGGCGTCCCGGTCGTGCGCGGTATCAAGACGGCGAACGAGCGCTTCGCGGGCGCGCTCGAGACGTTCACGATCGAGGGGATGATGCAGGACGGGAAGGCGCTGCAGTGCGGCACCAGCCACGACCTCGGTCAGAACTTCGGGAAGGCGTTCGACGTGACGTTCCAGAACGACGCCGGCGAGCGCGACTTCGTGTGGCAGACGTCGTGGGGCGTGTCGACGCGTCTCGTCGGCGCGCTGATCATGACGCACTCCGACGACGACGGGCTCGTCGTGCCGCCGCGCCTCGCGCCGATCCACGTCGTGATCGTGCCGATCTATCGCAAGGACGAGGAGCGCGCAGCGGTGCTCGAGGCCGCGGACCGGATCGCCGCCGAGCTGCGCGACGACGGCCTCACCGTCGAGGTTGACGCGCGCGACGGCATGAAGCCGGGCGCGAAGTACTACGAGTGGGAGCGCAAGGGCGTCCCGGTGCGGCTCGAGCTCGGGCCGCGCGACCTCGAGGGCGAGTGCGTGATGGCGAAGATGCGCCTGGCCGAGCTCGACGAGCGCGGACGCCCGGTGAAGGAGAAGCTCGCCTGGAACGGCCTCGGCGTCGAGATCGGCAAGCGCCTGGACGCGTTCCAGAAGCAGCTCTTCGAGCGGGCGCTCGCGGCGCGCGAGGAGAAGACGGTCAGCGTCGACAGCTGGGACGACTTCGTGTCGTGCTTCGAGGGCGGGAAGAGCAGCTTCGTCCACGCCCACTGGGACGGCACGCAGGAGACTGAGCTCGCGATCAAGGACGCCACCAAGGCGACGATCCGGTGCATCCCGCTGACGGGCGAGGGTCCGGCGGCCGAGCCGGGCAAGTGCGTCAAGACCGGCGCCGAGAGCAAGCAGCGCGTCCTGTTCGCGAAGAACTACTGATCCCGGGAGGTCCGGCGGCGGCGTGCTCGGGAGGCCGCCGCCGCCGGGCTCCGCCGCGCCCCCTCGCCCGGGCGGTCCACCGGGCTCCGACGCACGGGGGCTACCGCCTCGCGCTGGACCGGATCCCGCCGGAAGCCGCGCCGGCCGCCGACGCCCAACCCGGCCGTCCCGTTCTCGCGCACCCCGCGTGCGGCGCCGGGTCCCCGGCGGGCTCCAACCGCTACGATGCGCGGCCGCTTCCGCGCGCCCCTGCCTTGTCCACAGCCCTCATCGTCCTCGCCGCGCTCCTCGCCGTGGGCCTCGCGTGCGAGGCGCTCGCGCGCCGGCGCGACCGCGCGCGCTGGCCGCACCCGGGTAAGCAGATCGACGTCGGCGGGCACGGGCTGCACGTCCGCACCTACGGCGAGGGAGACCTCCCGGTCGTGTTCGAGGCGGACGAGGGCGCCTGGTCCACGCACTGGGGCAAGCTGCCCGAGGACCTCGGCGCGGTTCAGCCGACCGTCGCGTACGACCGCGCGGGACTCGGCTGGAGCGAGCCCGGGCCGCCGCCGCGTGACGCCGAGACGCTCGCGCGCGAGCTGCACCAGCTCCTCGCGCGCCTGCACCCCGGCAAGCCCGCCGTCCTCGTCGGTCACGGAACGGGCGCGCACGTCCTCCGCGCGTACGCGCACCGCTACCCGTTCGAGACCGCTGGGCTCGTCCTGGTGGATCCCCGGCACGACGGGCTCGTCGACCGACTCCGTCGCGAGCAGATCCCGACCGCGGCGCCGTCCGCCTTCGCGCTGCGCGCGCACGGGCTGCTGGCCTCGCTCGGTGTGCTGCGCCTGATCGGCAACTTCTCTTCGAGCAACGGCCATCTGCCGCTGCCCGAGCGCCAGCGTCTCCTGCTCGACGCGCTCGAGCTGGATCCGCGGGTGCGCGCGGGCGCCGCGGACGAGCTCGCTGCGGAGCCCCAGTCGCTCGAGTACCTCTCCGGGCTCGGCGGCACGGCCGTCGACGTCCCCATGCGCGTCCTCGTATCCACCGACACGCTGGGCGAGGGCGACGTTCCGCCGTCGTTCCCGAGGCACGAGTACAACCGGATCTGGGCCGAGGAGAGCGCCCGCTTCCTCGACCTCTCCCGGCGCGCGCAGCGCGTGCTCGTGGAGGGCTCCAGCCACCAGCTCCACCTCGAGCGCCCTGACGTCGTCGCGCAGGCGATCCTGGACGTCGTGGACGAGGCCCGCGAGCTCTCCGCGCGCAGGGCCGACGAGACGTCGCTGCCCTCCCCCGCGCGGGGCGAGCTCGAGGAGCGCGCGTAGCCCGGACGGCCGCCCGCGCCACCCGGCCCCCGCGTACCATGGTGCGCACCATGGCCCACCGCGCATCTGCGGGCGCGCACGTCGTCCGCGCCACACGACCCGCCCACCGCGCCGCCCGGCGCGTTCTCGTCGCCGCGCCGCTCCTCGCGCTCGCCGCCTTCCAGGAGCCGGCCCCGGCCGCCGCTGACGTCGGGCCGCCGCCGCGCATCGCCGACACGAGCGCGATGGACGCCTCGCTCGTCGCGCTGCTCGCTGAGCGCATCGCGGCGGTCGAGGCCGCGCCCGGCGACGCCGAGAAGCGCCGCGACCTCGGACTCGCGTACGAGGCCAACTCGATGTGGCGCCTCGCAGCCGACGCGTACGGCCAGGCGATCGCGCTGGCGCCGGACGCGAACGAGTGGCGCTTTCGGCGCGGCGTCGCGCGGTACAAGCTCGGCGACCTCGGCGACGCGCTCGTGGACCTGCGCGCCGCCGCCGAGTCGTTCAAGAACACGCCCGTCGTGCAGGCGCGTCTCGGGGACGCGCTGCGGGTCATGGGCGAGCTCGAGGAGGCCGAGGCCGCCTGGCGCCGCGCGATCGAGGCCGAGGCGAAGCAGCCGCAGCAGATCCGCTACCCGCAAAGCCGCGTGGGCCTCGCCCAGGTGCTGCTCGACCTCGACGAGCCGGCGGAGGCGCGCGACCTGACCGAGGAAGCGCTTGCCATCGACCCCACCTACCGTCACGCGCACTTCATCCGCGGGCGCGCGCTCCGCGACCTCGGCGAGCTCGAAGAGGCTCAGGTCGCCCTCGCGCTGGGCAACGACTCGTTCGGCGGGTTCCCGCCGGACCCCCACCAGCTCCGGCTCGGCGATTCGATGCGCGGCTACAGCCGTCGCATGATGATGATCGAGAACCTCGTCGAGTCGAATCAGTTCGCCGAGGCCAAGGAGCGCCTCGACGCGATGCTCGCCGAGCGACCCGACGACTTCATGGTCCAGAACCTCGCGGCGCGCGTCGCGCTGCGCCGCGGTGACCGCGACGCGGCCCGCACGCTGCTCGAGGCGAGCCTCGAGGCGGCGCCCGACGAGCCCAACACGCTCGTCGAGCTGTGCCTGCTCGAGCTGGACGAGGCGAACACCATCCTCGCGCAGCTCGGCCCGCTGCAGGCCCAGGCCGCGCAGGCGCAAACCGCCGGAAGCGCCGTCCCGGCGCAGGTCGCCGAGCAGATGACGATCCTGCGCACGCGCGGGGTCCCGATCGCGGACCGAGCCGTCCAGCACGGCGGGCGCGCGGCCGAGCTCGCGCCGTTCGTCGGCCGGAACCGCTTCTGGCTCGGCATCGCGCAGCGCACGCGCGCGGGCTTCGAGACCGACCAGCAGGCGGCGATGCAACAGGTCCAGGGCGCGCTGCAGACGCTCGTGAGCGCCGGCAAGCTCGGCTGCACCGAGCCCTCGTACCACCAGCAGCTCACGCAGCTCCACTTCCAGATGGGGCAGGTCAGGAAGGCGCTCGACCACGCGGTGCAGCACCTCGCGCGTGACCCGCGCGATCCGAACGCGCTGCAGACGACGATCCAGCTCCAGCTGCAGAACGGGCGCCAGGAGGCGATCAAGCCGTACGTCGCGCGCCTCGCCGACGTCGCGACCGAGCTGAAGAACGCGCCCCTCCTTCAGTTCGTCGTGCAGGGGTTCCTGACGAACCAGCAGTTCGACGAGGCCGAGGCGGTCCTGCCCGTCTTCGAGGAAGCCGTCGCGAACGACCCGAACGGTGCCGCATTCCTCACGTCGGTTCGCACCTTCATCGCAGCGGAGCGCGCGAAGCTCGGCGGCGACCAGCGCTGACACGCCGCTGCCCGAAGACGACTCTCCCGATCAAGACACCGAACCGAGACCGCAGACCGATGCTGCTCCTCACCGCGCTCGCACTCACGCCCTTCCCCACCTCGCAGACGGACGCCGAGGCCGCGGACCGACCCTGGTTCGAGGACGTTGCCGCCGCGGCGGGCGTCGACTTCGTCAACGTCTCGGATCGCTCGGAGGCGCATCGCTTCCCCGAGATCATGGGCGGCGGCGTCGCGCTCTTCGACTACGACGGCGACGGCGACCTCGACCTGTACCTCGTGCAGGGCGGCTTCCTCGGTGAGATCGCCGAGGGCGCGACGCAGCCGACGAATCGGCTCTACCGCAACGACACCGAGGAGGGCGAGCTGCGCTTCGTCGACGTGACCGAGGCCGCCGGCGTCGGACACGGCGGGTACGGGATGGGCGCCGCGTGCGCCGACTTCGACCGCGACGGCGACGTCGACCTCTACGTCACGAACGTCGGCCCGAACGTGCTCTACCGCAACAACGGCGACGGCACGTTCGCGGACGTGTCCGAGAAGCTCGGCGTCGCGGACCCGCGCTGGGCGACGAGCGCCGCGTTCTTCGACGCGGACGGCAAGGGCGGCCTCGACCTGTACGTCGTGAACAACCTGGCCTGGTCGGACACGGTCGAAACTCCGTGCTTCAACTACTACCAGGAGCCCGACTACTGCAGCCCGAACAACTACAACGCGCCCTCGGTCGACGTGCTCTATACGTACGGACGCCTTGGATACACGGACCGCACCGCGCTCGGCAAGGTCGAGACCGCGTTCGGGAACGGGCTCGGGGTCGTCGTCGCCGACTACGACCAGGACGGTGACCAGGACGTGTACGTCGCGAACGACGCGACGGCGAACGTGCTCTGGCAGAACGGCGGGCGCGCGGTGTTCGAGAACGTCGCGATGACCGGCGGCTGCGCCGTCAACGGGCAGGGGCGGCCCGAGGCCGGCATGGGCGTGCAGTTCGCGGACCTCGACAACGACGAGGACCTCGACCTCTTCATCACGCACCTGCGCAAGGAGACGAACACCTTCTACCGCAACAAGAACGGGCTGTTCGACGACAAGAGCAACATGGTCGGGACGAACGCGGCGAGCCTGAAGCTCACCGGGTTCGGAATGGGCATCCACGACTTCGACCACGACGGCGTCCTCGATCTCTACGTCGCGAACGGCGCGGTCCAGGCGTGGAAGGAGGACGAGCGCTACGACCCGGCCGACGCGTACGCCGAGCCCAACCACGTGTTCAAGGGCAAGGACGGCCGCCGGGGCGTCAAGTTCCAGCTGCGCGACGGGGACAGCGGGAGCGTCGGCACGAGCCGCGGCGCCGCGTTCGGTGACCTGGACGGCGACGGCGACGTCGACGTGGTCTTGCACGACCTCGACGCGTCCGTGAAGGTGCTGCGCAACGTGGCGAACGAGCCGGGCGCCGCCGCGGCGCGCTGGGTCGGGTTCCGGCTCGTCGAGGGCTCGAAGAAGGCGCTGGTGCAGGGCGCGGTCGTCTCCATCGCAGCGCCGGGCACCGAGGGCCGTCGCGTGCGCCTCGCGAGCCCCGCGTACAGCTACCTCTCGAGCAACGACCACCGCGTCCACTTCGGACTCGGCGGCGCGGACACCGCGCGGGACGTCAAGGTCACGTGGCCGAACGGCGACGTGCAGTCCTTCGGCGACCTCCCCGCCGGCCAGTACCACGAGCTCGTGCGCAAGCGCTGAGGACCCGCCGCGGACGAAGCGGCCGCGGGCGGCTTCGCCCGGGTCCGACCGCGCGAACGACGATGACGAACGAGATCGTGACACGCACGGCGGTGGTCCTCTTCTCCGAGCCGCCGAGCCTGGAGTCCGTCTACGGGGTCGCCGCGAGCTCGACGCTCGATGCGCGCCGCGTCGAGATGACCGAGACGCTCGTCCGCGCGGAGCTCGGCGCGGGCACGCTCGAGGTCTCGCTCTTCGGCTCGGCCTGGCCGGACGAGGACGAGGAGTCTCTGGCCGAGCTCGGCGGCCCGTCCGCGGGCCTCTTCCCCGGCGCGCTCGCGCGGGCCGGCGGGCAGGACGCGCTCTGGCCCGGCGGCGCGCGCGCGGCCGACGCGCATCGCGCGTTCGCGCTGCTGCAGCTCACCGAGCCGAAGAGCGGCCCCAAGCTCCAGATGGAGGCGCTCGAGCGCGCGGGCGTCGCGCTCCTCGCCCACCCCGGTGCGCTGTGCGTCTTCTTCCCCGCGGGCGAATCGCTGCGCGACGGCAACGTCATCGGCGGCATCCGCGCCATGGCGAAGGAGCAGGGCGCGCTGCCCCTCCAGATCTGGATCAACGGACGTGTCGCCGACGCGGGGCAGGGCGTCCGCGTCGCGGACGTCGTCGGCCTCGGGCAGCTCGGACAGATGGACCAGGAGGCGGTCTTCCCCGATCGGCCAGGCCTCGAACCGTTCGAGGTGCTCGGCTACCTGTTCGACGTGACCCACCACCTCTTCAACGAGGGGGGCGACCTCGAGGAGGGCGTCGTGTACGAGGGCCCGGGCGGCCTCCGCTGGCGCGCTTCCCTCGGGCACGCTGCGCAGATCCCGCCCGCGCGCGGCATCGTGCGCTGGATCCCGCTCAGCGGGAGCGAGGACGGCGGGCCGGAGGCGGGAACCGCATGAGCGAGCGTGCACTTGCGCGGTTCGGCGAAGTCCTCGCCGCGCTCGACGCCGAGATCGCCTGGGACACCGTCGCGCGCACCGTCTGCGACGGCGACTCCGAGGGATTCTTCTCCGACGAGCGGCGCGACGCGATCCTCGACGCGGGGCTCAAGCACGCGTCCGACGTCGGCGAGGCGCTCGCCTCCCTCGACCCGGACGGGAAAGGCCGCTCGCTCTACGTGGGCGCGGCCGTGGCCGAGCTCGCGCCGCTGCTCTTCGAGGCCATCGTGCTCGGGCGTCGTGTGCGCTGGGTCACCCTGCCGAGCGAGGAGGAGGCCGAGCTGCGGCGGGCGCTCGAGGCGGTCGACGCCGGGCTGCCGCGGCCCCGGACCGGCGGCTGGAGCGCGCGCGAGCTCCGGCCCGTGACGCACGTCTGGATGGCGAGCGTGCTGACCGACCCCGACGCCTTCCCGGCCCTGCACGACGAGCTCTACGGGCGCCGCGGCGGGCCCGAGGCGGTCGGGGGCGGGCGCCCCAAGGCGGAGCGCCGCGCGGCCCGCGAGCTGGTCGACCGCTGCCTGGACGCGGCCGCCCCCGAGGCCCTCCTCACGACGTCGGCGGAGGAGCTCCCCGTATGGGCCCCGGCCGTGGACGAGCGCGGCGGGCGCCTCGACGTGGCCCGGACGGGCCGTCTGAGCGGGCTCGTGGGCGACGTGCTGCACCAGGCGCGTCTCACCCTCCCCCGCTAGCGCCCGCCGGCCGCGTTCGAGACCCGAACAAGCCGTCGTAACCCCAACACGGGCACGGGTTTCGACTATGGAATAGGGCCGCTTCCGTCGATGTAGACGGGATCGGCACGCGCGATGCTCGACGACGCAGGACACACACCCACGGAACGGCCCACGTTCCCGACCCACCCGCCGCCCGGGGACCGAGGCCGCGGGCCCCTGCCCGACGACGCTCGCTACGGCCCCGAGGTCTTCCTGAACCGCGAGCTCAGCCTGCTCGAGTTCAACCGCCGGGTGCTCAGCCAGGCGCTCGACCCGCGGGTCCCGCTGCTCGAGCGGCTGCGCTTCCTGACGATCAGCAGCACGAACCTCGACGAGTTCTTCGAGGTGCGCAAGGCGTCGCACCAGGAGAAGCTGACGCTCGGGCGCGCCGGCAATGACGTAGACGGCCGGACGACGACCCAGGTCCTCGCCGACATCACGACGGGGGCCCGCGCGCTCGTCGAGGAGCAGTACGCAGCGCTCAACCAGGTCGTGCTGCCCGCGCTGCGCCGCGAGGGCATCGCGGTGCTGCGCCGGGACGAGTGGGGCGACGAGCAGGCCGCCTGGATCACCGACTACTTCCGCGCCGAGGTGGAGCCGATCCTCACGCCCGTCGGGCTCGATCCGTCGCACCCGTTCCCCAAGATCCTCAACAAGAGCCTCAACTTCGTCGTCGTCGTCGAGGGGGAGGACGCGTTCGCGCGCGACGCGGGGATCGCCGTCGTGCAGGTGCCGCGCACACTGCCGCGCCTGATCGCGCTTCCACCCGCGCTCGAGGGCGAGGACGGGCGCCTCTCGTACGTGATGCTGTCGTCGGTCGTGCACGCGCACATCGAGACGCTCTTCCCCGGAATGCGCGTGGTTGGCTGCCACCAGTTCCGCGTGACCCGCAACTCCGAGCTCTGGGTCGACGACGAGGAGGTCGAGAACATCCTCGAGGCGCTCGAGGGAGAGCTGCCCGAGCGCAAGTTCGCCGAGCCCGTACGGCTGGAGGTCACGCTCGACTGCCCGGACGAACTCGCGCGCTTCCTGCTCGAGCGCTTCGGCCTGCCCGAGCAGGACCTCTACCGCGTCGACGGCCCCGTCAACCTCGGGCGCCTCGGCGCGCTGCACGACCTCGTCGACCGGCCCGACCTCAAATACGCGCCGTTCACGCCGCGATTCCCGCGCCAGCTCTCGCGCACCGAGGATCCGTTCAGCGTGCTGCGGCACACCGACGTGCTGCTGCACCACCCGTACGAGTCGTTCGCACCGGTGATCGACCTCGTGCGCCGCGCGGCGCACGACCCCGACGTCCTCGCGATCAAGCAGACGCTCTACCGCACGGACGAGGACTCCCCCATCGTCCAGGCGCTCGTCGAGGCGGCCGAGGCCGGCAAGCAGGTCACCGCGGTCGTCGAGCTGCGCGCGCGCTTCGACGAGGCCGAGAACATCGACCTGGCGACGCAGCTCGCGAAGGTCGGCGCGCAGGTCGTCTACGGCGTCGTGGGCTACAAGACTCACGCGAAGATGACGCTCGTCGTGCGCCGCGAGCCCGACGGTCTGCGGCGCTACGTGCACCTCTCGACCGGCAACTACCACTCCGGCACGGCGCGGGCCTACACGGACATCGGCTACCTGACGTCCGACGAGGTGTTCGCCGACGACGTCCACCGGCTGTTCCACGCGCTCACGGGCCTCGGCGCGAAGGAGCCGCTCCAGCGCCTCCTCGACGCGCCGTTCACGCTGCGCCACGAGATGCGTCGCCTCATCGCGCAGGAGGCGGACAACGCGCGCGCGGGCGAGCCCGCCCGCATCATCGCCAAGATGAACGCGCTCACGGAGCCCGCGATGATCCGCGCGCTCTACGACGCGAGCTGCGCCGGGGTCCAGATCGACCTCATCATCCGCGGGGCCTGCTGCCTGCGGCCCGGCGTGCCGGGCGTGTCCGAGAACATCCGCGTGCGCTCGGTGCTCGGGCGCTTCCTCGAGCACTCGCGCCTCGCCTTCTTCGAAGCGGGCGGCGAGCGCCGCCTCTACGCGTCGAGCGCCGACTGGATGTCGCGCAACCTGTACCGGCGCGTGGAGACCTGCTTCCCCATCGAGGACGCGGCCATCAAGGAGCGCCTCATCGCGGAAGACCTCCTCATCTACCTCGGCGACGACGTGGCCGGGTGGGACCTCGGCAGCGACGGTCGCTACGTGAAGGGCGACGGCCTCGACGACCCGCAGGCCGAACTGCTCGAGCGCATCGCGTCGAAGTCGTCCGCTTCGGACGCCGCCGACGGGCTCGGCGGCCCGCTGCGCAGCCTGCACGGGCACTGACGGGGCGTGCGTGAACCGCGCGGCTTGAGCGGCTCGAGCCGGTAGGATCCGGGGCGTCCAGGAGACGCCCCCATGAAAAACACCGATCGACGCCGCCCAGTCCTCGCCCTCTTCGCCCTTCTCGCCTGTGCGTGCGGCGGCTCGCCCGCGGCGCCCGTGCAGGAAGGCCCGGTCGCCGCCGGGGACGATGCCATGGCGCTCCCCCTCGAGGAGGAAGTGACCTACTCGGCCGATGGCGTGGAGCTGCGCGGCTTCCTCGCCCGCCCAGCGGGCGCCGCGGAGGCCCGCCCGAGCGTCCTCGTCGTGCACGAGTGGTGGGGCCACAACGACTACGCGCGTCGCCGTGCGCGTGAGCTCGCAGACCTGGGCTACGTGGCGCTCGCGGTCGACATGTACGGCGAGGGCAAGTCCGCTTCGCACCCCGAGGACGCGGGCGCCTTCATGCAGGCGCTGCTCAAGGACCGACCGACGATGGTGGCGCGCTTCGACGCGGGGCTCGCGCTCCTGCGCTCGCAGCCGGACGTCGACGGCGACTCGGTCGCAGCGATCGGCTACTGCATGGGCGGCGGCGTCGTGCTCGACATGGCGCGCGAAGGGCGCGACCTCGACGCGGTCGTGTCGTTCCACGGTCTCCTGAGCACCGGGCTCCAGGCCGAGCCGGGAGCGGTGCAGGCCGGGATCCTCGTGCTGACGGGCGCCGACGATCCGATGGCGGGACAGGCCGAGCGCGACGCATTCGTCGCCGAGATGGACGCGGCGGGCGTCGACGGGTACGGCATGGTCGTCTACCCGGGCGTGCGCCACGCGTTCACGAACGCCGACGCGACGCGCCTCGGCGAGGAGTTCGGGCTCGAGCAGGCACTCCGCTACGACGCGGGCGCGGACGCCGACAGCTGGCAGCGCATGAAGGACTTCCTCCAGATGTCCTTCGCGGCCGAGTAGGGCCGCCGCATCAGTCCCTCGAAAGATCGACGCTGCGCAGCCGAGCGTACGCGTCGAGCAGAACCTCGGTCGTCGGGACGGCGAGGTCGAACGGGATCCGCACGAGCTCGAGACCGTCGAACGGCGGCGCGGGCCGCGACTGCGCGTAGTCGGCCCAGAGGCGCTTCGGCGCGCCGTAGAGCACCTGCCGCGGTGCGCCGAACTCCGCGTGGAACGCGCGCAGTCGCTCGCTGGTCTCCTCGAGCTGGCGCTTCGCGTTCTGCAGCCGGAGGCGCGCACCGTAGCGCGACTTCCCCTTCACCCTCAGGTGCGTCGGCTGAGCCCGGCCGTTGCCGCGGACGACGTAGCGCTTGAAGCTCTTCGTGACGACGGGCTCCCCCGCGTCGAGGACGGCGAGCGCGGTCGCCCCTGCTTGCAGCAGCACCATCCACTGCAGCGGGAGCTCCTCGGGCAGCGCTTCCAGGTAGCCGCGGAGCGCACACACGTCCGCACCGCGCGCCCGGCGCGCCACCTGGACGTGGACGGGCTCCGCGCCCCAGTCCGGTGCGTCCCAAAGCCCCCCGGGCGCCGGAACTGCGGGCGGCAGGCGCAGCGTCGCGCCGTCGGCGGTCAGCGCGAAGCGCTCGCTCCCGTGCGCGCGGAACGGACCGAGCGCGAGCAGTTCGTCCGCGCGCGCGCGGAGTTCCGTCCAGTCGAAGCGCATCTTCGAGGGGCGCCGCGGGGCGGCCCGATCAGACGTCCCCGTCCCAGAGGGTCTCGACCGTATAGGGGCTGCCTTCCTTGGCCCAGAACGCCCCGTGGACGTAGCGCAGCCCGCGATCCAGCGCATCGAGCCGCGCCATCGACGCGGCGTCGAGCTCAAGCGATGCTCCGCCGAGGTTCTCCGCGATCCGGCCGGGGTTCGTCGACTTCGGGATGGCGCACGTCCCGCGCTCGAGCGCCCAGGCGATCAGGACCTGCGCGGGCGTCGCGGACAGCTCGGCCGCGATCGCGCGCACCGTTGGGTCCTCGAGCAGCACGGGGTCGCCCGACCTCTGGAGCGTCGCCGGGCGCGCGCCGGAGCCGAGCGGGGAGTACGCCATCAGCCGCACGCCGTGCTCGGACGCCGCGCCGGCGAGGCGGTCCTGACGCAGGTACGGGTGCATCTCGACCTGGTCGATCTCGGGCGGATCGTCGAACGCTGCGTGGGAACGCAGCTTCTTCGAGCTGTAGTTGGAGACGCCGATGTGGCGACACAACCCGCGCGCCTTCACGCCGCGCATGCCGGTCCACGTCTCTTCCAGCGGGACCTCTTCCAGGGAGAGGTAGTCGCCCGGCCCGGCCGGAGGACTGGCGTCGGCGCGCAGCGCGACGGGCCAGTGCACGAGATAGAGGTCGAGGTACTCGCAGCGGAGATCGGCCAGCGTGCGCTCGAGCGCCGGCCCCACCTCGGACTCCCGGTGCGCGTTGCACCAGAGCTTCGAGGTGATCCATACGTCCTCGCGTGCGACGACGCCGTCCGCGAACGCGCGCGCGAACGCGTCGCCGACCTCGGCCTCATTGCCGTAGACCGCGGCGCAGTCGATGTGGCGGTAGCCGAGCTCGAGCGCCGTGCGCACGGCCGCGCCGACCTCGCCCGGAGCGGAGTTCCAGGTCCCGAGGCCGAACGCGGGCATGCGAGCGCCGCTCGCCAGTTCGAGGTGCTTCATCGGCGGAGATGCTACGGCGTCCCCGCCCTCGGAAGCGGGTTCAGCGCAGGTCGCGGACCCACGCGCGGACCGCGTGCTCGGCGCGGTCCGAATGCGTCCAGCGCGGAAGCGCCGGGGTGTCGTCGGCGGCCGGAGCAGCGGCGATGGGAGCGGGCGCCGGCTCGATCGGGAGCGCAGCGCGCTCGGCGGTGCGCTGGGGCCCCTGGCAGGCGGCCAGGAGGAGCGCAGTGGCGAGGAGGAGGGGCTTCATGCCGCAAACCTACCCGGCTCTGCGCGGTGGAAAGCCCTCAAGTGAATCCCGATACGAGTCGATCCCCGCGAGACCCCCACGCTCGGGCTTTCCCGATCCGATCGCATGAACAACCCCGCCCTGCGCCTCCTCACGACCGCCGCCGTTCTCATCCTCGGCGGCCTCGTACCCGCTGGCACGACCGCATTCGCGCAGGAGGCCATTCCGGCCTCCTATCGGATGCCCCGCCCCGCGCGGGCCATCCCCCAGACCGCGGACGAGGCCATCGAGGCCTCTGAGGCCCCCGCGGCCGACGACGGATCCTCGTGGAAGCTCCTCCAGCCCTTCGTCGAGGACACGGGCCTCGAGCTCGGCGGCTGGCTGCAGCTCGGCTGGCACACCGACTCGAACGACCTGTTCAACTCCGACCCCGACCGTCTGAACCTGCACCAGGCGTGGCTCTTCGTCGAGCGCCTCGCCGACGGGAGCCAGGGCGGGGTCGATTTCGGCTTCCGCTTCGACGCGCTCTACGGCACCGACGGCGGTGACACGGCGTCGTTCGGAAACCCGGCGGGCTCCGACGGTGACCTGCGCGGGTGGGACGCGGGCGACAACTTCCAGACGGGCGACGGGTACGGCTTCGCGCTGCCCCAGGCCTACGTCGAGGCGGCGTCGGGCGACTGGAACGTGAAGGCCGGGCACTTCTACACGCTCATCGGCTACGAGGTCGTCGGCGCGCCCGGCAACTTCTTCTACAGCCACGCGATCACCATGTACAACTCCGAGCCGTTCACGCACACGGGCGTGCTCGCGAGCTACGCGCTGGACGACGACACCACCGTGTACGGAGGCTGGACGCTCGGCTGGGACACCGGCTTCGAGCAGTTCGCCGAAGGGAGCAACTTCCTCGGCGGCGTCGCGACGAACCTGAGCGACGACGTCGCGCTGGCCTACATGACCACCATCGGCGACTTCGGTGCGCGCGGCCGCGACGCGTTCATGCAGTCGGTCGTGGTCGACGTCGCGCTCTCCGATCGCCTCAACTGGGTGCTCCAGTCGGACCTCCTCCAGGTCGGCAGCACCGGCGAGGATACGCTCGGCCTCAACCAGTACCTCTTCTGCGACGTCGACGACGACCTGAGCCTCGGCGCGCGGTTCGAGTGGTGGAAGGCCGACGTCGCGACCGGGTTCGCGCCGCACGGCGGCACGAACCCCGCGAGCGGGTCGGTCTCGCACTACGAGGCGACCTTCGGAGCGAACTACCGGATCGGCGCGAACCTCACGCTTCGACCGGAGTACCGGTACGACTGGTCGGAGGGTGCCGACTACAACCGGAGCGTGCTCGGCATGGACCTGATCGCGACCTTCTGAGGGTCGTAACGAGCGCGGTGACTCCGCGCTGCGAGCGTTTCGCGGAGGCACCGCACTCGGCGCTCCTGCGCGCTCAGTCGAGCTCGAGCACGATGCCGAACGCGTCCAGCTGGCGCGACTCCTCCTCGAGGTCGGCGCGCGTCAGTGGGTGATCGTCGAGCCAGCCGTCGGGGAACCCGACGCGGTAACGCGAGCCCGACGCGCGGACTCGCACCTTCGGGAGCGACCGCTCGGTACGGTCCCTGCGCAGCCGGAGCGCGATCCGGAGGAGCGCGAGCAGGCAGCGCAGCGCGTGCAGGCGCTCGTCGGTGAAGCCCGCGAGCAGGTCGGGGCGCAGCCGTCGACGCTGGCCGCGGACGAGCGCACTGAGCTGGTCGCGGTCCTGGCGCGAGAAGCCGGCGAGGTCGGCGTAGCGCGCGAGGTACGCGCCGTGCTTGTGGTAGCCGGAGTGCGAAACAGCGAGGCCGATCGCGTGCAGCAGTGCAGCCCAGCCGAGCAGCTGCCGGTCCGTCGATCGCAGCCCGAGCGCTTCGTCGACCTGATCGAAGAGCTCCCACGCGGTCACGCGACAGCGCTCGCTGTGCTCGACGTCCTGGCCGAGCCGTTCCAGGAACGCGCGCGCGCTGGCCTCGCGCACGTCCTCGTGCTGGATCCGCCCGAGCAGGTCGTGCAGCACGCCCTCGCGCAGCGCGCCGGACGACGGCTGCATCTCGGTCACGCCGAGGCTCTTGAAGACTCCGCGCAGGATCGCGACGCCGCCGGCGATCACGTCGCGACGGTCCGGCCGCATGCCCTCGAGCTCGATGCGGTCGCTGTGCTCCAGTTCGACGAGGTGCGCGCGCAGCCGCTTGAGGCCCTGCTTCGTGATCGTCCCGTCGCCCCACCCCTTGCCCTCGAGGATGGCGGCCACCGTGCGGATCGTGCCGCTGGAGCCGATTGCATGGTCCCATTGGCCCGCGCTGTAGGACTTGGCGACGGGCTCGAGCTCGACGCGCGCGGCGAGCTCCGCTTCTTCGAACGCGCCAGAGTGCATGTGACCGCCGGGGAAGAAGCGACGGCTCCACGTCACGCAGCCCATGGTCAGGCTGTCTTCGCTACGGGACTCGAAGCGGGTGCCGAGCATGCACTCGGTGCTGCCACCGCCGATGTCCACGACGAGCCGGTCCCCCACGTCGTCGCCCAGTGCGTGGGCGACGCCCAGGTAGACGAGGCGCGCCTCCTCGCGGCCCGGCAGGATCTCGATCGGCGTGCCGAGCGCCTTCGAGGCGGTGCGGAGGAACGCCTCCCCGTCGCGCAGCCTGCGGAAAGTCGCGGTCCCGACGGCGCGCACACGGTCGCGCGGAACGGCGGCGAGGCGCTCGCCGATGCGCTCGAGCGTCGCGAGCGCCCGCGCCTGGACGA
Source organism: Planctomycetota bacterium (assembly GCA_039821985.1). Classification (GTDB taxonomy): domain Bacteria; phylum Planctomycetota; class UBA1135; order UBA1135; genus Saltatorellus. Next base: position 117,601 of record JBCBNC010000002.1, read on the forward strand.
TCGCGTCGAGCCGCCCGCCGTGCAGGCCCTCGGCGAGTGCGACGCGCTCGCGGACCTTGTCGATGACCCGTGGGCGTCCCTCTTCTTCGCGCGCGACGACGGCGTGGAACGAGTTCGAACCGAGGTCGACGGCCGCAAGGGCCTTCGGATCGATGGGCTCGGGGGTCATCGGGTCGGATCGGGGGTGCGGACGTCCCGGGCGTCAGCCGAGGAGCGCGCGAAGTCGGTCGACGCGCTCCGCCGCAGCGCCGGTGTCGAGCGCGTGCGTGGCCGCGTCGACGCCTTCGGCGATCGTCAGACAGCGCCCGGTCGCCTTGAGCATCAGCGCCGCGGAGAGCAGCGCGGCGTTGCGCGCGGGCGAGCGCTCGCCCGCCAGAACGGCGCGCGTCACGTCCCCCGCGGCGCGGCAGAGTGCGGGGTTGTCGGCGGCGCCCTGGCCGTCCTCGGCGGGACCGAAGAGCGGGAGCTCGGGGTTCTCGGTCGCGTCCAAACCGAAGTCGGCGGGCTCGACCGTGACCGGAACGAGGTGGTCGCCGTCGAGCTCGATCCCGCGCGTACGGCGCGTCGCCGACGGGACGACGCCGCCGTCGAGACCCTGGATCGCGACGCCGCGGCGGTGACCGAGGCCCTTGAGCACCTCGACGGCGGTACCGAGCACGGGACCTCCCTGCGTGCCGATCAGGATCGACGAGCCGGGGGGCGCGATGAGCTTCTCGAGGGTCGAGAGCGGAGTGCGGATCACCATGTCACCGCGCACGCGCCGCAGGGAGAGCAGCGGCGGACAGATGCCGGACACGGAGACGGCGGCGAAGCCGGCCTTCGCGACCCAGCTCTCGGCCTCCGACGGGTCCCAGGTCATGGACAGTCCGAGCGACTCGAGCACGTTCGCCGCAGTGAGGCCGCGGTGCGGAGGCACGCAGCGGTCGGATACGACGAGCACGCGCGCACCCGCGGCCGCGGCGATCAGGCCGGCGGCGACCTCGAGCGGCGGCAGCATGTCATGGCCGTCCTGGGGCGGAGCCACCGTGACGAGGCCGCTCATCCCCGCGCACGGCACGCGCGAGACGGCGCGCGCGGCCATCGCCATCCCGAGGAGTTCCTCGGTCGTGACGCCCTTCCAGCGGAGCGTCACGAAGAAGCTCGCGATGAGCGAGGAGCTCTCGGCGCCGCTCAGGATCGACGCGAAGGCGCGGCTGGCCTCCTCGCGGGACAGGTTCCGCGGTTCCTTCGTCGAACCGAGGGAGCTCAGGATGCGGCGCAGGAGCATGGGACGCGCCGAGTGTAGCGAGAGGGCGCGGCGCGGTCGCCGCCGGAGGCCGCTTCGGACCCGCCGAAACGAACGCGGAGCGACGCCCCCGGGCCGGGGACGCCGCTCCGTGCGTACGAGCGGGCTCGGTCGACGCGCTCAGAGACCGTCGCCGTCCCCGCCGTCGGGCTCGGGCTCAGGCTCGTCACCGCTTCCGTCGCCGTCGCCGGCCTCCTCGTCGCCCGAATCACCTTCGTCGCCCGCATCACCTTCGTCGGACTGGGGGTCCGCCGCGTCCTCCTCGCCGGCGTCGACCTTCTCCTCGGGCGCGAGCGCCGAGTCGGGACGCGGGCGGATGTGCGCGAAGAACATCTCCTCCTGCTTGTCGTAGACGATCTCGCCGTCGACGATCGCCCACTGGACGAAGGTCTGGTAGTGCAGGAGATCACCGTCCGTGACGATCAGGTCGGCGTCCTTGCCGACCTCGATCGACCCGATTCGATGCCCGACGCCGAGCACGCGCGCGGCCTCGATCGTGATCGACTCGAGCGCCGCCTGCTCGGGCAGGCCACCGCGGATCGCGAAGCCGGCCTCGATCGGGAGGTGCAGGAGATCCTGGCCGACGATGCCGCCCAGCACGATGCCGCGCGACGCGGGTACGACCACGACCGGAACGCCGTGCGCGTGCAGCTTCGCAGCGTTCTCGATGCTCGAGCCGTTGTCGGACGTCTGGCGCTCGCTCGCGCTCGACCGACGACGCGGTGTCACGATCGCGGTCGCACCGGCGCGGCCGAGCTCGTCGGCGACGGTCCAACCCTCGGTCGCCCCCTCGAGGATCGGGCGGAAGCCGAAGCGGCGCGCGAGCGCGGCGATCTCGGCCAGGTCGGTGCGATCATTGGCGCTGAAGCGCGGGCGGATCTCGCCCGTCAGGACGCGCACGGTCCGGTCGTCGATCCCCTTCTTGCTCGGGGCCTTGAGCTCCTTGTCGCGCTTCACCGCCTGCTCCCAGGCGCGGTACTGACGCAGGTACTCGGCGGCCTTCTCGAAGTCGCTGACGACCTTGAGCTGCCCCTGCGGGTTGCGGTTCGAGAAGCTGAAGTTCTCGAACGCCGAGTCCTTCAGGACGAGCCCCTCGAGGTGTCCGCGCTTGAGCTTGGCGACCGTGTTGCCGTTCACCGCCGTCGTGATGCCAGCGGCGAGGGCGAGCGTCATGTTGCGGCTGTACGGGTCGACCGAGTCGCGCAGGTTGCCGCTGCCGCCGAAGAGGCCGAACGAGCCGACTGCGATCAGGCCGGGGTAGACCCGCATGCCCGCCACGTCGACGACCTCGGCCTCTTCGGGCACGAAGACGTCGTAGCCGACCTCGGCGATCTTGCCTTCGTGCGTGAGGACCGTCGCGCCGCGCAGGACGCCGCCCGTGCCGAGGTGGACGTCACCGCCGACGAGGGCGAGCCACTGCTCCTCCTCCTCGTCGTCGGTGGACTCCTCGGTCGCGTCGTCGTCGTCGAAGGGCGTCACCGCACCGAGTGCGGCGGGGCTACCCAGCGCCGGAGCGCCCACGAAGGCGATCAGCAGGAAGGCGAGGCCGGCGCGCGTGCGGCCGGCGATGGAGAGGTTGAACGCTTTCACTGGTCGATGTCTCCGATGACGAACTCACCGTCGAGGAGGACGGCTTCGATCTTGGTGCCGGGCTGGAACGGGTCGCCGGACAGGACGAGAAGATTGGCGCGTTTGCCCTCTTCGAGCGTCCCGACCTCGTCCCCGAGGCCGAGCATGTCGGCCGGGTGCTGGGTGACCCCGCGGACGGCCGCGGCGCGGTCGAGACCGGCGCCGATCATGACGCCGACGTCGACGAGGAAGCTCTCGAAGCCGGACGGGCGGTCGCTGCGCGGCAGGAGGACCAGCTTCGCGCCGGCCCGCTCGAACTCGGCGGGGAGGTTGCGCTGACGCATCGTCCCCGGCTGCAGGGTGAGGAGCGGCTCCATCACGGTGTAGACGCCGCGCTCGCCGACCTTGTCCTTGACGTGGAAGACGTCGATGTCGCGTCGGAGAGGGATACGCAGGCCCCACTCGAACTCCTCGTCGTCGATCGCGTCGATCAGGTGTTCGTAGGCGGCGGCGCTGCCGATCGAGAAGAGCGCGCTGAGCTCGCCCTCGCGCAGGTCGAAGAACGGCTGGACCTTCGGGTCGGGCGTCGGCGCGACGAACTTCTCCTTCTTCTTGGAGCTCGACTTCTTCTTGTCGTCGTCGTCCTTCTTCTTCTTCTTGGACTTCGAGTTCTTCTTCTCGAACTTCTCGCGCTCCTCCTCGACCTTCTTGAGGTGCTCGTCCGCCTTGTCGAATCCCTGGCGGAGGTTGCGCTTGTTCCCCGCGGAGTTCGACATCACCACCTTCAGGTAGACGCCGTCCGAGAGGACCATCGAGTCCTTCGAGCCGTAGAGCGGGCGGATCGCGACCGCCTGACCCGGGATGCCAGTGCCGGCCGGGTACTGCGCGACCGTCGTGATTCCGTTCTCGAGGAACGCGTCGTAGCGGGTCGACGGGTAGAGCTCCTCGGACGCCATGATGTTCGGGCGCGAGTCGTTGAAGCCGCCGCCCGACATGCCGTAGCGCGAGTACGGGTCGACGATCCCCGGCATCACGACCTGGTCCTCGCCGAGCTCGACGACGGGCAGGCCGCGCTCGATGGGCAGGTCCTGCCCCATCGTCACGATCCGGCCGTCCTGGATCAGCATGACGGCGTGCTCCATGACTTCGCCGTTGCCGATCTCGACGCGGCGCGCCTTGATCACGAATGGGCCGCTCTCGGACGGGACGAGCCGCGCGGGCTCGACCGACGGAGACAGGAGCGGCGCGAACGCCAGGAGGGAGGGGAGGATCATGGGAGGATTCAGAAGCGCTGGCCGTCGCGGCCGGCGTCGTAGTCGAGCTCGCCGTCGATGTAGACAGCGTGGACACGGTTGCGCGGGTCGAGCGGGTCTCCGGCCCAGAGGACGACGTCGGCGTCCTTGCCGACCTCGAGACTCCCCACGCGGTGATCCAGGAGGAACGACTGCGCGGGATTCTGCGTCAGCGCCCGCAGCATCGTGTACGGGTCGCCGCCGTAGCGCGCGCTCATCGAGGCCTGGAGGAAGAACGTCTCCTGCGGAATGACGCTGGAGTCGGTGTTCAGGGAGAAGAGCGGGACACCGGCCGCGACGAACTCGGCGCCCGTCCCGACGATGCGGCCGTCGCGCGTCGAGTAGTAGTCGACCGTGCGCGGTCCGTGGTTCACCGGCACGCCCATCTTCGCGAGCGCGGGCGCCGTCTTCCAGCCGTCGAAGCTGCCGTGCGAGATCACCGCGGTGGCCTCGTACTTGATCTTCCACATGCGCGCCGTGTTGACGACGCCCTCGCTGCCGGCGGTGTGGATGAGCACGGGAAGCTCGCCGCGCACCACGCGCGCGAGGTTCTCGAGGGAGAAGTCGCGGCGGCCGCCGGCGTTGCTCTGGACGGCGCGCGCGCGATCGGCGACGTCGGTGAGGTTCCAGGACTGCCCCGCGCGCGTCACCCCGAAGTCGGCGGCGTTGCGGCGCTGCGGGTTCGAGTCCTGCGCGACCTTCAGGCCGCCGGGGTCGCGAACGACCGTGGCCTCGAAGCCGACCTCGGCCGGGCGCGACTTGTAGACGAGCCCGAAGCCACCCATGTTCGTGCCGCTGCCAGGGATGCCGAACAGAGTTGTCACTCCGCCGGCGCGCCCGAGGTCGATGAGACCGTTGCCGGGCCGGTACGCGGCGGTCGCGCGGAGCTCGGGGTTGACCGCCTGCACCATGTCGTTCACGTCGGCGAAGCTGCCGCTGTGCACGTGCGTGTGCAGGTCGACCAGACCCGGAGTCGCCCACGCGTCGTGAAGCACGCGCGGCTCGCCGCCGCCGGGCCGCTCGACGATCGGACCGACGTAGGTGAGGCGCCCGTCCGCGAAGCAGACCATCCCGGGCGCGTGGACCGCGTCGGTGGCGTCCATCGTGAACACCTTGCCGACGTGGAGAACGACCTCGCTGGACTGCGAAGCGACCACCGGCGCCACGAGCAGCGCGGAGAGCGCGAGGAGGGACTTCACCACATGCGCCTCCCGCTCCGCGCGTCGTAGAAGAGCTCGCCGTCGATCCACGTCGCCTCGACCGCGGTGCGCGGATCGATCGGGTCGCCCGTCACGACGAGGATGTCGGCGTCCTTGCCGACCTCGAGGCTTCCGACGCGCTCGCCGAGGCCGGAGACCCGCGCCGGCACGATCGTCACGCCGCGCAGGCCCTGGGCACGGTCGTTGTCGAGGCCGTACCGCACGCCCATCGCGGCCTGCGTGGAGAGTTCCTCCTGGGGCACGACGGGAGCATCGGTGTTGAACCCGATCTCGACGTCGCCGTGCTCCTGAAAGCCCCACGCAGTGCCCTCGATCCGCCCGTCCGTGTCGAAGCGCGGCGGGCGCGGAACGTTGATCTCGCGCGGGCCGAGGATCGCCGCGACGCCGAGCTTCTCGGCGATCGGAGCGGTCTTCCAGCTGTCGAACGAGCCGTGGTCGATGTACGTCGGCAGCTCGAAGTCGCGCGCCAGCATCGTCAGCGTCATCAGGACGAGCTGGTAGTACTGCGTGTGCGTCGAGATCTGCGTGCGCCCGCCGTAGAGGTCGCGGAACACGTCGAGGCCCAGATCGCGCTTGGGCTTCGGGCCCGAGCCCGCGTCGTACGCGTCCCACGCCTCCGCGTACGCACGGCCGCGGCGCAGCCGGTACCGGATGTTCCAGTTCATGAGGATCCGGTTCATCCGGTATCCCCACCGCTTGGGGTTGTCGCCCTGCGCGAGCTTGAGCGAGCCAGGATCGCGCACGAGCGCGCGCTCGTAGCCCTCGTGGCCGAGCTTCATCAGCACGCCGGTCCCCCCCATGTTCGTCCCCGATCCAGGAATGAAGAGGATCGTCGTGACGCCCGCGGCGAGCGGACGCTCGAGGCCGCTGTTGGCCGCCTGCACGGCCGGGGTCACACGCAGCTCGCTGTTGAGCTGGTAGACCATGTCGTTGATGTCGCCGCGCGACCCGCCGACGTGGCTGTGCAGATCGATCAGGCCCGGGCAGAGCCAGCGGTCGCCGTAGTCGTGGACGATGGCGGCGTCGGGCACGGCGACCTCGGACGCGGGCCCGATCGCGCGGATGCGTCCGTCCTCGATGAGCACGACCGCGTCGTCGATGACGCGGTTCGACTCGTACTCGCAGGTGAGCGCCTTCTCGGCGCGCAGCGCGACCACGCCGCTCTCCGCCGGGCGCGCCGCGGTGGGCACGCCCGCCTGGAGAGCGAGGAGGATCAGCGCTGAGGTGGCCATCGGTCGGTCAGAACGCGGCGTGGTGGGCCTACCAGAGGCGGCGCGAGCTCTCGATCTCGTAGACGGTTTCGCCGCTCTGCCAGACGTGGCTCACGTGGCTGCGCGGGTCGGCCGGATCGCCCGTGATGACGACGACGTCCGCGATCTTGCCGGCCTCGAGGCTGCCGATCGCGTCGCCCAGCCCGCACGACATCGCCGGCACGATCGTCAGTCCGCGCACCGCGTCCATGCCGCGGTTGTCGAAGCCGTAGCGCACGCCCATCGCGGCCTGCATCTGGAGCTCCTCCTGCGGGATGACGGGCGAGTCGGTGTTGAAGCCGACGCGCGTAACGCCGTTCGCCTGGTAGCCGGCCGCGCAGCCCTGGATCCGCTCGGGGTTCGAGCCGGACCAGTTGATGAAGCCGCGGGTCGGGACGTCGATCGCGCGCGGTCCGACGATCGCGAAGATCTCGCGCTTCTCGACCTCTTCGCCGAGGCGCCACGAGTCGAACGTGCCGTGGTCGATGAAGACGGGGATCCCGAGCTCGTCGTGGATCATCGTCAGCGTCGCGTGCACGACCTGGTAGATCTGCGTGTGCGTCGAGACCTGCGCGTGGTTCTTGCGCAGCGAGCGGAAGATCTCCCACTGGGGCTGGAGCTTCGGCTTGCCCTGGCCGGTGCGCTCGTACTCCTCCCACTGCTTCGCGTAGGCGATGCCGCGCTTGAAGGTGTTACGCGTGTGCCAGTTCATCAGCGAGCGGTTCGGGCGCAGCATCCAGCGCTCCGGGTTGCCCGCCTGCGCCAGCTTCATCGAGCCCGGATTGCGCAGCTCGGCGCGCTCGTACTCGTCGAAGCCGGTGCGCATGAGAATGCCCTGGCCGCCGATGTTCGTGCCGGAGCCCGGGATGTAGAGCGCGGTCGTGACTCCGGCGGCGAGGCCGCGGCGCAGCAGCGGGTTGCCCGGGATCACGTCCGAGGACGCGCGCACTCCCGGGTTCGTCAGGAAGACGGTGTCGTTGAGGCCGAACGCGCCCGCCACGTGGCAGTGCATCTCGACGAGACCCGGCATCAGCCAGTTCGCGCCGACGTCACGCACCTCGTAGCCGTCGGGGATCTCGACGTCGCGGGCGGGGCCCACGACCTCGATCACACCGTCCTTCATCAGGAGGACGCCGTTGTCGACGACGGAGCGACCCTGCCACTCGGCGGTCAAGATCTTGGCGGCGCGGACGGCGAGCCCGGGGCCGCCGAGGCTTCCGGCCTCGCCCGTGGGCGCGGAGTTCGCCGACGGCGGCGCGACTCCCAGAGGGCCGCCGACCTCGACGCGGCGAACGTTCGAACGCGGCGCGGCGCCTTCGGCGTCGGTCCCGCGCTCGTTCGCGATCGAAGGAGCGGCGAGCACCAGAGCGCCGAGCGCGGCACCGAACAGGGAACGGGGTCGAATCATCTGCATGGTCGTTCGGAGAGTGCTCACTGGACCTCGCGGCCGTTGACGAACGCGTGGACGACCGACGAGGCGACCTCGAGCGGATCCCCGTCGAGGACGATGACGTCGGCGTCCAGACCCGGCGCGAGGCGGCCGACGCGGTCGTCGATCCGCAGCATCTTCGCGGCGTCGCCCGTCAGTCCGCGCAGCGCTGCGCTGGGCGAGAGCCCGCGCGCAACCGCCATCGCGGCGAAGACGCCGAGCTCGGCGGCGCCCTCCTCGGCCTGGCTCGGGAACCCGACCGGGATACCGGCGGAAGCGAGCGCCGCGAGGCGCGTCGCGCCGCTGCCCATCAGCGTCCGGCGCGGCATGAGCGCGCCCGACACGCGGTCCGCGATCTGGCCCGCGACCGTGTGCGCCTCGTCCGAGTCGTACAGGATCGGCGCCACGCCGAAGGCCTCGAACGCGTCGACGCACGCGAGGACCTGGTCCCGGCGATCGACCGACACGATGACGGCCGCCTCGCCGCGCAGCGCTCGACGGAAGGGCTCGAGGTCGCTGTCGCGCTTGGGCTCCTTGGGCTTGCCCTTGGGCGCCTTCTTGCGCTCCAACTCTTCCTCGGGCTCGATCCGCGGCCGGCGGATGCGCTTGAACTCGGACGAGACCTGGGTGACGTCGAATGAGCCGATGACCGCCTCGTTCAGCGTGACCTCGCCGCGCAGGTACGTCTCGACCGGCGCGTCCTCGTCGTCCTTCTTCTTGTCGTCGTCGTCGAGAACGAGCGCGACCTTCTTGGCCTTGTCGTCGCCCTCGCCGTCGCCCGCGTCCTCGTCGTCGTCCTTCTTGGACTTCTTCTTCGAGCGCTTCTTCTTCGGCTTCGGATCGTTCGAGTAGATCTGCGCGAGCGTCGCCGCCCAGGTGCCGTCGGGCGTCTCGATGCTGAGCGTCACGTCGTAGCCGTCTCGGCTGCCGGTCACCGCGAGGAGGTCCTCGAAGAGCGACGTGCGCAGCGAGCCCGTGATCCCGCCGTCGGCGTCCTCGTCGAAGCGCAGACGGGCGTTCTCGGCGGAGGCGCCGGGCTCGGCTCCGGCGAGAGTCAAAGTGCCTTCGAAGACGCCCGTGACCGGCTTGGCCGGGTCGCGCTCACCCTTCTTGCGCTTCTTCTTCTTCGGCTTGTCGTCGTCGTCCTCTTCCTCGGACTCGTCGTCGTCCTCGTCCGAGTCGTCCGTCGCAGCAGGCTCGGGAGCCGGAGGCGTCCAGGTCGCCATCGCGGCCTCGTACTCGTTCCATGCGTCGACGTACTTGCGCGCGCGCGCCAGTGTCTGCCGGACGCTGTCGCCCGACGTCGTCGTGATGTTCGAGTTCCACTCGAGGAACACGGTGGCCACACCGTCGATGACGAGGCCGTCGAAGCTGTCGGCCGCCGGTTTGTAGGCGACGGTCGGGGTGATCGACCCGAGGGAGGTCGACGCGAGGTTGACGGTCGTCACGCCGCGACGCGCGACCTGGCGGTCGGCGTAGTCCCCGGGCTCGAGGATGCGCGTCGCGTCGAGGCGCGTCGAGAACGCGCGACCGATCCCGTCGAGGCCGAGGTGGCCCCAGGCGTCGATCATGCCGGGCATCGCAGCGGCGCCGCGCACCACGCGGGCCCCCGCCGGACGCGCGACGCGCGCACCGACCTCGGCGACCTTGCCTCCGACGAGGAGCACCTCGCCGGGGCGGTGCACGGTGCCGTCGCCCACGTGGAGCTCGTCGACGCTGACGACGACGGGCTGCAGCGGCTCGGGGCGCAGGGCCTTGGGCACGCCGCGCTTGACCTTGCCGGGGCGCGTCGCGTCGGAGCCCGAACGCGCCAGCTCGGGAGACCAGACGATCTCGCCGCCAACGACGGTCGCGAGCACGCTCGCGCCGGTCGACAGCGGGGCCCCGGTCATCACGACCAGGTCGGCGTCCTTGCCCGGACGGAGCGACCCGACCCGACCGTCGACGCCGAGGATGCGCGCCGCCTCGATGGTGATCGCGTCCAGCGCCCGGTCCGCGCCGAGCCCACCGCGCATCGCCAGCGCGGCGGCGAAGCGGAGGTCGGACGATCCCATGCCGCGCGGCGTCGAGATCGCCACGCGGACGCCCTCGCCCACCAGGCGTGCGATGGTGTCGTACTCGGGCCAGTCGCCCGTCGCGGACTTGCCGCGGTTCGCGCCCGCCTCGAAGTGCGGCCGCGCGATGACGGGGACGCCCGCGGCGGCCAGCTCGGCCGCGGCCGAGACCGCGTCGCTCGCGCCGTCCACGACGAGCGGGAAGCCGTAGCGCTCGGCGGCGTCCAGGATGGCGCGCACTTCGCCGGCCGACTCGGCGCCCATGCGCCACGCGACGCCGGCCGCGATCGCCTTGGCGAGCGCGGGCCCCGTCAGCGGGCCGTACTCGTCCGCGAACGAGTCGTCGCCGCCCGCGAACGCCATGAGCTCGTCGAGCGCGAGCACCGCGCCCATCGTCGTGCGCGGGAGCTGCTCGGTCACCACGCCGAGGCCCTTGTCGACCGTTGCGGGGACCGGCGGCTCCCAGTAGCCGGGCGTACGACGTGCGTCCTCGGAGATCGAGCCGTGCAGGCCCGCGCTCTCGAGCACGATGCGCGCGCTGGCGTCTCCCGGCGCGCCGCCGGCGGTCTTCACGACCGCGCCCTGGCCGGCGATCAGTCGCCCGCGCGCGGGCGCGAGGTACGCCGTCGTGATGCCGCTCTGCAGCGCCGACACGATCGGTCGGTAGGGGTCGAACGCGTCGATCGCCAGCACCGTCGGGTCGGCCGTACGCGGCCCGGGGCGGGACGATACGTAGGCCGAGTCGACCGCGACGAGTCCGGGCAGGAGGACCGCGGAGTCGCCGTAGTCGATCGAACGCGCGCCCGCGGGGGCCTCGACCTCACCGGACCGTCCGACCTCGACGATCTTGCCGTCGGCGACGACCACGGCACCGTTCTCGATGGGTGCGGCGCCGTCGCCGGGGAGCACGGTGCCCGCGTGGAGCACGAGCGGGCCCGTCTGCTGCGGAGCGGGCGCGGCGGACGCCAGCGCGGCCGCGCCGCCGGCGAGCGCGCACACCGCGCCCGCGAGGGGTCCCGTCAGCGCGGAAGGCGCGGGGAGGAGGTCCGCGACGCGGCCCCCGCTGAGGCTTCGATGGAGGTGCATGGATCGGGTCCTGGCGCTCTGGATCAGCCGTTCTCGCCTTCGTCTTCGTCGTCGTCCGTGCCGTCGTCGCCGTCGCCCTCGTACGGCTCTTCCTCGGGCTCGTCGGCCGACGTGCCCGGCGGACGCGTGCCGTCGAGCAGCAGCTTCACGCGGACGTCCTTCGCGCGGTCGTACACGTGCTCGCCCGCGAGGACGACGTGCTGCACGACCGAGGTGACGCTGAGCGGATCGCCGGAGAGCAGGACGACGCTGCCGTCCGAGCCCGGCCGGATCGCGCCGAAGCGCTCCTCGAGGCCGAGGATCGACGCCGGGGTCGACGTGACGGCCGCGAGGGCGGCGGCGCGCGGGACGCCGTTCGCAACGCACTGCGCCGCCTGGAACCAGAGCGAGCGCTGGGCGTCGCTGGTCGAAGCGAGCGCGAACGGCACTCCGGCGTCGTGGTAGACCTTCGGCACGAACGTCTCGATCTCCTCGCCGGTGATCGGGTCCCGGTCGACGTGGGTCAGACTCGGCGAGAGGATCACCGAGACGCCGGCCGACTTCACGCGCTCCGCCGCCTTCCAGCAGCTCGCGTCGAGATAGAGGACCGTGCTCTTCGTGAACCCGTTGTCGTCGGCGACGCGGAGCGCCGTGTGGACGTCCATCGGCGAACCGCAGTAGACGAAGGCCGTCATGCGGTTCTCGATCACGGCCAGGAGCGGCGCGCGCTTCTCGTCGACCTCGCCGCGCGGGACGAGCTCGAAGCCCTCGATCGACCAGGCCTCCGACTGGAGCGCGCGGCCCTCGGCGTCCTCGCCCTCGATCTCGCGGCCCTGGTAGAGCGCCTCGCGCCGGTCGAAGTCGTCCCCGTCCTTCCTCCGCTGGACCATCTCGCGCAGGTAGCGCTCGAGATCGTCGAAGGCGCCGCGCAGGAGCTGCGCCTGGATCGCGCGCGTCTTCCCGCGCCGCGGCGCGGCCGACATGGTGATCCCGCTCTTCGGCTTGATCGTCATGTCCTCGACCATCATCCCGAACGGCTGCACGACGCGGCTCTGCCCGGCGATGACCGTGTCGACGCCCTGGCTGACGTTGATGGCCACGAGCCCGTTCCGGAGCGCCTCCTCGAAGTAGAAGTTCACCGGGTCGATCGAGTCGCGCACGTCGAGGAACGGCGCGACGTCGAGCGTCTCGTTCGCGCGGTCGATGCCGCGCGCCACGTGAGCTTCGACGTAGCCGGGGAACGCGACGAGGTCGGGCTGGTCGATGACCGTCGCGTCCCACGGGATCTCGATGTCCGCCGCGGCGCCGACCGCCTTGACCCGGCCGCCTTCGATCACGATCACGCCGTTCTCGATCGGGTCCCCGTCGAGGGTCATGACCGTGCCGGCCTTGATGGCGGTCTTCGAGACCTGCGGTGCCGCGAGCGCGCTCCCCGAGAGGAGCACGGCGCCGAGAAGGACGCCGGCGCGCATGGGGTGGAGGGTGGAGTTCATGGGGAGAGGCTGGGCCGCGGTGCGGACTTCTTGTGTTCGGTGCTGGACGGCGCGGGGCGCCTGTCGCTGTTCGGTTCCGGGTGGATCAGTCGCGCGGATCGACGACGAGCTCGCCGCCCACGAGGACGCCCACCGGGCGGGAAGTGATCTCGAACGGCTCCCCGTTCCAAAGGACGAGGTCGGCGTCCTTGCCGACCTCGACGGTGCCGACGCGGTCGGCGATCCCGAGCACGCGCGCGGGCACGGCGGTCACCGCGCGCAGCGCCTGGGCGCGGTCGAGGCCTCCGCGCATCGCGAAGCCGGCCTGGACGTCGAGCCGCGCGCCGGGGTTGTCGCCGGCGTGCGCGCTGAGGCATACGTCGACGCCCGCCTCGACGAGGCGGTGCGCGGTGTCGAGCGGCATCAGCGCCGAGTCGCGCGTGCGACCCTGCGACGGGAGCGGCGGAAGCACCACCGCGGTGCCGGTGCGCTTGAGCATGTCGATCTCGCGCCAGGCCTCCGCCGCGCAGTCGACGACGAGCTGGAGCTCGCCGAAGCCCTCGCGCATGAGCTCCTCCTTGAGGAACACGGCGGTCCGGATGTCCTGCGTCGCCCAGGCCTGGACGAAGACGCCGACCCGGCCCGCGAGCGCGTCCTGGAGCGTGCGGGTGCGCTCGTTCGCGTCCTCGGCGGGCGTCTGGCCCGCGTCGAAGAACGACTGGCGCCACTCCCACTCGACGCCCATCCGGGTCGTCGGGCGGCGGTTGTAGAGCCCGCTCGGACGGCCGAACGCCGGACTGTTGCGCTGGCTCGGCTGCGAGCCGATCGCGCCGCAGATCATCCGCGCGCTCTCCACCGTCCGACCGACGAGATCCGCGCCGCCGGCCGTCTTCACGACCGTGCCGAACCCGCCGATGCAGTTCTGATTGAGAGGAGCGACGAACGCGGTGGTCACGCCGCTGCGCGCGAGGCGCGCCCAGCGCGCGTCGAACGGGTCGATGCCGAAGCGGCTCTCGACCTCGGGCGTGATCTCGCTCCCCTGTTCGACCGAGCGGAGACCGACGTTGATGCGAGCGCTCGCGTCGATCATGCCGGCGGTGACCACCTTGGCGCGGATGGCGTCACGGGTCGCCTCGACGCCCGGCGAGACCGCGGCGATCTTGCCGTCGTCGACGACGATCAGCGCGTTCCGGATCGAGTCGCCTGCGGACGTGTAGAGCGTCTCGGCGTGGACGGTGTGGCTGCGGGTCGGCGCGGCGTCCTGACCGGCGTCCTGCGCGGGACCGGCAGCGCTCGGCAGGAGCGCCGCTGCGGCCAGCGTGATCTTCGTGGAGAGGAGCATCGTGTTGAGCATCAGCGCGCCTCCTGGCCGCCGTGGGCTTGGGCGTCGTAGACGTGCTCGCCGCCGGCGAACACGTGCAGCACGCGGCTGGTGAGGTCGGTCGGAGCGCCGCTCCAGACGACGAGCTCGGCGACCTTGCCCGCGGCGATCGTGCCGTGCGAGCCGGAGACGCCTGCGATCTCCGCGGCGCCGTGGGTCATCGCCTGCAGCGCGGCCTCGGAGCCGAGCCCCGCGCGGACGTACGCGGCGGCAGCCATGCGGAGCGCGGCGGCGCCGCGCGACTCGGCGTCGGCCGTGAACGCGATCGGGACACCGGCCTCGTGCAGAAGGCGCGCGCTCATCAGCGTCGTGCGCGAGGCACCGACGCCGGCGGGCTCGAACACGACGCCGAGCCCCGAAGCGGCGATCGCTTCGACCGCACCGTCCGCGCGGCGCAGGCCGACGAGCGCGCCGACGAGCCCGTGCTCCTTCGCGAACTCGACGGCGAGCATCGCCTCGGAGCGCTCGACGACCTCCATCATCACGGGCAGCGAGCCCGCCTTCGCGCGCGCGAGCGGGCTGCCGTCCGCGGCCTCGGAGAAAGCGCGCCCGAGGTGGGCGTAGAGGCCGGCGTAGCTCGTGGGCTCCTCGTTCGTGCTGAGCGAGCGGGATGAAGCGCCGAGGCAGACGAGCGCGCCGGGCTTGACGACCTCGCCGAGCGCGGGCGAGACGATCGCACCGACGCCGCCCGCGACCCGGCTCGAGCCCGGCGTGAGGACCACCGTCGTGATTCCCTCGCGCACCAGGCGCGCCCAGTCGGGGTGCTCGGGGTCGAACGCCCGCGCGAGGTCGACGGTCGGGGTGAGCTTGCGCGTGGACTCCGTGCGCTCGGACCCGGCGCCCGTGCCGTCGCGCAGCGCGATCAGGCCCGGCGACAGGTGTCCGTCGACCTCGATCACACGGACGCCCGAGGGCGCGTCTCCACCGACGCGGGCGATCTTGCCGCCTTCGAGCACGACGACGGTGTCCTCGAGGACGGTGCCGTCGCCGACGTGGACGTGGGCCGCGCGGAGCGCGAGGGTCTCGGGCGCGGCCGGCGGGGGTCCGCCGAGGGCACCCGCGAGGACGAGCGCGGGCTCGAGGAGGAGAGGAGTCAGCATGGGGAGCGAGGGGGCGATCGCTGCGGCGCGATGGCGGCCGGAGCGTGAGCGGTGTGGATGCGGAGCCGGATGGGCCGCCGCGTCAGTCGGCGTCGGAGTGGACGACCTCGCCGTTCGAAACGGCGAACAGAACGCGGGTCGAGCTCGAGAGCGGATTCCCGGAGAGCACGATCAGCTCGGCCGCCCGTCCGCGGCGGAGGGTGCCGACGTCGGCGCCGAGGTCGAAGACCTGCGCGGGGCCGCGGGTGATGGCGTGCAGCGCGGCGTCCGCGTCGAGTCCGTGGCCGACGGCGAGCGCGGCGAGCAACGGCAGGTCGCGCGACGCGAGCGCGCTGGAGCCGCCCGAGCCGATCAGGACCTCGATGCCAGCGGCGTGCAGGTCGCCGGCGAGTCCGAGGCCGCGGTTCAGGCTGTCGCCGGTGCTCTTCGCCGAAGCGCTGGGCGTCACGATCACCGGCACGTCCCGCGCAACGAGGTCGCGCGCGCAGGCGAGGGCCGAGCGGCCGCCGGCGACGACGAGGCGTAGCCGGTCGAACTCGGCCGTCTGCTTGAGGATGTCCCGGATCTCGAGGGCCCGGTCCGCGCGGACGACGAGCGGCAGCTCGCCGTTCACGACGCGCGCGAAGACCGCCTTTTCCGGGTCGAAGCGCGGCTCCCTGGGACGGCGCGCCTCCTTGTACTTCTTCTCCTTGAACTCCTTGCCGTCGTCCTCGGCCTTCTTGACCTTCTTGTCGCGGTCCTTCTTGGCCTTCTTGAAGTCGTCCTGGAGCTCTTCTTCCTTGTCGGCGATCTCCTTCTGCCACTCCGCCAGCTCGAGCTCGTACTCGACGCGATCGGCGCCGTACTTGGCGCCGGCGCGCAGCTGGTCCGCGATCTTGTCGATCTGCGCGAGGCGCTGGAGCGGATCGACCTCGGAGAACCCGAAGGTGAGACTGCCGTCGAAGCTGCGCTGCTGGGAGAACCCGCCGCCGACGCCGACGGCGGTGTGCAGCGCGGACTCGTCGAGGAGCGGCTGGGCGTCCGCGGTTCGCAGGAAGACGCTCAGTCCACCGAACGGAGCGCGCGCACCGACGATCGAACGGGTCGCGAGCACGCCCGCGCGCACGAGCTCGTCGAGGACGTGCTCCTGCGAGTAGGGGTCGACCGCGTCCGCGGCACGCGCGAAGGCTTCGGAGGACGTGGCTCGCGCGGAGTTCGCGTCGAGGCCCGCGACCGACCAGGGGTCGATGAAGCCGGCGCAGACGACGTCGCCCTCGAGGACGCGGGCGCCCTCCGGCACCTCGACGTCGGCGCCGATCGCGGTGATCCTGCGGCCCTCCACCACGACGGTCGCGTTCTCGAGCACCTGGCCCGGGCGGAGTACGACGCGCGCCGCGCGGATCGCGAGCGCCTGGGGTTCCTCGGCGGCGGACGCCGCGGCAGGAGCCTCAGAACCTGGAGCCTCGGAGTCCTGGGCCCACGCGGTCTGTCCGAGGACGCCCGCGGCGAGGAGGGCCAGGCCCGCGGCCCGGGTCAGAGGAGCCTGGGCGTGGAGGAGGGGCGTGCGGCGGGCCGTGTGACGGCGCGGACCGAGGGTCTTCGAGCGCATGACCTGGATCAGGGGGATCGGCGCGTGGGCGGGGGAGGAACGAGCGCGGTCGGCGTCGGCGCGCTCGTCCGCACTGCTATTGCAGCGCGGCCTTGGATAGTAGGGACTTGCAAACACGTTCAACAATGCCGGAGCGGCCCCGCGGGGCGCTTCGCGCGAAGACTTACGCCGGGTGCGGCGGGGTCGCTCGGGCGGCGGCGCGGGGCCCGCGGTCGGGTTGAACCGCTCGGGCGCGATGCGCTCCGAAGGCGCGCCGCGCCGGGGTGCTGCGCCCGGGCAGATGCCACCGCCTCGCGATTCGAGTTGGGATTCCGTTCGATCGCCCGAGATTCGCCGTTCGCCCGCCCGAGGCGCCTCGCTCTTCCGCGACGTGACCGATCGGCGCGCCGTCCATCCACTCCTCCTCGACCCCAGCTACTGGCGGACGAGGCTCGACGCCCTCCCGGCGGACTGCGGAGCCGTCTGGACGCCGCGGAAGGAGCAGTCCCGGGATGGGATCGAGGTGGCGGAGTTCCGCCTGAACGCCCACGACGGCGTGCGACTCTGGGGGCTATTTGCCCGCCCTACTTGGATTTCCGGGCCCTGGCACGCCACCGTACGCACGGTGGGCCCGGCCGACCGGCCGCAGGTGGATTCGGCGCTCGTCCGTGTGGGGAGCGCCGAATTCGTGTTCCAGGAGCCCGCGGGGCGCCGCCTCGCCGACCGGGTCCTCGACGTGATGCAGGTCTGTCGGCTGGCCCTCGCGACCCCGGCGATCACCGGGGTCGAGGTGGAAGCGCCGGACGAATGCCGCGGGGTGGGCAGCGGGGACGAGGCCGTGATCGCCGAGCGCGTAATGCTCCAGCACCGGGTGACGGAGCAGTGGCTCGCCGACGGGCCCATCCGCGGGCATCTGCCCTGACGGGCGCGGCGCGCGGCGTCAGCCGCCGACGATGGCGACGCTCGCCGACGCGCCGATGCGGGTGGCCCCCGCCTCGATCATCGCGCGCGCCGTCTCGCCGTCGCGCACGCCGCCCGACGCCTTGACGCCCAGCACGGGGCCGACGGCAGCGCGCATGCGCGCAACGTCCTCGACCGTGGCGCCGCCGCCGGCGAACCCGGTGGACGTCTTCACGAAGTGCGCGCCCGCGGCCTTCGAGAGCTCGGACGAACGCGTGATCTCCTCGGGCTCGAGGAGGCACGTCTCGAGGATGACTTTCAGGCGCGTCCCGCTGTCCCGGCACACGCGCGCGACGGCGGCGATGTCAGCCTCCACGTCGCTCTCGAAGCCCGACTTCAGCCGGCCGACGTCGATCACCATGTCGATCTCGCACGCGCCGAGGTCGATGGCGCGGCGGGCCTCGTAGGCCTTCACGTCGGACAGCGTCGCACCGAGCGGGAAGCCGACGACGGTGCAGACGAGGACGTCGCTGCCGGCCAGCACGTCGGCGCAGCGCGCGACCCACGTCGGGTTGACGCAGACGGACGCGAAGCCGTGCTGCAGCGCCTCCGCGCACAGCTCGTCGACCTGGCCAGCGGTCGCGTCCGGCTTGAGGAGCGTGTGGTCGATGTGGCTCGCCAGGTCCCCCACGCGGGTCGGGTCGGGGCACCCCCCGAGGCGGCAGGCGCCCGCGTCGACCGCGGCGCGCGCGGCCCCGACGCTGAAGGCGGCGCGCGGGAGCTCCCACGAGGCGGCGCCCGCGTAGACGCGCTGACCGGCCGCGAGGTGCGCGCCGATGTCCACCAGGACGCGCTCCAGCGCCTGGCCGTCGATCTCGCCTGAGGGGTTCATCGCTCTTCGTCGTAGGTGCGCGCGAGCGTGCGCGCGCGGAGGTTCTCGGACTCGTAGTGGCTCGCGAGGGCGGCGCGACGCGCGTGGCGCCCGTCGCCGTGGGGCGTCGCGAGGAACGCGGCGATCACGGCGCGCGCCGCCGCCAGGTCGAGGTGTCCCGACCCGAGCGTCAGCACGTTCGCGTGGTTGTGTTCGCGCGCGTTGCGCGCAGTGCGCTCGTCCCAGCAGTTGGCGGCGAGCACGCCCGGGAACTTGTTCGCGACCATCGCCGACCCGATCCCCGCGCCGTCGACCACGATCCCGAGGTCGGCCCGCCCCTCCGAGACCTCGCGCGCGACGCGCGCCGCGAAGTCGGGGTAGTGGACGGACGTCTTGCCCTCGGCGGGACCGAGGTCGACCGGACGCTGCCCGAGCTCGCGCAGGAGAGGGACGAGCTCGTCCTTCAGCGCGAAGCCGCCGTGGTCGCTCGCGACCGCGATGCGCCGTGCGCGCGCGACGCCGCCCGGACGCGCGGGGCCGAGCGGTTCGGCGGAGCGCCCCGTCACGAAGCGCACGCCGCGCTGGTGCGCGACCTCGCGCGCGAGCGGCGTGATCGTGGAGCCGGGCGGGATGACGAGCTCGGAGTCCGGCGCCGCCGCGCGCACGAGCGCTTCGGTCACGAGGTCCCCGCGGGTCGCGTCCGCGTGGGAATCTTCCCTCGCTCCGTTTTTTCGACCAACGATCGCCCCCGCGAGCGCGCCGGCGACGGATGACCCCGGTGAATGGGAAGAGGTAGCGCCGCTCAGCGGTGCCGGTGTTTGGGCGAAGGGCGATCGCGCGTGACGGCGCGGTCGCCCGACTTCGTCGACCCCTCCTCGCTCCCCGTCCACCGCAATTTCGGGCATCGAACGCGAACCATCGTCCGTCGCACCCGCGACGGAGCGGAGCACACGCTCCGCCGCGCGCCGCGCAGCGGCACGCACGGTGTCGGATCCGGGCCCACTCCCGAAGCTTTCGTAATCGTCAGGCATCGTCGTCGCGCGCCGCGCGCGGCGGAACATTCTAGGGCCCGAGCGCCCGCGCCGCCCGATCCGTCGACGGTCCTCCTGCGGGCCGCCCCGACCCTGGGTATCGAGCCGAACGCTTCGTATCATCCAGTCAAGTCGCCGACCGGTTCCCCCGCCCGGTCCTCCCGCACCGCACAACCCTCCACCGCCGCCATGCGCACGCTGCTCAGTCAGTTCTGCGAGGCCTTCGACGGAACGCTTCGGCCGCTCCTCGAGCCGCTGTCCGAAGCCACCCGCACACTCGCCGCGAGTGACGACTCGAACCTCGACCTCCCCGAGGTCCGCGCCGAGCTCCACGACCTCCAGCACCAGATCCAGGGCCTCGTCGAGAAGGTCGCCGACCAGCAGGCCTACGTGCTGCTGTTCGGCCCGCTGAAGAGCGGCAAGTCGACGCTGATGAACGCGCTCGCCGGCGCGTACGTCAGCGAGGTGTCGAGCCTCCCCGCTTACCCGTGCATGGTCTATCTGAGCCACGCGCAGGAGCGGAACTTCTACGTCACCCGCTACAACGGCGAGACGGAGCGCTTCACCGACCCGTCCGCGCTCTACGGCCACATCGCGCGCGCGCACGGCGACCTCGCGGAGCGGCTGCGCGCCGCCGAAGCCCAGGGCAAGGAGTTCGAACCGTCGCTCCACTTCGCCGAGGCGATCCGCAAGGTGGACGTGCGCATGCCCGCGGGCGAGCTGTCGTCGTCGGGCGCGGTGCTGGTGGACACGCCCGGGCTCTACAGCCGGATGAAGTTCGGGTACGACCGCATGACGCGCGACTTCCGGGACTCGGCGTCCTGCGCCATCTTCGTCGTCAAGTCGGACAACCTGTTCCTCGAGCAGGTGTTCGCCGAGTTCGAGGACCTGCTCGACCTCTTCAGTCGCATCTTCCTCGTCGTCAACCTCGACACGACGAAGACGGACCTCTCGCCCGACGGCACGCTCGTGCCGAGCCTCGAGCAGGAGGACCCGCTCCGCATCATCGACGCGTTCGAGAACCTCGCGATGAGCGCGCCGCTGAAGGACGCTGCCGACGAGGGCCGACTCAAGATCTACCCCGTGGACCTCCTGCGCGCGGCGAGCCACCGCCTGCGCGAGCGCGAGCCGAACGAGGCGCCCGCGCGCGGGCAGGCCAACTTCGACGCGTTCCTCGAGGACCTGACCGAGTACCTCAACAGCACGGACTACCTCGTCGCGTTCCTCGGCGACAGCCTGCGCCGGGCGGAGAATCTCCTCGACGACCTCGACGGGATCGTCGAGCACGAGAACGTTGCGGCGCTGCGCGCGCACACCGACGCACTCGATCAGCGGCGCCAGGACCTCCAGCGGCAGCGCCACGCGGTGCACCGCCTCGAGGCGTTCGACTGGCGCGAGGCCTTCACCGAGCTCGACGAGAAGCTCTCCCCCACGATCCGCGAGCGCTCGCGCGCGGCGCGGGCCCAGACGGAGCGCGACCTCGACGAGCTGGTCGACGGCTGGTTCCGGACCGACGCGAGCTTCGAGTCGCTCGTGAAGGACGAGCTCGGCCCGCGCCTCGCGCAGTATGAGGAGGATCTGACCGCGTTCGTCGCCGAGACGCTCGAGGACGAGGTGCGGCCCGGGACCGCGGGGCTGCTGCTCCCGAGCGAGGTCGGTGCGGACCTGCACGCGGCGGGCCTCGACCTGACCGAGCTGGGCGTCGCGTCGCTCTCGGCCATGGACCGCGGAGCGGTGCTCGGCCACGTGGACGTGCCGGTCGCCGCCGACCGCGTGCCGGTGCGCAAGAGCCTCCTCGACTGGCTGCTCCTGCGCACCCGCGCGTCGTGCCAGCGTCGCCTGTTCGGCGACGTGGCGACGCCTTCGGCGCGCATCAGCCCTGAGCG
This sequence comes from Planctomycetota bacterium, assembly GCA_039821985.1. GTDB lineage: Bacteria > Planctomycetota > UBA1135 > UBA1135 > Saltatorellus. The sequence goes on from JBCBNC010000002.1 coordinate 138,973, forward strand.
CAAGCAGGCCCGTCTCGGCGAGGACGCGCGCCTCGCGATCCGCCGCGAACTGGACGTGTTCAAGGCACGCTTCTTCGAGGACACGGTCCAGCGCGCGCACCGGCACCTGATCGGACGCTACGCCGACTCGGCGGTCGCGAGCATGCGCGCGCGCCTCAAGGGACGCGACGAGGAGCTCGCGAAGGAGGTCGACAGCGTCGTCGACCAGCTCGTGGAGCACCGCAAGGTGCTGTCCCACCTCGCGTCGCTGCGCACCGTCGCCGCGCAGGCGCGGGGCGGCGTCGACGAGCTCGCGGCGGAGTACGCCCAGACCGAGCCCGAGAAGCTGATCCAGCCCGCGCCCCCCGGGCAGCTCCCGAGCTTCGGCGAGGCCGCAGCGCGCCTCCTGCCCGAACCGCTGGTGCCGTTCTCCGGCACCGAGGACGGCGAGGCAGAGCCGGCCGAAGAGGTCGAATCCGGAACGCCGAGCGAGGACCCGGCGGCCCCTGACGTCGCAGCCTCCGACGTGCCGACCCAGTAGACCGCCGGAACGAGGCGCCGGATGGCGTCCGATCGATCGGAGGGCTCGGCCGCGCGCGGTCGGGCCCTTCTTCGTGGGCCCGCCGCGGGCAACCCGGTGCCTGGGGGCAACCCGGCGCCTGGGGGAACTCAGCGCCCGAGGGGCTCCCGGCACCCACGCGCGACCGGAATCGGACCCGCGCTCGAACGCGCGGGCCGACGCGGCTCGCTACTCGGCGACCGGCGCCTGCGTGCCGCCGGTGATGAAGAGCGGCGCGGGCTCGGCCTCGGGCCGCGCCTCCGGCTCGTCCCGCAGTTCGCGGACCGAGACCATCGCCGCGAGCGAGACGAGCAGCAGCAGCACGCACACCGCGAGAAGCTTGGTGAGCAGCCGGTTCTGCAGCGCTGGGAAGAAAGGCTTCATCGTTCCGGCGAAGGGCGCCGGCGTGGAGGGCGGGGCCCGTGGGCCTCGCGTGACGGGAGTGTAACCCGATCGTCAGGAACTGCGCGCGGGGCGCGGCATCGCTTCGCACGGCAGCCCCGCGCGGGGGCGCGGGAGGGCCACTTCACCGCACGACCCCCCCGCGACGTTCCGTGCGCACGTCAGTTGAGCGATCGTCGAAGTCCGCGCGCACGGTCCACCCAGCTCGCATGAATGATGTCGAAGCGTCGTCGCGGGATCCGCCACGCGGGGTCCTCGGCGGCGAGATCATCGTCGAGTTCGCGGGCGTGCTCGGAGAAGAGCGCGCCGAGGAATCCGAACGCGAGCCGGGGCGTGCCGAGCTCGCCGAGAGCGTCCCGGACGTCGTCACCCGTGAGGTCGTCGTCGAAGAATTCGGCGAGCCGCCCGCCGGGGCGGTCGGAGGGAGTGCCTTCGGGACGCACGGCGCGCAGGCGCTGCACGGCCACCTCGACGAGCTCGTGCCCGCTCCAGCGCAGCTCGGGGATCGAGTTCGCCTTGTCGAGGCGCATGCTCTTGAGCTCGTCGGGCGACGCGCCGAGGTAGAGCCTCGACAGCTCGATCGGGAGGAACAGCTTGAGCGCCAGCCCCTCGAACTGGAGCAGCCGATGCTCGAGCATCGACTCGACGAACGTCCGCATCAGGTCCGCGTTGCCCGCGAGCGCCGTGGCCTCGTCGACGCGGTCCATCAGCACCCAGTAGCTCGAGTGCCCGAGGTCGCCCAGCAGCCGGATGAAGCGCTGGAGCAGCACGAGGCGCGTGCCGATCCCCCCGCCGTCGGGGAGAGCGAGGTCCGAGGAGACGCTCTTGCCGAGCCTTCCGAGGAGCCGCTGGAGCGGCTCGGGGTCGCGCGGGACGACACGGACCGAGCGCGCGGCCTGGGACGCGCGCCGTCGCACGAGGCCCGCATTGATCGCGTGGAAGAGCCACGTCGCGCCGAAGAGCGCCGCGCCGCCCCCGTACCAGTTCCCCGCGTCGCCCACCTCGAAGGGCAGCTCGAGCCCCACGACGTCCGCGTGCGGCACCGCGGCGAGCGCGAGACCGGCGAGCGTCCCGAGGGTCTTCCCGAGGCTCCTAAGGAAGGGTCGCGACGAACGCAGCTTGACGCGCTTCTGAAGCCCCCGATCCACCTCCGCGCCGGAGCGGTCGTCCGAACGGTAGTAGAGGCTCGCGAGCGCCATCAGCGTCGCCTTGGACTTCGGCGCGAGCTGTGACACGCGCGGGTGACCGCCGTCGAGGATCGAGTCGACGAGCTTGGTCGTCCCGAGCGACAGCAGGGCGTCGACGTGGTCCGTCAGCGAGAAGCGGTCGACGACCTTCCGCGCCGTCTTCGGCGCCGAGGGCGGTAGGCGATCCGCCTTGCGCGCCTCGGTCAGGAAGGAGTCGAACTCGACGTACTCGACGAAGAACGCGCTCTCGGCGGCGAGGCGGCGCCTCATCGCCAGACGCAGACTGCTCTTGCCGCTGCCCTTCTCGCCGAACACGACGCCGGGCGCCGGACTCCCCGCGCTCCCGAAGAGGCGGTCGAACGACGAGTGCACGGCGGTGTCGGGAATGCGCGCGAGGACGGGGTCCTTGTCGGCGTCCTCCTGGACGAACGGATCCTCGTCAAGCGCCCAGTGGGCGCGCCAGGTGTGCGGGAACATCGGGCCTCCTCTTCGGTCCGGTGCGGGAGCGTGCGGGGTGCGGGTCGCGCGGGTCCGTGCGGGCCGGACGTCGCGCCGGCATTGTGGGCTGCGGGACGCCGTCGGAGCGACCGGGCAGCGGCGAACTTGGCCGTTCGCTCTGCGCCCCCGGGTTCGTTCAGCCGTCGCGGCCGATGCCGGGAAGTCCCGGATCGCACGCAGGAGCGCACCGGCGGGCACCCGTGCGTGCGCCGCGACTCGATCGCCCACGAAGCGGGTTACCGGGCGTGCGCGGAGGGAAAGGGCCGGGCGGGGGCTCCCAGAATCGGCGCTCGCGTGGTCCGCTCGGCCGGCCCCCCCTTCCCACCCCACACCTCGGTCCCCGAGGCCCACCTCGTTCCCGGAGGTCCCATGCGCTCGCACGCACCCCTCGCCGCGGCGGCCCTCGCCGCGCTCTCGTTCTCCTCGACCGCCCGCGCCCAGCTCTTCGACGCCGACCGGCTGGCCGAAGCGCACAACTTCTTCTACTCGTCGCTCGTCCACGAGGACTTCGACGGGGACGGGTTCACCGACATTGCGGCCACGATGATCGCCGCCGACTTCTACGAGGCCGACGTCCGGCTCCGCGTGTTCTGGGGGCTCCCGGACGGGACCTTCGAGCGCGGCCGCGACATCGGGGCCGTGAAGCGTGGCTCGCTGACAGTCAATCCGCAGGCCCACTCCGCCGCCTGGGCGGACCTCGACGGCGACGGCTCCCCCGAGCTCGTCGTCGCATTCGACGACTCCGAGCCGACGGTGCTGTCCTTCCGCGTCGACGCGGGTTCGCGTGAGTGGACGCCCTCGAGCTCGTACGCGTTCCCGTCCCCGCGCTACACGGGGCTGCGCACGATCCGCTTCGCCGACCTGGACGGCGACGGGGACGACGACCTGGTGTTCGCGTCGAACGTCGACGGCTCCAGCCGCTCCGTCGCGGGCTGGCGCGAGCGCGGACCCGGCGGAGCCCTGCTGGACCCCGTCGAGCTGACGGTCGACACGCACGCGATCTTCGCGCTCGCGCTGGGCGACCAGGACGGCGACCGAGACCTCGATCTCCTCGCCCACGTCGAGAGCAACGGAGCGCGGGAGTACGCGTGGTTCCCCAACGACGGCGCCTCGCTGTCCGCCCCCGTCGTCCTCGGCTCAGTGGCCACCGGACCCGGCGTCAACCCGCGGCTCGTCGCAGGGGACGTGGACGGGGACGGGGACGCGGACGCAGTCGTCCTGCGGAACGCCGCGAGCGGGCACCAGCTGTCGCTGTTCCGCTCGGAGGGCCCCGTGTCCGCCGGAGCCGGTTCGATCGGACCGGAGACCCTCCTGGTGCCGGACGCCGGCGGGCCCGAGGCGATCGCCCTGGCGCCGATCGCCGCCCCGGGCGCCCTCGACCTGGTGCTCAGCAGTCGGAGTCTCGGGGTGCGCGTCGCACCGGCGACCGGCGCCGGCGGCTACGGCCCCCTGGTGCCGATGGGAACGCCGTCCGGAGCGACGCTCGGCACATGGGCCGTAGGGGACGACGATGGCGACCGGCTCGCGGACGTCCTGGTCGCCACGCAGAACATGTTCAACGGGTCCCGGCAGAACGCGCTTCGCCTGCACCGGAACGCGAGCGTCGGCGGCGTGCCGGCGCTCGAGGCGGGCGTCGCGGCCGTTCCCCCGACGAGCACCGACCCGCGCGCCGTCGTGGGCGACGTGACCAGCGACGGCTTCGTGGACGTCGTGCTCTCCGACCGCTTCGTCGGCACGGTGCGCGTGTTCCGCGGCGACGCGGAGGGCTCGGTGCGGACCTGGGTCGAGGTCCCGACGGGCCTCGACCGCACCCAGCGCATCCGCATCGCGAACGTCGACGGGAACGAGAGCGTCGACATCGTCGCGCTCGACACGGACTCGTCGACGCTCGCGTGGGTCGCGCACCGACGCGTCGACGCGTCGTGGACTCCGCACGCGATCGGTTCGGCCGGCGTGGACGCCCTCGACTTCGTCCTCTTCGACGACGACCTCGACGGCGACCTCGACGTGCTGGTCCTCACGACGCCGAGCTCGATCCGGCACGAGGTCGTCCTGTTCGAACAGCTCTCGCCCGGACTGTTCGCGGCGCCGCGCACGGTCTACGGATTCACGAGCATCGCCTACCCGCGGACCTTCGACGCGCACGATCTCGACGCGGACGGCCGACCGGAACTGCTTCTGGGCGTATCGAACGGCGTCTTCGAGGGACTCCGCGCGCTCGGGAGGACGCCGGCCGGTGACTACGCCCTGACGGATCGCTTCGGCGTCATGGGACCGGCGCACGCCCCCGACACCTGCTCGCACATCTCGGTCGGCGACCTGGACGGCGACGGCGACCCGGACGTCGTGCCGACCCGCTGGAACGGCGACCACCGCCTCACCTGGTACGAGAACATCGACGGGACGCTGTTCGAGGCGCGGCCGCTCCTGTTCGGCGGCGTCCCCTCGCCCCTCGCGTGCATCCGCTCAACGGCGGTCCTCGACGCGGACGGCGACGGAGACCTCGACATCGCAGCGAGCGGTTCCGGGCTGGGCTCTGCGCTGCTCCTCTACGAGAACCGGGGCGGCGGGTCCTTCGCACCCGCGTTCCCCTCGACCGAGCGCCGGAGCGTCGGCGTGGACCTGACCGTCGTCGACATCGACGGGGACGGACGCGACGACTGCGTCGGGCCGTGGTTCAGCCGCCGCGGCGTCACGCTGTTCCGCGCTCGAGCGACGAACGACTTCGGCGGCTCGGCCTTCTGCGGACCGGTCTTGTCGAACTCGACGGGGCGCTTCGGGCGCATGGGCATGAGCGGCTCGGACGTCGCTTCGGAAGGACGCGCGACGCTCCACGCCTGGGACCTCCCCCAGCAGAGCTTCGGTCTGTTCGCGACGAGCCGGACGCTGGCGTCCGTCGGCGTGGTCCCGGGCTCGGTCGGGCGGCTGTGCCTCGGCGGAACGATCGGGCGCTTCGTCGCTCCGGGGCAGATCCAGGGCTCCGGTTGGAGCGGTTCGTTCACGCTCGAGATCGATCCTGGCGCTCTCCCCCAGGGCGGGACGGCCGCGCCGGCCGTCGCCGGCGAGTCCTGGTACTTCCAGGCCTGGCACCGCGACGTCGTGGGCGGGGCGCAGACCTCGAACTTCACCGAGGGACTCGAGGTCGTCTGGCGCTGACCGACCGGATCCGAAAGCCGGCCGGCCCGCGGGCCCGGCTCAGCCGGCCGCGCCCCGCACGACACCCTCGAGGAGACGCGCAAAATCCCGGGCGATGAGCTTGCCCGCCGCGACGACCTCGCCGTGGTCGAGGGGCTCCGAGGCGATCCCGGCCGCGGGGTTCGTGATGCACGAGATCGCGGCGACGCGCGCGCCGAGCTCTGCGGCGGCGCTGGCCTCCAGCACGGTGCTCATGCCGACGGCCTGGACGCCGAGAGTCGTCAGCATCCGGATCTCGGCGGCGGTCTCGTAGCTCGGGCCGGGGAGGCCCGCGTACACGCCGTGCTCGAGCCGCACGTCGGCGGCCTCGGCCGCCGCGTCGATCCGCGCCCCGAGCGCCGCGTCGTAGGCGACGCCGCTGGTGCGCGCCCGGGACGGCGACGCGCCCTGCATGTTCACGTGGTCGACGATGCGCATGAGCGACGGGATCGGCCACGAGGGCTCGGTCCCGCCGGCGGCGTTCGTGAGGACCAGCTCCGCCACGCCGAGGCGGCAGAGCGCGCGGGCCCCGCGCGTGACGACCTCGGCCGAGTGACCCTCGTACAGGTGGACGCGGCCCTGGCTGCAGAGCACGGGCGCACCGTCGACGCGCCCGACCACGAAGCGGCCGGCGTGCCCCGGCACGGTGCTTCGCGCCATCGAGGGAAGCGACTCGAACGGGATCTCGAGCCGATCGTCGAGCGCGTCCGCGAATGCGCCGAGGCCGGAGCCGAGCACGATCCCCACGGGCGGGCACGCGACGCCGGCACCCTCGAGCGCGGCGCCGAGTTCCTCGGCGAGCCGGACGGACGCGTCCGCGCTGGCGACGCTCACAGGAACATCCCCGCGATCGTCGCCGTCATCCACGAAGCGAACGCGCCGCCGAGCATCGCGCGCAGCGCGAGGCGCGAGAGGTCCCCGCGGCGCCCCTCGGCGATCGCTCCGATGCCCCCGAGCTGGATCCCGATCGACGCGAAGTTCGCGAAGCCGCAGAGCGCGAACGACGCCATGCGGAAGGACCGCTCGCTGAGGACGTCGCGCATGTTCCCGAGGTCTCCGAAGGCGATGAACTCGTTCACCGCGACCTTCGTGCCGAGCAGGCTGCCGAACGCGAGGCAGTCCGCGGACGCGACGCCCATCACCCACGCGACGGGGTAGAAGACGAAGCCGAGGATGCGCTGCAGGGAGAGCGGCGGGTCGCCCTCGCCGACCGGGATCAGCTCGAGCCCAGCGTTGATGAGCGCCACGATCGCGACGAACGCGATGAGCATCGCGACCACGTTCAGGTAGAGCTTGAGCCCCTCGCTCGTGCCGCGCGCGGCCGCGTCGAGGACGTTGGTCGGGCGCCCCTCGCCCTCCTCGAGCTCCGACTCCCTGACCTGGATCGCGCCGGCCGTCAGGGGTTCCTCGGTCTCGGGCACCATGATCTTCGCCATGACGAAGGCGGCGGGCGCCGACATGAAGCTCGCGGCGAGCAGGTCGCCCGCCGCGCCGTCGCCGAGGATCCCGATGTAGGCGGCGAGCACCGACCCCGCGATCGTCGCGAAGCCGCCGGTCATCAGCGCCATGAGCTCGGAGCGCGTCATGCGCGGCACGTACGGGCGCACGACGAGCGGCGCCTCGGTCTGGCCGACGAAGACGTTCGCCGCCATCGCGAGCGACTCGGCGCCGGACACGCGGAGGGTCGCGCGCATCAGCGTCGCGAGCCCGCGCACCAGGAGCTGAACGATCCCCAGGTGGTAGAGGATCGCCATCAGCGCTGAGAAGTAGATGATCGTCGCGAGCGGGCCGAAGGCGAACGAGACGATGTCGATGCTGCCGCCGTCCTCGAGGTGCTGCGCCGGGAACGTCGGGTAGAGGGCGAACGCCTCGGGCGGCGCGCCCTCCGCCGCCTCGGGCGCGTGCCGGAAGCCGGTGAGCAGATCGCCGAACACCATCCTCGCGCCGTCCTGACCGAAGCCGAGGACGGCGGTCGCGAACTTCGAGAGACCGTCGAGGAACGCGCGGCCGGGCCCTGTCCGGAGGATCAGGACGGCGAGGAACAGCTGGAGCCCGATGCCGCCGAGCACGACGCGCAGATTGACGCGCCGCCGGTCGGACGAGAGCGCCCAGGCCACGGCGCAGAAGAAGGCGAGCCCGAGGGCGGCGCGGAGGATGGTCATGCGGGAGGGGGCTGGGGGTGGCGGGTGCGCCGCGGCGCATCATCCTCGATTCGCGCGCACGACTCCAGTCGGCCCGCCGCCGGTCGCGTCGCCTCGATCCGGGGCCCGCCTCCGCCCGCGGCGCCCCCCGGACCGCGGCCCGCCCACTACGATGCCGCGCCATGGACGACAGCTCCGAACTGGACCTCGAGGTCGCCGTCCGCGTCGACGAGCTCGCCAGCGCCTTCGCCGCCGCCCGCACCTCCGACCCGGAGCTGGACCCCGAGTCCTTCGCCGACGCCCACCCCGAAGTGCCCCGGGATGCCCTGCTCGCCGTACTGCGCGGCGTCGGCGTGCTGGCGCGGGCCCGGCGCCGGTCGGAGGGCCCGTTCGAGCGCGGGGCCCGCGTCGGCCCCTACGAGATCCAGGAGGTCATCGGCCGCGGCGGCATGGGCATCGTCTACGAGGCGGTCGAGACCGAGCTCGGCCGCGTCGTTGCCCTCAAGGCCCTGGACGCGATCCGCGTCGACGAGCGCACCCGCGCCCGCTTCGTCCGCGAGGCCCGCGCCGCCGCACAGCTCGACCACGCCGCGATCGTCCCGGTCTTCGCGTCCGGCGAGACGGACGGCGTCCTCTGGTACGCCATGCGCCGGATCCAGGGCTCGTCCCTCTACGAGCTGCTGACGTCGCTCACCGCGGACGAGGGCGAGGGGAAGACGCGGGCCCGCGAGGCGCTGGAGCGCGCGGCGGCCAGCGGGTCCTCGTCGTCGTCGGCGAGCGCCTCCTCGCTCCTCACCGCGCGCGTTCGCGCGGCCGTGGGGATCGCCGCGAAGCTCGCCGACGCGCTCGCCTACGCGCACGCGTCCGGCATTCTCCACCGCGACATCAAGCCGGCGAACGTGCTGCTCGACGGGTCGGGCGCGCCGCTCCTGACGGACTTCGGCCTGTGCAAGATCGAGGACGACGCGAGCCTCACGGCAGCGAACGACGTCGTCGGCACGCTGCGCTACATGCCGCCCGAAGCGCTCGAGGGGTCGTTCGACGCGCGCGGGGACGTGTACTCGCTCGGCCTCGTGCTGTACGAGCTCATCGCCGCGCGACCGGCTTTCTCGTCGGACAGCCGGCAGACGATGCTGCACCAGGTGCTGCGCGTCGATCCGCCCGCGCTCGGCAAGGTGGCGCCCGGCGTCCCGCCCGACCTCGAGCGCGTCGTTTCGAAGGCCATCTCGAAGCTGCCCGAGGAGCGCTACGCGACGGCCACCGACTTCGCGACCGACCTGGAGGCCGTGCTGAGCGGGCGCGCCGTACGCGCCCGGCCGTCGAGCGCGCTCTACCTCGCGCGCCTCTTCGTGCGCCGCAACCGCGCGCTCAGCGCGGCCCTCGCGCTGCTCGCGCTCGTGGCCGTCGCCGGCACCGTCGCATACGTGGTGCTGCTCAAGGACGCGAACGAGCGCGTGCGCGATGCGCTCTCCGACGCGCAGCGCAACGAGGCCGTCGCTCGTATCGCGGGCGCGGAGGCGACGCTCGAGACCGACGACATGCTGCGCGCGAGCGCTCTCCTGGACGACGTGCGGGAGGAGCACCGCGGCTGGATGTGGTCGCACCTCGCGGCGCGTGTCGGCCTGGGCGCCGAGCCGCGCGCTCTCGGCCTGCTCGACACGCGCCAGGCGATCGAGAACGACGACCAGTCGCTGCTGTGCGTGTACGGCGGCGGCGGCCTCGTGGCGCTGGAGCGCAACGGACTCCGCGAGATCGACCGGCTCGAGGGCAACTTCCTCTCAGGCGCTTTCGGAGGCGACGGCCGTGACTTCTATCTCGTGCAGTGGAGACCGTGCGCGCTCGTCCACGCTCGGATCGAGGAGGAGCGCATCGTCACGCGCACGGTGCGCGACCTCGAGCAGAACGAGCTCATGCTCGCGGCGCTCGAGGGCTCCGACGCGGTCTTCGTGCGTTCGGGTCTGAACGCGCTCAAGGTGGTCGACGCATCGACCAACGAGCTGATGTGGGAGCGCACGTTCCCCATCCAGGAGTACAACGTCTTCGACGCGCTCAGCGAGACGGAGGTGATCCTCGGGCTGCGCGGCGGCGAGTTCTACCACCTGAAACGCGACGTCGAGAGGCCCGACCAGGTGTCGAACCACGTCGGCAACGCGAGCGCACTGCTCGTGCGCGACGGCGAAGTCCTCGCGACCGGCGGCGACGACGGGAGCGTGCAGCTGCACTCGGCGCTGACCGGGCACACCGACGCGTGGTTCGTCCTGAACGGCGCGGTCGCGAGCATCTCGTACGACCACGCGGGAACCGGGCTCGTCGCGGTCACCACGTGGGACCGGACGGTTGCGCTGATCCGACCGGAGACCGCCTGCGTCGAACGCATCCTGTCGGGCTTCGACGCGATCCCGGTCGGCGCGAGCTTCGGCGCCGAGCCGTGGCTCGTGTCGGCAACCGCCGGCGCCGAGCTGAGCGCGCACGAGCGGACGGACCACGACGGCCGGGTCGAGCTGACGCCGGCGCTGGGCGACCTGCTCTCGCTCGGGTCGTCGCCCGACGGACGGCTCCTCGCCGGCTACGGCGACGAGCGCGTGTTCTACGTCCACGACCTCGAGGACCTCTCGGTGCGCTACACCGCGATCGATACGCGCGACGAGTCCTCGACCCCGAGCTTCGACGCGGACGGGTCGCTCGTCTCTCTCGGACGCGTGGTCCTCGACGCGGAGACCCTCGAGGCCCGGCACGTGATCCAGCTGGAGGATGCGCTCGTGCGGTCCGCGTTCGCGGAGGACGGCGCCCTCTTCGCGGTCGGACTCGCGAGCGACCCGAAGGCGCGGGACGCAGGGGCCGACGTCGAGCTGGTGCGGTGCTCGAACTTCGGGGACGAGGGGGAGGTCGAGGAGCTCCGCGCGCCGCTCGGAGTGCGCGAGGGCACCGTTCCCGGGCTCGCCGTTCGTGGCGTTCGTGCGTACGTCGCGTTCGCAACGGGACGGGTCGACTGCGTCGACACGCGGACGCTCGAGGTCGTCTGGTCATCGACGCTCGACGTCGTCGAGATCCTCGGCGTCGCGGTGTCGCCCGAGACGGGCGAGGTCTTCGTCGGGTCGCGCGACGGACTCGTGCGCGTTCTCGACGGTGCGACGGGGATCGAGCTCGAGGGGCGCTCGTGGCGCGTCTCCACGAAGAACGCCATCCAGGGTCTCGTCTCGTCGATGTGCCCCGGACCATCGCCGGGACACCTCTCGACGTGTACGAACGACGGCCGCATCGAGATCTGGAACGTCGCCGACGGGGCGCGCGTCGGCGCGCTGACGACAACGGGGACGTGGCTGGCGCACGTGGCGCCCGTCCAGGGCAGTCGCTGGCTCGCGGGCGCGGGCTACTTCGGCCGGTTCGCGCTCTTCGGATTCGGCGACGTGCCGACCGGCGTCTGGCCCCAGCCCGAAGAGCCGACGTTCACGATCCACGACGCGGCCGCGCTGTACCAGGACGTCGAGGAGATCCGGCCGCGCGTCCTGCGCGCGGCGGAGCGCTCGCAGCGCTTCCGCAACAACCCGAGGTACTGGAAGCGGTTCCTCGAGGGAGGCCGCTGACGCGCCCGCTTCAGTCGAGGACGAGCGCTCGCACGGTCGGCGGCTCGTCCTGCACGGCGGCCGCGGCCCCGAGCAGAGCGAGACAGCGGCCGGGGTCCACGCCGCGGGAGTGGTGCACCAGCGCGAGGACGTCGCCCGTCTCGACCCGCTCGCCCTCGCGCGCGCGCCACACGACGCCGGCCGCGGGGTCGATGACGTCGTCCGGCGCCGCGCGGCCCGCCCGGACGGCCTGCGCGGCGTAGCCCACCGCGCGCACGTCGCCGAACGCGAGATAGCCCGCGCGCTCGGCGCGGTGCTCCACGACCACCTCGGCGGTCGCCACCGGCGCGCCCGTGGCCCCCTGGGCGCGCAGCATGCGCTCGAGCGCCTCGAGGCCCGCGCCGGAGTCCCGGAGGGCCAGCAGCGTCGAACGCGCCTCCGCTTCGTCCGCGGCGCGCCCCGATGCGACCAGGAGGTCTGCGCCCAGCACGAGCACCAGCTCGAGGAGGTCGTCCGGCCCGCCGCCGGCGAGCAGCTCGCGGCACTCCGTGATCTCGAGCGCGTGGCCGACCGCGAGCCCGAGCGGCCGCCCCATCCACGTGAGGCGCGCGGTCGTCCGGACGCCGCTCGCCTCTCCGAGGGCCGCCATCGTCTCGCTGAGAGCGCGGGCGTCGGCCTCGTCCACGAGGAACGCTCCGCTGCCGCACTTCACGTCCAGCACGAGCGCGTCGAGTCCCTCGGCGACCTTCTTCGAGACGATCGAGCTCGCGATGAGCGGCATCGACTCGACGAGCTGCACCCGGTCGCGCAGCGCGTACAGCACGCGGTCGGCCGGGCACAGCGTCGGGGTCTGCGCGCAGATGACCGCGCCGACGTCCGCGACGACCTCGGCGATGCGCTCGGTCGAGAGCTCGACGGAGACGCCGGGCACCGCCTCGAGCTTGTCCAGCGTCCCGCCGGTGTGCCCGAGCCCGCGCCCCGAGATCATCGGCACCGAGCAGCCCGCGGCGGCGAGCAGCGGCGCGAGCGGGATGCTCACCTTGTCCCCCACGCCGCCGGTGGAGTGCTTGTCGACGACGGGACGGCCGAGCCTCCGCAGGTCGAGGGTCTCGCCGCTCGCGACCATCCCGCGCGTCCAGCCGGCGAGCTCGTCGGGCTCCATGCCGCGGAACCAGATGCTCGCGACGAGCGCGGTGAGACGCGCGTCGTCGACGGTGCCGGTCGCGGCCGCCCGAAGGATCCAGCCGCTCTCCTCCTCGGTCAGCGCGCGGCCGTCGCGCTTCGCGCGGAGGAGCGCCGCGACGTCCGGCCCGGGCGAGCTCACCCCGCCCAGACCTCGTCGAGGAACGACGTCCCGTCGCACTCGTACGGCAGCTCGAAGTTCTGCGCGATCGTCGCGGCGACGTCGGCGAACGTGGCGCGCGTCCCGAGGTCGACTCCGCCCTTCACGTTCTTGCCGTACACGACGAGCGGCACGAACTCGCGCGTGTGGTCGGTGTGCTCGGCCTTCGTAGGGTCGTTGCCGTGGTCGGCCGTGAGGATGACGAGATCGTCGTCTCGCAGGCGCTCTTCGACCCACACGAGCTTCTCGTCGAACTCCTCGAGCGCGCTCCGATAGCCCGCGGGGTCCCGCCGGTGGCCGAAGTTCATGTCGAAGTCGACGAGGTTGACGAAGACCATCCCGCCGACGAGCGTGCGCAGACACTCGCGGAGCGCGTGCATGCCGTCGGCGTTGCCCGCCGTGTGAACCGCCCGGGAGACGCCGTAGCCGTCGAAGATGTCCTCGATCTTCCCGACGCCGACGACGGGCAGGCCCGCGTCGAGCATCGCCTCGATCACCGTTTCCTTCGGCGGCTTGAGGCTGAAGTCCTGGCGGTTGTAGGTGCGGACGAAGCGCGTCTCGGAGCCCTCGGACGCGTCGACGAACGGCCGCGCAATGATGCGCGCGATCCCGAGTTCGACGGTGAGTTCGCGCGCCGCTTCGCACAGATCGAAGAGCTCTTCGATGCCGAAGTGCTCCTCGTGCGCTGCGATCTGCAGCACGGAGTCCGCGCTGGTGTAGACGATCGGCTTGCCCGTCTCGACGTGCTCGGGGCCGAGGCGCTCGATGATCTCGGTGCCGGACGCAACCTCGTTGCCGAGCCAGCCGGGGATGCCCGCGGCGCGCGCGATCTCCTCGAGGAGCTCGCCGTCGAAGCCCCGCGGGAACGTCGGGAACGCGTCGTCGATGCGCAGCCCCATCATCTCCCAGTGGCCCGTCGTCGTGTCCTTGCCGGCGCTGACCTCAGCCATGCGTCCGAAGGCGCCTTCGGGGACGACCGCTGCGGGGAAGCGCTCGACGCCCTGGATGTTCCCGAGCCCGAGCGACATCAGGCGCGGTGTGACGGGCTGACCCGCGGCCTCGCAGATGTGGTCGAGGGTGTGCGCGCCGCCGTCGCCGAACGTCCCGGCGTCGGGCAGCTCGCCGACGCCGAGCGAGTCGAGCACCACGACGATCGCCCGCCGAAAACGGAGCGGCGCAACCAGCTGGGCGAGTTCTTCGGAGTCCTCGCGCACGACGATCTTCCCTCGGCTCACTCGTCCTCTTCTTCTTCGTCGTCCCCGCTGATCGCTTCTTCGATCAGCTTCTCGATGCGTTCCTCGAGCTCCTCGACCCAGTCCTCACCGAAGTCGCGCTCGAGGAGGTCTCGCTCGGAGAACTCCCAGCGCCCGGTGCGCGGGTCGAAGTCGAACTGGTAGTCGTGCTCGCTGCCGTCGTCCTCGGTGACGACGACCTGGACGATGTTGCTGGGACCGTCGAGCTCTGCTTCGAAGGTGGCCATGGCGATAAGGATCCTGCGCCTCTTTCGGAGGCGGTCTACGCGTGGGAGGGGCGGCCGGCCGCCGCCGCACGCTGCGGCGTCCGCCCGGTCGGCGCCCGAGAACCGGGAGGGAGGATAGGGGGCCCTCCGCGCGGCGCAATCGGTCCGGCTCGAAGAGAGGACGCGCCGGATCCCGAGAATTTCCCCCGGAAGGCCTCCGCCGCCCGCCCGGCCCGGGTGTGGCTATGGTCGGAGATCCCCCATGACGACCGACGACCTCGAGCCCCCTCCTCTTCCCCACGAGCGCGCCCGCCGCGCCGAGGAGGCCCCGGACGCCCCGGACCACCCGCACCCGGGTGATCGGGAGGACGGAGACCCACAGCCGGGCGGCATCACCGAGGAGCAGCTCTGGAGCTGGGTGGACCGCGACGCCCCCGAGCTCGCCGGGCACCTCGAGCGCTTTCCGGAGGACCGGGGACGCGTGGACGGCCTCCGGCGGGCGATCCGGGCGGTCGCCTCCTCCGGCCCGGACCGTGTGCCGGAGCGCATCGGTCGCTACCCGATCGTCGGGCGCCTGGGCTCGGGCGGCATGGGCGTCGTCTTCGAGGCGCAGCAGCTCGAGCCGAGCCGACGCGTCGCGCTGAAGGTCATCCGGGGCGCGTGGCTCGACGACGACCGGACGCGGCGGCTCTTCCGGCGCGAGTCCGAGGTCCTGGCGCGGCTGCAGCACCCGGGCATCGCCCAGATCTTCGACGCCGGTGAGACCAAGGAGGGCGCACCGTTCTTCGTGATGGAGCTCGTCCGAGGGCGGACGCTCGACGCCTGGGCCGCCGGCAAGGGCCGGGACGAGAAGCTCCGGGTGCTCGCCGAGGTGGCCCGGGCCGTCGACCACGCCCACGAGAAGGGCGTGATCCACCGCGACCTCAAGCCGTCCAACGTGCTCGTGACGACCAAGGGTCGCGCCAAGGTGCTCGACTTCGGCCTGGCGCGGATCGTGGATCCGACCGCGACCGCGTCGCTGACCGCCGCCATGAGCGGCAAGGTGATCGGAACGGTCCGGTACATGAGCCCCGAGCAGGCCGCCGGGCACGCGTCGCGGGTGACGCCCGCGAGCGACGTGTACAGCCTCGGCGTCCTCGCCTACGAGCTTCTGGTCGGACGCTCCCCCCACGACCTCGAGGACAAGGGCTTCCTCGAGTGCGCCCGGACCGTGGCCGAGAAGGACGTCACCCTCCCGAGCGTACACCGGCCGGGTATCGAGAGCGACCTCGAGCGCGTCCTCTGCGAAGCGCTCGCGCGCGACCCCGGCCGCCGCTACGTCAGCGCGCGGGAGCTCGCGTCCGACTTCGACGCCGTGCGCGAGGGCCGTGCCGTCACGGCGGGGCCCACAGGCGGGCGGCGCGGGTCGGCTGCACCCGAGCTCGGCAAGGTCGCGCGCGACGCGGCGAACGAGCTCGGTCGCGCCGGCCGCGCGGTCGCGGACGAGCTGCGCGGAGCCTTCGGCGCCTTCACCGGCAAGACCGCGGAGGACCGCCGCCGGGCCCGCATCCGCCGCTCGCGGCGAAGCCGCCTCGGCGCGGGCGCGACGCGCATCAGTCATCTTCTGGCGGATGCGCGCGCCAAGGCGCAGTTCGGCGCGCGGGCGGCGCGCGACGGGGCGCGGCGCGCGCGCGCAGCCACCGAGAGCGCGCGCCAGGCCACGCAGAAGAAGCCGCTGCGCGTCGACCTGAACCCGGCGCTGGACGCGCTCGGCAGCGCTTCGTCGGAGGTCCGCCGCGCGGGCGCGACGGGTGCGGCCAGCGCGAAGCGCGGCGTCGGTCGCGTCCGCTCCTGGTGGAGCGGGGTCTGGGAGCGTCGCAGGGCCATCGCGAAGAAGCGTTCACTGTTCACGCGGGTCTGGTTCGCGATGCCGTTCGTGCTGCTCCTCTGGTTCAACCTGTGCCTGCTGGTCGAGGGCGGCGACGTGGCGGACGCGTTCGAGGCCTTCGTCGCGCCGCTGTTCGCGCTCGTCCGACTCGTCGAGGACGTTCTGAGGGAGATCCTGTGACGGGCAGCGCGGAACGGAGCGAGAGAACCACGCCGATCGAAGGACACATGCAGCGAGAGGACAACGAGCAATGGGGCGCGCGGCTCGCGGCCGGCGACGCCGGCGCCTGGGCCGAGGTCGAGGCCGCGTACCGCGGTGACCTCGTGCGCTTCGCACTGGGCTATCTCGGCGACGTGGCCGCCGCCGAGGACGCTGCCCAGGAGACCTTCGTCCGCGCGCTGAGCTCGGGCTCGGCCCCGGAGGCGGTGCGTCCGTGGCTCTACCGCATCGCCCGCAACCTCTGCCTGAACACGCTGCGGTCGCGGCGCGTGCGGTCGGAGGAGCGCCTTCCGACGCGGGCGCCGTTCCACGAGAGCGTCGTCGGACACCTGACGCGGCTGGTCGCGCGCGAGGACGTGCACGGCCTGCGGGAGGAGCTGGAGCGACTCTCGCTCGAGCACCGCGAGGTGCTCGGGCTCCGCTACGGCGAGGACCTGTCGCGCGCTGAGATCGCCGAGGTGCTCGACCTGGCGCCGTCCGTGGTGAAGTCGCGCCTCTACGAGGCGACGAAGGTGCTGAGGGACCGGGCGGGGCGGCAGGCGTAGGGCGGCGCGGCGGGATCCGATTCGGCCCTGTACGGTGGAGCGGCACGCATTCCCCCACCCGGATCGACCCGATGCAGCTCGCGCTCGCACTCCTCGCACTGGCGCCCGTTCAGAACGGAGCGCTTCCCCTTCCCGCGCCGCTCAGGCACGCGGGCACGTACGACGTCGCGACGAACACGCTCACTCCGGGCGGTTCGCTCGCGAGCAACGCCTTCGTCGTCCGCTACTCGAACACCGCATCCCCGACGGTCTACGTGCCGACGGTGGGCCCGACCGGTTCGATCGCCGGAGGTGTCCTCTCGGACACGGGCCGGATCGGCGGCGACTTCGGCCCTCCGACCGACTCGCCTCCCGGGTACGACTCCAACCGGATCGACGCGTTCCGCTTCGCGTACTGCGACCTCGATCCGACCCCGGGCGCCGCTGGGTGGGAGCTCGCGTTCTTCGACCGCCTCGCTCCGTGCGGGTCTCCCGAGAGCGGTGCCGTCCGCACGATCGAGTTGACCGGACTGCCCACCGGCGGGTGCTGGACGGTCGAGGTCGAACTCCGCGGGAGCGAGACGTTCTGTCTCGCCGCGGACGGAGGTGACCTCGAGTTCGACGGCGACCTGGCCCTCGACAGCTTCGGGTGGAGCGTGCGGTACACCGGGTCCGGCACCTCGGCCGCGGGCGTCGTGCTGGCCGGTGACCCGAGCGCCACGGACGGTTTCGCGTACTCGAACCCGAACACGCCCGGTGCCGCGAACCCGCCCGCGCCTCCTTCCCAGCTCGGCGTCGCGACGTTCTTCAATCCGTTCGGGAGCGGATGCACGGACGGGGCCCGACTCCTCGGCAGCGGCAACCGTACCCCCGACGGATTCCGCGTGGACCCGCCGGGGTTCACGGGGCCGGCGACCTGCGTCGACGGCGCGTACGTGAACTCGACGGGCAGCTGCGGGGCCGCCGAGTTCCCTTTCAGCGGCCTCTATCTCGAGCTCGACGCGAGGTGGCCCTGCGGGCCCGCTTGCGGATGCACCTTCTGCGGGTACGTGCCGTGCGTGTCGACGTTCAACTCGACCGGGCGGATCGGCTCCGTCGGGCTCGAGGGTTCGAACGTCGCGGCGGACGACGACTTCACGCTCCGCGGCGCGAGCCTTCCCCCCGGGCAGTTCGGCATCTTCCTCCACGGGACGCAGTTCCTCTCGGCGCCGATCCAGCTCGGCGACCAGTTCCTCTGCATCGAGCAGTCGGGCCGCTTCGACGGCCCGGGTCAGATCCTCCAGGTGAACCCCGCCGGCGAGGTCGAGCTGTCGACCTCCACAGGCCTCCTCGACCTCGACGCGCTCCCGATCGCGGCGGCGCCGTTCAGCGTCGCCGCGAGCGTGGGCACGACCTCGTACTTCGGGTTCTGGCACCGGGACGCGACGGCGCTCGGCTTCGCCTTCACGCGTCCCTGCTCGGTGCTCTGGCAGTGAAGCGCGCGTCGGGCGTGCTCGCGCGCCCGACGCCGTCAGCGTACGCCCGCGTACGTGCCGCCCGAGTCGCGCGCGAGCCAGCGGAGCGCCTCGAGCTGCCCGCCGACTGCGATCGTGTGGATCACGATCCCGCGCGTCTGGTTGCGGCGGCGGATCTCGTCGCAGATCTCGCCCGGATCAACGATCTGGCCCATCGACGGTTCGCCGTCGGAGAGCAGCAGGATCGTATCGACGTCGGGGTCGTCGAAGGCCTTGCGCAGCGCGGCGAAGAGGTTCGTTCCGCCCGCGGCGCCGAGGCGCGAAACGTACTCGAGCGCGTCGGACCTCGGCGCTCCACCGACCGCCGCGATGCTGTCGGCGAACACGTCGACGCCCGTCGAGAACGCGTAGATATTGAAGCGTGCGTCCTCCTCGAGGCCGCGGATCGCCTTGGCGAGCTCCTCCTTCGCGACGTCGATCCGGGCGCGCCCCGGCACACCCTCGTGCGTGGAGCGCAGGGGATCGCTCATCGAGCCGGAGACGTCGATGATGAAGAGGACGCTCGACGAGTCGACGCTGACGCCGAAGAAGTCGGGCAGGTCCTGCTCGAGGTCCGCGCGCGAGGTCCGCCGCGCGTCCCGCTCGGCGAGCTCCTCGATCAGCGCTTCGAGCTCGCGCTCCGAGAGGATCGAGACGTCGCCCTCGCTGTCCTTCAGCCAGCGCGCCCAGATGTTCGCGCGCCTCCCGAAGGGCTGCCCCGTGAGCCGGAACAGCACCTCGGAGAACTCGCGCAGCATCCGCCCGGACTCGGACTGCATCTGCCCGACGATCGGCGCGATCACCTCGGGGGAACGGAGCCCCTCGAGGGCGCGGAGCGACGCGAGGCGCGTCGACCAGGACTCGGAAGCGAGGCGCTCGACGAACAGCTCGAGCATGTTCGTGCGCCCGAGGCGCGCGAGCTCGTCGATCGCGATGTTGGCGAGGTCCAGGTCCTCGTGTCCGGTGAACTCGACGAGGCGCTCGACCCAGGCGTTCTCGCCGTCGTAGATCGACGAGAGGCCGCGCAGGAGCGCCCGCTGCACCTCGGTGCTCTTCGTCTTCTCGAGGAGCTTCTCGAACGCCGGCGCGGACTCGCGGTCGCGGCGTGCAGCGAGGTTGTCGATGGACGCGATCGCGAGGGCCTCGTCCTTGTTCTTGATGTCCTTGCGGAGCTTCTTGACCAGCTTCGGGTCGTCGATCCGCTTCGCGGCCCGAATGGCGAACGTGCGCGCGTAGCCCTTGCCCTTGCCGACGAGCTTGGCGATCTGCTTGTGGACCTTCTCGTCGTCCATCTCGGCGAGGAGGTCCGCGATCCGGTCGCGCAGCCGCGCCTGCGTCGTCGCCTTGAGCGCGAGCTCGATCAGGTCACGGGAGTAGGCGGTGCCGCGCTCCTCGACGAGGATCTCCACCGCGAGCTCCCGCAGCTCGGACGGGAAGTCCGGTCGCTTGACAAGCTGCTCCGCCGCCGTGACCGCCTCCTTCGAATCGCGCCGCGCGAGCTCCGCGAGCGCGACCTTCACGACCGACAGGCTCCGGTCGCCTTCCAGGATCGCGGCGACCTCGGCCTCCTCCATGTCCGCTGCGATGGCGCGCAGCGCGGCGGCGCGAATGGGCCCACTGGGCCAGACGATCGGCACCAGCGCAGTCGGCGGCACGTCGGCCTCGCCGCGCTTGGGACGACTCTGCTTCTTCTTGCCCTTCTTGCCCTTCTCCGAGAGCTCGCGCTGCACAGCGCCCATGTCGCGCGCGATCAGGCCGCGGTACCAGTCGCGGTCGTCCGGGCCGGAGAGGCGCACGTGCAGCTCGAGCGCTCGCTCGCGGTACTCGTCGGGCGCGGTGGACTCCACGAGCCGCGCGAGGAAGGCCTTGCCGTGCTTCTGCGCCTCGCCGAGCCCCTCGACCGCGGCCGAGCGGATATCGCGGCGCCGCTCGTCGATCGCCACCTCGAGCAGGTGCTCGAGCGCGGGCTCCCACGCGGCGTCGACCGCGTCGAAGCGGCGAAGGCGGCGCAGCACGGCGCGCCGCATGTGGACGCTCGCGAAGGCGTCGTAGGCGGTGACCAGCGCCTCCGCGGCGGCCCGCGTGTCGCGGCCCGCGAGCTCGTCGACGACCCCCCGCTCGACGCCGTCGCGCTCGGCGAGGACGAGCGCCAGCAGCTCGGCCTCGCTCTTCCCGGAGAAGTCCGGCCCCTCCTCCTCGTCCGCTCCCTGGGCGAGGGTCGAAGCGGAGGATCCGAATCCAGCGAGCCCAGCTGCGGGGACCCCGAGGAGGACAAGGGAGCTCAGCGCGACGGCGCGCACGGCCGCGGGGAGGAGTTGGGGCATCGAGCGGACGTGGGCGGGGGGGGGCTGGTTGGGCTTGGACGCGGCTGTGGGGAGAGAGGACGGAGCTCAGTCGCGCCCCGGTTCCTCGTTCCTCCGTTCCTCGCGGGCGCCCTCGACGAACTCGCGGAAGCGCTGCTCCTGAAGCCCCAGACCGAGCCTGGACTTCTTGTCGATCAGGTCGGCGAGGAGCCCGAGCGCCAGCGTCTGGAAGACCGCGAAGAAGAGGAGCACCGTCGTGTCGCCGAGGTTCGGGCTGACGGGGCTCAGGAAGGCGTCGTACGCGAGCGACGCCGCGAAGAGCGCGAACAGCGCCGCCGCGACGGGCAGGAACACCTTCAGCGGGTTGAAGTAGACGATCGTGCGGATGATCAGCGCGAGGAATCCGAGCGTGTCCCGGATCGGCTTGATCTTGGACGAGCCCTGCCGCGGCGCGTAGTCGATCGAGACGTAGTCGACCGCGTGGTGGTTCGTCAGCGACGCGAGCGTGATCGTCGTCGTGAAGCTGAAGCCCTCCGGCAGGATCGACTCGTAGCGCAGCACGAGCTCGCGGCGGATCGCGCGCAGCCCCGAGTTCAGGTCGGGGATCGGACGCCCCGCCAGGTACGACGCGATCTTGCGCAGCGCGGCCTTCGGCGGGCGCCTGAGCCACGGGATGTGCACGCTGTCCCCGGTGCGCGCGCCGACCGCCATCTCGGCGCCGGCGTCGACGCGCGCGAGGAGATCGACGATACGGTCCTCGGGGTACGTCCCGTCCGCATCGGTGATCACGACGACTGGGTGGGCCGCGGCGCGGAAGCCGGTCTTGAGCGCGGCGCCGTAGCCGCGGTTCTCGCGGTGCTCGAGGACGGTGAGGCCGGGGAACTCGGCGGAGAGCCGCTCGAGCGCCGCACCCGTTCCGTCGCGCGAGCCATCGTTGACCACGAGCAGCTCGGTCGGGCGCCCGAGCTCGAGCGCGCTGAGCCGGCGTACGACGCCCTCGATGCCTCCCTCTTCGTCGAAGGCCGGGACGACGATCGTCACGCCGGTGGGGCGCCGGGTCTTGGGATCGCTGACGGTCATGCGGGCGCCGAGGGTAGCGGTTCGCCCGGCCGGGGTCAGGCGAAGAGCGAATCCGCGCCGGAGTCGAGTCGATCCAGGACCTTGCGCGCCATGCCGGTCAGCGCGAGGCGCCGGGCGTCCTCGAGGGTGACGACGACACGCCCGACTTCGGGATCGTCGAACCAGCGGAATCGCGGCGCGCGGGCGGCCCGCACGCGCGCCCGGATCCGGTGGTGCGTGATCCCGTGGCCGAACTCGAAGAGCTCATGCCCCGGTTCGAGCCGTGGGCCGATCCAGTCGGGGAGCTCCGTCGGGAACAGGCCCGTGTCCGACGCTTCGACGGTCGGGAACTCCCACATGCGCGCCATGCGGCCGGTGCTGGGCCGGCGGACGAGCAGCACAGCGTCCCCTTCGCGCACCACGTAGACCTCGAGCGCAACGTCGACGGGCTCGCGGCGCTTCTTCGGGCGCGGGAGCTCCTCCGCGCGATCCGTCGCGAACGCCGCGCAGTGCCCGCGCACGGGGCACGCCGCACACTTCGGCGCGCGCGGCGTGCAGACGAGCGCGCCGAGCTCCATCAGCGCCTGGCTCCACACGCTCGGCGCGACGAGGTCCGACTTCGCGGTTCCGCGCTCGACCAGGAATTCAGCGGCGCTCCACATGCAGCGCAGGAGCTCGGGCGAACCCTTCGTGCCGTCGACCCCGAAGACGCGCGAGAGCACGCGCTCGACGTTTCCGTCCACGAGGGCTACGGGCAGGTCGTACGCGATCGAGAGCACCGCACCCGCCGTGTACGGACCGACGCCGGGCAGCGACAGAGCCGCCTCGCGCGAGCGCGGGAACTCACCGCCGAACTCGGCCACCATGACGCGCGCGGCCGCCTGCAGCGAGCGGGCCCGGCGGTAGTAGCCGAGCCCCGACCACGCCTCCAGGACGCGCTCCTCGTCCGCCTCGGCCAGCGTGCGGACGTCGGGGAACTGCTCGAGGAAACGCGTCCAGTAGTCGACGACGACCTCGACGCGCGTCTGCTGCAGCATCGCCTCGCTGATCCAGATGGCGTAGGCGTCGCGCGTCCGCCGCCACGGCAGGTCGCGCGCGCTCTCCGCGTACCACTCGGCAAGCACGGAGCGCAGAGCGCGCGCGTCGGCGCCGGACGGCGGGGTGAAGCGGGGCAGTTCCGACATCGGAGCGGATCCGGCCTCAGAACAACACGCGGGAGCGCAGGGTGCCCTCGACGCGCCGCAGCGCGCCCTCGAGGCGCAGCGCTTCCTCGCGACCGAGATCGACGTCCGTGACGACGTAGCCGACGTCCTCGTACGTGCGCAGGAACTGCGCGTCGACGTTCGCGGAGCTCTCCCCGATCACCTCGTTGATCGCCCCGAGCATGCCGGGCCTGTTCTCGTGCACGTGCAGGAGGCGCGCGCCGCTCGACTGGCTCGGCAGCACGACCTCGGGGAAGCCGACGGACGCCTGGGTGGAGCCGTCGTCGCTGTAGCGCACGAGCTTGTCCGCGACCTCCGTGCCGATGCCGGCCTGGGCCTCCTCGGTGCTCCCGCCGACGTGCGGCGTCAGGATCACGTCGTCGCGCCCGACGAGCGGCGAGACGAAGGCCTCCGCCGGCGTCTTCGGCTCGGTCGGGAACACGTCGATCGCGGCGCCGGCCAGCCGACCGGAGTCGAGCGCTGCCACCAGCGCGTCGATGTCGACGACGTTGCCGCGCGACGCGTTGAGGAGCACGGCGCCCTCCCGCATCGCGCCGAGTTCGCGCTCGCCGACCATGTCGCGCGTCTCCGGCGTCTCGGGCACATGGAGCGTGACGGCGTCCGAGCGGGCGAGCAGGTCGGCGAGGCCGCGGGAGCTCTCGGCGTTGCCGAGCGCGAGCTTCGGCACGACGTCGTGGAAGAGCACGCGCATCCCTAGGCCCTCGGCGAGCACCCCGACCTGGGCGCCGATGTGTCCGTAGCCGACGATCCCGAGGGTCTTGCCGCGCACCTCGTGGCTGCCGGCCGCGCTCTTGCGCCACTCGCCGCGGTGCGCAGCCGCGTGCTTTTCCGGGATGCGGCGCATGAGCAGCACCGTCTCGGCGAGGACGAGCTCCGCGACGCTCCGCGTGTTCGAGTAGGGCGCGTTGAAGACGGGTACGCCGCGGCGGCGCGCCGCCGCGAGGTCGACCTGATTCGTGCCGATGCAGAAGCAGCCGACCGCGACGAGCTTCCTCGCGCCCGCGAGGGCCTCGGACGTGAGCTGCGTCCGCGAGCGGATCCCGAGGAAGTGGACGTCCTGGATCGCGTCGGCGAGCTCGTCGCCCTGGAGCGCGCCGGAGCGCGTCTCGACCCGGGAGTAGCCGGCCTGGCGGAAGCGCTCGGCGGCGATCGGGCTGATCCCCTCGAGGAGGAGGGTGCGGATCTGGTCGCGGGGGAAGGAGTGCTCGGTCATCGGAGGACGCGCACTCTACCCGCGTGCCCCGCCGGGACCGCCGCGAGAGGGCGCAGTCCGGGGCGGAGCGGTCCGGCGGACGACGAGCCGTCCGCGGGACGGAGGCGGCCGGTCGCTCACGGGCGGGCGGCGCCTTCGTATCCTCGCGCGCCGGCGGGCGACCTCCGCCATCCCACTTCACGTGCCGCTCACCACCCCGACCACGATCCTGGCGCTCGGCGCCGCCCTGGCCGCCGCCGCTGCGCTCCGGGAGGCGTCGACCGGCGGCGCCTCGGCGCCCGAGCCGCCCGCCGCCGCGCAGCAGGCCGTTCCCGGGACCCTGGCCGCCGTCGTCCGCGCCGCCGACACCGTCGTCATGGGGACGGTCGCCTGGACCCGTGCCTTCGAGATCGACCCGGGCGACGGCGCGCCGATGGTGTTCACGGAGGTCGTCGTCCGGGGTCGCACGCTCGTCGGCACGCCGGTTGCGCCGCTGGAGGCGATGCGGTCCCCCGGGAGCACCGACGGGGCCGAGGAGCCCGGCGCCCTGACTTCGTTCCTGGTGCCCGGTGGGCTGCTCGACGGCGGCCTGCGCGGCTCGTTCACCGCCGAGGCCCCCCATCGACACGAGCTCCGGACCGGACGCGGGATCGTCGCGTTCTGTGCGGAGGCGCACTTCGTGCGTGCGGAGGGAGGCGAGCTGCGCCGCCCGATGCCGATCGGCGGACGCGCGGGCGTGTTCAACACGTTCGTCGCGCGGGACGGGCGCACGATCGTCCAGGGCCGGAGCGGGTTCGGGCCACTGCGCACCAACGTGACGCTCGACGCGCTCGAGGCAGACGTCGCGCGGATGCGTGCGGGCGACGCGCAGGAGCAGCGATGACGGAGCGCAACCCGGACCCCGCGTCCAACGGCGGGCCCAACGCCGGGCCCGAAGCGGCGCAGCGGCGAGCCGCCGCGCGCGTGCGCGTGTCCGCCGGCCCGCTCCGATGGGTGCTCGCGGCGCTCCTCGCCGCCGTCGCGCTCGCGCTGTACGCACCCGCGCTGGAGGGCGAGTACCTGTACGACGATCTCTTTCTCGTCGAGGAAGCGCCCGCCGCGCAGTCGGTCGGGGATGCGTTCGCGCGCTTCGGTGAGCCGACGTTCCAGTTCGGGGTCGGGCAGGGGCTCGAGGTGCGCGGCGTGTGGCGCCCCCTGATGTCGATCGCGCTCGGCACCGGCAACTCGCTGGGCGGCGGGGAGCCGTTCGCGCACCACGCGATCTCGCTGCTGCTGCACGTACTGTGCGCCGCCGCGCTCGCGCGCTTCGTCGCCCTACTGCTGCGGACGCGCCTCGGGCTCGGCGCGGGTCGCGCCGAAGTCGTCGCCGCGGCCGCCGGGCTCCTCTTCGTCGTCCACCCTGCGAGCGTCGAGGCCGTCGCCTGGGCGAGCGCGGTGAACGACCCGCTCTGGACGCTGTTCGGGCTCGGCGCGCTCACGGCGTACGAGCGCGCGCGCGTCCTCGGGAAGCTGCCCGTGACCGCGCTGGTGCTGACCGCGCTGGCGCTGCTCTCCAAGGAGTCCGCGATCGTCCTGCCCGCGCTGTTCCTCGTCCTCGACCTGAGCGCGGGCCGGCTCCGCGGACCCGGCGGGTTCGCGCGCGCGGGGCTCGTCGCCGCGGCGCCGCTCGCCGCCTGGTACGGCGCGCGCGCTTGGGTGTTCGGGAGCGCGACGGCGGGCCTGCTCGACGTCGCGGGCGACTTCAACCTGCCGGGCATCGGGCGCGAGCTCTCGTTCCGGCTCGAGCTGGCCGGCGGCTTCGTCCGGAACGCGCTGTGGCCGGGCGACCCGCGCTTCTTCCGGCCGGTGCACCCCGAGCCGCTCGCGGGCGCCGTGTCCGCCGGCGCCGCGTGGATCACGGCGTTCGTGGGCGCGACGGCGCTGCTCGCGTGGCGGGGCCGGCGCTCCGCCGCCGCGTGCCTCGCGGCGTTCTTCCTGGTCGTCCTCCCCTTCGTCGTCGCGCCCGACCGCGCCGGGCTCTACCCGCTCTCGGACCGCTACCTCTACGGCGCGCTCGGGCCCCTCGCGGCCGGCCTCGCGCTGCTCGGCGCGCGCGTCGCCTCCGGCAACGTCTTCGCCGTGCTCGCCGTCAGCGCCGCCGTTCCCATGTTCGCGGTCGCGCGCGGTGAGATCCCCCACTTCTCCAGCAACACGGCGTTCCAGGACCAGGCGGTCGAGGACGCGCCGGACAGCCCGAGCGTTCGCTGGGCGGCCGGCAACGCGCACCTCGAGCGCTACCTCGCGACCGAGGACATCGGTTCGCTGCGCGCCGCGTACGTGCACCACCTGATCTCGCTCCGCCTCGGCCAGACCTACGGCGACGAGGACTCCCTGCACGACGAGAGCGTCCCGTTCGTCGAGCGTATTCCGCGCCTCGTCGCGTCGATCGACGGCGCGGACCCGCTCGCGCTCGAGGCGGACTCGACGGTCCTCGTCACGATCGAGGACCGCTACCAGGCGACGCTCGGCCAGATCCACTGCGAGCTCCTGCGCGT
The DNA here is from genome assembly GCA_039821985.1 of Planctomycetota bacterium. GTDB lineage: Bacteria > Planctomycetota > UBA1135 > UBA1135 > Saltatorellus. Next base: position 165,691 of record JBCBNC010000002.1, read on the forward strand.
CAGCCTGGTGCCCGCCGGCGAGCGGGACTACGTGACGGTCCTCGGCCGGATCGAACAGGCGCAGCGCGTTTGGTCGCGCACGGCGGGCTACGCGCGGCGCGACGAGCTGAGCCACCTGCGCGCCCAGGTGCTGCAGCGCCTCGGCCGGGCGGGAGAGGCGCGCGCCGAGATCGGTCGTGCGCTCGAGTCCGGCGGCGGCGCGACGTCGCTCGAGTTCGTCGAGCTCGCCAAGGTGCAGCTCCAGGAGGGCGACCCCGAGGCCGCGCGGAGCTCGCTCGAGCGCGCCGCCGAGCTCGATCCGGACGACGCGACGCTGCAGCTCCGCCTCAGCATCCTCGCCGACGCAACCGGGAGATCGGACGTCGCGCTCGAGGCCGCGCAGCGCGCGTACGAGCTGACCGGCGGCCAGGACGCGAACGTCCTCGTGCACCTGTCGGTCCTCGACCTGGCGCGCGGCCGCTCGAGCGAGGCCCTCTCGTGGGTCGACCGCGCGCTCGAGCTCGACCCGGGGCTGGGCAACGCGTTCAAGCAGCGCGCGCTCACGTACACGCTGCTCGGCGACGCGGACCGCGCGCTCTCCGACTGGCAGAGCGCGGCGCGCGCGCTGCCCGAGGACTTCGTCTCGCACTACAACCTCGCGGCGCTCCTGCTCGAGCAGGAGCCGCCGGAGAGCTCGAGCGCCGAGGTGCGCGAGGGATGGCGCCAGTCCTTCGTCGAGATCGCGGTACGCGCCTACGTCTACGCGCCGCCCCAGGGCTCCGAGCAGCTGCAGCTCCAGACGCAGATCGAGCGCTACATCGGCGGGAACCCGGACGAGATCTACGACCTCACGTCGATCCTCCGGAGCCAGGGCCGCGGCGTGCTCGCGCAGTACTGGATGCGGCGCCTGATCGATGTTGCAGGCGTGTGGCCGGAGCCCAAGCGGCGCGCGCTGCTGCCGCTCGTCCACACGCAGGTCGGCTACGCGGACGGGCAGGCGGGTCGACCGGACGACGCGCGCGCCGAGTTCGAGGCGGCGCTGGCGCTGGACCCCGAGCACTTCCCCGCGATCATCGAGCTCGGGATGCTGCTGTACGAGGCGGGAGAGGCCGCGGAGGCGGTCCCGTACCTCGAGAAGGCGCTCCAGAAACTGCCCGAGGCCGGCGTGGAGCCCGGGATGCTTGGCGCGGTGGAGACGACCCTGCGGGAGCGCCTGCGGGCCGCCCGCGCGGGGGCCGTCCCCGAACGGTCCAGCGGAGAGGATCCCGACGGAGGCTGAACGCGCGGGATGCGTGCGCGTCCGGTACGGTCGGACGCATGACACTCCTCCGCACCCTTCCCGTCGCGCTCCTCTGCGCGCCCGCACTCGCCCAGGGCTCCGACGACTGCGCCAGCGCGCAGGCGATCACCGGCCTCGGCCCGTTCTCGTTCGACGCCTCGATCGCGACCACGGACGGCGCGCCCGACTCGCTCTGCCTCTTCTTCGGCCAGGACGACATCGAGAACGACGTCTGGTTCTCGTGGACGGCGCCGAGCGACGGCCCGTTCATCGCCGCGTGCTGCGGCCTCTCGTCGAGCGACACCCGCATCGCGACGTACACCGGCGGCTGCGGCAGCGCCGCGAGCGCGTGCGACGACGACGGCTGCTCGGGGAGCCTGCAGTCGAGCGTCCGCTTCGACGCGACGATGGGCCAGACCGTGCTGCTGCGCATCGGCAACTACCCGGGCGCGGCCGCGGTCGTCGGGGACTTCGACATCCGGCCCGCGCGCGTCACCAATCCGGCAAACGGACACGTGTACGAGCTCGTGTCCGAGTCGCTCGGCTGGAACGACGCCCAGGCCGCGGCGCAGGCGACGCTGAACGGCGGCGTGCCCGGGCACCTCGTCACGATCTCGGACCAGGCCGAGCTCGACTTCATCCTGAACAACCTCGCGCCGAGCCGCCCGTGGATCGGCCTCAGCCAGAACCTGTCGTCAAGCACGTACTCCGAGCCGGCCGGCGGCTGGGAGTGGGTCACCGGTGAGCCGTTCACCTTCGTGAACTGGTCGACCGGCGAGCCGAACGACATCAGCGGCTCCGGTGGCCCCGAGAACTACGCCGAGATGTTCGCGAGCGGCGTCTGGAACGACGCCGAGGAGTTCCACGCCCCGACGAACCAGTACATCGTCGAGTGGGGCGGCGACGGCGCCGTGATCCAGAGCAACTTCTGCACGGCGCTCCCGAACTCGACCGGCGTGATCGGCGAGATCCGCGGCGTCGGCTCCTCGGCCGTCGCGTCGAACAACATGACGCTCGAGGCCTCGAACCTGCCGCCGGGCCAGTTCGGCATCTTCGTCGTCTCGATGACGGCGCTGACCACGCCGGTCCCCGTCATGAACGGCGGGAACCTGTGCCTAGGCGGCCAGATCGGGCGCTACTCGCAGTTCAGCCAGATCCAGCAGGTGGACGCCTCGGGCATGTTCGAGCTGACGATCGACCTGACGGCGGTGCCTCAGCCTTCGGGCCTCGTGAGCATCGTCGCGGGCGAGAACTGGTCGTTCCAGGCCTGGCACCGCGACGGTGGGGCGCTGCCGTCGAACTTCACGAACGGCGTCGAGATCTCGTTCATCTGAGCGAGCGCGGAGCGCAGATACGGAGCCAGGATCACCGGCAGCAAGAGCAGCCAGGGCCGTCCATTCGATGGACGACCCTGGCTGCCCTTGCTGCCGGTGATCCTGGCTCCGTATCTGCGCTCCCTATCTCCGCTCAGCGCGCCACGTACGCCGACTCGACCTCCGCGCCGATCGCGCGGAGCGCCGCGTCCACCTGGGGGCGGAGCGGCAGTCCCGTGTCGAACGCGCGGTCGACGCTCCACGGAGCGGCGCCGCAGCCGTCCCCGCGCACGCGGACGATGAGGCCGACCTCGTCCCCGTAGACCTCGGTGTGGAACGAGCGCCCGAAGCGCTCGCGCTGCGCGCGCGTCAGCGTGCCGCGCAGCTCGGCGCAGGCGTCGTACCAGCCCGTCGAGCCGGCACGCGGCGGCGTCGCCACCGCGAAGAGGGACTCGATCGCGACCAGGTCCGGGGTCTCGTTGCGGGCGTCCATGGGGCGCCTATCGGCCGGATCGCCGAGGAGCTGGAGGACGGCCGGTCGGCGACCGCGAACCGGGCGCCGGATCTGCGCTCCCGCGGCCCCCGCGCTAACCTCTCCGCCCCATGTCGCTCCTCATCCTCGACGGCGTCAAGAAGCACTTCGGTGCCCAGGAGGTCCTGCGCGGCGCGAGCCTGACCGTGGATCGCGCGCAGAAGGTGGGCATCGTCGGCCGCAACGGCGGCGGCAAGTCGACCCTCTTCCGCATGATCGCGGGCGAGGAGAGCCCCGACTGGGGTGAGGTGCGCACCGCGAAGAAGGCGCGCCTCGGCGTGGTCCCCCAGCGTCCGAAGTTCGATCCCGGCGTCACCGCGCGGGCGTACGTCACCGGCGGGCTCCAGGACCTCTTCGCTGCCATCGCGCGCTTCGAGGCCTGCGCCGAGGAGATGGGCTCGGCCGAGCCCGACGCGCTCGAGGCGCTCATGGCGGAGCACGACGCGCTCGGGACGCGCATCGAGGAGCTCGGCGGTTGGGACGGCAACCACAAGGTCGAGACGGTCCTGTCGGGTATCGGACTCGACGAATCGCTGTGGGACCGCGAGGCCCACACGTTCTCGGGCGGCGAGAAGAACCGCGTCGCCCTCGCGCGCGAGCTCATCGGCGGCCACGACCTGCTGCTGCTCGACGAGCCGACGAACCACCTCGACCTCGAGGGCATCGAGTGGATCGAGCGCTACCTCAAGGACCTGCCGACCGCTGTCCTCGTCGTCAGCCACGACCGCCGCCTGCTCGCCAACTGCGTCGAGCGCATCGTTGAACTCGAGCGCGGCCGTCTCGTCGCGTACGCCGGCAACTACCCCAAGTACCTCCAGCTCAAGGCCGAGAAGTTCGAGGCCGAGCAGCGCGCCTGGGAGCAGCAGCAGGACGTCATCCGCAAGGAGGAGGCGTTCATCAAGAAGCACATGGGCAGCCAGCGGACCTCGGAGGCGAAGGGGCGCGAGAAGAAGCTCCGCCACGTCGAGCGGCTGGAGAAGCCTCACCACGACGTCCGGCGGCCGATCATCCAGGCGCCCGAGGCCAGCCGCGGCGGCGAGCGCGTCCTGCACACCGAGAAGCTCTCGGGCGGCTATCCCGACAACGTGCTGCTGAACGACGTCGACGTGCGCATCGGCCGCGGCGAGCGCGTCGGCATCGTCGGGCCGAACGGCGCCGGCAAGTCGACGCTGATGAAGATCCTCGCGGGCAAGCTCGCGCCGCTGTCCGGTCAGGTCGTGCGCGGACACGGCGCGCGCGTCGCGTACTACGACCAGGACACGTCGCACCTGCGCGACGACCACACGCCGCTCGAGGAGGTGCGCCGGCACTACCCCGAGATGACGGACCAGGAGATCCGGAACCACCTGGCGAAGTTCCTGTTCCGGGGCGACGAGGTCGAGAAGGTGATCCGCTCGCTGTCCGGCGGCGAGCGCGCGCGGCTCTCGCTCGCGCTGCTCGTGCTCACGCGTCCGTCGTGGTTCGCCCTCGACGAGCCCACCAACCACCTCGACCTCGCCAGCCGCACGTCGCTCGAGGAGATGCTCGGCGCGTTCCAGGGCTCGATCGTCTGCATCAGCCACGACCGCGAGTTCCTCGACGGGCTGTGCCAGAAGACGATCGAGGTCGGACCCGAGGGCGTCTTCGAGTTCGACGGGAACTACTCGGCCTGGCGCGCATGGCGCGAGGAGCGCCGCGAGGCCACTGCGGCCGATCGGGCCAAGGCCGACGCACGTCGCCGCGAGGCGCGCGCCAAGGAGGAGGCCGCGCGCAAGGCCAAGGAGAACGCGCGGGAGTCCGGCGGCAGGAAGAAGGCCAAGGGCCCGAAGAACCCGTACATGTTCGAGAAGCTCGAGAAGCGGATCGTCGCTCTCGAGGAGGAGCTCGAGAAGCTCAACGCGGCGATGGCGAGCGAGGAGGTCTACTCCGACGCGGAGAAGCTGCGCGAGACGCAGTACCGCATCGCCGAGGTCGAGGCCGAGCTCGAGACGTCGAACGACGAGTGGCTGAACTGGGAGACGGCCTGAGCCGCGCCGTGCGTTCGCGCGTCCCCGATCGGGGCGCTCGAACCGCGCACGCAGCCCGCCCCGGAACGGTCGCCGAGCGCCGGCCTTCGTTCCGGGATATGCTCGCGGCGCGCGCTCCGGGGTCCTCGACGCCCGCCCCGGGTGCGCCTCGCCCGAGCCGAACTCCCCGGAGTCTCAAGGCCCCCTGCACCCTTCCCAGGCCATGCCCGTTCTCGACGCGGACCAGATCCGCCAGTTCCGCCAAGACGGATACCTCCTGTTCGACCCCAAGATCCCCGAGTCCGTCGTCGACGGCGTGGTCTCGGACCTCGACGGGAAGTACGACCAGCCGCTCAACAGCGACGGCGTCCTCCCGCCGTGCCGGATCCAGGACGCCTGGAAGATCTCGAAGAACGCGCACCAGATCGCCGTCTGGCCGAGGATCCTCGACGCGCTGCGCGAGCTCTACCAGCGCGAGCCGAAGCCGTTCCAGACGCTCAACTTCCCCTGCGGCACGATCCAGAACGCGCACTCGGACTCGGTCCACTTCAGCTCCGCCCCCGCCGGTTTCATGACGGGGGTCTGGGTCGGGCTCGAGACGATCGACGACGACAACGGGCCGGTCTTCTACTGCCCCGGCTCGCACAAGCTCCCCGTGTTCAACATGGCGGACGTCGGGACCGAGCCGCTCGAGGAGAACTACGCCCAGTACGAGGTGTTCATCAAGCGCGTCGTCGAGGAGTTCGGCCTGAAGAAGGAGTTCGCGACGATGCCCAAGGGCCACGCGTTCTTCTGGGACGCCAACCTGATCCACGGGGGAAGCGAGCGCCGCGACCTGATGCGCAGCCGGCACAGCATGGTCACGCACGTGTACTACGAGGACTGCAAGTACTACACGCCGATGACGTCGCAGGGCACCTCGATCACGTGGCGCGACCCGCAGTTCATCCCGCGTGAGGTCGAGGGGATCGACCGCCGCAAGCTCGGCGGGATCTTCCGCCGCGGCGTGAAGAACTGAGCCGCGCGCGGGCGCGGCCGGTCACTCAGCCTCGAGGCCGACCGGCTGACGCTCGAGCTCGGTGTCCTCGCCGAACCAGACGTCCGCCGTCTGGCCGGCGCGGAAGCCCGGCAGATCCGGGAGCTCCAGCGTCCAGAAGCTCTGGCGGTCCACCCAGAGGCGCACGCCGCCCCCCTCGAACTCGTAGCGCCACTCCGCGTCCGGCGCGTTCTCGCGTCGGAGCTCCGGCTCGACGTCACGCGGCCACGGGACGTTCCCCTGCCCCGGGCGGCTCGAAACCATGCCGACGAGGATGCTCGGGATGGGCTCGAGGCGAACCTCGACCACTCCGCCGGCCCGTGCGTCGACTGCGACGTTCGTCTCGAGGTAGCCGTGCGCGCTCGGGACGCCGACGTACACCCTTCCAGCGATGGCGGTCGCGAGGAAGCGACCGGGTTCGATCGCGGTGAGCTCCGTGGATCCGCGCACGGTGTCGTGCACGCCGAACCCGACGCTGCCGAGCGTATGCGGCGTGCGCTTCCCCGTGGCAGCGTCCACGGTGACGAACTCGAACTCGTACGGCTCGGGCACGCGCAGGACGACCGTCGCCGGGCGCTCCGCGCTGTGGACGAAATACGCGTCCACGAACAGATCCTCGATCCAGGCCTCGCCGACGCCGAAGCCGACCTCGTCGGTGACGAACGTGTAGCGCTCGTGCGACCCGAAGCGGCGCGCCTCGGCGGGGTCGAGCTCAACCGTCGTCGCCGCCGACTCGTCGCGCTCGAGCGCGTCGACCCGGTACTCGAGCATGACGGAGTCTCCCAGCGCCGCATCGACCGGAACCTCGAGCACGATGCGCAGCGGCGCCGCCTCTTCGCCGTTCGACAGGAAGAGCGAAACCTCGTTCGGGACCGTCGCGCTGAGGACGGCCTCCTGCGTCGCGAACGACCCGCGCCCGACGACCTCGGCGGTGACCAGGACGCGGCCGGGCGCGAGGCCGTCGACCGTCGTCGGCTCCGTGGTGGGCACGGTCTTCGAGTAGAGCGGCTCACCGGTCGCAGCATCGATCAGTCCGACGCGCGCCTTCCGCGCGCGCGCACCGCCCAGCGTGACCTGGAGCGCGCAGGCCCGCTCCATCGGGACCTCGTGCCGTCCGCCGCGCAGCACGTGGACGTCGACCGTCTGAGGCGCGTACCCGTCGACGAACACGAGCGCCCTGCGGACCCGACCGTCGCCCCGTTCCGGCCACTGGAAGGCGACTGGGCTGTCGACGTCCGTATTGATGGGAGTCCCGAACCGTGTGCGCGGCAGCAGCAGGTCGCCGCGCTGGCGAGCGGGCGGAGTCCACTCCTGGACCCAGACACCGGTCAGCGGACGCCGCGTCGCCGCGTCGAAGACCTCGAGCACGATCCGCCCGGGGAAGCGCTCCACCTCGCGGATGGGCGGCCGTTCCTCTGCGGCGGACACGCCCTCGCGCCGCTCGGGGACCGCGTCGCGCCCGGCGTCCACGGGATCCGCTGCGGCTCCGTCCAGCGATCCGCCGGGCGAGAGGGCCACGTCCGGGTCCACCCCGACGTCCGAGCGCGACAGATCAGGACCTGAGGCAACGTCCCCGTCCCCCGAGTCGAGCGCCCAGAGGGCGAAGAGGGCGAGCGGCACGAGCACGAGCAGTCCGGCGAGGTAGCGCACGCCGCGATGGTACCGGCGCCCGCGAACTAGACTCGTTCCATGCCCCCGCTCCTCGCGACCCTCGCGCTCTGCGTCATGAACCCCGCCCAGGAATCACATGCGGCGCACGGCCTCCCGGAGCTCTCCGCGCAGGAACTCGCGGCGCTCCCGGCCGACGGCGGCGACGACTACAACCGCCTCGTCTTCTCGAGGAGTCCGTACCTCCTGCAGCACGCGACCAACCCGGTCGACTGGTACGAGTGGGGCCCCGAGGCCTTCGCTGCCGCCGCCGAGCGCGACGTCCCCGTGTTCCTCTCGATCGGCTACTCGACGTGCCACTGGTGCCACGTGATGGCGCACGAGTCGTTCGAGGACGAGGACGTCGCGCGGCTCATGAACGACGCCTTCGTGTGCGTCAAGCTCGACCGCGAGGAGCGCCCTGACATCGACCAGCTCTACATGAGCGTGACCCAGGCCCTGACCGGCAGCGGCGGCTGGCCCATGACGGTCGTCATGACGCCGGACCGCAGGCCGTTCTTCGCGGGGACCTACTTCCCGCGGCGCGGCCGCGCGGGCCGGCCCGGGATGCTCCAGCTCGTGCCGACGCTGAGGGACGCGTGGGACAGCCGGCGCGACGAAGTCGTCGAGAGCGCCGCCGCGATCACCGCGCGCATCGCCGCCGCGAGCACGGGCTCGGCGGGGCGGCGCCCCGACGCTCGCGCGCTCCAGCAGGCGGAACGCGCGCTGCGCGGCACCTTCGACGCCGAGCACGGCGGCTTCGGCGCGACGCGCAAGTTCCCGATCCCGCACGAGCAACGCCTCCTCCTGCGGCGCCACGCGTCGACGGGCGACCCCGAGCTGCTCGCGATGGTCGAGAAGACGCTCGGCGCGTGGCGGCTCGGCGGCGTCTTCGACCATGTCGGCCTCGGCATCCACCGCTACTCGACGGACCGCGAGTGGCTGCTCCCCCACTTCGAGAAGATGCTGTACGACCAGGCGCTCTGCGTCCTGGCGTACGTCGACGCCTTCCGCGCAACGGCCGATCCGGCGCACGAGGCGGCTGCGCGCGACGTGCTCGCCTACGTGTCGCGCGTCCTGTCGGCGCCGAAGGGCGGGTTCTACTCGGCCGAGGACGCGGACTCGGAGGGCGAGGAGGGCGCGTTCTACGTCTGGACGGTGGACGAGGTGCGAAGCGTCCTCGGGGACGAGGGCGCGGCGTTCGTGATCGAGCGGTTCGGACTCGAGACGGAGGGCAACTTCCGGGACGAAGCCACCGGGCGGCGCACCGGCGCGAACGTACTGCGCTTGAGGACGCCGCTGACCGGCGACGAGCGCGCGCGCTGGGAGCCTCTGCGCGCGAAGCTGTTCACGGCGCGCGAGGAGCGGCCGCACCCGCTGCGCGACGACAAGGTGCTGACCGACTGGAACGGATTGGCCATCGAGGCCTATGCGCGCGCGGGTCAGGCGTTCGGCGACGACGCGCTCGTGGAGCGCGCGCGCCGCGGTGCCGCGTTCCTGCGAGCGGAGCTGCTCACGGCGGACGGGCGCCTCCACAAGCGCTGGCGCGCGGGCGAGGCGGGCCTCATGGGGATGCTCGAGGACTACGCGTACGCGGCGTCGGGCCTCGTCGCGCTCTTCGAGGCGGGCCACGATCCGTCGGATCTCGCCCTTGCGATGCGGCTGTGCGACGCGGCCGTCGGGCACTTCTGGGACGACGCGTCCGGCGGCTTCTTCCTGTCACCGGACGACGGCGAGGAGCTCTTCGTGCGCGCAAAGGAGCCGTACGACGGCGCGCGCCCCTCGGGCAACTCGGTGATGGCGGCGACGCTCCTGCGCATCGCCCGGATCACCGGCGAGACCGCGTACGAGGAGCGCGCTCTCGCCACCCTGGACGCGTTCGCGGGCGAGCTCCGCGGCGCGGCCCGCGCGCACACGCACCTGGCGGGCGCGCTCGACGCGTCGCTGCGCGGCGGACGCCAGATCGTGGTCGTCGGGGAGCCAGGCGCCGAGGACACGCGGGCGCTGCTCCGCGCCGCGTCGGCGCGCGCGGGAGCGGACGATGTCCTCGTGCTGCGCTGGCCCGGCCCGGCGGACGCCGAGGCGGTCGCGCCGCTCGTCCGGCTCTGCCCGTACACGGCGGCTCAGCGCCGTATCGAGGGCCGCGCGACGGCCTACGTCTGCTTCGACTTCGCCTGCCGCGAGCCCGTGGCGTCGCCCCGGGCCCTCGCGGAGCTCCTTGCCCCGGTCGAGCCTGGAGCCGGGGCCGAGCCCGCATCCGGCGCGGGGGCCGAGGACCGCTAGCCGGCGCGCCACGGCCGAGCGCCCGAAGAGTCGCCGATCCCGGGCGCGACGGTCCCGCGGCGGGCGCTACCCTCCCCGCCATGCAGACCTTCCTCGACGCGATCCGCGCCGCCCTGACCGCCGAGACCGGCCTCGCGGACCCCAAGCTCGAGCGCCCGCGCGATCCTTCCATGGGCGACGCGGCGTTCCCGTGCTTCGTGCTCGCGAAGGAGAGGAAGGCGCCGCCCCCCAAGATCGCGGCGGAGCTGGCGGACGCGCTCAACGCGCGCCTCGAGGGCATCGATGCGAAGGCGACGGGTCCGTACCTGAACTTCCGGATCGAACCGGCGCGCCTCGCGCAGTCCGTCCTCGGCGACATCGCCAGCGCCGCAGCGTCGTACGGCGGGCAGTCGGTCGGCGAGGGCCAGACGGTCGTCATCGACTTCTCGTCGCCGAACATCGCCAAGCCGATGAGCGTCGGGCACCTGCGCTCGACCGTGATCGGCGCGTCGATCCAGCGCCTGCACGACGCGCTCGGCTACCGCACCGTCGGCATCAACCACATCGGCGACTGGGGCAGCCAGTTCGGCAAGCTCGTCGCCGCCGTGAACCGCTACGGCGACACCGTCGACCTCGAGGGAGATCCGATCCCCTCGCTGCTCGCGCTGTACGTGCGCTACCACGAGGAGGAGGACTCTGACCCGACGCTCGCCGAGGAGGCGCGCGAGGCGTTCCGCGAGCTCGAGAGCGGCGTCGATGGACCGGTGCGCGCCACGTGGAAGAAGCTCACCGACCTGAGCCTCGTCGAGTTCGAGAAGATCTACACGCGCCTCGGCGTCTCGTTCGACCTCGTGCGCGGCGAGGCGTTCTACGAGCCGCACCTCGATGACGCGGTCCAGCGCGTCGTGGACGCGGGCGTGACCGAGGAGAGCGAGGGCGCGCTCGTCGTCGACCTCTCCCAGTTCGGCAAGATCCCGCCGTGCCTCCTGCGCAAGACGGACGGCACGACGCTCTACGCGACGCGCGATCTCGCCGCGGTCTTCCACCGCTGGGAGGAGTTCTCGTTCGCGCGCTGCCTCTACGTCGTCGGCGGCGACCAGCGGCTGCACTTCCGCCAGCTCAAGCATGTGCTCGACCGCATGGGCCTCGACTGGGAGCCGCGGATGGAGCACGTGGACTTCGGGATGATGCGCCTGCCCGAGGGCAAGATGAGCACGCGCAAGGGCCGCGTCGTTTTCCTCGACGATGTCCTCGACGCCGCCGTCGCCGAGGCGAAGCGCGTCATCGCCGAGAAGAACCCCGACCTCGCCGGCGCGGACGGGATCGCCGAGATGGTCGGCGTGGGCGCCGTCGTGTTCAACGACCTCAAGCGTGAGCGCGTCAAGGACATCGACTTCCGCCTCGAGGAGGTCCTCTCCTTCGAGGGCGACACGGGCCCGTACGTGCAGTACACGCACGCGCGCCTCGCGTCGATCGAGCGCAAGGCGGGCGAGGTCGACGCCACCCCGGACTGGTCGGTGCTCGAGTCCGCGACGCCGATCCTGGGCGCGATGGGCCGCTTCGGCGACACGGTGCGGAGCGCGGCCGAGGCGGCCGAGCCGTCGATCGTGACGAGCTACGCGCTCTCGCTGGCCCGCGACGTGAACTCGTGGGTCGCGAAGGAGCGCGTGCTCGGGCAGGAGCCCGCGGTGACCGCGGCGCGCCTCGCGCTGGTGCGCGGCGCGCGCCAGGTGATCGGGAACGCGCTGGCGCTGCTCGGGGTCGGCGCGCCGACGGAGATGTAGGAACGGACGGCCCGCGGCGCGGGCCGGACCGAAGCGCGCCTTACTTCAATCGCACCGCCTCCGAGCGCAGGCCGCCCTCGACGAGCACCATGCGGTTCACGGCTCCGCCCTCGCCCGCCTCGAATCGAACGGTCAGCTCGCGGTCGTCCTCGTCGACGAACTGGAGCGCGCCGAGGTAGAGGAGGCGACGCGCGCGGGCGCCGGACACCTCGAGCGTCATCGCGCCGGTGTCGTCCGGGCGCACGAGCAGCGTCGTGCAGCCGAGCTGGAACGTACCCGAGACCCGCTCAGCCACATCTGCGGGCAGCTGGACCCCTTCGGATGCCGGATCGAGCGACCGCCCCAGCGCGATGCGCGCCAGGTCGCGGCCGAGCGATCGGAGCGCCGCGCTCTCCTGCGCGACGACCAGCGCAAGCGTCAGGTCAGCGTCCGGGTAGTGCACGACGTGCAGCGCCGTCCCCCCGGCGCTCCCGCCGAAGCTGAAACCCTGGAGCTCGCCGAGACGGACACGGTTGACGCCGAGACCCGCGGGCGTGGGCGTCCCGTGGTCGAGGCGGCGCGCGACCCGCATCCGGCCCACCGCACGCGGCGAGACGATCTCACCGCGGCCGAGCGCGCGCGCGAGGGCGGCGAGCTCCTCGGGCGTGGAGCAGAGTCGATGTCGGCCGTACGGATGCACGCCTGTCGGGGCGTCGACGAGGCGCCCGCCGACCTCGCACGCCGCGCTCGAGACTGCGGGGCGCGCCGGCGCTCTTTCGACGTCGAAACCGGTCGCGTTCAGTCCAAGGCCCTTCAGGACCCGGTTCTCGAGGTGGAACGCGAGCGACGTCGCCGTGACCTTCTCGATCGCAGCGCCGAGGACGAGTGCGTTCGACTCGCTGTACCCGAAGCACGCGCCCGGGGCCGACTGGTGCCCGTACTTCGCGACGAGCTTCAGGAGATCCGCGGCGCGCGGCTCCGCGTCGGCCGAACCGTCGAGGCTCCGGGACCAGCCGATCAGCCCCGATGTGTGGTCCATGAGGTGAGCGATTCGGAGCCCCGGATCGATGCCGCGGGCGAGCCCCGGAAGGACCTCGCCGACCGGCGCGTCGAGGGGCAGCTGACGCACCTCGTCCAGCTCGAGGGCGGCGACCGCCGCGAGCACGTCGAAGAGGGGTTCCGCCCGCACCACGCTGGAGGGGCCGACGTGCTCGCCTCCGGGCCAGTGGCCCCAGCCGCGGGCGAGCACGGTCTCACCGCCGACGTCGACGACGACGGCCAGGCCGTCGAGCGAGTCGACTTCGACGGCGCGCTCGCAGCGCGCGGCCAGCTGGCGGGTGAGCGCGTCGTCCCCCTGGACGGCGGGGAACGGCGCGGCGACGAGGGTCAGGGCTCCGAGGATCATCGGATGGTCGGGTTCGGGTCCGTCCGAGGTCGACGCCCGCTGCCGGGCCGTCCGTGGGGCGGCCCCGGGCCTCCGTCGTCCCATGCGTGGGGTTCCCCGCTTGCGTGCGCGGAGCGCCCGAGGCGTGGGATGCGCTCCGCAGCGCCTCGCCGGGGCGTTTCCGTCCGCGGTGTCCGTCGCACTCTCCGGTGCGCCGGCGCGGCTCGGTCGTCCGAGCGCGGCGTCGCTGCCTCGCGCGGCAGCCTGGCGTGGACCCCGGTGGCAAGGGCGACCGGGAAACTCATCCGACTCTAACGAAAGAGCGCCAGATCGCAGCGCATTCAGCGGGATGATCGCGGGTCGCGCGCCCGCACGGCGCTCCGCGCCTCGCCCCCCCGCCACTGGACGCCGCCCCGTGGGGCCCGCCGCACGATGAGTCGAACCGAAGCCGCGGTGCTCGCCTTCACCGCCCTCTACGTATCCGTCGCCGCCGTCCTGTCGGTCCAGCGGTCGAACGCAGAGTTCGTCCTGTACATCGGGGTGATGGTCGTCCTCGGGGCGGCGGTCTGGGTCCTGCACCGCCGCGTCAGCCTCCACCCGCTGAGCCTCTGGGGCCTCTCGCTCTGGGGGCTGGCGCACATGCTCGGGGGGCTCTGGCACGTGTCGGAGGAGACCGGGGTCCTCTACAACCTCCGTTTCTGGACCGATGGGCTGAAGTACGACCAGGCCGTGCACGCCTACGGGTTCGCGCTGTCGACCTGGCTCTGCTGGCAGGCGCTGCGTCCGGCGCTCGCGGCCCGGCGCCCCACCTTCGGGCTGAGCGTGCTCTGCGCGCTCGGGGGCATGGGCCTCGGGGCGGTGAACGAGATCGTGGAGTTCGTGGCCGTCCTGACGATCCCGGAGACCAACGTCGGCGGCTACGTGAACACGGGCTGGGACCTCGTGTCGAACGCCGTCGGCGCGGGGATCGCCGCGACCGCGATCTGGATCTCCGGCCGGCGCCGGAGCTGAGCGAGCGACGCGCGGCCCCGCGCCGCGGCGCCGCGGCGTCGGGGCACAGCCCGCTGTCGTGTTTCGCGACGGGTGTGACGCTCGTTCCGACACAGCGCGCGGAACTTGAGCCCCGGGGCGAGAAATGGGGATCCGGCGTTCAAGTCGGCCTCGGGGGGCGCCGAAGACCCGTGAGCGAGGAGCTGCCGTCCGGGCGCTCCCCGTGGAGGAGCCCCCTTGATCGAACGATTCGTCCGCGACGTACCCGACTTCCCGAAGCCCGGGATCGTCTTCAAGGACATCACGCCGCTCCTCGGTTCTCCCGAGGGCCTGCAGGCCTCGATCGAGGGCCTCGCGGGACTCGTCGACCCGGACTCCTACGACGTCGTCTGCGGGATCGAGTCCCGCGGGTTCATCTTCGGCACCGCGCTGGCGCGGCACGTCGGGAAGGGATTCGTCCCGATCCGCAAGCCGGGGAAGCTGCCCTGGAAGACGGCTTCGGAGTCGTACGAGCTCGAGTACGGGACCGACACGATCGAGATCCACGTCGACGCGACCGACCACGGCCGCCGCGTGCTCGTCGTGGACGACCTGCTCGCGACCGGCGGCACCGCCGGCGCCGCGCTCAAGCTCATCCGAAAGATCGGCGGCGAGCCGATCGCGTGCGCCTTCGTGATCGAGCTCGGGTTCCTGCCCGGCCGCGAACGACTCGACGTTCCGACGCACAGCCTCCTCACCGTCGACTGACCGCCGCGAACGCTTGCAGCACCGCACCGCCTTGAAGAAGTCCGCCAAGTCCGAGTCGACCAAGAGCGCCACGCCGGCGCCCGAAGCGCGCCGCCGCACCACGAAGCGGAAGGCCGAGGTCCGGCCGCGCGCGCCCAAGGGCTCCGTCGACGTCAACGACCTCCCGACCGAGGAGATCTGGGCGCACTACCAGGACGCCCGCGGCGCCAAGGACGTCGAGCGCACCGAGTACATCCGCAACGTCCTCATGGAGCGGCACTTCCCGCTCGTGAAGTACATCGCGGAACGCCTGCTCCAGACCCTGCCCAAGTCGATCGAGCTCGACGACCTCGTCAGCGCCGGCCTGTTCGGCCTCATGGACGCCATCCGCGGCTTCGACCCCGACCGCGGCATCAAGTTCAAGACGTACTGCACGACGCGGATCCGCGGCTCGATCCTCGACCAGCTCCGCAGCCAGGACTGGGTCCCGCGCCTCGTGCGCCTCAAGGCCAGCAAGATCGACAAGGCGCTGCAGCGCCTCACAGGCCTCTACGGGCGTGAGCCCACCCACTCCGAGCTGGCGAAGGAGCTGGGCATGAGCCACCCCGAGCTGGACCAGGAGATCCAGAGCGCGAGCGCGAAGACGATGTACTCGCTCTCGGACAAATGGGAGGACCGCGACGACGACAGCTCGATGGAGAAGGTCGACGTCCTCGAGGACAAGAAGTCGATCGACCCCCTCGGCGTGCTGAACCGCGAGGACATGATGGGCTTCCTCACGCGCTCGCTGACGCAGAAGGAGCAGTTCATCATCGAGCAGTACTACCAGGTCGGCCACACGATGCGGGAGATCGGCGAGATGCTGAACCTCACCGAGAGCCGCGTGTGCCAGATCCACTCGAACGTGATGGGCCGCCTCAAGAGCCTGTTCGGGAACAAGCAGAACACGATGCTTCACTAGCTCCAACGGCGTCAGCCGTTGGGCCAGCAAGGAAAGCAGGGCCCCCACCACCCCCCTCCCCCCCCCGCCGGGCGGCGCTCCCCACCGAGGAGCGCCGCCCGGCGTCGTTTGATCAACACCCAAGACGCTCCCCCGGCCCCCAAAGCAAACCCCCCGCCACCACCCCCTACGCTGCCGCGAAACCGCTCCCGCCGTCCCATCACCACAGCGGCCCTCGCCACATCCCCCCATGCCCCCCACCGTTCGCCCCGCCACCCGCGACGACCACGCCTTCGTCGCGCGGCTCTTCCCCGACCTCGGCGCGGGCGACCCGATGCCCGCACTCGACCCCTGGGCCGCGGAGCGCCTCGGCGGCACGACCATCGCCGAGCTCGACGGCGCACCCGCGGGCTTCCTCTTCGCGCAGTCCGAAGGCGGCGACGGCTACGTCCGCCACGTCGTCGTCGCCCCTGACGCCCGCCGACGGGGCGTCGCGCGCGCCCTCCTCGACGCGTTCGCCGATCAGCTCCGCGCGTCCGGCCGCTCGCGCTGGCGCCTGAACGTGCGACCCGAGAACACCGCCGCCGTCGCCCTCTACCGCACGCTCGGGATGGAGGTCGAGCACGCGAGCGTCGCGCTCGACTTCACCTGGAGCTGGGTGCGAGACCTGCCCGACCCGCACACCCAGGGCTCGGCCCGCGAACCGGACGCGAGCGAGCTCGACGCGCTCTCGGGCCGCTTCGGGATCGCGCCCGGCGTGCTCGAGCGCGGGCTCCGGAGTCCGGCCAGCCACGTACGCGTCCTCGGTCACGGCGAACCCACCGCGCTCTGCACCTTCGACCCCGCGTTCCCCGGCTGCTTTCCGTTCCGCGCAGTGTCGTTCGACGCGGCCGTCGCGCTCCTGCGCGCCATCGAGCCGCTCGCGACCCAGGACGCGATGCGCGTCGTGGTCGAGGACGACGCCGCGCTCGACGCCGCCTTCGTCGCCGCGGGCGCGCGCGAGCACCTGCGCTTCGTGCACATGGCGGGTCCCGTCCCGGCCGCGCCCTGACCGCGCGCTGCGGGGCTCCCGCCGCCCGGCGTCGGCTATCCTCCCGCCCATGTCCCTCCCCCGGATCCGACAGACCCTCGTCGTGCCCAAGGCGCTCGCCGGGGAACGCCTCGACCGGGCACTCGAGGCGCTGACGGGCGACCTCTCGCGTTCACAGGCGCAGAAGGCCGTCCGGCGCGGCGACGTCCAGCTCGACGGGAAACGCGTCGTGCGCTCCAACGGAACGGTTTCGAAGGGCCAGACCCTGTCCGTCGAGCGCGACGCGCCGCCCGCCCGCGTACTTCACGAGGACGCCTCGCTGCTCGTCGCACTCAAGCCCGCCGGCTGGATCACGCACCGCGCCGATCGCTCGGACGCGCCCGACCTCGCTGCGCACCTGGACGAGCGCTTCGGTCCGCTCCCGACGGCGCGGGGCGACGAGCGTCCGGGGATCGTGCACCGGCTGGACCGCGAGACGAGCGGGCTGCTCGTCGTGGCGCGCACCGACGCGGCGCTCGACGCCCTACAGGACCAGTTCCGCGCGCGGACGGTGACGAAGCGCTACCTCGCGATCGTCTCGGGCGTCCCGCGCGCGGACGAGCTCGACTTCGAGGGCGCGCTCGGCCCGGTGCCCGGGACGCTCGACCGCCAGCGCGTCGACCCGGACGGCAAGCCCGCCCGCACGGACGTGCGCGTCGTCGCGCGGGCCGCACAGCACGCACTGCTCGACTGCACGATCCACACGGGCCGGAGGCACCAGATCCGCGTGCACCTGGCGGAGGCGGGCTTCCCGGTGCTCGCCGACCCCCTGTACGGGACCAAGTCGCAGCGCCCGCTCCCGCGGGGCGTCGCGCCCGCGCCGCGGCTCGCACTCCACGCGGGTCACCTCGCGTTCGAGCACCCCGCCACCGGCGAGCGCGTCGCGTTCGAAGCGCCTCTGCCGCCCGACCTCGCGCCGCTCACGGACGCGCTCGGGCTCGCGGACGCGAACCGCTGATACGCGGCCGCGGAAAGACCGCCGTGCGCGCCCGTCCGGGCCACTCCTCGAAGCGTCCAGGCTCGTCCGAGGTCACTCCACGGGCCGGGCTCGAGGGACGGTTCGGCGGATCCAGGGGCGGCTGGCGACCCGGGCCCCGGCGAAACGGCGCTTCAGCGGACGCGGGCCTCAGCGTATTCGGCCTAGGGGAACTGGGGCATCAGCCCGAAGAGCCGATCGCGCACCTGGAGCGCCTGCGCCGTCGCCGACGGCCCGAGCAGGTTCGTGCGCTCGAACGGATCGTTCTCGAGGTCGTAGAGCTCGCGCGAGCTCGCGTCGATCAGCTTCCAGCGTCGCGTTCGGATCGCGCGACTCGGCCCCGCCGTCGAGCCCGCGCTCGCCGCGCCCGGGAACCGGAAGCGGTGCGCGTAGAGAAAGTCCCGCGCGCCGGGCGCCGCCGGATCGGAGAGGAGCGACGCGAAGCTGATCGAGTCCTCCGCGCCGGTCGGGGCGGGTCCGAGACCGACGAGTTCCCGGCACGTCGCGAAGACGTCGGTGACCTGTACGAGCGCGCTCGAGCGCGCGCCGCGGGCGACGCCTGGCCCCGCGACGAGGAACGGCACGCGGAGTCCGCTCTCGTAGACCGTGCCCTTCGACGGCAGCCCCGCGAACGGGCCGTCCATGGCGTTCGCGGGCGAGCCGTTGTCGCCGATCACGAACACGTACGTCCGGTCGAGGTCCGTCGCCTGCAGCACGCGCCCGACGATCGTGTCGGCCGCCTCCACCATCGCGCGGTGCAGCCCGGGGTTGTCGGAGGCGCGGGGCGAGAGCGGGCGCAGCTCCGCCGGCGGCTCGTGCAGTGGACGGTGCCCGAGGAACGGAGCGTAGAGGACGAAGTGCGGCTCCGGCAGGCCCGAAAGCGCGCGGTGCGCCGACGGGGCGACGTCCGTCGGGAAGTAGCCGGCGCGCGGCTGGACGGCGCCGTTCAGGTCCTCCGTCCAGCTCGTGTACTGATTGCCCGCGACGAACGTGTGGACCGCGTCGAACCCGCACGCGTGCGCGTGCGCCGCCGGCGCGGCCGAGTCGGCGAGGTGCCACTTGCCGACGATCGCGGAGGTGTGGTCGGGCAGGGCGTCGGGCAGCGTGAACGTATCGGGATCGAACGGCGTGAAGACACCGTCGCTCGCCTTGACGACGCTCCCGATCCCGTGACGCGTCGTGTACTGCCCGCTGAGGAGCGACGCGCGCGTCGGGCTACAGGCGGGGCACGCCCACGCGTTGTCGAAAACGACCCCGCGCTCGGCGAGACGGTCGAGGTAAGGAGTCGGCGCAGCGGCGGGGTGCGCGCCGACGAAGCCGACCTTGTCGATGCCGACGTCGTCGAGGAGGACCACGACGACGTTCGGCGGGATCTGCGCGCTCGCCGCGGAGGATCCGACGGAAGCGATCGACAGGACGATGAGTGCAAGCTCGGAGGGCATGGGACGGAGCGCGCGTGGCGCCCCCCGAGCGTAGCGCGCGAGAGCCCTTGCCGGAGGAGGCGTCGGCCTGACGCAACGGTCCCACGCGGGCCAGGTCAGGGGAACACCGGCATGAGCGCGAGGAGCCGGTCTCGAACCTGGACCGCGAGCGCGGTCGGAGCGCCGTCCAGGAGATCCACGCTCTCGAACGGGTCGGACTCGAGGTCGTAGAGCTCGTACCCGAGGCGCTCGACGAGCTTCCAGCGACGCGTCCGGATGGCGCGCGACGGTGGCGTCATCGACGGTGACCCGGGGTACGGAAACGTGTGCGCGTAGAGGTACGTACGCGCGCCCGGCGCGGAAGGATCGGCGAGGAGCGGTACGAAGCTGATCGAGTCCTCCGCCCCCGACGTCGTGGGCCCCAGCCCCGCGAGCTCGCGCGCCGTCGCAAACACGTCCGTGATCTGCACGAGGGCGCTGCACCGCGCTCCACGGGCGACGCCGGGGCCCGCCACGACGAACGGGACGCGCACCCCGCTCTCGTAGACCGAGCTCTTGGACCGGAGTCCTGCGAAGGGTCCGTCCAGCGTCTGGCGCGGCGATCCGTTGTCACCGATCACGAGCACGTACGTGCACTCGAGGTCGACCGCTCCGAGGACGCGTCCGACGATCGTGTCGGCGGCCTCCGTCATCGCGCGGTGCAGGTCGGGCACGTTCGTCGCCGAGGGCGACGCGGGACGCAGGCCCGCGGGGGGCTCGTGGAACGGACTGTGCGCCAGAAAGGGCGCGTAGAGCACGAAGTACGGCTCGGGTAGCCCGTCGAGCGCGCGGTGCGCGAGCGGCGCCACGTCGGTCGGGTAGTAGCCCGTGCGGTGAGCGGCCGCGCCGTTCACGTCCTCGGTCCAACTCGTGTACAGGTTCCCGGGTACGAAGGTCACGGCGGTGTCGAAGCCGCACTCGAGCGCGTGCGCCGCGGGAGAGGTCGAGTCGGAGAGGTGCCACTTCCCGATGAGCGCGCTGGTGTGATCGGGCAGCGCGTCCGGCAGCGTCAGCAGGTTCGTGTCGAGCGGAGTGTGCAGTCCGTCGTCCAGCCGCACGACGCGCCCGATGCCGTGCCGCGTCGTGTACTGCCCGGTGAGGAGCGAGGCGCGGGTGGGGCTGCACGTCGGGCACGCCCACGCGTTCTCGAACACGACGCCGCGCGCGGCGAGCGCGTCGAGGTAGGGCGTCGGCGCGGGCGCGGGATGGTCCCCGGTGAAGCCGACCTTGTCGCGCCCGATGTCGTCGAGGAGTACGACGACGATGTTCGGCGGGTGCTGCGCCGATGGAGCGGCGACGGGAGCAGCCCACGCGCCGAAGGCCGACGCGCCGGACACACAGGCGACGGCCGCCCGAACGCGGGCGGCGTGGACGGGCCGAGCCCTCGCCGAAACGGCGCGGGCGACGGGCGCACAGGGGGACATGGCGCCTCCGGTCGGTACGGATGCTCCCGGCGCCTGGGGACGCGCCGGAGGAGGCTCGAACCTACTTCCCGGCGTCGAATCCCGCTCGCGGGCGCGACGCAGGCTGCATTCCCGACGCCTGGCTATGCCCTCGAGCGTGCCCCTCGCCCTGCGCGAGGAGAGAGATCCAACCGCCCAGCTCACGCTCCCACTGCGTCGCGCGGAAACGCTCTCCCGTGGCGACCGCGCCGCGCGCGAGCCGCCCGCGCAGTGCGCCGTCGTCCGCGAGTCTCCGCATCGCGGACGTGAGTCCGTCCGTATCGCCCGGCTCCACGAGCAGCCCGTTGACCCCGTCCTCGACGAGCTCGGGCACCGAGCGCCAGCGAGCGGCGACGACGGGCAGTCCAAGCTGCATCGCCTCGACGATCGTACCGGGGAGGCCCTCGCCGGCGTGCCGACTCGGGAAGACGAGCACGTCGTGGTCGGCCATCGCGCGCGCGACCTCCGCCGGCGGGAGAGGCCCGACCCAGCTCCACCGAGGGGTGCTCTCCAGCGCGTCGACGTCGAAGCCCGGCATCGCGGGACCTGCGACCGTCAGCGTCACGCCCGCACCTAGCGCGTTCGCGGCCGCGACCGCGTCGGCGACTCCCTTCTCCGCGCGCAGCTGACCGACGAACAGGAAGCGCGTGGCGACGCCGTCGCGCTCCAGCGTGGCGGCGTCCCGCGGCGCCGGCTCGCGCGTCGTCGGAAGCCAGCGCACGGCGCGCGCTCCATCGAGACGCTCGCAGAGGGCGCGCGTCTGCAGCAGGAGCAGGTCTGCCCGCGCCGTCGTCCGGCGGAAGAGCGCGCGTCGCAGCCAGGGTGCTCGATCGAGGAAGAGATCGAGATCGCCCCCGAAGACGCGCACGACGAAGCGCGCGCCGCGGAGCCTGCACGCCGCCCAGACGAGCGGCCCGGACGACAGAAGCCCGCCGCTCGAGGCGTTGAGGACGACCACCTCCTCCCGCCCGAACGCGGCTCGTCCGAGGAGGCGCGCGAGCGTCGCCACCTCCCCGACGAGACGCCGCATCCGGCCCCTCCCCGCTCGCGCGCGGGACGTGTCGAAGACCCGTACGTCGAGGCGTTCGTCGTCCCGGAGTCCGCGGGCGAGCCGCGCGAACGAGACCTTCGTCCCACCCACGACGTCGCCGTCGATCGGGAGCGGGCCCGCGAGCAGCACGCGCACGCGTCGCTCGGCGCCTCCGTTCACGCGGCGACCCCGAAGCGCTCCATCCAGCGACCGATCTGCGCGAGGAGCCACACGCGCGCGGCGGCCGCCTGGCGCGACACGCGCGCGCCCTCGAGGTGCGCGGCGCGGCCGCGCTCGATCGTGCGACGCAGAGCGCGCTCGTCGAACAGCGACGCAGCCGGCCGGCCCGGCCTGAACAACTCCTCGAGCTGGTCCCAGAACGCCCCGTCGAACCAGCGCCCGATCGGAAGCCCGAACCCGCGCTTCGGCGCGGAGTACACGGCGTCGGGCAGCAGCGGGCGTCCGGACTGGCGCAGCACGTGCTTCCCGACGGCGCCCCGCACCTTGTGCTCGAGCGGGCAGCGCAGCGCGAATTCGACGACCCGTCGGTCGAGGATCGGAACGCGCACCTCGAGGCTCGCCGCCATGCTCATGCGGTCGACCTTCGTGAGGATCGCCGACGTCATGTAGGTCTGCGCGAGCACCGCCATCGCGAACTCCTCGGGAGCGAGCCCTTCGAGCGTCTCCTCGGGGATGTCGGCCCAGGGGTGCAGCGCGCGACGCTCGCCGAGCAGCGCGGCCGCCTCCTCCTCGGAGTGCAGGCTCATGAGTCGGCGCAGCTGCTCGTGGCGGTCCAGGAACGTGAGCGCGAGGCCCTTCCGAGCGCGGCGCGTGCGCTCGGCGATCCCGGCGGCCGGTACGAGCGCGGCGCCGGCCAGCACGGCCTGGCCCATCCGGCGCGCGAACGCCGGGGTCCGGTCGGCGACGCGCTGCACGCGCGCCGCCCACTTCATGTGGTCGTAGCCGCCGAAGAGCTCGTCCCCGCCGTCGCCGGAGAGCGCGACCGTGACTTCCTCTCGCGCGAAGCGCGACACGAGCCACGTCGGGATGCAGGACAGGTCCCCGAGCGGCTGCCCGACGTGGTCGACGATGCGGTCGAGCAGGGCGGGGTCGTACTCCGCATCCTCGACGCGCAGCTCGTGGTGGACGGTGCCCAGGTGCACGGCGACCTCGCGCGCGACGGCGGACTCGTCGTACTCGGGCGACGCGAAGCCGACGCTGAACGTGTGGAGCGGAGCGTCGACCTCCCTCGCGGCCAGCGCCGCGACGGTCGACGAATCGATCCCGCCGCTCAGGAACACGCCGACGGGCACGTCCGCGACGAGCTGCGAACGCACCGACGACTCGAGCCGCTGGCGCAGCTCGCGGACGGCATCGCGCTCCGTCATCGGCTCTGGCGCCAGGGCGTAGGTCCAGTAGCGCTCGACGTGAAGACGCCCGCCGACCCAGGTCGCTATGTGACCGGGCGGAAGCTGCTCGACGCCCTCGAAGAGCGTGTGGGGGTCGGGGATCGAGCGGTCGACGAGGAGCGTCGCCAGCGAGCGACGGTCGATCCTGCGGGGGATCTCGGCGTGTTCGAGCAGGCTCGCGAGCTCGCTCGAGAAGGCGAGCTCGCCGCCGGGCCCGCGCCAGAGGAAGAGCGGCTTGATCCCGACGGGGTCGCGGACGAGCGTGACGGAGTCCGCCCGCGCGTCGTGCACCGCGAACGCGAACATGCCGTTGAGGACGTCGAGCGCACGCCGGCCGCGCCGGGCCCAGAGCTCGAGCACGACCTCGGTGTCCGTCGTCGTGCGGAAGCGGGCGCCCTCGGCCTCGAGCTCGGCGCGGAGCTCGTCGGTGTCGTAGCACTCGCCGTTGTAGACGATCGTGAACCGGCCGCACGCGCTCGTCATCGGCTGTGCTCCCGACGCGAGGTCGAGGATCGAGAGCCGGCGCATGCCGAGCGCGCACGCGCCGCGCGCCACGGCGCCCCCCTCGTCGGGACCGCGGTGGACGAGCCGCGCGTTCATGCGCTCGACGCCCTCCAGCGCCGACGCGCCCTCGGTCCCGAGGATCCCGTTGATGCCGCACATGGTGGTTCAGTGGCTCCCGAAGCCGCGCCAGGAGCCCGGCGCGCCTGCGCTCACGCACACCCACCCGACGGGCCCGTCGAAGCTGGGTTCGAGGGAGAGGACGACGTCGCCCCGCCGCCATTCGCCCGCCGTCGGAGCGCTCCGCATCGCGGAGACGCGGGGAACGAGGACGTTGGCGCGCGTCTGCGAGCGGTCGCTCGGAATCGCCTTGGCGGACGCGAGCGCTCCCGTACGCTGGATCTCGTTGTCCCGAACGACGACGCCGCGCGCGTCGTTGATGAGCATGATCGCGTCGAGGCCCCGCGACGGCTCCGTGCCGTCGTCGAAGAGCGTGTTCCGCGCGACGACGACGCGCTCGACCGATCCGACGACGATCCCGGCCCGCGCCGACGAGAAGACCTGGTTGCCCTCGACGACGGACGCTCCGTGGTTCTCCAGGTGGATCCCGTAGGCGCCGCAGCCGTCGATGACGTTGCCGGAGACGACCGTGCGCGTGCGCTTGTCGGCGGCTCCGTTCGCGAGCTTGATTCCCGACGAGCCGTCGACGTTGAACGGATTGTCCACGCCGCGGATCCGGTTGCCTGTGATCGTGTTGCCGATCGGCGCTTCGCCTCCGCCCAGGGCGTTGCAGAGGATCCCGATCCCGAGGCCGCCGTCCACGACGTTGTCCGAGCAGAGCACCTCGCTGTTGCTGGAGAGCTGGACGCCGACGCCGACCACGCTGCCTCCGGGTGTGACGTGGCCGCCGCCGCCCGAGATCCGGTTCCCGCGCACGACGACGCGGCGGCTCGAGCTGACGTAGACGCTCGACTTCGAGGCGCCGCGCACGGCGCAATCGACGACGTGGACACCCTCTACGACCGCGACGGCGATCCCGTCCGCGTCCGCGCCCTCGACGCGCAGGCGTTCGATCCGCACGTCGGATCCGCGCAGGATCTGCACCAACCCGTGCGCCATGCCTCGACCGTCGCCCCCGGGCCCGGCGACGCGGAAGTCGCGCAGCACGAGGCCGTCGACGTCGACCGCACGCAGGAGCTGCACGCCCTCCTCGCGCACGACGAGCGTGGACGCGGGACTGCCGACGACCTCGAGTCCGGCGCCGATCAGGACGGCGAAGCGCTCGCCGCTACGCGGAGCGACGCGCACCGGGAAGTCGGGCAGGACGAGCGTCCCGCCCGCGGCCGCGTCGACGGCGGCCTGGACCTCTGCGGCGTAGTCCACCGAGCCGTCCTGCACGTGGCCCTCGGGGAGGAAGCGCGTGAGCAGGTAGCGCGAGTCGGGGAGCCGCGGTGCGTCGGGCCCCTCGACGTCGGGCGGGTCCCCCTCGCCGGGGACGTACGGCGGTACGTCGGCCGGCTCGCGCTGCGGCGAACAGACGATGGCGAGCGAGCCGAAGCAGACGGCTGCGGCGACGCCGATCAGAAGGCCGTCGGTGATACGCATGTTCGCGGTTCGGCCCATCATCGCGGGTCGTGGGCGGTCGGGGAGGTTCGTGTCGGTTCCTGGCGGTCGCGGCCCGGTCGACACCGAGACGCTTCACCGTGCTTCAAGCGCTCCGGAGGAGAGCGCGCGCGGTCGCGGCGTCGGCCTGGACGTGCTCGAAGGCGTCGAGCTCGGGCGAGTAGGCGGTGAGCGCGCCGCCGTACACGCAGCCCGTGTCGAGGCCGATGGCGACGGTGCGGCCGCGGCTCGTCTGGATCCGCGGAACCGCGCTGTGCGTGTGTCCGAAGAGGACGAGGTCCGGCCCGTCGTAGCGCTCGTACCACCAGGGTCGGCGGCGGCCCGGGAGGCGGCGGATCGTGCAGAGGCGCGTCACCGGCTGGAGCTCGGGGGCCTGCCGGGGTTCGAAGCCCGCGTGGACGACGAGCCACCCTCGGCCGTCCGGTGTCGGTCCAGCGCCTTCGACGCCCGCGTGCCGGAGCAGGTACCCGGAGTGGGTCTGGAGGTGGCGGACGACGTCGGCCCGGCGCTCGGGCTCGGCGCGGCAGGGCGTGCCTCCGTCCCCGGCGAGGTCCTCGGCGTCGAGCTCGGGCAGGTCGAGGTCCGTGGGGCCACGGTCGGCGCCGTCGTGCCGGCGGGGCGCGATGCCGACGCGCTCGAGCACGCGCAGCTCGTGGTTGCCGAGGACGAAGCGCGCTCCGTGCGCCGCAAGGAGATCGCAAACGCCGGCCGGGTCCGGCCCGCGGTGTACGAGGTCGCCGCAGGACACGATCGCGTCGTCGGGCCCGGGCGCGATGCGCTCGAGCAGGGCGGCGAGCTCGCTCGCGCAGCCGTGGATGTCTCCGAGGATCCAGGTCGCCATGGGTTCGGGGCGGGGGACGAGGGGGAACGGTCGTGCACCCCTCGTTCCTTCGTCCGAGCGACGGACATCCATGAGCGGATTCACCGGTCGGGCGAGCGCGTATTCACGGCCACCACTCAGGGGTTTCCCGATTTGGATCGATAGAGCCCGCGTCCGCCCTCCGTGGATCGCCCCCTCCTGCCCGCCCCATGCCCGACGCGCGCTCCATCTCATCCACGCTCCTGGTCGCACTGTTCGGCCTGGTCGCGTCCGCCTGCTCGCTCCGGCCCGTGCCCGAGTCCCTCGAGGTACCGCCCACCACGCTCGCCTCGACGGCGCCCGAGCTCATGCGGCTCGGGCCGAACGACATCGTGCGGGCCCAGGTCCACGGTTACCCCGAGCTCTCGACGCCCGAGACCGCCGAGCTGACCGGCACGCGGGTCGATCCCGAGGGCACGGTCTCGCTGCCCCTCGTCGGCCCCGTCCCCGTCGCCGGCCTGACGCTCCCGGAGGCGCGCGAGCGCGTCACCGCCGCGTACGCCACCTACCTCAAGGAGCCGCGCCTCGACTTCTCGGTCGTCGAGTACGCCGCGCGTCGCTTCTACCTCTACGGCCAGGTCGCCGCGCCGGGCGCCTACCCGATCGACCGGCCGCTCAACGTCTACCAGGCGCTCAGCATCGGCGGCGGCTTCGGGCCGCAGGCCGACCGCGAGGAGGTCGTTCTCATGCGCCAGACGCCCGACGGCGTCGAGGTCCACGTCGTCGACGGCGAGACCCCGGACGCGTCCGGGCTCGTCGCGCTCCAGCCCGAGGACTTCCTCTTCGTGCGCCGCACCGGCGTCGGTCGCTTCAGCGAGGACGTCCTGCCCGTGCTGACCGGCGTCTCGTCGTCGCTCTCCTCGGTGGCGACGCTCCTTCTCATCGAGGACCGGCTCGGGGACGACTGATCACGATGCGCTCGGAAACGCAGGAGTTCGAGGGCGGCATCGCGCTGCTCGACCTGTTGGAAGTCGTGCGGCGGCGCTGGCTGCTGCACGCCGTCGGCGCCGCGATCGGCGCGGCGCTCGCGGTGCTCTGGCTGTCCACGAAGGACCCGAGCTACCGTGCGCAGGCCACGCTCCTCTTGGAGCAGGAGGGCGCGAGCGCCGGCGTGCTCGGCGACCTCGCGGCCCTCACCCAGGCGCCGGTCGCGATCAGCGAGATGGAGATCCTCCGGTCGCGGTCCGTCGCGGAGGAGGTCGTCGCCGCGCCCGACCGCGCCGCGAACGACGCACAGGCCAGCAACGCCGACGCGCTCGGACTGACGACGATCGTCGACGACCCGCGGCTGCGACCTCTGCTGCGACTGAAAGAACGCCTCGAGGGCGGCAGGCGCGGCGTCCGCGGCGCCGACACGCTCCACGCCACCGGCGCCCTGCCCGAGGGCGACCCCGGTCCGCTCGAGCTCGAGGTCCGGTTCATCGCCCACGACCAGGTCGAGATCGCGGCCCTCGGTGCCCTGGGCGCCGGCGAACCCGTGCAGCGGCCGTTCGCGCCGGACGCGCCGATCGAAGCGCACGGCGCAACCCTGCGTCTCCGTCCCGCGGTCGACCCCGTCGGTCGCACGTGGCGGGTCACGCTTCTTTCCGAGGCCGACGCGCTCGAGCGCGTCATGGACGCGACGAACGTGCAGGAGACCGACCGCAACTCGGGCGTCCTGCGCATCACGTACGACGACTCGGACCCCGCGCGCGCCGCGCGCACGGTCAACGCGCTCTGCCGACGCTACCTCGCGCGCAACCTCGAGGCCGCGCAGCGACGCGCGTCGGAAACCGTCGGCTACATCGAACGCAGCCTCGACGAACAGCTCGCCGACCTCGCCTCAGCCGAGGCAGAGCTCGTCGAGCTGAAGGCGAGCCGGCCCGAGTTCCTCGACGTGAGCGAGGCCGCGCGCGCGCTCATCGAGGAACACACGGCGCTCGAGGTGCAGCGCCTCGAGGGCGGACTCGCCCGCGCCGGTCTCTCCGACGCGCTCGCGCTTCTGGAGAGCGGCGAGCTGTCCGCGCTCTCGCGCGTCGACGCCAGCGCGCTCGACCCGATCGTGCAGGGCTACGTCGAGAGCATCGTGCGCCTCGGCGCCGAGGCCGAGGTGCTCGAACGAGCGGACACGGGCGCGTTCAAGGCGCTCCTGCAGGGTCATGCGCTGGAGCTCGAGCAGGCGCGCGACGCCGCAGCGCTCAAGCGCGGGACGCTCGCAGACATCCACTCCCGCCTGGCGGAGTCCGACCTCTCGGCGCTCGGACAGCTCGAGACCGCCACCGCGGCGGGCACGGCGGACCCGATCCTCACCGCTCTCGTCGAGCAGTGGACCGAGATCGACGGCCGCCTCAGGAGGCTCGAGGTCGACTTCACCGACGCGCTGCCCGAGGTGCGCTCGCTCCGCGCCGAGCGCGATGCGCTGGTCGCGCGGCTGGCCGGGATCGTCGGCGCGCGCGTCGCCGGCCTCGACGCGCAGCTCGCCGAGTACGACGCGCTCTCGGGGCGCAGGGCGGAGCGCGTCGACGCGCTGCCCGACGCCGAACGCGAGCAGATCCGCACCGCGCAGGCCCGGCTGCAGGAGCGCGCGCAGGACCACCTGCGCGCGCGGCTGGCGGGGCTGGACGCGCACGACGGGCGGCTCGGGAACGAGCTCGAAGGGCTCGCGGTCCGCCTCGCGGAGCTCCCGGAGAACGAGCGTGCGCTGGCGCGTCCGATGCGCGCCGTCGCGACGCACAGCGAGCTCGTGCAGCTCCTGATGATGCGCCAGCAGGAGGCCGAGATCACGCGCGCCGCCTCGCTGGCGTCGGCCGAGTTCATCGACGCAGCGACGCCGCCGCGGCGCCCCACCGGGCCGTCGCTGCCGGTGCACGTCGCGCTGGGGCTCCTGCTCGGCCTCGCCGCCGCGGCGGGCTGGGCCCTCCTCCGCGAGTCGCAGGCAAGCGGCGTCTTCACATCCGCCGAGCTCGAGACCGCGTCCGGGCTTCCCGTCGTCGGCTCGATCCCCGCGTTCAAGAAGGCCAGCGCGCGCCGCGCGAGCCCCGCCGGCGCGTCGTTCGTGCCGCTGCGCGACGAGCCCGACGGCGCCGTCGCCGAGGCGTTCCGCGCTCTCCGCGCGAACCTCAAGTTCATGATCCGCTCGAAGGACAGCGGCACGACGCTGGCCGTGACCTCGAGCGGCCCCGGCGAGGGCAAGTCGATGACGAACGTCGACATCGCGCTCTCGTTCGCAGCGACGGGCAAGCGCGTGCTGCTGGTCGACGCCGACATGCGCCGCGGCTCCGTCTCGGACTACCTCGGCATCGCGCGCGGCCCGGGCCTCTCCGAGGCGCTGCAGGAACGCGCAGACTGGCGTGCGTCGCTCGTGACCTCGTGCCACGACTCGCTCGACGTGCTCCCCGCCGGCGACGTGCCCGCGTCGCCCGGCGACCTGCTCGCGAGTCCCCGCACCACCGCGCTCGTCGAGGAGATGCGCGGGGACTACGACCTCGTCGTCCTCGACGTCCCACCCGTGCTCGCGGTCGCGGACATCGAGTGCGTGGCGACGCAGCTCGACACCGTGCTGCTGCTCTGCCGCAGCGGGAAAACGCTGGACGCCACCGTCCAGCAGTCGGTGTCGAGGCTCCGCCTCGTCGGCGCGAACGTCGTGGCCGCTGTGCTCAACGGCGTGCAGGCGAAGCGCGGCAGCTACGGCTACGGCTACGGATACGGGTACGGCCAGAAGAGCTCGGAGAGAGCAGCATGACGATGGAACAGACCAGCACCGGTGCGCCCCTCGGCGCCGTCCAGGACCGCGGCCCGCTCCCCGCGGCGCCGGCAGCGCCGCTCGGCGCCTCCCCCGGCGCCCTCCTCTCACGCGCCGAACCCGCGCGGCCGCACGCGACCAAGGAGGTCTGCGTCGTCGGTCTCGGCTACATCGGGCTTCCGACCGCGTCGCTCCTCTGCAGCCGCGGCTACCGGGTGCGCGGGGTCGACCTCGAGACGCGCGTCGTCGAGACGATCAATCGCGGTGAGATCCACATCGTCGAGCCCGACCTCGACGTCCTCGTACGCAGCGCCGTCGCGGCACGCCAGCTCGAGGCGAGCACGTCGCCCGGCGCGGCGGAGGTCTTCCTGATCGCCGTCCCCACCCCGATCGACGCCGAGCGCCGCCCCGACATGCGCGCCGTCGAATCCGCGGCGCGGGCGATCGCTCCGCACCTGAAGCCGGGCGACCTCGTGATCCTCGAGTCGACGAGCCCCGTCGGCACGACCGAGGACCGTGTCGTTCCCCTGCTTGAGGAGAGCGGCCTCCGGGCCGGCGAGGACTTCTTCGTCGCGTACTGTCCGGAGCGCGTCCTGCCCGGCCGGATCCTCACCGAGCTCGTCGAGAACGACCGCGTCGTCGGCGGTATCAACCAGCGCTCGACCGATCGGGCGGTCGCGTTCTACGAGACGTTCGTGCGCGGCGAGGTGATCGGCACGGACTCGCGCACCGCGGAGATGGTCAAGCTGACCGAGAACTCCTTCCGCGACGTCAACATCGCGTTCGCCAACGAGCTGTCGTTGATCTGCGCGAGCCAGGGCATCAGCGTCTGGAACCTGATCCGACTCGCGAACCGGCACCCGCGCGTCGACATCCTCCAGCCGGGCCCGGGCGTCGGCGGGCACTGCATCGCGGTCGATCCGTGGTTCATCGTGGACGCCGAGCCGGAGCGTGCGCGCCTGATTCGAACGTCGCGCGAGGTCAACCTGGCGAAGCCGAGCTGGGTCGTCGAGCGCGTCACGAAGGCGGTCGAGACGGTGAAGAGCCCCGTGGTCGCGTGCCTCGGGCTCGCCTTCAAGGCCGACGTCGACGACGTCCGAGACTCGCCCGCCGTCGAGATCGTGCGCGCGCTCGCCGACGAGCTCGACGCGCCGCTGCTCGTCGTCGAGCCGAACCTCGCCGCGCACCCCGAGTTCCCGCTCGCCTCCGTCGAGGAGGCGCTCGCCGAGGCGAACATCGTCCTGGTCCTGACGGACCACAAGCAGTTCAAGCGCATCGACCGCGAGGTCCTCAACGAGAAGATCCTGATCGACACGCGCGGGGTGTTCCTGTGAGCGCCGGTCGGCCCATCCGCGCGCTGAGCGTGTTCGGGACGCGGCCCGAGGCGATCAAGATGGCGCCGGTCGTCCAGAGGCTCGCGCAGGACCCTCGCTTCGACGCGCGGGTTTGCGTGACCGGGCAGCACCGCGAGATGCTGGACCAGGTCCTCGAGCTGTTCCGGATCACACCGGACGCGGATCTCGCTGTGATGGAACCCGGCCAGGACCTCTTCGACGTGACGAGCCGCGTGCTCGTCGGCATGCGCGAGGTGCTGCGCTCGGAGGGTCCCGACGTCGTACTCGTCCACGGCGACACCACGACCTGCCTCGCCTCCGGCCTCGCCGCCTTCTACGAGCGGACCCCGGTCGCGCACGTCGAGGCGGGTCTTCGCACCGGCGCTCTCGATCGGCCCTGGCCCGAGGAGCTCAACCGCGTCCTCGTCGGACGCTTCGCCGACCTGCACTTCGCCCCCACCGAGGCCGCAGCGCAGAACCTGCTCGACGAGGGGACACCCGCGAAACGCGTGCTCGTCACCGGGAACACGGTCGTCGACGCACTGCTCGACGTGAGCCGGTGCATCCGCGGCCACGCCGCAGAGACCTACGTGGACGCCCTCGGAGCCGACCTCGCCGCCACGCTCGACGCGAGCGACGACCCGGTCGTGCTCGTCACGGGCCACCGGCGCGAGAGCTTCGGCGCGGGCTTCGACGAGCTGTGCGACGGCCTCCGGCGCGTCGCGACGGCGCACCCCGAGTGGAGCATCGTCTACCCGGTGCACCTCAACCCGCGCGTGCGCGGACCGGTGCACGACGCGCTCGGCGGCGTTCCGAACGTCCACCTGATCGAGCCCCTGTCCTACCAGCCGTTCGTCTGGCTCATGAACCGGGCGACCGCGATCCTGACCGACTCGGGAGGGATCCAGGAGGAAGGGCCGTCGCTGCGCGTGCCGGTCCTCGTCACGCGTGACGTCACCGAGCGCCCCGAGGCCGTCGCCGCCGGAGGCGTGCGCCTCGTCGGCACCGACGCCGAGCGCATCGTGCGCGGCCTCGAGACCGCGATCCTCGACCCGGCCGAGCGCGCGCGCATGACCTCCGGCGACAACCCGTACGGCGACGGACGTGCCGCGCACCGCATCGCGGACGCCCTGTTCGCGCGCTACGGCGCCTCGGCCCCGATGGCCGCGGAGCACGCTGCGCAGGTCGCCGCATGAAGCAGTCGGAGGCGCTCCTCTACGCCCGCACCCTGCGGACGCTGCGCCCCGCGCAGCTCCTCGGGCGGGCGCGCCGCGCGCTTCCCTCCGCCGCGCCGAAGGTGCGACCCGCGCCGCCCGTCCGCGAGGCCGCCCCGCTGCCGCCCCCCGCCGCGCGCAACGCGAGCCTGGTCGGACCGACGACGATCGAACACCTCGGCGAACGCGGCGACGTCGCGTCGCCCGGGGACTGGACGAACGAGGCGCAGCCGCTTCTCTGGCTGTACCACCTCCACTACTTCGACGACCTGCGCGCGTCGGGCAGCGAGCAGCGGAGCGCGTGGAACGACGCACTGCTCGACCGCTGGATCGCGGAGCACCCGCCCGGAGCCGCGCCCGGCTGGGACCCCTACCCGACATCGATCCGCATCGTGAACTGGGTGCGCTGGGCACGGGCGCACGGTCTGCCGGCCGGAGCGCTCGCGTCGCTCGCCACGCAGGCGCGGCACCTCCGCAAGAACCTCGAGTTCCACCTCCTCGGGAACCACCTCCTTGCGAACGCCAAGGCGCTCGTCTTCGCCGGCGCCTGCTTCACCGGGCGCGAGGCGGCCGAGTGGACGTCCAAGGGACTCGCACTGCTCGAGCGCGAACTTGCGGAGCAGGTGCTCGCGGACGGCGGGCACTTCGAGCGCAGCCCGATGTACCACTCGACGATCCTGGAGGACCTGCTCGATCTCCTGGCGCTCGTGCGCTGGACGCCGGATGCCTTCGACGATCCCGAAGGACTCGGCGAGCGGCTCGCGCGCGTCGCGGGCGGAATGCTCGACTGGCTCGTCCGGATGTCCCACCCCGACGGCGGCATCGCGCTCTTCAACGACGCGGCGCTCGGGCACGCTCCCTCGCCCTCGGCCCTCGTCGAATACGCGGTCCGCCTCGGCGTACGCCCGCCCTCGCCGCTCCAGCCCGGCGTCACGCACCTCGACGCGTCCGGCTACGTCCGGGTCGAGCGCGGCCGGTGCGTCGCCTTCCTCGACGTGGGCGAGATCGGTCCGTCCTACCTCGCGGGGCACGCGCACGCCGACACGCTCTCGTTCGAGTGCTCGGTCGACGGGAACCGACTCGCGGTCAACGGCGGAACGTCCCTGTATGCCCCCGGGCCCGAACGGCAGCGCCAGCGCGGCACGGCGGCGCACAGCACCGTCGAGGTCGACGGCGCCGACTCGTCCGAGGTGTGGGCGAGCTTCCGCGTCGCGCGCCGCGCCCGACCGATCGACCTGCGCATCGACGACGGACTCGCGCGCATCGAGGTCCGGTGCGCGCACGACGGCTACCGTCGGCTGCCGGGCGACGTTGTCCACACGCGCACGTGGCGCCTCGACGAGCGGACGCTCGGCGTCCTCGACGTCGTCGACGGCGCGTTCACGTCGGCCGTCGGGCGCATCCATCTGCACCCGCACGTGCGCGCCGAGGCGGACGGTCAAGCGGTCGCGCTGCACCGGACGGGCGCCCCGGCGACCCGCATCGACGCGGTCAAGGGCTCCCTCGAGCTCGGCGACGGCGTCTGGGCGCCGCGCTTCGGCGCGACTCTCCCCAATCAGCACGTGCGGTGCGTCCCCGACGAGGGCGGCCGCTCCCGCGTCCAGATCGCGTGGTGATCCGATGCGCATCCTCTTCCTCACGGACAACTTCCCGCCCGAGACGAACGCCCCCGCGTCGCGCACGCACGAGCACGCGAAGCGCTGGGCGGCGGCGGGTCACGACGTCACCGTGATCACCTGCGCGCCCAACTTCCCGCGCGGGCGGGTGTTCGACGGGTACGCGAACCGAGTCCGCACGGTCGAGACGGTCGACCGCATCCGCGTCGTGCGCGTCAAGACCTTCATCGCCCGGAACAGCGGCTTCTTCCTCCGCACGCTCGACTACCTGTCGTTCATGGTGGCGGGTTTCGTCGCGGCGCTCTTCGAGCGCAGGCCGGACGTGGTCGTCGCCACGTCGCCCCAGTTCTTCTGCGCGGCCGCCGGGTGGCTGACGTCGGTCTTCAAGCGGCGGCCCTTCGTGTTCGAACTGCGCGACATCTGGCCCGCGTCCATCGCGGCCGTGGGCGCGAGCTCGAGGACCCCGATCCTGCGGGCGCTCGAGCGCCTCGAGCTCTTCCTCTACCGCCGCGCGACCTCGATCGTCGCGGTGACGCACAGCTTCCGGGACGAGCTCGTCGAGCGCGGCGTTCCCCGGGAGAAGATCCACGTCGTGACGAACGGCGTCGACCTGTCGCGCTACGCGCCGCTCTCACGCGACGCGGCGCTCGGAGCGGAGCTCGGCCTGGAGGGGAAGTTCGTCGTCGGCTACGTCGGGACGCACGGCATGGCCCACGCGCTGATGAGCGCGCTGGACGCCGCGGCGCGCCTCGACGGTCGTGGGAACGTCCACTTCCTCTTCGTGGGCGACGGAGCCGAGCGCGAGGCGCTCCTCGCCCGCTCCGCCGAGCTCGGCCTCCGGAACGTCACGCTGCATGCACCGCTGCCCAAGGAGCGGATGCCCGCGGTCTGGAGCCTCTGTGACGTCGCCCTCGTCCACCTCCGCGACACGCCGCTCTTCGAGACCGTCATCCCCTCGAAGATCTTCGAGGCGATGGGAATGGGGATCCCGATCGTGATCGCGTGCCCGCGGGGCGAGGCAACGCGGATCGTCGAGGGCACCGGCGCGGGTCGCGTCGTCGCGCCACAGTGCCCCGGCGAGCTCGCGACAGCCGTGGACGCGCTCGCCCGCAGCCCGGCGGAGGTCGCCCGGCTCGGAAGCGCCGCGCGGGCGGCCGCGCCGCGCTACAGCAGGGATCGGCTCGCCGCGGACATGCTGGCTCACCTGGAATGCGTCGCGGGACTCGCGCGCGGATCGGCCCCTTCGGCGCCCGTCGAGATGCCCGCGGCTCTTCGTCCCGCGGCGCCCGGCCCGGTCCGAAGCGCACGTGACGCCCACACGGAGCCTTCGGACGGGCGGGCTGAGAACGTGCGCTCGAAACGCGCCGCGTAGGCCGACGGGGCGCGGATCCCGAGACCCTGAGATTCGCTGTCACAGATCTATGCGCGCTGCATATACCTGGGACGCATGGACGACAAGCTCCTCAATCTGCTCGGCGCCGCCGCACTCCTCGTCCACGACCGGCTCGCCGAGGCCGAGGCGGCCGAGTCCGACGCCGCCGCCATCGTCTGCATCGGGTGCCACCCGGGCGAGTCGATCGAGGAGGTGAGCCGAGCGCTCGGTCGTTCGCACTCCGCGACGGTTCGCCTGGTCGACCGCCTGGTCCACGAGCGGCTCGTCCGACGGCGCCGCTCGGCGACGGACCGCCGTACCGCGACCCTGCACCTGACCGCAGCCGGCCGGAGGCGTCACGAACGCCTGATCGAGCGCCGCCGGTCGGCGATCGGGGCGCTCGCGAGCGAGCTCTCCCCGCGCGCTGCATCGGACCTCGAACGCAGCCTGACCGCGCTCCTGCGCGCAGCGACGAACACGCCGGAGGCGGCGCGGCGCACGTGCCGCCTCTGCGCGGAGTCCGACTGCCGACCGTCGGGCTGCCCCGTCGAGCAAGGCGCGTCCGGCGGCGCCGCAAACGGCCCGCGCTGACGTCGCACGCACTCCGAGCACGCGCCTCCCCAGGGCCCCGAACGGGGCGGGGGCGGCGCCGAATCCCCACACTCGCTGAGACCCTAGAACCCCATGCCGAACCCGTCTCGCTCGATCCCGAACCGTGCTCTTCTCGTCGCCGCCGCCTGCTCCGCGTGGGCACTCTCCGCGTGCGCTGCACCGGGGACCGAAGGCCCCGGATTCGACCCGGAGACCCTTCGCTACGAGAAGCGCTTCCGCACGGTCCTCGGCAAGCGAATGGCCTACGTCGACGAGGGCCAGGGCGATCCCATCGTCTTTCTGCACGGCAACCCGACGTCGATCTACCTGTGGCGCAACGTGATGCCGTACCTCGAGGGACGCGGCCGACTGATCGCCGTCGACATGATCGGGATGGGCGACTCGGACAAGCTCGACGAGCCCGGCCCGGACAGATATTCGCTCGCCGAGAACGCGCGCTACACGTCGGCGCTCCTGGACGCGCTCGGCGTCGACGACGACGTGACGCTCGTGCTCCACGACTGGGGCTCTGGCGTCGGTTTCCACTGGGCAAACCAGAACCGTGATGCCGTCAAGGCCATTGCGTTCATGGAGGCGATCGTCACGCCCTTCCCCACCTGGAACGACTTCAACCCGGACCTGCACGAGCCGATCCGGACCCTGCGCTCGCCCGCGGGCGAGGAGCTCGCGCTCGGGGACAACTTCTTCATCGAGACGCTTCTTCCGAGCGCGGTCCTACGGCCGCTGACGGAGAAGGTGCACGCGGAGTACCGTCGTCCGTTCCTCGACATCGGAGAAGCTCGCAGAGCGACGCTCGCGGGTCCGCGTCAGCTCCCGATCGCCGGCGAACCCGCCGAGACCGTTGCGATCATCGCGGACTACGCGGAGTACCTCGCGCGCTCCGAGGACGTACCGAAGCTCTTCATCAACGCAGAGCCCGGCGCGTTCCTCGTGGGCTACGCGCGCGACTTCGTTCGCACGTGGCCCAACCTCGAGGAGGTCACGGTCCCGGGCGTCCACTTCATCCAGGAGGACTCGCCCGACGCGATCGGGCGCGCGCTCGCGGAGTGGCTGCCCGA
The DNA here is from genome assembly GCA_039821985.1 of Planctomycetota bacterium. GTDB lineage: Bacteria > Planctomycetota > UBA1135 > UBA1135 > Saltatorellus. The sequence goes on from JBCBNC010000002.1 coordinate 202,823, forward strand.
ATGAGCTCGCTGCGTGCGGTCACGTGGGACCGAGGAGCGCCCGCTCGTCCCAGGCGAGCAGCGCGCCGTGCTGGCCCTTGAGCGCGCGCCCGCTCGCGAGCACGCGCGCGCCGCCGCGGCCTGCGGGCAGCTCGAGCGTCGGGTAGGTCAGCACGCCCCGTCGGTCGTTCAGGAGCGCCAGATCACGCGAGTAGCGCGCGATCGTCCGCCAGTCGAAGCCGTTCTCGGAGACGAGCAGCGCGACCCGCGGGTCGCGGTTGACGACGCTCGGCTCGAGCGTCGTCGAGACGACGAAGAGGTTCTCCGTGCGCGCCGCGGAGAACACGCTCCCGGGGACGGGCGCGACGGGCTCGAGGCGCGCGGACTCGACGTCGAGCCACTGGACGTGGTTCGGCTCGCGGGGCGTGTCGGTCGGGACGATCACGCCTTCCGACGTCGGGATCACCGCAACGGCACGGGCGCGCTGCGAGCCCGCGACGATCGGCTCCAGCGTCCGGAAGTCGTCGTCCGTGAAGAAGAGGCCCGACTCGCTGTCGTCGTCGCCGGTCAGGACCCAGACCCCGCCCCGGTACGGGTCGGGCCAGACGCCGTGCACGTGCCGGATCCGTCCGGCGGGGAACGTGTACGCGACGTCGAAGCTCTGCCCGTCGTCGCTCCCGTACACGTGGACCTCGCCCCGTTCGGGGTTGCCGAAGTACTCGCCGAAGTAGAGTCGACCGGACGGCGCCAGGCCGACGTTCAGCGGGCGCGTGCCGCGCGTGACGCGGTGCGCGACGTCGAAGCGGCTCGCGCCGGCAGGCAGGTGCAGGACAGCGCCGCGCACGATCGCGACGAGACCGCGGCCCTCGAGCGGCGTCGCGCCGTGGAATCCGGCGCGCAGTACGCGGGACGCCACGGGGGCGCGCGCGGCGACTCTCTGGAGGACTCCGTTCGCTCCATCGGCGATACGAACGAAGCTCGCCCCACCGTCGTCGGACCGCATCAGGCTCAGCCCGCGCCCCGCGTACACTACGTCGCCGTCGGTGCGGAGCACGCGCAGTCCGGCGCGGCGGCGCGTGGGCGCGACGAGCGACTCGGCGGCCTGGACCGCATCGATCACAGCGCGTCCCTCCAGCGTCGCGCGCGCACCAGGCTGCGCGCGACGCCGCGCAGTGGCACGGACGCTGCCCGGCGGAGAGCGCCGCGTCGCGCGCTCCGCGGGTAGCCCACGCCGTCGAACGCCTCGACGCACACGGCCTCGACGAACGCGACCTGCTCCGCCGGGAGCTGCGCGCGCCATTTCTCGTCGTTCCCGGTCAGGAGTGGCCCGAGCGTCTCGCGCTTCCAGGACATCTCGCGCTCCCCCACCAGCGCACGCGCCGACGCTCCGAAGTCGAGCATCTCCGCGCGGTACTCCACGCCGCAGTGGTCGCAGATCCGCGTCAGCTCGCCCTCGGGATCGGCGAGCAGGCGCTCGTAGCGCACCTCGAGGTAGCCCTCACCGAACAGCGCACGGCCCTCGCGGCGCCCGCGCCGAAGCTGCTCCTGAGCGAGGAGCGCGTGCGCCCACCACGGCCGCGACGCCGACCACGCGGCCTTCGTCCGCGACAGCACCACGGCGCGCGGATCGCGCACGACGTGGACGACGCGCGCCGTCGGGAGCGCCTCCGCGAGCGCCGGAATGAAGTCGATGCAGCGCGGGTCCTTGTCCCCGACGCGAGGCTTGCCAGCGGCGCGCGCAATGCGCTCGAGCACGCGGCCGTAGACGCGCGCGGTGTCGATCGCGCCGTCCGCCTCGTCCGCGAGCACTTCGCCGGGGGGAACGCCCGCCCGGGCGAAGTCTTCGTCGCCGGAGAGCTCGTGCGCGAACGCGTGCACCGTCCCGGCGGCGATGCGTCGCCGCGCACCGTCGGCCGCGACGTAGCGCCTGAAGAAGTGGGTCTCCGGAGGGAACGCGAGCGAGGGGTGCGCGTTCAGCATGCTGTGGAGGAGGCTCGTCCCCGACCGCCCGACGCCGCACACGACGATCGCTCGCGCGACGTCGACGGGGCTCGTCGCCCTGCTCGTTCCGGTGACGGTCGTCATGCCGGCACCTGCTCTTGCTCGCGCCGCGCCGGCGTGCGCTCGCCCTCGACGTACTGCTCGTGCCAGACCATCAGGTTGACGAGGCTGAACCAGCGCCGGTCGCCGGAGCGCGTCAGCAGCGCCTCGAGGCCGGCGGGATCGATGAGGCCCGTCCGCTTCGCAAACGCGCGCAGACGATCCGCGTAGCGCACGCCGAGGGCGCCCGTCTTCCACTCGGACACCGGGGCGCGGAAGCCGCGCTTCTTCCGGCGCACGAAGCCCCGCGGGAGCCGGCGTTCGGCCACGTCCTTGAACAGCGCCTTGCCCTCGGTCCCGAGCGCGCCGCGCCACTCGGGCGGGAGCCCCAGGACGAACTCGACGACGCGGTGGTCGAGGAACGGCACGCGCCCCTCGACGCTCCACGCCATCCCCATCTTGTCGAGCCGCGGCAGCATGAGCTGCGGCAGGCGGAAGCGCAGGTCTAGGTACGTCATCCAGCCCGTGAGGTCGCGGGGGTCGGCGCGCTCCTCGAAGCGGGCGCGGATCGGCGCGATGATCGCCTCGAAGGTCGGAGGCGTGCCGGTCCTCGCGGACGGCCCGAGGAGGCGCGCCTTGGCCCGTTCGCCGAAGTCGAGGCTTCCGCCCTGGAAGAGCGGCTCGTCGTCGGCGGCCCGGCGGAGCACCTCGAGGTGCGGGGAGAAACACGAGAGACGGCGCGCGGCGAGAAACAGCGCCGCGCGGCGGCCGGCACGCGCCGGCAGGTCCGGCAGTCGACCGTTCCAGCGCTCGGCGTCGCGGGTGCGGATCCAGTTCTCGTAGCCGACGAAGAGCTCGTCGCTGCCCTCGCCGGCGAGCGCGACCGGCACTCCGGCGCGACGGGCCTCGCGCGCCAGGAAGTACACCGAGGTGCACACCGGCGCCGCGATGGGCTCGTCCTGGTGCCAGGCGACGTCCTCGAGCGCGTCGGTGTACGACGCGGCGTCGAGGGGAATCTCGTGGTGCGTCGAGCCCGCTTCCTCTGCGAGGCGACGCGCGTCGGCGCTCTCGTCGTACGCGTCGTGCCCCGGGTACGCGACGGTGAACGTGGCGGCTCCGCGCGCGCGGGGGGCCGCGAGCTGCAGGAGGTACGCGGAGTCGACGCCGCCGGACAGGAAGAGACCGACGGGCACGTCGGCGGCGAGCCGCGCGTCGGTCGACGCCTCGAGGAGCGCCTCGAGCTCGTCGCGCGCCGCGTCGAGCGTCGCCGGCGCTGGTCGTCGCGCCTCGAGCGGGTCCCACCAGACCGTCCGTCGGCTCCGCCCGGTGTCGACGTCGACGTCGAGGCGCTCGCCGGGCCCGAGGCAATGGATGCCGCGGAAGAGCGTTCGGGGCGCCGGCAGGGAGCGGAAGGTGAGGTGATGACCGAGGTTCTCCTCGTCGAGCTCCGGGCGCAGGCGCGGATGGGCGAAGAGCGCCTTCGCCTCGGACGCGAACACGAGGTCGCCGCCCTCCTCGGCGAAGTACAGCGGCTTGATGCCGACGCGGTCGCGCGCGAGCGTGAGGCGGCGCGCGGCCGCGTCGAAGTACGCGAATGCGAACATGCCCTGGAGGCGCGGCAGCAGCCGCTCGAGCCCCCAGCGGTGCGCCCCGACGAGGAGCGCCTCGGTGTCGGAGTGGTCCGTGCGGAACACCGCGCCCTCGGCCTCGAGCTCGGCGCGCAGCGACGCGTGATCGTAGATCTCCCCGTTGAAGACGAGCGACGCGCCGCGTGCGCCGGAGCCGACGTGCATCGGCTGATCGGCGCCCTCGTCGAGATCGACGATCGAGAGCCTCCGGTGAGCGAGGCCGAGCCGCGCGTCGTCCGCGACCCAGGTGCCTGCGCCGTCGGGCCCGCGGTGCACCATCGCGTCGCGTACGCGGTCGAGCACGCCGCGCTCGACGCGCGCGCGCGGCGAGACCCAGCCCGCGATCCCGCACATCAGCTCACCTCCAGCGGCGCGAGCCGGGGACGACGGGTGCGCGACGCGCCGCGCAGGAGCGCCGCCGCACACAGGAGGAGCGCGAGCGGGAGGGCGACGACGAAGGCCTGCTTGAGCAGCGAGGCGGAGGAGTTCCGATGCGCGAGGAGCACGAGGTGGAGGGCGTAGGGAACGATGCGTGAAGGGACGCCGAGCGGGACGGTGCGGAGCGAGCGTTCGAGGCGCGACAGGAGCGCGCCGCAGAGGAGGCCCAGGACCAGCGGCCCGACGAACGAGCCGAAGTTCCACCAGGCCTCGCCGACGAGCGAGAACGCGGTGCCGCCGCCCCGTTCGGCGAGCTCGGGGTAGTGGCTGCGCGCGAACGTCTGCGCGACGGTCGGACCGCGGTCCGGCACGAGCCACGAAGGCGCCAGACCGTGGACGCCCTGCAGGTAGCTCGCGCCGCCGAGGGCGCCCGGCTGCTCGTAGCGCCCGAGCTCCATCTGCGTGAGGAACGGGTGCGAGAACTCCGACCCGCCGATCACCTGGCCGAGCATGCGGTCCGCCTGGGACGCCTGGTCGTGCAGCGCCTCGACGGCGGACCCGATCCCCCCGTGCCAGACGCTGCGTAGGAGTGCGTACGCCTCGACGCCGACGTAGGACAGAGCGACGAGCAGGACGAGCGTGGGGCGGACGCGCGACAGGGTGAAGCCGCGGCGGACCGTCCAAAGGTAGAGGTAGCCGAGCACGAGCGTCGCGGCGTACGTGCGCACTGCGATGAAGAACACGGCCCACACGAGCACGCCGAAGGCGCACGCGCGGAAGACGTTCTTCGAGCGCCGCGCGAGGTCGCTCGCCTCGGCCCAGAGGCAGCCCGCGAGGATCAGGTTGAGGCCCGCGTAGAACGTCCCGAGGCCGCTCGACACGCGGTACTTCTCGGCGAAGTTCGAGCGGTCGAGGAGCGGGCCGAGGCCGACCTTCCACACGTAGACGGAGTAGAGCAGCGCGCCGCCCACGACGAGGCCGGCGGCGACGATCCCGTCGCGTGCGCGCGCGTCGGCGGCCGTCGGGCCAGGCCGCCCGCGTCGGGGGAGCGGGCGGGACGCACGGGCAACGAGCGGAGCGCGCCGGAGCCTGAGCGACGCGCACGTCGCCGCGAGCCCGAGCGCGAAGCCGAGGTACTGGACCTGCGCGGCGAGGACGTGCTCGCTCGAGAGATGGACGCCGTGCCGCCAGCTCAGAGGACGCACGAGCGCGGAGAGGAGCGGAAAGAAGGTGGCGACGACCGCGGTGGCGCCCAGGGCGACGACGGTCGGCGAGAGCGGGGAGCGGCGTCGCGACGACCAGAGGGCCGCGACGAGCACCGCGAGCGTCGGGACGCTGAGAAGCAGCCGCTCGCTCACGCGAGACCTCCCTCGCGGAGCGCGAACGCCGCAGCGGCGACCAGGCACGCCAGCATGCACGCGAGACCGGCGAGGCGCATCGAACCGAGGGCTGCGCGGGGGATCCGGCGCGCCTCGACCACGACGAGAACGACCTCGGCCACGCGACTGACGAGGTACGTCGCGACCGCTCCGTGGACGCCGAAGCGCGGAACGAGCAGCGCGCCTGCGAGCACCGTGATCGCTGCGGACGCGACGTAGGCGCGGCGGTGCGTGGCGTAGTCACCGCTGGCGCGCTGGTACGGCGTGACGAGGAAGCCGAACAGGTGGACGAAGACGCCGACGAAGAACAGCGGTACGACGAGCGGGACGTCGCCGTCGACGATCCCCTCGCCGAGCGCGAGCCGCGCGACGTCCGCGCTGAACACGACGAGCACGAGGAGGCCGACGAAGTAGGCGGCGGCGACGGCGCTCGAGACCCGGACGAAGCGGCGCGCGGCGGCGAGCTCGCCCTCTTCGGAGAACGAGCGGGCCAGCATCGGGAAGAGCACGTTGCCGATGGCCGTGCTGACGACGTTCACCTTGATCGCGAGGTCGTACTGGGCGGCATAGCACCCGAACGCGTCGGCGTCCACGTGGTGGTCGAGCAGGAGACGATCGCAGGCGGCGACGACCGCGCTCGCCACGGCGAAGCCGAGGACGTCGAGCGCCGCACGTCGGTGGCGTGCGAGCACGCCGAGCGAGGGCAGGTGTGCGGAGAGCACGCGCGTCCCCGCGGCGCGGTGGCTCACCACGAGGACGAGCGCGCTCGCGAGGACGAACGACCCGACCCACGCGAAGGCCGAACGCGTGAAGAACGAGAGGAGAACGACGCCGGCGAGCGCGAGCGCCCACGAGCAGCTCCGGATGGAGCCGCCCACGCCGACGCGGCCCGCTGCGGAGAGCGCGGCGAACGGAAGCGCCGCGAGCCCGTGCAGGTGCACGCACACCGCCAGCCCGAGCGCGACCGGGACGCCGCCGACGAAGTGGCCGACGGGCAGCGCGACGAGCGTGAGCAGCCACGCGCTCGAGGCCGCGAGCGGCGCGGCCTCGGAGGGCAGCTCTCCGCGTTTGGACGAGAGCCGGCGCACGAGGATCGGCCTCGCGAGGTCGAGGCCCGACAGGAGCCCGAGCACGAGCACGAAGAGGGAGAAGCGCCCGTACGCCGCCGGTCCGAGGTTGCGCGCGAGGATCGGCAGGCAAGCGAGACCCACCGCGGCGAGCAGCGCCTGACTGCCCAAGAGCTGGCCGAAGCTCCGCGTGTGCGCGCGCGGGGCGACGGCGTCTTCGCCGGCCCGTTCCGCGTCGCTCGGACGGCCCCTGAATGCAGCTTCCTTCGTCACCAGCACCTACAGGTTTCCTCCAGGGCTATCGACGCAGTTCCCTGTGTCCTGAAGCGGTCTCCGCCGTCCGAAGGGCAGCACCCTGCGCTCACCCGGACAGGATTCTGGCCCCGAATTAAGGGAAGACCCTATCCGCACCGATACCCCGCGTAGAGCGCGGCGGCGACGTCCACTGCGCGCCCCTCCCCATGACGCTCCACGACGCCACTCCGGCCGCGGCCCCCGCGGCGGCCCCTCGCACCGCCGGCTTCTACGCTCGCATCGGCAAGCGCGCGATCGACCTCCTGCTCGTCGCGCCGGCGCTCCCGCTCGCACTGCTGATCGGACTCCCCATCGCCGCCTGGAACGCGTTCGCCTTCCGAAGCTTGCGCCGCGTGTTCTTCGTCCAGGACCGCGTCGGACTCGGAGGCCGCACCTTCCGCATGGTCAAGTTCCGCACGATGCGCGAGCCCCGGCGCTCGGCCGCGGACTCGTGGTTCAGCGGCGAGGACACGGCCCGCGTCACGCGCTTCGGGCGTTTCCTCCGCAACGCGCACCTCGACGAGCTCCCGCAGCTCCTGAACGTCCTCCGCGGTGACATGCACCTGGTCGGACCGCGCCCCGAGATGCTCGACGTGCACGCCTGGGCGTGCACCGAGATCCCCGGGTTCGAGCGCCGACTCGCCGTGCGGCCCGGCCTGACCGGGCACGCCCAGATCACGCAGGGCTACGCCGCCGCGTCGACGGAGTGCTACGCGCAGAAGCTCCTCCTCGACCTCGAGTACACGAACCGGCTGTCCGTACGCACGGACCTCGGCATCGTGCTGCGCACCGTGCCCTGGGTGCTCCACGGGCGGGGCTGGATCGGCGGCAAGGGGCCGGCGTGCACCGCGGGCTCCGAGCCCACCGCGGAGCTCACGCCTCCCATCGCGGCGGCCCCTGCTGCGGCGCGCGAACCGGACCGCGAACGCGCCTACGCCGACGCCGCCTGACGCGCCGTCAGGCGCGCGGGTCCCCGGGGCTCCGCCACGGGAGCACCCACGGACGCGCCTCGCCCCAGCCGGGAGCGAAGAGCTCGCCGAACCGCAGCCCGTCGCCGTACACCGGCCTCAGGACGCCGGGAGTCAGCACTTCCCGCACCGGTCCGTCGGCGGTCACGACACCGTCCGTCAGCAGAACGACGCGCGTCGCGAACTGGCTTGCGAGGTTGAGGTCGTGCGTCACGACCAGCGCCGCGCGTCCGACGCAGCCGAGCCCGGCAATGAGCTCGAACACCTGGAGCTGGTGCGCGGGATCGAGGCTGTTCGTCGGCTCGTCGACGAGCACGAAGCGCGGCTCCTGGCTGAGCGCGCGGGCCACGAGCGCGCGCTGGCGCTGGCCTCCGGAGAGCTCCGCGAGCGGACGCCTGGCCAGGTCGGCGACCTCCGCCTCGTCGAGTGCGCGCGCGACCGCGGCGCGGTCCTCGGCGCTCGCTCCGCGGAAGAGTCCCCGGTGCGCGTAGCGGCCCTGCGCGACGAACTCCTCCACGGTGAGGTCGGGCAGCGCGAACAGCGCCTGCGGAACGAGCGCGACGGACCGCGCGCGCTCCTTGGCCGGCAGTCCCGCGACGTCGGAACCGCCGAGCTGCGCCGTGCCAGCGTCCGGCCGCAGGAGGCCGCCGAGCAGCTTCAGCAGCGTGCTCTTGCCCGCGCCGTTCGGACCGATGAGCGCGACGACCTCACCCGCGCCGAGGGCGAGGTCGACGCCCCGCAGCACGGGTTCTCCGCCCGGGTAGCCGTAGTGCACGCCCTCCGCCGCCAGCGCGACCGGATTCCCCCCACCGTCGATCACCACGTCGCCACCTCCCGCCTGCGCGCGAGCAGGAGCCCGAGGAAGAACGGACCGCCGATCAGGGAGAGGACCGGACCCGGCTGCAGGCGTGCCGGGCCAAGCAGCGCGAGGTTTGCGCACTCCGCGCCCAGGAGCAGCACGGCGCCTCCGAGCGCCGAGAGCGGCAGCACGTGCGCGTGCCGCGCGCCGAAGCCCTGGCGCACCAGGTGCGGAACGACGAGTCCGACGAAGGCGATCTGACCCGCGACCGACACGGCGGTCGCAGCGCTGATCGAGGCGGCGCCGAGCGCGAGGAGCTTCGTGCGCCCGACGGAGACGCCGAGCGACGACGCTGTGTCCTCGCCGCCCGCGAACAGGTCGAGTTCGCGGGACACGAGCGGAACGGCGAGGAGCGCGAGGCCCAGCCCCACCGCGGCGATCAGGACCTGTACCGCGGTCCGATCGGTGAGACTGCCGAAGAGCCAGCGGAACAGCGACTGCGCAACGCCCCAGTTGTCGCGCACGAGCACGTCCTGGACGGCGGCGAGGATGCCCCCGAGGCACGCGTTGACCGCGACCCCGACGAGCAGCAGCGTCGGCACGGAGACGCGGCCGCCCCGCGATGCGAGCAGCATCACGAACACGGCGACGAGCAGCGCACCGAAGAATGCGGAGCCCGTCACGACGACCGGCGCGTTGGACGCGGCCGCGACGAGGAGATCGTCGCGGCCGCCGAGGAGCTCGTCGGTCACGCCGCCGATCGCGAGGAGACCGAGGACCGCGCCGAGCGACGCACCCGACGTCACGCCGACGAGGCCGGGCGAAGCGAGCGGGTTGCGGAAGAGGCCCTGGAGCAGCGCTCCCGAGACGGCGAGGCTGGCGCCTACGAGCGCGGCCGTCGCGCCGTCGATGATCCGGCCGCGGGCGACGACCTGGTCGAGGTCCGGCAGGGGATCGCCGAGGCCGAGCGTCGCGAGGAGCGCGCGGAACGCGTCCCCGATCCCGAGGTCGAACGCGCTCGACGTGCCGAGCTGCACGCGCGCGACGAAGAGCGCCGCGAGCGCCGCTGCGCCGACCACGACTCCGACACGCGCGCCGATCCTGGGCCCCGATCTTCGCAATGCTCGATCCTCAGCGAGGGGGCTCGTCGCCGCTCGAACAGGCGGCCCGGTCGCGCGCGACGGCGTACGCGACGCAGCGGTCGACGAAGTGCGTCCCCGCGCGCGGGCTCGACGGCCAGTAGGGGCGCATGTGGAGGCCGAAGAGGTTCGCGCGCGCCGCGCCGCCGTCGCGAACGCCGCGGACGACCCGGTACGCGTCGCGCTCCGCCGTGGGGAGCCCGCGCATGCGCCAGCTGCGCTGGACGTACCCGGAGACCCGCGTCCCGGCCGGCCCGACGATCGTGTCGCGCGTGCACTCGACCTCGACGTGCCCGCCGGGGAGCGGCTCGGCCGATACGACGGCCTCCGCGTCGAGCGCGCCCACGAAGGGGTGCAGCGTCCCGGTGATCGTCCGCAGCCCGCGCCCGAGGTAGGCGAGGCCGCCGCCGGCCGCGAGGGTCGGCGTTCCGCGTTCGATCGCCGCCCGCACCGCTTCGCGGAACGTCGAGCGCGCGGCCAGCGCCGCGCTGTGTCGCTCCACGCGGCCGTCGCCGATCACGAGCCCGTCGAGCGCGTCGAGGTCGTGCGGGCCGGGAAGACCGTCGCCCTCCAGAGCGGACAGCGGCACGAGCTCCGCGCCGGCGGCCTCGAAGTGCACGAGGCCGTCCTCGTCGTAGAGGTCGAAGCAGCGGTCGAGGACGAGCCCGACGCGCGCGCGCACGTGCCGCCGGCGGTGCCGCGGCGGCGGGGGCAGCGCCGTGCACCGGCGCGCGGCGTCCAGGAGGCGCGCGAGCGCTGCTTCGCCGAGCGGCGCGTTCGATGCGCCGACCTCGACCACCTCGAGGCCGGTGGCGCGCGCGACGAGCTCGGCGCGGCGCGGGCCGGGCCGCTCGGTCAGCGCGACGAAGCGGGCGCGCTCGGCGGAGAGGGCGCGCGCCGCGGTGCCGGCGGCGAACGCAGCGTCGTCCGTGACAGTGGCGCCCGGCGGACCCTCCCCGTCGACGACGAGCACGAGCGGGCAGCCCAGGGAGTCGGCGGCCTCGAGCGACCCGGCACCGATCGCGCCGCCGGGCTCGAGCGTGTCGCCGGAGACGACCAGCAGGAGGTCGAGTCCTCCCGCGACCGTCACGGCCAGTCGCTGGAGCTCCGGCGCAGGCACGAGCGTCACGTCGACCCGGTGCACGCTGCGGCCGGTCGCGCGCTCGAGCGCCTCGACGGCGTCGGTGCTCGGGGCGTCGCGGTCCGCCCCGACGATGACCGCGACCGCCCCGAGCCCCGCGTCCCCGGCGCGCACCGCGATGCGCGCGGCGAGGCGCGCCGCCGTGTCGCTCGACGCCCCCGCCGCGACGAGGGTCAGCCGGGAGAGCGGGGTCGACTTCATGGGGTCGGTCGCGGCGGGACGCCGAGACTTCGGACGCCCCGTGGCCGCGCGCTCGATGGTACGGGTCGCGCGGAGCACTTCCTCGCCCATTTCGAACGGCCGATCGGCGATGCTGCCGCGCGTGCTGCGCCTCCTCCCGATCCTCCTCGCGCTCGCCGCCACCTGCGGCGCGTGCTCCGAACCGTCCTCGCAAGGCCCCCGCGCGGAGGCGGCCCCCGGCGGCGTCCTCCCCGGGTCGTCCGCGGCCGCCGACTGGGTGAGCGTGCTCCTGGAGCCCGGCGACGTGTCGGCGCTCCCGGAGCAGGTCGCGACGTGGTCGGTCGTGAGGAAGGACCCCGACCGCTGGGGCAGCCTCCCGCGCTTCCCACAGTTCACGAGCGAGGCGGTGCTGGGCCTGCGCCCGCGCCTCGTCTTCGTCTCCCCGTGGACCGACGCCGCCGTCGTCCGCCGGGTGCGGGAGGCGGGCGTGGGCGTCGTGGACGTGCCGGAGCCGAGCACGTGGCCGGACCTCGTGGCCACCGGACGCAGGGTCGCCGAGGCCGTGGACCGGACGGCGCGCTTCGACGCGTTCCTCGAGGAGCTCGAGGCGCGAAGGAGCGCGCTCGCGGCGCGCGCCGCAGCGCGCGGCCTGGTCCGCGTGCTCCCCTACTCGAACGGCGGCGCCGGCGGCTGGACGATGGGAGCCGACACGACGGTCGACCTCGCGCTCGAGCTCGCGGGCTGCGTCAACGTGGCCGCTGAACGCGGGGTTCTTGGACCCGCGCCCTTCGCGGACGAGGAGCTCCTGGGGAGCGCCTTCGACTGGATCGTCGTCGGCGGCGAGGACGGCGTGAGCCCGTCCGCCGAGATCCTGCGCGGCAAGCGCCACCTTCGCGAGAGCGTCGCAGCGCTGCGCGCGGACCGGATCGTCGTGCTGAGCGAGGCGCAGTACTCGTCCGGGTCCTTCACGATCCTCGACGCGGCCGAGGCCATCGCCGACGCGATCGAGGCGCGGGCCGAGGGCACGGGCGGGACCGCGGGCCGCTGAACCGTTTCGCGCGGGTCCGCTGCGTTCGGCGCGCGTCCGTCAGTCGCCGATCCGGAGCGCGCGCCGGAGAACGGCTTCCTCGACGCGCGTATCGCGGCCGTCGAGGCCCGCGAGCGTGAACAGCTCGAGCGCGCGCCCCGGATCGGAGGGCGTGCCGCGGCCGTCGCGGACGAGCTCGGCCAGGAGGAAGAGCGCGTCGCCGTCCTCCTCGTTCTCGGTGCAGGCCTCGAGCACGCGCACCGCCGCGGCCTCGTCGCGCGCGAGCCCTTCTTCCTCGCCGGAAAGCAGCCGCTCGGCCAGCCACAGGGCCGCGTGGGCGTTGCCGAGCCCGCCGGCGCGCTCGATGAACTCGAAGCCCTGGGTCCGGTCCTGCGTCACGCCTTCGCCCTCGAGCAGCGCGAAGCCGAGGTTGCCCGTCGCGTAGGGTTCGCCGAGTTCCGCCGCGTGGCGGTAGTACTCGAGCGCGCGCTCGCGGTCCGGGTCGACGTGGCGCCCGTACCAGTGGAGCACGCCCAGGTACGTGTGCGCGGGAGGGTAGCCCTCGTCGGCGGCGCGGCGCATCCAGCGCAGACCGGCGCGCAGGTCGCGCTCGAGTCCCGGTCCGTCGATGAGCCGATCGGCGAGGTCGTGCGCGATCTCGGGGTCGGCGGGCGCGAGCTCCTCGAGCAGCTCGCGGCCGCGGACCGGGTCCCGGTCGCAGCCGATCCCGTCGACGTGCGCGAACGCGATCCACGTGCGCGCGCGGTCGTGCCCGACCGCGGCGGCGCGCTCCATCAGCGTGAACGCTTTCGCCTCGTCGGCGCGGACGCCCTCGCCCTTCTGGTAGCACAGCGCGAGGTTCGACAGCGCCGTTGCGCAGCCGCGCTCCGCAGCGCGCTCGTACCACGCGACCATCGCGCGGAAGTCGCGCGGGAGACCGAGGCCGTAGCGGTGCCGGTAGCCGAGCGTGACCATCGACGCGTCGTCGCCCGCCTCGGCCGCGCGGCGTGCCCAGAGGATCGCGGCGTCGGTGTCGCCGTGGACATCCTCGAAGAGCTCCGCCAGGAGCCCGGCGCACTCGGAGTCGCCCTGCAACTCCCAGCCGTCCTCGAGCACGGACCGCGCGCGCTCGGGGTCTCGCGCCGGCACCTGTTCGTCGATGAGCAGCCGGCCGAGGTCGGCGTGGACGCTGCGCGCGCCCGCGTCGAGCGCTTGCTCGTACCACGAGAGCGCACGGCCGAGCTCGACGTCGACTCCCGTGCCGTCGTGGAGGCAGCGACCCACCTCGGCCATGGCCTCGGCGTGGCGGGCCTCCGCGGCCCGGAGGAGCCACCGGTAGGCGGTCGACTCGCTCTGCGGGACCCCCTCACCCTCGGCGTAGCGCAGCCCCAGTTCGTACTGGGACTCCGTGTCTCCGGCCTGCGCGCGCTCGCGCAGCAATACGAGGTCGATGTCCGGCATGGGTGGACGGTCCAGGAGGCGAGCCCTCCGGCCGATATCGTAGGCAGCCGCCGGTCGATTCGGCGAGACGAAGTGAGCGACGCCCACCCCAATCACCGCACGAACCCCTGCGCGACCTGCGTGCACCTGTTCACGACGTGGCGTCCCGAGCGCCCGCGCGGGTGCCGGGCGTTCGGGTTCGAGTGCCGGGACTGGCCCTCCAACGTCGTCGTGCGGACCTCGGGACAGCCTTGTACACAATGGGCCGCGCGGCCCGGCGCCGCCAGCGATCCGCCGGCGTCCGGGTCCGGCGACGGTTCTGGCGGCCTCTACGCCTGAGACGCCCGGCGCCCTTTCCTCTTCTCCCGCCCCCGGGCCGCGCGGACTCCGAGCCCGTGGCCTCCCCCTTCCCCTCCACCCGCGCCCCTTCCGCAGCGAAGGGGCCCGCCGCGCCCAGGGCGCACGCCCGACCCATGAGCGAGACCGAAGCACCCGCCCTGCAGTCCCACTCGACCCTGACCGCGGGGCACAACCTCACGTCGCTGCAGTCGTTCCTCCTGAGCGAGGAACGGCGCCACCCGCACGCGACGGGCAACTACACGATGATCCTCTCGGCGCTGTCGCTGGCGTCCAAGTTCATCGCGGCGCGCTGCCGGCGCGCGCGCCTCGAGGACGTGCTCGGCTCGATGGGGTCGGACAACGTCCAGGGCGAGGAACAGCAGAAGCTCGACGTGATCGCGAACGAGGCGCTCGTGCGCGCGCTCGGCTCGCGACAGGGCGTCGCGATCATCGCGTCGGAGGAGGACGACGACCCGATCGTGCTGCGCGACGACACGTCCGGCGAGCGGCCCTACGTGGTCCTGTTCGATCCGCTCGACGGCTCGTCCAACCTGGACGTGTGCGGCGGCGTCGGCACAATCTTCTCGATCCTCCAGCACGACCGGCGCGTCACGAAGATCGAGGACAGCGCGCTCCAGCCCGGCGTCAAGCAGGTCGGCGCGGGCTACGTGCTCTACGGCCCGTCGACGGTGTTCGTCCTGACGACGGGCAACGGAGTCCAGATGTTCGTGCTCGATCCGGCCGTCGGCTCGTTCCTCCTCGTCGACGAGGACGTGCGCATCCCGGCCGCGAAGAAGTCGTACTCGCTCAACAGCGCGAACGTCCCGAACTTCCCCGACGGATACCGCAAGTACGTCGACTGGGCGAACGCCGAGGGCTACTCGATGCGCTACGCCGGCGCGATGGTCGCCGACGTGCACCGCACGCTGATGAAGGGCGGCGTCTTCCTGTACCCGCCGACGGCGTCGTCCCCCGCGGGCAAGCTGCGCCTCATGTACGAGGCCAACCCGATGGCGATGATCGTCGAGCAGGCGGGCGGCAAGGCCTACTCGGGGCTGGAGCGCACGATGGAGGTCCGACCGGAGAAGATTCACCAGCGCGTGCCGGTGATCCTCGGGAGCCCGGACGAGGTCGACCACGTGTTGGGGCACCTGGCCTGAGGCGCCGGGCCTCCCGCCGGACTCACCCCGGGCCGGGGAACGGCGCGGGGTAGCTCGCCCACCGCGCGCCGTCGGCGAGCGCGTCCGCCGCGTCGCTGGCGAGCGCGCCCGCGAGCTCAGGAACGAGCCCGAGGCTCGCGTCCTCGCCGAGCGCGTGTCGCAGTCCGGCCCCGACGCCCCGCCAGACCGTCGCGCGGTACGCGTCGGGCACGAGCGCGGCCCAGGGGTCGTCGGCGTCGGGCACGTCGCCCTCGAACGTGAGCCCCATGCCGACGCCGAGCCAGAAGTGCGCCGCGGCGTCCTCGGGGATCGCACCGGCGACCGCGCGCGCGCGGGCGAGGTCCGGACTGTGGCCGCGCCGGAGCGTGTCGCCGATCTGGATCCCCTGGCCGCGTCGCCAGGCCGGCGCGAAGGGCTCGGGCACGGCCGGGCCCATCGAAGCGCTCCGCGCGAGGCGCTGCTCCGTCGAGAGAACGAGCGGGTAGAGCGACTCGAGGCACAGACCTTCGACGACGTACTCGCCCATGGGATCCCCGCTCGCCGCGAGCGCCTCGAGTCGACCGCGCAGGGCCGCCGTCCCGCGGGCGGGGTCGGCCATCGAGCGGCGCAGGAACGCACCGGCGCCCCGGGCGACGTCGACCCGCAGCTCGGGCTCGGGGAAGGGGGCGAGGAGCTTCGGCAGATCGAAGAACGGCGGCGTGACGAGCCGGCCGTCGACGATCCCGCCGACGGACTGCGCGAGCCCGAAGTAGTCGCCGATCCCGCGTGCGATCGCCTGCTGGTCCGGCAGCGGGAACTGCAGCATGTGGCGTCGCACGGCGGCGAAGTCCCACGTGACGACGCCGGTCGCCTCGTCGCGTCGCGTGTCGCGCAGGAGCGCGTTGCGGTACTCGGTCTGCGAGTAGCCGGGATAGTCGAACCCGAGCCCGGCGCGCTCGAAACTCCAGTCGACCAGCGGGAGGACGAACAGCCCGAGCCCGCCGCCCGTCGCCACGAGAAGCCCTGCGATGCCCCGCCCGAACGGCCGCCCCGACGCATGCAGGAGCGCGACGACTCCGCCGACGAGCAGAGTCGCGAAGGCGAAGTGCGGAACCAGGTAGCGGAACTGCCCCACCTCGACCGGAGGTCCGTAGGCGTCGAAATCGAGCGAGCTGAGCCCGTACACGAGCATCAGCCCGGGCAGGTACGCGACGAAGGGCGCGAGTCGCAGCGCGCGGAAGCGCGCCGCTTCGGCGCGATCCTCGGCCGAGAGGCCGTCGACGCCGGCCGGTCCGCTCTCCTGCGCGGCACCCGAGCCGCTCCCGAGGAGACGCGCCGTCGCAACGACGAGAATCCCGGCGCCGGTGAGCCAAGCCACGGTGAAGAGCGCAAGGCTCGCGCGGTCTGCAAACGCACCGGGGACCGGCCCGAGGTCCTCGTAGACCGTCGCGCGAGGCAACAGGTCGAGGACGAGGTCCCGGAGCTGGGCGACGAAGCCCTGCTGGATTCCCTCCTCGAGGAACCAGCTGCTGACGTAGACGCCCGGACGCTGGTTCGCCGATTGGATGAGGTAGAGCGGCAGCAGACCGATGAAGAACGGGACGATTCCGATCGCAGCGTCGCGCAGCGGTCGCACGAGCGCGCCCGGCGAGAGCCTCCAGCCGAAGCGGATCACGAAGTGCAGCGCAAACAGCAGCGCCACCATCAGCGCCGAACCGAAGTAGAAGAAGACGGCGAACCCCGACGCCAGGGCGAAGATGGGCAGCCAGGCTTCCTTGCGCGGTGCCTGATGCATGCGTACGAAGGCCCACACCACGAACAGCTGGAAGAAGACGTTCTCGAAGTGGTTGCCCTTCGCGAGCATCGAGTACTTCGTCAGCGTCGGTGGACCGAGGACGAACAGCCACGCGGCAACCGCGCCCGCCACGGGACCGAACAGGCGACGGCCGATCGACCAGAGGAGCGGGATGCAACCGAGCCCGAGCAGCACGGGCACGAGCTTGAGCGTCAGGTACGACGGGCCGAACAGCGCGTACAGCGGCGCGGCGAGCACACCGACCGCGAGATGGCCCCCGCAGTTGTCGTAGAACTGGAAGAGCGGCACGCCGCGCCATCCCTCGTGCAGCACCCACGCGATGTTCCCCATCGCAGAGAGCTCGTAGTTCGGGATGGCGACGGAGTCGAAGTTGGAGTGGAGGACCAGTGCCCGGTGCACCAGGTAGGTGACACACGCGAGCACCAGCGCGGCCGGGAAGCGGCGCATGGCGAGGGGCGAGCGAGAAGAGACGAGCCGCGGTCACCCAGTGGGCGAAACGCGCGGCGGCGAGCGGGCAGGACCTAGAGGCTAGCGCTGCATCCGCAAATACGCTCGAAGAGCGCCGCGGACGCCGTCGGCCCGAACAGAGCTCGCTCCGGTCCGGCGCGCTCTTCGGTCCAGGATGGCCGTCGCCGAAGGCCCAGGTGGCGCGGCCTCCGTCCCGGCTTCGGGTTTCGGCGTCAAGTCCCGGCGTCAGGGCCGGCGCAGCGCGCGCATGGACGGGTCGATCTCGACCTCTGCCTCGCCCACTTCCAGGGTGGCCGTGCCGCCCGGGAGCTCGACCCGCGTCGTTGTGCCGTCGATCACGACCTCGACCGGCATGGGGAACGCGACGCCCTCACCCACGTCCCAGCGCAGCGTCAGCACGCCGTCCTCGATGGTCTCTTCGAGCTGAGGCAGCGTCGCGCTCCGGACGTACACGTCGAAGAACCAGCCGAGGTCGCGCTCGGTCACGCGCTCCGCGATCGCGATCAGCTCGTCCGTCGTGACGAGGCGCACCGCTGACCCGTCCGTCGTCTTCTCCGACGAGGGATCCGGGTACGCCCAGCGGCGCAGGACTTCGAAGAACGCCTCGTCGCCCACGAGCCAGCGCAGGGAGTGGCACACCCACGAGCCCTTGAAGTAGATGTCGCCGCCCGGCGCGTCGTCGCCCGACTGCGCGAAGTAGATCGAGTCCGTCGTGCGCGGCGGCTGAGGCGCGATGGCCGCCTTGTTCAGCACGCGCATCAGGTCGATCTTCATCTTCTTGCGGTACGCCTCGGACCCGAAGCGCTGCTCGAGGTAGAGCGGCTGCATGTAGGTGCCGATGCCCTCGTGGATCCAGAAGTCGGCCCAGTCCTTCGCCGTCACGAGGTTCCCCCACCACTCGTGGGCGAGCTCGTGGTGGTGCAGCCAGTCGTAGTCGAAGTTCGGGTCGCCGCGGAAGCGGTTGCCGTACGCGATGATCGACTGGTGCTCCATCCCGAGGTGCGGCGTCTCGACGACGCCGTACTTGTCCCCGCGGAACGGGTAGGGTCCGCAGTAGCGCTCGAAGAACGCCAGGTGGTCGACGATCTCGTCCATGAACGCAGCGCCCTTCTCCGCGCTCTCCTCGAGCATCCAGAAGGTCACGGGGAAGGTGTCGCCCGCGACGCTCTCGAAGTCGCGCGTCACCGTCGTGTACGGACCCACGTTGAGCGCGACCGCGTAGTTCGAGATCGGCGTCGTGACCTGCCAGGACGACGTGACGTGCGTCCCGTCCTCGCTCACCTCGTCCCCGAGGTGGCGCCCGTTCGTCGCGACCACGAGTCCCGCAGGCACCGTGAAGGAGAGATCGACGCGCTCCGGCTTGTCCGACGGGTGGTCCTTGCACGGCCACCAGAGGTCCGCGCCCTCGCCCTGACACGACGTCACGAACCACGGCTTCCCGTCGGACTCGGACCACGTGAACCCGCCGTCCCACGGCGGGTTCGTCGCGACGTGCGGGATGCCGCCGTAGTCGACCTCGACGCGGAAGATCGCGCCCTCGAAGCTGCCCAGACGCGACGCATCGACGAAGAAGAGCCCGCCCTGGCGCTCGAACGACGCCGGGGTGACCCGCTCCGGCGTCCCCAGCCGCACCGCCTTCACCTGCAGCGCGGGGTCGAGGTGCAGCGCGATCTCGCGCGAGCGCTCGAGCAGCGTCGCGTCCATCGTGAGCGTCCCGTCGATCTGTCGCGCCTCCGGGTCGATCTCGAGCGCGATCCCGTACGACAGCACGTCGAAGCAGGCCTGCTCGTCGAGCAGCGCGCCGCCCGAGGTGTTGAGCGGGGGCGGCGGAGCGTCGTCTTGGGCCTGGAGCGGGAGAGCGAAGAGGAGCGCCAGGGGCGCGGTGGAGAGCTTCATCGGTCCTCGCGCGTTGCCGCGCTGCTTCGTCCTGCGACGCGCGTCGCCGCGCGCCTTCGTCCTGCGCTGTGCGTCGCCGCGCCGGCTCATCCCTCGATGCGCGTCGCCGCGCGGAGCAGTCCGTCGAGCCCGAGCTCGTCGCCAATGCGGCCGAGCCGCGTCCGGTCGATCGGTGCGCGGCGCAGGTCCGCCGGAGACTCCTGCGGGAGCGGCGCATCCACGGCGACGGTCGCGAGCTCGCGCGAGAGGAACGCGTCGTCGCGCGCGGCCTCGAGCTTGGCACCGAGCGTCTTCGCGCCGCGGATCGACAGCGCCGCGACCCGCTCGAGGCCGGCGTAGAGCGCGTCCAGGTCGTCGAACTCGGCCAGGAGCGCCGTCGCCGTCTTCGGACCGACGCCGCGGACGCCCGGAATGTCGTCGACCGAATCCCCCGCGAGGCCGAGCAGGTCACGCACCTGCGCGGGCCGCACGCCCATCTTCTCGAAGACGCCGTTCGGGCCGATCCGCTGCGACTTGCCGAAGTCGTAGAACTCGGTGCGCTCGTCCACGAGCTGCGTCATGTCCTTGTCGGCCGACACGACGGTGAAGCGCGCGAAGTCATCGTCGAAGCGCGCACGCGCCGTCGCGACGAGATCGTCCGCCTCGTACCTGTCGTCGATCGTGGTCGCGAGCCCGAGCGCCTCCGCCACTTCCTGGCATGCCTCGAGCTGAGCGACGAGGTCCTCGTCGGGGAGCTCGCGGCTCGACTTGTACGCCGGGTAGACGTCGTTCCGGAAGCTGGTCGTCAGACTCCCGTCGAAGGCGACGAGAACGTGCGTCGGGCGCTCCTCGACGAGCAGCTTCGCGAGGAAGTCGCCGAAGCCGCGGACCGCGTTGACCGGCTTGCCCGCGGGACTCTGGATCGACGTCGGGAGCGAGAAGAACGCCCGGAAGATGTACGGGCTCGCGTCGACGAGGTGCAGCTGGGCGGACGGGGACACCCGGGCAGGGTACACCGGTCGGGTCCCGGGCCTCGCGCGGCGGGACGATCCGGGGGCCCTGACGGTCGCGGTTCCGTAAGGACGCGCGCGTCAGGCGGCGCGGCCCGCGCGGGACTGCGCCTGCTCGGCGCGGTAGCGCTCGATGCGGTCGGCGGCCCCGACGAGGTGCGGGTCGAGCTCGAGGGCACGCTCCAGGTGCGCGATCGCGCCCGCGAACTGGCCTCGCGCGCGGAGGACCACGCCGAGGTGGTGATGGGCCTGGGCCTGATCGGGCGCGGCCTTGACGAGAGCGCGCAGGCGGTCCTCCGCCAGGGCAAAGTCGCCCGCGAGGTAGAGGTCGACCGCGCGGCGGAGCGGAAGGAGCAGGTCGCGCGCGAGCGGCGGGGGACCGCTCTCGGGGTGGGCGCGTTCGTCGGACGCGCGCTGGCTGTCGGGATTGGTCGTCATGGGGGCTCTCCTGGCGCGACTCTTCTGGGGCGGCTTCCCCCGCGCGGGGGATGCGCGGCGCCGAACACCGTCCCATCGGCGCGATCGCGCCTCGACTTGAGCCGCGGAGCCCCGGCCGAGCTGGGGCGGATCGGCGACCGGGCGTCGCGGCTGCCAGAACGCGCCGCCGCGCCTATCCTCGTGGGCGTGACCCTTCGGAAAGACCCGCGCATCGCGCTCGTGCCCCTCGGCCGCCCGTCGGCCTGGGCAGTCCCAGTCCTCCTGACCCTCGGCCTCGGCGCGCTCGCGGCGCCCGGCACGGACGCCGCCTCCGGGGAGCCCGCCGCCGACGGCCCCACCGCAGACGGCGCCGCGCTCTACGCCGAGCACTGCGCGCGCTGCCACGGCGCGAACGGGAACGGCGAGGGAACCGCCGAGCTCGACCGACCGGCGCGCAGCTTCCTCGACGGCGGCTACTCGTACGGGAACACGCTGCGCGCAGTCGAGCGCTCCGTCCGACACGGGATCCCGGGCACGCCGATGCCCGCCTTCGGCGAAACGCTCGACGCGGACGGCATCCGCGCCGTGTCGAACTTCGTCGTCGCGCTCGGCCCGCCGGGCACGATCGTCGAGGAGGGCGCGAGCGTCCTCGGGCCCGAGGCGCGCGTGGAGATCGTGCACGGGATGCTCCCGCCGCTCTCCGAGGGCGAGCGCGTCGCGCCGCGCGGAGTGGCGCTGGGATTCCCGAACGGCACGACGTTCGCGTACGACAAGGCCGAGGGCGAGCTGCTCGCGGTGCTGACCGGCGACTTCGTCGACCGCCGCGACTGGCGCGACCGCGGCGGCGCCGCGCTGAAGCTGCTCGGAAACGTGTCGTACAGGCCCGACGACGCCGCGCGCGCTGCGGGTGCGGCGCGCCGCGACGGCGTCGCGCTCGAGCGCCGGGTCCACACGGTCGCAGCCTCCGGTGCGGACGGCGCGCGGCTCGATTTCGACCTTCGCACAGCGGACGGCGAGCGCGTCGGCGGCGGCTCCGAATACCTCGGATTCGCGCGCGTCGCGGACGTCCCGGTGCCCGTGCGCTTCCTCTCCGTGACGGGTTCCGGTGCCTCGTTCGCGCCGCTGGGCGGGAGCGCGCTGGCGCTCGTCGAAGCGGGCGGAGGCCGCGAGGCCGAGGTCCGCCGCGCCGGCGCAGGCCTGTTCGCGGTCGACGTGCCGGACGTGCCCTCGGTGCGCGTGCTCGTGCACGCGGAGAAGTGGAGCACCGCGCTCGGCGACGCGCTCGCGGGAGCGCTCGGCGCCGAGAGCGACGGATCGAACGACGACGGCAGCGACGACGGAGAGGACGCCTGATGAAGCTCACCCACGACGCTGCGTTCGCGAACTGGACGGCCCCTTCGGCCCTCGTACTCGCGCTGACCGCTGCCGCGGTCGCGCAGACCCCCGCCCCGCCGCCCGCGCCGGTCGGACTCCAGGGCCTCGGGTACACGACCCGCCCGGCGACGCTCCGCCCGGCGCGACCGATCCCCGAGGAGGAGGCTCCCGCCGAGGCCGAGACCGCCGCCCCGGCCGCGCCCGACGAATCCACCGCGGCGCCCGCGACCACCAGGGCGGCGGAGGTGGCCGACGACCCGACTCCGATCGCGACGGACCGCGACGCCTACGACGTCGAGTTCTTCCCCCTGCCCGACGGCTGCGTGCTCGAGGTCGGCGGGATGGCGATGACCTCCGACGGCGCGCTCTACGTCAGCACGCGCCGCGGACAGGTCTGGCGCGTCGATGATCCGCTCGCGGACGACATCGCGGACGCGAAGGTGACGCTTTTCCACGAGGGTCTCTGGGAGGGCCTCGGGCTCGACGTCGTCGACGACCAGATCTTCGTCGTGCAGCGCGGCGAGCTCAGCCGCCTCGACGACGTCGACGGGGACGGGCGCTGCGACGCCGTCGTCACGATCGCGGACGACTGGGGCCTGTCCGGTCACTACCACGAGTTCGCGTTCGGCCTGCCGCGCACCGCGGACGGCGACTGGTTCGTCGGGCTCAACGTCAGCTTCGGCGACCCCGAGTGGTGGCACGGGCGCTCGACCGTCCCCTACCGCGGGTGGATCCTGAAGGTGTCGCCGGACGGCACGGTGCTGCCGTGGGCGAGCGGGCTGCGCAGCCCGAACGGCATCGCGCTCGACCGCGGAGGCGACCTGTACGTCACGGACAACCAGGGCGACTGGGTCGCGTCGAGCCCGATCTACCGGATCGAGAAGGACCGCTTCTACAGCCACCCGAAGTCCCTCGACTGGACGCCGGAGTACCGTGCCGCTGGACGCCTCGCCGACGACGAGATCCCGCCGCCCGAGGCCGCGACCGGCCGGACCGGGCCCGCGATCTGGATCCCGTACCAGTGGTCGCGCTCGACGGGCAACCTGCTCGAGGACACGACGAACGGTCGATTCGGCGTCCACGACGGGCAGTTCGTCGTGGCGGAGCTCACGAACGGGATGATCCTGCGCGCCGGCTTCGAGGACGTGCAGGGCCAGCGCCAGGGCTGGATCACGCCGCTCGTCGAGGAGATCGGCTCGGTCAACCGCGTGTTCCAGGCGGAGGACGGGACCGTGCTCTGCGGGCTCACGAACCGCGGCTGGGGCGGGCTCGCGCCGGCGGACGGCCTCGCGCGCGTGCGCTTCAAGGGACGCGCCGCGATGGAGATCGAGTCGATGCGGATCCTCGACGTGCCGGAGGAGCCGACGGGCGACGACGCGGACGAATTCGGCTTCGAGCTCACCCTCGCGCGACCGGTTGCGGACGGGTGGGCTCCGACGGCGGACGCGGTGAAGCTCGTCCAGTACGACTACGACTACTGGTGGGAGTACGGCTCGCCCGAGCGGCACATGGAGGAGCTCGAGCTGGCGTCTGCAGCGCTGTCCGAGGACCGCACGAAGCTGCGGCTGCGCTTCGCCGGGATGCTGCCCGCGATGTGCGTGCGGCTGACGCTCGACGGCGTCACGGCCGCGGACGGCAGCCCGCTCCTGCACGACACGATCTCGTACACCGTGAACCAGCTTCCGAGCGGTCCGCCGACGAACGCGTACGTCGCGAAGACGGTGCCGCCGCCGCCGAGCAAGCAAGAGGGCGCCGCGGGCGTCCTGCACCTCTCGTGGGGCGACGCGCTCGAGCAGTTCGACTCGGAGGGCTGGGAGCTGTGCGCGGCCGAGGTCGACGCGCAGAACCCGGCTCGGTTTGCGATCACGCCGGGCAGCAGCGCTCTGGTGAACGCGGCGGAGGGCGCGGGCGACTTCACGACGCGAGGTGCGTTCGCCGACTTCCACCTGCGCTTCGACTTCATGCTGCCCGAGGGCGGCGCGACGTCGCTCGGGCTGGGGAACGGCGCCGAGCGCGTCCGCCTCGTCGACGACGCGGCTGCCTGCGGCGGACTCACCAAGGCCTCGGCGCCGCCGCGGACCGAGGTGTACGCGGGCGCCGGCCAGTGGACGAACGTGCAGCTCTGGTACCGCGCGGAGCGGGCCGACGAGCCGGCGCGGATCCAGCGGCTCGACCTCAACGGCGTGACCGTGCAGGAGGACGTCGCGCTCGCTCAGGTTGGCCGATGGATGCGCGGCGACGGCGACGCAGCCGCGCCCCCGATGAGCGCGCCGATCGCGTTCGGCGGGACGGACGGCCCGGTCGCGCTGCGCGACATACGGGTCAAGCCCCTCGGGCGCCCGAGCGGCGCCGTCGACGATCCGAACGGAGACGCGGGCACGGACTGGACCTTCCTCGACGCGGCCGGCACCTGGGACGACTGGGAGGCCATGGGCGACGCCGACTTCTCGGTGTCGAACGAGGGCGTCGCCGCGAAGGGCGCGCTCGGATGGCTCTGGGCGCCCGTCGACGAGCTCGGCGACGTCGAGGTCCGCTTCCGCGCGAAGGTGAACGCGAACGGCGCGGGCGCGCTCGTGCTCCGCGCGCGCGACACCGACGCGGGCGTGGAGGGCTGCGCCGTGCGCATCGATGCTTCGTATCCCGCGGGCGGCTCGACGGGCACGCTGAGCGCCGGCGACGCGAAGGCCGAGGTCAACGCGACGCTCGTGCCGTCCGACACCTGGGTCGACGTCGCCGTGGCGATCCGCGACCGCGAGGGCGGCGGAACGGACGTCGACGTCTCGCTCAACGGCGTCGCCGTGAATCGCCTCTCTCTCGAGGAAACGCTCGAGCCCGGCGGGATCGCCCTTCGCACCGACCACGACGGCTCGGTCGTGCGCTTCGCCAACATCCGCTACGTCGAGCTCGCGGCCGGCGAGTAGCAGTATCGAGCCCGGTGCGGATTCGCTGACAATGGGCGAGGGGGGCAGCAACCCGCATGGCTGCTGCCCCCCTCGCCCATTGTCAGCGGATCCGCACCGGGCTCAGTACTGCGGCGTCAATACCCCGCTCCGAACGGCTCCACCCAGTAGTCGATGACGGTCAGCGGGTATCCGCCCGGTAGCCAACCCGTCGGGTTGTTGTTGGCGTCCGCCGTGCGCCAAGCCTGGTAGACGACAAGGCCGGCGGAGTACGCCCAGTCCGGAAAGTCCGACGGTCCGATGTCGCCGATGCGACCGTAGAACGTCGTCGAGGTGTTGGTCGCGACGGTGTACGCAGCTCCTTCACCCGCCGAGATGCTTCCGCCCACCGTCGCTCCATAGGCCTTGAATTCAGCCTCGACGCCCGCGGCCATCTCCGCTTGCTCGGTCGTCGCGTTCTCCGTCGCGAGCTCGATCTCCATGTAGACGCTGCCACCGCTGCCCTGGCCCACCGTGACCGCCGCTGGCATCGACCATGACACGAACGGGGCGATCGCCTGGGACATCTCCGCGAAGGTCCGATAGGACGCGGGGTCGCCCACGGTGTGGGGAAGGAGGTCTGTTTCGATGCGGTACTCGGGCCGGACCATCGCGTTGTAGATGGGCACTTCGGTCTTGAAGATCTGCGCGTCGCCGAGGGGAACATCGATGGAGAAGCGCTTCACGCTTCCGTCGGCTCCGGGCGCATTCAGGATCCGGTAGTCGTGAACGAGATACGTGTTCGACGCGTGCACGATGACGTCGGCGTCTGACCCGGACTCGCGGCCCGTGACATAGGTCTCGGTCGTGGAAACGGCGTTGCTCGTGCGCGACTCGCGGGCGATCGTCGCCTTGACGGATCCGCCAAAGATGTCCGCCAGGCCGTCGAACTCGAAACCGGTCTTGCCCGTGATCGAGGTCGAAGTGCTCAGCACCGTCTCGAAACCCGAGCCCTGCGCGACCGAATAGCCCGTCCCCGTCGCGATGTAGTTCTGATCGATGCCCGCCTTGTTGGGCGCCGCCACCAGGAGGTACAGCGGCACCGGGTTCGAAGTGCGGATCTTGGTCCCCTCGTACTTGACGAGCAGTCCGTCGCCGTCGAATTCACCGACCGCCAGGGCGAGCGGCTGGGTCGGCTCGGCTGCGGTCGACGTGACGGTAGCGACGCTCGTGATGCGAGTGGTCGTCGGCGTCACACCTGCGTGGATGCGCGCCAGCCAGGAGTCCTTCGGGGCGCCCGCCCCCCAGCTCAGTCCGAGGAACAGCTCCTGGGCTCCGTTGCCGTTGGAGTCCCCGGCGCGCAGGGTGACCGCGTCGTCCCGCGGCGGAAGGCCGCTGTAGACGGGCAAGCTGTCCCACTCGTCCGGGCCGGGGTCCTCCCGGAGACAGAACACCGTCACGCCGCTGCCATCCGTCTTCCGGGCCAGTGCGATCCACTCGCGCCCGTCCCCGAAGCGATCGACGGTCGTTACGTCGAAGCAGTACTCCGGGATCGGCGTTGCTTCGCAGCGCCCCGAGTAGGTGCCGCGCTGCACGAAGTCGAAGCGGTTCGCGTCCACGTCGAAGTTGAGCTGGTCGACGTAGAACTTCACGCCGCCCGACGGAACGACGTTCGACGAACCGAAGTGGGGCGTCGAGGACGCGAGCGCGATCTCCTCCGCAGGATCCAGGTCGAGCTGTCCGGCGGCCGCCTTGCTCACCATGTACCTGCCGCCCACCGGAGTTGCGTCCGTGTGGACGATCTGCGGGCCGGCACGTCGATAGAGACTCTCCGCAACCGTGTCCCAGTCGTACAGGCTGAACCGGACGCGACCCTTCGTGCTCGAATCGCCCTGCCGCGCGACGACGAGCTCGTCGTCCCCGTCCGCGTCGACGTCTGCGGCCACGCCGAAGTAGCGCGCGTGCATCCCAGTGGTGCTCCCGGCCAGATCGAGCTGGAGCAGAACGCCCGCGCCGTCCACGGGATCGTCGAGCACCCAAACGGTCGAGTCGTTGTCGAAGTCGCTCGGTTCGCCCACGGTGCGGAAGACCGCGATCTCGTCCCGGCGGTCGCCGTCGAAGTCGCCGACTACGAGCCGCGCGGTCACGAACTGCAACGTCGAGAAAGGAGCGAACTCGTGCACCAGCGTCCACACGGGCGCGGCGCCGCCGCTGGCGACGTCCACCTGCCAGACCTGGAGGAACGGCCCCTCGAGCGTGAGGGCGAGGATCTCGTCCTCGCCGTCGAGGTCGACGTCGGCGGACATCGTGTCCCGGATGTTCCGCCCGGCGCTGTTGATCGCGCCGCTGCCCGCAAGGACAGGCTGCGGGTCCGAATCGTCGTCGGGGTGATCCAGGATGTAGGCGGAGCCGCCGCTGGAGAACCCGTCCGCGCTCGAGGTGAACACGGCCAGCTCGGAGCGCCGCATGAGCACGGTCTCGGACTCCTGGAAGGGGCTGTCCTCGATCGATGTCACCGGCGCGCTCAGCGCGGGGTCCCGGACGGTCCCCGCCTGGTTGAGCGGGACGTTTCGCAGGTTCACCACGTGGGCTCCTGCGGCGCGCGCACGCGCCGCGGCGGAGAGGCCCTGGGGCGCGTTGGTGGCGGCTCGGAGCTGGGACGCAGAGGCGTCCGCGCTCAGAACCATCGCGAGCAGAAGGGGAGCAGCGAGGGACGCCGACCGGGGGTTCGTCAGTTGCATAGTCGTTGGGCGAGGTGCGCGACCCGAGCCCATCAGGGGTGGCCCTCAACGGAAAGCGCGACGCTGCCGGGGCGCTCCCACAGCGAATCCCGGAGAAAGAGGTGCAGAGAAGGAGCCAGGGAAAGGCCGAGCGGGCGACCGCTGCCCCAAGCCGGATTCCGATCTGGGACACCCTGGCCTTACTGCCGTCCGGAGCGCTGCCGTAGCGAGCCCGGTACGAGTCCGCTGGCCATGCAGACGGGGAGCAGCAACCGTTCCAGTTGCCGGTCCCCGTCTGCATGGCCAGCGGACTCGTACCGGGCTCAGTGCGCCGTCGGCCGAAGACTCAGTACGCAGCGCCGAACGGATCGACCCAGAAGTCGACCACGGTCAGCGGGTACCCGCCCGGCAGCCAGCCCGTCGGCTCGTTGTTGCCGTCCGCCGTGCGCCACGCCTGGTAGACGACCATGCCTGCTGCATAGGCCCAGTCGACGTAGTCCGGACCCGAGATGTCCCCGAGCTGGCCCGAGAACGTGGTCGTCCGGTTCGTCGACACGGTGTACGCCGACCCGACGCCCGCCGACACGCTCGTCTCGACCGACGCGCCGTAGGCCTTGTACGACGCCTCGGTGCCGACGGAGACCTCGGTCTGCTGCGTCGTCGCGTTCTCGGTGGCGAGCTCGATCGCCATCGAGACGTTCCCGCCGGTGCCCTGCCCGACGGTCAGCGCTCCGGGCGTCTCCCACCCGACGAGCCCACCGATGTCCGCCGCCATCGCACCGTAGTTTCGGTACGTCGACGGGTCCCCGACGGTGTGCGGAAGGAGGTCCGTGCCGATCCGGTAGCGCGGCGCGACGGCCGCGTTGAAGAAGGGCACCGTCCACTTCGAGATCCGCGTGTCAATGGGCACGTCGATCGAGAAACGCTCCCCCACCGCGTTCGGATCGTCCGCGTCGAGGATCAGGTAGGTGTGCACGAGGAACTGGTTCGAGGCGAACACGATGACGTCCGCCTCGGCGCCGCCCTCGTAGCCCGTCACGAACGTCGTCGTGCTCGACACGGCGTTGCTCGTGCGCGACTCGACCTCGACGGTCGCCTTGACCGACGCGCCGAACGTCCCTGTGAAGTCCTCGATCTCGAAGCCCGCCTTTGCGGAGAGCGACGTCGAGAGGCTCAGCTCGGTCTCGAAGCCCGAGCCCGTCGCTACCGAGTATCCGGTCGACGTTCCGCTGTAGTTCTGCCCGATGCCGGCCTTGGTGGGCGCTGCCGCGAGGAGCGTCAGCGGCACGGGGTTCGAGGCCCGGATCTGCGTGCCCTCGTAGCGGACGCGCAGCCCGTCGCCGTCGAACTCGCCGACGGCGAGCGCGATGGGCTGGGTCGGGGACGCGGCCGTCGACGTGATGAGTCCGGGCGTCGAGAGGGTGCGCTGGGAAGGCGACGCGCCGGCCTCCACGCGCGTGATCCAGTCGAACTTGGTCGTTCCGCTGCCCCACGAGAAGCCCGCGAAGAGCTCCTCCACGCCGTCCCCGTCCGCGTCCGCCGCAGCGAGGCTGACGGCGTCGTCGACGGTCGGAACGCCGTCCATCACCCGCACGCTGTCCCAGCCGCCGTTCGCCGCGTCCTCGCGCAGGCAGAAGATCTCGGCCGTGCCGCCGTTGGGCTTGCGCAGGTGCGCGATCCAGTCGCGGCCGTCGCCGAACCGGTCGGCGACCGCCACGTCGAAGCAGTACTCGGGGATCGGCGTCGCCTCGCACGCGCCGGAGTAGGTCGCGCGCTCGACGTGATCGAAGCGCCGGGTCGCGCCGTCGTAGTTCAGCTGGTCAACGATGAAATAGACCGTCCCGAGCGGCAGGTTGAGGAACAGCTTCGGCGTCGACGACATGAGGACGAGCTCCTCCTCCGGGTCGGAGTCGAGCTGCCCGGCCGCGAGCTTGCTGACCATGTAGTTGCCGCCGACAGGGGCAGGGTCGGTGTAGACCACCCGCGGCCCCGAGCGCATGACGAGCGTCCCGGAGGCCTCGTCCCAGTCGTACATGCTGAGCCGTACGCGGCCCTTCGTACTCGTGTCCCCCTGGCGCGCCAGGACGAACTCGTCGTCCCCGTCGGCGTCGAGATCCGCGGTCACGCCGAAGTAGCGCGCGTGCATCCCCGTGCTGTTGCCCGGCAGGTCGAGCTGGAGCAGGACACCCGCTCCGTCCACCGGATCGTCGAGGACCCAGACCGTCGAGTCGTTGTCGAAGTGGTTCGGATCGCCGACCGTCCGGAGGACCGAGATCTCGTCGCGTCGATCGCCGTCGAGGTCGCCGACGACGAGGCGAGCGGTCACGAACTGCGAGGTCGCGAAGGGGGCGAACTCATGGACGAGCGTCCACGCGTAGGGTGCCCCGGCGTCCGCGACGTCGATCTGCCAGACCTGGAGGAACGGCCCCTCGAGCACGAGCGCGAGGATCTCGTCCTTGCCGTCGCGGTCGACGTCGGCGGCGACCGCGTCGCGCACGTTGCGCCCGCCGGAGTTCGTTGAAAGCGTCCCGGGGACGACCCCTTCGCCCGCGGCGGTGTCATCGATCAGGTAGGACGAGCCGCCGGGCGATGTGCCGTCGGCGCTGCACAGGAACACGCCGGCCTCGGAGCGTCGCATCAGGAGCGTCTCCTCCTCCTGGAACGGGCTGTCCGCGACGGACGAGAGCGCCACGCCGCCGACGTCGGTCCTGAGGCCGATCGGCTGATTGAGGCCGACGGTGCGGAGGTCGACGACCTGCGCGCCGGGCGGCGGCGGGGTCGGGCGTGCCGCGGCGGGTCGAGCGTGCGCCGGGCGTGCGCGCTGGAGCGCGGACTGGGGAGTGGGCTGAGGGGAAGCCGGGACGACGCCGAAGGCAGGCGCGGCGAGGGCGAAGAGGGCGAGGGGGGCTGCGCAATGCGCCCGCCGGAGGATCGAATGCGTCATGGTGGGTTCCGAGGTGCGCCGCGGGTCGTCCGGGGTCGCCCTCGACCTGGGAACGCGACGGCTCCGGCCGAGGCCCACAGCGATTCCCCGGGAACCGGGCGGCGAGTCGCTCCGGCGGCGCTCGCGCGAAAAACTGCGATGATCGATGTGGTCCGCGCCCCTGCCCGACGCGTTCCCCCCCGGGCGCGCGCGAACCGCCCCACCCGAACATGCCCCGTAGCGACGACGAACCGCCTCCGGCTCCGCCCCCCGACGCTCCGCGCAGCGCCGCCCCCGGCGCCGCCGAGCTGCTCGACGTCGTCTACGACGAGCTCAGGAGCCTCGCGTCGTCGTACCTCGCGCGCGAGCGCTCGGACCACACGCTGCAGCCGACGGCGCTCGTGCACGAGGCGTTCGTGCGACTGTCTCCCCAGCGCAAGAGCTGGTCCTCCCGCGGCGAGTTCCTCGGCGTCGCGGCGATGGCGATGCGGCGTATCCTCGTCGACCACGCGCGCGGCGCGCAGCGGGCGAAGCGCGGCGGCGAGGTCCGCCGCGTCGACCTCGACCTCGAGACGGTGGAGAGCGACGTCGGCGCGCCCGTCGACGTGCTGCGGCTGGACGAGGCGCTCGACCGGCTCGCAGCGCTCTCCCCGCGCCAGGCGCGCGTGGTCGAGCTGCGCTTCTTCGGCGGCATGACGAACGGTGAGGTCGCGGACGTCCTCGACGTCTCGTACCGCACCGTCGAGAACGACTGGCGCTTCGCGCGCGCGTGGCTGCGCGACCGGATGAAGGACTCCGAGGGCGAAGGAGGAGACGCATGAGCGCATCGCCGGACGAAGCGCACGAGCGGCTGGCTCGCTGGTTCGAGCGCGCGAGCGCTCTCGAGGGCGACGCGCGCGCGGCGCTCGTCGAGGAGGCGCGCGCCGAGGACGCTGCTCTGGCGGCGGAGCTCGAGCGTCTGCTCCGCCTCGACGCGGACGGGGACGGCGACGAGGCGACCCTCGCGCGTCCCGCCGTTGTCGCTCTCGAGGGCGCCGTGCGCGACGCGCTCGCGGACGCGCGCCAGGAGCGCCGAGCCGGCCCGCCGCCGCCGGAGCGCATCGGCCCGTACCGCGTCGTGGCTGAGCTGGGTCGCGGCGGCATGGGCGTCGTCTACGAGGCCGTGCAGGAGACCCCCGAGAGGCACGTCGCGGTCAAGGTCCTGCGCGCGGACGTCGTGACGCCCGAGATGCTGCGGCGCTTCGAGCAGGAGTCCCGCGTCCTTGCGCGCCTCAACCACCCGGGGATCGCGCAGATCTTCGAGTCCGGCACCGACCGCTCGGGCGACCGGCCGCTGCCCTTCCTCGCGATGGAGCTCGTCGAGGGCGTCCCGGTGACCGAACACTGCCGCGCGAACGGGCTCGACGTCGAGCGCCGGCTCGAGCTGATCGCCGAGATCGCCGACGCCGTCGACCACGCGCACCGCCGCGGCGTCGTCCACCGCGACCTCAAGCCCGCCAACGTCCTCGTCGACCGCACCGGCCGCACGACGGTCCTCGACTTCGGCGTCGCGGTGACCCTCGAGATCGAGAGCCACGTGTCGACGATGCACACCGAGGTCGGCGAGGTGATCGGCACGCTCTCGTACATGAGCCCCGAGCAGGTCGCCGGGCGCGCGGGCGACGTCGACGCGCGGTCGGACGTCTACGCGCTCGGCGTCCTGGCGCACGAGATCCTCGCCGGAGCTCCGCCGTTCGACCTGCGCGGCAAGCTGATCCACGAGGCCGCGCGTATCGTCGCGGAGGACGAGCCCTCGACGCTCGGCACGATCGACGCGGCCCTGCGGGGCGACGTCGAGCGGATCGTCGCGAAGGCGCTCGAGAAGGAGCCCGGCCGTCGCTACGCGTCGGCGGCGGCGCTCGGGAGCGACCTCCGGCGGCACCTCGCGCACGAGCCGATCTCGGCCACGTCGCCGAGCCTCGCCTACCAGGCTCTCAAGTTCTCGCGCCGGCACCGCGGGCTCGTGATCGGGCTCGCGACGACGATGCTCGCGCTGGTCGCCGGTCTCGTCGTCAGCACCTCGCTCTACCTCGACTCGAAGCGGCGCGGCGAGGCCCTTTCCATCTCGCTCGAGGAGCAGCGCGTCGCCCTGCGCGAGGCGAACTCCGTCACCGAGTTCCTCAGCGACGTCCTCGAGGCGGCGTCGCCGGACGCGGAGGGCGGCGAGCTCTCGGTCCGCGAGCTGCTCGACCGGTCCGCGGCGGACATCGACGAGGGCTTCGGCGGCGAGCCTCGGATCGCAGCGCGGCTGCACCTGACCGTGGCCATGGCGTACCGCGGCCTCGGCCTCGACGAGGCTGCCCTGCACCACGCGTCCCGCGGGTCCGAGCTCCGGAACAGCGATCCGCGCTCGTCGCGCGAACAGCGCACCGAGGCGTCCCTCCTCACGGCGCGGCTCCTGACGAACCTCGGGAGGCTCGACGCATCGGACGCGCGCCTCCTCGCCGACCTGAAGGACGACACGCCGCCGCTCGAGCGAGCGAAGTTCGTCCTCCTGCTCGGCAGGAACGACCGGAATCGCGGCCGCCTCGAGGACGCGCGCAAGAGGTTCCACGAAACGCTGGAGCTCGTCGAGACCCACGGTCCGGACCGCGAAACGCGTTTCAGCGCCGTCAACCAGCTGGCGATGACCGAGGCGCGGTCCGGCGAGTTCGAGAGCGCGCTCACACGCTTCGAGGAGTTCCTCGCGTACCGCATCGAACAGAAGGGCGAGGACCATCCCTGGACGCTCGAGGCCCGCCACAACCTCGCGACCGCGCTCGCGATGATGGGTCGCAACGAGGAGGTCCTCGAGGTGGACCGGGCGATCCTGGAGACGCGCGAGCGGATCCTCGGCCCCCTGCACCCGTCCACGCTCGTGACGGTCCATTCGATCGGAGAGGGGCTCAATCAGCTCGGTCGCTTCGAGGAGTCCGAGCCCTTCCTGCAGCGGGCGGCCGCGGGCTACGCCAAGATCGGCGCCGAACGCACGCCCGAAGCGCTCAACACGCGCGGCGCGCTCGCTCGCTGCGTGCGCGACCTCGGGCGCCTGGAGGAAGCGGACGAACTGTTCGCGAGCGCGGTCACCGACGCGGCCGAGAGCCTCGGCGAGAACCACTGGGCGACGGCCCTGCTCCTGCAGAACCACAGCGAGACGCTCCGTCGGCTGGAACGCTACGAGGACGCCGCAGTGGCCCAGCGCCGCGGCGTGGCGGCGGCGACGGCGGCCCTCGGGCCGACGAGCGCGGCCGCGATCGACGCCCTCGAGGAGCTCGTCGTGATCCTCGACTTCGCGTACCTCCACGAGGACGCGATCGCTGCGGCGGAGGACGCGCTCGACCGCGCGGAGCGCACGGCGGACGCCGAGCGCGTCGCCGTCACGGACACGCGCGAGCGCCTGATCCAGATCTACCTGAAGGCCGTGCCGAAATCGCTGCAGGACGTCGACCGCGCGCTCGAGCTGTGCGGGGAGCTCGAGGACGACCCGGCCACGACGGCGGCGGGCTGGGGCCTCTACGCGGAGACCCTCGGCCGGAAGGGGCGCTTCGCCGAGGCGCTCGTGAAGCTCGAGCGCGCGATCGAGCTCTGTCCGGAGGGGCACCCGAATCTGCGGCTGTACCTCGAGTTCGAGGAGCAGCTCCGCGAGCGGATCCGCTGAGGCCGTACCGGGCTCGGTACGGCCGGTAGGGCTCAGGCCATCAGCGGGTTGTCGCCCGCCTGCGTCGACGCGTCGACGAGCTGCCGCAGCTCTCCCTCGCCGATGTCGAGCGCCTTGGCCGTCGGCCAGCGGAGCGGCACCGAGAGCGACTCGGTCCCGCGCGCCGTCAGGTAGCGCGCGAGCGACACCGAGAACACGGCGATCTGCGACTCGGGGTCGGCCGGCAGTTCGCCGCGGCCATCCGCGAACGAGCGCGCGGCGTGCTCGATGGACTCGGACAGCTTCCACGCCTTCACGAGCGAGACGCCGAGCGAGGGCGCGAGCCGGTTGGAGACCTCGCGGCGCATGCGCGAGGGGAGCGTCTGCATCGCGCGCTCCTCGACGCGGCGGATGAGCTGGTGCGCGAGGGGCGGACCGACGCAGAGGATCAGGCCCGCGAGGATCGACGCCCGGTTCTTGCCGAGCTTCGCGGCGGAGATGCGGAGCGAGACCGCGCCGGCGAGGCGCGCGATCGACCACATCTGGCTCCCGCCCAGGACCTGTCCGAGGACCGGGCCGAAGACCTTCAGGCGCGCGACGTCGATGACCGCGATCTCCCACAGCGCGCGCATGCCGATGCGCTGCGCGGCGGACGCGGTGCTCTCGATGCGCTGCTCGCCGGCGTACATGGCCGAGTTGGCGAGGCGGAGGACCTGCTCGCGCAGGTGCTCGTCCCGCTCGAGGACCGCGCCGACGATCTCGGCGTCGTACTCGCCGCTCACGGCGAGCTCGGCGAGCTCGAGAGCCGCCGAGCTGAGCTCGGGGAGGGCGGCCTCGGCGAGCTCGAGCTCGTAGGCCAGGGCTGCCGCCCAGCCGGGGTCGAGGCCGACGGGGAGCCGGACGTCCTGCATCAGCTTCATGCTCCCCAGGAATCGGCACAGACCCGCCTCGCACCCGAGGCAAACCCTTACTTTGAGCGACTTTGGACCCCGGTGCTGCGGGCCGCACCGGCCGCGACCCCCCTCTTCGCTCCTCCGGCGGCCCCCGGAGGGCGGATTCCCCGGCCGGGCGCCCGTTCCATCGCTCCGCCGAATCCGTACCGTCTCCGCCCATGACCGGCTCCAGCCACCCCCACTTCGACGACCGCGGGACCCTCACCTGGCACACGACCATGGCCGAGGCGAAGGCGGCAGCGCAGGCCTCCGGCAAGCGCATCTTCATCGAGTTCGGCCGCGAGCTCTGAGGCAACTGCCGCAGCCTCGTGGAGGCTGTCCTTCCCCGTCCCGACGTCGCGCCGCTCCTGCAAGAGCACTTCGTCGGCCTCGCCTCGGACTGCGACGAGCCCGAGGACGAGGTCCTCGCCCTCGCCATGCAGCTCGAGGACGCGATGATGCTGCCGTTCGTGCTCTTCGCGGACGCCGAGGGCAACTTCCTCGACGGCTACGCGGGCGCCTGCACGCCCCCGTACCTCATCAAGACGCTGAACAAGACTGTCGGATGAACCTCGCGAACTCCAAGGTCCTCGTCACTGGCGCCTGCGGCTTCATCGGCTCGCACGTGGTCGAGGAGCTCGTGGCGCTCGGAGCGGACGTGCGGGCGTTCGTCCTCTACGACCGCGACTCGTCGTGGGGCTGGCTCGACGAGGTCTCGGCCGAGACGAAGGCCGCGATCGAGGTCGTCGCAGGCGACGTGCGCGACCCTGGCTCGGTCCGGCGCGCGATGCAGGGCGTCGACTGCGTGCTGCACCTCGCGGCGCTCATCGCGATCCCCTACTCGTACTCGTCGCCCGAGTCCTACGTCGACACGAACGTCCGCGGGACGCTCAACGTCCTCGAGGCCGCGCGCGACCTCGGCGTCCAGCGCGTCGTGCACACGTCGACGAGCGAGGTCTACGGGACGGCGCAGTTCGTCCCGATCACGGAGGAGCACCCGCTGAACGCCCAGTCGCCCTACGCAGCGACGAAGATCGCGGCCGATCAGCTCGCGCTCAGCTACCACGCCTCGTTCGAGACGCCGGTCGCGGTCATCCGGCCGTTCAACACGTACGGCCCCCGGCAGTCGGCCCGCGCCGTGATCCCGACCGTGATCGGCCAGGTCGCCGCGGGCGCGACCTCGGTCAAGCTCGGATCGACGACGCCGACCCGCGACTTCAGCTTCGTGACGGACACCGCCCGCGGCTTCCTCGCGGTGGCGACGTCGGAGCGCGCGCTCGGCCAGGTCACGAACCTCGGCAGCGGCTTCGAGGTGTCGATCGGGGACACGGTCCGCATCATCGGGCGCCAGATGGGCCAGGAGCTCGAGATCGTCACCGACGAAGCGCGCGTGCGCCCGAAGGCCAGCGAAGTGGAGCGCCTCTGGGCCGCCAACGACCGCGCGCGCGAGCGGTGCGACTGGACGCCCGCGTACGGCGGACTCGACGGCTTCGAGCGCGGCATCGCCGAGACGGCCGCCTGGTTCTCGACGCCTGAGAACCTGCGCCGCTACAAGCACGACATCTACAACGTCTGAGGCCGGCGTGCAGGACGGCGATCAGCGCTTCGTGGACTCGATCGTCGGCGCCGTGCGCGCCGCCCTCGGGCCGCGCGACGGATTCACGCCGCTGCACGAGCCGGAGTTCCGCGGCCGCGAGTCCGAGTACGTGCTCGACTGCGTCGAGACCGGCTGGGTCTCGAGCGTCGGGTCGTACGTCGACCGCATCGAGGAGATGCTCGCCGAGAAGTACGGAGTGGAGCGCGCGGTCGCGCTCGCGAGCGGCACGGCCGCGCTGCACGTGGCGCTGCTGGTGGCGGGCGTCGAGCCGGGCGACGAGGTCCTCTGCCCGACGCTCACCTTCGTCGCGACGGCGAATTCGATCCGGCACGCGGGCGCGACGCCGCATTTCGTGGACGCGGAGACACGTTCCCTCGGCGTCGACCCGGCGGCCCTCGCGGAACACCTCGACCGGACGTGCGAGCGCCGCGGCGACGCGCTCTTCAACCGCGCCACAGGCGCTCGAGTCCGGGCCCTCGTGACGACGCACGTCTTCGGACACCCGGGCGAGCTCGACGCTCTGCGCGCGCTGGCCGACGAGCGCGGACTCGTCTTCGTCGAGGACGCCGCCGAGTCGATCGGCACCACGCTCGACGGCGCGCCGCTCGGCCGGCACGGACGCGTCGCGACGCTGTCCTTCAACGGGAACAAGGTCGTGACGACGGGCGGGGGCGGCGCGCTCCTGACGAACGACGCGGCGCTCGGCGCGCGGGCCAAACACCTGTCGACGACGGCCCGCGTCCCCGCCGAGAACTTCGGATTCGCGCACGACGAGGTCGGCTTCAACTACCGGATGCCCAACCTCAACGCGGCGCTGGGCTGCGCGCAGCTCGAGCAGCTCGACGACATGCTCGAGCGCAAGCGCGCGCTCGCCGGGCGCTACCGCGACGCGTTCTCGGGCCTGGACGGCGCTCGTTTCCTCGACGAGGACGAGCGCACGTGCTCCAACTTCTGGCTCAACGCGATCGTCCTCGACCGGGACCGCGCCCATCTCACGGGCGCCGTGCTCGAGGCGCTCAACGCGGCCGACCTGATGGCCCGCCCCCTCTGGAATCCGATGCACACGCTGCCGATGTTCACCGCGTGCCCGCGCGCGGACGTCGCGCAGGCGGAGGACATGGCGCGGCGCGTCGTCAACGTGCCGAGCAGCCCGGCGCTGGCGGACCCCGCATGAGCGCGGGCGCCGAAACGCCCGGCGCGCAGCGCCCCGTCCACGTCGCCGTCTGCACGGGCGGGCGCGCGGAGTACGGGATCCTGCGCTGGGTGATCGCCGACCTCGAGCGCGACGCGCGGTTCCGCCTGTCGCTCCTCGTGACCGGCTCGCACCTGTCGGAGGCCCACGGCGGAACGGTGCACGAGATCGAGGCGGACGGCGTGCCGATCGCGCGGCGCATCCCGCTCGAGCTCGGCGGCGTCGACGACCCGGTGGCTCTCCTGCGCTCCGTCGGCGACGCGTCCGAGGGCGTCGCCCGCGCGCTCCAGGCCCTCGAGTGCGACGCGCTCCTCGTGCTGGGCGACCGCTACGAGATCCTCGGCGCCGCGCAGGGCGCGTTCTTCGCCGGCGTTCCGATCGCGCACGTCGCGGGCGGCGACGTCACCGAGGGAGCCTTCGACGAGTCGATCCGGCACGCGCTCACGAAGCTCGCGTCGCTGCACTTCCCGACGAACGAGGAGTCCGCGGCGCGTCTTCGGCGCATGGGCGAGGACCCGGCGCGCGTCCACGTGACCGGTACGCCGGCGCTCGACCACCTGCGCCGCACGCCGCGGATGACGCGCGCGGAGCTCGAGGCCTCGCTCGACGTCGAGCTGGGCGAGCGAAACCTCCTGGTGACGATGCACCCGGTGACGCTCGCTCAGGACCGCGGCGCTCAGCAGCTCGAGGCGCTGTGCGCTGCGCTCGAGACCGAGCCCGAATCGACGCGCATCGTGTGGACCGGCGTGAACCAGGACCCGGGGAACGAGGCCTTCCGCGCGGCGATCGACGAATGGGTGGCGGCGCGGCCGGGGCGGGTGCGCTTCGTCCAATCGCTCGGGCAGGCGCGGTACTTCTCGCTCATGGAGCACGTCGACGCCGTCGTCGGGAACTCGTCGAGCGGGATCTACGAGGCGCCGAGCTTCGGCGCCTGGACCGTCGACGTCGGCGACCGGCAGGGCGGACGCCTGGCCGCTCGGTCCGTGCTGCGCTGCGCGCCCGAGCGCTCCGCGATCGAAGCGGCGCTGGCCGCCACGCGGACGCCGCCGGATTTCGAAGTGGTGAGCCCGTACGGCGACGGGCACGCGTCGGAGCGTATTCTCGACGCGCTGCA
This sequence comes from Planctomycetota bacterium, assembly GCA_039821985.1. Classification (GTDB taxonomy): domain Bacteria; phylum Planctomycetota; class UBA1135; order UBA1135; genus Saltatorellus. The sequence goes on from JBCBNC010000002.1 coordinate 241,732, forward strand.
CGCGCACCTCGGGACGCCCGAGGCGCGTGCCGCGCTGCGCACGAAGCGCTTCCACGACGATGGATCCTGACGTCTACCTGATCGCCGAGGCCGGCGTGAACCACAACGGCTCGCCCGAGCGCGCGCTCGAGCTGGTCGACGTCGCGGCGGACTGCGGCGCCGACGCGGTCAAGTTCCAGGCGTTCGATGCGTCGGAGCTCGCGACGGCGGACGCCGCGCTCGCGACGTACCAGGCCGAGAACCTCGGCGCGGACGACGGCCAGCTCGCGATGCTGCGCACGCTCGAGCTCGGGCCCGACGCCATGCGCGCCGTCCGCGACCGCTGCGCCGCGCGCGGGATCGCGTTCCTCTGCACCGCGTTCGACCTCGCCAGCCTCGACCTCGTGCTCGAGCTCGGCGTCGACCTCGTCAAGACCGGCTCGGGCGACCTGACCTTCGCGCCGCTGCTGCACCGCGCCGCGAGGAGCGGGCTCCCGCTGGTCGTATCGACGGGGATGGCGACGCTCGGCGACGTGGAGGACGCTCTCGCCGTGGTGGCGCACGGGCTGGTCCGGGACGGCGCGCCGACCGGCTTCGCGGACTGCGAGGCCGCGTACGCGTCGGCCGAGGGACGCGCGGCCCTCGCGGAGCGCGTGACGCTGCTCCACTGCGTGTCGGACTACCCCGCCCCGCCCGAGAGCGTGAACCTCGCGGCGATGGACGTCCTGCGGGACGCCTTCGGACTGCGCGTAGGCTTCTCGGACCACACTCTGGGCACGGCCGTCGCGATCGCCGCCGTCGGCCGCGGCGCGACGACGATCGAGAAGCACTTCACGCTGGACCGGACCCTCGAGGGCCCCGACCACGCGGCGTCGCTCGAGCCCGCCGAGCTCCGCGCGCTCGTGGCGGGCTGCCGCGACGCGGCGCGCGCCCGCGGCGTGGCGCGCAAGCAGCCGCAGCCGTCCGAGCGCGAGACGCGCGAGCGCGTCCGGCGTTCGATCGTGGCGGCGCGCGACGTCGCCGCGGGCCAGGCGCTCGGTCCCGACGACCTCGCGTGCAAGCGACCCGCAGGCGGCGTCAGCCCGATGCGCTTCTGGGACGTCGCCGGCACGCCCGCGCCGCGCGACCTGCGCCGGGACGAGCGCCTGTGAGCGGGCCGGGACCGCCGGACGACCGGACGCCGGGCCCGGTCGTCGTGCTCGGCGCCGGGGGCCACGGGCTCGTGGTCGCCGAGGCGCTCGCCGCTTCGGGCTGGAACGTCCTCGGCTTCGTCGAACGCGACGAAGCGCGCGCCGGCGAGAGCCGCGGCGGATTCGAGGTCCTCGGGGGCGACGCTGCGCTGGCGCGCCTCGATCCGGCGTCGGTCCGCGTCGCGCTCGGCGTCGGCGGCCTCGACGCGGGCCCCTCCGCGGCCGCGCGGCGCCGCGTGCTGGAGACCGCGGTCGCGCGCGGATTCCGCGCAGCCGGCCTCGTGCACCCGAGCGCCGTCCTGGCGCCGTCGGCCACCGTCGAGGAGACGGCCCAGATCCACGCCGGCGCTGTCGTCCAGGGCGGCGCCCACGTCGCCGAGGGCGCGATCGTGAACACGCGCGCCGTCGTCGAGCACGACGCCTCGGTCGGGGCCTGGGCCCACGTCGCCCCCGGGGCGGTGGTCCTCGGCGACGTCGAGGTGGGTCCGGGCGCGCTCGTCGGCGCCGGCGCGACGGTGCTGTCGGGCCTGACCGTCGGCGCGGAGACGCTCGTCGGCGCAGGCGCCGTCCTGACCCGGGACGCTGGCGGCGGCGTCTGGGTCGGCGCGCCCGCGCGGCGCCGCTGACGCGTCCGTCGAGCGCCTTCCGCAGCGCCTTCCGCAGGGCCTTCCGAGGGTCCCCCGGCGCTACAATCCCGCTCACTCATGGCGAAGTGGGAACACAGCCTGGTGCGACCGGACGCGTCGCTCCTCGACGCGATGGCCGCGATCGACCGCGCCGGCAGCCAGATCGCGCTCGTCGTCGACGACGAGCGGCTGCTGCTCGGCACGCTCAGCGACGGCGACGTGCGGCGCGCGCTCCTCCGCGGCGTGGCGCTCGAGGACCGCGTCGAGGTCGCAATGCACCGCTCTCCCACCGTCGCGCGCGCGGGCAACGGACGCGCCGAGATCCTGCGCGCGATGCAGGAGCGCGGATTGCACCAGATCCCGACTCTCGACGACGCGGGGCGCGTCACCGGCCTCTCGACCGTCGACGACTTCCTGCTGCCGGCCGAGCGGCCCGAATGGGTCGTCGTGATGGCGGGCGGGCTCGGCACGCGGCTGCGCGAGCTCACGCAGAAGACGCCGAAGCCGATGCTCGAGGTCGGCGGTCGCCCGATCCTCGAGACGATCGTGCGCAACTTCCACGCGCAGGGCTTCCGGCGCTTCTTCTTCGCCGTGAACTTCAAGGCGGAGGTCGTCGAGTCGCACTTCGGCGACGGGTCGGCGCTCGGCGTCGAGATCCAGTACCTGCGCGAGAAGGAGCGCATGGGGACGGCCGGCGCGCTGAGCCTCCTGCCGCGCGCGCCCGAGGAGTCGCTCATCCTCACGAACGCGGACCTCCTCGCGAAGGTCGACTACGTCGATCTGCTCGACGCGCACGGCGCCTCGGGTGCCGACGCGACGATGGCGGTGCGTGAGTTCGAGATGCAGATCCCGTTCGGCGTCGTCGAGGAGCGCGACGGAGCGATCGCTCGCATCGACGAGAAGCCGGTGCACCGGTCGATCGTGAACGCGGGCATCTACGTGCTTTCGCCCTCCGCGCTGCCGCTCGTGCCGCGCGCGTACTTCGACGTCACGACGCTCTTCGAGAAGGTCGTCGAGCGCGGGCTGCGCGCCGCGACGCACCACGTCGACGGATACTGGATGGACATCGGCCGCCTGCCCGACTACGAGCGCGCGAACTCGGACTTCGACGCCGTCTTCCCGTGATCGACGGCCGCCGCGTCCTCGCGCTCGTGCCAGCCCGCGGCGGCTCGCGCGGGCTGCCGCGCAAGAACGTGCTGCCGCTCGGGGGCCGGCCCCTGATCGCGTGGACCGTCGAGGCTGCGCTCGGGTGCCCGCTGATCGACCGGGTCGTGCTGTCGACAGACGACGAGGAGATCGCGGCCGCGGGGCGCGCCGCGGGCTGCGACGTGCCCTTCGAGAGACCGGCACCGCTCGCCACGGACACCGCCGCGACGATCGACGTGGCGCTGCACGCGCTCGACGCGCTGGAAGCGGGCGGCGACGCCTACGACGTGCTCGTGCTGCTCCAGCCGACGTCTCCCCTCCGCACGTCCGACGACCTGACGGGAGCGCTCGAGACGCTGCGTTCGAGCGGCGCGCCCTCCGTCGTATCGGTGGTCCGCTCGCCCGTGCGGCCGCACTGGATGTTCCGGCACGCGCCGTCGGAGCCGCTCGATCCGGTCGTCTCCGAGGACGAGCGGCCCGCGCGCCGCCAGGACCAGGAGGGCGAGTACGTCGTCCTCAACGGCGCCGTGTACGTCACCGACGTCGACGAACTGCGCCGCGAGCGCCGCTTCGTCACCGCGCGCACCGTCGGCTTCCCCATGCCCCCCGAACGCTCCGTCGACGTCGACACCGCCGCCGACCTCGCGCGCGCCGACGCGCTCCTCGCGGACGACGCCCGCGATCCATCCGCATGAAGGTCCTCTTCTACAGCACGTACGGCCTCTGGACTCCGCACATGGAGACCGAGCTCGAACTCGCCGACCGTCACCTCGCGGACGGCGACGACGTGCACTGGATCACGTGCGACGGCGTGCTCGGCGCGTGCGACGCGAACCCGATGCACCGGCGGCAGCTCTGCCGGACCTGCCAACTGCGCGTCGCGGGCGGCCACGCGCTGCTCGGCGGCCGCGTCCACGCGCGGAACCTCTCCGACTTCATCGACGACGCGCTGCTCGCGCGGCTCGACGCGATCCCGGCGGACTTTGCGTCGAAGGCCGATCTGGAGGACTTCCGGGTCGATGGCTTCGACGCGGGCTGGGCGGCGCTGTCGTCGGCGATCTGGAGCCAGCGCGACCCGCAGATCGAGCTGGACGGCCCGCTCGTGCGCTCGTTCCTCCGCTCGTCGGTCATGGGCTACCTCACCTCGCGGCGGATCCTCGCGGAGGGCGACTACGACCTCGTCTACGTCTTCAACGGGCGCATGGGTCCGCTGCGCGGCATGCTGCGCGCGGCGCAGGAGGCCGGCGTCGAGGCGCTCGTCCACGAGCGCGGCCGCGACACGCAGCACTACTCACTCGTCGACAACTGCATGCCGCACGACATCGCGCCGATGGTCGCGCGCGTACGGCGCACCTGGGACACGAGCGACCTCGATCTTGACGAGCGCCGCCGCGTCGCGCGCGAGTGGTACGAGGGCCGGACGCGCGGGCAGATGGGCTCCTGGTTCAGCTACGTCGACGGCCAGGACGAGGCGACGCTGCCCGACGGCTGGGACGCGGACGCGCACAACGTCGTCCTCTACACGACGACGGAGTTCGAGTACGCGTCGATCGGCGCCGAGTGGCGCACGGGCCTCTACGCCAGCCCGACGCTCGCGGCCGAGGAGATCGCGCGCACGCTGTCCGAGCGCGGGCGCGCGCACCTGACCGTCCGCCTGCACCCGAACCCGGCGGGGCGCGACAGCAGCAGCGTCGAGCGCCTGCTCGCCCTCGACCATCCACGCGTGACCGTCGTGCCGCCCGACTCCGCCGTGTCGACGTACGGGCTGATGCGTGCGGCCAACGTCGTCGTCACGTCCGGCTCGACCGCCGGCATCGAGGCTTCGTTCTGGGGCCGGCCGTCGGTCCTCGCGGGCAAGAGCCTTTACGCGGGGCTCGACGCCGTGCACGAGCCGGCGACGCACGACGAGCTGTTCGGGATGCTCGAGGACCCGGAGCTCGGCGCGAAGGACACGCTCCCCGCCGAGCAGTACGGCTTCTACTACGCGACGCTGGGCGAGCCGTTCCGGCGGTTCGAGCCGGACGGGATCTTCTCGGGGACGTACCGCGGCGAGCGGCTGCACAAGCGCAAGCTCGGGCTGCTCCGACGACGGGTGACGCGCGCGCTCGACAAGCTCGCGCCCCGCCAGCCGGAGCTCGAGCGGATCCAGCGCGCCGAGCACCGGCGGGCGAAGCAGCAGCGCTGACGGCGTCCCGTGTCCCGGAGCGACGCACCGCAGCTGCGGTGTGAGACGGGCGGGCGCGACGGTGCAGTGGGGCTCAAGGGCCAAGGGGTCCGGCGCCGACGCGGGGGCTGAACTGCAACTTCCTAGCCCCACCGCTCCATGCATCTGACGACCCGCCTCGCTCCCGCCCTCGCCCTCGGTCTCACCACGCTCGTCGCCTGCGACTGCTCGAACTGCGACGACGCGGACACGGTCCAGTCGGTCCCCGTCGCGACCGACGCCGAGGCGGTGACCACCCGCCAGCCGAGCCCCGCGGGCACGCCCGCGCGCGCGCTCGAGGACATGGCCGCCGCGCTGAAGGACGGCCGGATCTCGGCGCTCCTCCCCCTCGCCACCACCGACGAGGAGTTCGGCGCGATGGTCGAGGCGTGGGACGAGAAGCGCGTGGAACCGTTCTCGAAGGACGAGGACGCCGAGTTCAAGGAGATGATGCGGATGCTCACCGCCGAGGGCGCCGAGGAGCTGCTCTTCGGCATGGTCGAGCCGCAGCTCGCCGAGGCCCAGCAGCAGCTCGCGATGCTCGCTGCGATGGCGCCGATGATGGCGGCGGGCGCGCTCCAGGACGCGGACGCACCGGCCGAGGCGGGCGCGATGATCGCGAGCGCCGGCGCAAAGCTCGCGACGATCGATATCGCGAACCCGCACAAGGCCAAGCAGGCGATCGCGATCGTGTGCGACGCGGCGCGCTCGCTCGAGCTCGACTCGATGCAGGACGTCGCGCGCCTCGAGTTCGACGAGGTCCTGGACAAGGGTGACACCGTGATCGGCGCGCTGATGGGCGTGCTCGCGGTGTACGAGCTCGACCTGTCGGAGACGCTGGAGTCCGTGCGCGTGACGACGATCGAGGTCACCGACGACACGGCCGAGCTGAGTATCCGGATGGAGCTCTTCGGCGTAGAGACGGACCCGCTGCCGATCAAGATGGAGCGCGTCGACGGCCGCTGGGTCATGGAGCGGCCCGAGCCCGAGGTCGCACCGCGCGAGCTCGAGCGCCCGGCGCCCGCGACCGAGGGGAAGTGAGCGCACGCCGGGTCGATCGGCGTGCGGAGAGCCCGGCGCGCGGAGAGCCGGCGCACGGGCTCCTCGCGCGCGGACCGGCGTCGAACCTGAGGAACGGCTGAGCCGGAGCGTTCGGCTCGGTGCCTCCGCTGCGCTGCGCGGGGGGTCATGAAGCTGCTCCCCGCCCTCTTCACCGCCGTCTCGTCCGCCGCGATCGCCCTCAGCGCCGTTTCGGGCTTCACCGTGCTCCGGGCGGCGGACGCGCCCGACGACGCGGAGAGCACCGGGCGCCCCTCGTGGGCGGCCGAGGCCGAGGCGCGGCGGCCCTCGCTGGTCGAGCTGGCGGGCACACGGGTCCCGGAGCCCGCGGCCCGGCTGGCGCAGGTCGCCCCGACCGAGGCCGCCGTCCGCTCGAGGGCCCGGCAGCGCGCGCTCGCCGAGCAGGCCGCGGTCGACGTGCCGTCGGTCGGAACGCTGCCGCTGCACCTGTCCGGCGACGGACTGGCCGCCGCGGCGCCGCCCGGCGGTCCCCTCAGCGCGCCGCACCGATCGAGGTAGCCTGGCGGCATGCTGACCGCCGCGCTCCTCGCCGTTCCCACGCTCGTCCCCACCGCGCTGCAGGAGTCCGCGCCGCCGCCCGCCCCCTCAGACGACCGGCCCCGCGTGCTCGTCGTATCGGGCGCGAACAACCACGACTGGAAGTGGACGACCCCCTCGCTCGCGCGGATGCTCGAGCGCACCGGGCGGTTCGAGGTCGAGGCGACCTACGCGCCGGGCGAGCTCCTCGCGGACGCGGCCGTCGCGGCCCGCTTCGACGCGTTCGTTCTCGACTACAACGGCCCCGCTTGGGGTGAGGCGGCCCAGGAGAACTTCCTCCACCGGATCCGCACCGGCGCGGGCGCCGTCGTCGTGCACGCGGCGAACAACAGCGGCAAGGACTGGCCCGAGTACGAGCGGCTCGTCGGCGACCTCTGGCGCGAGGGCACGGGCCACGGCCGCTTCCACAGCTTCGACGTCGACGTCGTCGACCGCGACCACCCGGTGACGCGCTCGCTGCCGCGGATCGTGCAGCACCCCGACGAGCTGTACCGCCGGCTCGTGCGCGTCGAGGGCACCGAGCATCGGACGCTGATGTCGGCATTCTCCGAGCCCGAGACCGGCGGCACGGGCGAGCGCGAGCCGATGGTGCTCGTCGGGCTCTACGGCAAGGGCCGCGTGTTCCACACGCCGCTCGGGCACGTGTGGCCGGGCATGGTGCCGTCGCAGGCGTCGCACCGCGACCCGCAGTTCCAGGGGCTGATCGTGCGCGGCACGGACTGGGCGATCGACGGGAAAGTCGACGACGAGGAGCGGGCGCCGGCGGCCCTGACGGAGGCGGAGATCGCGACGGGGATCCGTCCACTCGCGGACTGGTGGGCCGCGAGTACGCCCGGGCGCATCGGGCGCAGCAGGACGGCTCCGCAGCAATGGACGATCCAGGGAGGCACTCTCCACACCGAGAGCGGCAGCGAGCGCATCGTCTCGCTGGAGCGCTTCGGAGACTTCGTGCTCGAGTTCGAGTGGAAGGGGGCGATCGCGAGCGCGGCCACGCTCACCTACCGCACGTCGACGGGCGCCGTGCTGCAGTACGCGCTCACAGACGCATGGGCGGACGCCGGCACCGCGCCGCTCCTGCGGACGGGTGCGATCCGCGGACTCTCGCCCGCCGTCGAAACGCCGGTGCCGATCTGGGGCGAGTACCGCCGCGGCCGGGTCGTCGTCCGCGGCGCGAAGGTCGAGCACTGGCTCGACGGCGTCCTCGTCGCGAGCGCGACCGTCGAGGGGGACGAGTGGCACGCGGCGCTCGTCGCCGCCGCTGAGTCGGGCTACGGGGAGCAGAGCATGGCCGAACCCGGACGCTTCGTGATCGATCCCGCGGGCAGCGAGCTGTGGCTCCGCGCGGTCCGTGTCTTTTCGTTCGATCCAGCTCCAGCTCCCCCTCGTCTCACCGACGCGGGCCCGCGCCCGCCGGCCCCGCGCCCCCTCTTCGACTCCGCCGATCTCGCGAAGAGCTGGACGAACGTTGGCGACGCCACCTACGCGCACGCGGACGACACGCTCGTCGGCAACGCGGGCCCCGAGCGCAAGCAGAGCTTCCTCGTATCGACCGCCGAGTACGGCGACTTCGAGCTCGAGGTGGACGTGAAGATCGAGACGCTCGGGAACTCCGGCATCCAGCTCCGCAGCCGCGTCCAGGAGGGGCGCCTGCGCGGCTACCAGGCCGAGATCGATCCGACGGCGCGCGCCTGGTCCGGGGGCATCTACGACGAGGGCCGCCGCGGCTGGCTCAACGATCTCTCCGAGAACCCCGAGGCGCGGGACGCCTTCGACCTCGACGGCTGGAACCGCTATCGCATCGTGTGCGACGGGCCCCGCATCCGCACGTGGGTGAACGGCGTGCCCGCCGCGGACCTCCTCGACGGCGCGGACCTCGCCGGTTCCCTCGCGTTCCAGATCCACGGCGGCGACGACGACATCGAGATCCACTGGCGCAAGGCGCGCATCGTCGAACGTGGCCGACACGCGTGGCGGCCGCGCGTCGCCCTGAAAGGGGGCGAGGCCGGCGCCGCGCTCGACGGGGCGGACGGCCTGCGGACGCGCGTGCTCGGCGAGGGGTCCCGGGTCCGCGTTGCGCTCGAGGGTGACGCCGAGGACGCGGCCGTCGACCCCACCGCGGACCAGCGCTGGCACGCGGGCGGACGCAACGAGCTGACGCTCCTCGCGGCGGAGGGCCGCTGGGTCGTGCAGCTCAACGACTGGACGATCCTGCGCGGAAACGGGACACCGACGGGACTCACCGTGGACGGTGCGGAGAAGGTCGGCGGCTGGCAGCGCTGCCGCTGACCGACTCGACCTCGTGGCGATTACCATCGCGCCGGTGCGCGCCCGAGGCGGCCGCGCCCGAGCCCCCATGACCACCCCGAACCCCGTTCCTGCGCAACGCTGCGCACCGGCCGCGGTTGCCCTCTGCCAGCTCACCGTCCTGGCCCTCGTCGCTTCGTGCTCGGGCGGCGGCGACGAGCCCAAGCCGCGGCGGGACGTCGTCCTCGTCACGGTCGACACGCTGCGCCAGGACTACACGTCGCTCGGGAACAGCCGCTACGACACGACGCCGTTCCTCGCGGAGCTCACCGCGCACGGCACCGTGTTCGAGAACGCGTTCTCCATGTCCTCGTGGACCTCGCCGTCCATGAACATGATCCTCACCGGCGAGGCGCGCATCGAGAACGACGGCGCGGTGCTCGCAGACCAGGAACACCTCGCCGAGGTCTTCCAGCGCAACGGCTACGACACGGCCGGCTTCATCGGCAACCCCATCCTCTTCGAGGAGAACGGCTTCAGCCGCGGATGTGACGTCTACGACATGGTCGCCGTCGAGAAGGCGCACGTCGTCACAGCGCACGACCACGTCGCGAAGGGGCTTGCGTGGTTGGACGGGCTCGAGGCGGCGCGCGCGCAGGACGCCGGCGCGGAGCGCGACCCGTTCTTCCTGTGGATCCACCCGATGGACCCGCACGATCCGTACGAGCAGCACCCCGACATGGGCATCGCGCTCGCCGAGGAGCCCGGTGCGCTCGACGTCGCGCGCGGGACGCTGAGCGAGAAGCACGCGGCGATGCTCACCGACGCCGAGTGGGCGACGCTCGAAGAGCTGCGCACGCGCTATGCGGGCGAGGTGCGTCAGGTCGACGACGCGCTGCGGGTTCTGTGGGCCGGGCTCGAGGAGCGCGGACTCGCGGACGGAGTCGTCTTCGTGCTCGCGTCCGACCACGGCGAGGGACTCTGGATGCGCCCACCGCTCAAGGGCGAGGCCCAGAGCCGGCACCCGTTCCCGCCGCTCTACATGACGCACGGGATCCAGCTCTACTCGGAGCAGATCCACGTCCCGCTCGTCTTCGTCGGTCCCGGCGTCGACGCGGGCCGCCGCGAAGCGCGCTTCGTCGACACCCTCGACCTCGCGCCGACACTGCTCAACCTCGTGGGCCTGCGGTCGCAGCACGTCATGGACGGGACACCGCTCCTGGGCCCGGGCGGCGCGGTCCCGGGCGGCCCCGTGTTCGCACTCTGCAACCGAGTGCACTCCGTCACGGTCGACGAACGCTGGCGTCTGCACGTGCCGAGCGAATACCGCGCCGGCAAGTTCGGTGACGTGCCGTTGCTCTACGACCTCGACGCCGACCCGGACGAGCGAAGTCCCGTCGACGACCCGGAGCGCGCCGCGACGTTGGCGGCGCTGCTCGAGGACTGGAAGGAGGAGCACAAGCGAGTGAACGCCTACCCCGAGGGCAGCATCGCGTACTACAAGGCGCTCCGCGCCCTCGGCTACGGCGGCGAAACGAGCAACTCGAAGCGCATGGACCAGTTCCTCGAGGACCTCGAGGACGAGGGTCTCCTGCCCGAGGACGGCTCGATGCCGGGCGCCGAGGAAGTGCGGGCGCTGGAGGAGAGGCGCGGGGACGAGGGCGGCGACGGGACTTGAACCGCTCTCGCGTTGCGTTCGCGTACGTATCCCCGCACTGACAGGCTACGTACGCCGCGCGGCGCGCGTCGACCCTACGGTGCGATGCATGCATGCCTCTCTCACGCTTCTGATCGCCGCCGCTGCCTCGGCCGGCACCGCCCTCGCCCAGACCATCATCGTCTCGAACCGCGGCGACGAGACGATCCAGCTCTACGATGTCGAGAAGCGCGAGACGATCGCGACCCACGACGTCGGAGTCGGCGCCCACGAGTTCGCCGTATCGCCCGACGGGCGCACGGTCGTCGGGGCCTGCTACGGGTCCGGGCCGATGCACAAGAAGCCGGACAACCGGCTCGTGGTGATCGACCTCGACGCGCCGTCGGAGCCTCGGATGGTCGACCTCGGCGACAACCCGCGTCCCAATGACCTCGCGTTCATCGGGGCGGACCGGCTCGTCGTCACGTCCGAGGTGAAGCAGCGCCTGCTTGTGCTCGATACCGAGACCTGGGAGATCGAGCGCGAGGTTCCGTTCGACGTTCCGGGCGGGCACATGCTGGCCGTGAGCCCCGACGGGAAGCGCGCGTTCGTCCCGAGCGTGCCCACGGGCAAGGTCGCGCTGGTCGACCTCGGCGGCGAGCAGAGCGACCTGCGCACCCAGGTCATGGTCGCCAGGGGGGCCGAGGGCGTCGCCCTCTCCCCCAGCGGCGACGCGCTCTGGGTGGCCTGTCACCAGTCGGGCGTGATCGGCGTCATCGACCCGGAGACCTCGAGCGTCGTCGAGCGCATCGAAGCCGACGGCATGCCGTTCCGCATCGAGTTCACGCCGGACGGTTCGCGCGCCGTCGTCGCCCACGCGATGGCGAACGAGGTCCGCATCTACGATGCCGCCGAACGCACCCTCGAGCACACCGTCGCGATCGAGAAGAGCACGCCGACCTGCCTCGACGTGTCGAGCGACGGCCGCCATGCGTTCGTCGTGTGCACGCCGCTCGAGGAGATCGCGATGATCGACCTCGAGACCGCGGAGGTCGTCCACCGGTTCGAGACCGGCGCGGTGCCGGACGCGATCGCGTTCACGGACTACGGCACCCGGCCGAAGTAGCCCTAGGAGACGGCGAACGCGGGTACCCTCCGCGCATGGAGGCCGTCCTTCTCATGGGGATCCAGGCGACCGGGAAGTCGTCGTTCTGTCGCGAGCGCTTCGGTGACACGCACGTGCGGATCAACCTCGACATGCTGCGCACGCGGCACCGCGAACAGCGCCTGCTCGATCTGTGCTGCGAGATCCGTCAGCCGTTCGTCGTCGACAACACGAACCCCACGCGCGAGGACCGGGCGCGCTACGTGACCGCCGCGCGGGCGGTCCGGATGGGCGTCGTCGGGTACTACTTCGAGTCGGCGATCGAGCCCGCCATGGCGCGCAATGCGAAACGCTCCGGCGCCGCGCGCGTCCCCGACCGCGGCATCCTCGGGACGTACTCGCGGCTCGAACTCCCGTCGCTCGACGAGGGGTTCGACGCGCTGTACTTCGTCCGGATCGCGGAGGGCGGCTTTGCCGTCGAGGAGTGGCGCTCGTGAACTTCGACGACCTGGACCACGACATGCGCGCCTTCGAAACGGCGGCCGACGTGAGCGTCCCGGAGGGCGCCCACATGGTCGCGCGCATCGACGGGCGCGGCTTCACGCGCTTGACGAAGGAGATCCACCGCTTCGACGCGCCCTTCGACGTCCGCTTCCGCGACCTCATGGTCGAGACGACGCGGCACCTGATGGACTGCGGCTTCCGCGTCCTCTACGGCTACACGCAGAGCGACGAGATTTCGCTCCTCTTCCACCCGGACGAGACCTGCTTCGGACGGAAACTCCGGAAGTACGACTCGATCCTGGCGGGCGAAGCGAGCGCGCAGTTCTCCGTCCTGCTCGGAGCCCGCGGCGCGTTCGACTGCAGGATCAGCCAGCTCCCCACGGACCAGCGCGTCGTCGACTACTTCCGCTGGCGCAGCGAGGACGCGCGCAGGAATGCACTGAACGCGCACTGCTACTGGGCGCTGCGGTCGGACGGCCTCGGGGCGCGGGCCGCGACGGCCCGGATCGAGGGGCTGAGCGTCGAGGCGAAGCGTGGGCTGCTGGAGTCCCTGCGCGGCCTCGGGTTCGAGGATCTTCCGCTCTGGCAGCGCCGCGGGATCGGGCTCGAGCACGAGACGTACGAGAAGGAGGCCAAGGATCCGCGCACGGGCGAGCGCGTGACCGCCCGACGGCGCCGCATCGAAGTGCAGCTCGAGCTGCCCGAGGGCGACGCATACGGCCGTCACGTCGGCGCGATCCTCGCGGCGGCGGACCGTTCGTAGGCGAGCAGGACGTCGAGCACCGAGGCGGCTGTGGCGTCGCCGTTACACCGGATCCGTCGAGCCGTCGGTACCCTGCGAAGATGCTGTTCGCTCCGTTCGCGCTCGCTGCTTTCACGCTCGTCCCCGCCCCCCTCCCACGAGCCGCGACGGCCGCAGCTGCGCCCCAGGTCGCGAGCGCGTCGTTGGAATGCGAAGTGCGGCACACGGACGGCTCCGCGTCGCCGTCCGTGGACCTGGTGCTCCTCTCCAGTCCGTGGCGCCACCCGATGCGGCCCGGGTTCGTGCACCGCGTGGACGCACGAGCCGATGGCGCCGGCACGGCGCGCGCCGACGTCCGCATCGGCCACAGCTACACGGCGTGGGCCGTTTCGGAAGTGGTCGACGGGTCGTATTCCCTCGCGGGGCCCGTCGGCGGCGTGTCCGCGGGGATGGAGTTCGCTCTCGAGGAGAGCGAGAAAGGACAGCGCGTCGTCGCCGTCGAGGTCCTCGGGCTCGAGGCCTGGGACGGCGCCGGGCCGTTTGCGTACGACGTGACGTGCCTGCTCGGCGACCGGCTCGTCGTCGACTGCGAACTGGACGGGCTCGGTCGGGCGGTGATCCCGCCGATGCCGGACGCGGCGCTGTTCCGCGTCCGGAGCGGCGCGGGCGTCGTCATCGCGGCCGGCATAGTCCCGCTCGGGGCCGAGGCGCGGGCGAAGGAAGCGGAGGCGTCACGAAGCGCGGGAAGCGTCGCGCCCGCGGGCGGCGGCGCGTCCTTCGTCACGATGGCCGAGGACTGGACGCGCGTCACGGTCCCGCCGCCCGTTCGGCTCGCGGTCGAGGTCCGCGGGCCGAAGGGGCCGGCGCGCGACGCGCGGATCGCGTGGTACGGGAAGCCGGAGCGCACGCTGCTCGCCGTGGCCAACCGCAGGGGCCGGGCCGAGCTGCTATGGCCGTCGGATGCGCTCGACCGCAGGACCTCCTCGCTCACATCTGTCGCGCTCTGGATCGAAGCGCCCGGCTGCGCGACGACGCTCTGGAGCCCGACGTCGATCCCCGTCACCGACGCGGACGGCGACCCCGTGGTCCACACCGTCGATCTGTCGAAGGGCCATTCGCTCGAGGGCCGGATCGAGCTCGCGCGGTCGAAGCCGCTCGCGAACGCGCCGCTGCTCGTGCACACCGGATACGTGACTCTTCCTTCGATGCAGGGCACGCCCGCCGTCTCGATCGATGGCACGCCGCGCGTCGTGCGGACCGACGCGAAGGGCAAGTTCCAGATCGAGGGCCTCGCCCCGGACGCGAGCTGGCAGGTGTCGACACTGCTCATGCCCGCGGCCGCGACGCTCGGATCGGAGGAGTACCCGCTGGCGCCGTCGGTCGTCCTCGCGGCGGGCGAGAACGCCGGGCGCCCCCGCACCAAGCTGGGGAAGCTCTCGCTCTCGAGCTTTGCCGCGCTGGATCTCACGGCGCCCGTCGTCTCCGGCGCGCCATCCGACATCGTGTACCGGGGCGCGTTGAACGCTCAGCTCCAGGAGCAGACGGTTGGAGTCACCCGCGCGGGTCCGGGCGGCCGGATCCGCGTGCTCGCGCCGCCGAAGAGCGAGCTCGTCGTCGAGGTGCCGGGCGGGGCGTCCCGCACGGTCGACGTCGGCGCGGGGAAGAAGCCGCAGGCGATCGACCTCGGCGACTAGAAGTCCGTCCGGAAGTCGGGCGGCTCACGCACGTTCGCGCTCGCTTCGAATGCGCTCCGCCAGCCCCTTCACCGGCCAGAAGATCGCCTTCCGGCCTTCCTTGCCCTGTTCGAAGAACCCGCGGTCGACGAGGTCGAGCAGATCCGTGCGCGCGGTCTGGTAGCTGGTTCCATGACTCCGCTGGTGGCCCTTGAACGTGAAGGTCGTGTGCGCGTCCCTGAGCGCTCGCTCGAGGAGTGCAACCTGCCGGTGATTGAGGCCGCTCGATAGACCGATCGCTCGACGTGCCTCCTCGAACGCCCGCCCTTTCCGGTCGAGGTAGCCGTGGAGGTCCTCGATCGATCGCTGGAGGACGTCGAGCTGGTGCAGGACGAAATACGTCGCGTCGTTCGAGTCGGTCTCGGTCATGAGGAACGCGGCGCCGTAGCTCGCGCGCGCCTTCCTCAGCAGTCGTGAGATGGAGACGTACTCCGCGAGCCAGTAGCCGCTGCGGAGCATCGACCAGTAGAAGAGGCCTCGCGCCGTCCGACCGTTGCCATCGACGAAGGGATGGTCGTACGCGAGCCAGAGATGGACAAGGATCGCGCGAACGATCGGGTGGATGAAGAAGCCCGTTTCCTGCCCGTTCGCGAAGGCGCAGAGCGCGGCCATCCGCTCCTCGAGCTCGCGCGCATTCGGCGGCACGTGGACCACCTCGTGATCGACCTGCACGACGATGTCCTCGTCGGCTCGGCGGAAGCGCCCTACCTCCCCACGATCATCGAGCGTGTCGACCGTGAGGATCGAGTGGAGCTCGCACACGAACTCGCGCGAGAGGTCCGAATCACGGTTCTCACGGATCCACTCCATCGCGCGCACGTTGTTGAGAATCATGCGCTCGTCGACGGTACGCGGCGCGCGACCGACCCGGAGCATCTCCCTCGCAACGCGGCGCGTCACCGCCGCCCCCTCCAGCTGGCTCGACCGGATGGCCTCCTCTTCGAGCGAAGAGACGATGTACCGGTCCCGATCGGATTCCGCGACGGGTTCGGCGTCTCCCCCGCGGAGGCTTCCCGCGGCACGTCGGTCGATGAGGGACACGGCCTCGTGGAGATCATCCGGCGACCCGAGCACGAAGGGGGCCCCGTCGACGTCGGTCATCGGGAGCGGACGCACCTGCCGGAGTGTCCGAACGAGGATCCACGCTTCCTCGTGCGTGAGTCCCGGTGGGACCTCCTGGAACCGGAACTTGTGCCAGTGGGCGTAGTCGCGCCGCTCCGAGGCCCAGCGGACTCCGAGCTCGAGCTTCTGGCTGCCCAGGGAGGCCAGTGCGCCTGGGTCGATGGGCGGCGGAGCAGTGACCTTCATACCGAAATACTAATATAGCTCAGATTAGTACTTCGTCGCGATCACCCCTCGAACATGAGCAGAGCTGGACCTCCGGGCGCGGCCGCTCACCCCCGGCCACGCGAGGCCCGCACCCGCCGGGGGCCGGACTGTCGCTCAGAGCTCCGACGGGTGCAGCGCCTTGGTGCGGTCCGCGACCGCGGCCCTCACGCTCTCGATGCGCCCTGTCTCGATCGGGTCGGCCGCGTTGCCCCACGAGCGACGGACGTAGGTGAGCACGTCGCTCAGCTCTGCGTCCGTGCCCTCGAACTTCGGCATCTGCAGGTCCCACACCTCGCCCTCGATCTCGAGCGGTCCTTCGAGGCCGAGGAGCAGGATGCGCGCGAGACGATCCTCGTCCCCGAGGACGTACTTCGTTCCGCGGAGCGTTGGCGCGAAGCCCGCCGCGCCGCCGCCGTGGGGCTGATGGCACTGCGCGCAGACCTTGGCGAAGACCGCCTCGCCGCGCGCGTAGCTCGCGAGCTCTGCGGGGGAAAGCTCCCGCGGCGCTTCGAACGCCGTACCGTCGCCCTTGCCGGGCCACGTGCAGCAGCCCGCGACGCGGTCGGCGACCTCGGCTGCCTCCTCGCGGTCGATCGCGGCCAGCGCAGCGAGCGCGGTCGGGCGCTCGGGCAGCGGGATCGGGAGGTGCTCTCCCTTCGGACCCTTGCGGCGCGTCGACTCGAGGCCGGCGAGAAGCGCGTCGCTCCACCAGCGCTCGGGCGCGCGCAGCGCGAGGTCCACGACGTCCTCGACGTTGGAGGCGATGCCCTCGCGGCCGACGCACGCGGCGAGCTCGGTCAGGAGCGCAGCGCGCCCCTTGCGCTCGGTCGACCACTCGGGGCGCGAGGCCAGTCGCGCGAGGAACGACGCTTCCTGGAACTGAAGGCCGGCGACGACCGCAGAGCGCTCGTACGCGGAGCCCGCCGAGCGCGTCATCCGCTCGGCGAACACGTCGAGCTTCGCAGGGCGCGGGTCCGTCCCAACGCTGAGCATCGCGTGGGCGCGCACGCGCTCGGAGCGATCGATCCGCGCGGTGCCCGCAAGCAGCTCGAACGCTCGGCTGCCCTCCTGCGTGACGAGGCCCTCCGCTGCCGCGGCCGCGGCCGTGCGCACGCGGGGATCCTCGAGAACGAGCGCGACCGCCACGGTGTCGTCGTCCAGGAAGCCGATGCCCTCGAGCGTCCAGAGCGCATGCATCGCGCCGAGCGGACGCGTCCCGTCGCGCGCAAGCGCGCGCAGCGCCTCGACGACCGACGCCTCGCCGTCGAACCACTCGATGAGCAGCCGCTGCGCCGTGCGCCGGAGCCACGTGTTGTCGGACGCGAGGTACGGGACGACGTCGGCGGGCTCGAGCTCGAAGAGGTCCACGTCCGGCGCGCGCCCTTCCGCGCCGTCGCGCACGACCCGCCACACGCGCCCCTGCCCCAGCGGGGTGGCGAGCCCCCGCCCGTCGACCTGCTTGCGCAGGAACGTCGTCATGAAGATGCGGTGCTGCACGATGCCGCGGTACATGTCCCCGACGTACAGCGCGCCGTCGGGCCCCGTCGCCAGCGTCACCGGGCGGAAGCGCTCGTCCGTCGACGTGAGGAAGTCGAGGCCGCCCGCAACGACCTGGTCCGCGCGCGGTGCGCA
This sequence comes from Planctomycetota bacterium, assembly GCA_039821985.1. Taxonomy (GTDB): domain Bacteria; phylum Planctomycetota; class UBA1135; order UBA1135; genus Saltatorellus. The sequence continues at coordinate 259,418 of JBCBNC010000002.1, forward strand.
CGCGCCGTACGCTTCCGTCATCGCGTAGCGCTTGACGAGGTTGCCGGCCGGCTCGCAGACGAACGCGTCGCCCCGCCCGTCGGGACCGAGCCCGTCGCCCGTGTGCACGAGCGGCGAGCACGCGCCCGTGAAGCGCGCGAGCGTGAAGTCGTCGCGCAGCGTGCTCGGCTGGTACCCGCGGTTCACGCCGGGGTTGATGCGCGCGGGATAGGTGTCGTACTGCGCGCCGACGCGCTCGAACGTCCCGCGGAAGCGGCGCTGGTGCCCGTTGCGGCGCGCGTGGTGCGGCGGCAGCACGTCGACGTGCAGCGGGTTCGGATTCGTGTTGCGGTAGAGGCGCCCGACCTCGTCGACGGAGAGCCCCCACTGTCCGCCGGCCGCCTCACGGCGCGTGGTCCAGCCGGGCTCGCCGTCGTCGCCCACGACGCGCCGGTAGCTCTTCTTCCAGTTCGCGACGTGGATCCAGTTGTCGAGGCCGAGCGTCGGCGCGTTCACGTCGTGCTCGGGGTTGTCGAGCGCCGCGCGCACGCCGGTATCGATCACCTCGCGGACGTCGAACGCACCGTCGCCGTCGTCGTCGCGCAGGAACACGATCTCGGGCGGCAGGATGCACACTGCGCCGCCCTCGAACGGCAGCACGCCCCGCGGCAGCACGAGGTCCGAGGCGAACTCGGTGCGCTCGTCCGCGCGCCCGTCGCCGTCGGTGTCCTCGAGGATCGCGATCACGCCGATCGGCTCCTTCTCGCCGTTCCCCTCGGCGTCGGGCATGTAGCCGCGCATCTCGACGACCCACAGCCGCCCGAGCTCGTCGAACGCGATCTGGACGGGATCGACGACGAGCGGCTCGGCGGCGAAGAGCTCCACGCGGTGGCCCGCGTGCACGCGCAGCGTCCCGAGCTCGTCCTCGGGGGAGAGCGCAGGCGCCGCCGGGACCTCGAGGTCCGGAGGCAGCCCGGGCTGCTCCTCGCCCGCCCGGTCTCCGTTCTGCGCGAGGACCGGCGCGGCGAAGAGCGCCAGGAGGACCGCCCCGGCGCACCTCACGCGCGGACCCCCTCGACGTGGGTCAGCCAGCCGAACCGATCGGGCGCCTCGCCGCGCACGATCGCGAAGAAGGCGTCCTGGATGCGCTGCGTGACAGGTCCCGGCGCCCCGCACTCGAAGGCGCGACCGTCGACGCTGCGGACGGGCGTCACCTCGGCGGCGGTCCCGGTCATGAAGAGCTCATCCGAGAAGAAGAGCGCCTCGCGCGGGATGCGTGCCTCGCGCGTCTCGATGCCGAGGTCCCGGCACAGGTCGAGGACCATCTTGCGCGTGATCCCCGCGAGGATCGAGTTGCCGATCGGCGGCGTGAGGATCGCTCCGTCCTGCACGACGAACACGTTCTCGCCGCTGCCCTCGGACAGGTAGCCGTCGACGTCGAGCACGAGGCCCTCCGCGTAGCCGTGGCGCTGAGCCTCCTGCACGACGAGCATCGAGTTGATGTAGTTGCCCGCCGCCTTCGCCATCGCGGGGTGCGTGCCCGGAGCCATGCGGCGCCAGGAGCTGAAGCCCACGTCGACGCCGTCGTTCAGCGCCGCGTCGCCGTGCAGCGAGCTCCACTCCCACGTCATGATCGCGAGCTGGATCGGGTTGTTCCCTGGCATCACTCCGAGCGTGTCGGAGCCCCGGAACACGAGCGGACGCACGTAGCACGCCCGGTGTCCGTTCGCCCGGACGGTCTCGACGACGGCCGTCATGACCTCGTCGACCGTGAACGGCACGTCCATGTCGAGCACGCGCGAGCTCTGGAACATCCGGCGCACGTGGGCCTCGAGCTGGAGGACCGCGGGGCCGTCGGGCGTCGCGTAGGCGCGGATCCCCTCGAACACGGCGTTCCCGTAGTGGAGGCTGTGGACGGAGACGTGGACCCGGGCGTCGTCCCAGGGGACGAGCGCGCCGTCGAACCAGATGTGCGTGGAGGGCTGCATGCCGGGCAGAGAATACGGTCTCTCGTCGAGCGGGCCGGGGGGCGCGCCACTCCGCCGCGGGGCGCGATCCCAGGCGTGGACCGGGCGGCCGCCCGACGCGCTGAAGGAGCGGGTCGAGCCCCTCCGAGGGTCGGGCCGGAGCCGGCGCGTTGGCCCGCCGGGGCGACTACAATCCGCCGCCCCATGCCCAGCAACATCATGAACGCGCCCCACGGGATGAACCTCGTGGTCGAGCGCAAGGACGGCAGCGCGGTGATCGGCCGCTTCGACGAGTCGAACGGCTTCGAGGTGACCATGCACGACGTCGACCTCTGGAGCGCCGACCAGGGCGACGCGGACGCGCGCGAGCAGTGGATCCGCCAGACGGCCACGTACGGTGTGGCGGTGAAGCACCGCGACTACCGCTTCCCGGCGGGCGAGGTGGACCAGTGGCGCTCCCTCGGCGACGTCGAGAAGATCCCGCTCGGCTGAGACGGGCCGCCCGCGCGGGCCGCCCACGCCGGCCGCTCGAACCGCGGCCGCTCGGGCCCCGAAGAAGAACACGATGAGCACCCCCGCCCCTGGAAGAGGCCCGCGCTGCGCGTCCGCCGTCTCGCGCCAGCGCAACCTCGACGCCGCGGTCGGCGAGGTGCTGGAGGCGCTCGAGGAGGGCCTCGACGGCGCGACTCCCGATCTCCTCGTGGCGTTCGCGACCCACCACTACGGCGGAGACCTGCCCAGGCTGGGCGGGGAGCTTCGCGAGGGGACCGGCGCGGCCGGGCTCATCGGCTGCACCGGAGCCTGGACGATCGGTTCGGGCGAGGAGCTCGAGACCAGCCCGGGCGTGTCCGTCCTCGCGGCGTCGCTCCCGGACACCCGGATCGCGCAGGTCCGTATCCGGCCGCCGGAGGACGGCGGCGCCGAGACGCTCGACTTCCCGCTCCCGGACCCCGCAACGTCGAGCGTCCTCGTCTTCGCCGACCCCTTCTCGTTCCCGACGACGGCCTGGCTGCGCGCGTACGCGGAGAGCGACGCGTGCGCCGCGCCGCTGGTCGGCGGCCTCGCATCGGGCGGCGTCGCGCCCGGCCAGAACGTCCTCTGGATGGGCTCCGAGCCGTACACGAACAGCGCCGTTGCGCTCGTCCTCGAGGGCGCCACGCGGCTCGAGCCCGTGGTGAGCCAGGGCTGCCGCCCCATCGGCCCCCCCCTCGTCGTCACGGGCATCGAGGGGACCGCGGTCACGCGAATCGGCGGCGAGCCCGCGGCGAAAGCGTTCATGTCCGCGCTCGAGGGACTCGCACCGGAGGAGCGCTCGCTGTTCGAGGCGGGCGCGCTCGTCGGCCGCGCCGTCGACGCCGCGCGCACCGAGGAGCGCGCCGGAGAGCTCATCGTCCGCCCCCTGCTCGGGCTCGACCCGCGCACGCACGCGGTGCACGTGGCCGACGAGGGCCTGCGGCGCGGGGTGACGCTGCGGATCATGGTGCGCGACGCCGCGTCGGCGTCCTCCGAGCTCGACGCCGTGCTGAAGAGCGCTCGCGAGAGCGAGGCCGAGCGCGCCTTCGGCGGGCTCCTCGTCACCTGCAACGGACGCGGGCGCGGGATGTTCGAGCGCGAGAACGCGGACGCCGAGCTGTTCGCGCGCCACTTCGGGTCGGGCTTCCCCCTCGCCGGTTTCTCCGCGAGCGGCGAGATCGGCCCGGTCGGACGGACCCCGTTCCTGCACGGATTCACCGCGAGCGGAGCCCTCTTCACCACGCGCTGACGTCGATCGAACGAGAGCGCCGCGCATCGGGACACCTGCCTCACCACGTCACGGAACATGGAACCCACGGTCCTCGCCGCCCTCGCGGGCTCGTACGTTCTCGCGCTCGTCGCCCTCCTCCGCGCGTCCGCAGCTCGACGCGCCGCGGAGGACGCGGCCCGCGAGGCCGAGCGGCGCGCCGGTGCCGTGCGGCTCGACCTCGAGGCCGCGCTCGACACCCAGTCCAGGCTGCTCGCGAAACTCGCGAGCGGCGAACACCTCACGAAGGAAATGATCGAAGACGGACAGCTCTGGAAGGACATCGACGAGAACGAGGCGAAGGCCATGCTGGCCGGATCGCCCGCGCCGTACCTCGTCGACGTGCGCACACCCGATGAGACCGCCGCGGGGATCATTCCGGGCGCGAAGCTCATCCCGATGGACGAGATCGAGGCGCGCCGCGCCGAGCTGCCGAGCGACGGCACGCCGATCGTCGTCTACTGCGCCGCGGGCGGGCGCTCGGCGGCCGTCTGCGACTTCCTCGCGCAGAACGGGGTCGACGGCCTCCACAACCTGCTCGGCGGATTCAGTGAGTGGAGCGGCGCGTCGGAGGCGCCGTCCTCCTGATGGGCGCAGCGATCGACGCAGCCACTCTCGAGCGCGACCTCGAGTTCGCGGTGCTCGCCGCGCGCCACGCGGGCGAGCGCGCGCAGGGCCTGCGCGAGATGGAGCGCTGGGAGGGCAAGACCCTGGGCGACGTCTGCGACCAGGCCTGCGACGGCTACCTGCACGGGCTGCTGCTCGGCCGCTACCCGGAGGACGGCATCCTCAGCGAGGAGACGGTCGACACGCCGGAGCGCCTCGAGCGCTCGCGCGTCTGGATCGTCGATCCCCTCGACGGCACGAAGGAGTACGCGCAGCTCCGCGACGACTGGGCGGTGCACGTCGCGCTCGTCGTCGACGGCAAGCCCGTGCTCGGTGCGGTCGCGCTTCCCTCCCAGGGCCAGATCTTCAGCGGGATCTGCCACGACGCCGCGTCGACGTCGAGCGTCGAGGCGGACGAGCCGGTGCAGCTCGTGCACGGCGACAGCGAACAGGAGGCGAAGCCGCGGATCGCGGTGAGCCGCAGCCACACTCCCGAGTGGGTCGAGCGCTTCGCCGAGAACATCGGCGGCGAACTCGTCGGCGCGGGCTCCGCCGGCAACAAGGTCGCGATGCTCCTCCGCGGCGACGCGGACGCGTACGTCCACCAGGTCGGCCTCAAGGAGTGGGACACGTGCGCGCCCGAGGCGATCGCGCGGAGCATGGGCTGGCACGTCTGCCGGCTCGACGGCACGGAGCACGGCTACAACCGTCCCGACCCGAAGAACCACGAGCTCGTCGTCTGCCGCCCGGCGGCGCGCGAGCGCGTGCTCGACGCCCTCGCGAAGTCGGGCGTGCTCGAGGACCGGCGCGTGTCGTGACGCGGCGGTACCGAGCTCGGTACGAATCCGCCAACCGTTCGTCCGGGGACAGCGACCCCGCGAATTCCTGTCCTCCTGCGAACGGCCCGCGGACCCGTACCGGGCTCGGCGCTGGTTACCCACCCGAAGCGTCGGCGTGGGTCGCCGGTCACGTCGGGCGCTCGGTCCTGCGCGCTTCGCCCGCTTCGGGCACCGGCCGCACCTATCGGGTCGAGCTCGAGGGCGGCTCGGTGCGCTACCTCAAGGTCCACGAGGCCCGGCGCAAGTTCGACCAGGAGGTCGCTGCGTACGAGTCGTTCGCCGGCCCGCTGGGTGCCTCGCCCCGCCTCGTCGCCCGTTCAGTACGGGCGGAGTGCGGCGGCTACCGGCTGCTGTTCGACGACGGCGGCCAGTGGGCGCGGCCAGGCGCACAGCGCGACCGCGCCGCCGGCGCGCTGCTGGCGCGTCTGCACCGACTCCCGGTCGTCGACGACGACCCGGTCCCGCTCGACGAGGCGATCGCGCTCCGCGCCCGAGCTGCAGCGGAGGGCTCCGCCGAACTCGTCGAGGACCGTGTCCGCGACGCCGTCGTCGCGCGCGCGGAGGCGCCGTGGCCCGAAGGCATCCCGCGTGCCCGCCGCGTCGCCTGCCATCGGGACTACGCGCCCTACAACTGGCTGACCCGCGCGGAGCCCGCGGGCGACGGATCGGCCGAGCTCGTGCTCATCGACTGGGAGCACGCGCGGCTCGACACCGGCGCGGCGGACCTCGACCGTGCGCTGGGATCCCCGGGCGTCGACGCCGCGGCGTTCCTCCAGGGGTACGGCCCACCTTCGGCCGCCCTCGCGGAGGAGCTCGCGCGCTGGACCCCGATCGCCGCGCTCGCGCGCATCCGCTGGGCACGGGACCACGGGGACCAAGTGCTCGAGCGCGCCGGTCGCGAGCGAATCGCGTCGTGGTTCGACGACGCGCGGTAGGAGCGAGCGGCGAGCGCGCCGTCAGCGCTGCTCGTCCACGACTTCGCCCACGCTCTCCAGGATCTGCTCGAGCTCGCGTCGCACGTGGCCCGGCAGGCGCGGCTCGAGCGCCCGCTCGAGTTCGCTGGCCGCCAGCGCCCACGCCTCGCGTTCGATGAGATCGAGGGCGCGGATCGCGTGCAGCACGGTGCCCTCCGGCGTCTGCTCCGCCGTCCAGGCTGCCTCGGTGACCTCGATCCACGGACTCCCGCCCTGGAACTCGCGGACGACGAGCCGGAGCGCAAAGCGATCGTGCGGTCGCGCGCTCCAGAGGACGGCTTCGGCGCTCGAGCCGCGGCGCACGAACAGGCGCGCCGCCGGCGCGGTGTACTCCTCCTCAATCCACAGCCACTGCTCGTCGGCCCAGACCTCGAAGGCGCGGTATTGCGCCGGGTCGAAGCGCGTCAGCAGCGGATCCCAGGCTTCGGCCTCGGACCGGAACTGCACGCGGACACGGACCGGGTCGCCAAGGGACAGCTCGGGCGCGTCCATGAGAGCTCCGAGCGCGTACCACTCGGTCCGGGGCGCGACCCGGGCGCACGCCTCGGCGGCGGCGATGTGCTCGGCCGGCGTCGACGGCGCGAGCAGCGTGAGCGCGAGGGGCAGGGCGAAGAGATCCATGGGGCGAGCGGGAAAGATCTTCCGGCTCTCCGGTGGATCGGCCGGATCACCCCGGTCCTTGAGCGCCTTCCTCGGCCTCGTCCGGCGCGCGCACGAACCACAGCTCGGACTGGCCGTAGCGGCGGGGCTCCGTGCCCGCGGGCAGGCGGAGGTCGGCGGCGTCGAGCTCGCCGGGCGGGACGTGCAGGACGAGGACGCCGTCGGGCACGAGGGCCTCTTCCAGGATGGCCCGGCACACGCTGAGCATCGTCCGGCGATCTCCGGCGGCACGCCAGATCGGGTATGGCGGGTCGAGGAACGCCACGTCCGCCCAGCGCCCGGCGCCCGGCTCGCGCCACGCGTCCGCCAGCAGGGCGTCGCCCGGCTGGTGGTCGACCTCGTCGGCGCCGAGGCCGAGCTCTTCGCAGTTCCTGCGGAGCGCTTTCCGAGCCTCCTTCGACTCCTCGACGAAGCGCACGCGCCGCGCCCCGCGGGAAAGCGCCTCGAGCCCGAGCGCGCCGGAGCCGCTGAAGAGGTCCAGCACGACGGCCTCCTCGAGCTCCGCGCCCAGGATGTTGAAGACGCTCTCCTTCACCCGATCGAGCATCGGCCGCGTCTCGTCGCCCTTCGGAGCGAAGAGCCGGCGCCCCTTGAACCTGCCTGCGATGATCCTCACGCGGGGAGCCTACCGGCCCGGTGAACGGCGCGGGGGCGGCCGCGGTCGCCAACCTGGGCGCGTCCCACCCGGTCCCCGGCGGCGCCTACCCTGGGCCCATGGAACAGCACGCGATGCGCGCGGCCATCGACGCCGCCGACGCCAGGGCGGTCCGGGCGCTCCTGGACCAGGACCCGGCGCTCGCCGAGGCCGACGTCGAGCTCCCGGACGGCAGCGGGAACCGCGTCCCTGCGCTCCACTACGTCTGCGGCTCCGTCTTCGACGGCCGCATCGAGGAGGCCGAAGGTCCTCCCCTCGCCCAGGCGCTCCTCGACGCGGGGGTCGACCCGAACCGCGCCTACGCGAAGTCCGGCGACACGTACCTGATCGCCGCCGCGAGCCTCGGCGCGGAGGACGTGGGGCTCCTCCTCCTCGACGCGGAGGCCGACCCCGAGCCCCGCGGGCTGTTCGGTGCGACGGCGCTCCACTGGGCGGCGCACCAGGGGCTCACAGGGCTCGTCGCCCGGCTCGCGGAACGGGGCGACGACACCCTCGATCTCCCCGACCGGAAGTACGGCGCGACGCCGCTCGGATGGGCGGTCCACTCCTGGAGCGAGGGCCGCGCGCGCCATCGGGACCGCCTGCCGGAGGTCGCCCGCACGCTCCTCGCGGCGGGCGCACGGGAGACCGAAGGCGCGCGCGAACTTGCGCGTCTCGAACCCGGGTCGGGCCATCGAACTCGGGCCCCCGAGGACTAGACTCCGTGCCATGTCCGCCCCCCGGCTCCACGTCAACGTCGACCACGTCGCCACCGTCCGACAGGCGCGGCGCGAGGCGTTCCCGGATCCGATCGAGTGGGCGCTCGCCGCGGAGCGCGCCGGCGCGCACGGCATCACGTGCCACCTGCGCAAGGACCGCCGGCACGTCCAGGACGACGACATCACCCGCCTGCGCGCGTCGGTCGGGACGCTGCTCAACCTCGAGTGCAGCCTCGACCCGGAGATGCTCGAGATCGCCGAGAAGAGCGGCGCGGAGGCCTTCTGCGTGGTTCCCGAGAACCGGCAGGAAGTCACGACCGAGGGCGGCCTCGACGTCGTCGGTGAATCCGCGCGCCTGGCGGAGGCGGTCCCGCGGCTCACCGCGGCGGGCGGCGCCGTGTCGATCTTCGTCGACCCCGAGCCCGCGCAGCTCGATGCGACCCGTGCCCTCGACGCCCCCTTCGTCGAGCTCCACACGGGCGCCTACGCCCAGGCGACCGGGCCTGCGAGGGACACCGAGCTCGAGCGCCTCGTCCGCGCGACCGAACACGCCCGGAGCATCGGCCTGAGGGTCAACGCGGGGCACGGGCTCGACCTCGAGAACGTCGCACCGATCGCGGCGATCCCGGGCGTCGAGGAGCTCAACATCGGCTTCGCGATGATCGCGAGGGCGCTCTTCGTCGGCGTGGACGCCGCGGTCACCGAGATGCTCGAGCGCATCGCGGAGGCCGCTCGATGAGTCCCGCCGAGGCCGACCCCGGCCCGCGCACGACCGGCGCCTCCCCGTTCGCGGGCTCCATCGTCGCCCTTCCCACGCCCTTCGCGCACGACGCCGTCGACCTCGCCGCGCTGGATCGCCTCGTCCAGCACCAGACGGCCGCGCGCACGCACGGCGTGACGGTCGGCGGGACCACGGGCGAGGGCTGGTCGCTCAACCTCGACGAGACCGTCCAGATCACGTCGCGTGTCGTTGCCGCTGCGGGGCGCCCCTCCGGACGCGAGCTGCACGTCGTCGGCCAGGTGACGGAGGTCGACTCGCGGCGCGCCGCGCAGCTCGCCGAGCAGATGGTGCACTCGGGCGTCGAGGGGCTCCTCGTCGGCGTTCCGCCCCTCGTCCAGCCGGGCGAGGTCGGCGTGCTGCGCCACCTCGAGCGCGTCTTCGAACGCCTCCCGTGGACCGTCCCGGTCGCACTCCTGAACGAGCCCAGTCGCACCGGCACGGATCTGACGATCGAGATCACCGAGCGCGCCTCGCGCGAGTTCGAGTTCGTGTGCGCGCACTGCGAGGGCGTCGGCTTCCCCGGGCGAGCGAGACGGCTCGCGCGGGACTCGTTCCTGGACGTGCTCTCGGGCGACGACCGGATGCTCGGGCCGTACCTGCGGTCGGGGGCGATCGGCGCCGTGAACGTCGTCGGGAACCTCGTTCCGGGCGAGGTGCGTGCGCTCTTCGAGTCCGGGGACGACGAGCGCGACTCGCGGGAGCGCGCCCTGGGCCCGCTGATCGACGCGCTCCGCGCCGGTCCGCACCCCGTACCGCTGAAGGAGACGCTCGGCCTCCTCGGCGCCATCGACTGCGAGGTCCGCGCCCCGCTCGTGCCGCTGGGCGCGACCGAGCTCGGCGAGCTCCGCACGGTGCTCGAGCTCGCGCGGCTCCTGGTGCCCGAGCGCGCCCACGGCTGACGCGCGCAGTGACGCCCACGACGGGGCCGCCCGCGAGCCGCCGCAGGGGCTGGCGTCGAGCGACGGCAAGTGCGCCGGTGGGCCGCCGCGAGGGCCCGCCAGAAGGGAAGCGGGGCGCCATTTCGGCACCCAGAGCCGCCATTCTGGCCGAAGCCCGCGGCTGAGCATGGCGCGCACGGCGATCCGGGCGATGGCACGGCCCTTGCCTCACGGCCGGGACCGAGTCCCCTCGACCCGACCCGAGCCATGCAGCCGAACTACACGCAGAAGAGCCAGTCCGCGCTCGCCCGAGCGCAGTCCCTCGCGCAGTCCGCCGGCCATCCGGAACTGCGCCCGCTCCACCTCCTCGCCGGACTCCTGGAGGAGCCCGAGGGCGTGACCGCCGCGCTGCTCTCGAAGCTCGGCCTCGATCCGGCCGCGCTCGCTCCGGACGTCGAGGCGGCGCTCGAGAGGCTGCCGCGCCAGGAGGGCGGCGCGCTCGCACCGTCGCGGGATTTCATGGCTGCGCTCGAAGGCGCCACCCGCGCGGCCGCCGCGCGCGGCGACGCGTTCGTCTCGACCGAGCACCTGCTCCAGGCGATCGCGGAGAGCGGCACGCCCGACGTCGCGGCTCTGCTCTCCGCGCGAGGCGCGACGCCCGAACGCATCGAGGCTGCGCTCCTCGAGATCCGCGGCGACCGAAAAGTGACCAGCGAGAACCCGGAGTCGACGTTCGAGGCGCTCTCGAAGTTCGCGCGCGACCTCACCGAGGACGCCCGGGCTCAGAAGCTGGACCCCGTGATCGGGCGCGACGGTCTCATCCGGCGCGTCGTCCAGGTGCTGTCGCGGCGCCGGAAGAACAACCCCGTGCTGATCGGCGAGCCGGGCGTCGGCAAGACCGCGATCGCCGAGGGTCTCGCGAACCGTATCGCGGCGGGCGACGTGCCCGAGGGTCTCAAGGACAAGCGCGTCATGTCGCTCGACCTCGGCGCGCTGCTCGCGGGCGCGAAGTACCGCGGCGAGTTCGAGGAACGGCTCAAGGCCGTGCTCGAGGAGATCGGCGAGTCGAACGGTGAGGTCGTGCTCTTCATCGACGAGCTGCACACGCTCGTCGGCGCCGGCGGGGCCGAGGGTGCGGTCGACGCCGCGAACCTGCTCAAACCCGCGCTCGCGCGCGGTGACCTGCGCTGCATCGGCGCGACGACGCTCGACGAGTACAGGAAGCGCGTCGAGAAGGACGCGGCGCTCGAGCGGCGCTTCATGCCCGTGCCGGTCGACGAACCGGACGTCGAGGACACGACCGCGATCCTCCGCGGGCTCAAGGAGCGCTACGAGGTCCACCACGGCGTCCGCATCCTGGACAGCGCGCTCGTGGCGGCCGCGCGCCTCGCGGACCGCCACATCACCGACCGCTTCATGCCGGACAAGGCGATCGACTGCGTCGACGAGGCGGCCGCGCAGCTTCGCACGGCGATCGACTCGCTGCCGCCCGAGCTCGACGAGCTCGAGCGACGCCACCGGCAGCTCGAGATCGAGCGCAGCGCGCTGCAGGCCGAGGACGGAAACGTGAGCCGCACGTCCGAGATCGACGCGGCGCTCGCGGATCTCCGCGAGGAGTCGTCCGCGCTCAAGGCCCGCTGGACGGCCGAGAAGGAGCTCATCCGCTCAATCCGCGCGAGCAAGGTGCTCGTCGAAGACCTGCGCGGCGAGGCCGAGCGCAAGGAGCGCGACGGCGACTTCGAGCGCGTCGGGCAGATCCGCTTCGGCGAGCTGCCCGACCTCGAGAAGCGCATCGCGGACGCGACGGCCGAGCTCGAGCGCGTTCAGTCGGAGGGCGCGCTGCTGCCCGAGGCCGTCGACGACGAGATGATCGCGAAGGTGATCGCGCGCTGGACGGGGATCCCTGCGGACAAGCTGCTCGAGACGGAGCGCCAGAAGCTCCTGCAGATGGAGGAAGGCCTGAAGCGCCGCGTCGTCGGTCAGGACGAAGCGCTCGAGGCGATCAGCCAGGCCGTGCGCCGCGCGCGCGCGGGGCTGGCGGAAGAGTCGCGCCCGCTGGGCGCGTTCCTCCTCCTCGGCCCGACGGGCGTCGGCAAGACGGAGACCGCGAAGGCGGTCGCCGAGTTCCTGTTCGACGACGAGCGCAACATGGTGCGGCTCGACATGTCCGAGTTCATGGAGAAGCACGCCGTCGCGCGCCTGATCGGCGCGCCCCCGGGGTACGTCGGCTACGAGGAGGGCGGCACGCTGACCGAGGCCGTGCGCCGCAAGCCGCACTCGGTGATCCTGCTCGACGAGGTCGAGAAGGCGCACCCGGACGTGTTCAACGTGCTGCTGCAGCTCTTGGACGACGGCCGCCTGACCGACGGGCAGGGGCGCGTCGTGGACTTCACGCAGACGCTCGTGCTGATGACGAGCAACCTGCGCACCGACGACGCCGTGGCACAGTTCTTCCGGCCCGAGTTCGTCAACCGGCTCGACGAGGTGCTGCATTTCAGGGCGCTCGAGCGGGCGCAGATCCGCGCGATCGTCGACGTACAGCTCGCGCGGATCGAGCGGCAGCTCGACGAACGCGAGATCGCGCTCGAGCTGTCCGACGCCGCGATCGACCGCCTGGTCGAGCTCGGCTACGACCCGGAGTTCGGCGCGCGCCCGCTCAAGCGAGCGCTTCAGAGGAACGTGCAGAACGCGCTCGCCGACGCGATCCTGCGCGGCGACATCGGTCCCGGCAGAACGGCGCGTGTCGACGTGCACGAGGACCTCTTCTTCGTCCGCGCCGAGGGCGCACCTGCGGCGAGCTGACCGTCGCCCGAGCACATCGGCACCGCGCCGCCGCCCTCGATGGGCGCGGTGCCGTGCCGCGCCCTCGTGTCGATCGGGATGGAACTGGAAACACGAGGGCGCGCACCGCGTACTCGCGCATCGATGCGCGTGCACGTCGAGAAGTGGTACCTGGACCTCGTGACGCCGGACGGCTCCGCGTGGATCGGCTACGCGGCCGACGTCCGGGTCCGGCGGCCCGTACCGCTGCGGTTCGCCTACGGGGGCACGCTCGAGGGCGGCTCCGCCGGCACGGCTCGCGCGTCGCACCGCGTCGGCCTCCGCGCGCGCCTCCCCGGCGCAGCGGACGACTCCGTCGAGTGGGTGCACCCTGGGCTCCGCGTGCACGGGCGCTGGGACGCGCGCCGCACCTCGGCAGCTCGCACGCTGGGAGACGCGGCCCCAGCGGACGGCGCACCCACGATCGAATGGCACGCGCTCGCGACCGCCGCGGACGCCGCGGTGCGCGTCGGCGACCGAGTCGTCGAGGGACGCGGGTACGTCGAGCGCACGATTCTCCGCGGCACGCTCAACCTCGGGATCGACGTCCTCCACTGGGGACGCTGGATCGCCGACGACGGCGGCCCGTCCCTCGTCTGGATCCGTTGGATCGGTCCCCGGCCGCTCACGGTCGTGCTGCTCGACGGCGCGGAGGCGGACGCGGCCGAGGTCGACGAGCGCGGCGTGCGCGGTCCGTTCGGCGCGCTCGAGCTCGACGCCGGCGCGGAGCTGCGCGCGGGCGCGCTCGGTGCGACGCTCCTGGAGCGGCTGCCGCTGACGGTCCGCGTCGCAGCGCGCCGTTTGCGCGGCTGGGACGAAACCAAGTGGGTCGCGCGTGGGTCGCTCCGGACGGCGGACGGATCCGAGCGCAGCGGACGGGCGATCCACGAGGTCGTGCGCTTCGGGGGCGAGCGATGAGCACGGCGGCCGACGCGCTCGGGCGCGCGCTCTACGGCGCGCTCTTCTGCCTCGTCGCTCCCGCGCTCGCGGTGCTCTGGGCCGCGCGGCTGGATGCGCTGCTCGGTCTCGGCCTCCCACTGTGGGCGGGCGGCTGGGGACTTTGCGCGCTCGGAGTGCTGCTGGTCCTCGCGTCGTGGGGCACGCTCGCCGCGCGCGCCGGCGGCCTCCCCATGAACGCGTTCCCGCCGCCGCGCTTCACGCGCGCCGGGCCCTACAGGCTGCTGGAGGACCCGATCTACGTTGGCGCGGTCCTCGTCGCCGCCGGCGCCGCGCTCGCCCGGGGCTCGTGGGCGGGCGTATTCGTCGTCACGCCGACGCTCGCCGCCGCGTGCACGGCGCTCGTGTGGGGCCACGAGCGCCGAAGCCTCGGCAAGCGCTTCCCCGGCCGGCCGCGCGCCGCGCTGACCCTGCCCCCCGACGACGCCCGCCCCCCCACGCGCGGCGAGCGGCTCTGGCTCTGGACGCACCTGTTCGTTCCGTGGGCCGTCCTGTACGAGGCGATCGGACACCTGCCGACCCCGCACGCGCTCGACGCGCGCCTCCCGTTCGAGCGGAGCGCGCAGGTCCACGTCTGGGCGGAGCTCCCGTACGCATCAGTCTACCTCGCCGTCCTCGCCGCCCCGTTCCTCGCGCGGACCGCCGGTTCGCTCCGCGCGCGCGCCCGCACCGGACAGATCGCGTGCGTCCTCGCGTTCACCGTCTACCTGGCGATCCCGGTGCTCGCGCCACCTCGGCCGTTCGAGGGCGGCGGCGTGCTCGGAGCCATGCTGGAGCTCGAGCGCGCGGACGGGCTCGCGGGCAGGGCGGCGCTCCCGTCGTTCCACGTCTTCTGGACGCTCTGGGCCGCGCGGGCCTGGAGCGAACGAGCGCCCCGGGCCGCGTGGCTCTGGGCGACCGTCGCGGTCGCGGCCTGCTGGCTGACGGGGATGCACGCGGTTCTCGACCTGGTCGCCGGGGCGGCGCTCTTCGTCCTGAGTGCCTGCGCCCCCGCGCTGTGGCGCGCCGCGACGCGCGCGACCGAGCGACTCTCGAACGGCTGGCGCGAGCGGCGCTTCGGACCGATCCGTGTCATCAACCACGGGTACTTCGCCGGCGCTGCGAGCGCCGCGGGGACGCTCCTCGCGCTCGCGCTCCTGCCGCCGGGCTCGGCTCCGCTGCTCGTCGGCGTCGCGGTCGTCAGTCTCGTGTCGGCGGGGCTCTGGGGCCAGGCGCTCGTCGGCGGCCGCACGCTGAAGCGGCCGTTCGGCTACTTCGGCACGGTGCTCGGCCTCGGGCTCACCTTCGGCGTCGTGGCGCTCTCGGGCGTAGAGCTACCGGGCGCGCCGCTCTGGAGCGTCGCCGCGGCCGTCGTCGCCGCGACGCCGCTGACCCAGGCGATCGGGCGGCTGCGCTGCATGGTGCAGGGCTGCTGCCACGGCGCGCCGTGCGACGAGCGGCACGGGATCCGCGTCGTGCACCCGCGCTCGCGCGTCGTCTTCCTGTCGAAGCTGAAGAGCGTCCCGATCCTGCCGACGCCGCTGGTCTCGATCGCGGGCAACGCGCTCATCCTCCCGCTGCTCCTGCGGCTGTGGCGGGTCGAGGCGCCCGCGGCCTTCGTCGTCGGCGCGTACCTCGTCCTGCAGGGACTCGCGCGGTTCATCGAGGAGGGCCACCGCGGTGAGGCGCAGACGCAGACGGTCGGCCCCTTCCGCGTGTACCAGGTCCTCGCCGCAGGGATGCTCGTCGCAGGCGCGGCGGTGTCCTGCCTGCCGTCCACGCCCGTGGCCTGGTCGCCGTCGCTGGACGGCGCCGACCTCGCCGCGGCCGCGCTCGTCGGCGCGCTGCACGTGTTCGCGATGGGCGTCGACTTCCCCGAGTCGAACCGCCGGTTCTCGCGCCTGGTCTGACGTGCTCGCGGGCCGCGCGGTCCCTCGACGCGTGACGTATTGCGCGTGCATCGAGGCAGCGACAGGAGCGGCGCCGAATCCGGGCCGGCGCGGGCTCCGAACGACTTCCCGCCGATGGCCGGACCCGTCACACAGACCGCGATCTCCGCGTTCGAGCGCCTCGAGCGCGCCTGGGCGTCCGACGGCTCGCGGCGCACCCAGTCGCGCCTGCTGCTGATCGCGTTCTTCGGCTCGATCGGCTGGATCGAGCTGGCGCGTCACGGGATCGCCGACACGTTCCTCGGCCGGCCGATGCCGACGAACCACCTGGCGGCGATCAGCTGGATCGTGACGCTGCTCCTCATCGCGGAGTCGCTCGACCTCGTGTTCGGCATGGCCGCGTCGGTCTCGAACGCGCTCGGCAAGCAGCTTCAGATCTTCAGCCTCGTTCTGCTGCGGAAGTCGCTCGACGAGCTGCCGCACCTCGGCGAGCCGGTCGACGTCGCCCATCATGCCGACGTGATCCTGCGCATGGTCGCGGACGCGGCGGGCGCCGTGCTGGTCTTCGGCGCGACGGTCCTCTACGCGCGACTGCTGCGCCACGAACCGATCTCGGACGTCGCCGACGACGTCGACCGCTTCGTCGCGACGAAGAAGCTGATCTGCTTCGGACTGCTCCTCGCGTTCTTCGTGATCGCGGCGTTGACCGGCGTGGAGAGCCTGACGCTGCCCGCCGACGGCACGTCCCCGAAGCTGGACCTCGCGTTCTTCGAGGTCTTCTTCACCGCGCTCATCTTTGCGGACGTCGCGATCGTGCTGGCGTCGATCGGCGCCACGAAAGATCACAGCGTCATCTTCCGCAACTTCGCCTTCGCGACGGTGACGGTCTTCCTTCGCCTGGCGCTCGCCGCGCCGCCCTTCTACAACGGCGCTCTCGGCGTCGGGGCAGCGCTCCTTGCGGTCGCGACGGTCTGGTTGTCGGGCCGCGCGGCGTCCGAGCCGCGCGGCTAGCGCTGCCGACTCAGAGCGTGAACGTGACCAGCGCCGCTGTCGTCGTGTTCGATCCGAGGGCGCCGAAGGGGTCCCGGAACCAGGCCTGGAACGCGAACGTCGCACCGGGCATCGCTGCGCCGGGACCGACGCTGAGCGGTCCGTTCACGTAGTCGAGATCGAGCTCCAGGATGCCGCGCGTGTCGCCGGACACGACCGGCAGGCGGTACAGCGGGCCCTGCACGCAGAGGAGTCCGTCCCCCAGCGGCGTCGGAGACGCAGCGCCCGGGCCGTAGAAGAGCAGACCGGCCTGGTTCGGCGTCGTGCGCTGCGCGAGGAACGAGAGCCCGCCCGTCGAGATCGAGGGGTCACCGATCGGCGTCAGAACCGCCTCGGAGTACGCGCTGTTCGCGTTGCCGGGGCAGAACGGCTGGATCGGGGGAGCGGCGAGGACTCCGTCGACGTAGTCGAGCACCGCCTCGAGCGTCTCGTCGACCGCGTCGGAGGCGACGCCCCACGGCACGAGTCCACCGACGTGTACGTGCCCGGCCGCGACGCACCAGTCCGGCTGCGCGGGGTCCGCGTGGTTCGCCTGGTGCGTGACACCGAGGTACGCGATGTACTCGCTGAGGAACCCGCCGCCGTCCGCCGAGTAGCAGACGTTCGGAACCACGGGCAGACCGGAGCCCGCGATCCTCTCGACGATCGACTCGACGGGCAGCGTCGAGTGCCGGATCGCGCCGGCATCGACCGTCGGGTCCGGCGGGCTCGCGTCGGGCTGGCGCGGCGGGATGAAGTCGTTGATCCAGCTCGTGCGGTTGTACTGGTTGGCCTCGACCTCCCAGCTCATGTTGATGAAGCCTCGGCTGAACGTGATGATCGCGATCGGCTCGTACGCGTCGACGATGCGCGCGAAGTCGTCCGTCGTCGCCTGGTAGTCGACGATGAGGTCCCCGAAGCCGGTTCCACAGCTCGAGCAGTTCGGGCTCGCGAAGGTCGGGAAGAAAGACACGACGTCGTATCCGCGCCCGCGCCAGTCGCTGCCCTCCCAGACGGGATTGAGCGAGGGCTGCGGGCTGAAGTGGCGGACGGCTTCGTTCGTCGGCGGCCAGTAGCCGGTCAGGAGCACGTAGGGACGTGTGCCCGCAGCGCGGGACTGCGCGCGCGCCGTCGCGGCGGATGCCGCCGCTGCGGACACGGGCACGGTGGAAACGGTCGCCACGGGTCCTGCGGCGGCCGGGATCGACTTCGTCGAAGCGGCCGCGGGGTCGACCGTCCGCACGGTCTGGGCGTGAGCGAGATCCGTCGGGAAGAGCGCCGCCGGAGCGACGAGAAGGGGTGCGAGCTTCATGGTCTGATTGTGCACCGCCGCCCCCGATCCGGCGACCCGGCCCCTACGGACGGGTCCGCGAAGCGGGCCCGCCCTATGCTCGCGCCATGCTCCGAACGCCCCAGATCGCCGTCGCGTCCGCGCTCGTCGCGCTCGCCCTTTTCTCGTCGTGCAGCCACGCACCGAAGGCCGTCGCGACGAGCTCGGTCGTCGGCGCGCCGCTGCACGGCTTCGAGGGGCGCGTCCTGCGGTGGGAGCCGACGACGGCGGGCGCTCGAGCCGAGGTCCCCTACCGCCTCCGGAGGCCAACGGCGGGCGGCGCCGCGCCGCTCCTCGTCTTCCTGCACGGCGCGGGCGAGCGCGGCCTCGAGAACGAGCGACAGCTTATTCACTTCGGCGCACGCCTCGACGGAGCCGCGCTCGAGGCCCTGGACGGGTCCTACGCGCTCTGCCCCCAGTGTCCCGAGGGTCAGCGCTGGGTCGAGGCCTCGTGGAACGAGCTGCCGCCCGCCGCGATGACGGAGGACCCGTCCGCCGCGATGGCTGAGGTGCTTGCGCTCGTGCGGCACACGCTGCGCACGGAGCCGGGCATCGACGGATCGCGCGTCTACCTCACCGGGCTCTCGATGGGCGCCCAGGGATCGTGGGAGCTCGCGGCCCGTAGACCCGACTGGTTCGCAGCGCTCGCTCCGGTGTGCGGGGGCGCGGACCCCGGGAGCGTCGCCGCACTCGCAGGCGTGCCGGTGTGGGCATGGCACGGCGTCGACGACCGCACCGTTCCGATCGAGCGCAGCGAGCTGATGGTCGACGCGCTGCGCGACGCCGGTGGCGCGCCGCGCTTCGAGGTCCTGCCCGAAGGGACGGGGCACCGCGCGTGGGACGCGGCGTACGCCGCGGACAGCCCGCTCTGGGCGTGGATGTTCGGGCAGCGCCGCCGCTGAGCGCGCCGGAACGCACGGCGCCCGGGCCTCCGTCGTCGGAGGCCCGGGCGCCGCTCGATTCGCCGGAGTCTTGGTCCTGGCGGTGACTCAGCGCCGACGCTGGAGCTCCAGCTCGAGTGCTCGGATCTGCTCGCGCAGCGCCTCGGCCTCGCGCGTCAGCTCGGCGATGCGCCGCTGGACGCGGGAGCGCGCGCCGTCCTGGGCGTCCATCGCCTCCTGCTGAACCTGCTGCTGAACCTGCTGCTGGGCCTCCTGGGCCTCCGCCGCGCCGACCGCCGAGTTGTCCGGCGCCTCGCCGGCATCACGCTTGCGGTAGTAGTCGGCGAGCGCGCGGCAGCGCGCGGCGTTCTCGGGTACACCCGCGCGGTCCCAAAGGGCCCCCGCGTTGCGCACGCCCTCGTAGAGCGTGTCCTGCGAGAACGGAATCTCGGGGTACGGACGGAGCGCCGCGTTGGCGTCCGCGACGCGGTCCGCGCTGCGCTGCGCGAGCCAGTCCATCCACTGGATCAGGCCCGGGTCGACCTCGCCCTCGTAGCGGCGGTAGATCTCGGCGGCGAGCGCCAGCACCGGCGCGCGGCCCTCGATGTAGGTGAGGTCCGCCGCTCGCACGTCGGTCGCGCGCTCCTGAGCAGCGGCGCGGGCGAGGTAGAACTCGGCGAGGCGCGCGGCGTCCTTGCCCGCCTGGGGCGCGCCGTTCTGCGGGAAGACCTCGGCCGCCTGCTGCACGATGCGCGTGAGCTCGGTGGTCAGCGTCTGCCCCGGCGCGAGGTCGAGGCTCGACGGGCGCGGGACGTCGACCGCGGTGCGGCCCTCGTCGGCCGCGCGCGCGAGCGCGATGATGTAGCGCAGCGACCCCGCGTTCGACTCCCAGCCGAGGCGCTGGAACGTCGCCTGGATCCTCCCGAGCGCGTCGATGCGCGCGCCGCGGTCCTCGATGTCGAACTGGTTCCGGCGCTCGATCATCTCGCGCAGGACCTCCTTCACGCGCTGCGCGTCCTCCTTGTAGCCGGCCTCGTAGAGGATGCGGACGGCGTCGGCGACGGTGGCCTCGTCGTCCGAGACCTCGATCGGCTGGGGCGCGGGCTGCGACCGGACGGCGGCGTCGTCCTGCGCAAGGGCCGCAGCGGACGTCAGGAGGAGTGCTGCAGCGAGGAGGGTGGGACGGAGTGCCATGGCGCTGGATGCGTGAGGTCGGGGGGGGCGGGCCAGGGAGTGTCGACACTACCTCCTGTCGGCCGGACAGCCGTAGGAGCTGCGCAAGATCAGGCGCTCATGCGGCGCAGCTCGCGCAGGCGGGCGTGGTACGCCGCCCCGAGGCCGTTCCGCGTGATCATTCCGACGACGCGGCGCGAGCCTTCTTCCTCCACGACGGGAAGAGCGTGCACGGACAGCTCATTCATGGACCTCAGCGCCGCGTTGAGCGTGTCGGCGGGCGCCACGGTCTCGACGTTGTCGACCATGAAGTCGCGCACGAGCACGACCTGGTGCACGTCGGTCTCGAGGAAGATCCGCCGCACGTCGGACAACGAGAAGATGCCGACGAGCTGCTCCTCCGCGTCGAGGACCGGGAAGTACGAGCCGTGGGCGCTCGCAATCGCGGTCAGCGCATCGCGCAGGGTCATGTTCTGGGACACCATCGTCGGAAGGCGGTCCGTCTCGACGACGTCGCGCACGTGCATGGACTCGAGCACGTCGACGACGAAGTCGCCCGCGTGCGCCGGCGAGTCGATCGGCGCGTCGACCTGGGTCGGGTAGAGCGTCCACGCGTCGGCCAGCACGACGTGCAGCACCGACACGAGCAGAAGCGGCGCCAGCAGCTCGTAGCTGCCCGTCATCTCGCAGACCATGACGACGGACGACACCGGTGTCTTCGCGACGCCGGCGAAGAACGCGCCCATCCCGACGAGCGCGAAGCTCGCGGGCTGCACGCCGAGGACGGGGAAGTTCTCCGCGGTGAGCTGCCCGACGAGCGCCCCCGCGAGCGCTCCGACCGCGAGCGAGGGCGTGAACACCCCGCCGCTGCCACCCGACCCCGTGGTAAGCGCGGTCGCGACGATCTTCGCGCCCATGAGCAGCGCGATGGCGTTCACGCCGAGCTCGCCGAACGTCGCGCCGCGGATGAGACCGTAGCCACCGAAGAGGACGCCGGCGTCGCCCGAGATCCCGCTGGTGAGCAGCGCGACCGCGCCGAGGCCGAGGCCGCCGAGCGCCGCCCGGGCCGAGAGCGGCCAGCGACCGAGCTTTCCGAACGCGCGCCGCGCGAGGTCGAGCGCGGCGACCCACAGCCAGCCGACCACCGTGCACACCACGGCGAGCACGAGATAGGCGGGCAGCTCCGCCGGCCCGCCGAACGCGAGCGACGCCGTGAACTCGGCGTCCATCGGGATCGCGCGCGTCTCGCCGGTGATCGCGGTGAACGTCGTGTACGCGAGGATCGACGCGACGATGCAGGGGATGATCGCCTCGCCCTCGAACTCGGCCTTGCGGTAGAGGACCTCGGGGGCGAAGAGCGCGCCGCCGAGCGGGGCGGTGAAGAGCGCGCCGACGCCGGCGCTCGCTCCAGCAAGCAGGAAGATGCGCCGGTCGCGCGCCGAGCGCGAGAGGGCGTCGGACGTGATGCTGCCGACGCCGCCGCCGATGTGAGCGATCGGACCCTCGAGCCCGGCCGAGCCCCCGGTCCCGACCGTGACGGCCGACGTGACGACGCGCGCGGCGATCGTGCGGCGCCGGACGACGCCAGAGAGGCGATGGAACGTGTGGACGAGGCGCGTCGTGCCGTGTCCCTGGGCCTCCGCCGCGAAACGCGCTGTGATCCATCCGACGAGCGCGCCGCCGAGCATCGGAACGGCGAGGATCCAGAGCGCGCGCCCGTCGACGGCGGCGAAGCCCTCGCCCGCGAGCCCGAGCGGCTCCTCCAGCGCGTGGCGGGCCACGCGCGCCGTCGCGAACTGGAGCGCGACGGCGACGAGCCCCCCGAACACGCCGATCAGCGACGCGATCCCGACGGCGCGGCCGAAGTAGCCGAGGCGCTGCGTCCCCGCAGGTCTCGGCTGGGGCGCGCGTCCGCGCGGGATCGGGGAAGGGGGCATCTGCACCGCGAGTATAGGCGCCGCACCACGGGGACCGCGCGCCTCGAATGGAGCTGGCGAGCCGGAGCGGGATACGCATTCCGGGACGGGCGCTACGCTCATCAGTGCGCTCGCTGCCGACGAGCGTCCTTCCCATGAGCAACGACCGACTCGCCCTGTTCGCACTCCCGCTCGTCCTCGCGCTCGGATTCGGCGCGGGGTTCATCGTCGGCCGACCGACGGCCACGCAAGCCGCCGCGAGCGCCCCCGCGCTCGACGTCGGACGCGTCGAGTCAGCGTCCGTCGAGCGCACCTCCGATCCTCTCGCGACACCGACGTCCGACGCCGGGATCGTCTCGGCGCCCGACGAGGGCCGGGGGGACGCGCTCGCGTCGCAGGAGGCGAGCAGCGTCGCACGGCGGGTGTCTGCGAGCGCTTCCGGCGTCCGCGAGGAGACCGAGCCCGACGCGGACGCGACCGGCGTGCTGCGCGGGCGCGTCCTCGATTCGGCCGGCACGCCCGTGTCCGGTGCGACCGTCGTCGTCACCGCCCGTCGCTCGACCACCCGGCGCGCGTCGAAGACCGACGCCGTCGGCAAGGCCTGGGAGGGCTTCGACGCGCTCGAGGAAGAGCTCGCGCGCACGGCCGAGGCGAGGCTGAAGAGCAGACGCGGGACGATCGTCGCGGCCGTGGACGCGTCGGGCTCGTTCGAGGCCACCGGGCTGGTGCCAGGCCGGAAGTACCGCGCCCGCGTCTACGCCGCGGACATGGTCGGCGATTCCATCGACGCCCGACCGGGGCAGGTCGTCGAGTTCGTGCTCGAGCCCGTCGCGCTCTTCCACCTCGAGCCGCGGCTCACCGACGGCACGGTCCCCGCGGAGGCGACCGTCCTCATGGAGACCGGCGAGCGCCGCCCCAGGGCCTACGCCTGGACCGCGGACGAGCCGACGCTGCGCCTCGACCAGCGCGTGGCCTCGCTCCGGGTCCTCGCCGGCGAGGTGCACTCGGTCAGCTGGAACGAGTACTCGGCGTCCTTGACGAGCGAGACGCGGACCGTCGACCTCGACGTGGACGGCGAGGGGCCGCACGTCTTTGAGCTCGAGCCGCAGTACCTCCTCGAGGTGGACCTCGTCGAGCCGGGACTGGCGTTCGACAACCTCAGTCCCTGGGTCGACGCCAAGGGCCCGGACGACGAGGAGCCCCGCGCGCTGCGCCGAACGTCCGACGGCCCGTTCGTGCTGAACGGGCTGGCGCCGGGCTCGTACACGGTGCGCGCCGGGCGGACCGAGGACGAGCCGCTCGTCGAGCGTGCTGTGGAGATCGCGGAGGCGAGCTCCGCGCTCACGCTCGAGCTGCCCCCGATCGAGCCGTCGGACTTCCTCGTCGTGCGCTGCGTCGACGGGTCTGGCCGCGCGGTCCAGGACGTCACGTTCCGGTACCGATCCGAGTCGTCGGTGAACCGGAGCTCCGGCGGCCTCCGCGGGGACGCGCGCCCGGGCGGAGAACACTGGATCGCGTGGAGCACGATCCGCTCGCAGGGCATCGATGTCGCGGGCGGGTTCACGCTGGTCGCCCGCTCGAAGACGCTCGGCGCGCGGAACGCGCGGGTCGCCTCCGGCGCGGAGCGGGTCGAGATCACCTTCGCTTCGCCTGCGGACGTGACGGTCCTCGTGCAGGGCGCGAGCGGGCGCGGCGGTCTGGGCGCGTCGCTCAGCTCGAAGGGCGACGGCACGGCGACCGCGATGCCCTGGGACCAGCCGAACGTGGTCGAGGTCGACTCCAACGGACGCGCGGCCTTCGGCCGGCTGCAGCCCGGCGAGTACCAGCTGGTCGTGGGCGAGCTCGAGAACGGACGCTGGATCCGTGAGCCGATGCTGACCGAGGACGTGACGGTGGCGCCGGGCGACCAGACGCTGCGCGTCGTGCTCCCCGACATGGTGGAGCTCGTGGTCCACGTGGAAGACGCCAAGAAGGGGCAGAGCGTGACGATCACGCCCGAGGACGCGACGCGCGCGCTCTGGAGCCAGGAGAACGCGTCGATCGGCGCGGACGGTACCGTGCGCTTCACCGACCTCGCGCCGGGGCTCTACCGGGTCAACTACCAGGGCCAGGAGATGCTCGTCGAGGTCCCGTGCGGCGAGGTGCTGTTCGTCCCGGCAGAGGTCACTGGCCAGATCGTCGCCTGGATCCAGGAGGACAAGGCGGGCTACGAGGCCGGCCTCCGGATGGGCGACGTGATCGTGGCCTCGAGCGCGTCCGAGGGCGGACCAGAGCGCTTCCAGTACGACCTGCAGATCGCGCTGAAGCAGGGCCCGGTGACGCTCGAGATCGAGCGCGACGGCTCGCGCACGTCGATCACGGTCCCGTCCGCTGGCGACGGCTCCGAGATCGACATCGGCGTCTACATGCGCTCGCGCCTCGCCCGCTGACGGCTGCAGATACGGTGCCTGGATCACCAGCAGCACCAGGAGCGGCCCGGGGCGTCCCTCGCAGGGGCGGCCCAGGCCGCGCCGGGTTGGGCCGTATTTTCGGGGGCTGGCCCCCCCGCCCCCCCCGGGGGGGCCGGGGCCGTCCCTTCCATTGCGCGCCGGGCCCGGATCGTGGTGCTGCGGGTTACCCTGGAACCTTATCTGAAGCCGCGCTCGAGCTAGAGAGCATGGATGGACCGGCGATCCTCGAATCGCGGGTTACACCAAGGCTTCAACTCTCACCGCGGCGCAGAGCCGC
>JBCBNC010000003.1:0-276394 GCA_039821985.1 Planctomycetota bacterium
CCCCCCCCCCTCCCTCCCGCGCGGTTCCACTCCCGGGGGTCGCCCTCGCGGGGCCCCCCACCCCCCCCCCCGGGCCGCCCCCGCGCCCCGCTTCCCCTGCCCCCCCGGGCCCGCTCCTGCTGCTGGTGATCCTGGCACCGCATCTGCGCTAGCCGTCGCGTTTGCCGCCGGTCGCCGTGATGGTGCCGTCGTTGTTGCGCGTGACCGAACCCGGCGGGGGCTGACCCTGGTTGTTCGGGTCGTCCGGGTTGCCGTTCCCGTTACCGGAACCCGAGCCGCTCGCCGACACTCCCGTGCCGGGCGGCAGCCCGACGCGCGCCAGCGAGCCCTCCTCGGGGCGCAGGCGCTCCGGGAAGCGCACGTAGCGGACGTAGTTCATCGTCCGGCGGTCGGAGCCCGTGAAGTCCATCGACTCGGCGTCGATGCGGGGCTTCAGCTCGATCGTCAGGGTGATCTTGATGAACGCGGGTAGACCCACGCGGTCGTCGACGCCGGAGCGAGGTCCCCAGTCGTCGATGGGCTCGGCGTCGGGACCGTCCTCCTCGAAGACCTCGATCTGGAAGCCCTTCACCTGGTTCGAGAGGAACGTGTACGTGCCCTCGCGGAACGGCTGGTCGTCGACGCCCAGATCCTCGCGGCGGTAGATCTCGAGGAACTCGTCGTTCTCGATGGACTCGCGCAGCATGTAGCCGACCTCGTTGAAGTCGGCGACGAGCGGCTCTTCGTCCGCGTCGAAGGTCGGCAGGACCGCCAGGCTGTCCGTCGTGGTGACGAAGTCGATGCGGTCGGCGTCGAGGCCGTTGACCGTTCGGTCGGCGACCTCGAGCCAGGTGCTGCGCGGACGGCCGTAGGTGAAGATGCCGTTCAGGTCCGTCGCGATCATCTCGAGGATCGCCGGGCCCGCGAGCTGCGTCTCCTGGAAGTTGTGGACCTGGTCGCGGGTCCGTCGCGCCATCTGCATGAGCTGGCTGATGCTGACGAACATCAGGCCCATGATCATCGTGACGAGCAGGACCTCGACGATGGTGAAGCCGCCGCGCGCGGCGCGCGCACGGACCCCGGGTGCCGTCGTTCTCATCGGTTGTTCCCTCCGCCCGCGCTGTTCCCGGATCCTTCGCCGTCGTCGGAACTCTCGGCCCCGAGGCCCTCGTCCTCCTCGTCCTCGCCGTAGATCTCAACCCACGGGACCCAGGACTCGAGGACGATCTCGTTCTCCTCGTCCTCGTCGAGGACGGGGTAGAGCACGCGCACCTTCACTTTCTCGAAGGGCTCTTCGATCTCGTCCTCGTCCTCGTCGGAGTCGTCCCGCCGGTCGTTCTCGCGATCGCGACGGTCGGCGAAGTTGTCGAACGGGCGGCCCTCGTCGTCGCGATCCTCGAAGACCTCGTCGCCCAGAACGACCTCCCACTCGAACATGGGCTCGTCCTGGTCCGCGAAGTTGCCGCGCATGCCCGAGTCGAGCTCCTCGCGGTACAGCCCCGCCTTGACCTCGCCGAGCAGGCCCACGGCCAGTTCGTACGCCGTCTTGCGCTGCTTCGTGTAGTACGCGCTCCGTTTGGCCGACTGCAGGCCCTGCACGACCATCAGCAGCACGATCGACACGAGCGCGATGGTCACCGCCGCCTCGGCGAGGGTGAATCCGTTCGCGGCGTCGGGTCGGGTGCGGAGCGGGCGCTTCACGGGTCGGTGCGGGTTCGGGCCTGAGCTGCGGCCGCTATTGGAAGTCGAGGTCGTCGGGCGCTTCGCGCTCGTAGTCCCCCTGATGGAACTTGAACGTCCCGGTCAGAGCGAGCACCTCGACGGTGTAGAAGGTGTTGTACTTCGGCTGCGTCAGCACGATCTGGTGGTCCGACGCAGTGCCCTTGCCGTCGAAGCGCGCGAACATCTCCTCGCCCGCGGTCCACGTCCGCCCGGCCATGTTGAACGAGTAGAACTCGACGCCGTCCGGCAGGTCCTTCCACGGTCCGACGAAGCGTTCGTCGTCGTCGTCCTCGCCCTCCTGGAACAGGCCGCCCTCGAGCGAGAACGGGGACAGCACGCGGTAGCGCTCGTTGTCCAGGTCGTACTGGACGTAGAAGACGAGGCTGCGGCTGATCGCATCGGAGCGCACGCCCCGCAGCGTGTCGGCGAGGTTCCGGACCGACGTGTTGAGCCGCTCCTTGGGGAGGATCGAATCGATGCGCAGGCCGGCGACGGTCGACACGAGGGCGATGATCACCGTCACCACGATGATCTCGACCAGCGTGAACCCGCCGCGCGCGCCCCGCGTGAAGCGCGGGGCGCGGCGGCGCGCGGCGGGCGCGTCGATCGGCGGCGCCTGCATCGGTGGGGCCTGCATCGGTGGGGGCTGCATCGGGTGCGGGGCGGGCCCGAGCGCGCTCAGTTCGCGAGCGCCTCCGCGGGCACTGAGAAGTCGGAGTCCTTCTCCTCGCCGCCCTGCTGGTTGTCGGCGCCCAGGCAGATGATCACCGGGTCGCCGTCCATGTTCTCCAGCTGGTACTCGCCGCCCCACGGATCCGCCGGGATCTTGTCGTAGTAGCTGTTCCCGCGCTCGTCCTCCTCGGTCAGCTGCTCGAGATCCTCGGGCCACTGTGAGTTGTTCATGCGGTACTGGTTCACCGCGTCGAGCAGACCGGTCATCTGCTGCTTCGCCGTCGTGACCTTCGCGCGGTCAACGTTCGAGAACATGCGCGGCGCGACGTACGCCGCCAGGAGCCCGATGATCACGATCACGACCATGATCTCGGCGAGGGTGAAGCCGGCGCGTGCCGCGTTCTTCAGCTTGGGGTGGGTCTTCATGGTTCTTGGGTGGGGCCAGAGTGCCCCGGGTGCACGTTGTTCTACGCGAGCCCGGTCCGGATCTTCCGGAACCCGGCCCGCGTCTTCCTCGATCCGATTCAGGCCTGGCTGATCTCGAGGATCGGGACGACGATCGAGAAGACGATGTAGCCCACGACGCTGGCCAGCACGATGATCATGATCGGCTCCAGGAGACTCGTGAAGCGCTCCGCCGCGACTTCGATCTCCTCGTCGTAGGCCGACGCGATCCGGTCCAGCATCTCCTCGAGCTCGCCGGACTGCTCGCCGACCGCGACCATGTAGCCGACGGTCGTCGGGAACACGCCCGTCTTGCGGAGGGGCCCCGAGATGTCGGTGCCCTCGATGACCTTGCCCTTGATCTCGTCCGTCGCGTCCGCGATGACGCGGTTGCCGACGACGCTCTTCGTGATGTCGAGCGACTGGATGACGGGCACGCCGGACTGCAGCAGCGTGGCCAGCGTCCGCGTGAAGCGCGCGACCGACGCGCGCCGCAGGAGGTCGCCGAGCACCGGCATGCCGAGCAGGAAGCGATCGATGCGCAGCCGCCCCTCGCCGTTCTTGCGGTAGATGCGCTCGAAGATGAACGAGATCAGCGCGATCCCGAGCATCAGGAGCCACCAGTACTGCTTGAAGAAGTCGCTCATCGTGACGAGCAGCTTCGTGGACGGCGGGAGCTCGCGGTCCTGGTCGAGCAGCATCTTGGTGATCTCGGGGACCACCTTCGCCATGAGGATCGTCACGACGATGAAGCCGATGCCGATCATCATCGCCGGGTACGTCAGCGCCCCGACGATCTTCCGACGCAGCGCGCGCTGGTTCTGGAGGTAGTCCGCGATCCGCATCAGGACCGTGTCCAGGTTGCCCGACGCCTGACCGGCCCGGACCATGTTGACGTAGAGCGGCGTGAACCAGCCGGGGTGCTTGGCGAGGCCGTCCGCCAGGTTCGAGCCCTGCTGGATGTCCTCGCGGATCTCGCGGAACAGCGTCTCGACCTTGCGCTGCTCGGCCTGGTCGACGAGCGCGGTGAGCGCCTCGTTGAGCGCAATGCCCGAGCCGAGCAGCGTCGCGAGCTGGCGCGTCATGCCGGCGACGATGTCCGTCTCGCGCGACCCGGGACCCTGCGAGGCGGCGCGCGCCTCGAGCGCCCGCGACAGGCGCGAGCTCTGCCCCGAGGCCTTGTCGCCCTTCGCGCGCTTGACCTTGCGCCCGCCGCGCGTCTCGACGAGCTTCGAGACGAGCAGCTTGTCCTTGCGGAGCTTCGACCGCGCGTCCTTCTCGGAGTCCGCGTCGACGATGCCCGACTTGGTGACGCCGCCGGGGGCGAAGGCCTTGTACTCGTAGATCGGCATGGGGGGAGCGCGCGCGCTCAGACGTCGAGCTGGGTGACGCGGAGGACCTCGTCGGGGGTCGTGAGCCCCTGCCGGATCTTGTCGCGCCCGTCCGAGCGCAGCGTCTGGAAGCCCTGCGTCACCTGGGCCTTCTTGATGTCCGTGGCGCTCGCGCCGTCCATGACCATCGTCCGGATGTGCTCGTTGACCGGCAGGAACTCGTAGATCGCCGTCCGGCCCGCGTAGCCCGAGTGGAAGCACTCGTCGCAGCCGGGGCCGTAGGCGATCTCGCCGTCGAGCTCCTCGGGATTCATGCCGACCTTGCGGAGCTTCGCGGCCCACTCGTCGTTGATCGGCTCGACCACCTTGCAGTGGGGGCAGATGGTCCGGACGAGGCGCTGGGCGATGATGAGCACGATCGACGACGCGACGAGGTAGGGCTCGACGCCCTGGTCCACCATCCGCGTGACGGTGCTGGCCGAGTCGTTGGTGTGGACCGTGGAGAACACGAGGTGGCCCGTGAGCGCCGCGCGGATCGCGACCTCGGCCGTTTCGAGGTCGCGGATCTCACCGACCATCATCACGTCCGGGTCCTGACGCAGGAACGAGCGCAGGCCCGACGCGAACGTCAGACCCTTCTTCGTGTTGACCTGGACCTGGCTGACGCCGCCGACCGCGTACTCGACGGGATCCTCGATCGTGAGGATGTTCTTCTTCGTCGTGTCGATCTCGGCCATCGACGCGTAGAGCGTCGTCGTCTTGCCCGACCCGGTCGGCCCGGTGACGAGGATGATCCCGTGGTTGTAGTCGAGGTACTCACGGATCATGTCGAGATTGGACTGGTCGAGCCCGATCTCGTTCAGCCGGTACAGCTTGGCCGTCTTGTCGAGCAGACGCATGACGATGCGCTCGCCGGTGCTCGTCGGCACCGTGCTGATCCGCACGTCGACCTCGCCGTCCCCGATCCGGATCGTCGCGCGGCCGTCCTGGGGGAGGCGCCGCTCGGCGATGTCCATCTTGCCCATGACCTTGACGCGGCTGATGATCGCGTCCTGGACACGTTTCGGGATCGCGTCCATGTCGTACAGGATGCCGTCGATGCGGAAGCGCACCTGCATCCGGTCCGGGTAGGGCTGGAAGTGCACGTCGCTGGCCCGGAGCTTGAGCGCCTGGAACAGGATCGTGTTGACCAGCTTGATGATCGGCGCCTTGTTCGAGACGTCGAGGACGTCCTCGGTGTCGTCGATCTCGGCGGCCAGCGAGCCGATGTCGCCGTCCTCGGCGACCTCGCCTAGCGCCTCGTCGACGCCGTCCGCCTTGTGGCGGTAGGCGCGCGCGATCAGCGTCGTGATCTCGGTCTTCGGCGCGAGGACCGCGTCGACCTCTTCCCCGAGCAGGGACGAGAGATCGTCCATCGGGTGCGGATCGAGGGGCGCGCAGGTCGCGACCTTCAGTCCGTCCTCCGTGTCCTCGAGAGCGACGAGGTTGTAGTTCCGCGCAAAGTGCACCGGAACGCGGTCCACGAACGAGCCGGGCACCTTCGTCCCGTCGAGGCTCTTGCGGAACTCGTAGCCGAGGAGCTTGGCGTAGATCTGGAGGACCGTGTTCTCCTCCATGTACCCCTTGTCGAGGAGCACACGGTCGAGGGATTCGCCCGAGGTCGCCGCGAGGCTGCGGCACTCCTCCAGCCGGTCCCGCGTGAGACCGGCGTCGAGGAGCATGTCACCGATGCTGACCATGGTTCAGTTTCGCTGGCCGTTGGCGGGCCCGCTCAGCGGTTCTCCTGGCGGGCTTCGTTGAGGCGACGGGTCGCCTCGACGGGCGTCAGCCCGACCTCCGATCCGTCGACCTCGCCCGTGACCGGCGTCTTGTAGAGCGGCAGGTCGAAGCCCTCGAGGCTGATCGACGACTGCTCGTCCTCCGCGATCCCGAAGTCCGGGTCGATGCGGCGCAGGCGATCGATGCCGATCGTGCGCGTCATCTCGAGCTTCTTCTGGAACGAGATCTCGGCGAGGTCCGCGAAGTCCTTGTCCTGAAGGATGTGCGGCGTCACGAAGAAGTAGAGCACCGTTCGGTTGCGGCTGACCTGCTCGCGCTTGAACAGGAGGCCGAGCAGCGGGATGTCGCCGAGGAGCGGGACCTGGTCGACCTGCTCGCTCTCGTTGTCGACGACGATGCCGCCGATGACCATCGTCGCGCCGTCCGGCACGTTGATCTGCGTCTCGATCGTCCGCGTCACGCGCGGCGGCGGGATCGTCAGGTTCTGCACCGAGCCGATGAACGTGGAGACCTCGAGGTAGACCTCGAGCCGCAGGTAGCGCGACGCGCTGATCGACGGCGAGATCTGCATCGTGATACCGGCCTCGACGTACTCGGCGAAGTTCTCCTGGGTCTGGCCGGCGCCGACGCCGCCGCCCGTCGCCGTGATCTGCGTCGTGGGCTGCTCGTCGAGGGTCGAGACCGTCGCGCGGCTGTTGTTGTTCACCAGCACGCTCGGCACGTTCAGGACGTTCGAGTTGTCCTTGGTCTCGAGCAGCGCGAGGAGCGCGGGGATCGAGAAGTCGCCGCCGTCGATGATCGCCGCCGTGACGCCCTGGGCCACGTTGGGCTGGCGCAGGTCGAAGATGCCGTCGCCGTCCGTGTCCGTGAGGGACGAGAGCCCGAACGAGGTCACGCCCGCGCCGCCCGTCTGGTCGGTGCCGGGGATGTCCGCGAAGCCGAGCTCGACGCCGATGTCGAGGAAGTCGCGGCCGGAGAGCTCGACGAGCGCCGTCTCGATCAGCACCTGGTCCTGGCGCCGGTCGAGCTGCTCGATGAGCGCGCGGAGCTCCTGGTAGCGCGATCGGTTCGCCGCGACGAGCAGCGAGTTGGTCTCGGGGTCCGCGACGACGACGAACTCGCGGTTGTTGTTGTTGCTCCGCTGCGGAGCGTTGCCCCCGCGGCCCGTGCCCTGACTGCCGGTGGTGTCGAGCTGCACCGCGTCGTCGAGGAAGTCGTTGAGCGTCTCGGCCAGGTCCTCCGACGACACGTTCTCGAGCGCGTAGATGTGGTACGTGCGCTCGCGCTCGACGATGTCGACGTCGAGGCGCGCGATGAGCTCCTTGATGCGCGGCATCTGATCGGGCAGCGCGGTGATCAGGAGCGCGTTCAGGCGCGGGTCGACGCTGATGCTCGCCTCGCTGGCCGTCCGGTTGAGGCCCGCGGCCTGCTGCTGCTGGATCTGCTGCTGGCGCGTCTGCGTGTCTGCCTCGAGCAGCTCCTCGATGATCGGCTGGATGTCATCGGCCAGCGCGTACTCGAGCCGCACCATGTCGAAGACCGGCGTCGGCGTTTCGAGCTTCGAGGCCTCGTCGACGATGCGCAGCATCTCGGCCATCGCCACGACGCTCGATCCGAACCCGACGAGCACCATGGAGTTCGACCCGCCCGCCGGCAGCATCTGCTGCGTGTTCGCGTCCGTGATCAGCGTCCGCATGTTGTTGGACACCTGGCGGACGTCGGTGTTCGGCAGCGTCACGACCGTCGCGATCAGCGTCGCGGGCTGGTCGGCGTACTTCGCGAGCTCCGACTCGTCGACGTAGACCGCGCCCGAGCGCAGCTTCCCGCGGTCGCCCCCCTCGAGCGAGTCGATCTTGATGACCGCGATGTCGTCCTCACCGACCTCGGTGCAGACGAAGTTCGAGATGATCATCATCACCTGGAAGAACTGGTAGAACCGGGCCTTCGCGATCGACTTGGAGCCGATCAGGTGCACCTGGTTGTTCTTCAGGAGACTCTCGGTCTCGGGGCTCCACGTGAACGCCCGGCCGGTGACCTGCTGGCAGGCCTGGACGAACTGGTAGAGCGACATGCCCTCGTCGCCCTCCGACTGGGCGAAGTTGAGGACGTAGGTCCCGTCGACCTCCTGGATGGGCGGGATCTCCTGCTCGTCCCCCTGGGCCGCCGCGGGGGCGCCGAGGGCGAGGGCGAGGAGCGCCGCGAGCACGGCGGAGGCCCAGGAGCGACGGCTGCGCCCGGCGTCCGCGGGTCGCGCGGGACGGGTCGCGGCTTGGGGGAGGTCGCCTTCGGGGCTGGGATCGTGGGTCATCACGTGCGGGTCGGAGTGGTTCGGGCGGTGCAGGGGGCGCTTCGCGCCGCGGGGGAGTCGTCCCGGGGCACGCCCTAGCGACGCTCCAAGCGACGGCTTCTTCCCGAGAGCCGCGCGGGGGGCGCTGCGGGCGGCGCATTCTCTCGTCTGGGTGCCCCGGATGCGAGCCCCGGACACGACCGGCTTCGTTCCGGATCCGTTGCCGCCGAACCCCGCTGGTGTCACCCTGCGGCCCGATGTCGACACCCCACGAGGACCCCAACGAAGCGGACGGCCGACCGGAGGGCGCGGAAGCCGACGGCGCGCGCGCCGAGCGCTCGGACGTCTCAGCGGCCGCGCCCGGGTCCGCTCGAGGGCCCCAGTCCCGGCACCAGTCCCAGCCCCCGACGCCGGCCGCGCCCACCCCCGACGGGCCGGGACCGTCCGCCGCGGGACGCGGAAGGGCGGCCGCGAGGCTCGCCCTCCTCGCGGTGGCCGCCACGGCCTGGGCCGTGCTCCGTGGGGCCGACGGCGGCCAGGAGTCGCTCCCCCCGCGGGTGCCGCTGCTGCTGCCGGCGGGTGCTGCGGCGGCGCTGGTCGTCGCCCTGCTCGGCCGTACGCTCGCCGCGGGCTCGGGCAGCGGCGCGCGACGCGCCGAGGGAACGGGCGTCCGGGTGGCCGTGGAGCTCCTCGCTGCCGGCTGCGCGGCGCTCGCCGCCCTCGCGCTCTGGACGGAGGACCTCGGCACCTACTTCGCGGCCGCCGGCGGTGTGCTCCTGCTGCAGGGCGCCTCGGTCGTGCTCCTCGGAGGAGGCGCGCTCCGCGTCGCGACGCCGCTGGTCTCGGTGGCCGGGGCCGCCCTGCTCGCCGCCGCCTACTTCGCGCGCCCGGCGGCCGTCCGCGTCGACGTCCTGGAGTGGATGGGACAGCCCCTCGCGGGCGACGCGGCGCCCAGCTACGCCCTGATCGGTCTCACCCTCGGCCTCCTCGTACCGGGGCCCTGGGGCGGCGCGACCGCGGCGCTCGCGGCGCTCGGACGCACCCGGGTCTCCCCG
The DNA here is from genome assembly GCA_039821985.1 of Planctomycetota bacterium. Lineage (GTDB taxonomy): Bacteria > Planctomycetota > UBA1135 > UBA1135 > Saltatorellus. Next base: position 9,270 of record JBCBNC010000003.1, read on the forward strand.
TTCGCGGTCGCGCTGCTCGGGTGCTTCCCCGCCACGGTCCTCGTCCGTGGGGTGGCCCGGCTCTCCATCGGTGCCGAGGCGCTCTACACGATCGGAGCCGGGGGCGCGCTCGTCGCGGCGATCGCCGCGGCAGGAACGCGCGGCTGGACGCTGCCGGGGGATCGCTCGGCCGCCTGCGCTCGCGCGGCTGCGCTGGTCGGCGGGGCCCATGCGCTCCTCGTCGGCGGGCTCGGCGCTTCGAGCGAGGCCGCCGTCGACGCCGCGTGGGTCGGACTCGCCGCTTCGTTCGGGCTTTCCCTCGCTGTCGCCTTCGCCGTCGTGGGACTCGATCGCCTCGGCACGAGCGCTCCGCCGGGCTTCGCCCCCCGGGGTCTCGGCCGCCTCCACCCGACGACCTCGCTCCTCCTCGCCGTGGCCGCCCTGGCGCTCGCGGGGGCACCACCCCTCGCGTCGTTCGCCGCCCGGGTCCGGGCTCTCGGCGAGGTCACGCAGTCCGGCGCGGGCCGCGAAGCGTTCCTGCTCGTCGTCGTCCAGGCGCCGCTCTTCGCGGCGGCCGCCCTCGGCCTCCTCCACAGGCTGCTCCGCACGCCGCCGGAGGCGGGTGAGGAGGCTCCCGGGGGTCGCGGCACCCGATCCGGAGGCACCTCGACCGGGGGAGGCCTGCCCAGGGGCGGCCTGCGCGACGGCCTCCTGCGGACCGCACTGCTCGGCCTGGCCGCCGGGCTCGCGCTCGCGTTCGGTCTGTTCCCCGACGCGCCCTTCGGAGCGGCGCCCCACGGCTCGGACCCCCGCGGGGCGACGTTCCCCTCGGGAGCTGGACAGCTCGAGCTGCTCGTCGGCGCGGCGGTCGTCTTCGGTGCCGGCGTTCTCCTGCGCCGTGACTCGACCGGTGCCTGAGTCCGCGCGCTATCCTCCCGACCCCATGCGTCTCACCGAGCTGCTCCGTCCCGAGGACGTCGTCCTCGCCTTCGATCCGGAGGACAAGTGGACGGCCATCGAGTGGCTCGTCGAGCACCTCGTCGAGCGCGGGCACCTCGCGGCCGAAGCGCGCGGCGACGTGCTCGAAGCGGTCCTCTCCCGCGAGCGTTCGATGTCCACGGGCATGGAGCACGGCGTTGCGATCCCGCACGCCGCCGTGGAGGAGGTCGGCGAGATCGTCGCCTGCATGGGAGTCGTTCAGGGGGAGGACGGGCTGCCCTTCGAGTCGATCGACGGGGACTTTGCCCGGCTCATCGTGCTGCTCGTGATCCCCAAGGCGCAGAAGCTGCTCCACATCCGCACGCTGGCCGAGGCGGCGCGCGTGCTCGCCAAGGAGAGCGTGCGTGCGGGGCTCCTGGGGGCGTCGGCGCCCACCGAGGCCCACGCGATCCTGGTCGCCGGCGAGGCTTGAGGCCCCGGCGCGGCTCCAGGTCCCCGCGCGGCTCGGACGCGCCGGCGCCGGGCCGTCTGCACGCGCCGACGGCCGGCACGCCGGGGGGCAGGTGCGGCCGGCGTCCAAGCGCGGGCCGGCGGCCGAGTCCCGCTGTGGGCCAGAGGCCGAGTTTCCCCGTGGGCCAGGGGCCGGGTCCCCTTGCGGCCCGGTGGCCGGGGACGAGCCCGGAAACATCCACGGGCGGCCGCGTATCGGCGCCCATGGACCTCGCGAGCGCGACTCCCCCGCGGCCCGGGCGCTCGGGTGCGTCCCGGTGCGGACCCGCGGCGGCGCTCGTCGCGCTCCTCGCGGCGTGCGGAGGAGACCGCGCCACCGTGCGGGGCAGCGGGGAACTCGTCCAGGAGCGGCGCGCGCAGCGCCACGTCGGCACCGTCGAGATCGATACGGGGGTCGGCCTCGCGGTGACCGTTCTCGCGCTCCCGCCCACGGCCGAGCCGGACGGTTCCAAGGGATCGCGCATCGGAGACACGATCGTCTGGGTCGAGGCGCCCGCCGACCTGACGCGCTACGTCGAGTCGCGCGTCGTCGGCGACGTGCTCCGCATCGCGGTGAGCGACGGTGTCCGGCTGCGGCCCGCACCCACGGTGGAGGTGCACGTCGCCGACCTGAAGACCGTGCGCGCGACGGGCGCCGGCTCGGTCCGGGTCGACGCGGAGGCGGGGCTCGGCGCGCTCGAGCTCGAGGCGAGCGACACGGTCAGGCTCTCCGCGCGCGGGGACGTCGACCGGCTCGAGCTCCGGCTCGCCGGCACCGCCGACGCGCACCTCTTCGGGCTGGCCGCGCGTACGGCGGTCGTCGAGCACTCGGGCTCCGGCGACGGCTGGCTGCTCGTCTCGGAGCACCTCGAGGCGCGCCTCGTGTCGAGCGGTGACGTCTTCGTCGACGGCGCGCCGAGCGTCGCCGCCGAGGTCACGGGGTCGGGCGAAGTGCTCGAGGCCGCGAAGCGGGGCGAGTGAGCGCGACCTGCGCGGGCTCGATCCACGGAGCGCCGGTCGACGCGAGTCTCCTCCGCGGAGGCCCCTTCAGACCCACTCGCTCAACCGTGCCTCGACCATCCGCTCGATGGCGTCCGCGGTCGCGCGGTAGACCTCGAGCGAGCGTCCGAAGGGGTCCGGCACGTCGCCGCCGTCGGGGTCGAGGAGCTCGACGTGCCCGCCGAGCCGCGGCGGCAGCGCGTCCAGGAGCGCCGCGCGGTGCGACGAGGTGAGGCAGTACACGCGGTCGGCCTCCGCGATTTCGGCCGCGACGACGGGCGTCGAGCCGTGGCGCGAGAGGTCGAGCCCGCGCTCGTGCATGGCGTCCGCCGCGTTCCCCGACGCGGGCGCGCCGGGGCCTGCGTACACGCCCCGCGAGCCGATCGCGAATCCGAAGCGCGCGAGGTCGTCGCTGCCGAGCGCGCGTCCGATGGCCGCTCGCGCGAGCGCCTCGGCCATCGGGCTGCGGCACGTGTTCCCGGTGCAGACGAAGAGCACGCGCAGTCCCGCAGCGGCGCGCAGGTCCGACGCGTCGACGATGCCCTCGCGCAGAACGTCGAAGCGGCCCGACCCGACCGCGAGGAGCGTGGCGGGTTCCGCGATGGCGCTCGGGCCGCCGTCCACGACGAGCGCCGCGTCGCGGGCCGCCGGTGCGGTCGCCGCGCGCTGGGCCGTCGTGACCGGTCCGTCCTCGACGCCGACCGCCAGAGCGGTCTCGGAGAGCGCGATGGGGAACGGCGCGGCTGCGACGAGCCCGGCCGCCGCCGCGTGGGCGGGCACGCGCGCGTCGCTCCACTCAGGCCCGCCGCCGTCCACGTTCCTGAGGCGCAGTGCGAGAGGCCCGGGCCAGTAGCGATCCGCCAGGCGTGACGCGACCCGCGGAAGCTCCGCGGCCGCGGAAGCGGCGGCGCCGGCCTCGGCGTCGAGCAGGAGGCAGGGCTCGGCGCCGTCCAGGAGGCCCAGGGCGTCGGGATCGTCCGCGCGCACCGCGAGGCCGTAGACGGTCTCGGTCGGAAGGGCGACCGGTCGGCCCGCTTCGAGGGCGTCGAGGATGGGGGCGAGCGCGTCGCCGGAGAACGCCTGGGCGTCACCGGCCGGGAGGATCGTCGGTCGTTCGGTCAAGGGATGCGCGCCCCGCTCGGGAGCCGGGCCGTGAAGGTAACTTGGGTGCCCCCGGAATGCTCGGACGGGAGCGCGTCCGCGCTCCGGCCGCCGCTGGCCTCGCGCGCAGCGCACACCCCCGCACTTCGATCCCGCTCACGCGCTCCGTACCCACCCTCGACCCCAGCACCCCATGGAAGCCGAACAACAGGGTGACCCCTCGGGCGCGCGGGGCCGGCTGCTCGCCCGGCTCGCGGCGGGCCTCGCGCACGAGATCAAGAACCCCCTCTCGACGGTCGCGATCAACCTCACGCTGCTCGAGGAGGAGTTCCAGCCGGCGCAGGGCGGCGACCGCGTACACACCCCGAAGGACAAGCGTTCACTCAAGCGCGTGCGCACCCTCCAGCGCGAGGTCGCGCGCCTCGAGAGCATCGTCGACGAGTTCCTGCGCTTCGCCCGCGGGGGCGAGATCAACCGCAGCGCGCACGATCTCGTGGCCCTGGTGCGCGAAGTGCTCGAGTTCTCCGAGCCCGAGCTCGAGGCCGCGGACGTGCGCCTGCACGCGCTCCTGCCGCCGTCGCTCCCGATGGTGATGCTCGACGAGACGGCGTTCCGGCAGGCGCTCGTGAACCTCGTGGTCAACGCGCGCCAGGCGATGCCGGGCGGCGGAGAGCTCATCGTCGAGCTGGCGCGGAAGGGCGCGGGCGCCCTGCTCACCGTCACGGACTCCGGCGTCGGGATGGACGATGAGCAGGCGGCACGCTGCTTCGACCTCTATTACTCGACGAAGAAGGGCGGGACCGGTCTCGGACTGCCCACCGTGCGTCGCATCGTCGAGATGCACGGCGGGGAGGTCGAGGTGCAGAGCGAGACCGGCCGCGGCACGCGATTCCTGGTCTGGGTGCCGGTGCTCCAGGAGCTCGCGCGGTCGGCCGATCCGCGGTCCGGGCCCGAGACGGAGGCCGGAGCGGGCGACGACGCGGCCGGGGACACGGGTTCCTCCGGCGAGGGCTCTGACGCACAATCCCCGCATGAGTGACGCGGACCCGCGCAGGATCCTGATCGTCGACGACGACGAGGGGCACGCGGAGGCCCTCGGTGACGGCCTCGAGATCGACGGTTACGAGTGCGAGATCGTCGGCTCGGGAACCGAGGGCGTCGAGGCGCTCGGGCAGGGCACGTTCGACGCGGTGCTCACGGACCTCGTGATGGGGGACCGTTCGGGCCTCGAGGTCCTGCGCGAGGCGAAGGTGCTCGCGCCGGACACGCCCGTCCTGCTCATCACCGGGCACGCGACCGTGGAGACCGCCGTCGACGCGATGCGCGAGGGCGCGGAGGACTACCTGTCGAAGCCGGTGAAGCTCGCAGAGCTGCGCGCGCGGCTCGCACGCGCCGTCGAGAAGAGCCGCCTGCGCCGCGACAACGCGCACCTCAAGGCCGAGAACGTCGAGCTGCGAAGGCAGTTCGACAAGAGCTTCGGCTTCGAGGGGCTGCGCGGGCACTCGAAGGAGATGACGCGCGTGTTCGAGATGCTCGCGCGCGTCGCGCCGACCAACGCGACCGTGCTGGTGCTCGGCGAGAGCGGCACCGGCAAGGAACTCATCGCGCGTGCGATCCACACGAACAGCGAGCGCTCGGGAGGGCACTTCGTCGCCGTGAACTGCGCGGCGCTGACCGAGGGACTGATCGAGTCCGAGCTGTTCGGCCACGTCAAGGGCGCCTTCACGGGCGCGGTCAGCGACAAGGAGGGCCGCGTCGCATACGCGGACGGCGGCACGCTCTTCCTCGACGAGATCGGTGACATGCCCCTGTCCACGCAGGCCAAGCTGCTGCGCGTTCTCGAGGCGCGCGAGGTCGTGCAGGTCGGCGGCAACGAGCCGCGCAAGGTCGACATCCGGCTCGTGGCCGCGACCAACCGCGACCTGCGCGAGATGGTCGCAGCCAGGGAGTTCCGCGAGGACCTGTTCCACAGGCTGCAGGTCGTCGAGATCAACCTGCCTCCTCTGCGCGAGCGCGCGGGCGACGTGCCGCTGCTCGTCGACCACTTCATCGCCGAGTTCCGCGAGCTGCACGGGCGTGACGTGAACGGCATCACGCCCGAGGCGCGCGCGCTCCTGTCGCGCTACCCGTGGCCCGGCAACGTGCGCGAGCTGCGCAACGCGATCGAGAACATGGTGCTGCTCGCGGCCGGGACGACGCTCGAGGTCGACGACGTGCCCGAGTCGGTGCGGCGCGCCGACGGCCGCGCCCCTTCCGGCGGGGACGCGCCCGCGCCGAACGGAGACACGATCGATCTCGCCGGTCGGTCCCTCGACGAGGTGGAGAAGGCGCTGATCCAGGCGAACCTCGAGCTCATGAACGGCAACCGGAAGAAGGCGGCCGAGGTCATGGGCATCGGCGAGCGCACGCTGTACCGGAAGATCAAGGAGTACGGGCTGCAGTAGCTCCCGTCGCGTCCGTTCGGGGGCCGGCCGGAGGGTGGTTGGATGGGCCCGCAGCGTGCGATCGCGAGACGCGCGCTGACTCGCTCCGGGAGCCGCGTCGACGGTCGGTGTCTAGAAACCGATCGGGTACGACAGTTGCACAGCCTTCGAAGTGTTCTCGGGCCTAACTTGTTCGTCCTTCGAGCCGAGAGCTCGAGCGCCGAACGTGCCGACCGACACACGACCCAGCCTCCTCATGCGTGCCGCCGCGACCCTCGCGACGGTGCTCTTCCTCACGCCCCTCGCGGCGTCGGCCGCGCAGTCGGACGCGCCCTCGGGCGGGACGGCGACCGCTGCGCCGACGTCGGACGATCCGGCGACCGGAAGCGCTGCGCCGATGCTCGTCGGCCACCACGACCGGATCCTGCTCGACCGCGACGTTCGCCGCGTGGCCGTCGCCGATCCGGCGGTCCTCCGCGCCGAGGTGCTCGACAGCCGCGAGATCCTCGTGACTGCGCTGAGCCCGGGCGTCAGCTCGCTGGTCGTCTGGTTCGAGGGGGGCGAGCCGCTCGAGCGGATCGTGACGGTCCAGCGCGACCTGTCCCTCCTCTCTGAGATCATGGCGTCGATCGACGGCTCGATCGAGGTCGAGGTCGCGCCCGGGCGCGACGCGGTGATCCTCCGCGGAGTCGTCGCCAACTCCACCGTGCGCGACGCAGCCCAGGCGGCGGCCACCGCGTACGTCTCTTCGGGCCGCGGCGGCGTCGCCGTTCCTCTCCTCGCCACGGACGAGAACGGCGAGGCGGTCGCCCAGCCCGGAGTCACGTCTCCCGTCCTGGCCCGCCGTCGCGGCGCCACGGTGATCAACCTTCTGCGTGTGTCCGAGCTGCCCGCCGCGCTCCAGGAACGGATCGAAGAAGCCGTCGCGCCGCTTGCGGACGGCGTCACCGTGCGCCGCATCCAGGTCGGCCCCTTCCCCGACGACGCGCTCGACGTGTTCCTGCTCGAGGGCGAGGTCCCGGACCAGGTCGCGCTGACGCGGGTCCTCTTCGTCGCGTCGCGCGCCGTTCTCGGGGCGAGCGGCGGCACGGGCGCCAACGAGGTGCGCGCTCTTGCGGACGAGGCGGGCGCGCTCACCCAGGTGCGCAACGTCTTCGGCGCCGGCAACGGCGGCGGCGGCGGTGGGGGCGGCGGCCAGGGCCAGGGACTGCAGTCGATCTCGAGCAGCGCACTGGGCGGCGGCGGCGGCCAGCAGGCACAGCAGCTCGCGAACCGGATCGGCTCCCAGGTGGGCCGTGCGAAGGTCGTGGAGGCTGCCGACGGGCGGATCCTCTCGACGATCCGCGTCGACTACCTGCCGCTCGTCCAGGTCGACGTCCGTCTTTACGAGGTCAGCCGCGGCAAGCTGCGCTCCTGGCGCAACGAGCTCACCGCGGGCGCCGCGTCCTTCGACCAGTTCCCGCTGCTGCCCGCTCCGGAGTCGGTCGCCCTCCAGGGGCCGCCGCAGTTCGAGGACGTCGGCGGTGACAACGTGCAGGTCGGCGGCGCCCAGGGTGTGCCGGACGACGAGCTGCAGGGTCTCCTCGGCTTCCTGAACGGCACCCTCTCCGGCCGTGGCCAGGCCGTCGCGGGCGGCTTCCTGATCGACAACCTGTTCCAGGTGCTCGTCGAGGAGGACGTGGCCCGGAGCCTGTCGAATCCTTCGCTCACCGTTCTGTCCGGAGAGCTGGCGCAGTTCCAGGTCGGTGGTCAGATCCCGGTTCCGGTGGCGGTCACCGTCGGCGGTGGGACCGACCAGATCCTGAACGGCGTCGACTTCCGCGACTTCGGCATCGACCTCGCCGTGCGGCCGCTCGTCGAAGAGAAGAGCTCCAGCCGCATCACGCTCGACGTCGTGCCGCGGATCTCGCTGCCGGACCTGGCGCTGACCGCGGCGATCGGCAGCGCAACGGGCCAGACCTCTGCCTCGACCGCCTTCGAGTCGCGCGCGACTCGGACGAACGTACGCGTGTTCGACGGCGATGCGCTCGTCATCGGTGGACTGACCTCCGCCAACAGCCAGCGCGCCCGCAGCCGCGCGCCGATCCTGGGCGACCTCCCCGTGCTCGGATGGCTCTTCCGCAACGAGGCCGACGACGACGACGAGTCCGAGATCGTCCTCGTGGTCACACCGAGCGTCGTCCGCGAACAGCGTCCCGAGGCCGCGCTCTGGGCGTTCCCGCGGACCGGGGACGTGCTTGACCGCTGCCTCGACAGCGCCCAGCGCTCGGTCGCGCGCGCACGGCGTCTCGAGCGTGACCACGGCGCAGAGAACGCTCGTCTCGAGGAACAGCGCGTCGAAGATCAGCGTCGGAACGGCGCCGAGCCCAGCGCGCCGGACGCCGACGACGGATCGTCTGCCTCGACGCTTCCCTGAGCGACAACCTTGCACCGGATCGGTGGACCGCGCCCGCGTTGGGCGGGGCGTGGCGATCCGGCTTCCACTGACCTCACTTCAAGAGAACCATGTTCAAGAGCTTCCTCCAGAACGAGAAGGGCGCCGCCCTCCTCGAGTACTCGCTCCTCGCCGCCGGCGTGGCCCTCATCTCGGCCGCGGGCGTCGCCATCTTCGGCCACAAGACCAACGACATGATCAGCTCGGTTGCGGCGATCATGCCGGGCGCCCACGCCGACGACAACGGCCCGATCGCCAGCGGCAAGATCATCGAGACCACCGGCGCGGACAGCGGCCAGATCCAGGTCGACGTCGCGACGATCGTCACCAACACGGACACTGCCCGTCTCGCCACCAACCTCGGTGTTGACGGAACGGACTCGGGCCTCGGCGGCCTCGTCCTCGAGCAGTGATCCCACGGGCGCGGCCGTCCCTGCTGGCTGTGGGGCGGCCGCGCCTCTTCCACACGCTCCGTGTACCTACTGGCGTTGGGAGCTACGTCGATCGCCACCGCGTTCGACCTCAAGAGCCGCCGGATCCCGAACGCGATCCCCGGCGCACTGCTTCTGTGCGCCGCCGTTCTCACGGCCCTCGGGCGACACCCGCTCGGCTGGACCCAGGCCCTCTACGGCTTCGGGGCAGCGACACTGATCACTCTGCCGCTCTTTGCGAAGGGCTGGTTCGGCGGCGGAGACACCAAGCTCGCGATGGCGCTCGGCGCCACGCTCGGGCTCCTGCCCTTCCTCGTCTTCTTTGCCGCGATGAGTCTCTTCGGGGGCTTCCTCGCGCTGCGCGCCAAGCGCGCGGGCGAGACCGAGATCGCGTACGCCCCCGCGATGCTGCTCGGGCTGCTCCTCCTCCTTCCGCTGCGGTGGGCCGGCTAAGCGCGCGATGAACCTCACGATCCACGCTCGACCGAACGGACGCGCCCCGGTGTCGTCGACGGGCCGCCGGCGCGGCGGCGTGCTCGTGGAGTTCTCACTCCTCGCGCTCGCGCTCTACCTGGTGCTCGCGGGGATGCTCTCGCTCGGCCGCTGGATGGCCGTATCGCAAGCCGCCCAGGACACGGCACGCTTTGCCGCGCGCGAGTTCGCGCTCTTCCCGCTGCCCGCCGAGATCACGTTCGACGGCGCGCTCACCGACGCGGGCTTCCGCAGCGCCGTCTACGACCCCGATCAGCTCGTGGTCGACATCGCCGCAAGTCCTCCTGGGCCGGCCCTCGAGGCCGTGTTCGACGCGATGCCGGTCGTCAACCGCGCGCTCCGGCCCCTGATGATCACCTCGAACGTCTCGACGCCGGGCGGCTCGCGGCGTCTGCTGCACATGCCGGGTGCGCTGGTCGACTCGCCGACGAGCCCGACGGGCCTGTCGGTCCTCGTGCCGCGCATCCTCGCGCGCGACGCGAACACGGGCGCCGAGTCCCTGGTCGAACTCGCGCCCGTCGTCGAAGAGGTCGGACCGGGCACGTTCCCGATCTCGGGTTCGGGGATCGTCGGCCTGCGCCTCAACGTCCCATTCCAGTCGGCCACGTTCACGGCGTACCTGCCGCCGGGCCTGAGCTCGGGGCGCCCGATCGAGGCGACGGAGCTCGGCGGCACGAACGAGATCATCGGCCCAGGCCCCGAGGGTGCAGGCCCGTATTCGGGCACGTTCGGCCTCGGCAGGCTCGAGGCGTTCGGCCTGCGGGCGCGCCCCTTCCGTAGGCTGGTGGCCGCGCAAGCGCTCTTCCGGCGCGAGATCGTCCTCTGAACCCGCTGCGCGGTCCCAACCGCCGGCTCCGCCCTTCGGGCCCGTCCAACCGCCGCAGCGCGCGCACCCCTCCTCACCATGGCCGTCGCACCCCGTCGCACCCGCTCCCGCCCGTACGGCGCACTGCTGCTTCTGGCGCTCCTCATTGGGGCGCTCGGCTGGGTGCTGTACCTCCGCGTCACGGACCAGCCGCTCCGTGGACCGTTCGGCCTCTTCGGCTCCGCCGAGACTCCGACGCAGGAAGCGGACCAGGGTGCGACCCGCGAGATCCCCGAGCTCGGAGACGGCATGGTCCGCGCGTACACGTCGGCGCGCGACATTCCCGCGTACACCAAGATCTCGCGGGACGATCTCTGGAACAAGAACCAGGCGATGCTGACGTTCGTCGACCTGCCGGAGGAGTACGTCGAGGAGAACGGGATCCTGGCGAGCCTCGGCGACATCACGGGTCGCGTGATGTCGCGGAACAAGCGGGCGGGCTACGTCTTCACCGAGTCCGACTTCCTGCCGAAGGGCACGCGTCCGGGCATCGCGGGCGGCACCCCGCCGGGCATGCGCTCGCTGCGGATCCCCGTCGAGCTCGTCCGCGGGATCATCGGGCTCAACCCTGGCGACCGCTTCGACCTCGTCGCGGCGCGCCGGCTCGAGCCCGGCGCCGTCGTCAAGGGCCCGTCCGCGTCGAAGAACGATCCGGCGTTCGTCGGTCTCTACGCCAACCTGGCGAACCGGCGCGGGAGCAAGGCTCGCCCCGCTCCCCGCGGCCCCGAGTCCCGCGTCGACGTGATCGTCTCCGGCGGCGTCGTGGTCGAGGCGATCGACACCCGCGAGGTCCCGGTTTCGAGCGCCGGCCTCGTGGGGGGGCTTTCGACGCGCACGAAGCCCGTCCAGGAGATGGTCATCGCGCTCGCGCCGGAGGAGGTCGCCCCGCTCATGGCGGCGATCCGACTCGAGGACGAGATCACGTGCCTCGCCCGCTCCGGGCGCCCCGACGATCCGGCGGACAGCGTCACGCCCGGCCTCCTGCCGGAGTCGATGCGTGACGCGCAGCCCGCGGTCGACGACCGCGGCGCCGCCACCGCGCCCACTGGAATGCCCAACGGGTACGCCGCGGGCGAGTTCACCGTCGTGGAAACGCTGGTGGGCGGAGAGCGCGCGCTGACCGCCGTGCCCAAGGGATCCTCCGATGACTCGCGCTGACGGGACAGGCGCACCGACCGCGCCGCGCGCGCGCTTCGGGCGCAGCTCGACCCCCGGCGGCGATCCGCGGCGCTCGGGCGCCGTGCTGATCTTCTTCGCGTTCTTCTTCCTCGCGTTCTTCGGCCTCTTCGCGGTGGTCGTCGACCTCGGCATCGCCCGCACGACGCAGCTCCAGATGCAGTCGAGCGCGGACGTCGCCGCGCTCGAGGGTCTCGCGGGCCGCGACCTCGACCCTTCGGACTTCGCGGCGTCGGATCTCGCACGTCGCCAGCTCGCGTCCGCGTTTGCGGGTCTCGTCTTCGACGAGGACCTCGACCGCTCGACCGCGCCCGACCGGTTCCTGCTCGGCGCGGGGCCGGTCCTCGACAACGGCGTGGCCGGCGTGGACATGCCTGCCGGAGGACTGCTCGTCGCGGGCGCACCCTATCTTCCGGCGCTGCAGACCAACGAGGCCGCCAACGTCCAGTCCGGCGACCTGGTCGCGGGCACGTACGAGTCGGTCGACCCCGTTGACCCCGGGCGCGTGGACTGGCACCGCGAGGCGTCCGACTACGGCCGTCCCGACTTCGTCGCCGACGCGAGCGGAACGGCGTTCCTCGCGCGGCTGCGCCGCACGCGTCCGACCGAGCCCCTCGACCGCGTGCCTGGCGTGAGTTCCGCCGGTCCGACATTGCCGTACCTGTTCGGCCTCGGCTCCGGCGCGCTCAGCACCCCGGACGCCGACGTGTACGACCCGCGCCGCGACGGGATCACGGTGCGCGCCGTCGCCGTCGCCGACGCGCGGCGCGCGACCGCGGCGGGCCTCGCACAGCCCGGCTTCCCCGGCCTTGCGCCGGTCGCGCGCGACGTCGCGACGGGCTCCGTCCGCTGGCTCTCGTTCGACGAGGCCGCGTGGGTCGCCGCTCCGTCGGATCTCGCGTTCACGGTCGACGTCGACGGGTCCGGTGTCCTCGCCGGACCGATCGGCGGCGCGGCCGTGTACGGCCAGGCCCAGCTCGGCGGACGGCTCGTAGAGGGGAGCGCGCGGGTCCCCGCCACTCCGCCCGCCGAACTCGCAGGGATCCTCTACGCGTCGCTGCACGCGCGCGATGCGACGGCGGGGGTCCTGCGCGTGCGCGGCTTCGTGGCCGTCCAGGTGCTCAGCGTGACCGTCGTACCCGGCGGCGCGCTCCGGATCCAGGCGTCCAAGGTCGGCCCGTACATCGCGCCGCGCAACGCCACCGCTCAGCCGACGGCCGCGGCCGACGCCGCGTTCGCCCTTCCTCCCCCCGCCGGCGGCGACGCGCTGCTCGCGCCCGTCCTCGCTCGCTGACGAGAACCGAGACTCCCCGTGACACGCACGATCCAGGCACTCCTGCTCTCCCGCGACCCCGGCCTCGAGGCGGAGCTCAGCGCGTTCGCCGACGAGTACGCGGACGAGGCGCGCATCGTGCTCCGCGTCGAGGACGACGACCGGCGCGCGCTCGCGCGCGTCCTCGAGCGGCGCATCGATCTGATGTTCGTCGAGCTCGACGACGACGCGGCCAGCGTCGCGCGGCTCGCCGCCGAGATCCGACGCGCGGACCATCCGCCCGTGCTCGTCGCCGTGTACCGGCCGCAGGGGCTGAGCGGGGACGAAGCGTTCTCGACGCGCTTCGTCGACCTGCTCCGCGCCGGCGTGCGCGATTTCCTCACGCGGCCGCTGTCGACCACCGAGCTGGACGCGCTCATCCGCCGCGAGCTGCCGGAGGGCGCGCCCGCGCAGCAGAGCGTGGGCCGTGTGCTCTCGTTCGTGGGGAGCAAGGGCGGCGTCGGCAAGTCGACCGTGGCGGTCAATACGGCCGTTTCGCTCGCAAAGGGCCGCAGCGTGTGCGTCGTCGACGCCTCGCTGCAGCATGGCGTCGTCGCGGACCTCGCGCGGGTCGACGCGACCTCGACCCTGGCGGACGCGGCGCGCGAGGTCGACCGGCTCGACCCCGATCTGCTGCGCAGCCTCGCCGCGGTGCACTCGAGCGGCGTCCACGTGCTCGCGGCGCCCGCGAACGCGATCGACGCGGCGGCGGTCGACGAGGGGATCATGTCCCGGATCATCGCCTGCGCGCGCCGCGCGTACGACGTGGTCGTGGTCGACACGTTCCCGCTGCTCGACAGCGTGACGCTCGCCATCCTCGACATGTCCGACGTCGCATTCGTGGTGCTCAACGACTCGGCGCCTACGGTGAAGGGCACCGCCGAGCTCCTCGGCGTGCTCGACCGCGTGGGGCTGGACCGGCAGCGCTGCCGCATCGTTCTCAACCGGACGCACAGGGTGCGTGGCCCGGCGCTCTCGGCCGCCGACGTCGCGACGCGGCTCGACCGGACCGTCGACCACGTCGTGCCTTTCTCCAACGCCGTCCTGACGGCGGCGAACACGGGCAAGCCGCCCGCCGCGGGCGTCGGACGCATCGGCCGCTGGGGCCGCGCGATCGCCGGCATCGCGAGGGACGCCGCCGGCGACCTCGGCGTGCTCGAGCACGCTGAGTCCGTCCCCGAGGAGGGCGTCGGGCTCGCGACCGTCGCGGAAGTCGCGCCGGAGGTCGACGCGTGAGCGACCGCGACGTTCGCTCCGTGCGCTCGCTGTTCGCGCGCAAGCCGGCCGCAGCGCCGCCTTCGATCCGCTCGACCGCGGCTCCGGCGTCGTCGGAAACCGCGCGCGCGACGGACGACTACGTCGAGCTGAAAGCCCGGCTCCACGCGCGCATGGTCGGTGAGCTGCAGGAGGACGGCCTCCTCGGCGCCGATCCGGCCGAGCTCAGCGTCGCCGTCGAGAACTGGGTCGCGGACGTCCTGGACGACGAGGTCCTCCCGCTCAACGAGGGCGAGCGGCAGCGGCTCGCGCACGAACTCACCGAGGAGGCGACCGGCCTCGGCCCGCTCGGTCCGCTGCTCGCCGACCCCGCGATCACCGACATCCTCGTCAACGGACACGACCAGGTCTTCATCGAGCGCTACGGGCGGCTCGAGCGCGTCGCGGTGCGATTTGCCGACGACGAGCACCTGCGACGGATGATCGAGCGCCTCGCGCTCGGAGCGGGGCGCCGGATCGATCAGTCGTCGCCGATGGTCGACCTGCGCCTGAAGGACGGCAGCCGCGTCAATGCAACGCTGCCGCCGGTGAGCATCGACGGCCCGACGCTCTCCATCCGCCGCTTCGGGCGGAACCGTCTGCGGTCGGCGGACGTGCTCAAGCTGGGCATGCTCGACGCGGCGATGTGGACCGTCCTCTCGGCCGCGGTGAAGCGCCGCCAGAACGTCCTCCTGTCGGGCGGCACGGGTGCCGGCAAGTCGACGCTGCTCGGGATCCTCGCGGAGGCCATCCCCGCGGACGAGCGCGTCGTGACGATCGAAGACACGGCCGAGCTCGTGCTGGACCAGGAGCACGTCGTCCGGCTGGAGACGCGTCCGTCCAACGCCGAGGGCACGGGTCGCATCACGGCTCGCGATCTCTTGATCAACAGTCTCCGCATGCGCCCGTCGCGCATCATCGTCGGCGAGGTGCGCTCGGGCGAGGCGCTCGACATGCTCCAGGCGATGAACACGGGCCACGAGGGCGGCCTCTGCACGATCCACGCGAACTCGACGCGTGACGCGCTCGCGCGGCTCGAGACGATGGTGCTGATGGCGGGCGCGGACCTGCCGTCGCGCGCGATCCGCGAGCAGATCACGTCGGCGCTCGACCTCGTCGTCCACGTCCGTCGCTTCGAGGACGGCGTGCGGCGCATCGCGTCCGTCTCGGAGGTCGCCGGGATCGAGTCGGGCGTTCCGCTGATCCAGGACCTGTTCACGTTCCGCGTCACGGGACGCAGCCGCGGGCGCGTGCAGGGTCGCTACGAGGCGACCGGCATCGTCCCGCGCTTCGTCCAGGCGGACCGCGAGACCGGCGGCAGCGTGCCGCTCGAGCTGTTCAACGCGCCGGGGGACCGGCCCGTCGGCTAGGCGGAGGTCATGCTCGATACCGCCCTCGTCCTCGCCCTGATCGTCCTGATCGGGACGTTCCTGTTCGCGCTCCTGTCCTCCCGCGACGAGGACGCCGGCGACGGGACGCGTGCGTCGGAGCAGCGCCCCGGCTGGGTCCTGCTCGGCGCGGTTCTGGCCGCGGGCGTGGCGGCCCTCGTGCTGCTGGCGGTCGACGCTCCGTTCGCGGTCGTCGGGGCGGCGGCCCTCCTCGTCGGGATCGCGGCGCACGCGGGCCTGCGCGGACTCGAAGCGCGGCGCGCGATCGCGTTCGATCTCTCGCTGGCGTCCTCGCTCGACATGGCCGTGGCGTCGCTGCGCTCCGGCGCCGCGCTCCTCGAGAGCCTCACCACGGCGGCCGACGAGAGCTCGGGCCGCGCACGCGCCATGCTGGTCGAGCTCTGCGACCGCATCCGCCTCGGCGAGAACCCCGTTGTCGTCCTCGAGGATCTGGCCGAGGACCACCCGGGTGAGGGGCCGCGCCTGTTCGCGTTCACGCTCGCGTCGCACTTCGACAGCGGTGGCTCCGCGGCGTCGTCGCTCGCGCAGGTCGCCAAGACGCTCCGCGAGCGCGTCGACGTACTGCGTCGCGCCAGCTCGCAGGCCGTTGAGACACAGGCGTCCGTCGTCGGCATCCTCGGGATCACCTACGGCCTCGCGTTCCTAATGTGGAGCCAGTATCCGGAGCGCGTCGAGGACTTCGTCGGCAGCTCGATCGGGCTCTCCTTCGTCGTGGCCTCGGTCGTCCTCCAGGCGATCGGCCTCGCGTGGATCTCGTCCATGGTCCGGGTGGAGGTCTAGGGTGGCGATCCTCGCAGCAGTGGGACCCGCGTGGGGGACCGCACTCGCGCTCCTCGCGGTGGCCGGGGGCGTCTTCTGGTGGGAGCGCCGCGCGCGGATGCAGCGCCGGATCCAGGAGGGCCTCATGGCGGGAGCGCCCGGGGGCGACGGGCCGCTCGCCGCCAGCGGCGACGAGGACGAGTTCCGGGAGCCCAGCGCGCTCGAGCACTGGCTCGCCTCCGCGGGCTACGAGGGCCGCGGAGCCTCGACGCAGTTCGTGCTCTGGGTGGCGGGCGCGCTGCTCGCCGCGACATTCCTCGCGCTGCTGCTCGACGCGTCCGGATTCGTCGAGCGCGCGGTCGTCTGGCTGGAGGAGATCCCCGGCGGGATCGCAGAGATCTTCGTCCCGGTGATGCGGGGCTCGGTCTGGCTCGTCGCTGCGCTCGTCGCGCTCGTTCCGATCGCGTGGGTGCGCCGCGCGCGCCGCGAGCGCCAGCAGGCCGTCGAGCGCGACCTGCCGAACGTGCTGAACCTGCTCGCCACGCTCGTCGAGTCCGGCCTCGGCTTCGACGCCGCAGCCCTGCGCGTCGAGCGTGCGATGGGGGAAGACCGGCTGCTCGCGCAGGAGCTCGCCCGCGTCCGCGCTGCAACGCTCGCCGGCGTGTCGCGCACCGAGGCGATCCGCGCGATGGCGCGCCGGCTCGACGTGCCGTCGCTCTCGACCTTCAGCTCGGCCCTCATCCACGCGGACACCCAGGGGGCGAGCATCGGCGAGACGCTGCGCCGCCAGGCGAACGACCTGTGGTCCCGGCGGCGCGAAGAGGCCATTCAGCGCGCCCAGACCCTGCCGACGAAGCTCGCGTTCCCCCTCGTGATCTGTTTCCTCCCCGGCGTATTCGTGTGGACCTTCGGTCCCGCGGTCGCAGACTTCGTCCGCCTCGCCGGTGACTTCGTCGCCGGTCAGCCCTGAGCCCGCTCGATCGATGATCCCCCCCTCGAAACGTCCGGCCGTCGAGCGCGCGCCGCGGATGGCCGCGCTCCTTCTTCTCGCGCTGCCGCTCGGCGCCTGCGTGTCGCGCCCCCTCGACCGTGGCCCCAGCCCGGCCGAGCGGCTCGCGACCGTCCTCGAGCGCTCGGACCGCGTCCAGCCCGAGCGCCTCGCGCGCGAGCTGCGTTCACTCAGCCTGGCGAGCCCGCGGCACGTACCGACGCTCGTCGCCGACGCGGCGGTTTCGATCGAGACCGGCCGCAGTCAGCGAGCGCGTGCGCTGCTCGACACGGCGCTGCGCCTGGAGCCCGGCCACGTCGATGCGACGGTCCTCTCCGTCCGGCTCGCGTCCGAGGCGGGCGACCTGGCGGGCGCCGAGCGCCGCATCGAAGCTGCGCTGGTCCTGCGCCCCGACGCGGCCGAGCTGTACGAGAGCCGCGCCGCGCTGGCGTTCCTCGACGCGCGCTACAGCGACGCGACGCGTGCGCTCGACCGTGCGCACGAGCTCACGGGCGAAGAGACGTGGAGCGTCGCGTACCACCGCGGGCTCGTCGCCGAGGCGCGGGGCGACCGCGCCGGGGCCGAAGAGGCCTTCCGTCGCTGCGTTGAGCTCGAGCCCGGCTTCGAGCCTGCGGCGCGCCGCCTGCGCGCGCTCGAGAGCCAGCGCTCTCGGCGCGAGCGCCCCTAGCTCCGGGCCGCTGCAGAGGATCGGGCGCGCTCAGTCGCGCTCGTCCCAGTTGACGTTGCTGGTGCGGATCGCGAACCAGCTGTCGTCGCGCTCCTCGAGGAGCACGCGCGCGCGTGCGTCCCAGGAGGGCTCGTACGGCGCGTCCTTCGAGGCGCGCGACTCCACGAGGAAGTGCAGGTCGACGGTCGCGCGCTCGTAGGTGCCGTCGAGCGCGGGCGGCTCTACGAAGACGATCCCGTCGTCCGGGTCGAGGGTGGCGCGGTAGCGGAGCGGGCCGACCGCGATGTACTGCGCGGCCTGCTTCACGTCCTCGAAGCCGATCCCGGTGTCTTCGTCCCGGTAGAAGCTCTGGAAGAAGCGGTGGATGCGGCGTGCGTCCCGCGCCTCCACGCCCCGCACGACGTAGCGGATCCGTCTCTCGATGCGATCCTCCACCGGTGTGAGCAACGCGGTGATCCGGAACCCCGCCAGGACGACGAGGAGGGCGATCGGGACGAGCCAGCGCAGGGGCGGCAGTTTGCTCATCTTGGGGAGTCCCGGGCGCGAGGCACGGGAAGAGACACGTGGACGGCGCCAGGGGCGGGCGCCGGGGCCGAGGACGGGTCGCCCCGTGTGGAGCGGGTAGACTTCGCGCGCGGAGGTCCCGCGCCGGGACCACCGTACGAACGTCGACCATGAAGATCACCGCTTCCCTTGGAGGCCGCGCCGCCGGTCTGCTCCTCGCCGCAGCCACGTCCGTCGTTCTGGGCTGCTCCGGCGGCGAGGCGGAGGCCGGGCCCGCGCCCGGCAGCGAAGCGCCGGCGGACGGATCCGCGCCGGCCGCTGAGGCGCAGGCGGACGCCGCGCCCCGCTTCGCCCTTCCCGACGGCTGGACCGAGCTCGAGCCGTCCGGGCAGATGCGCCACAAGGAGTTCCGCTTCGAGGCGGACGACGCCGCGCTCGAGCTCGTCGTCTACCGCTGGGGCCAGGGCATGGGCGGCGTCGAGCAGAACATCGAGAACTGGGTCGGTCCCGACCGCGATCCGGCCGACCTGACGCCGAAGGAGCGCCAGGAGTTCACGTCCCGCGCGTTCGATTCCACGGCGCTCTTCCTCGACGGCGGCGCGAGCCCGGCCCACGGGGCCGGCGGGGGCCCCGTCGAGGGCGACGCGCGCTTCTACGCCTTCATCGAGACGCCGGACTCCGCGACGGTCTGGACCGTCAAGTGCACGGGCCCTGCCGAGACGATGGTCTCCCAGCGCTCTGCGTTCGAGGGGATGCTGCAGGGGCTCTGAGCCCAATTCTAAGGGGCCCAATCCTGAGAGGCCCGACACCGCCGAACGGCACACGCGCCCGCGTCCTCCCTTCCCGAAGCACCGTGCCCTCCCTCCGCACCGTGAACGAACGACCCCTCCTCGACCGCGCCCGCCGCCTGGCGGACAGGGTGAAGCGCCGGATCATCTCCGTGGTCCCGACGCGCAGCCTCGAGTCGTGGGAGAAGCGGCACGAGCGCAAGGTGAAGGAGTCCGTCGAGCGGATCGTCCCGCACCTCTCCGACGAGGGCACGTTCCTCGACATCGGGTGCAACATCGGGTCCTTCACGCGGAACCTGCGGGCTGTGCGCCCGCGCGCGCGCGGTCTTCTGTTCGAGCCCGTGCAGGAGTACGCGGACATCGCCCGCGCGCGCTTCGCGGACGACGACCGGCTCACGGTGCACCGCATCGGAATGGGCAACGAGACCGGTCCGAAGACGATCTACAAGCCCGCGCACAACTACGGCGGGAACTCGATCGTGGAGGAGATCATGTTCGACCGGCGACCGAACACGGCGGTGCCGCCGGGGACGGTGATGACCGAGGAGACGATCGAGCTCCACGACGCGTGCGACTGGCTGCTCGCGAACGACCCGGGCCCGATCGACGTGATCAAGAGCGATACGGAGGGCTACGACTGGGCCGTGCTCGAGTCGCTGCACCGTTGGGCGGTCGAGACCGGCCAGCGCCCGACGATCTTCGTCGAGGTGTTCACGGCGAAGTGGCATCCGTTCGCCGACCGTCAGCAGGCCGCCATCGACGCCTTCGTCGAGCTCGGCTACGGCGATGTCGACATCGAGAGCACGATCAGCGGCATCTGCGGCGACGTGCTCCTCATCCACCCCGACCACCCCTCCCGGGCGGCGGGGGGCCGCGGCGCTTGAAGCGCGCGCGCCGCGCGGCGCAGGGCGTCCTCGCCAGCCGCTTCCTGCGCGAGTCGACGACGCTGCAGGCCGCGTCGCTCATCAAGGCCGGCTGCGGCCTCCTGAGCTCCGTCGTGCTCGCCGTGACGCTCGGCGCGCTCGAGCAGTCCGTCTTCTACCTCGCGACGAGCGCGTACGCGCTGCTCTGGACCCTGCTCAACCTGGGCGTGGGTCCGATCGCGACCATGCACATCGCGAAGGAGGCCCGCGGCGGCGGCGGCGCGCGCCTGGTCGGGTGGATGGGGGTGTCGCTGCGCATCTCGTTCGGGCTCGCGCTCATTGGCGTGGCGCTCGCGGGAGCGGTCTTCGGGCTGCTCGGCGCCGGGGCCCTCGACGGCGCGGCCGGGCTCTTCGACGGCGAGGGGCTCCGCGTGCTCGGACTCAGCGCGCTCCTCGCGCTGTCGCCGCTCTTCGAGGCGCCGCGCAACATCTTCGTCGCGGGGCTGCAGGGCGAGCGGAGGATGCTCGACGTTTCCCGCGTCGAGGTCGGACAGGAGGCCGCTCGCCTCGCGTTCGTGACCTTCGGTGCTCTCGTCACCGGCGACGCGCTCGGGCCCACCGTCGGGATGCTGCTCGGTTCGCTCGTCGGCGGCGCGCTCGCCTTCGACGCGTACGGCCGCGCGCGACGCGCGGAGGACTCCCACCTTCCGCGCGTCCGCGACGCCCTCCGGAGCCGCGAGATCCGGACCGGACACGCCGTACGCGAGGGCGTGAAGGTCGGCCTCGTACGCAACGTCGACTCCCTCGGCACCGAGACGATCCCGTCGCTCCTCGTCGGCCAGCTCGGCGACCGGACGTGGGTCACCTACCTGAGGATCGCGCTGCGCTTCGGCTCGCTGCTGCGGATCCTCGTGGTCGGCATCAACCGCACGGCGCTTCCCGCGCTGGCCGCCCTCGCACACGTCAAGGACGTCGCCGCGCTGCGCCGCACCTACTGGCGCGCGAGCCTGCTCTCCGGAGCGACCGTGACGGCGGGCCTCGCGCTCCTGGTGCCGCTGCTGCCGGTACCGCTCCGCCTTCTGTACCCGGGCGACTTCCAGGAGCCCGTCTACACGCTGGTCCTGATCCTCGTGCCGGGCTTCGCCATCGCGTCGTTCTCGGTCGCGAACGACGTCTTCTACCTGGTCACGCAGCAGCTCCGGGTCGCGCTCGTCATCAGCGCGATCGGTCTCGCGGCCAATGTGGCGATCACGGCGAGCTGCGTCGTCGTGTGGCCTCGCACGGGGGCTGCGATCGGTCTCTCGATCGCGTGCCTCTGGAGCCTCGTCCACATGGGCTACGCGGGCCAATGGCTCCGCCGGCACGCGGGAGTTGCAGCGCCCGGTGTCGCAGGCTGAGATCGGTGCCGTGCCCGCCTCAGTCGGAGAGGCGGCGGGACCGATCTAGAAGCAGGGACCTCTCCCCGCCCCGATGCCGATCCCCGCTCACGAGACCCCCTCCGCGCCCCCGATCGAGGTCGCGGGCGTCCTGTTCGACCTGGACGGGACGCTCTACGACCAGCCCAAGCTGCGTAGGGCGATGGTGGTCGAGCTCGTGTACGCGGCCGTGCGGGCCCCGCGCCGTACGGCCGAGGCGGTCCGCCGGCTCCGGCTCTTCCGCAGCATGCGCGAGGAGCTCCGCGGTCCGGCGGAGGACGCCGCACGCGCGCCGCTCGGCGACCGTCAGTTCGACGTCCCGGCGGCGCGCCTCGGGATCACGCCCGAAGCGCTGCGCGGCACGGTCGAGGAGTGGATGTTCGAGCGACCCGCGCCTGCGCTCGCGCGCGCGGCCTGGCCGGGACTGCGCCCGACCCTGACGAGGCTCCGCGCGCTGGGGCTGCGACTCGGCGTGTTCTCGGACTACCCGCCCGCCGCGAAGCTCGCCGCGCTGGGCGTCGACGACCTGTTCGATGTCGCTCTCGGGGCGACGGACGCAGACGTCGATGCGTTCAAGCCGGACCCTGCCGGATTCCTGAAGGGAGCCGAAGCGCTGGGCCTCGCGCCCCGCGAGGTCGTCTACGTCGGCGACCGCGTCGACGTCGACGCCGAGGGCGCGCGGAGGGCCGGAATGCGCTCGGTTATCATCGATGCGAAGCGCCCAGCCTCGCCTCTTCCGTCCCGCGCCGACGCCCCCCGGTTCGTGCGCACTTTCGCGGAGGTCTACGATGCGCTCACCCTCCAGTGAAACGACGAGCGGCGCCGCCGCAGTCCCGCCCGAAACGGGGCAGAGCGTCGCTGCGGCGCCCGGCGCCGCGTCCGAAGCGCTCCTCACGGAGAGCGACGCAGCCGTCGCGCCCCAGCGCACCTGGGTCGGGCGCGTGCGTCCCTACGTGCAGATCGCGCGCATCGACCACTGGTTCAAGAACGTGTTCATGGGCCTCGGCGTCATGCTCGCGTTCTTCTATTCGCCCGCGCTCGTCAGCCTCGAGAGCGCCGCGCGCCTCGCCGCCGCGGTGTTCGTGACGTGCATCGTCGCGTCGAGCAACTACGTCCTGAACGAAGTGCTCGACGCCCCCCTCGACCGCCAGCACCCGAAGAAGCGCTTCCGACCGGCGGCTGCGGGCCTCGTGGCGAAGAAGGTCGCACTCGTCGAGTGGTGGGCGCTCGGCGCGCTCGGCATCTGGTTCGCGTTCCAGATCAACGGACCGTTCGGGGTTTCGGCGACGGCGCTCTGGGTCATGGGGTGCCTGTACAACATCCCGCCCGTGCGGACAAAGGAGATCCCGTACGTCGACGTGATCTCGGAGTCGGTGAACAACCCGATCCGACTCGCGCTCGGTTGGTTCGCGCTCGTTCCGGACCGCTTCCCGCCCGTGTCGCTCGTGCTCGCGTACTGGATGGTCGGCGCCTTCTTCATGGCGACCAAGCGATTCGCCGAGTACCGCTCGATCGGGGATCCGGCCCGCGCGGCCGCCTACCGCCGCTCGTTCGCGTTCTACGACGAGGGTCGCCTCCTGACGAGCATGGTCTTCTACGTGACGACCTGCGCGCTCTTCTCGGGCGTGTTCCTCGTCCGCTACAAGCTCGAGCTCGTCCTCAGCGTTCCGTTCGTGGCCGGCTTCTTCGCCTACTACATGGCGCTCGGACTCAAGGAGGACAGCCCGGTCCAGAACCCGGAGCGACTCTGGCGCGAGCGGCGTTTCTTCGCGTACCTGCTGTTCGTGACCGCGCTGTTCGTCGGCCTGATGTTCGTCGAGATCCCGGCCATGTACAGCTACTTCGGGGTCGAGCCCTCGAGCTTCGAGCCCCTCTGGCGGATCGACTGACGGAGCCCCGGTGGACGGCCCCTCCACACGCCCGGACGCCGACGTCGCGTTCGCGCAGCACGCCGCCGTCTTCGGGGCACTCTTCGCACTCGCGCTCCTCCTTCAGGTCGCGACGGGGTCGTTCGAGAGCGGCTTCGGGGGCTTCGAGGACGAGCCGTCCCATCTCGTCTCGGCGCTGATGATCCGCGACTGGCTCGGGTCGGGGGCGTGGCTCGAGGGGCCCTCCGGAGCGCTCGCGTATGCACGCGAGTACCACGTCCACTACCCGAAGGTCGGCATCGGGCAGTGGCCGCCGTTCTTCCACGGCGTGCTCGCGACGTGGATGCTCGTGGTCGGCACGTCCACGGCGTCGGTCGTCACGTTCCTGACGCTCGTGACGAGCAGCGTCGCGTTCCTCATCTATGCGGTGCTGCGGCGGCCGATCGGAACCATCGGCGGCGCCGTCGCCGGCGTCGTGTACCTGTCGGTGCCGATCGTCACGCAGTGCAGTGCGTCCGCGATGACGGAGCCGATGATCGCGCTGCTGGCGCTCGGGGCCGTCCTCGCCTTCGGGAGGTTCATGGACACGGGCCGTGCGCGCTACGCGCTGCTCTTCGGCGCCCTGGCGGCCTGCACGATCCTGACGAAGGGCTCGGGGCTCGCCCTCAGCTTCGTGCCGATCCTATCCATGGCGGTGGGTCGACGCTGGGACCTCTTGAAGCGGCCGGCGCTCTGGCTCGCCGCGCTCGTCGCCGGGTCGGCGGGTCCTTGGTACGTGCAGATGCTCGAGACGAACGTCGGATCGTGGGCCGGGGGCTCGTCACCGTCGTTCGCCTATGTGCGCTTCGCGGCGGGACACTTCGCGTCGTGGATCCCGGGCCTGCTCGGCTGGGTGGGTCTCCTCCTGGTGCCCTTCGGTGTCGCTTGGAGCTACCGCCGAGGCGCGCTCCAGGGACGCTGGCACGCGCTCATCGCCTGGGTCCCCTCGCTCGCGCTCTTGCACCTCGCGGTTCCGAGCAGCGTGGAGGAGCGTCACCTCGCGGTCCTCGCGCCCGCATGGACGATCTTCGCGTCGCTCGGCGCGGGCGTCGTCGCGCGGCGCGTCGCGCGCGCGGCGGGCGCGGGCTCGAGCGGTGGGCTCGCGCCCGCGCTCGGCGTGGCCTGCGTCCTGCTCGCGTCGATCGCTGGCCGCGAGGGCGTGCGCACGAAGGACTGGACCGGCTGGGGGACGGCGGCGCGGGACCTCGTGGCGCGCGGGGCCGGTTCGCCCCAGCGCTACCTGATCGCGTCGGACCCGGTCGGGGAAGGGCTGTTCGTCGCGGGCGTCGCCTTCGCGGACGACGAGCGTCCGAACCGGACCGTGCTACGCGCCAGCAAGGTGCTGGGCACCGCGGGCTGGAGCGGCCGCGACTACGAGGGGCGCTTCCGGGACACGGGAGAGCTCGACCGTTTCCTTGCGGAGAGCGGAGTGGCGGTCGTTCTGGTAGACGAGTCGGTGCGAGGGGGTAGGCACTGGTATGGACACATGGACCAGCTGCTCGCGCTGATGGGCGAGGACGGAACCCGCTGGCGCCGGCTGACGTCCTGGGACGTGGTTCGGGGCGGTGCGCCCCTTCCGCAGACCTTGACCGGCTTCGTACGGACCGACTGGCGGGACCTCCCGCAGCCGGAGCTCCGCTTCGAGGATGTCCACCGCTGAGTCGGCCCCCGGATCCGCCCGGACAGGCCCGCTCGGCCCGGTTCGAGACGGCTCCGCAGCGACACCCGCGGGCGCTCGTCTGTTACAACCGTGCGCCGGATCGGGGCGGGCGGCTCCAGCCCGGCGAGAGGGCGATGGCGAACTTCAAGACACCCAAGAACGGCGGGAACGTCGTGCACCGGATCGAGCTCCCCGTGCGCTCGCGGAGGCGTCGTTCCGGCGGCCGGGGCGATCGTCCGGCGCCGGAAACGCGGGTGATCATCCAGCGCGTCCCGGCCGAGCCCGAGCCGCGCGCCGCGCAGTCTCGCCCGACGCCCCCTGCGCCGCGCGCAGCGCGCCCAGGGCCGCTGCAGGACTCCCAGGCGCGGCGCCAGATCGAAGTGCTCGAGCGGCGCCTCGCGAAGATGGCGCGGCTCCTGGAGGACCGCGACCAGCTCCTGGCCGGCCGGCAGACGCCGGCCGAGGACGAGGGAGTCGCGTCGATCTACCGCGAGGTCCAGGGCATCCAGGGGCGCACCGCCGAGGTGAAGCAAAAAAAAGCCCTGATGTCGAAGATCTTCGAGGCGAATCTCGACCTCCGAAAGCGGATCATCTCGGGAACGCCCGGCCCCGCCTGAGACGGCGGCGCCGCGCGCGCTCGCCCTCGGGTTCGGCTCCGGACGATCCAGTGGGCGGTTCCCAGGACCGATCCCACGACTGGCCTTCGGCCCCCGTGTCCCGCGCTCCGATGAACGTCGGGGGCTCGGCCGGATCGGGCACCCAACCATCGCACCCTGTTCACCGCACGCGCCTACGCGCGCATCAGACCCATGACCGACACGGCGACCGACCAGGCGGCCGACGACGTCACGCCGAGCAAGGACCACGGCGTCCTGTACCTCGGGATCGACCTCGGCACCTCCCGGACCTCCGTCTCCGCCAGCAACGGCATCCGCGAGACCATCGAGTCGTTCGTCGGGTACCCGAAGGATCCGGTGGCGCGCAAGCTCCTGAAGAAGGACGTGCTCTTCGGTCAGGAGGCGCGCGACAAGCGCCTCTCGCTGAATCTGCACCGCCCGCTCGAGCACGGTGTCCTGAAGTTCAACGCCGACGGCACGGAGAGCGACGACGAGTCGCGCCGCGCCGCGATGGACCTCGTGAAGGAGATCGTGCGCCAGGCGCGCCCGCGCAAGGACGAGCTCGTCTACGCGGTGATCGGCGTGCCGGCGCAGGCGCAGATCAACAACAAGGACGCGATCCTCCAGGCGGCGCGCGAGTCCGTGGACTCCGTGATGCTGTGCAGCGAGCCGTTCTCGGTCGCGTACGGCCTCGACATGCTCGAGGACGTGCTCGTGATCGATATCGGCGCGGGCACGGTCGACCTCTGCCGTATGCACGGCACGATGCCCGAGGAGAGCGACCAGATCACGCGCAACACCGCGGGCGACTTCGTGGACGACGAGCTCGGGAAGGAGATCGCCAAGGCGTACCCCGACGCGCAGTTCACGAAGCAGATGCTCAAGGAGATCAAGGAGCGCTTCTCGACCGTCGACCAGGCGACCGAGGCGATCAAGGTCACCTTCCCGGTCAACGGCAAGCCGACCGAGTTCGACATCACCGAGCAGATGCGCGCGGCGTGCCAGCGCATCGTGCCGCCGATCGTCGAGGGCCTCGGCCAGCTCATCGGAACGTTCGACCCCGAGTTCCAGGACCGCCTGAAGAACCGCGTGCTGCTCGCGGGCGGCGGCAGCCAGATCAAGGGCCTCGACCGGGCGATCACCGAGGAGATGCACCGCATGCTCGGGAGCGGCAACGTCATCCGCATCGAGGAGCCGATCTACGGGGGCGCGAACGGCGCCCTGAAGATCGCGCACGACATGCCCGAGGAGTACTGGGAGCAGCTGAAGTAGCGCGTCTCCGAGGACCACCCACCGGCACCCCCGGGGCCGAGGACCGTTTACGCGCTCTTCGGCCCCGGGGGTGCCGGGCGTTCGCAGCTCCGGGCGTTCGGGGAGCGAGCGGACCGGAGCGCCCGCGCGCCGGGGCACCGCGAACCCGCCGCGCGACTCGCTATCGTGACGAGGTGGGTGAGCCGGTGGACGTCGAGCGCGAGGGTGCGCCGGAGGAGCGGCGACGCCCGCGCCTCGTGCGCGCCCTGGGCTGCCCGCTGACCGCAGTCCTCGCGTCGGTCCTCGCGCACTCGGCCCCGGGCGCCGTGGAGTCGCTGTACTCCCAGGGCCTCTACCCGCACATCGCGCGCCTCGTCGCCGTCCCCTCCGGCTGGCTGGCGGGGGTCGCGCCCGACGGGCCGGCCCTCCTGGCCACGCGGGTCTCGGTGGGGGAGCTCCTCCTCGCGGCGACCGTCGCAGGTGCGATCCTCCTGCTCGTCCGTGCGCTGCGGCGGGGGCTCGTCCCGCTGCTCTCCACGGCTCTCCTGCTGCTCGGTGCGGCCGCCTGGGCGTTCCTGGGGCTCTGGGGCCTAAACTACGCGCGGGAGCCCGTGAGCGCCCGCCTCGGGCTCGACCCGGGCCCGCCCGCCGAGGGGCAGCTCTTCTCGATGGCCCTCCGCTTCGGCAACGAGCTCGAGCGCGGCCTCGACGCGCTGGGCCCCGACTGGGCCGACGGGGTCGACTTCGCGGACGAGGCCCGCCGCGCCTGGGCGAGCGCCGTCCAGGAGGAGCCTTCGCTCGGGCACGCGACCGAGCCGACCGTGGTCGCGCCGCTCGCGTCGCCGCTGCTCGCAGCGGCTGGCATCACGGGGATCTTCGGCCCGTTCAGCCAGGAGGCCCACGTCGTCGGCGGCCTCGTGCCGCTCGACCGCGGCTTCGGCGCCTGCCACGAGATCGCTCACCTGCAGGGCTGGGCCCGCGAGGACGAGGCCAACTTCCTGGCCTACCGGGTCGCGGTCCGGCACGGCTCCGAGGCGCTCGGGGTGTGCGGCCACGCCGGCGCGCTGCGGCACACGCTGCGCGCGCTGCGGAAGGAGAACCGCGTGCTCTGGTCCGTGGCGGTCGACGCGCTCGACGAGCGGATCCTCGCGCTCTTCGAGGGGCGTCGGGTGCACTGGGAGGCCCGTCGCAACGAGCGCGTGTCCGAGGCGGCGTCGCGGGTCAACGACGCCTATCTGCGCACCAACGCCCAGGCGGACGGTATCGCGTCGTACGGACGCATGGTCGATCTGCTCGCGGCCGAACAGCGGGCCCAGGGCGCGAGCGCGACGGTCGGGACGGACGGATGGAACGAGCGGGAGGAACGGAACCGATGAGCGCGAACCGAGAGAGAGAGCCGAGCTCGAAGGGACTTCGCGTGGCGGTCGTCGTCGAGGACGGCCGGCCCGACGGCGAGCCCGACGATCGAACGCTGTACGGCGCGCTCGAGCGCGCCGGCGGCATCGGTACGCCTGTGCCTTGGGGACGCGCGCTCGACCCCGAGCGGTTCGACGTCGCGCTCGTACGGACGCCGTGGGAGTACTTCCGCGCGCCCGAGCGCTTCTTCGCATGGGCGGACGCGTGCACCGTGCCGCTGTTCAACCCGGCGCACGTGCTGCGCTGGAACGGGCACAAGCGCTACCTCGTCGAGCTCCAGGCGGCCGGCGTCGCGCGGCTGCCGGCGACCGTTCTCGTCGGGCCCGACGCGCGGTCCGAGCGCGCCGAGCCCCTCGCGCGCGCGCTCGACGCCGACCGCGTCGTACTCAAGCCCGCCGTGTCGGGCGGCGCCTTCCGCACGCGCGTCGTCGACGCGGACGACGCGATCGACTGGAGCGCCGAGGACGTCGGCGACTTCGTCGCGCAGGCATTCGTTCCGGCCGTGTGCGAGGAGGGCGAGTGGTCGGTCACCGTCTTCGGGGGCGAGGTGAGCCACGCGGTCCTCAAGCGGCCGCGCGAGGGCGACTTCCGCGTGCAGGAGGAGCACGGCGGCGCAGTGGAGGTGTTCCCCGACGTGCCGGACGAGCTCGCGCGCGCCGCGCAGGACGTGCTCGAGGGCGCGCGCGGACTCCTCGGGCTCGCCGAGCCGCTGGTCCAAGCCCGCGTCGATCTGGTGCGGGACCCGTCGGGTGGCCCGCCGCTGCTCATGGAGCTCGAGCTGATCGAACCCGAGCTGTTCCTCCGCGCGCGCGAAGGGTCGGCCGACGCGCTCGTGGCTGCGCTCTACCGCGCCAGCCGCAGCTGACCGCAGGCCGCCGCGCCGTCGAGACCGCGCGACCAGCGGATCGTCGCCACGACCCCGCCCTCCGTGAGCCGATCGCGGAACCGCTGCGCCGCGTCCGCCGCCGGACGGTCGTACGGCATCTCGGGGCTCGGGTTGTACGGGATCAGGTTCACCGTGCAGCGACGACGCGCGAGGCGTCGCACGAGGCGGTCGGCGTGGCCATCCGTGTCGTTCGTGCCGCCGAGCAGGACGTACTCGTAGGTGATCTCGCGGCCCGTACTCTCGAACCACGCGTCGCCCGCAGCGAGCACGTCCTCGATCGGAACGCCGGCCATCGCCGGCACGAGCTCGTCGCGCTGGTCCTGGTCCGGTGTGTGGAGGGACACCGCGAGCTGGAAGCCGGGCCGGTCGTCGGCGAGCCTCCGCAGTCGGTCGGGGAACCCGACGGTCGATACGGTGATCTTGCGCGCGCCGAGGCCGAACGAGGTGCGCACGACGTCGAGGGCCGCCACGAGGTTCTTGGCGTTGAGCAGCGGCTCGCCGATCCCCATCACGACCGCTCGACGCAGCGGGCCGACCGCGCGCCCGCGCACGAACTGCTCGACGATCTCGTGCGCCTCGAGGTTGCGCGCGAGGCCGAGAAGGCCGGACGCGCAGAAGGGGCAGCCGACGGGGCAGCCGGCCTGGCTCGACACGCAGAGCGTCGCGCCGCGCACGTTCCCGTCCTCGTCCAGCGGCCGGTGCGGCGGGATGTGCACGGTTTCGACCGTCAGCTCCGTGCCGTCGGCGCCGTCGCGGGCCGCCCCACGCGGCAGCGCGAGCAGCAGCTTGGTCGTGCCGTCGCGCGCGACCGAGGTCGTCTCGAGGCGGCTTCCGAGGATCGGGAGCGACGCCGCGAGGCCCTCTCGCACGGCCGCGGGAAGGCTGGTCATCGCGCCGTAGTCGAGGACGCCCGCGCGCAGCACGGCGTCGCGCGCGACCTTCGCGTGGAACCGCTTGCCGCCCAGGGCGACGACGCGCTCGACCAGCGCGTCGTCGTCGAGCGAGAGCAGAGTCTCGGTCGTATCCATGGCCGGGCCCCGGAGGGCGTCAGGCCTCGCCGGTGAGGACGCGCGTGATCTCGTCCGCGACCTCCTCACCGAGCTCGCGCGCCTTCGCGAGCGAGGGCGGGTTGGCGCCGCCGACCGCGCGGTGTCCGCCGCCGCCGTAGCGCTCCATCAGCTCGCCGACGTGGACGCCGCCCTGGGGCGGGTTCCACGGGTTCTCGCCGCACGTGATGTGGAAGCCGGCGCGCGTCGGGATCACGCCGACCGCGTAGGTGCACTCCGGATGGTGGTAGAAGGGCGCGAAGCGCTCGCGGCGCACCTTGGACGAACTGGCGTCGTAGAACACGACCCCGTCCTCGTACCACACGACCGTTGGAGGGAACTGCTCGAGCGCCTTGTCCCGGTTCCGCGCGGCGCGGTCGTGGGCCTTCTCGACGTCGGCGCGTAGCGCGACGTCGTGCAGGGAGTCGTCGATGAGGGCCGTCGCGATCTCGTCGACCCAGGCCGGCGTCGGAGCCGCCGTCAGCGAGCGCGAGATGCGCAGCGCGGGGTCCTCGCCGAAGATCGCCTGGTCGACGCTCTCGAAGCGGGCCGCGTCGATGATGTCGGACCAGTGCGCGGCCTCGACGAAGCGCTCGGGCGGCTCGTAGCCGAGATGCTTCGCCGCGTGGTCGAGGATCAGCGGTGGACACGAGTACGAGGTCTCGTCCCAGAGCCACCGGTCCGACGGCGCGTACGCATCCTTCAGTTCGTCGCTCAGGAAAGTCGTCGGGTGATGGTCGAACCAGTACTCGGCGCGCGGGTGGAAGTGGAAATCGACGATGGCGAAGCGCCGGCCGGCTTCGAAGTTCTCCCAGCCCTTGCGCTCGTCGTAGTTCACGGAGAGGAGGATCGGACGCTCGTCCTTCTTCTCGCGCAGGACATGGGCGAGGACGGCGCCGGACACCATCCCGTCGAAGTCGCGGTGGTACCGGATGCGGAGCTGCTGCGCCCCTCGGGTCGAGTCGTTCACGGTTGGGGGCGCGCGCTCAGCGCGAGACGGCGGCTTCGACAGCGCCGAGGGCGGACTCGGAGAAGAGCGCGAGCAGGCGGTCCTGCGGTACGCCGCGTGCGTCGACCTGGACGGTGTGGGGGCCCATCAGGACGAGGAGCTGGAGGCGATCCTCGCCGTTCCGGGTCAGGAGCCCCTCGTAGCTCTCGTAGGCGACGACCTCCGTGTTCTCGCCCCGGAACTGAGGGTTCGAGACCTGCATGGAGAGCATCTGCGCGAGCGGCGAATCCGCGATCACGGTCGTCGTGAGGCGTGCGCCGTCCGGTCCCCGGTACCGCCCCTCGACCATGAACCCGGTGAGCGCGGTGGCGAGCAGCGCCTCCTTCTCGTCGACGCGGCGTTCCTCGGCCGACCATCCCTCACCGGGGCTCGGGAGCGCGGCGGTGACCGCTGTGCGCCGCTCGCGGAGGACGACGTAGAGGGCCTCCTGCAGCGCGTCGGCGCTCGCTCCCCAGTGCTGGCGCCGGTGGGCGGCCGTCGCGTCGGCAACGTGGTCTGCGAACGACTTCGGCGCAGGTTCCGGCGTCTCGGCGGTCTCCTGGGCGCCGCCGCGATCCTGGGGTGCGGCGGCGGCTGCGAGCAGCAGTGACGGGAGCCCGAGGGCGAGAGCGAGGAGGGAGTTGCGCGAGCGCATGGGGGCGGTGGGGTGCGGTGGGGAGGCGCCGGGTGGGGCGGCCGGGGCACGCATGATACGCGAAGCGGGCGCGCCCCCGATCCCGGGGGCGCGCCCGCTGCGCGCTGCTTCCGTACGGGCCGGACTCAGGCGCTCTCGCGCGTTTCGTCCGACTCCTCCTCGAGGTCGGCGGACGTCATGCCGCGCGCCAGGTGCACGCGGCCGCGGACCACGTCCTCGTCCACGACGAAGACGTCCGAGTCCTTGCGAGCGGGGAGCTCGTACAGGAGGTCGAGCAGGATGCCCTCGAGGATCGAGCGCAGCGCGCGAACGCCGGTCTCGCGCTCGATCGCGAGCGCGGCGACCGCGTCGAGCCCGCTCTCGGTGAACTCGAGCCGCTTGCCGTTCATCTCGAACAGGCGCTGGAACTGGCGCACGAGCGCGTTCTTCGGCTCGACGAGGATGCGCACGAGCTCCGCCTTGCGGAGCGTGTCGAGCGTCGCCACCACGGGGAGGCGGCCGATGAACTCGGGGATCAGCCCGAATTCCATCAGGTCCTTCGGGAGCAGGAAGCGCACGTACTCGTCGCGCGCGGCGTACTCGTCGAGCGCCGGGAGGCTGCGCACCTCGGCGTCCGAGCTGGACACCTTGCGGCGCGCGCGCTCGAGGCTCTGGTTCGAGGCACCGTCGCGGCCGAAGCCGATGACCTCCTGCCCGACGCGACGACCGATGATCTCTTCGACCCCGGAGAACGTTCCGCCGACCACGAACAGGATGTTCGACGTATCGATCTGGATGTACGACTGCTCGGGGTGCTTGCGGCCGCCCTGGGGCGGGACGCTGGCGACCGTGCCCTCGAGGATCTTGAGGAGCGCCTGCTGGACGCCCTCACCCGACACGTCGCGCGTGATCGACACGTTGCCGGTCGTGCGGCCGATCTTGTCGATCTCGTCGATGTAGATGATGCCCTGCTGGGCGCGCTCGACCTCGAAGTCGGCGGCCTGCAGGAGCTTCAGCAGGATGTTCTCGACGTCCTCACCGACGTAGCCGGCCTCGGTCAGCGTCGTGGCGTCCGCCATCGCGAACGGCACGTCGAGCGTGCGCGCCAGCGTGCGCGCCAGGAGCGTCTTGCCCGAGCCCGTGGGCCCGACGAGCAGGACGTTCGACTTCTCGATCTCGACCTCGCCCGCGCCGTCGCCCGTTCCCTGGTGGCGCAGGCGGTTGTAGTGGTTGTAGACCGCGACGGAGAGGACCTTCTTCGCGCGGTGCTGGCCCACGACGTACTCGTCGAGGCGGCGCGCGAGCTCGATCGGGGTGGGCAGACGCTCGCTCTGCGCCTCACTCGGCACCCGCGTCGCAGCCGCGGCGGCATCGGCGCGCAGCTCGCCGGTCTGGGGCGCGCCGCCGGGGGCGCGCCGCTGCTCCTCCTGGAGGATCGAGTTGCAGATCTCGATGCACTCGTTGCAGATGTAAACGCCCGGGGGGCCTGCGATCAGCGATGCCACCTGGTGGCGCGGCTTCTCACAGAACGTACAGCGTTCGACCTGACGGCCGGTGCGACGCGATGAGCTCATGCGTGGAGTTTAGGTCGGTACGGAGGGCGAGGCGGGACCATCATGAGAAAGCGGAGCGTGCCCCGTGTTCGGCACTCTTCGTTCGTGAAGGCTCCCTCAGGGACTTCGCTTCGCACCCGTCCGGTCGATGTCTGTGGACGAAATTTCCTCGGCGCGTACGAGGTGCTCGACGCGTACGAGCGCACGAAGTCGGTCCCGAATGTGCGAAGGGGAAGGTTCGCACCTTCCCCTTCGGAGAGCCTCGGGCCCTTTCGGACTGCATCGAGCTCGGGCCCGAGGTCGATGGTTCCGCTTCGTGCGCGCCGCACGCCTCGGTCCCGTTGCGCGACGTGCGCGTAACGCGGATGTTCGGCGCGGCGGCTCGCCGTTCCGGTCAGCCTTCCTCGCCTTCGCCCTCGAGCTCGGAGCGGGGCGGAGCGCCCTCGGCGCGGGCCACGATGTGGTCGATGAGACCGAAGTCCTTCGCCTCCTCGGGGGACATGAAGTTGTCCCGGTCGCAGGCCTCGGAGAGCTCTTCGGCGGAACGGCCGCTGTGGTGCGCCATGATCCCCTCGAGCTGCTTCTTCATCTTGAGGATCTCCTGGACCTGGATCTCCATGTCCAGAGCGGTGCCGCCCATCCCGCCGTGGGGCTGGTGGATCATCACGCGGCTGTGGGGCAGCGCGAAGCGCTTGCCCGAGGTGCCGCCGCTCAGGAGCACTGCGCCCATCGAGGCCGCCTGGCCGAGGCAGTACGTCGAGATGTCGGGCTCGACGAGCTGCATCGTGTCGTAGATCGCAAGACCCGCCGTGACGCTGCCGCCCGGCGAGTTGATGTACATCTTGATGTCCTGGTTCCTGCCCGTCTTGTCGAGGAACAGGAGCTGAGCCATGACCGCGTTGGCGACGTTGTCGTCGATCGCGGTGCCGAGGAAGATGATCCGATCCTCGAGCAGCCGCGAGTAGATGTCGTACTGCCGCTCGCCACGGCCGGTCTTCTCGATGACGAAGGGGACCGGGTAGTAGTTCTGCATGGCGCCTTGATTAGAGGTTGGGCCGACCCGATTCAAGCGCGCCGATCCGAGTGGGATCGGCAGGGGACCGCCGGAAGAGTGGAGCAGGGAAGGCGGCGGTCAGGCCGGATCCTTCACTTCGGCGTTCTCGCGCAGGAACCTGCGCACCTTCTTTTCCAGGATCTCGATCGCCAGCTGCTGGCCCAGGTTGTTCTGGCCGTAGTACTTGCGGACCTCTTCGATGTCGGTCTGGTTCCGCTCGGCGATGCGGGCGAGCTCCTCGTCCATGTCCTCGGAGCTCACGAGCAGGCTCTCGGCCTCACCGATCCTCTCGACGACGAGGAGCGCCTTGAGGCCCTTCCGTGCGTCGGCCTCGGCGTCCGCGCGACCGGATGTCCGGGCCTCCTCCAGCTGCTCCTCGGTCGCGCCCTGCTGCTCCATCTGCTGCGTCAGCTGCTCGAGGCGCGCCTCCGTCTGCTGCTCCAGCATCGGCGCCGGCAGGTCGACGTCGGTCTTCTCGAGCACCTCGTCGAGCAGCGCCGACTCGATCCGCTGGTTCTCGCGCTCCTGGGCGTTCTCCTCGAGGCGTGCCTGCAGGAAGGTGCGGAGCTCGTCCATGTTCGACACGTCGTCGCCGAACATCCCGAGCAGCTCGTCGTCCGTGGGCGGGACGAGACGCATCGCGCTGGTCACGTGCAGCTTGGCCGTGCCCTTCTCGCCGCGGACGTCCTCGTTCTCGACGAACTCGGGGATCTCCATCGGGAACTCGAGGTCCTCGCCGTCCTTCGTCCCGACGAGCCCCTCCTTGAAGAGGTCGGCGTCGACGCCCGGCGGGGGGCTCAGCACGCCCAGGCGGATGCCCTCGCGCTCGAAGACCGTCTCACCGTTCGCCTCGAAGGTGAGGTTCGCCACGACGAAGCCGTCCTCGTCCACGCCCTCGTCGCCCGCCTCGGTGGGCGTCGACTGGCCGCGGCGGAGCTCCTCGAGCGTCGCGTCGAGCTGCTCGTCCATCACGGGCTCGAGCTCGCTCGTCGCGGACAGGCCCTTGTAGTCGGGCAGCTCGAAAGTCGGTTTCAGCGGGACCTCGAACTCGACGTCGAAGGAGCCGTCGCTGGCCAGCTCGAGCGCGTCCGGCCCGAGGCGCGGGTGCGCGATCGGCTTGAGCTCGTTCTCCTCCACCGCTTGGCCGTAGGCGCGCTGCACGAAGCGCTCCTTCACCTCGGCGCGGATGCTCTCGCCGTACTGCTTCTCGAGCATCTGGACCGGGATCTTCCCGGGCCGGAAGCCCTTCATGCGCACACCGCGTGAGACGTGCTGGAGGCCCTCTTTGACCTCCTTCTGGAACTCGTCGGAGGGCACGCGGAGGGAGACCTTCGCGATGCCGGGGGAGGACGTGTCGACTTCGAGCTTCAAGGCGCTTCGGCGGGTCACAGTGGGTCCGGCGCGGCGAGCCAGGATCCCGGACTGTTCGGGACTCAGGCGGGTGCGGGCCGTGGGGCGGGCGGGCGTCCGGCCCCGTCGAGGGGTCCGGCGACCGGCCGGGTCGGATCCGGCAGTCCGGACTCCGTGGATTGACGCCCGCGGTGGTGATCCGGAGCGACGTTGGGGCGAAGATTGAACCGGCCGCCGGCCGACGTGTCCAGCGAGAGGGAAGAGATGCCGAGCACCGAAGAAACGCCCCCCGGACCCGCCCCGGGCGGGGACCCCGCTCCCCGCAGCCCGCTGAGCCGCGCTGCGGAGGGGCTCGCCGCCCTCGGCCTCGTCGCGGGCGGCCTCCTCGGCGCCCGCGCAATCGTCCTGACCTCCCCGCGGGCCCCCGAGGCGCCCGCCGCGCCGCCCCGGCCCGTACCCGTGTCGACCGTCCGGCTCGAACGCACCGAGCTCGTCCCCCGGATCCAGGGCACGGGAACCCTGGAGCCCGTCCGCGAGGCGGGCCTGGCGCTCGAGGGCGGCGGCGAAGTCGTCTGGGTCCGCGAGGACCTCCGTCCCGGTGCGTGGGTGGAGGCCGGCGAGCCGCTCGTGCGTCTCGACCCGCGCCCCCTCGAGCTCGAGCAGGCGGCGCTGGCCACGGCCGTCCGAGCCGCTCAGGTGGCGGCCCGCGCCGCCGCGGCGGAGGAGGCCCGCGCCGAGGAGGCGCTCGGCCTTGCCGGCGAGCGCCTCGAGCTCGCCGTCCGCGAGGAGGAGCGCTGGCTCGCCCTCGCCGAGCGCGGAATCTCGGACGAGGCGCGCCTCGACGCGGCGCGCGCAGCCCGCGTCGCGGCTCGGTCGGCCGCGACCGAGGCGCAGCGCGCGCTCGAAGCAGCCCGCGCGGGGAGGGACGCGCGCGCCGAGGAGATCCGACTCGCGGAGGAGCGCGTCGAGCAGGTCCGCGACCGCATCGTGCGCCTCGAGCTTCGCGCGCCGTTCGGCGGCCGCTTCGTCGCACGCCCGGGCGCCGCTGCCGGCGCGTCCGGTCCGGCCCCGGCCGTGGGCGAGGTGCTCGCGCCCTTCGCCCCCGTCGGCGGTCTTCTCGACACGACGCGCTTCCGAGCGCGGGTCGCCGTGCACGCGGACGATCTCCCGGGCCTCGAGGTCGGGTCGCCCGCGCGCGTGCAGCCCTCCGCGCGGCCCGAGCTCGCGCTCGACGGCGCCGTCACGGCCATCGGCGCGCGCGTCGACGCGCGGACGCGCGCCGTGGACGTCG
Source organism: Planctomycetota bacterium (assembly GCA_039821985.1). Taxonomy (GTDB): domain Bacteria; phylum Planctomycetota; class UBA1135; order UBA1135; genus Saltatorellus. Next base: position 46,231 of record JBCBNC010000003.1, read on the forward strand.
AGGTGCTGGTCGATGTCCCGGCCGAGACGGGCGGGCTGCTCCCTGCCGGGTCCTTCGCCGACGTCGAGCTCAGGCCCGCCGCGCTTCGGGACGTGCTCGTGCTGGACGAGCGGTGGATCGCTCACCGCGGCGGCGACGAGGTCGTGTTCGCCGTGGTCGACGGTCCGGATGGGCCGCGCGCAGAAGCGTACTCGGTCCGGCTCGGGCGCGCGGGCGACGGGGGCAGCGTGCTCCTCGAAGGACCGCCGGAGGGCGCGCGCATCGCGATCGGTCCGCTGCAGCTCCTCGGCGACGGTGCCCGCGTCGAACTGGACGGGACCGACGCGCCATGATCCGCGCGATGAGCCGCGCGGCCGTGGCCAATCCGGTGTCGGCCAATCTGGTGATGCTCGCGCTGATCGTCAGCGGCCTGCTGATCTACCGTCGCATGCCGCGCGAGGTGTTCCCGGACTTCTCCCTCGATACGGTCGAGGTCTTCACGGTGCTGGCGGGTGCGTCGCCGACCGACGTCGAGCGCCTCGTGACCGTGCCACTCGAGGACGCGCTCGAGGGCGTGGACGGCATCGACGAGCTGCGCTCGACGAGCCGCGAGGGGACGTCGCGCATCGTCCTGACCCTCGAGGACGGGGTCGACGTGGCGGGGGCGCTTGCGGACGCGCGCGACGCGGTGCGCTCGGGCGACGTCGAGCTGCCCGAGGACGCGGAGGACCCGCTCGTCTACGAGGCCAAGAACCGCTTCCCGGTCATCGCCGTGTTCATCTACGGCGCGGTGGAGGCGGCCGAGCTCCGCCGCGTCGCGCGCGCCGAGGCCCGGGCGCTCGAGGCACTCCCCGGCGTCTCCGGTGTCGTCCCGACCGGCAACGAGGATCCGCGCATCTGGGTCGAGCTCGACCCGGACGCACTCGAGCGCCACGGTGTGACGTTCGACGAGGCCGCCGCGGTGCTCGGGGAGCGGCTCGCCGAAGCGCCGCTCGGCAGCCTCGAAGTGGGGGAACGCTCGCGGCTCCTCCGGGTCGGCGGCGACGTCGCGCTGGCGATGGACCTCGCGGATCTGCCCGTCGTCACGCGCGCCGACGGCGCGGAGGTTCCGCTCGAGCGGCTCGCGCGCCGGATCGTCGAGACGACCGAACGCGGCGCGACGCGCGGCCGCTTCAACGGGATGCCGTGCGTGCACCTGCAGGTGCAGAAGGACGCCGAGGGGGACACGATCGACATCGCCGCTGCGGTGCGCGAGTACGTCGCGACGCGCGAGGGCCGCATGCCGCCAGGGCTTGCGATCGGCACGAACAGCGATCTCTCGGTCTACGTCGAGAACCGTCTCCGGACGATGACCGAGTCCGGGATGCTCGGCGCGGCGCTCGTCGTCCTGGCGCTCTTGATGTTCCTGAGTCCGCGCATCGCGCTGGTGACGGCGCTGGGCATCCCGCTCTCGTTCCTCGGCGGGATCCTGATCGGCGGCGCGCTCGGCGTGACCATGAACATGGTCACGATGTTCGCGCTGATCGTCGTACTCGGGATGATCGTCGACGACGCGATCGTCGTCGGCGAGAACGTGTACCGGCGGATCGAGGAGGGGGACGCGCCCGAGGTCGCGGCCGTGGAAGGGACGAGCGAGGTCGGCCGCGCGGTCGTCGCGACGATCCTGACCAGCATCGCCGCATTCCTCCCGATCCTGCTGCTGCCGGGTACGACGGGACTCTTCATGAGGCCGCTCCCGGTCATCGTCTCGGCGTGCCTCGTCGTATCGCTCTTCGAGGCGTTCACCATCCTCCCCGCGCACCTCGCCCACTGGACGAGCAAGCGCGCGACGGCGCGTCTACAGGCGGAGGCCCGCGCGGCGGGCGGGCGCGTGCGGCGCTGGTACTCGCCGGCGCAGGACGCGTACGTCGCGCTCCTGCGGGGCGCGCTCGGCTGGCGCTGGGCGTCGCTCGCGGCGTTCGTCGCCGCGGCGTCGTTGACCTACGCGTTCGCGTCGTCCCGGATCCCGTTCGTCCTGTTCGACGACTTCGAGGGCAAGCTCTTCTACGTCAGCGCCCGCCTCGACCCGAGTGCCTCGATCGACGATACGTCGGACGTCACGCGCCAGCTCGAGGGCCGCGTCCGCGCTGCCGTGGGTGACGACGTCGTGTCGATGCACACGCTCATGGGCGTCGCGGCGTCCGACGCGGCGAGCTACGAGCTCGGTGAGCACCTCGGCCAGGTGTGGGTCGAGCTGCGCGAGGGGGCCGGACGCACGCGGACCACCGCGGAGGTCCTCGAGGACGTGCGCGCTTCGTTCGACGGGCTCCCGCCGATCGTCGAATCCGTCGAGATCGAGCTGCCCTCGACGGGACCGTCCGGCCGCGCGGTCGCCGTGAGCCTGCGCGGAGAGGATCTCGCCGCGCTCGACGAGGAGGCGCGCGCGCTGGCGCAGCGCATGCAGCGCTTCCGCGGCGTCCGCGACGTGCGCTCCGACTACGAGCCGGGGAAGGAGGAGGTGCGCGTCGAGCCGAGGGCGGAGGCGCGCCGCGTCGGCATCGGTGAGGGCGCGCTCGCGCGCGAGCTCCGGACGGCGTTCGAAGGGCGCGTCGTCGGTTCGGTGCGCCGCGGCGAGGACGCGGTCGACGTCGTGCTCAAGTACCCCGAGGAACTGCGCTCCGCGCCGCGGGCGCTCGGCCGGGTGCGCGTGGCGCTGCCGCCGGACCGCGTGAGCACCCGCGCCGAGGGCGGAGTCGATCGCGTCGAGCTGCGGCACCTCGCCGACGCGCGCGTCGACCGCGGCCCCTCGTCCATCGGCCACGAGGAGCGAATGCGCGCGGTGGTGGTCAGCGCCGACGTCGAGAAGTCGGAGGGCAACGCGTCGAAGATTTCGGAGACGCTGCGCGCCGAGCTCGACGCCGGATTCCTCGCCCGGAACCCGGGCGCGTCGTACCGGCTGCGGGGCCAGGCAGAGGAGACGCGCGAGTCGCTCGACGGCCTGCTGACCGCCGGGACGATTTCTCTGATGCTGATCTACCTGATCCTCGGGACGCTCTTCGAGAGCTTCCTCGCGCCGCTGGTGATCATGTTCGTGATCCCGTTCGCGGGGATCGGCGTCGTCTTCGGGCACGCGCTGATGGACCGGCCGATCACGCTCATGTCCCTGATCGGACTCCTCGCGCTCGCGGGGGTCGTCGTGAACGACTCGCTGATCCTCGTCGACTTCGTCCTGCAGCGTCGGCGTCGCGGGGTCGCGCTCCTCGCGGCCGTCCTCGAGTCGGGGCGGCTGCGCTTCCGCCCGATCGTGCTCACCTCCATCACGACCATGCTCGGCCTGATGCCGCTCACCTTCTTTGCAACGGGACAGGCGCGCTTCCTGCAGCCGATGGCGATCAGCATCTTCTTCGGACTGTTCTTCGGGACAGCGTTGATCCTCGTGCTCGTCCCGCTCGCGACGGTGGCGCTCGACGACCTCGTGCGCGCGGCGGGGGCCCTCCGGCACGAGGTGCCCGGTGGTCCGTCGGGTGCCGAACCGATCGGTCCCGGTGCGACGGGGGAGGTGCGAGCGTGACCGCACGCCCCGTCCACGACGCGCGCGCCCGCGTCGCGCCGTACCTCGACCCGACGCCGCTGCGTCCGGCGCTCGGCCTCGATCCCACCGGCGGCCTCACGCTCAAGCTGGAGAGCTTCCAGCCCACCGGATCCTTCAAGGTCCGCGGCGCGTTCAGTCGGCTCACCGCGCTCGACGCGGACCGGCGCGCGAGCGGTGTCGTCGCTGCTTCGACGGGCAACCACGGCGCCGCCGTCGCCTACGCCGCGCGCCGGCTCGGAATCGAGGCGCGCGTCGTCGTGCCTGTTCCGACGCCCGACGGCCGCGTTCGGGCGATCCAGCGCTTCGGAGCGTCCGTGACGAGTGCGGGCGCAGAGTGCGGCGCGTCGGAGGTGGAGGCGCGACGCGTCGCGGACGCCACCGGCGCGACCTTCGTGTCGCCGTACAACGACCCGCAGGTGATGCAGGGTCAGGGGACGCTCGCTCTCGAGCTGGCGGACCAGGCGCCCGACTGCACGCGGCTGTACGTGGCCGTCGGCGGCGGCGGCCTCGTCGGCGGCATCTGCCTCGGGCTCGGCGAGCTCGGGAGGGCGGTCGAGGTCGTCGGCTGCTCGCCCGCCGCCTCGTGCCCGATGGAGGCCGCGGTGCGCGCCGGCCGCGTCGTGGACGTGCCGCACGCGGAGACGCTCTCGCTCGCGACGGCGGGCGCGCTCGAAGAGGGCACCGTGACGCTCGAGCCGTGCACGCAGGGCGTCCACCGCTGGGTGCGGATCGGCGAGGACCGCATCGCGGCGTCGCTGCGCCGCCTCTACGCGGAGGAGCGTATCCTCGCGGAGGGCGCCGTCGGCGTCGCGCTCGCCGCCTGGGAGGACGACCCCGAGCGAGGGCCGGACGACCGGTGCTGCGTCGTCGTCTGCGGGGGGAACCTCGACCCCGAGCACCTCTTCCATCTCCTGCCGTCATGAGCGCAACGTCGAACGCGCACGTCGTCGTCCTCACCGGCGCGGGGATCTCCGCAGACAGCGGGGTCGAGACGTACCGCGACGCGGGCGGTCTGTGGGAGGGGCACCGCTTCGAGGAGGTCGCGACGCCCGAGGCGTGGGCCCGCGACCCCGAGCTCGTCTGGCGCTTCTACCAGGCCCGGCGCGCGCAGCTGGGTGGCGTCGAGCCCAACGCAGCGCATCGCGCGATCGCACGGCTGCAGGAAGGGCTCGGGGCTCGCGGCGGCGCGTGCACGCTCGTGACGCAGAACGTGGACGATCTCCACCAGCGCGCCGGGTCGGACGTGATCGCGATGCACGGAGAGCTCCGCCGACTGCGCTGTGAGGAGTGCGGAGAGCGCTTCCACGACGCGGAGTCCGTCGACCCCGACCGCTGGGTCCCGTGCCCGGCCTGTGGCCATGACCGCGTGCGGCCCGACATCGTCTGGTTCGGCGAGATGCCCTACGGGCTCGACCGGATCGAGCGCGCGGTCGCGACGGCGACGGTCTTCGTCGCCATCGGGACGAGCGGCGCCGTTTACCCCGCCGCCGGCTACCTCGGGTACGCGCGCGCCGCGGGCATCCGCACGATCGTCCAGGGCCTCGCCGAGCCCGACAACCTGCATCCGGCGGACGAATTCCGCGCGGGCCGGGCGAGCGAGGTCGTGCCGCAGCTCGTGGAGGAGCTGCTCGGCGACGGCTGAGCGGGCGAGCCGGGTTCGTCCGTGTCCGCGAAGGGAGTGACTTCGTTCAGCGCGCCTCGACCGCCCGAACGAGGTCGGCGGCCGCCGGGCCCCACGAGGGGTACTCGAACTCGAAGCCGGACTCCGCCAGTCGCCTCGATACGACGCGCCGGCTCTTGAGCACGAGCTCGGGGTCGGTGCGGAGCGCCCAGGAACCGATCGCCGTCATCCAGCGCGTCGCCGGCAGCGCGAGGGGGACCCGCAGCGTCGACTGGGCCCTGCGCACGGCCGCCATGAAGTCCCGCTGCTCGAGCGGCTCGGGCGCTGCGAGGTTCACCGGGCCGTCCAGCGCGTGCGTGGACGCGAGGTGGTCGATCGCGCGCACGAAGTCCCGCGCGTGGATCCACGACATGAACATGCGTCCGCCCGCGACCGCCCCGCCGAGGCCCAGCCGCGCCAGCCGTTCGAGCGTCCGGAAGGCGCCGCCGGGCGTGGGGGCCATGACCATGGAGGTCCGCAGCGCCACGCGGCGCGTGTCGGGCGTGTCCGCGCCGTTCAGAGCCTGCTCCCAGGCCTCGGCGATGTGGACGCTGCCCCGCCAGTAGGTGGGTACGCCCTCCTCGTGGCCACCGAGGGTGTGCCGGTCCTCGTCGTGCGGCGGTCCGAACGTATGCGCGTAGACGGTCGCCGTGCTCATCTGGAGCCAGGTCGGGGGCGGTCGGTCCGCGCCGGCGATCGCCCGGCCGACGGCACGCGTCGACTCGACGCGCGAGCCGTACATCTCGGCGAGGTTGGTCTTGTCGTAGCGGCAGTCGACGGAGCGCCCCGCGAGGTTGACGACGAGGTCGGCGCCGTCGACCTCGCGTGCCCAGATGTCCTCCACCGTGCGCCCGTCCCAGCGGACGTGGCGCGCGCCCGTGACGGACCCCGCGCCGCGTCCGAGGACGACGACTTCGTCCCCGCGCGCCGTGAAGTGCTCCGTGAGCAGCTGTCCCAGGTGCCCGGATCCGCCCGGCAGCACCACCTTGCGTCCTCTGGTTCGTTCGCCCATGCTTAAAGGGAACCATGGTCACCAAAAAAGAGCAAGGGGGCGACGGCGGACCTCCGAGCCGTCGGCGAGGCCGTCCGCCCGGGCGCACGGCCGCGGGGGAGGCCACGCGGAAGGCCCTGTTCGACGCGGCGATCGAGCTGATGGACGAGCGGGGCTACGACGGCACGACCCTGCGCGACGTCGCGGCCCGGGCCGGCGTCGGCCACCCGGTGCTGTACCGCTACTTCCCGTCGAAGAGCGCGCTGCTCGCGGCGCTGTACGACCGCCTCTCGGCGGACTTCGAGCGCGGGACGACGCTGGAACCCGGTTCGTGGCGCCGCCGCGCGCGCACGGCGCTCGACGGGAGCCTCGCCTCGCTCCGGCCGCATCGAAGCGCCCTGAGGAGCGCGCTTGGGGTGCTGGTCAGCACCTCGGAGATGGGCCTCTTCGGAGAGGGAACGCGCGCCTCGCGCGCGCGGGTGCAGGGCGTGTTCCTCGACGCGGTAGCCGGTGCGCGCGACGCCCCGCGCGGGGCCAGGGCGCCCGCGCTCGGGCGCCTCGTCGACCTCGCGCACCTCGGCGTCGTGCTGTTCTGGCTGCTCGACGGCTCGCGGGAGCAGCGCGCGACCGAGGCCCTCCTCGCGGCGGTCGACCGCGCGCTCCCGCTCGTCTCGGCGGCCCTGAAGATCCCCGGCGCGTGGGCGCTCCTCGAGCGCGTCGACCGTGCCGTCGTCGACGGTCTGGGCCCGGAGCCCGCCCAGGCGTGACGCCTGGCCAGCGGGGGGTCACCAGGGCCCGTACCCGAGTCGCTCGACGATGTCGCCGTAGCGCTCCTTGAAGGCGGCGACGTGGCGCGGCCCGAAGCGTTCGCGCCACTCGCCCGCGCGGCCGCTCCGGTAGTGGGAGCCCGCGTCGGTCTGGCCGCGCGCGCGCCCGCTGCTCATCTTCTCGTACCGGTGGTCGTACACGACGCCGAGCAGGCGCTCGCCGGGGATCGTCCGGCGCTTCTTCCGCGGCACCGCGCGCAGTCGCGCGTGCAGGATGTTGAGCGACGAGGAGAGCAGGTAGCCCGGCCAGTTGGTCTTCGAGTAGTGCGATCCGTCCAGGGCGCCGAGGTGGTCGAAGATCCGGAGGAAGCCGCCGTAGGGATCGCGGGTGAGCTCCTCCTGCTTGAGCTCGAGCACGTGCGGCTGCCCGTAGTCCCACGCGGCCATCGGGCGCAGGAAGCGGCCCGAGAACTCGATCTCGAGGAGCAGCCCTTCGGACTCGGTCGCCGCCTCGAGCGCTTTGCGGTGCGGGATCAGCTCGGGGAAATCGTGGGTCGGATGGCTGGAGAGGTGCGAGTGGTAGGCCGACACCACGATGTCGCGCGGATCCCGGACGACGTGGAACGCACGGTGCTCGGGGAGGCCCCGCAGGTGCTCCATATCGGCGTTGACGTAGGCCGCGAGATCGATGCCGTTCCGCGCGACGAAGCCCGCCAGGTCGCCCCCGAAGTGCCGGGGCTCCGGAAGGTACGCGACCTTCCATCCGGTGTCTGCGGCCACCGCGTTCAGGATCGTCACGATCCAGGTCGACGCTGCCTTGTGGTGGCCGTAGTAGGCGAAGAGGCTCAAGGCGCGACGTCGGCTGCGCAGCCGCCGGAGGCGCCGCCGCCGGAGCGACAGCGCACGAGGTCGCGCACGAGGGACTCGACGTCGTCCATGCGTCGCTCGGTCGAGTAGTTGCGGAGCGCATTGGCGCGCCCCTCCCGTCCGAGCGCGTCCCTCCGGACGGGATCCTCGAGCAGCTGGACGACCGCGGCCGCGAACGCGCGGGCGTCGCGCGCGAGGACGAGGTCGGCGCCGTCCTCGAACGTGAGCCCGACCGTCGAGATCGGCGTGGCCACGATGGGGAGTCCCATCGACCACGCCTGCAGGATCTTGTTCTTCTGTCCGACGCCTCCGAGCAGCGGGCACGCGAACACCGACGCGCGACCGAGGTGCGCGCGCACGTCGTCGACCGTCCCGGTGACCGTGACGCCGGGGCCCGCCAGCGCCCGGACGGTGGGCGTCGGCTCACGACCGATCAGGAGGATCTCGACCTCGGGGATCCGGGCGCGGACGAGCGGGAGGATGTCGCGCACGAGATGGACGGCGCCCTCGATGTTCGGCGCGAAGTCCATCGTCCCCTCGAAGGCGACGACCGGCGCGTCACGGCGCTTCGGCGACGGCGTGAAGTAGTCGGTGTCGACGCCGTTGGGGCGCGTCTCGACGCGCACGCCCGGGTTGCGGCGCAGCGTGGATGCGGCGTCGGCCTCGGACACGTAGAGCGCGACATCGACGTGCTCCAGGGCGGAGCGCTCGAGGTCGCGGAAGCGCACGATCTCGCGCCAGAGCGCGAGCTGGCCGCGGATCGAACCGCTCTTGCCGCGCTCGATCTCGCGCGCGCGCACGACGTCGTCGGCGAGGTCGGCGACGATGCGGGCGTCGGGGAAGAGCTCCCGGCACAGCTCCGCGTACGGGAGCATCGCCCAGGACCCGATCCAGATGAGGTCGAAGGGCGCAGCGTCGCGGGCGCGGCGCAGGGCGTCGCGGAACCCGGGCACGTCGTGGAAGAGCCCGCGGCCGCTCATCGCGTAGCGCGCCCGGTCCCCGAGCCCCGACGGACGCGCGGGGTCGTGCGGAACGCGCGCGATCCCCGTGACGGCGCGGTCGAGGGCGGCCGGGAGGTAGCCCTCGTCGTACGTGACGACCTCCACGTCTGCGATGGCGCTGAGCCGGCCCAGGACACCGCGCTTGCGGATGCCGAGACCGTCGAGCACGGGCATGGGAAGGCGCTTGGCGAGGAAGAGGACGCGCATCGGAGGCGGCAGCGGGGCCCCGACGCGGCCCGCACTGCCTCGCCCGCAAGTCTAGTGCGACACCGCGCCGCAGCTCCTTGCGGAGCTTGTAAAGGCGGCCGGCTGTGCAGAATCGCGTCAGGGCGAAGGGGCCCGCGGCCCACGTCGGGGGCCGCGGGGCTCTTCGCCCGGGAGGGAACGGTGGACGAACGCAGCGAGCAGCACCACCGCGCCGCACTTCAGGGCCCACGCGGGCCAGGTGAACGGGTCGTAACGCCCGTCGATCCACGCCCCAAGCGCTCCGGCGCCCGCGACGGCCGCGAGCGCGACGAGGGCGTGCGCCGCCTCGAACGCGGCCACTCCCGCGGCCCTCGACGCGCGCGCGGCCGCGAGCGCCAGGGCCCAGAACGAGACGAGCGTTGCGGCCGCGGCGCCGAGGATCCCGTGCTCCGGGATCAGCGCCACGTTGAGCCCGACGTCGAGCAGCAGCGCGCCGCCGTTCAGGAGCGCCAGAGTTCCGGTCCGCATGCTCGCCATCAGCGCGGTCTGCGCGAGCGCGTACGCCGCGTACCCGAGGTAGGCGGCCGCGATCCACGGCACGACCGCGTCGGCGCCGTGGTACGTCTCGTTCGCGGTGAGGACGCGTACGCCCTGCGACGCGAACAGCGCCGCGGCCGCGTGGGCGGCGCCGAGGACCGTCAGCGCGAGCCGGCCGACGCGCACGGCGCGCGCGGGGCCGGCCTCCGCGGACGCGAAGGCGTTGGGCTGCCAGATCTTCTGGAACGACCCGCTGAGCGTGACGTGCAGGAGGTACGGGACCTGGTAGCCGAGCGCGTAGACGCCGAGCAGGGCCAGCCCGCGGGTGAGCCCCTGACCGTCGACGTCGGTCGGGCCGAGGCGCTCGAGGAGCAGCTTGTCCGACTGGTGCAGCCCGAGCTGGAACAGCGCCACGGGCACGATGGGGGCGCAGTAGCGGAGAAGAGCGCGACCGGCGGACCGCGTCGGGCGTGCGCCGAAGGTCGAGAGGAGCCAGGTGAGGAGGCCCGCCGCAGCCACGGCCTCCCCGATGAGCACCGCGAGCAGGAACCCTCGCACGCCGAGCCCGAGGCCGAGGAGGAACCACAGCTTGAGGCCGGCCTCGAGGGCCGACTTCGCAAGCGTCACCCGGACGACCGCGCGGGAGCGCTTCAGGAGCTGCAGAGCCTGAAGGCCGGTCGCCGTGACCATCGCGAGCGGGAAGATCACCAGGCAGATCGACACGAGGTCGACGAACTCGGGCATCGCTCCGGCCGTGGCTCCGGAGAACAGCGCCGCTGCGATCGCGTCGCGGGCGAGCCAGCCCGCGCCTGAGATGGCCAGCGAGGTCAGCGCGACGCCGACCGCGACGGTCGACACGACGCGGTCACGGTCGGCGTCGCCCGCCTTCAGGAAGTAGAAGCGGCTCATGCCCGCGAGGAGGCTCGACCCAACCAGGAGCGGCAGCAGGCCGAGCAGCAGGTCGGCGAGCGCCAGAACACCCCACTCCGCGGTGTCGAGCTCCGCCGTGTAGAAGCGGATCAGAAGGAGGGCGATCAGGCGCTGCGCGATCGGTGCGACGGCGTAGACGGTGGAGTGTCGCGCGAGGTCGCGGACGGAATCGCTCCGGTCCTCGCCGCGCAGCGCTTCCGGCGCGCGTCCGGGCCGCTCGTCGGCGCTCATCGCGGGCCCGCGGAGGGATCGGCGGGGGGGCCCAGCCCGAGGAGCCTCAGCAGCGACGCGTCCGCGCCGCGCGCCTCGACCTCGTCCGGCGGGACCCAGGCGAGCGCGTGCGACTCGTCGCTCGTGACGAACGCCGCGCCGGGCGGCGCGACCGCGAGGTAGCGGACGTCGAGGTGGTCGTGCGCGGGCTCGCCGGGGCGTGCGGGGATCCCGTGCACGTCGAAGTCGACCGGCGCGGGGGAGATCCAGATCGGCTCGATCCCGGACTCCTCGATCGTCTCGCGCAGCGCGACGGCGCCGAGGTCGCCCTCACCGTCGCAGTGGCCGCCGAACTGGAGCCAGAGGTCGAGCTTCTTGTGGTGGTGGAGCAGCACGGCGTCGCGCGCCGCCGACCAGAGCAGGCAGGACGCCGTCAGGTGTCCGTCGAGCGACGCGCGCGTCAGCGCGATCGCGCCGCGCGCGGCGAGGAAGGCGCGGATCGCGGCCCGGTGACGGAGCGCCTCGGGGCCGAGGCTCCGCGCGTCGGCACCGTCGATCGCGTCCAGGGCGCGGAGCGCCTCTCCCTCGTCGTGAGCGGACGCGCGCCCGACCGTGGAGGGCCCGGGCGCGTCCACGTCAGGCGTCCCGGGGTCCGGACCGCCGGGCGTTCCGCCCCTCGAAGCGCTCTGCACGGCCCGCTGCCCCGTCGCGCGATCAGCGCGCGAACTTGCGGTGCGGGCCCTTGCGCTCGTCGACGTCTTCGCCGCGCGACTTCTTCCAGTCCTTGAAGGACTCGTAGTCGCCGTGGTGGAAGTGGACGATGCCCAAGCCGTCCTCGTCCTCGCCCTCGAAGCTGAGGATGTGGGTCGCGACGCGGTTCAGGAAGTAGCGGTCGTGCGTGACGATGATCATCGAGCCGGGGTAGTGCTCGATCGCCTCCTCGAGCACGCGCAGCGTGTCGAGATCGAGGTCGTTCGTCGGCTCGTCCATGATGATCAGGTTCGCCGGCTCACGCAGCATCTTGGCGAGCATGACGCGATTGCGCTGGCCGCCCGAGCATTCCGAGACCTTCCGCTGCTGGTCCTCGCCGCGGAAATTGAACCTCGCGAGGTACGCGCGTGAGTCGATCGTCGCTGTGCCGAAGGGAAGCTGCTCGTTCCCGTCGGTGATGTTCTCGAAGACCGACTTGTCGTCGTCGAGCACCGTGCGGCTCTGGTCGAGGAAGCGCATCAGGACCGTCGAGCCGATCTCCACGTCGCCGCCGTCGGCGGTCTCGGTGCCCATGATGATCTTCATCAGGGTCGACTTGCCCATGCCGTTCGCGCCGATGACGCCGAGCTTGGCCTGGGGCGGGAGCGTGAACGTCAGGTCCCGGAAGAGCGTCCGCTCGCCGTAGCCCTTGCCCACGCCCTTGACCTCGAGCACCTTGTCGCCGAGGCGCGGGCCGGGCGGAATGCGGAGCTCGACGTTCTGCGCCATGTCCTCGGCGCGCGCTTCACTCGCGAGATCCTGGTAGCGCTTGAGGCGCGCCTTCGACTGCTTGGTCCGGGCGGCGGGCGTGCGGCTCAGCCACTCCTTCTCGCGTTCGAGGACCTTCGCGCGCGACGCGTCGTTCTTGCGCTTGAGGTCGAGCATCTTCGCCTTCTGCTCGAGGTACGCGGTGTAGTTGCCCTCGTACGGGCGCGCGAGCCCGCGTTCGATCTCGAGCATCCAGCCGACCACGTTGTCGAGGAAGTAGCGGTCGTGGGTGATGAGGATGACCGTGCCCTCGTACTCGCCGAGGTGCGACTCGAGCCACGCGATCGACTCCGAGTCGAGGTGGTTCGTGGGCTCGTCGAGCAGCAGGAGATCAGGGTGTTCGAGCAGCAGCTTGCACAGCGCGACGCGGCGGCGCTCGCCGCCCGACAGCTTGGTCACGCCGGAGTCCATCGGCGGGACCTGCAGCGCGTGCGCGGCCTGCTCGAGGCGGCTGTCGAGGTCCCAGATGCCCTTGGTGTCCATCGCCGTCTGGAGCTCGTCGTACTCCTTCGACAGCGTCTCCGCCTCGGCGCCCTCGGCCTCGCCCATGAGGGTCATGACCTCGTAGTAGCGCGCCTCGGTCTTGCGGAGCTCGGCGACGGCCTCGTCGATGTTCTCGCCGACCGTCTTCTCCTCGTTGAGGGGCGGCTCCTGCTGGAGGTAGCCGATCGAGAGGCCCTGGATGGGGCGGACGGTGCCCTCGACGTCCTTGTCGATGCCGGAGAGGATCCGCAGCAGCGTCGACTTGCCCGCGCCGTTGGGGCCGATCAGGCCGATCTTCGCCCCTTCGAGGAACGAGATCGAGATGCCCTTCAGGACCTCCCGCTGGTCGTAGAACTTCTTGAGGTCGGCGAGCTGGTAGATGATCTTCGCGTCGGACATGGGGCGAAGAGGATACCCGCCGGGTGCCTCCGGGAGCCCCCCGCGCGTATCCTGTTTCGCCCGAACGGCCCGCCCCCGCGGACCCTCGCTGCAGCTCCTCCATGGGGCCCTCGACGGGACCCGTCGCTCGGCCCCGCGAGACCCCTCATCGAAGACCCCGGCCCCTCCGCGTTCCGCATGGCCTCCACGATCGCTTCCAAGCACGACTTCCTCGCCACCCTCGGCATCCAGGACCAGAACTCCGGGGCGTACGCCGGAGAGTGGCTCGAGTGCACCGGCGAGGTGCTCGAGACGCGCTCGCCCGCGACGGGCGAGGTCATCGCGACCGTCCGCATGGCGACGCCCGCCGAGTACGAGCGCGTCGCCGCCGCCGCCGAGGAGGCGTTCCAGCGCTGGCGCAGCGTCCCGGGCCCCAAGCGCGGTGAGATCGTCCGCCGCATGGGCGAGGCGATGCGCGAGCACAAGGACGCGCTCGGCCGCCTCATCACCCTCGAGATGGGCAAGATCGTCCAGGAGGGCTGGGGCGAGGTGCAGGAGTGCATCGACATCGCGGACTTCGCGGTCGGCCTGTCGCGGCAGCTCTACGGCCTGACGATGCCGTCCGAGCGACCGGGCCACGCGATGCGCGAGCAGTGGCACCCGCTGGGCACGGTCGGGATCCTCACTGCCTTCAACTTCCCGATGGCCGTCTGGGCGTGGAACTCGATGCTCGCCTTCACCTGCGGCGACGCGTGCATCTGGAAGCCGAGCCCGAAGACGCCGCTGTGCGCGATCGCGCTGACGAACGTGGTCCGCCCGATCCTCGAGGAGGAGGGCTTCGGCGCGCTCGCCGGCCTCGTCGTCGGCGGCAACGACGACGTCGCGCAGACGATGGTCGACGACCCGCGCCTGCCGCTCATCTCGTTCACCGGCTCGACCCGCATCGGGAAGATCGTCGCGGGCCGCGTGGCGGGCCGCTTCGGCCGCCTCATCCTCGAGTGCGGCGGGAACAACGGCCTCGTCGTGATGGAGGACGCCGACCTGGACATGGTGCTGCCGGCGACCCTCTTCGGGGCGGTCGGGACGGCGGGCCAGCGGTGCACGTCGACGCGGCGCCTGCTCGTGCACGAGTCCCTCGTCGACGAGGTCGAACGCCGCCTCGTCAGCGCCTACGACGGCATCGTCATCGGCGACCCGATGGACCAGAAGACCCTCTGCGGGCCCCTCATCGACGAAGCCGCCGTCGAGACGATGGAGCGCGCGCTGGAGGCGGTCCAGGCGGAGGGTGGCAAGGTTCTCCGCGGGGGCGGCCGCGCCCAGCTCGACGGGGACCTCGGAGGCGGCAACTTCGTCGTCCCGGCGATCGTGCGAGCCGAGAACCACTACCAGACGGTGCAGGACGAGACCTTCGCGCCGATCCTGTACATCGTTCCCGTGAAGGACGTCGAGCACGCGATCGAGCTGCACAACGGCGTCCCGCAGGGGCTCTCGAGCGCGATCTTCACCGGCGACATCAAGCGCGCCGAGCGGTTCATCTCGGCCGTCGGCTCCGACTGCGGGATCGCGAACGTCAACATCGGTACGTCCGGCGCGGAGATCGGCGGCGCGTTCGGCGGCGAGAAGGACACCGGCGGCGGCCGCGAGTCGGGCTCCGACGCCTGGAAGGCGTACATGCGCCGGCAGACCAACACGGTCAACTGGTCCGACGACCTGCCGCTCGCGCAGGGCATCGAGTTCGGGAGCTGAGGGCCGTGAGCCGCGGCGCGGGGAGCGGGGCTTCGGCCCGGCTCCTCGGCCGGCCGTCCCCCGAGGGATCCATCGGGCGATCCCACGGCGTGTGAGCCCCGCGCGACGCAGGTCGGACGTGAGGCGCCGGGCCGGCCGGACCCGTCAGGCCGGCCGCGTGCGACCGGCCTCGACGCCCGCGGGCGAACCGCCGTCCGCGGCCCCTCCGTTGGCGATGTGAGCCCCGAGCGCGCGCCCGACGACCTCCGCTCCACGCGGCGTGTTGTGGAGGAAGTCGTAGTAGTGCTCGAAGTCGGTCGGGACGACGTCGCGCAGGCCGATCGACTCGACGTGCAGATCGCGCGCGACCTCGTCCGTCACCCGGTCGATGTCGGACATGAGTTCCGAGATCAGGCGGTGGGTGAAGTAGTGGTCGATCTCACCGCGGTAGGGGCTCCGGTTGCCGAAGTTCCAGAGCTCAGCCGCCTCGTCGGGCGTGAACTCACGCTCGAGCCAGGGCTGGCGCACGAGGACCACGCGCGGCGCGAACGAGCGGCACACCTCGATGAGCACGCCGAGGTCGCGGCGGTACGCGTCGAGCAGTCCGGTGCGGTCGGGGACCTCGTCGACGAGACGTGTCGCGGCCGCGCGCCGGGCGCGGTGCTTCGCGATCGACGCACCGGCGTTCTCGCGGACCTGGACGCTCGACGAGAGCCTCGCGGCGGTCCGGCGGGCGACGCGGTACAGCGCGAGCGCTTTCGGATGGGTCCAGCGGAAGGTCCCGGTCGGGTTCTCCTCCGCGTACGCGGACACGTCGAGCTCCTCGATCGGAGCGGGCGCGGGCAGCTCCGCGGGAGTATCGCGCTCGAGCCACGCGACGAGATCGCTGGCACCGACCATCAGGACGATCCCGTCCAGGCCCTCGAAATGGCGGAGCGAGCGGTGCAGCAGAGCCGCGATCGTCCGCGTCGGGATCAGGGAGCGCGCGACGTTACCGACGTGCACGCGCCGGCCCCGGCGTTCGGTCAGGTCGCGCTGCAGGACCGCGGACCAGGCTGCGTCCTGGTCCAGGTAGTAGCACTCGGCGGCGCTGCCGCCCGCGACGATCCAGCGCTCCGTGCCCGCGGGGGGGACGGGGTCGCCGCGCTCCCCGTCGCGGTTCGCGCGGAACGTCGCGATCGGGTCCAGGCGCGGGAGGGCCTCCCGAGACACGTGGAGGTCACGCCGCGCGAAGGGGCGGTGGACGAACCAGCGGTCGCGCTGGACCAGGAGGCGCCGTGCGACGAGCTCGGCGATCACGCCGAGCGCCAGCGATCCGGCGGCCGCGGCCCCGAGGAGCGCGGGGAGGTTCATGCGCCGAGCCTTCGAAGGGGGCCGGGGAGGGAGAGGTTGAAGCGCGCGTCGCCGCGGAACGCGATGGCGAGCGCCAGGACCCCGAACAGCGCCGTGTAGCAGACGCCCGCGCCCACGAGCACGGGGAAGCTCGTCGGCTCGAGCCACTCCGCGGCGCCCCAGAGCACCGCAGAAGCCACGAGCGCGGCCGCGAGCGGGCGCACGAAGGCGTAGCCGAGCCAGTGGAGCGGCCCGACGTCCAGGGCGACGCACGCCGTTCGGGCGAAGACGATCGAGAAGACCACGTTCGGGATCGCGGTCCCGAGCGCGACGCCCACGAGCCCATACGGTCCGATCAGCGCGACGCTGAGGCCGAGGTTCGCGAACCCCATCGCGAGGAGTCCGAGCCCGGGCGCCTTGGCTCGTCCGAGCCCCATCAGCACCGGCAGCGCCACACCGCGCACGGGGAGGAACAGGAAGAACGACAGCATCAGGATCCGAAGCAGGTCGCCCGACCGCGGCGAGTACTCGTCGCCGATCCAGGCCGCGAGGAACTCCGGTCCGAGCACCATCAGGTACCCGCCGACCAGCGCGACGATGGTCACGGCGATCTTGGACCAGCGCAGGAACGCCTCCCGGACCGCGTCGAGGTCGTTGCGCCGCGCCGCCGCCGCAGCCATCGGCATCAGCACCATCCCGATCCCCAGGAGGACCTGGATGAACGGATCGAAGATCTTGTTGCCGAACCCGTAGACGGCTGCCTCCGCGGGAGGCCGATGGGCGCCGATCACCAGCGCGTCGATACGGAACGCGAGCAGCGCGCCCATGTTCAGCAGGAACGCGAACACGGAGAACGAGAGGAGCGACCGCGCCTCCGTCCACCGGACCGCGCGCGGACGCAGCGAGACCCCGGGGTGACGGACCCGCGAGACGGTGAGCGCGACGGCGAACTCCAGCGCCGCGACCCCGATCTGGACGAAGGCCAGCGTCGTGAGGTCGGCCCGGAGCGTCAGGAACCCGATGGTCGCTCCGAGCTTCACGATCAGCCCGGCGCCACGGATGAGGTTGCGCGCCACGAAGTCCTGGTGCGCGTCGTAGAGGGCGTAGGGGAGCGCGAGCGCGAATCCGGCGGCGACGTTCGCAAGCAGGACGTCGAGAGCGAACTTCGCGTCGGCGACGCGCGCGGCGCCGAGACCGCTCCACTCGGGTTCGGACGCGATGTAGGCCGCGAACGTCGCCCGCACGGCGAGTCCGATGAGCGCCGCGCAGGCCCCGAGGATCAGGGTCAGCGAGAGGCTCGTCCCGGCCGCCCGCGACGCCTCGTCCGGATCCTGGGCCGCGACGGCCGAGCTCACAGCGCGCACGGTGGCCATCGGCAGCCCGAGAGCCAAGAGCTGGAGCGGGCCCGCCGCTGCAACGAGAACCTCCCAGACGCCGTAGTCCTCGCGACCGAGCGCGTCCACCGCGAACGGTGTCAGCACCATGAACACGAGGATCTGGAGCGCGTTCAGGGACCAGTTGGAGCTGATGCTGCGCAGCATGGGGCGGAGGCCGGGGAGCCTCGGGTCCATGATCGGCACTGCTGCCCGCGCGACCCACGACAAATCCGTCACGGACTGGGCTCGCACGGAGTGGGCGGCCCGGTCATGGGTCCGTCCAGGACCCGGGCTGGGGCGACGTTCGAGCGGCGCAGGGCCCAGGTGGCTCGCACGCCGGACCCAACCGGCGGTGCCTCGAGGGGTCGCGCGGACGGCGGAAAGAACTTCCAGGTGGGTCGGGCACCCGGTCCCGGGTGCTCAGCGCCGCTCCGCCGCGCGGACCCAAGGGTCCTCGGCGAGCCAGTTCCCGAGGACCCGGTAGCCGGCCTCGTTCAGGTGCAGCCGGTCGGCGGCGATGGACTTCGAGAGAGTGCCCTCCGCGACGAGCGGCGGGCGCCAGGTCCTCACGAAGCGGACGTTCGCACGTCCGTCCGCGAGCCTCTCCAGACTTCGATTGAGGGCGGGGATCCGGTCGACCGCCGGGGTCTTCGCGTCGGTCTCCGGGAGAACCTCCAGGAGCAGCGTTCTTGCTCCGTCGCGGTGCGCCGCGATCCGGTCCAGCAGCGTGGCCGTGTCCTCGGCAATCTCCTCCACGCTTCGCCACCCGCCGGCCGGCCCGGTGGCGCGTCGCGCGTCGACGCTGCCCGCGTAGAGCACGACGAGTCCGGACGGAGTCGCGTCGAGAGCCCGATCGACCCGCTCGAGGAGTGCCCCGACGGGCTCGTCGCCGATCCCGCGGTTCGCGACCCGCCTCACCGCCGACCCGAGGAACGTTGCCCCCGCGCGCTCGATGGTCGACGAGCCGAGGAGGAGGACCTCGACCTCCCCGCGCCCTTCGGCCTCGAAGGCCGAGAGCCGTTCACGGCGGTGTGCCTCGCGCTCCTTCGCCGCGCGTGCCTGGTCCACGCCCAACAGGGCGCGCAGCCGCCATCCGCCGGGCAGGACGTCGTTCCAGGAGAGCGCGAGGCCCAGCGCCGCCGATACGGCCACGCCCACGGCGAACGGCGCCGCTCGGCGGCCCCGACGGGAGCCCGGCCCGTCCGACGAGTCCCCTCGCGGTGCTCCTGCCACGGGCGCGCTAGAGCTCCTGGACGAGGCTCAGCATCGGGGCGATCTCTACGAGTTCGACCAGCGGCTGACTCTGAAGCGCGGCCTCCAGGTTCCCCCCCGGCACCGCCCGCGTCGCGCGCGTCAGGAACGTGCCGTCGCCGGTCGCGAGGTAGGCGTAGGCCCACGCCGGGAACGCGGACGTGTGGTCGAAGAAGTAGTTGTTCGGGATGCCGTTCTCGGGCGTGTTCTGACAGAACTCCGGCAGATCGTTCGCGCGGGGCCGGACGGCGATCAGGCTGATCTGTCCGCCCACGCTCTCGTTCCAATACGGCGCCTCGGCGCAGGAGTACGCCCCGTTCACGACGTAGTTGGAGAGCTTCGTCGCGGTGACGCCGTCCACGCCGACGAACACCGTCGAGCGCATCGCCAGCGCGGCGTTGAGCATGAAGCCGACCTCGCGGGCGTTCCGGCTCTGGTAGACGTTCTTGAAGTTACGGCTGATCTGGAGGGCGGACGGGTTGCCCGTGCAGCTCGACTGCCCGTCCCGTGCGGTGTCCGCCACGACGCGGAGCCAGCGCTGATAGCGCGCGCGCTGGGCGTCATCGGCGAACGCGTAGTGCGAGGTCGACGCGATCAGACCCCAGGCCGGCCCGCGACCGAAATCGGCGCCCTGGTGGGGGTTCTCCGCCACGTCGCTCATGCGCTCCCTCAGTCCCGTGCCCGCGACGTACCCGTAGCGGTTGTTCTCGTACGGGTGGAAGGACGCGTGGAACAGCATGCCCGCGAGCTCGATCTGGAGCTTCGCGACCGCGTCGTTCGCCTGCCAGACCAGCCCGAGGTGCGGGTTGAGGAACCGCGTGAGGTGCTGCCGGTCGATCGGCTGGTACCCCGAGATCTGCTTCTGGTACCAGGGCAGCTTGCCGGTCTCGTAGACGTGCTGCGCGAAGCGCTTGGAGGCGCCCTCGAAGCCGAAGAAGTCGTTGTCCGCGCGCTCGGTCATGTTGAGCGCGAAGGGCACGTACTGCTCTCCGCCGATACCGGTGTCGACGAAGTCGTCCACGATCGGAGGAACGCCCTTCGCGTCGTAGAGCGCCATGGGCTGGCGGTCGATGTACGCGCGCGAGCGCAGGTCCATCCACCGGATCGCGATCGGATGCCGTGCCCAGGCCGCGTCGACCTCGGGGTACATGTAGATCTCGTCCCCGCCGGTCATGCCGCCGTACTGGACGCCCCACGGCTGTGCCCAGCCGAGGCCCTCCGACTGCGACGGATAGGAGCCGCTGCTCCCCGCGCGCACCTGGGCCTCGAACGCGTCGTGCTCGGCCCGCAGGGTCGCGATGACGCTGCCCCGGTTCACATGATCGAGGTGAGGGAGGCGGACGTTCGTCGCGAGGTAGCGAGCCGTCGCCGCGTTCCACCAGGACCAGATGTCGTTGGCGGGGTCCGCCGCTGCGTTCTCCGGCGTCGGTCCTGGCATGCAGAAGCCGCGGGTCTCGCGTCGCAGAACCGACTGACCGCGCGCGAGCGCTTCGGGGCCCTGCGCGACGACGAGGCGCCGGACGAACTGGCCCTGCTGCGGCAGCAGGTGGTACTGGCCCGTGGGAAGCGCGTCGACGATCGCCACGCTCGACCCGCTCCCGTTCGGATTGCTGCGTCCGATGTAGGGGTTGTCGAAGGCCCAGCCCATCTCCCAGCCCGCAGGGAGCTGGAGGTCGAGCTGGTTGAAGTAGATGTCGTGGATGGGGTCGTCCTCGGGGCCGGGCTCCCGCCCCGAGACACCGTTGTGGATCACGAGGTCCAGCACGACGAAGTCCTCGTTCGCGTAGGTGCGGACGAACGAGTGGACGCCGAACAGGTGCGGGTACGGGGAGAGGCTCCCCGACTGCGAGGTGCTCGACGGGAGCATGATCTCGTGCAGCCGCACCTCGCGGACGTGTCGTCCGTTCCGCAGCACGCGGACGTCCGGGCCGTCGGCTCGGATCTGCTCGGCCAGATCCGCGGTGTAGAAGTTGTTGAACGGGTCGCGCGCGGTGAGCTTGAGCCCCTCGGGGCCGTAGAGCAGGCCCCGCACGGACACGTTGGGGGTGAACTGCGACCACGGCTGCGACGCGTCCACCACCTGAAAGTCGGTCTGGGCGCCGGGGCCCATCCCCGCGGGACGCTGGACGCGAGCGATCAGCTCGACGACGTCCGCGCCGTCGGCCGGATCGGGGTAGCGGCTCACGATCTCGACCTGCGTCGGAAACGTCACACCGTTCCGGACCAGGGTCAGCGGCGACGGCCCGCCCGCCTCGAGGAGCGTGCCCGGCGGAACCGGGAGAGTCGCCTCGATCGTGAACTCCTCGGCCGCGGGCAGGTAGGTCGAGATACGGGCGCGGACCTGCGCGAGCGCCGGGGAGGAAAGACCCACCGCAGCGCTGACGAGAAGGAGCGCGCGAAGCATCGTCGCTGCGCGATCGCCGGCACGCGCGCGCTCAGGTCGAGGTCGGATCGATCGGAAAGCAGACATGGTTCCCCTCGGAGTGAAGCGAGATCGGGTTCGTGCGGGCCTGCCCGGGCCGCAGGTCGCACGAGGCGCGGGGACGGTCCGCGCGCGACGCATCGACGGGACCCCGCGGAGGACGGGTTCCCGGTTCGTTCGAATGCAGTCGACGCGCGTTCATGGGTCACTCATTCCGCTGGAGCGGAGGTCCGAAGGCCGCCGGGTCCGCCGCGCGCGGACCGGGCTCTCCCCCGGAAGCGCTGGAGGCTAGGCAGGGTCACCGAGCGCCTCAAGATGATGATTTTGCGTTCACCTCCGGTGCGGGTCTCACGCCCGAGAACGCGTGAACTGACGCGAAATGAGAGGGAATTGAGGCTCTCTGCACTGCGGGCGGCGATGGCGCAGCGCGCGGACTCGCCCGCGGGGGCCGGGCCGCACGCGCTCCGATCCGACGGTCCTGTGCAAGCGCACCCCGTCGCCGAACGGACGAGGCGATCACTCGCCCCCGCCCTGCCGCCGCCGGCATCCGATGAATGCAGGAGTCGAGGCGCGAGGCCCATGCACCCACCGCGCGATCGACGTTCTCGATTCACACCCGAACGCGTCCAACCCTTTGCTGCACGGTGCGGCTCGAGGAAGAGCCGGAGCCCCTTCCGAGTCGTCGATGCGATCCATCCGTCCGTTCGAACGCGACCCAGTGGGTCGCGGGCGATGGCGACGATCAGGTGCTCGTTCGGATGCCTGCGTCGGCGTGGCGCTGGCCGTGCGGTGGGCTGTGCGTGGCGCGATCTCCGATGGTTGCACGGGCGTGTGACGCGGCGAACCGCGCGCCCGGAGCGTCGACGCGGCCACCGGAGCGGCGATAAGGCCCGCGAGCTTCGACCCGGTGGGGGGCAACACTCACCGAGCCCTGCCCCGACGCAACGCGGCGCCGGAGTCCCACGAAGGGGACCCCGGCGCCGCGCGGGAGCCGCCGAGACCGCGGCTGCGGTCGGAAGGCGGGCGAGGTCAGCGCCGCTACTGCGCGCCGCCGATCCCCTGGACGAGATCCAGGAGATACGCCGAGTGCGCGAGGCGTTCGGGACCCATGGCTCCGATCTCCGCCGTCAGGTTGCTGGTCATGCCGATCGCCTGCGAGGCCTTGGTCAGGAACTCTCCATCCCCGGTCAGCATGTAGCCGTACGCCCAGATCGTCATGGACGCGCGATTCTCGATGCGGGTGCTGCCGTAGCCCGCGTCCGGCGGGAGGTTCACACAGAAGTCCGGGTCGGTCCCGTCGACCGAACCGACGGCGGTGATGTTCCTCAGACCACCGAACGAGTCGTCCCAGTAGGGCGCCGAGATGGCCGAGTAGGCGACGTCGACCAGCGACTGCACCAGGAGAGACTCGGTCTCCGCATCGACCCCGCTGAAGACGGTCGTTCGCATCGATTCCATCGCATTCGCCACGAACGCCACCTCGAACGCCTGCCGCGTCCGCATGGAACCGTCGCCGTATCCGTGGATGAACGACGACATGATGTTCCCCGTGCACTGCGACTGGCCGGCGCGGATCGTCTCCGCGACCTCGCGGAACCAGGGGCGCAGTCGTTCACGGAGTCTTTCGTCGCCCACCGCGTACGCCGCAGCGGTCGAGAAGAGGCCCCACGCTTCGCCGCGTCGGTAGTCGACGCCGGTCCCCGGGAAATCCTCGACGCGTGCCTTCTTCGCGCGCATCGTCGACACCGACGCAAAGGTCCCCGTGCCCGAGTAGCCGTCGTGGTGCGTCATGCGGAAGAGCTCCGCCGTTTTCTCCAGCTGCGACTTGGCCAGGCTGTCGTTCCCGAGCCAGGTGAGCGTCAGGAGGTCGCCCGAATAGCGGATCAGGTGCTGGAGGTCGATGGGCATGTAGCCCTTGAGTGCGTCCTCGTACGGCGGCTCGAGCCCGTTGGCGCGCACGTAGTTCGCCTGGAACGACACGTCCTGCTGGAAGAAGTACGTCTGGTTGCTCTTGAGCGTCATGCTCATGCTCATCGGGAGCCACGACCCGTGCGGGTTGCCCTCCGTCCGGACGTGGTCCTCGTACCGGGACGGGCTGCCGTCCGCGGCGTGCAGCAGGAACGCCTGGCGCTCCTGGACCATCTTCGAGCGGAGCTCGGTGTAGCGGTACGCGCTCTGCGACGCCGACCATGCGACGTCGACCCCCGGGATCTGGTCGATCCGCTCGCCGCCCGTCATGCCGCCGTACGCGACGCCGTACGGGTGGGCCCAGCCGAGGCCGGCCGAGACGACCGGATGGCCGCCCGCAGAGCCCGTCCGCACCTGACCGCTGTGGTTCGCATACCGGTCCGCGTAGTTCGACTCGATCGCGCTACGCGACGTCATGCCGTCGAGGCGCGGAAGAGGGTGGTTCTGCGGCATGTAGCGGGCGGTCTCAGGGTTCCACCAGCTCCAGAGCGGAGCGCCGCCGTCCGTGACGCCGTCGACGCAGAATCCGATCGTCTCGCGTGACGACTCGGCCCGCGCGGCCTCGAGAGCGTCGTCGCGTGCGATCAGGATCCGACGCGAGAACTGCGCCTGGTTGTGCATCAGGTGCATGCGTCCGCCCGGGAGCGGACCGACGATCGGAGCGCTCGCGATGCTGCCCGAGGGCTCGGCGGGCCCGCCGAACGGGTCCTCGTGGACGTGGACCACGTTCCAGCCCTGCGGCAGCTGGAGGGTGAGATCGCGGAAGTAGAGATCCCGGATCGCGTCGTCGAGATCGGTCGTCGGGTCCGTTCCCTCGAACGCGTTGTGGACGAGCAGATCGATGGCGAAGTAGTCCTGCCGCGCGAAGCTCCGGACGAACGCCTCCACGCCCATCAGGCGCGGCAGCGTGCCCTCGTTGCCCGCGACGGGCTCATCCGGAAGGAGCATCCCTCGCGTGAGCGTCTCCCACACCAGCGAGCCACGGCGGATCGTCTCCACACCAGGGTCGCCGGCCCGTCGTTCGGCGGTCAGATCCATCGAGTACCCGTGGCCGAACGGGTCCCGGGCCGTGAGCTTCAGCGCGCCCGGAGCCTCGAGGACCCCCTCGACGTCGTCGGTGAACTCGAACGGCTCGGGCGCGTGCGGTCGGTAGACGACGTCGTAGACGAGTGGTGTGCCCGGCGGAACGAAGGGCCGCCGGACGTGTGCCGTGATCTCGACCACGTCTGCACCGTCGTCGGGGTCGGGGTAGCGAGAGACGGTCTCGACCTGCGTGATCGCGTAGGCCTCTGCCGGCTGCGAGATCACCGAGAACGGCACCTGCAGTGAGTCGTCGAGCACCGTGCCTGGGGGCACGGGAATCGTGCCGCGAAGGAAGAAATGCTCGGCGTCCGGCGCCTGGACGCGCAGGCGAGCGATCGTCGGAGCGTCTCCAGCGTCGTACTCGGTGCCCGTCGTCACCTGTCCAGTCGCGTCGATCGACGACGACGTTCCCGCATCGCATCCGGTGAGTGCCAGCAGCGCGGCTGCGGCGAGACTCAGCGAGCGGGTGCCCTCGATCCCGTGTCCTCCGCGACTTCGCGCGGAGGGCACGGAGCCCCTCTTGACCGTCATGTTTCCCTCTTGTTCTCGTTTGCCCTCGAGATGCGCTTGGCCTTGCCGAGGCCGTGCACGACGGGCTCATCGGGAGCTGCGGCCACCGCCATGAAGAGCGGGTGGTTGCAATCTCGTAGGGCGCCCCAGGCCGAGAGCGCGCGTCTCGGGACGGGGCGTTCGCTCTCGGCCTGGGCTCTCAGCTCGGGTGACGCTGGCGTGGGACGTGTGGAGACGCAGTCCCACGGGTCGCAGTCGGGAGGCGGCTCCGCGCATCTCGACGCCGATCTGCTCCGGACCGGGCCACTCAGGGCCTATTCCGCGCGTCGCACACGCTGGGTGCGCAGGCATGCGACCGCCCACCGGACGGCCCGTCGGCCGCGGCAGCACCCGCAGCACACGCCGCACCGCTCTTCAACGACGGAGCCGCCGCGCTCCCTCCCGCACCGTAGGCGGTCGGAGAGCGCGGCGGCCCAGTGGTGCCCCTCGGCTCCGAGGGGCTCCGTCGTGCGGCCCGCTCAGGGGCCGCGCATCGATCACAGCTTGACGTACTCGAAGTCGACCGGCTGCGAGTTGATGCCGCGGAGGGGCGGCGCGATCCAGT
Source organism: Planctomycetota bacterium (assembly GCA_039821985.1). Taxonomy (GTDB): domain Bacteria; phylum Planctomycetota; class UBA1135; order UBA1135; genus Saltatorellus. The sequence goes on from JBCBNC010000003.1 coordinate 71,580, forward strand.
TCGCGAACTTGCCCTTCTCGGTCACCGGCTGCATGAGGCTCTTCACGTACGCGGCGTCGGCCTCGGAGGGCAGCCAATCGAGAGCGGCCTCGTTCCAGGCCTCCTCGGTCATCGGCTCGCCGGTCGTGACGTGGAAGAAGCCGCCCGACCACTCGCCGACCTTCCGGTTGAAGCGGCGGTTCGGATAGGTGAAGCGGAAGTCGATGCCCGCCTTCTCGCACTCGCGGTTCCAGTACTGGACGCCTTTCTCGTTCTCGCGGACGTACTCGTCGCGCAGGAGCTCGTTCATGGCGTTGCGGAGCGGGACCTCCTCGGAGGTGACGGAGCCGTCGACCCAGCGGTCGAGCGTGTAGCTCTGGTCGAGCGCCGTGTGCTCGTCGTAGTTCTTGGCCTCGTATGCGCGGCCCTTGATGCCGGCCCCGAAGAAGTTGGCCGAGTTGCTGGAGACCTCCGCGCCGAACAGGTCGAGCGACGAGGACGCCCAGTAGTTGATGTAGCGCTGGATGACGTCGAGCGGGATGGCGCCGTGCTCCGTCACGTCGGCGTCCGGGAACTCGTTCATGACCTCGCAGGTGCGGCGCACGACGCGCGCGACGCCGGTCTGGCCCACGAACATGTGGTGCGCCTCCTCGGTGAGCATGAACTTCGTCGTCCGCGCGAGCGGCTCGAAGCCCGACTCGGCCAGCGACAGGAGCTGGAACTTGCCGTCACGGTCCGTGAACATCGTGAAGCAGAAGAAGCTCAGCCAGTCCTGGCAGGGCTCGTTGAACGTCGTGAGGATCCGCGGGCTGTCGGCGTTGCCCGAGCGGCGCTGGAGCAGCTCGTCGGCCTCCTCGCGGCCATCCTTGCCGAAGTGCGAGTGGAGCAGGTAGACCATCGCCCACAGGTGACGGCCCTCCTCGACGTTGACCTGGAACAGGTTGCGGAGGTCGTAGAGGCTCGGCGCGGTGAGGCCCAGAAGGCGCTGCTGCTCGACCGACGCGGGCTCGGTGTCGCCCTGCGTGACGATCAGGCGTCGGAGCCAGTTGCGGTACTCGCCCGGGACCTGCTGCCAGACGTCCTCGCCCAGGTGGTCACCGAAGCCGATCTTGGCGCCCGGGTCGGTCGGGGTGAGGAAGATGCCCCAGCGGTAGTCCGGCATCTTGACGTAGCCGAAGTTCGCCCAGCCATCGCGGTCGACGCTGGTCGCAGTGCGCAGGTAGACCTCGTTCTCGTTGAAGTCCGTCGGGCCCATGTCGCGCCACCAGTCGATGTAGTCCGGCAGCCAGCGCTCGAGGGCGCGCTGCAGGCGCTTGTCCGACGCGAGGTCGACGTTGTTCGGGATCTTCTGGCTGTAGTCGATTTCGGCCATGGTTCGTCTTCGTACCTGGTTCTGGTTTCGATCGGGTCCGTACGTGGGAGAGCTCAGGTCCGCTCGACGCTGAACTCGGGGCGGTTGGGTGTGCCGTAGCAACTGAGCGCTCCGCGCTCACCAACCGCGTTCGGCCGCTGGAAGATCCAGTTCTGCCAGGCCGTCAGACGGCCAAAAATCTTGGTCTCCATCGTCTCCGGGCCGGCGAAGCGGAGGTTCGCCTCCATGCCGGTCAGAGCGTCGGGGGAGAAGCTCGCGCGCTCTTCGATCGCGAGGCGCAGCTCGTCCTCCCAGTCGATGTCGTCGGGTGCGAAGGTCGCCAGCCCGAGTTCGTTCGCCTCGTCGGCGGGGATCTGGCGCATGTGCTCGAGCACGCGGGCCACCTGACCCGGGTCCTTGAGGAAGCGCGTCTCCAGCCGGGAGATGCCGTTGGACATGGGGAACATGCCCGCGTTCGCCGCGGTCACGCCGACCTCGACGGGGATGTCCGGGTCGTCGAGCACGTAGACGCGGTCGGAGCTCAGCGCGAGCTCGAGGAAGGTGCCCGTGAAGGACGAGCCCTCGCCGGCGATCGCGTAGAAGCTCTTCGCCGTGAGATCCATGCGCTTGAGCGTGCGCTTCACGAAGTGCTTGACCTCGTTCACGAACCAGTGGCTCGAGCCTGCGACCAGCCCGTCGGTCGAGCGCACGGTCTCTGCGCTGCCCTCGGCGTGCACGAGCACGAGCGCGATGTCGCGCAGGTTCGTGCGCAGGTGCAGGAGCACGTCGTCGAGCTCGCGGAACGCGCGGAACAGCCACCAGTCGGCGCCTTCCGCGTACGCGTCGGCCTCGGACGTGGGGCACGCGTCCGGCGCGGTGATCGTCACCGTGGCCGTGCGCTGACCCTCGTCCAGCTCCATCCGCACGTGACGGTACGCCCACGACGAGCCTTCGATCGTGGGCTCGATCGGGTCGAGCGCAACGCCGGTCTCGCCCGAGCGGTCCTCGCGGGCGTCGGCCGCGGTGCGGGCTTCGCTCGCGACGAGCTCATCCCACTTGGAAAGCGGCGAGATCGCGTCCACGAGATCCCACTCGACCGCGCGCTTGCCCTTGATGCCCTCGGCGATGCTCGAGAACACGTCGCAGCGGTCCCGGCGGACCATGCGCTTGTCCGTAATCCGCGTAAGGCCACCGGTGCCGGGCAGCACGCCGAGCAGCGGCACCTCGGGGAACGAGACGGCGCTGTTGCGGTCGTCGACGAGCAGGATGCGGTCGCACGCGAGCGCGAGCTCGTAGCCGCCGCCCGAAGCGGTCCCGTTCAGCGCCGCGATGAACGTCTTGTTCGAGTTCTCCGACGCGTCCTCGATGCCGAGCCGGGTCTCGTTCGTGAACTTGCAGAAGTTCACCTTGAACGCGTGCGCGCTGCTGCGAAGCATCACGATGTTCGCGCCCGCGCAGAACACGCGGTCGAGCGCGCCCGTCACGACGACCGAGCGGACGCCGGGATGTTCGAAGCGCAGCCGCTGGATCGCGTCGCTGAGCTCGATGTCGACCGAGAGGTCGTAGCTGTTCAGCTTCAGCTCGTAGTCGTCGCCGCGCAGGCCGCCGAACGGCTCGACGTTCATCGCCAGCTTCGCGACGTCGCCCTCCACCGTCAGCGTCCAGTGCCGGTAGCGGTCCGGATGGGTCTGGAACCGGATCATCCCGTCCTCGCCGAGGAGCTGGGAGACGTTGTCCGACGCGGGCTGTGTGGCGGTCACGGTGCTTCGTTCTGGGCTGGGGGGGCGCGGAGCGCGCCCACACATCGTTCGACGCGTGGGAGCCGATGGACAGCGCTCGATGCGAAAAATAGATCGCTCGGTGCGCTGAAGTATGAACTATAGTTTCCATTCAATGGCGACGCAAGACCGCTCCCTCCTCCGTGAACTCGGCGCGCGCATCCGCGGGCAGCGGGAGATCCTGCGGATGACGGTGACCGAGCTCGCCGAGCGGAGCGAGCTCTCGCGGCGCTATGTCACGGAGGCGGAGGCCGGTCGGGCGAATCTCTCGGTGCTCAAGCTGTCGCAGCTCGCCCGCGCGCTCCGCGTGTCGCTGGCGTCGCTCTGCGATCTCCCCTCGACCCAGACGGGAGCGGAGCGGATCGCCCTCGTCGGGCTCCGGGGCGCGGGCAAGACCACCCTCGGGCGCGCCCTCGCCCGCGCTCTCGAGGTCCCGTTCGTCGAACTGGACGAGCGGATCGAGCGCAGCGCCGGCCTGTCCCTCGCGGCGATCTTCGACCTCGAGGGCGCAGAATCGTACCGGCGCCTCGAGCGGGAGGCCCTCGAGGAGGTCCTCGCCGAGGGCCAGCGCCAGGTCATCGCCACGGGCGGCTCCATCGTGACGAGCGAGGACACCTACGCGAGGCTCCGCGGTGCCTGCCGCACGGTGTGGCTGCGCGCCGCGCCCGAGGAGCACCTCCGCCGCGTCCTCGAACAGGGCGACCATCGACCGATCGACGGCCGTCCGCGCGCGTTCGACGAGCTGTGCGAGCTGCTCGAGCGACGCTCGTCGCTCTACGCGCTCGCGGACGAGGAGGTCCAGACGAGCCAGCGGACCCCGGACGAGGTCCTCGCCGAGCTCGTCGCGCGGATCGATCCGACCGATCCGACCCCGGTCGGCTGACCGGTCACCGTCGACGGGATGCGAGCCGCGGCACGACGACCACGAAGTGCCCCGTGTCGAGGTCCTCGCCGGCGACGTCCGCGCCGAGGTCGTCCGCCTCGAGCATCGACACCACCGCGATGTTGAGGCCCGGCATTCGGCGCCGCAGTCGTTCGACGGTGCCGAGGCCGAAGTCGCTGTGGAACCGGCCGTTCCAGTGCACCACGGGCGGCGCCCCGTCCCCGCGGCGGCGGAGTGCGTCCGCGATGCTCTCGGCCATCGTGTCGTCCTTGAGGCACTGCGCCGCGAACACGCGGTCGAGCGCGCCCAGGTCTCCGCCCGGGGCGCCGTGGGACGTCCCGCTCATGATCTCGCGGAAGCGTCGCTTGTACTCCCCGTCGCGCGTGTCGACCGACTTCGCCGACCAGACGTCGCCGAGGCCCGCCGCGAGCCCGTCTGCAGCGACCCGCGAAGCGAGCGGCCGGTAGACGTTCGCCGACACGACCTCGAAGCCGTTGTCGCGCGCGAAGTTGAACGCCGGCTCGTAGTGCTCCGCCCAGTTGCCCCAGAGCCGCGTGCCCTCGAGGAAGTTCTCCCGGTCGATCGCGCCCGAGAGGTAGAGCGCGACCCGCGGGCGCGCGTCGCGTTCGAGCATCTCCATCGAGAGGATGACCTCGCCGCGGCGGCGGGCGATCGCCTCGGTCAGCGCGAGCTGCGCCGCGTGGCCCTCCGTCGAGTTGTGCAGCTCGCCGAGGAAGATCGCGTCCGCGCTCGCGAGCGCGTCGGCCGCCGCCTCGACCGTGACGCGCTCGTCCGCCGGCGTGCGCCGGATGGAGTAGCGCCCCGAGGAGCCCGGAACGCGTCCCGCGGGGACGAGTTCGACGGATGTCCGTTCCCCGCCGCGCCTCCCCGCCGGCGGAGCGGAGGCATCGGAGACCAGCGCACGCGGTCCGGTGCACGCGGCCGCGCCGATGGAGAGAAGGACGACGGCGGCGGTGCGCCGGAGAGCGGGAGCGGTCATGGCCGGATGATCGCAGATCGCCCGGCCGGATGTCGCGCGTTCGACGGGAGGCCTCGGCCGGCGGGGTCGATCGCGCCCCGCGGCGCGCTCAGCGCACCTGACCGAAGAGTCTCAGATGCCGCCGTGTGACCTCGACCCAGGTCAGGAAGTCGATCGTGCCGAATTCTTCGTCGATCGCGGGCGGCCCGAGCACCCGCGCGCCGTGGCGCAGGTAGCTCGCGAACAGCTTGGGCACTTCGACCTCCTCGACCTCGGTGCCCGGACGAACGGGCCAGTCGAGCAGCGGGCACGCGAGCGCGAGACGCGGCGGCGCGTGGTACTCGGGGTGGACCAGGCCGTCGCGCACGAGCTTGGCGTAGAGCGCCACGCCCTTCGCGGGGTCGGTGCCGGTGAGCGAGCTGCAGCCGAAGAACGCCTTGACGCCGTTGTGCTGCGCGTAGGCGATGAGCCCGTGCCAGAGGAGGAACAGGACCGTGCGGTCGCGATGCGCGCGGGCGACGCAGGCCCGGCCGAGCTCGGCCGCGTCCTCCAGGATCTCGGGCGGCAGCCCGCCGAGCTCGAATTCGCCGGCCGTGTACCAGCCGTGCCCGGTGCGCGCCGATTCGGCCACCTGCATCCGGTACGTGCCGACGACCGCGCCGGACGCGGCTTCGATCACCATCAGGTGCTGGCACTGGCGGTCGAACGCGTCGGCGTCGAGGCCGGTCTCGTGGGCGCCAGCGAGGCCCTCGCCCATCTCGACGTTGAAGACGGCATAGCGCAGCCTGCGGACGGACTCGAGGTCGGCGTCCGTCCGGGCGAAGCGCAGCTGGTACTTGCCCAGCGCGACGTCCGTGTCGGGCGCGAGGTCGAGGCGGTCGAGCAGGGTGCTTCCGCGGGGGGAGTCGTTGGCGGCGGACAAGGTGCGGTGGCGCGGGGTGCCAGTGCTGAGCGGGGAGGGGACGTCGCTCAGTGCGGGGAAGGGACGAGCCAGTGACGACCGAGTTGATACCCCAGCGCGTGGAGCGCGGCGCATCAAGGTCTGCTCAGGATCTCGTGCGGCAGTTTCAGGTGCTGGGCCTGACCCTTTCTGTACTTACGGAGTTCCTGGAGGATGCCGAGGAGCCCGACCGTCGGCGCGCCCAAGGCCGCGTTGGCGGCCCCGATGCGGTACGCGAGGGTCCACTGGGCCCACAGGGTCCGGTACGCGGCGAGGACCGAGAATTTCGGGTCGTAGACGTTCGTCGACTCGGACGTGACCCCGTTCAGCTCGATGACCCGGAGCCCGACGCCCTCGGCGAATGCCTCCTCGGACGGCGCGATGACGTCGAAGCGCCCGAAGTGGAAGCCCTCGAAGCGCGACGCGATGCGCTCGACGGCCTCCTCCAGGGCGGGCGTTCTCAGGTGCTCACCGTCGAGGAAGATCGCCCCGCGCGCATGGGTCCCGACCTCGACGAGCCGGCGGACCTCGCCCTCTGGCAGCACCGCTTCGGCGTCCTGCCCGAGCTCCGCGAGGTAGGCCCCGTGCATTGCGCAGGCGCGCGGGTCGTCGAGCAGGAGCTCCTCGACGGTCCGCCGGCCGTCCCCGACGACCTCCGGGAGCTGCTTCACGGTCACGGAGAAGACGCGGCCGCGCTCGGCGCCGGGCTCGCGGACCCAGAACACGCCGAACTCCGGTCCGTGGACGACCTGCTGCAGGATCGCGTCGTGCTCCAGCTCGCGGGCGTGGCGCACGGCGTCATCGGCGCGGTCGAGGAGCGCCACCCCGCTGCCGCGCTGACCGGCGTCGGGCTTCAGGACCACGGGCAGGTGCCCGTCGGCGTCGACGAACGCGCGCGCCCGCTCCGCCCGCGCGTCGGGTCCGTCGCTCGCGCGCAGGAGCGCGAAGTCGGGGATCTCGGGGTGCTCGGGCCCGAGGCCCTCGAGGATCGCGGACTTGGACTCTCCGACGAAGCCGCCGGCGGGCAGCGCGGGGTTCGCGGCCGTGCACTTCGCGAGGCCGCCGTGCCGGACGCCGAGCCAAGCGACGTGCGGCAGGACGGGCAGGTAGGTGATCCACGGCGGCCAGAACTCCCAGCGCGTCAGCCGCAGCCAGCGCCCGCGCAGGATCCGCCGGCCGCGGTGCGTGAACACGAGGGGCAGGTTCCGGTACAGGAGGAGCAGGCCGAGGACGAGCGCGACGAGCCACGGCAGCTGCCGTGCGCCCAGGCCGCCCAGCGCGTGCGCGAGCTGCTCGCCGGCGAGCGCGGCGATCCCGACGAGCGCCGGAGTCCAGATCAGGCCCGCGACCGCGAAGAACAGCGCGAAGCGCGCGAAGCTCGTGCGCAGGACGCCCGCCGCGACGTACGTCGGCAGCCGCAGTCCGGGCGTGAAGCGCGAGAGGAAGATGACCGCGATGCCCTTGCGGTCGAACCAGCGGCTCGCGCGCTCGACCGCCTCCTCCGACGCGATCCACGAGAGCGGACGTCGGTGCAGCGCGGCGCGGCCGAACGCGCGCCCCAGCAGGTAGAGCAGCATGTCGCCGACGAAGATCCCGACGAAGCACGCGGCGGATCCGGCGACCCACGACAGCCGGCCGTCGGCGACGAGCAGCCCCGCGCCGATGCACGCGAGATCCTCCGACACGAGCGTCGCGACCGCGAGGAGCAGCAGCACCGTGAACAGCGCTGGTCCCTCGAACGGAGGGACCGACGCGGGGTCGAAGGGCTCGTTCGCTCGCGCGAGTCGCTCAGGCGCCGCCGTGGAACGAACCGGCGCGGCGCCTGCGTCGGCGCGGTCGAGGAACGCGTCGATGTACCCGACGACTTCGGGCGCCTGCTCCCACGGGAGGAAGTGGTGGGCGGGCTCGGGGAGCACGACGAGCTCGGCCTGCGGCACGATGCGCGCGTGCTCGCGCGCGGCCGCGACGGGGACGAGGAAGTCGCCCTCGCCGTGCAGGACGAGCGCCGGCGGCGCGAACGACTCGAGGATCCCGCGCAGCCGCCGCTGGTCCGTGTCGGCGAAGTTGCGCGCGTAGGGGAGCCCGAGGAACGAGCCGTCGAGGCGCCCGAAGTGCGGTACGAGCCAGCGCGCGGCGCGGAACAGGCCGACCTGGAGGAGGTGCAGGCCGTGGTTGAGCTGATGGTCGCCGAGGAGCTCGAGCTCCTCCACGCCCAGCGCCGCGAGCATCGTCAGCGACGCGACGCGTTCGGGCGCGGCCGCGTACAGCTCGAGCGCGACGCCGCCGCCCATGCTGAAGCCGACGGCGTGCACGCGCTCGACCTCCAGCGCGTCGAGCAGCGCGAGCACGTACCCCGCGTGCGCGCGGACCGAGTAGTCCGGGGCCGCGCGCTGCGACGCCCCGAAGCCCGGCAGGTCGACGGTGAGGACGCGTCGCTCCTCGGCGAGCGGCCCGCGCAGGGCTCGGAGCTCGGAGCTGCTCCCGGGGCTCCCGTGCAGGAGGAGCACGGCTTCGTTCGCTCCCTCCGGTCCCTCGTCGAAGTACGCGACGCGCACATCGGCGCCGCCGTCGACCGGAAGGCCGTCGCCCCCGATGGCCGCGACCATGAGCGAGGGGCGGTCCGTGGGCGCAGGGGGCTCGGCGGGCTCGAGGCCCATCGCGAACCACGACGCGACGAGCGCCGCCGCGTAGGCGAACGCCAGGAGCTTCGCGACGCGTCCCATCGGCGGCCTCGTCGAGCGGGCTCCGATCAGCGCCGCGGGAGGACGAGCGCGGGACCGAGCGGCGCCTCGTGCGGCGCGCCGGCGGCGTAGCGCATCGAGACCTCGTCCCGCGTCACCGCGATCTCGACGTGGCTGCGCGTCGAGGCGTCGTCGCGGCGCATCGAGGGCGTGAACGCGCTCGGCCCGGAGACCGGGTCCACGTAGCGGTGGTAGGCGCCGAGCTCGGCGGCGGTCGGGGCCTCGGGGTCCGCGACCACGTCCCGGTAGATGGCGCCGCGCTGCACGCGGACCTCGTCCTGCGCGAAGCTCGACGAGATGAACGGCACCTCGCGCGCCGCGTCGGTGGAAACGACCGCGGTGCGGCCGTTCCAGCGCAGGACGCGGCTCGCACCGGCGCCGTCGAGCGCCACGAGGACGAAGGGCCGGTAGCGCGCGAGGGCGCGCGGGCTGCTCGTGGGCCAGAGGCCGTCAACGCTTCCGAGGCGGCTGAGGGAGCGCACGAGCTGCCCTCGGCTGATCGGATCGACGGGGTCGGGCGCCGCCGCGTCGGCGTACCCGTTGAGGAGCGCCAGGGTCACGCCGTACTCGTTGACGGCGATCCAGGTTCCGTCCGCGTCGCTGTCGGTCGGCGCGAGGTACCGAACGCCCGCCTCGACCGACTCAGCCGGCGGGACCTCGGCCCCGCGCGTCAGCCGTTCGTCGCGGTTGAACCAGACGCGGTAGCCGACCTCGTGGTCTTCCCCGTCGCACGCGGAGATCGAGCGCCCGACCTCGGACGGAGCCGGAGCACCGCCCTCGCGCGCGCCCTCGGTTGCCTGGCCAGGCCCGTGGAGCAGGGTCAGCGTGCACACACGTCGCCCGACGCGGAGGAGGGCCCCGCCGCCGGTTCAGTGTTCATCGCCGCCGGTTCGGTCCCCGCCGATGCCGGCTGCTCGCTCGCTCGTCGCTGCTCGCGCCAGTGGCGGAGCGTCGACGGCGCAACGCCGAATGCGGACCCGGGGTCGCCGCCATGGGAGCGGACCGCGACCGCGATCAGCGCGTAGTGGTGCACCGTATGGCTGACGAGGGACTGGAGCTCGCGCGCGACCGTCGAGGGGATCCAGCCCGATCCATCGCTCCGGATGCGCAGGGGATCGTCGCCATGGGCGTGGGTCGGCACGGCGCCGAGGCGCGCCGCCATGCGCTCGAGGGCGCCTGCTGCGTGCTCGGGATCCGTTTCGAGCCGGGGGTCGCGGTCACGCGCGTCGTAGTCGACATCGGGGACCTCGGTCGCGTCGAGGGCACCGGCAGCCCGGGCCTCGAGCGCGGACATGAAGCGCTCGTAGAAATCGAGGACGTGGCGCAGGTGCGGGCCCACGCCTGAGAGGGCGAGCGTGGGAGCGTTGCGGCTGTACGCCGCCCCGTCGAGGGCGCTCAGGAGCGCCCGACCCTGGCGCAGAACGGCCAGGTTGTCTTCGATGAGCTGAGGGTCGATCGACGTCGTCATGAGGACGTGGTCGCGGAGGGCCCGGTGGGGGTCCGGGAGGGGGTGAAGACGCTCCGCACGGACTCGTGTGCGGCGAGTGCGAGGTGCTTGCGTCGGCCCGTGCCGTCCGCGTCGAAGGACGCCTCGGCGGCCGCGAAGGTTACGGTGGCGACGGTTCGCCGCTGTTTCAAGAACTGATAGAAATGGGGGCCGAAGGTGGCGTCTCCCCACCAGCAGACGCCCTGCCAGGCTGGCAGCGGCCCGCCGGGGGAGTCGTAGTGGATCGCCGCGCACTGCACAGGCAGCCCCAGTTCGACCGGGACCTGGAACAGTGACGGCTTGAAGGGCTCGACCGCGGCGCCGTCCGTGCTCGTGCCCTCCGGGAAGACGATCACTCCGGTCCCCCGCGCGAGGACCGCGCGGATCTCGCCGATGGCCCGGGTCAGGTCGCGCTTGCGGCTCCGGTCGATGAAGAGGGTTCCGGTGGTGCGCGCGAGCAGGCCCATGACGGGCCAGCCCGCGATCTCGGACTTCGCGAGGAACCGCGCGTCCAGCCGCGCGAGCATCAGCGGGATGTCGACGTACGAGAGGTGATTGGCGACGAGGAAATAGCTGCCCGTCGGCCGTGGCCCCTCGAACCGCGCTCGGACGCCCATGATCCAGAGCATGGCCCAGGCCCAGGTGCCGATGAAGGCGCGCTGGAGAAGAGGGTCGAGCCGGGGCACCGCCCATGCGAGGGGGCGCGTAAGGACCCAGCCTGCGTACAGCGGAGGCGTCGTCGCGACGATCGCGAGGAGTCGGAGAGGAGCGCGGAGCGGCACGGGAGACGATGCGCGGAGCGCCGACAGGGTGACGAAGCGACCTCGGCGGGCGCAAGTGCGGACTGGGCTCCGAGCGTGTGGCGCGGGTGGCGGAAGGGGTCGGGCCGCGGTCCGCGCCACATCGGCCGCGCCGGGCCGCGGCTCGGCCTGCCCCGTTCACCGCGCAACACGCTGGGGGACCAGGCCGCGCATGGGCGATCGGCCGCCCGCGCGTGGGCGCCCGCGGTCAGCGCTCTCCGCGCGCCGGTTGTGCTCCGACGGCTCGGCGCAGCTCCACGAAGCGCGCCTCGCCCGGGCCCGCGATCCCGGCTCCGGTCCATTTCAGGTCCGTCCCGTCGAGTCCCACCTCCACGGTCGCGATCGCGCGCGGCGGGACGAGGGCACGGAGCGCGGGCGCGGCCCCGTGGCCGTCCTCCACGATCGTCCCGGGCAGGGAAAGGCCCACGGACTCGACCCGAAACTCGACGTCCCCGCGCTGCGCCTCGGCCGCGTCGCGCGGCAGCGGCACCGTGATGCCGCCCACAGGGACCCGCGGCTGGTAGCGGTCGTTCGGCCCACTCGTGTGGACCCAACTCCCGAGGTCGGTGAGGCCGAGCTGCACCGGCCGGCCGGAGTTGGCGCCCACCGATCCGAGCGGCAGGGATGACTCGACGTCGCCCCAGGCGGTCGCGGGGGGCGCTCCCGGGAGGCGCCACGCCTCTTCCGCGGTCAGCAGGAACGCGTGCGTGGAAGGATGGGCGCCCGTCAACGAGAGCACCGCGCCTGCCGTTTTCGCTTCGACGACCAGCGGCAGGAAAACGAGTGCTTCCGTTGGCGTGACGATCCGAACCCCGAGCTCCGTCGAGGCCTCGGCCATCGCGCGCGCGGCGGCGCTCGAGCTCAGCTCTTGATCGTGCTGCCGCGCCGCCCGAGAGGCCGGCCCCAGCGCCTCTTCCGTCGCGTCGCAGGGGACACGCCCCCGGAGGGTGACCGGCCTCTGGCCCCGCGGCGGATAGCGCAGGAGGTCGCTGCGGACGACCGCCTTCGCACCCAGGCCGGACATCGGCGCGTCCCAGGGATCGATCGGCTCCAGCTCGACCGTTTGCGGCTTCGGGACGACGGCGAACATCGCGACGATCCCCTCGTGCGGCCCCTTGCCCGCGAGAGCCACGCCCCATCCGTGCGCCGCGGGGTCGTCGGGGAGGACAGCGATGAAATGCTCTCCCCACGCGGTGCGGGAGCGGAGACGGCAGCTGCGCATGTCGCGAACGGGGTCGACCGTCAACGGCTGCCGGTCGAGCACGCGGACGCGGTCGTCCCGCCGGTCCACCGCGACGAGCCAGACCGATCCATCGTCCTGGTCCTTCGGGCCGTAGACCTCGAGCCAGTCCTCGGCGGGCTCGAGATGGACCTTGGGCCGCGCGACGTACGCGTCGCCCTCGCGGCGGAACGTGCGGGCGCGGACGACGGCCTCGGCGGGGAGCGCGCCCGGGTGATCGATGCGGACGACGATGCGGGAGGGGACCTCGCTCGGGGAGGCGTAGCTGCCGACCGGGACGCCGTCGAAGCGGGACCAGGTCACGCTCGACGCGTGCAGGTCCCCGAGCTCCGCTCGGTCGCGGCGAGCGCTGATGCGCACGGTCGCGAGCTCGTCGAGGTCCGGGACGAGGTAGGTGTCCACCACGGGCTCGACCCGGAAGGCGATGGACTCGCGCGGCGGTTCGGTGCCCTCTGCGCGGACCGTTCTCTGCTCCTCGCGGCGTGTCCGCGAACGAGGGCGCGGTGTGTGTTCCGCGTTCTCCGCCTGTGGCGTCGCGACGGCGCGCCGGGCTCTTGGTGGCCGCTGGCCCGGAGAGGCTTCGATGCCTTCCAGTTGGACCGTTCGCACGACGACGGGCTCGAGCTCGGCGGGGGCGCGCTCGACCTCGAAGATCGGGGAGGCAGCGTCCGAGCGCGTGAGCCATGCCGCGCCGGCGAGCGCCATGACCGCCACGCCCGCCGTGAGCGCTCGGGCGCCCCCGGCTGCCGCCGCCTCGGCTCCGTGCGAGGCGGCCGTCCGCACGACCTCCTCTCGGACGGTCGCGAGAAGGTTCGCGCGCAGCGTCTCGTCCAGCATGCCGGGCCCCACGGCGAGGAGCGCCGACGCGCGGTACAGAGCCCCGGGCTCGCGGCCCCGCTCGAGCAGCTCGCGGAGGCGGGCGAGGCCCCGGTGGAGCTGGGAGCGCACGGTGCCCGGCGGTCGCCCGAACCGTTCGGCGATCTCGAGTGGCGCGCGCCCCTCACCGACGTGCGCGTGCACGACGGCCCGGTACGGCTCCTCGAGCGAGTCGATCGCGTCTCCGACCAGCCGCGCGACCTCGTCCGCGGCAGCAGCGCGCTCGGGGTCGGGTGCCGTCGAGGGGACCTCCACGAGCGCGTCGCCGCCCGGGCGCGTCCGGGCGTCCCGGCCCCGGCGCGCCCTGTGGACGAGGATGCCCACGAGCCACGGCCGGAGTTCACGCGTCCGGTCGAAGCGGGATCCGCTCTCGATGGCGGCCAGGAAGGTCTCCTGGAGCGCGTCCTCCGCCCTGGCCGGGTCGCGCGTCAGGTGCGTCGCGAGGGCCAAGAGCTCGGGCGCCAGCGCGTCGAACACGCGTCCGAGGGCGCGCGTATCGCCGCGGTCGACGAACTTCAGGAACTGGCGCTTCGGGTCTCTCGGGCTCATGACCGACGTGCGGAGCACGGGCCGCGGCGTTGCGCGGGATCCGAGATTCTCCGCTGCGCCGGCCGATCCTGGGAGGGGCGGGTCCGCCGGTGACCCAGTGGGGGCCGGGGACGCCGGGTCGCGCCCGGCTGGGCTCCCGGCCGGCGGCACCCTCGATCCGGCTCAGCCCTGCCCGGTCACGGGCGGATCGCTCACCGGGGACCCAGCCGTGTCGGGGTTCGACCCGTCGTGCGTGGCCTCGTCGCAGTGGGGCACGTGTCCGTCCGGACCGACGGGTCGCGACGGGTCCTGCGCCCCCGGCGCGGCCGAGGCCTCCTCGGCACCGTCTTCGGTCGGTTCCTCGAAGAGCGGCTCGAACCCGTGTCGGGCAGCGACCTCGCGCACCGTGCTTCCCGACGTCAGCGGGGCGTCGGGGTCGGCGCCCGCGGCGACGAGCAGACGCGCCACTGCCTCGAAAGCTGCGCCCGGTCCATGGGTCGCGGCGCCGGCGACGACGCTCTCGAGCGGCGAGGTACGCGCCGGGTTCGCCGCGGGCGAGGCGGGGTCGGCGCCCATCTCGAGGAGCAGCGTCGTCGCTTCGAGGTGACCCCCGTACGCCGCGCGGTGCAGTGGGAGGAAGCCCGACGGGCCGACGTCCTCGAAGGCCGTCATGTCCTCGGTCAGGGCGTGACGGAGGGCGGCGGGTCGGCCGAGTGCCGCGGCCTCGTGCACGTCCATGCCGACCATCGAACCGCCGTCGCGCGCACGCAGCAGCGCGTCCGCGAGGCCGTCATGCCCGCGCTCGGAGGCCTCCAGCACGAGCGAGCCGCCGCGCTCCGATCCGGTGCGTGCGAGCGTCGCATCGACCTCGAGCAGCGCGGCGGCCGCGGCGAGGTCGCCGTCGCGCACGGCGCGGCGGAGGGAGGCCTCGCGCAGCGCGCGGTCCGGGCCCTTCGTGGCGGATTCGACTTCCATTGCGGGGACGGTATCGGATCGGTGGAGGGCGAAGGTAGCGCCGCGGCGGGGATCGCCGCGGCGTTCGACCGACCGGCCGTGCACCGGGTGACCGAGCCCGGACCTACTGACCGAGGAACGGGTAGCGCCAGTCGGTCGGCGGCACGAACGTCTCCTTGATCGTCCGCGGGCTGACCCAGCGGAGGAGGTTCAGGATCGATCCGGCCTTGTCGTTCGTGCCCGAGGCGCGCGAGCCGCCGAAGGGCTGCTGCCCCACGACGGCGCCCGTCGGCTTGTCGTTGACGTAGAAGTTGCCCGCGGCGAAGCGGAGCGCGTCGACTGCCTCGCGGACGGCGGTTCGGTCGTCGGCGAAAATGGCGCCCGTCAGCGCGTAGGGGGACGTCGTCGCGCAGAGCTCGAGGGTCTCGGCGACACGGGCGTCGTCGTACACGTAGACCGCGAGCAGCGGGCCGAAGTACTCGGTGCGCATCAGGTCGTGCTTGGGGTCCTGCACGACGGCGACCGTCGGTTCGACGAAGTAGCCCGTGGAGTCGTCGCACTTGCCGCCGATCGCGACTTCGACGTTCGGTTCGGAGCCCGCGCGTTCGATCGCCTCGGAGAGCTTCGCGAAGGAGCGCGCGTCGATCACCGCGCCGAGGAAGTTCGAGAAGTCCGCGACGTCGCCCATCTTCATCTCGCCGAGGATCGCGCGGAGCTCCTCGAGAACGTCGGGCCACATCGACTTCGGGACGTACGAGCGGCTCGCCGCGGAGCACTTCTGCCCCTGGTATTCGAACGCGCCGCGGGCCAGCGCCACGGCGACCTCGCGCGCGCCGCACGCGGTCGGGTGCACGAACACGAAGTCCTTGCCGCCGGTCTCGCCGACGATGCGCGGGTACTGACCGTAGCCGGAGATGTTCTCGCCGATGGAGCGCCAGATGTGCTGGAACGTCCCGGTCGAGCCCGTGAAGTGGACGCCTCCGAGGCGCGGATCGGGGATCGCGACACCGCCGATCGCCGGGCCGCTGCCGGGGAGGAAGTTGATGACGCCCGGCGGCATCCCGGCCGCCTCCAGGAGCTTCATCGTGTACCAGTTCGACAGGAGCGACGTCGTCGACGGCTTCCACACGGCCGTGTTGCCGAGGAGCGCCGGCGCGGTCGGGAGATTGCCGGCGATCGACGTGAAGTTGAACGGCGTGATCGCGAGGACGAAGCCGTCGAGGGGGCGGTGCTCGAGTCGATTCCAGAGTCCGGGCGCCGACTCGGGCTGCTCCGCGTAGAGCTGCGTCGCGTACTCGACGTTGTAGCGGAAGAAGTCCGCCATCTCACAGGCCGCGTCGATCTCGGCCTGATGGCACGTCTTGGACTGACCGAGCATCGTCGACGCGTTGATCGTGTCGCGCCACGGCCCCGCGAGCAGGTCCGCCGCGCGCAGGAGGACCGACGCGCGCTCCTCCCAGGGCAGTCTCTGCCACTCGTGGCGCGCGTCCTCGGCGGAGTCGATCGCGCGGCGGGCCTCCTCGGCGCCGCCCATGTGGGCCTTCGCCAGGACGTGCCCGTGGCGGTGCGGCATCACGACGTCGACGGTCTCGCCGGTCCGGATCTCCTCGCCGCCGATGACGAGCGGGATCTCGATCGTCTCGCCGGACAGCTCCGCCAGCCGGCCCTCGAGGCTCGCGCGCTCCGGGCTGCCGGGGGCGTAGCCGCGGACGGGCTCGTTCTTGGGGGTCGGGACGCGGAAGGTGCCGTGGGTCATGGCGTGCGCGGGGGTCGGTGGGAGGAAAGACGGCGCGGTTTCCGCGCCGATCGAGGGCGAGGAGTCTCCCAAATGGCGTTTGCGGTGTCGATGCGCACCCCCATGATGATGCGCCCACCGACCGAGCCGGGCCCGCCCCGGACGCCCCCTCCAGCACCCCTCGCTCCCGCCTCCGATGCGCTGCTCCGACCTCCTTTCGTCCGTCCGCCCCGCCGCGCTCGTCCCGGCGGTGCTCCTTGCAGCCGCCGCGTGCGTGTCGCCGGTGACCGTTCCGGTCGACCGCTCCGTTGCGATCGAAGCCGCTCCCTCCGGCGCGAGGGGATCGGCGCAGAAGGAGAGCTCGGAGGGACCCTCGACGCCGGAGGAGTTCGAGGAGGCGATCGAGGAGGCGCAGCACGCGCGGGTGAAGGCGCACCGCGAGGCCGTCTACGCCGAGAAGGAGCTCGAGCTGCTCGAGCTCGAGCGCGCGGCGGCCGAGGCCGAGGCCGCTGCGGACGAGCTCAAGGCGCGCGAGGAGCTCGCGGCGGCCGAGGCGGCGCTCGCCGCGTTCCTCGAGATCGAGCGAGGCGTCGACCTGGACGACGCCCAGAACACCGTCGCCGACGCGGCGGATCGGGTCATCGTGGCCAAGACGGACCTGGCCGGGCTCCAGGACATCTTCGCGGAGGAGACCGAGGCGCGGTCGAAGGACGAGATCCTCCGCCGGGCGGAGCGCTCGCTCGCCCGGGCCGAGATGCGCCACTCGATCGCCGAGCGTCGGCTGGCTCTCGAGACCGAGGCCAAGCTCCCGCGCCGCGAGCGCGACCTCCGCAGCAAGGTCGCGGCCGCGAAGGCCGCGCTCGAGCTGCGCGGGATGAAGGAGGCGCGCGCCCGGGCTGGGCGCGAGCTCGAGCGCACCAAGGCGATCGACTCCGTCGACGAGAAGCGGCGGGCCGCGGCCCGCGCGAAGGCCAAGTTGGAAGAGCTCGAGGCGAAGGCCGCTCGGGTCGAGGGCCAGGGCCGGTGAACGCTCTCCGGACTCTCCTCGTCGGCGGTGCGCTGGGCGCCGCGACCGCGGTCCTTCCCGCAGCTGCCCAGCTCCCCGGCGTCGCGCCGACCGCCGACGACCCGCCCGCGCCGCTCCGGGCGGACCGGCTGTCGCGCGAGGCGATCGGGCCCGTCGTGGACCGCGCCGTCGACTATCTCGTGCGCGTCCAGCACGACGACGGATCGTGGGGTGACGACGCCCCGAAGATCCTCGAGCTCGGATTCGCGCTGAACACGTACCGGAGCTGGCGCCTCGCCAGCCATGCGCTCTCGACGATGGCGCTCGCGAAGGGCCCCGAGACGCCCGAGCGCCGCGCCGCCCTCGACCGCGCCGTCCGCTTCCTCGCGACGGCCGAGCTGCCGAAGCGCGACAGCGACTGGGACATCGACTTCGTCTGGACCGCGCTGTACGGCTTCGTCGGCTGCGTCGAGCTGCTTCAGGACGAGCGCTTCTCCGAGGGCGAGTTCGCGGGCCCGCTCCGGGCGCGTGCGGAGACCTTCTTCGGCGTCCTCCGGGGGCACCAGGCAGCCTCCGGCGGCTGGGCCTACTACGACGACCCGCCGTTCGACGTGCAGCCGACCTGGGCGACCTCGTTCTGCACGGCGCTCGTGCTGCCGGCACTCCGGGACGCCCAGGGGCTCGGGCTCGACGTGCCGGAGTCGATGATCGCGCGCGGCGTGCGCTACCTCGAGCGCTGCGCGCTCCCGAACGGCGCGTACACCTACGACCTCGATCCCGTCGCGCGCATCAACGGCGTCGAGCACATCAACAAGGTCGAAGGCAGCCTCGGCCGGATCCAGGTCGCGCACTGGGCGCGGCGCACGCTGGGCGATGCGCGCGTCACCGACGAGGTGCTGCGCGAGGGGCTCGAGCAGTTCTTCGAGCACCACGCGTACCTCGACCACGTCCGGCTGCGCCCGATCCCGCACGAGGGCTTTCACGCCAATGCGGGCTACTTCTACTTCTTCGCGCACTACTACGCGGCGCGCGTGATCGAGCTCCTTCCCGAGGAGGAGCGAGAGGAGTGGCACGCGCGACTGCGGCCGCACCTTGCGAAGACCCAGCGGGCCAGCGGGTCCGCGAGCGATTTCCTCGGCTCGAGCTACACGGTCAACGCGGGCACTTCGTTCATGGTCCTTTCCCTTGAGGCGGGCGCGCGCCAGCGCGACGAACGCTGAATGCAGACGACAGAGTTCGCCTTCCGGCCGGCCGACCTGGACGCGGCGGAGGCCTGGCTCGCTCGCGCGGCCACCGCGGCGTACGAGTGGGAGACCGACGCCACGCGGCGCGAGACGGGCGCGAGCGAGTGCGAGACGCGCATCGACGCGGTGCGCAACGGCGCGGACGACGAGGCGTTCTGCCTCGCGCTGTCGGCGCTCAGCCGGTACGCGCCGCGCGGGCCGCTGTTCGCGACCGGCGGGTCCGCCGGTGCGGGCGCCGTCGGCGCAGAGAGCGCTCTCGGCGGCTGGAACCCCGAGCGCTGGACCGCTCTCGACGCGCAGCGCGTGCGTCTCATCGTCGCCCGAGCGCAGGCGAACGACGCGACGCTGCCCGACGCAATGGAGGAAGCGTTCCGCTACGCGGACGAGGGCGAGCTGCGCGCGATCTACCGTGCGCTCCAGCTCCTGCCCGGCCCCGAGCGGTTCCTGTGGCGCGCGAAGGAGGGCTGCCGAACGAACATGAAGAGCGTGTTCGAGGCGAACGGCTGCGACACCGTCTACCCGGTCGCGCACTTCGACGACATCGCGTGGCGCCAGCTCTGCATGAAGGCGCTGTTCATCGAAGCGCCGCTGTGGCGCATCGTCGGCTTCGACGGCCGCGTCGACGACGAGCTCGCGCGCATGGCGCTCGACCTGGCGGACGAGCGCCGCGCCGCCGGGCGCACGGTGAACCCCGAGCTCTGGATGTGCCTCGGCGCGACGGCCTCCGAGCGGGCGGTCGCCTCGATCGAGGACGAGATCCAGCGTTCGACCCACGAACCGTCGCGCAAGGGCGCGATCCTCGCACTGGGACGGATGGGCGCCGAAGAGCGCCTGAAGGAGATCGAGCGCGACGGCGGCACCGTCTTCGGTCCCGTCGCCCAGTGGGCGCTCCTCGGCCGCTTCGACCAGACCGCCTACGCGTCCATCTCGCCCGGAGAGGTCCCGGCCTGAGGCGACGCCGAGGCCTGGCGCTCCGTCGGCTCGGCCGACGGGCCCTCCGCGGCCGAAACCCGTCGAGGGGATGCGGTGCGGGGCTCGGCGGCCGGCGCTCGCCCCTCTCTCACGGAACCGCCGCTCCGCCGTACCCGTCCGTCGTACGTCCCACGCCGCCCTCTCTCCGCCGCTCCCCCGCCCGGGCCGACCGGCCCTCCCAGGCGCACCCCCGCAGCGAACATGTCGAGCTTCCGCTTCTTCGATCCCCACGCGCACATGACGTCCCGCACGACGGACGACTACGAGCGCATGGCCGCCGCCGGCGTTCGCGCGCTGATCGAGCCCGCGTTCTGGCTCGGCCAGCCGCGGACGAACGTCGGTGCGTTCGTGGACTACTTCTCGAGCCTGGTCGGCTGGGAGCGCTTCCGCGCGTCGCAGTTCGGCATCCAGCACTTCTGCGCGATGGGCCTCAACAGCAAGGAGGCGAACGACGAGGGGCTGGCGCGCGAGGTGCTCGAGATCCTTCCGCGCTTCGCGCTCAAGGAGGGAGTCGTCGCGATCGGTGAGATCGGCTACGACGAGATCACGGCGGCCGAGGAGAAGGCCTACCAGTGGCAGCTCGAGTTCGCCCGACAGCACGACATGGTGGTCATGGTGCACAGCCCGCACCGCGACAAGAAGCGCGGGATCCAGCGCTCCCTCGACGTCGCGAAAGAGGTCGGGATCGACATGGAGAAGCTCGTGATCGACCACAACAACGAGGAGACCGTGCAGGACGTCCTCGACGCGGGCGCGTGGGCCGCGTTCACGATCTACCCGCATACGAAGATGGGATCCGCGCGGATGGCCGAGCTCACCAAGCAGTACGGCGCCGACCGCTTCATCGTCGACTCCTCGTGCGACTGGGGCGTCAGCGACGCTCTCTCCGTGCCGAAGACCGCGAAGGTGATGCTCGACGCGGGGATTGACGAGGCTGCGGTGCGCAAGGCGACGTACGAGAACGCGGTCACCGCGTACGGCTACTCCGGTCAGATCGATCTCGAGCTGCTCGAGGCGAAGCCTGCGGTCGACCAGCGCGGGTTCTACGGGGACAGCTCCGTGCTCCGCGGCCAGGAAGCGCGGGTCGACCTCGAGGTGCCGAACTGATGGGGATCGGACGGAACGAAGCACTCGCGGCACTCGGCGTCCTCGCGGCCCTCGTCGTTTCCGCACCGGCGGCGCGCGCACAGGTCGAAGCAGCACCGGAGGCCGATGGGGCGCAGGCGACCGAGGGTTTCGAGGACTTCGAGCCCGGGCGCTACAAGCGGGTCGAGTCCTCGATCGGCGACATTGCGGTGCAGGAGGGCTGGCTGACGCTGATCGACGGATCGCGCCGCGGGCTCGCCGACGGGATCTGCCTGCGGCTCGACGCGGCGTCGGCGGGCGAACCGCTCGACGTGACGCTCGAGCTCGATGGCCCCGCCGCGCCCGGCGAGACGCTCGAGTTCCTCGCGCGCCGCGCACAGAAGCCCCGCACGTTCGAGCTGCGGCTCGAGTTCGCCGGCGCGGAGGGTGCGCTCGGCGCGCTCGACCTCGCTCCAATCGTTCGCCAGGGTGCGTTCGCGCCCGCGTCCGTCGCGCTGCCGGAGGGAGCCCAGACGCTGCGCTTCGTGGGGCGCTGCGAGGGCCGGTCGCCCCTGATGGTCGACGATCTCGCGCGGCGGCAGCCTCGCAGGATGGAGCTCGAGAGCGTCACGCTGACGCACGTTGCGCGCCCGGCCATCGCCGACGGTGAGCCGTTCGTGGCGGCGCGGATCGAGCAGCTCGCCACGGGGACACTCGACGCGATCCAGAGCACCACGTTCGATCTCCGGCTCGAGGACGAGGTCGGCCTCGCTCGGCTCGAGCTGGTCGGCGACGCGGGGACCTTCACCGGCGAGGCGACGGAGGAGGGCTGGAGCGTCGTCGTCGATGCACCCACGCGCCCAGGACGGACCCTCTTCGACGTCCGCGCGGTCCTTTCCCCGGCGCCGGAGACCGGCGGTCCCGCCCTGCAGCGGTCGCCGCGTGTCCTGCTCGCCGCGTCCCACCGGCCCGCTCGCGCGGAGGGCGCGGACGAGTCGGCTCCGGTGGTGGAGGTGCCGGCGGCAGCGTCGATCGTCGCCGCGGTCCTCACTCCCGCGGACCAGGCGACGTGCGATACGACCTCGATGGTGTCGGTGGGTTCGACGAACAAGAAGGCCGGACACGTCGTCTGCGCGGCCGGCCTCGTGGACCCGTCCGGCGCAGGCGTGGTCCGCGTGTTCCACTGGTCGCCGGAGGGTGTTCGGACGACCTTCGACCTCGCCCACGGGGGCTATCAGCTCTCGCGACCGAGCCTCCTCGCGACGCGAGGGACCGAGCGCGTCCTGCTCGCCGCGGAGGCGACCTCCTCGGGCCGGGACCGCGAGAGCCCGGAGCTCCTGCTCGGATTCTGGTCCGAGGACGGCGGGCGCACGTTCGCTGCCGGTGAGGTCCTCGCGATCGTCGACGACGACGACGTCGGGCACTACGGGGGCTGCGTACGCTTCACCGGCGGCCGCGGCGCGGTCGACGGGGAAGGCAACTGGGCGCTCCCGATCCTCCGCTCCTACGGGCACGCGCGACAGGCGGCGGCCATCCTCGTATCGCGCGACCAGGGCGCGACGTGGACCGTTTCGTCCGAGGTGTTCCGCGGTGCGAAGACCGCGACGATCGTGTCGCTCGGCAACACGGCGATCCTCATCGACGCGAGCTTCGGGTCCGGTGCCGTCCGTCGCGAGACATCGACCTTGAACGGCGGAGTGTGGTGGCAGGAACGCCTGTCGACCACTCGTCCCGCTCGGCCCGCGGCGCCCAATGGCACGGCCTTCGTGCACGTCGGGCTCGACACCGGGTGGGGAGCCGACGGACGGCTCGTCCTCGCCACGGCGCCCGAGGGGCGCGGCCCCGGGCTCGCGCTCTGGGGGACGAACAACGTCGGCGCGATCTGGCATGCGTCCCGCAAGCGCGTGATCGACGACGGGGAGGCCGCCGGCGCGCCTTCCATCGCGGTCATCGACGGGAAGCGCCTCGCGGTCGCCTTCCGCTCCGGCAGCGGGGACCTCGTCTTCCAGGTCCACCGGCTCGGCGATTACGCGGCGCCCATCAAGACCTACGAGAGCCTGTTCGGCCCGCGCTGAAGCCGCGCGGGGTTCGGCGGCAAGGGCCGCCGCGCGGCGCAGCGCGCGCGGCCGCTCAGAACGTCGTACCGAAGACGACCGAAAGGGACGTCGATTCGATCCGAGCGCCGATCAGGTCGACCGGGTTTTCGTCGTCGCCCGCGCGCCAGCGGACCTCGGCGCCGAAGAAGCGGCGCGGCTCCCAGAAGAAGCGCAGCCCGGCGCGCGCGTAGGGCCCTCCGACGACGTCGCGTTCGCGCTCGCGTCCGCCGCCGACGTCCACCTCGGCGCGTGCGAAGCCGGTGTTCCAGCCCGCGCCGACGAACGGTTTGAGCCGGATCCGCGGGTCGGGCGGCTGGGCGAGCAGTCCGACGGAGAGATCGACGATCTGCGACTCGACGGTCGCGCTGGTGCGCTCCGAGCGGTCGAAGGCGTACGCCAGGCCGAGGTCCCACGACAGCCAGTCGGTCGGACGCTCGAGCGTCACGGTGCGGTCGCCGAGGAAAGGGACCTGGAGCCCGATGCCGAGGTCGAGCTGGTCGTCGATGGGCTCCCAGCGGGCGCCGTCGTCGAACGAGCGCGCGCCGATCAGCGTCTCGAAGGCCGACGTATGCCGGAGCTCCGCCTCGGCCCACTCGAGAGCGCGGTCCACCCGTTGGTCGGTCTCGCGTGTGGACGCGTTCGGCCCGACGATGCTCGGTGCGGGCGTCGGTGACCGGCACGCGGAGCACAGGGCGAGCACGGCCGCGAGCCCAGCTGCCGAGCTGCGCCGAGCCTGAGCGCGCCGACGCCCGTCCGGCCGGGCGCGCCTCAAACCGTCGCCGCCGGAGCGCTGAGGGTCCGCTCCGCGTTCTCTGCGAAGAACGCGGCGCGCTCCTCCGCCGACAGACCGAGCTCGTCGACGACCCCGGTCCACTGCTCGAACCTGTCGCGGCGCCATCCTGCCGGGAACGTGCCGCTGTCCGTGCCGAAGAGCACGCGCTCGGTCCCGAAGACGTCCAGCGAGCGTGCGAGGACGTCTCGGAGTTCGAGCGCGCGCGGCTGCGTCTTGATCCAGCCGTTCGACGACGACGTGTCGGTGACGACGTTGCGGCACTGGGCGCCGGCGAGGAGCGTCTCGCGGAAGAACCCGGCGCCGAAGTGCGGGATGCAGAAGGTCACGCGAGGGAAGTCGTTCGCGGCCGGGATGACCTCGAGCGGGTTCGCGTAGCGCAGGTCGTACGGACGCGGCAGACCCAGAAGGTCCTTGAGCTTGACGACAAGAACGCCGCAGTGGACGTACGCGACCGCGTGATGCTCCTCGAGCAGATCGAGGACCGGCTTCACCGCGGGGGACGACAGCGCGTAGTGGTGAACCGCGGGGAAGAGCAGCACGCCGCGCAGCCCGCGCTCTTCGAAGAGTGGCCGGAGTCGGTCGGCGGCCCCCGCCGCGGCCGGATTCGTGATCGCGATCGGAGTGACCCGGCCGCCGGAGCGCGCGGCCATGTCGAGCACCGTCGGGATCTCCTCGGGCGCGCTCGCGAAGCCCGCCACGCGCTCGACGCCGTTCGCGTCCAGGGACGCGGTCCAGCGCGCGAGGTGGGCGTCGACGTCGCCGTCCGGCAGCTCGATGCCGACCTGCTGTGCGACGCGCGCGAGCTTCTCCTTCGGGGTGCCCGGGAGCGGGCTCGCCTGAGCGATGGAGTCGAAGAAAGGACGCGAGAACAGGTGGGTGTGGAAGTCGACGATGCGCATGGATCGGTGGGCGAGCCGTTTCGTCCCGGTCCTCATCGCGGCCGGGGGGGCTCCGGGATCCCGTCGCTTCGAGCTCTGGGTTCTCGGGCCCCCGCGGGCGCGCGGCCGGGGCGTCCCCGGCATCCTAGCCTGCTCGCCGCATCCGCCCGACCCTGCGCTCGAACGCTCACACATGGACGCACCCGCTGATCCCGGAACGAACCCGCCGCGCGTCTGCCTGGTCCTCGGAGGAGGGCAGGGGATCGGCCGCGGCACGGCGGACTCGCTCTGCGCGTCGGGGTGGACGGTCCACGTCAACGTCCGTGACGAGGTCAAGCGGCGCGATGCCGCAGAGGCCTTCGGCGAGGGATTCGTGCACGGGGGCGATCTGACGGTTCCCGGGGCAGCGGCCGATGTGGTCGCGGCCGTCCTCGAGCGGGATGGGCGTCTCGACGCCGTTGTACACGCCGTGGGCCCATACATGACTTTGGCGTTCTCCGAGACGAGCGCGGACGAATTCCGCCGGATGTGGGAGGGCAACGTGGGCACGGCTCTCGCCGCGATGGACGCCGCGCGCGGCCCTGTGCGCGAGGCGGGCGGCGCCTGGGTCTTCTTCGGTTGCGCAGGTCTCGACCGCTGGCGCGCGCGAAAGGTCACGGGTGCCTACATCTCGGCCAAGGCAGCGCTGCTCGCCGCGATGCGCGCCTTCGCGCTGGAGGAGGCGTCGCACGGCGTCCGCGTGAACATGATCTCACCGGGTTTCGTCCCGCACTCCGGCGCGGCGCCGGACACGGTCTCGCAGGAGCTGCACGACATGATCCCCATCGGGCGCGCCGCGCGGATGGACGAGGTCACGGGGGCCGTGCGCTGGCTCGTCTCGCCCGAGGCCGCCCACGTCGTCGGGCAGAATCTCGAGGTGGCCGGCGGCTGGATGCTCTGACGGGGCCGGGCGCTCCGGACGCCGGACGGGCGGGTTCTCAGGCGAGCTCGGCTGCGAGCTGCGCCACGCGCTGCCCGGTGTGGGGGAGCACCATGGCAGGGGCCACTTCGGCGCTCGGGATGGCCGCGTGGCGCTTCTTCGCGAGGTCGGGGTGAGGGACGATCACGTCCCCGCCGTCGTTGCGCACGACCTCGCCCTGGATCAGGAGGATGTCGATGTCGATGGTGACGACTCCCTTCTGGCTTCGATCGCGCCCGAGCTGGGCCTCGATCTCGCGGAGGCTGCCGCGCAGCACGTCGTAGGTGTCCGCGGTCCGAATGAGGACGGAAACGTTCGAGTACGGCGGCGCTTCGGCGGCCTCCTCGCCGTCCAGACCCTCGGGGGGGCCGACGTAGCGCGTCGACTTGAACAGCAGGTCGTACGCGTAGGTGAGCTCCTCGACCGCGCGCGGGATGTGTGCCTCGGGCTCCCGGTTCGAGCCGAGGCCCAGGAGCACGAGTCGGGCGCCGGGGCGCGCGTCACGCCCGCGCGGGAAGCGGCGGCCGGACGTGGACACGCTCACGCAGGGCCCCCGCCCTCGGACGTGGAGTTCCCTCCGCCGGCCTCCGGGCGACCGCGGTCGATGGTCACTCCCACCGCGTCCGTCCCGGGAACGGCGCCCGGCTTCTCGATGGTGAGCCGCACGCCCGCCGCCCCGAAGTCGTCGATGCAGATCGCCGCGACCTCCTCCGCCAGCGTTTCGACCAGCTGATGGCTCGAGCGGCCCGCGTGTTCGCGGATCGCGCGCGCCAGGGTCGAGTAGTCGATCGTGTCTCCGATCGCGTCCGTTCCGGCAGAAGGGCGGATGTCGGTGCGCAGCCAGACGTCCATCCGGAGCTCCTGGCGGGCGTCCCGTTCGTGTGCGTGAACGCCGATCAGCGTCCAGGCGCGGAGGTTGCGGATGTGGATGACGTCGTGCATCGGGGCGTGCGTCGCCCCCGAGCCCGACGGGGCGGAGTGGACCTCGGGTGCCATGTGGGCCGCATCATATATCCTTCGCGCCCATGGACGGCATCCTCGACGACGCCCGCCCCGGCGTCCCCGCCGCGGGCTCCGTGACCATCTCCCGCCGAGTGGAATGGGACATGGCCCACAGGCTTGGGATCAAGTGCACCACGAAGTGCAAGAACCTCCACGGGCACCGGTACACCGCCATCGCGACCCTGGCGGCGGAGGCGACGACCGAGCTCGGGATGGTGCTCGACTTCGGCGACGCGATTCGTGCGATGAAGGGGTTCGTCGACGGTCGGCTGGACCACGCATGCATCGTCGACCGGACGGACGCCGACCTGCTCGCCTTCCTCGTCGACCAGGGCGACAAGCGCTGCGAGGTCGATTTTCCGACGACGGTCGAGAACCTCTGCGCGTGGCTCGCCGGCCGCTTCCAGGAGGCGTTCGACGCGCTGCCTGGCGCCGCAGAGCGCGGTGTGACCCTCGTGGGTCTCCGCGTCTATGAGACCCCCAACTGCCACGCGGACTGGACCGCGCCGGGGGCAGGATCCTGAGCCCATGACCGAGCCGAGCGCAGCGGGCGACGACGCGATCCTCGAGGCGCGCGGCGTCGTCAAGGAGTTCGTCACGTTCGAGCGCGCCCCCGGTCTGCGGGGAATCGTCAAGAACTTCGTGGCGCGCGAGAGGAAGACCGTGTCCGCGCTCGCGGGGGTCGATCTCTCCATCCAACGGGGCGAGACCGTCGGCCTGATCGGCGCGAACGGTGCCGGCAAGACGACGCTCGTCAAGGTCCTCACCGGCATCGTCCCCGCGACGTCGGGCGACGCACGTCTGTTCGGCGTGGACTCGTTCGCCCTCGGCGACGCGGAGAAGCGCCGGCTCGCGCTCGTCATGGGCCAGAAGAGCCAGCTCTGGTGGGACCTTCCGCCGATCGATTCCTTCCACCTCCTGCGCGAGATCTACGGGGTCGACCAGGCCGTCTTCGACGAGCGCGTTCGCTCCTTCACTCGCATGCTCGACGTCGAGGATCGGCTCGGGATCCAGCTGCGCCAGCTCAGCCTCGGGCAGCGCATGAAGATGGAGGTCATCGGCGCGTTCCTCCACGACCCCGACGTCGTGTTCCTCGACGAGCCGACGATCGGTCTCGACCTCGTGTCGCGCGAGACGATCCGCGGGTTCCTCGTACGCTTGAGCGAGGAGCGCGGCGTGACCTACGTCCTCACGAGCCACGACATGGAGGACATCGAGGAGACGTGCAAGCGCATCGTCATCCTCGACCGCGGCACCGTGGCCTTCGACGGGGCACGGACAGAGCTCGCCGCGCGGGTGACCGGCCTCCGTGCGATCGAGGTGCACGTCGACCCGCGGGCCGACGTCGACCTCGAAGGGCTTCGCGCGGCGCTCGGTGCCTTCGGGGCCGAAGTGCAGGGCAAGAGCGCGGGCACGGTACGGGTCCTGAGTTCGCAGGAGGCCCTCGACTCCGTCCTGCCGGCGCTCCTCTCCCGCCTCGACGTGCGGGACCTCTCGATCGAGCGGGAGCCCCTCGAGCAGCTGGTGCGCAGCATGTACCGCGAGGCCGGCCACGGCGCGGCGGCGTCGACGTGAGCGCGGCCGCACGACCCGCGTCCCGGATGCGCCTGCTCGCGGCGGCGACCGGCTACGAACTGCGCAAGAAGATCCAGTTCCGCGTCGGCTTCCTCGTGCGCGAGGTGCTGAACGGCGCCGTGGAACCGCTCGTGATGCTGTTCGTGTACCGCGCCCTCTACCGGAGCGCCGGGGGCGACGGCGCTCGTCTCGGCGGCTGGACCTACCCGGAGATCGTGCAGTACGTGGCGGGGCTGCTCGTTGTGCGCAAACTCGTGTTCAACGAGCGCGGGCTCGAGCTGAGCACGGAGATCTTCGAGGGGCGCGTGACCAAGTACCTGGTCATGCCGTTCCCGTACTTCGTGTTGGCCCAGGCGCGCTTCGTGCAGTTCGTGGGGCTCCAGCTCGTGGTCGCGCTCCTCGTGTGGGGGATCGGTTACGCCGCCGTCCCCGAACACTGGCTGGTCCCGGTCAGCGGGCTGGCGACGCTGCAGGCGCTCGCGCTCGCGCTGCTGGGGAGCTACTGCTGCTTCCTCGTGTACTTCACGATCAACGCTGCCGCGTTCTGGCTCGACGTGATCTGGAGCCTGCTCGTGATGGCGGCGTTCGTGATCCTCTTCATCGGCGGCGGGACGATTCCTGTCTCGCAGATGCCCGAGGGAGTGGCGGACGCGCTGCGCTGGGCGTTCCCGTACTGGACGATCTCGGCGCCGATCGAGCTGCTCCTCGGACGCATCGGGACGCCGGAGTTCCTGCGCGGGGTGCTCGTGCTCGGCGGCTGGCTCACGGTGCTCGAGACGGTCCGGCGCGTCACGTGGAGGCGCGGGCTCGCGCGCTACGTCGGAGCGGGGATGTGAGCGGCGCCCTCTCCCGCACCCTCGGCACGGCCCGCCGGATGCTCGCCATCCAGCGGCAGTACGTGCGCATCGGCTGGATCCGCAAGAGCCAGTTCCGCGTCGAGTTCATCAACCAGGTGCTGATGGACTGCGTGTTCTACGTGTCCTTCATCCTGACGTTCGAGTTCCTGTTCGAGCTCGGCGGCAGCGGCGACGCGGCGCTCGACCTCGGGGGCTGGACCCGGCCCGAGATGCGGCTCTACCTCGGGTTCGCGTTCGTTTCGGACGCGGTTCTGATGACTCTGCTCGGGCAGCAGTGGCACTTCGGGGCCGACCTGAAAGATGGGAAGCTGGACGCGTTCCGGACCAAGCCCGGCCCGACGGCGTACCTGTACTTCTTCCAGCGCTTCAGTCCGGAGGGCCTGACGAACCTGATCATCGCCTCGGGCTGGCTGACGTACGCGCTGGTCGGACTCGAGCCGGGGAGCGTCGCGCACGGGTGGCTCCTGCCGCTCGCGCTCCTCCACACGGCCTTCGTTCAGATCTTCCTCGTGATCGGGCTCGCCTGCTTCGAGCTCTTCGTCCTGCACTCCGGCATCGGCCACCTCGTCAGCCACATCGCGGGGAGCCTCGGGGAGCGACCGTTGGAGGTCTACCCCTCGGCACTCTCGCGCTTCCTGCTCTTCGTGCTGCCGGTCGGCGCGACGGCCTGGTACCCGTCCTCGCTGCTGCTCGGGAAGCTGGACCTGCCCTTCGCCGCCGTCTACCCGCTCGCAACGGTCACTTTCGCGTGGGTCGCGGCGACGGTGTTCCGTCGCGGGCTGCGGCGCTACGACAGCGCCATGGGCTGAGCGGATCAGCGCTGCGTGAGCGCGTCGACCACGGCCGTGCGGACGAACGGCAGGTCGTCGAGCCCGACGCGTACGACGCCGCCCCGGACGCCGACGCGTACGTCGACGAGATCGATGGCGTCCGCGAGCTGATCTGTGCCGAGCTCCTCGACGTAGTCCACGAGCCCGTCGACGAGGAAGTCGGGATACATGCGCAGCAGCTCGACCACGTCGTCGCGCGTCATCGCACGGGCGGCTGCAGCGCGCCAGTCGGCCGGGTCGGCGGAGAGTCCCGCGGCCTCGAGGACGCGCGTCACCGGGACACGTTCGAGTCCCTCGGCCTCGGCGTCGACGCAGAGCGTGTGGAGCGCGCCGTAGCCGCCGCGCTCGACGATCCGAGTGACGACGAGGTAGGCGAGACCGTAGAAACCGCGCTTGGAGCCCGAGTCGATCCGCGTCGATGAGAGTCCTGCCGCCAGGCGGAACACGTCCAACGGGTCGGTGTTGTCGGTGTCGCCCCGCAGCTTGACGCGGGCGGACCAGCCGCGCTCCTCGGGCTCCGGGCTGCCGTCGGGCGCGCGCCGGAAGACGTCGAGGTCGATCTCGAGTCCGCCCGTCGCGAGGCAGGCGCTCGAGAGGCGTCCGGCCGACAGGCGCGCCGCGCCGTCCTCGCACAGCGAGGCCGAGACGTGGTCCGCGAGGCCCTCCTCGAGGGAGCCCGGGAGCATCGCCCAGCTCTCGCCCAGCACTGCGTGCGTGAGCTCATGCGCGAGCGTTCGCTCGAGGTGGTCGGCGTGGCGCGAGAGCATGATCCGTCGGTGCGACGGCGACCAGAGGCCCTCGGCGTCGGCGGTCGCATCGGTCGCGTACCGGTAGAGGCTGGGCCGCTCCTGGATCCAGACCTCGAGATCCTCGAAGTCCGCATCGGGGAGCATCGCGAGGAGCTCGGGGCGGAGGCGCTTCAGGAGCGCCTCGACGCTCTCGGCCTCGACGCTCGTGGCGGCGAGGACGCGCCCGCCCTCGAAGGCCAGCACGGTCGACGGAGGCGCCGCCATGCACGAGAAGAACAGGGCGCCCGCGACGCCGGCGAGCGGCAGGAGGCGCGAGCGGGAGCGGGCCCGATGGGAGGTCTTCGCGTTGTTCACACGAAAACGTACCCCGCTCCAGCGGAGCCACGCGGGCGAGCGGGTCAGGGGTCCGAGGACGAGACAGTCCCTCGGGACGGAGCGCGGGCCGCCTCCGATCCCAGAACGGAGCGGGCCCGGCCGCAGGGTGCGGCCGGGCCCGAGGGTTCCCGATCGGATCCCGGGCTGGGCCCGGGGATCGCCGGCTGGATCAGAGCGAGCCGATCTGCGCGTCGAGCGCTCCGGCGCTCTGCTCCGCGTCGAGCTGCACGAGATCGGCGCCTTCGAACTGCTCGCCGTTCTCATCGTCGCTCGAGTCGACGTCCGCGCCCTCCAGCTGGATCCAGGGCGTGGCCTCGGCGTCGAGCGACTGCACGTCGTCGCCGGCCTGGTCCGCCGTCCGGAGGCAGCCGCAGTCGTACGGGTACGCGCGGATCTCGAGGTCCCACTCCGAGTCGACGCCGTAGGCCTCGATCGCGAACTGGAAGGGGCGGAACGGCTCGTGGACGATGATCGTGCCGAACTCCTCGTCGCCGCTGGAGGTGTAGCTGCCGAGGATCTGATTCGAGACCGGATCGTAGATGCGAACGTCGAGGTCGCCGCCCGGCGTGAGGGCGAGGAGGCTGAAGTCCAGCTCGAGGGGCTCGACCGTCTCGAACTCGATGTGGTCGACGACGTCGAAGCCGATCGCGTCCACCCGGCCCTGGACGGCGAGGAAGCTCCGGTCGTCGAGCGAGGCGACGAAGTCGGCGGAGATCGGGTCGTCGTTGGGTTCGAGCTCGGAGAACACGGCCGGGCCGGTCGGCGATCCCACGTGCACGTCGTTGCAGCCCGAAGCCTGCGTCAGGACGAGGACCGCGCCGAGGACGAGGACGGAGCGCCGGAGGGAGAGCGGAAGGTCATGCATGGGATCTGTCGGCTGGGGCGCGGGATGCGCCGTTGTCGCACCGGGTCCAGGGCAAGGGCCGTGCCAGCGGCCCTCCTGGCCCCCAGGGCGGCCCCTGTCCTCCCGTCTGGACCCCGCCGAGGACACCCACGGAGCGCCCGTGGACACCGGCCTGGGGCCGGCGGATGCGGCGTCCGAATCTGGGCCCTCACCGTCCACATGGGGCGCCGGCGCTGGCATCCTCCGCGCGCGATGTCGACCACCCGCCACCAGTCCCGTGCGTCCGAGGAGTCCCGGGAAGACGCCAAGAAGCTCCACGTCGTCACCTTCGGGTGTCAGATGAACAAGTACGACTCGGAGCTCGTCGAGGGGCGCTTCAAGCGCGACGGCTACGTGACGACCTCGGAGATGTCCGAGGCGGACGTCGTGCTGTTCAACACGTGCTCGGTGCGTGACCACGCCGAGGAGCGCACCTGGTCCTGGGTCGGGGAGTTGAAGCGGGTGAAGGAGGAGCGCCCCGAGCTCGTCGTCGGCGTCATGGGCTGCATGGCGCAGCGCGTCGAAGAGGAGATCTTCAAGCGGGCTGGACACGTCGATCTCGTCGCGGGCACGCGTCAGTTCCATCTGCTCCCGAAGATGGTCGCCGAGCTCGAAGAGCGCCGCGCCGCACCGGATCGCTTCACGCGCAAGGAGCGCAAGCTGCTCGCGACAGACATGGCGGAGGACGTCGTCGTCGACCGCGCGGGCGAGGAGTACGCCGGCGGGCGGCACGCGTTCCTGGCCGTGATGCGCGGCTGCGACCTCAACTGCACCTACTGCATCGTGCCGACCACGCGCGGCCGCGTCCGTTCGCGCCCCGTCGAGGAGCTCGCGCGCGAGGCCGAGTGGTACGCAAGCCAAGGCGTGCAGGTGCTGACGCTGCTCGGGCAGACGATCAACAGCTACGGCGAGGACCTCCCCGAGCCGGTCGCCGGCGAGGCGCCGGGGCGCGGACGCAAGGGACGCCCGTCCCTAGCGGACCTCCTGTACCGGCTCAACGAGATCGATGGCCTGAAGCGCATCCGACTCGTGACGCTGCACCCGAGCTACGTCACCGAGCCTTTCGCCGAAGCCATCGCTACGTGCTCGAAAGTCGAGAAGTTCCTGCCGCTCCCGGCGCAGGCGGGGAGCGACTCGGTGCTCAAGCGCATGAAGCGCGGGTACACGCTCGACCTGTACCGCCGCCGCGCCGAC
Source organism: Planctomycetota bacterium (assembly GCA_039821985.1). Taxonomy (GTDB): domain Bacteria; phylum Planctomycetota; class UBA1135; order UBA1135; genus Saltatorellus. The sequence continues at coordinate 104,327 of JBCBNC010000003.1, forward strand.
CTCTTGCGCGAGCGCATCCCCGATATCGAGCTCGGCAGCGACTGGATCGTCGGCTTCTCGGGCGAGACGGAGGAGGACTTCGCGGGGAGCGAGGCCTTCCTCGCCGAGCAGGGGTTCCTCGTGAACTACGTCTTCAAGTACGACCCGCGTCCGCGGACCAAGGCGGACGAGCGTCTCGACGACGACGTCCCCGACGCCGTCAAGAAGGAGCGCAACCAGCGCCTCCTACGCGCCGCCGAGCGCGCACAGCGCGCGCGCTTCGAGCGCTACCGTGGCCGTACGGTCGACGTGCTCGTCGAGTCCGCGTCGGAGCGCGACGCGCGCATCGCGCTGGGCCGTACGCTGCATGGCATGCCGGTGTCCTTCGAGGTGAAGGACGGCTCCGTGGACGCGCTGCTCGGCACGGAACAGCGCGTCGAGATCGCGGAGACGACCGCGTACGGCATGGCGGGGGCGCGGATCGACTGACCCGTTGTTCGGCGTCAGCCGAGCCGCTCACCGAGCGAGGAATTCGGGCGCACGCTGTCCGCGATCGCCCGGTAGGCGGCGGCCCTCTCGAGGAGCGCTGCATCGCCGGGCGCGATGTCCTCGTCGTCTCCGCCCGGTCTCCCTTCGCCGTCCGCTCGGTCGGTCGAGCCGGTGCGTCGCTCCTCGGCGGCCGCGCGGTTCGCCTCCGCCTCCATCTGCGCGGCTTCGGCCGCAACCTTGAGGTCCTGGGAGGAGGGCTCCGCCGGCGCGAGCGCCGCCCGCCGGGCGCGGCGCGCGTTGTCCGCGGTCTCTTCCGGCGTCTCGCCCTCCTTCAGCGCGATCTGGACCTCGCCGCCCACGGCGTAGTCGCGTCCGTCCGGACCCTGCTCGAACTCGTAGGTCGGTCCACCGAGCGCGAGGTCGCCCGCGGCGGCCTTGTGCGCCTCCTCGTGCGCGCGGACCTCTTTGTCCCGCGCCTGGAGCTCGCGGACCTCGGTCTCCTCCTCACGCGTGAGAGGCTCTCCGTCGGTTCCACGGGGGGTGCCCGCCGCATCACCTTCGGCCTCTGCACCCTGTGCCTCGCCGAGCGCGGCGAGGGCCGCGAGCCCCTCGGTCGACAGCTCGGCGCCGTCGCCGCGCGGGGCCGGGGGACGGGCGGGCTCGGCCGTTCCGCGCACGGCAGCGGCCTGGGCACCCTGGCCGCGCAATGCGGGAGCGGCGCCGAAGCGCGCAGCGGAGATCGAGGAGGCGGGGAGCATCGGGGCCTTCTCTCCATCGGGCCCGCGGGACCTCGGGCGTGACCCGAACCGGCGCGATCGCGGCGCGCTGCTCGATCCGAGCTGCGCTCGCGGAGTGTGTGATCCCCGGCGGGCGAGCGAAGCGGCAACACGCTTGCGCACAGGTGTAATCGTGGCCCGGGCTCCGCCTGGGGCGGGATGCTCGCATCGCACCGTGCGCCCGAGCGTGATGGGATTTCCTTCGGCGTCGGACGTCGGTGCGGCCGGACTGGACGAGCGCGTCGTCCTCGATCCACGCGGCGCCGCCGCGGGCCAGCGCCTCGGGGAGGAGCCCCGAGCGGATCTCGACGCGGCCGAACGGTGAGGGGACGGGCAGCGGGAGCTCGGCGCCGCAAGACGCGCGGTGCCTCACCGACGCGATGGTGGACGGAGCGCCGCAGGCGCCGCACGTGGGTGCAGGCGGGGAGCGGGGCGCCCGTTCCGCGGCGGGCGCCTTCGCTCCGCCGCGTTCCGGATCATTCCTCCGCGGCGGCCGTGGTCGCTCCGATCGAGGCTTCGAGCCTCTTGAGCAGCGCGGCGCGGTCGATCTCGGTCAGCGTCGCCTCGGCCAGTGTCTCCGCGTCGACCGTCTCGATGGCGCGGGCGGCACGGTCGACGAGGGCGCGCAGTGCGTCGTCGTCGAGCTCGACGCGCGCGTCGGGCTCGAGTTTCTCCTCTGCGACGAGCGGGCCCAGCACGTCGGTGACGGCCGCGTACTCCACGAGGTTGGACTCGAACAGGGACGCCAGGCGCTCGAGGGTGTCCCGCGCGCCGCCCTTCTCGGCGTCCCCGAGCCCGGACGCCGGGATGCGGCGCACCGCGACGTCGTCGAGCGTGAGCTGCACGATGAGCGGGTCCTGCAGGATCGCGCTCACGCCCTCGGTCACTTTCTGGGCGTCGATCACCTCGCCCTCGAGCGCGGTCTCCAGGCGTTGAATCTGCGCGAGGACGGCGGCGCGGTCCTCTGGATGCAGCCCCGAGGTCGCGACGGCGTTGCGGGCGGACTCGATGGCCCACGGGCCCGTCGACGCCATGAGGCGCTGCACGCCGACGTACGAAAGCACGATCAGCGTCGCGCCGATCAGCGCAGGGATCCAGCAGCCGGCAGACTTCGGGTCGAGGCTCGGCGGAGCCTCCTTGGGGGAGTCGCTCATCGGTCGGGGATTCGATCCTGCCTCGTACGCGGAGGCACGATCCGCGGAGGCACGATCCGCGGAGGCACGGCGCGGGCGACCCGTGAGGGGCCGCCCGCGTGCGGGTCAGCCGAGGAGGTGGGCGACGGTTTCGCGCTCGCCCTCGAGCTCGGCGACGCTCGCCTTCAGCTTGTCCTGGAGGAAGTCCGAGAGCCCGAGTCCCTGGACGATCTCGTAGCCGCCGTTGCCGTCGCTCTTGACCGGGAACGACGAGATGAGGCCCTCCGTCACGCCGTAGCTGCCGTTCGAGGGGACGCAGACCGAGCGCCACTCGCCGTCCGGCGTCGCCTGGGTCAGATCGCGCACGTGGTCGACGAGACCGTTGGCCGCGGACGCGGCGCTGGAGAGGCCGCGTGCCAGGATGATCGCCGCGCCGCGCTTCTGCACGGTCGTGAAGAAGTCGCCCTTCAGCCAGTCGTGGTCGGTGATGACGTCGGCGGCGGACTTGCCCTGGACGAGGCTGTTCTCGAAGTCGGGGACCTGCGTCGCCGAGTGATTGCCCCAGATGAGAACGTTCGAGACGTCGGCCATCGCGACGCCCGCCTTGGACGCGAGCTGCGCCTGCGCGCGGTTCTGGTCGAGGCGGGTCATCGCGGTGAAGCGCTCGTTCGGCACGTCCTTGGCGGCGTGCATGGCGATGAGCGCGTTGGTGTTGCAGGGGTTGCCGACGACGGCGACGCGCACGTCGGACGCGGCGTGGTCGTTGATGGCCTTGCCCTGCCCGACGAAGATCGGGCCGTTCTCCTTGATGAGGTCGCCGCGCTCCATGCCCTTGCCGCGCGGCTTCGCGCCGACGAGGAGGGCCCAGTTGGCGTCCTTGAAGCCCTCGTCGAGGTCGCTCGTGAGGACCATGTCGTGCAGGAGCGGGAATGCGCAGTCCTCGAGCTCCATCGCGACGCCCTTGAGCGCCGCCATGGCGGCATCGACCGGGATCTCGATCATCCGGAGGACCACCGGCTGGTCCGGGCCGAACATCTGGCCGCTGGCGATGCGCGGGAGGAGGGCGTAGCCGATCTGGCCGGCGGCGCCGGTCACGGCGACGTGGATGGGGGCTTTCGACATCGTTCTGGGGTGGCTCTTCGGGGTGCGGGCCGGGGCGCGATTTGGGCCGAAGAGTCTGCCGCGTTGGCCCGCGGCGAGACAGCCGGGACCGCAAAAACGGGGCTCACGGCCGCGGGCTGCGCTTCCGCGGCCAGGCGCCGCGCGCAGGCATCGCGCCAGGCTGTTCAGGATCGACGGCCGCTGTTCTACGATCGGGCCACCGCGGCCATGAACGGCGTCACCGAAACCCTCGACCCCTCGCTCGCCCGCCGGCTCCTGCAGGAGCTCGGCGAGGAGGCGCGTGAGCACCGGTTCGAAGTTGCGCCCAACCCCTGCGTCGGCGCCGCCGTGATGTCCGGCGCCCGCGTGGTCTCCCGGGGCTTCCACCGCGTGTGGGGCGGCCCCCACGCCGAGGTCGAGGCGCTCGAGCGTGCGAAGAACTCCGACGTGCCCGAGACCGAGTGGGACACGCTGCTCGTCACCCTCGAGCCGTGCAGCACGGTCGGCAAGACCCCGGCGTGCGTCGACCGCATCCTCACGACGGGCATCAAGCGCGTGATCGTCGCCGCGCTCGACCCCGACGTCCGCCACCGTGGCCGCGGGCTGGAGCTCCTGGAGGCCGCGGGCGTCGAGGTGCTCGTCGACCCCGTCGCGGCTCCCCTGGAGGTCGTGTCCCCGCACTTCCTGCGCTGGAACGACTTCGAGCGTCGGCGCCGTCCGCGGCCCTGGACGATCGCGAAGTGGGCCCAAACGCGCACGGGTCAGCTCTCGCCACCGGCGGACGTCGGCGACGGTCGCTGGATCTCGGGTGCCGCCTCGGTGCACGAGGTCCACGTCCTGCGCAGCCGCGTGGACGCGATCGTGACCGGCGTCGGAACCGTACTGCACGACGACCCGCGCCTGACCGTCCGGCTGCCCGCGGACCTCGCCGGGACGCGGGTCGACGAGGACGAGGGGCCGGCGCGCGTCGTGCTCGACTCCTGGCTCCGGACACCGCCCGAGGCGAGGCTGTTCGAGGAAGCGGCGTCGAGCGCCCACGTCGTCGAGCGCGCGGGTGTCGTGCACGTCATGGCGCTGCCCGGCAGCGACCCGATCCGGCGGCGCGGACTCGAGGCCGCCGGCGCGTTCGTTCACAGCAACCGCGGCATGGACCGGCACACGCTCGATCTGCGCGACCTGTGGACGTGGCTCGCCGAGCAGGGCTTCCAGCGCATCATGCTCGAGACGGGTCCCACCTTGCTCGCGAACGCGCTCGACGCCGGGTTCGTCGACCAGGTGCGCGTGTACACGGGCGACGTGAACGGGGGCGAGGGCCCCTCGCTCGCACCCTGGCTCACCGAGGCCAAGCTGCTCGACCGCCTCGAGCGCGAGGTCGGCTCGGACGCCGTCCTGGAAGCGTTCCTCGGGTGACGGCGGGCACCGGCGTCACCTGCGCGCGCCTTGCGAGGCGTGCCGCGCTCCCCTTCACCCTCGCGCTCCTGGGCGGGTGCGCGGCGCGGCTCCCCGAGCCCGCGCCGCCGATCGGCCCGTCGCCGTCCTCCCGGATGCTCGACGCGTGGAGCGCCGCGCGCGTTCCGGGTTTCGAGCGGGACGAGGCCGCACAGGCCGAAGCGCTCGCCGCCGCGCTCGAAGCGCGGGCCGGTGCCCCCGGCTGGCCCGCGCCGGAGCGCTTCGTCGACGACTGGCGCCACAGGCCGTGGCTGACGCTCCCGGAGCGCTACGGCGAGCACCTAGAGCGCGCCCGCGCCGGCGAGGCGGACGCCGCGTACCTCGCGGGCCGTCTCGGAGGGACGGCGGCGGACGCGCGCCTCGGCGCGGCGCGCGCGCAGGAGCCGCGGCTCTCCTGGGCGCACCATGGCTTGGCCTGGCGCACCTTTGCGTCGGGCGCTCCGCACCGCGCCGTCCGCGGCGGGCAGGCGGCCTACACGCTCGCACGCGATCCCTCCGAACGCGCGCAGTTTGCGATCGCGCTCGCCCGGTACCTGGACGGCGCAGAGGAGCGTGCGCCCGCGGAGAACCTCCTGCGCCTGACGCTGGCTGCCGACGACGCGCTGGCACTCAGGGGCCCCGAACGGGCCCTCGTCGAGGCGGAGCTCGCGCGGGTGGAGCTCGAGTCGCTCGATCCTGCGGACGTCCGGCGGGGAGCCGCCCGCGCGCTGCGTCTGCTCGGCACGGTCTCGCTGGACGTGCAGGAGCGGCTCCGGCTGCTCCTCGGCGTCCGCGGGAGCGCCACGGCGCTCGTGTCGAGGGCCGAGGTGGAGCTCGCGCTGCTCGACGCGCGGGCTGCAGCGCGCACCGCGTCCGAGGAAGAGTCGATCGAGCGCGCGCTCGAACTGCTCGACGGCGGAACGACGCGAGAGGGCGCTTCGGGCAGCGCCTGGCGCGACCGATGGGTCGAAGCCGCCGGTGCGGGAACGCTCGACGTGGAGCTCACCGCCTGGTGCCAGGTTCTCCCCGATCGCCTGGTGGCAGAGGACGGCCTGCCGCGGCGCGCGGCGCTGCGTGCGCTCGTGCTCGCCGCGCGGACCGACGCGGACGGCACTGCGGGCGAGCTGGGGGAGGCACTCCTCGCTGCCGGTTGGTTCGCGGAAGCGCGGGCGCTCAGCGCGTCGCTGGGGTCGGACACGCTGGAGCGCCGCGCCGCGGAGGGCGAGGCGGCGCTCGCCGCCGTGCGCGCTCTGGCGCGCCGCGTCGACGCGCAGGAGGCCTTCGTGAACAGCGGCGCCGTCGATGCGAGCGGCGCCTCCTCGCGCGAGCGCGGCCGGGTCGACTCGCTCCGCGAACTCGAGGACGAGGTCGCCCGCCTGACGGCTCGCGTGGGCGGTACGCCGGCCCGCTCCCCGCTCATCCGCTACGGCCCGCTCGGGGAGGTGATCCACCCGGGACCGCGCTTCAGCGCCGAGGACGACCGCCTCGGGCGCGGCGCGGAGGGTGAACCCGTCCCCGGCCTCGCCGCGCTGTTCGACGCGCTCGGCCGCTTCGCGCTCGTCGGACGCGGCGTCGGTCAGGGCGGACCGGACGCAACGATCCTGCGGCTCGTCGGCGTCGAGGAGCGCGAGGGCGAACACCTTGGCCGGCCGTTCTCCGGGACCGTGTTCTGGTGCCAGGGCGCGGACGTGCCCGGCCGCTACGCGCGACGCGGCGCGGCGATCTCGGGCGCCGCGCTGCACGAGGGGTACTACGTCGACCTCGGCGTCGTCGAGCGCGACCGGGCCCACTGGGAGGATCTCGCGGGGCGCTTCTCCGCTCGGGCCGGCGCGGTCGAGGCCGCCCTCGGCGTGCGCGGCGCCCGCGTGCCGCCCGAGCTGCGCACGGAGTCGACGCCCGCCCTGGGCGCGGCGGACCGCATGCGGCTCGCCGTGATGCGCGGAGCGGATGGAGCTCTCCGCGTTCCGGGTCTGGATGCGCTCGGGGCCGTCGTCGCCGTTCACGAGGAGGGCCACCTCTGCGACCGGAAGCAGTGGTACCCGCTCAGCCTGGGGCGCGCTCTGCGGCTGGTCTCCTTCGCCGGAGCGCACGGGTTCTCCTCGAACGCCATCGCAGAGGCGCTCGAGGCGCGGGCGCAGCTCGTCGCGCTCTGCTGCGCGGACGACGTGCGGCTGGCGTGGATCGACCTGCTCGACGCGGCCGAGGCCGAGTCGAGCGGAGGGATCACGCCGCACGGCAGCGCGTACCGCAGCCTGCTCGCTTCGATCCTGCGCCGCATGGACGGCGAGCTCCGGTTCGGTGCGTGGGACGACGCAGGCGTCGACCCCGAGCGCCGGCTGATCGACCAGCTCCACCGGATCGAGCCCGAGCTCCTGCGCGAGCTCGCCGTGCGGGAGGCGCGCTCGCGCGGCCTCGCGCGACTTTGACCTGCGGCGCTCGTCAGGAGCGCATCGCGGCGCGCACGAGCGCCTCGAGGTCCGTGTCGCCGTGGGCTTCTGCGGCGGCCTCGACCTTCGCCTCGGCCTCCTTCTCCTTGTAGCCGATCGACACGAGCGCGAGGACCGCGTCCGCTCGGTTGGGGCTCGTTCCGGCCGCGGGTTCCGCAGCGGACTCGCGCGGGGCCGACTTGCCGCCCGCGAGTTCGACGAGCAGCAGCGACTTGTCCTTGAGGTCGAGCACGATCTGCTCGGCGGTCTTCTTGCCGACGCCCTTGATCGCGGTGAGCGCCTTGACGTCTTCGCGCTGGATCGCCGCGGCGAACTCAACCGGCGGGAGGCCCGACAGGATGCCGAGGCCCATCGCCGGTCCGACGCCGCGCACGCGGAGGAGGACGCGGAAGAGGTCGCGCTCCTCGCGGCGCGGGAATCCGTAGAGCGTCTGGGCGTCCTCGCGGACCACGAGATGTGCCCAGACGGTGGTCGGTTCGCCGGTGGGGCCGAAGGGGGCGCCCAGCGGAGCGAGGAGCTCGTAGCCCACACCGCCGACGTCGACGATCACGCTCGTGCCAGTGCGTTCGGCGAGCTTGCCGCTCAGGTACTCGTACATGGGGCGATGGGTCCGTGTGGCGTCGGTGCGAGGTTGGGGCCCGGTGGGGCGCGGCGGCGGGGGGGGGCGGGTGAAACAGGGCGCGGCGCGCACCCGTCGGGGAGTGCGCGCCGCGTGGGCGTCCGGCGGGTCCGCGGGTCGGTGGGTGTGGGCCCTGCCTTCCTTCCTGGCCCAACCGCTTACACGGTTGGAGCTAGTCGTCCCCTTTCAGCGTGAGGTTGTACTCCGCCAGTCGATTGCGCAGCTCGAGCAGCGACGTCACGCCGAAGTTCGGCATGCCGAGCAGCTCCTCTTCCGAGTGCGCGGTGATGTCGCCGAGCGTCAGGCAGCCGAGGTTCTCGACCGTGCGGCGCGCGCGGATCGAGAGCTTGAGCTCAGAGATCGGCTTGTTGCGCGGGTCGTTCGGGTCGAGGTCGCGGCCCTCCTGGGCGTTGCGCGCCTTGGCGATCGAAGCAACCGCCTCTTCGCGCGCCATGCCGAGCCGCAGGCCCTTGCTGGCGAGGATCTCCTTTATTTCGGTCAGCGAGGTCTCACCGAAGTTCTTGTAGCTGAGCAGCTCGGACTCCGTTTTCTTGACGAGGTCGCCGAGCGTCATGATGTCCATCTTGTTCAGGCAGTTGCGGGCCCGGACGGACAGCTCGAAGTCGGTGATCGGGATCCGGAGGATCTGGTTGAGGCGGTCCTCCTTCTTCTCGAGATCCTCGTCGTAGTACATCGACATGCCGGCCTTGGCATCTTCGAGGTACAGGCGCGCGGCGCGGTCGGTCGCATCCGTTCGGACGATCGTGTCGTAGCACGCGGCGGCGTCCGAATCGCGGCCGAGGTCCTCGTACAGGACGCCGAGGTTGATCATCACCGCGCGGTCGACGGGGAGCATCGTCGCGAGCGTCTCGTACGCGTCGAGCGCGAGCTGCTCCTGGCCGGCGCGTTCGGAGACGTACGCGAGGCGGAACAGGTTGCGGCGGTGCGTCGGGTCGACCGAGCGCGCGGCCTGGAAGAGCTCCATCGCCTCCTGGTAGTCGCCGGAGAGCTCGGCGATGCGGCCGCGCAGGTGACGACCTTCGGCGCTCTCCTTGAACGTCTCGCTCTGCCCGGCCATCGTGGACTCGAGCTCGGACACCGCCTTCTCGACGTCGCCGGCCTTGAGTCCGGCGTCGAGCGCCGCATCGAGCATGTCGCCGAGCGGTCGGGACTCCTCGGGGTACTTCTTGGCGAGGCCCTCGAAGATCGGCGCGGCTTCGCCGGGGCGGCCGGCGGACACGAGCGAGCGGCCGCGCGTGTACGACGCGACGTCGTCGCCGGGGAACGCGGCGAGGACCTCGGCGGCCTCCACGTAGCGACCCATCATCCACATGCCGAGGCCGCGGCGGCGGGCCTCTTCGCCCGCGGCACCGAGCGCGTCGACGCGGGCGCGGAAGCCCTCGAACACCCGCGTGGTGGTGAAGACCTGCGAGCGCGCGTCGGCGAGCGCGCCGAAGCTCGGGATCTCGTCCTTCGCGATGTCGAAGGCGGTCATCTCGGGCTCGGGCTCGATGTACTCCTCGGGCTCCGGGCTGTAGTAGCCCGCGGTGGCGGTGGCCTCGGGGGCGGGCGCGGGCTGCTCGGGATCGGGATGCTCGGGCCCGGAGTTCTCGAGACCAGAGTGCTCGGGCGACGGGGTGGGCTCGAGCTCGTTTTCGCCGACCTCGTTCGGGTCGATGTCTGAAGTCATTGGGTGGCGCTTGCGCGGTGACTCGGGGGTGGCTGCGGGGTCGAATTCCCGCGGCCCGAGGGTCGGGAATGGGCGCCCTCGGCGCACCTTCCCAGCCTCCATCGAAGCCGAACAGGGTACGGGAGCGGATCGGCCCGGGTCAACCGAGGCGGTCCGGAGCGACCGGATCCGGCCCTGGAATCGGCGCCCGTCCGATTGCTACGGTCCCGGCTCACGCGCTCCGGTCCGCACCCGGGCGCACCGCCGCCGCGCCCCGCGCCGCGCTCCGGATGCCCGGGGTGGTCCCGGGCCCGGCCACCTGGGCCCCCGCGAGGGGGCATCGAGGGCCCGAGGGGGGACCTATGGACAAGCTGATCATCGAGGGCGGCCGACCGCTCGAGGGCACGATCCGGACCGCCGGGTCGAAGAACGCCGTGCTGCCGATCCTGGCGGCGAGCCTCCTGACCCGGGGCACGCTCAAGATCACGGGAGCGCCGCGCCTGGCGGACGTCTCGACGATGCTCGACATCCTGCGCGACCTCGGCGCCGAGGCCGAGCAGGACGAGGACGGCACGATCGAGATCTCGGCGGCCGGCGACATCTCCGGCACAGCTCCGTGGGAGCGCGTCCGCAAGATGCGCGGCTCGGTCTGCGTGCTCGGCCCGCTCCTGACGCGCCTCGGGGCCGCCCGGGTCAGCCGCCCCGGCGGCTGCGCCTTCGGGGTGCGACCGATCGACGTGCACGAGAAGGGTATGCGGGCGCTGGGTGCCAAGGTCCGGACCGAGCACGGCTACGTCGTCTGCGACGCGCCGCCGGGAGGCCTGCGCGGGGACCGGATGTTCCTCGGCTCCGCGAACGGGCCGAGCGTGCTGGGCACCGCAAACGTCGTGATGGCGGCGACCCTGGCCCGCGGGACGACCGTGATCGAGGGGGCGGCGTGCGAGCCGGAGGTCGTCGACCTCTGCAACTGCCTGCGCGCGATGGGGGCGAAGATCGAGGGCCACGGCAGCCCGGTGATCACGATCGAGGGCGTCGAAGAGCTCACCGGCGCCGACCACCACGTCATCCCCGACCGGATCGAGGCGGGCACGTACGTGCTGGCGGGCGCGCTCGCGGGCGGCAACGTCCGCGTCGAGAACTGCGTCCCCGGGCACCTCGGCGCGCTGCTCGACCGGATGCGCGAGGCGCGCGTGCCCTTCACCGTCGGCGAGGACTGGATCGAGACCGAGGCGAACGACCTCGGCGAGCGCCCCCCGCGCCCGACCGACGTCACGACGCATGCATTCCCGGGCTTCCCGACCGACCTCCAGGCCCAGTGGATGGCGCTGATGACGCGCGCTGACGGCATCTCGATCATCACAGAGCGCATCTTCAGCGACCGGTGGATGCACGTCCCCGAGCTCGCGCGCCTCGGCGCGCAGCTGCGGCGCCAGGAGGCCGCCGTCGTCGTGCGCGGTACGCGCGAGCTGTCCGGCGCGCCCGTGATGGCGTCCGACCTGCGCGCGTCGGCGGCGCTCGTGATGGCGGGCCTCGTCGCGCGCGGCTCGACCGAGATCCACCGCGTCTACCACATCGACCGCGGCTACGAGGCGATCGAGGAGCGGCTGTCCGCGATCGGTGCCGCGATCAGCCGCGAGGCCGAGTAGCGCGCCGCGGTCCGATGGGGCTCGCCGACCGGCTCGACGCCATCCGGCGCGCTTTTCAGGACGTCGACCTGCCGGAGCACCATCGGGCGGCGCTCGATCGGAACATCGTCGCGCTCGAGGAGAGCGGCGCGGTCGACGGCGCGCTCGGCGTCGGCGCTGCGGCGCCCGACGTGGCGTTCGCGGGTGAGGCCGGTCCGGTGCGGCTGGCCGACCTGGCCGCCCGCGGGCCCGTTGTCCTCACGTGGTTCCGCGGCCGCTGGTGACCGTACTGCCTGGCGGAGCTGGAAGCTCTGCAGGAGATCCTCGGTGACTTCGAGGCCCGCGGCGCGGCCGTCGTCGCGGCGTGTCCGCAGCTCTTCGAGCACAGCGTTGCGCTGCGGGCGGAGACAGGGCTCGGGTTCCCGCTCGTGCAGGACGTGGACAACGGAGCCGCGCGCGCGTTCGGGCTCGCGGTCCCGACCCCACCCGACGTGCAGGCGGCCGAGGCGTTCCTCGGGCTCGACCTGCCGACCTTCAACGGGACGAGCGACTGGGACCTGCCGATGCCGGCGCGCTACGTGATCGGCCGCGACGGGCGCGTATTGTTCCGGTCGGTGCAGGCGGACCACACGCGACGGAGCGAGCCGGTGGAGGCGTTGGACGTGCTTCCCTGATCGGCCTACTTCGTGCGATCGCGGGCCAACTCTGTGGCCCACGGCCGCGGAACAGAACGCTGAGTCCCGCCAAGTCGTAAACCGCGATCGATCGACTCAGCTCCTGCTGCACTGGAGTGAATCGAGCCGGCAGAATGCGAGCCCCGAGTCGCCGTATGCGCGGTTGGACCGCGTCACACGAATCGGAAACGGGTGCAAGGACGGCTCACACATGAGCCCATGCTCGCGATCGTTGAATTCAGCGGGCGAGCTCGGAGTCACTTTCGGTTCGGGCGCAGACGTTCGAGATCGCCCCGTCGGTGCACGCGCGGCGATTGGCAGAACTTCGTCCGTCCGCCGTATACGGCCTTCACATCGGAGCAAGCAAAGGACGGGAATGTTGCCGCCAACACTCCATCGCAGTCTCTCTTCGTTCGCGCGTGCGCAATGCCATGGGATCCGCGCTCCGGCCTTCCTCCGGGCTGTGAGAATCATCACTCATCGGTTAGTGTCGGGTCCAGGAGATGCGCTGACCATGCATGCGCGACCCGCCGCAGGCTTCCCTGGCGGTGTCGCGTGAGTTTGACGTTCGAAGCGACCGGATATCGGCGTCCGCCGGACCTGCGCGACGCACGTGCGAAGCTCGATTGGCTGGATCGCAGCATGCTCGCGGTTCGGATCTTGCAGACCGAGCGGCGGGCCTGAGCGTGCAGCTCCATCTTCAAAATTCCGGCCGCGAACGCTCGGCGATCGCAGCCCTACCCACGACGCTTTCGCTCTCGTAAGCATGCGACATCACTTGCCAGTTCTCTTCCCACTCGCGCTCCTCGCCCTCGCTCCGCTCGGACTCGCGCAGTCCACGGTGAATCTCTCCGCCGAACCCAACATCTTTCCGGACGATCCGACCCAGGATAGCGGCCCTGGTATCCAGGCCGCGATCGACAAGGCATTCTCGCTCGCCGGTGCCGGCGCGCCCGCGACAGTGGTCTTCGAAACGGATCGCACCTATTACGTAAGCTCGATCACCGCGCGCAACGGAGCGGGCATCGGACCTGAGGTGTTCTTCATCGATGACGAATTCGGACTGCGGCTGGAGGGCAACGGCAGCCGCCTCGTCCGCACCATGATGGCAGGCCCGGCTGCGATCGGCGCGCATCTCTTCTTCATCAGAGATTCGGACGACATCGTGATCGAGGATCTAGTCATCGACTGTGATCCGCTTCCATACGTCGACTGCATCGTTCGTGCGGTGCACGGTGACGGGTTCGATGCTGAGTGGGTCCGCGGAATAACCGACCCCGCTCTTCTGCTTCAGTTCCCGCCGGCCAAACGCTGGGGGTGGCAGTTGGACCCGTCCTCGCCGGGTAGTCCCGGGATTCCGGGGATCATGAAGCGCGGCGCCGAGATTGCCATTCGCGCCAGCAGCATCTCATTGGGGGCGCCGGCCTACCCAAGTGGCGCTGACAAATGGGAGTTCCGCGGTCAGAACTCGCATCTGGTCGAGGTCGACGATCGCATCAGCTATCAGATCCGGCAGGGGCAGAGCTTCTACTTCGTGCGGACGGACGACGTCATTCTGACGAACGTCCGGTGCTACGGCGCATCGGGGATGTTCGTCAACGCGCACACCTGTGTGGGAGTGCAGATCACCGACTGTGCCATTCAAACGAAGGCTGGCAGGTGGCGCTCGATCAACGCAGACGGCGTACACGCGGAGGCTGTCCAGGACCTCCACATCTCCAATTGCACCTTCCAGGGCCAGGCCGACGACGGACTGCATCTCAAGGACTGCCACGGATTCACAGTGACGGACAACTCGTTCGTCGGTCTTCGAGGGTATGCCTTCACGCTCGATGGCGACTCCAAGCCCGCTTCGACGAACGGCGTGGTCACGGGCAACTCCGCGTTCTACTGCTCGGGCAGCTTCGTGCGGCACTACGCTGGGGCCTACACGCTCGATCCAGCCGGCACGATCTTCATTACTGGGAACCGCTACGGTGCGAGCAATCTCATCGAGCACGGGAACCGGACCAACCTGGTCAGGTTGATTTCGACGGAGGATCCGTCCCTCGCCATCGGTATCCAGTTTGACGCGGCGACGACGCGTCCACTCGAGAACGCGCCGCTTGTCCTCGTGCCGAAGGACTCCGAAGCGGCGCTTTGGGACCTGAGTCACTGCGTCGGCAATCTCGGATGCTGCTCGACCTGCTCGGAGCACGACGTACTTACCTCCGCTTTCGCGCGCAGGCGGGGCGCGTGGCTGTCGATCGGGGCGGAGGATTCGGGCGGCCCGCTGAACGGCAGCATGACCGCACTGCAGTATCCGTCGCCCGAGACCCCGCCGAGCGATATCCACGTGGATGATGAGTTCCGCGTCTTTGTCGAGCCTGGGGATACACCAGGGACGGTGAGTATTCGCGCGGACCTCGGCGGACTCACTCCGACAGCGGATCCGACGGGGTTGTACGGGCCAGAGGGGCCGAGGCGTTTGATCAATCGCAATCCGAACATCCCTTCCGGACAGGGCAGTCCTGCCGCAGTCGGAGATCAGTTGAGCTACCGAAACCACTGGATCGGGTCTGGTTTTGCCGCCCGTCAAGAGTGGACGCTCGAGATCTTGGACGGAATCGAGTGATCGGAGTCTCACCCGCAGTGTGACGGCCGACGGCTGTGAGACGTCAGAGGCACGCGAGGGCTCTCGTAGGACTCTGACGTTTCCGCCGCAGCCACCGCGCCTCACGATGCAGTGCGTAGCTCAGCATTGCTAATGCCCTGTTCGCCGGGCCGGAGCTTCTTCGGGTTGGGCCTGTCACGCGGACGCGAATGACAGACAAGATCGCACCGGGAGCGCTGAGAGTCTGACGGGCGCAACGAGGTGCCCCTTGTCACGTAGAGCGCTGCCGCGATGGCGTTCCCCGCGGACTGCACGTCATCCGGCGTACTCTGGCCGATCTACGTGCAGTCCGTAGGAATCGATGCGCGGTGGATTCTGGGCTGATCCGCTCGTCGAGCGGTCCGCGCATGCGGCTCCCCACGGAAGCGAGAGGGTCCGTCCGCCTCGCTCGTTGGGCGCGATGCGTTGGAGCGTTGTCAGCGTGTCCCCAGCGACCGCGCCCACGTGGCGATCGAGGATCGCCGCGCCGGCAGCGCCGCGGCGATCCAGCGGGAACCGGAGGAGTGTGTAGAGTCGCGGGGAGCATGCTTTCGACTCGCGCGCGCCACGCATCCCTGTTCGTCGTCGCCTCGTCTGCGTGGATGGGGCCCGCAATCGGGACGCCTCAGCTCACCTTCGGCCCTCTCGAAACACCGCGATTGGCCGCGACCGGCGGGCCGCTCCTCGCGGACAGCAGGGCCGTCTACCCAGGGGACTTCAACGGCGACGGGCGGGCCGACTTCGTCACCGACCTCCTGTCCTTGGACAGTCGACTCGGTCTCGTGCGGAACGTCGGAGCGGGGACCTACGCTGGGATCGAACTCGTGCCGCTGCCCTCGTGGTCGGGCTCGCCCGCTGTCGCCGACTTCAACGGGGACGGCCTCACCGACTTCGCGGTCGAGATCTACGACTTCAGGCCGAGCGACGGGATCATCGTGTACTTCGGTGCTCCGGACGCCACGACCATCGTCGGGCAGAGGATCGGTACCCCGACGCCCGACCTCGTGATTCGGATGTCGCTCGCCACGATCGACTTCGACGGAGACGGCGACGCGGACCTCGTGCACCTGGACGACCAGGCGACGCTTCGCACGATCTACGAGAACGACGGTGCGGGTGGGTTCACTGCGCACACGCCCGTTCCGTTCGATTACCTGACCCCCGTCGCGCTGGACTTCGACGAGGACGGCGACGAGGACCTCCTCGCCTTCGGGGGTGGCGTGCTGCACTGGTTCCGTTCGGAGGGCGATGGAACGTTCGGCGCTGCGATCGAGCTCGGGCCGACGTCGATCCCGGTCGCACTGCGCGCTCGCTGGCACAGGGGAGACCTCGATGGAGACGGCCGCGAGGACGCGGCCATCGGGCAGTTCTGGGTCCAGAACGGGCCCGGGGACACCTTCCAGCTCAGGCGCGACTACATGACGAGCGGCGACCCGGTGTTCATCAACGCTGTGGAGGACCTCGACCTCGACGGGCGCGACGACATCGTTGGCCTGCGCGGCCTCGAGGGCGGCTATTTCCGGAGCACCGGCGGCGGCACGTTCGAGCCGTTCGAGTTCATTCCTCCCGCGGCGTCGGGCGGCTTCGACTACATGTTCCACGCGCCGATCGACCTGGACGGGGACTGTGATCTGGATCTGTACTTCCCGGTGGTCACGCGGTTCATCGAGAACGTGACGACGCTCGGCTCCCAGGTCTGCGGCGGCGCGGTGAACTCGACCGGGGCTACGGCGGTGCTCGAGGTCACGGGGTCGAGCCGGATCGGAGTCGACCGCACGTGCCTCAGCGCGCGGGACCTGCCGGCCACCACGTTCACGCTGTTCCTGACGTCGCTCACGGACACCGCGCCCGTTCAGCCGCCGGGGAGCCAGGGGCTCCTGTGCCTGGGCGGCTCGATTGCGCGCTTCAACCGGCCCGGAGAGATCGTCCAGGCGGACGCCCTGGGGCGAGCGCGCCTCGTCCTCGACTTCAGCGACGTCCCGGACGCGGTGGCGACCAGCATCCAGATCACGCAGCCGGAAACGCGGTTCTTCCAGGCCTGGTATCGGGACGTCGCGGGCGGGACCCAGAGCTCGAACTTCACGAGCGCCGTCGTCGTCAATCTCGACTGACGGGACGGGGAGCGGGGCCAGTCGGCGGATCGGAAGCGGCAACTTCCTGTCCGGTGGGGTCGAGGAGCGCCAGTTGAGGGTGTCCGCGGGGTGCAGTGCCCTTCGACGCGACGCCCTTTCCTCCGCTTCGCCTCCTCCAGCGAGGCCCGCCCCGATGAAACGCACCACCCTCCTCGCCTCGTCCGCCGCCGCCCTCGCCGCCTTTCAGGCCGACGCCAGCGCTCAGTCCCGCTTCCTCTTCTCGATCGACTGGCAGAGCCCGTCGGTCGGGTCCGTCGATCCGAACGGCTTCGTGATCACCGAGGGCGACATCCTCCGCCCGCCGACGCCGGACTCGCTCCCGTCGCTCACCCTCCCGAGCGGCCCCGAGGTCGTCTTCGAGCACACGACCGCGCTCGGCCTCCCGACCGGCTGCGCCGGCCACCCCGGCGGAACCCCGTGCGTGGTCGAGGTCGACGCGTTCTCGATGGGGGGCGACGAGTACTTCCTGCCCAACTTCCCGCTGCAGCCCGGCCGCCTCTGCTTCTCGGTCGACGAGTGGGGCCTCGGAAACTTTGCGAACCCCGCGCCGTCGCTCGACACCGAGTACCCGGCCAAGGACAGCTCGGCCGACACCTGGATCAACGCCGTCACGCTGCCGCCCGTGCCGATCCCGCCGGCGCCCGGCCGCCACGTCGCGCTCAGCGACGGCGACGCCGCACCGTCGGCGAGCGGCGCGCTCTACCCCGGCGTGGGCCTCAAGGAGCCCAACCCCGACGCGCCCGGTCCGATGGACAACGGGGACAACCTCGACGCGCTCGACGTGCACGAGCCGTCGCCCGTCACCGTCGTCGGGCGCTACTTCAGCCTCGACTCCGGCGTCTTCGACCCGTTCGAGGGCGTGCCCGGCAGCGCGTCCGCGATGTTCAGCGGTTTCGTTGGCGGGGACGTCCTGACCGTCGGGCCCCTCGGCTCGCCGGTGATGTACGCGCCGGCGGCGGTCCTCGGCCTCGACGCGTTCGGGCCCGACACGGACGACCTCGACGCGCTCATCCTCCGCGAGAACGGTTTCCCGGGCTACCAGCCCTCGTCCGCCATCTTCGACTGGGCGGGCGGCACCGCCGCCTCGGACATGCTCGTCTTCTCCGTGCGCCGCGGCTCGGCGCTGATCGGCGCGCCGGACTCGATCTTTGGCATCCCGATCGAGGAGGGTGACCTGCTCGTCCCGCCGGTCGCGGGCGGCGTCTCGCCGTTCCCCGGGATCCTGATCGCCGGTGAGAACCTGGGCCTCGCGACGCTCCGCTCCGGCACCGGCAACTTCTCCGCCGACGTGAACGCGGCAGACTCGCTCCGCGGCCCCGTGCTGGACTGCGACGGCGACGGCATCGAGGACTCGATCGCCATCCTGATGGGGATCGCGGCCGACGCGGACGGCAACGGCGTCCCAGACGGCTGCGGTGGCCCGACGATCGGCCCGATCGGCACGCCCTTCTGCTTCTGCCCGACGGCGGTCGCGCCCTGCGGCAACGCCTCGACGACGACCGGCTGCCTCAACTCGGTCGGCACGGGCGCGCTGCTGACGGCCTCGGGCCCGCAGATCGCCGGGGACTCGATCACGGCCCCCGACAACCTGATCCTGACGACGAGCGGCATGCCCGGCCCGACCTTCATGCTGATGTTCTACGGACCGACCGTGATCCCGGCGACGCCGCTCGGCAACGGCCTCCGCTGCGTCGGCCCCGGCATCTTCCGCCTGCCCCCGATCCTCGCGGTGCCCGCGAGCGGCGTGCAGAGCTACGGCCCGGGGGTGGTGGGGATGTCCGCCATCCACGGTCCCCCGGGAACGATCACAGCCGGCACGACCTGGAACTTCCAGACGTGGTACCGCGAAGCCGGCCCGGGTCCCTGCGGCATGGGCTCCAACCTCTCGAACGCGCTGACGATCACGTTCATCTGAGCCCCGACAGCGCCAGCCCCTGGAGCAGGAAGGCGGACGCCCTTGCCGCCCGATCGGAGGCGAGCTGATTGACCGCGCGCAGTCTCGAAAGGCTGCGCGCGGTCGCTTCATGCCCGGCCTTCCGTGTTCCGGGAGTGGACCGCCCCACGTCCTCTACGGGGAAGATGATCCGACGGCGCCGTGTGCAGGAACCGGAACGCCACCCCGCGGGCGGAGATACCAAGAACGGACGAAGGTCCACATGACCTCACTGCCGCCCGCCCGCGATCCCCATCAGCGCGAACAAGTCCAAACTCGGATGCGCTGCCCAGACCGACCGGTCGTTTCGCTCCGCGCGTGGATCTTCAGCGGATCGCCCCCGAACTGGACGTCCGCCGCAGCTCCAATCCCCGCGGCCGAGTCGAGGAGGAACCGAAACTCGACGGTATTTGTGAGGTCGCTCTCTCGCTCGAACGACGTCTCGACAGGTCGGAGCCCCACACTTCCATCTGCAAGCGTCAACTCGAGCGCACTGCTCGAAGGAGTCGCCTCCCTGGCGCTTAGATCAACTCCTTCAACGCGGACGAGGAGCTCTTCGAACGCAGCCAGCGGCTCTTCGAATGCGATCGACTGACTGCCTGTTTCGATCGAGACGCCGCGTCGGATCGAGAGGCATTGTTCTTGTGCATCGAACAGGAAGAGATCCGCAACTCCGATCGGAAGCTCGGCAACCCAGTCCTCGCTCCCGCGGCAGATGTGAGTCTCCATCGAGCTCGACTCGGAGAACGGCCCATCCGTGCCGCTGGTGGCTGGCCGCCAGATGACGTAGTGGGAGCCGAGGGCAAGCTCATCCTCGGATGCGTGCTCGGAGACGTCGAAGGTCACGACGCCGACGGCTGGATACGCAAGAGTGGTACTTCCAATGCCGCCTGGCGGTACCTCGACCGAGGCGACCAGACCAGGTGGGTCGAGCCGAAGCTCGTACGGGCCGGGCGGGAGAAGCTCGATATCGAGCCGGGCCACCCCGTCGTCGAGGTCCATGTTCGCGAAGGGAATGAAATAGCCCGACGCACTGGCTCCCCCTCGGGGAGCCGGGCCGAAGTTCACGCCGTAGCTTTCCCAAAATGCGGGCGCGAGCTCTCCCAGGTCGATCTCGGCCACCAGCCGGCCGGACAGGATTACGTCGCGCGGTGGGGCTTGGAGCGTCACCTCAGCAGTCCCGCCAGCAGGGACGTAGGCCACTTCGGAGAGGATCTCGATATTGCCCGCGTAGGACGATCGGTACTCAAGATCGACGCGACACTCGCCTGTGCCGATGCCAGCAAGTTCGATCGAGCTCACCTCACTCTCGATGACACGTGTCGCGAGTGACTGACCTGCCCGGTACACCCTGATCTGAAGGCTCGTCGTCGGCCATCCGATGCTCCCGGTCGTGACGATCAGGGTTCCGGTCGGGCGCATGAGCACCTCTGCAGCATCTGAACCCGGCAAGAGGTCACACCACTCGGTCTGATAGCCCCGCGCGCTGACCCAGACCCTCGAGGGGGCGTCAAGGGGATCGAGCTCGACCGGCGAGTGAGCAGACTCGACGAGGAGAGAGGCCGAGCCCGGCACGCGGACGAGGCTCCCATTCGGCGCGGGTTCCTCCGGTGCCTTCGGACGGGAACTAGACGTTCCGGAGTAGAGGACGGCGACCGGTCGTCCCCTTGGAACCATGGGACGGGCATGGACGATGACGTCGTCGATGTGTTCGCCGGTGATGGAGCTTCGGGCCGTAAGGAGCAGCAGCGAACGAGCGCGGACGGTGAACAGAACCTGTTGAGACCCCTTCGCGATTCTCCTGGATCCGACGAAGTCGTAGCGCTTCGAGCCTGAGCGAAAGCGGGTCGCGACAAGTGACTCTGTCGGGCACTCCATGACCCAAGAGCCGTCGACGACGTCAACGCTCACACCAGAATCCAGTGCATCGACGGACACTGACCCGCTGTCGCCGTTCATCGTGTAACGAAGGAAGGTCAGGGATGACGCCTCGCCTTCGTCGCGATGATGATCCACAGCGTGTGTTGCAGAGGCGAGCTGAAGGGTCCCAGTAAGGCGCTGCCCCGAATCAGCGTCGATGATCGACCCGCGAAGGAGGCTCACGCCGGCGTCGGGGACGTTTTCGCCGGCGACACCCTGGGCCGGCTGTCGGGCGGACTCTCCGTTGATCGAGCTATCGATCCCTGCCAGTGACGGGCTCGAAAGGGCCGACGACGGCGTTGGGCTGCCCCTCTCAGTGGTGGCTTGTGCACGATTCGCCACGTGCCAAGCGGCGACGGAGCAAAGGAGTACCAGAGCGAGCAGGGCGAGCTTCTTCATCGGTCTTCGTCCTTGGAATGGAGGCTGGGCAGGGGGCCCGACGGGCGGACCCCCCGCCGGTCAAGCGAGGATCAGCAGTCCGCGCAGAGAATGGTCACGAAGCCGTCGTTCGTCGTCCGGCCGCGCATCTTGACCGTTCCGTTCGGCTGGTCGAAGTAGCGACCAATAACGAGGATGTTCGTGGCCGTCACGCTACGAGGGCATTGCACGCCGCCATCGCAGATCTGACAGACCGCACCGCTCGCATTCATCAGCCCGTCCTGCGTGGCGCCGACGTCGTCGGCGCCGGTGCCGGAGATGGCGGTGCCCTTGGGGATCAGTCGGCTGACTTCCGTTCCACACTCCTGATTCGGTACTGGGCTGGGGTCGGCCGGCAAGTCTTGCGCGACCGCGAACAGGTTGGATGCGAGCAGTGCGATAGCAGCTGCGGCGAGAAGGAGGTTCTTCATGCGTTGTGAGAGCACCGATGGGCACTCTTCTCCTTTGGGTTGTTGGTGCCGTCGCCCACGGGCGAATCGAGCGATACGACGGCGTCAGGAAGATGCGAAGTGAGTTACAAAGGGGCCGCCCGTGGGCCTGCATACGTATCGCTGCGAGCGGAAGACGAGCGTGCCGATACGTGAGGCCGCTCCGTCTGAACTGCGGTCGTGTGATGCTGCTTCCGATTCCGCCACACAGGGCGGCCCGGATAGGCCGTTCCGATCAAACGTCGAGCCGCCCCACGTCGCTGGTCGCCGAACTGCTTACGTGGACGCGCACGTGCTCTCGCCGACGACCGTCGACCGCGACGGAGAGTCTGTACTCACCCGGCGGAACGTGCTTGAACTGGAACGAACCCGTCTCGAGGTCCAAAACGGGCAGCGGAGCGAGCCAGGTCCCCTCGACGGGCTGCAGTTGAATCAAGACGGCACGCCGTTCGTCGGCTGGAGCGGGGCCGATCGAGCCGCGGATCGATCCGAGCCAATCCGGCCCTCGCTCGAGGCTGATCTCGAGTTCCGCAGCGACGGCGGGTTCTACCCAGGTGGCTTCTCCGAGGCGGACTCCAGCCCCATCACCGACGACCAGACTGACCTCGAACGCCCCGTGGGGAGGGAAGCACAATCGGAACGTCCCGTCCACTTCGACGGGTGCTGATGAGACCCGGGCCTCGCCTCGATGCGCGAGCACGCGCGGCGTCATCGTCGCGAGTGTGCTCAGACCGGTTGGGCACGACACCCGACCCTGCCGGATGGTGCCCCCAGTGACCAAAGATACCTCTCCTCGCGGCGGGGTGACCCACACGTCCCACTCGTGACGCTGCCGGTCAACGAACGCGAGCGCACGATTGGCGCCAGCGCGGACCCCGCTGACATCGAATCGCCCCGAAGAGTCGGTCACCGTCGAGGCTGCCAGCTGCCTCCTGGCCACGAGCTCCCCGCTCGGATCCGTGTGGAGTGGGATGAATTCCACGAGTGTTCCGGCGTGGGGGGAACCGGCCGCGTCGCGCAGTTCACCGGAGACCCGAGTACCACGGTCCAGCGTGAGCATCACCGATCTGGTCGTGGCGGGGTCATCGATCCACTCCGGCTCAGTGGCAACGTGCGAGGAGTGCAGGGCCCGCACTTGGATCTTCGACGCGGGAGGCAGGCAATCGAAGAGGACTCTGCCTTCGGAGTCCGTGCTCTTGCTCTGTCGGCGCGGAGCCAGGGCGTGGTTGTCGGAAAGCCAGCCTGCGTCGAAGTCGACTTGCCACTCTGCGCTCAGCTCAACAGTGACACCAGCCACCGGCCTGTGGTCGTCACCTCCGACGCAGTGCACGGCGAGCGGGCCGGGGGATTGCTCGAGGCGGAGTTCGATACCCGCCAAGTCACCTGAAGCGCGCGGTAGGAAGTACTGGGCGGAAGCGCCGAAACCGCTCTTCGCCGCGACGAGTGCTGGGGCCGCGGAGCATGTGACGAGTTCGAAGGCCCCATCATCGCTCGTGATCGCGTCTGCTGGGCCGTCGAGGTCGAGGAGCGCTGGCGCACGGCGACGCCAAACTCCCGCGCCTGCGATCGGGGCACCGTCGTAGGTCTGCACATGGCCTCGGACGCGCACGACTTCGCTCAGGGCGACCGTGAGCTCGGTCAACCCGCCGGGAGTCACGTGCTCTAGGGCGCCGATCCACACGGGGGAGTTGACCTCGTACCGGCCCGCAGGTAGCTCGAATGTCGCTTCGCCAAGGGCATCCGTCTGAGCAAACGACCGAGTTCCGTTCTTGCGGTTCGCGCTGCCGCGCCGGAATACGCTGAACCGGACGCCGCGGACGGGCCTCTCGCTCGTCGAATCGATGCATCGAACGACGAGCTCCCCGGTACCCGTATCCGAAGAGAGATCGGCCGTTTCGTCGGGAGCGGCGAGGGGGAGCCTCTCAGGACCCTGCTTGGTGACCCGAACGTCACGCCCTGGTTCGGCAGGCTCCAGTGGATCGAGCGTCTCGGTCGGACGGTCGACGCTCCCTCGTTGCGCATCGGTTGCGTCGGTGCGCTCACCGCGGTGCAACCAGGCGAAGGCAAAGAGGAACAGCCCGAGCGCAGAGGTCAAGGCAACAACGAGATGTGACTTCTTGGACGGCGTCCTCAACCTACTGATCCTCCGGAGGACGATCTTCCGCGACCCAGCGAGCTGAGTACGTGCGGTCTCCTTCCCGCACGTGGAGCCCCCCAGCCCTTGTCTCCGCAACGACTTCAGGGACAGGAACCCAGCACGTCATCCGAATCGCCCCCGCGGAGTGCACGTACTCGTAGTCGCCCACCGACACGCGCTTGCCCCAACCGTCCACGCTGCGGCGACCGCGTGTCCAGGCAGCATCTCGACGACCGAAGAGGAATGGGAGGAAGTGAACGATCGAGCTTTCGAGGCGGATGCCAGCCTCCATGCGCCCGTCCGCGAATCGCGTCCGTGCGGTCGGTTCCGCCACCATCGGAGGGGACCACATCACCACCGGTACGTCGACTGTGACGGGTTGCTGACGTCCGTCGACGGCAACGCGAACTTGGTAGCTCCGCCGCTTGGAGCGGTCCGCGCGAGCGCCGTGCCTCAGTTGGACCTGCCGTGGTTCCCCGGGGCGGAGTTCGCCCTCCCAGCCGAGGGGGTCGATGGCAGCGCAGGTACCTGATGCGTCAAGGACACGAATGGCCCGCGGGAAAGTGCGGTCGAGTTCGAGTTCGAGCTCGAAATCGAACGCGCCAGCGTTGTGCTCCACGATCCTCGGAACCGACGTCACAACGCTGATTCTGGGGATCTCCGAGGCCTCCGGGGCAGACGGGTCGGCGCAGCTCAGCGCGGCGAGCGCAAGAGCGGGTGCCAGCGACTCAAACCGGCTTCTCATTGCTCTAGGTTGGCACGGGCGACGGAACGGCTGCGTAGCGCAACAATCGCCGCGACGCCGATGACCGCGGCGGCCAGGTAGAGCCTCCAATGGGAGCCCTCGTTGCTGTTGGGCGAGTCGAGTCCCCCGGTCCGAGCGCCGACAAGCGGAGCCCCGGTCGAGAGGCCGGCGCTTCGCGGGTCCGCTGCCCGCACACTGGCAGACGGGCGGCCCGCCTTCAGCTCTCGCGCCAACTCCCCCGGCGGCAGGTTCTCGACGTTGCCCACGAAGCGGTTTTCGGTGGATCGGAAGTCGAAGACTGCTGTCCCAGCAGGAACTTCGAGCGTGCGCGCGTCGCCGAGCCTCGCGGAGTCGACGATTGTCCAGCGTGTGACTTTCGTCGCGTTGGGGTCGACCACTGCGCAGAACCCGCGAAGAGGAGTTCCAGTCTCAGGGTCCACCTGAAGACGAGAAACGTGGGCCGGCAGCGCGACGGGGTCGGACGGAAGGCGCATGTATTCAATAGCGCCGGTCAGATCAGACACACCTATGCGCCCACCGAGGTGGAATGGAACAGGCTCGTCCGCCGTTTCGCGTGGGATGCGATACACGGCCATGTCGTCCGCTGCGTCGTTCTCCACATACGCTCGGCGGAGAAGTGACTCTCGGGCATCTGCGAATTCCAGGGCACCATAGGGTGCGGGCTGGCACAGTCTCTCGAACGTGTAGATCTGAAGCCGGGAGAACGGCGTCAACACGGAGAGCTGACGGTTGCCAGGGTCGTACAGGGCATTGAAAGCGGCGAACTGGGCCGCAGTTCCGACCGAGAGCTCCCCGTCAGGATCGAAAGCGTACTGCCGGGCCCAGCCGTCCGCATCCGCACTGACGACAAGTGTGAGGACCAACATCTCAGACTCCGGGAGGAGCGGAGAGGATGTCGCTCCGGGACCTTCGACGTTGGTCGTGAACAGTGCGGCGGCAGCGTCGAACCGGAGATCAAGTTGACTCAGCTCGGGGACGGCACCATCGGTCCGGAGCGCGTCCACCAGCCCGACGATCGCCGGGACGTCCCGACCGTGTCCAGTGAAGGAGATTTCCTCGAGGAACACTTCGATGTGCTGATTCGGATCGAATCGCGCGACTGCGTCGATCGCTGCGATGAGCATCGCTTTGCGGTCGTCGGGCAGCGAACTTGCGCTGTTCGCTGACGCGAGGCCCTTCACGGATACGGGCAAAGTCACACACGTGCCGCGGCTTGCGGGCTGCGGTTCGACAGGGTCCGGGTGCTTGGCCGGGGAAACGGCGGCCAGTAAGAAGGCGACGAGCATCATGATGCGAAGAGGCGGAAAGGGGGGGCGAGCCTGTAGGGGGCGGAGCTGAGCTCCCGTTTGGCGATGCGCGGGCAGGCCGGGCGAGCGTGCGAGGGGGAGTTGGCGAGCGGGTCGGGCCGTACACGCCCCACCCCGCGAGAAACGGGGGGGGCGCTTCGGCCGCAGGGGTCAGCTGGCGCTGATCGCGACGGCCCCGTCGTCAGCAGGGATGTCCGGAGCACTCATCCACGGTCGTCGTCGGAGGCTGACCGGAGCCGGGAGCACGCTGCATTTGCCACTCGCAGCCGTACTGTCCGGTCGGACAGGTCGCCGACATGCAGCGGAAGAACCGGTTCTTGATGGCCGTGGTGCCACTCCCGGTGCAGGTCGCTCCTTCAGGAGCCGG
The DNA here is from genome assembly GCA_039821985.1 of Planctomycetota bacterium. Classification (GTDB taxonomy): domain Bacteria; phylum Planctomycetota; class UBA1135; order UBA1135; genus Saltatorellus. Next base: position 130,327 of record JBCBNC010000003.1, read on the forward strand.
AGTCTTGCAGTCGCCAGCAGTCGGGGTTCCGTTGGCAGTGCCCTGGCAGCCGGGAATCGACGTAGGGCTCGGAGGAACTGCGCAAGCGATGTTGCATCCGCTAGGTGCGGCGAGATGTGCTTTCTCGCAACACTCCGGCTTTTTGATCGGATCGTCGATGATCGGCCCGTCTGCGGAGGCAGCGTTGGATGCAAGCATCAACGCCCCCAAAAGCAACGGTACGATCGAGAGTATGAAGCGGTTCATTAGGCCTCATGGGTAGGGGTTAAGGGAAGCCGTTCGGTCAGCGACCGAATCCGGTGCGAGCGACTCCGATGTGCTCCTATTGGCATGAACCTTGCGGCGTAAATCACCGCGCGGATCCATCCCGGGTAGGTGTCGCGGGGCGACACAGCTGACGCCCTATGATCGGACAAACTCCGCGACGGTCGCTCGCGAGGGAGAGCTCCCTAGGCGCCGTTTCTCGGGCATCGTTGCGTGCTCGGCGCCGGAACTGGCATCGACGCTGCTTGCGATCTGGCTCGCAGCGCCAGGACACCTCATCGGCGTATCTGCGGGCCGTGATTCCGCCGTCCGTGCTGGCCCCGGGTCAACGCGCCCGTAACCTCTCCGGTCGCGGTCCAAGGGGCCGCATCGGAGCCATGTTCGAAACCCTCACACAGCGCCTCACGTCGAGCTTCGGGCTCTTCAAGGGCAAGCGCGAGCTCACCGAGAGCAACATCGACGAGGGCCTGAAGGCGGTGCGCCAGGCCCTCCTCGAGGCCGACGTCCACTTCAAGCTCGCCAAGGAGTTCACGGAGAACGTCAAGGAACGCGCCCTCGGAGAGGGCCGGCTCCGGGACGTCGAGGCCTCGGACCAGTTCGTCCACGCGGTCCACACCGAGCTCGTGGAGCTCATGGGGCCGGAGGACGCCGCCCTCGAGATGGCCAAGTCGGGCCCGACCGTCATCCTGATGGCGGGCCTCCAGGGCGCCGGCAAGACGACGACCTGCGCCAAGCTGGCCAAGCACCTGCGCGAGAAGCACGGCAAGCGCCCGCTCCTCGTCGCCGCCGACGTCAAGCGCCCCGCCGCCGTCGAGCAGCTCCGGGTCCTCGGCCGCTCGCTCGACCTGCCGGTCTTCCACCTCGAGGGCGCCGCGCCCCCGAAGGTCTGCGAGGCCGGCGTCGCCGAGGCGAAGTCCAGGGGCAACGACGTCGTGATCCTCGACACGGCGGGCCGCCTGCACGTCGACGACGACCTCATGGACGAGGTCGCGCAGATCGCACGGGTCACCCAGCCGCACAACCAGGTGCTCGTCGTCGACGCGATGACGGGCCAGGACGCGATCGAGTCGGCCCGCTCGTTCCACGAGCGCCTCGCGCTGACCGGCGTGATCCTCACGAAGATGGACGGCGACGCCCGCGGCGGCGCGGCGGTCAGCCTCAAGAAGATCACGGGCGCGCCGATCCTCTTCCTCGGCTCGGGCGAGAAGGTCGACGACCTCGACCCGTTCGTCGCCGAGCGTATGGCCGGTCGCATCCTCGGGATGGGCGACGTCGTGGGCCTCGTCGAGACCGCGCAGGAGCGCATCGACGAGGACGAGGCCCAGGCGGCCTACGAGAAGATGATCATGGGCTCGTTCACCCTGGAGGACATGCTCGGCATGCTCCGGATGGTGAGGAAGATGGGCCCCATGAAGAAGGTCCTCGGGATGATGCCGGGGATGGGGGACGCCGCGAAGGGCCTCGACATCGATGACAAGCAGATGAACCGCCTCGAGGCGCTGTTCACGTCGATGACGCCCAAGGAGCGGCTCGAGCCCGACGTCCTCGACATGAGCCGCCGGCGCCGCGTCGCGCGCGGCTCGGGCAACGACGTCGGGGCCGTGAACGAGCTCATCAAGCGCTACAAGGACATGCGCAAGATGATGAAGCAGCTCAACAAGATGGGGCTGGGCTCCATGCTGGGCGGCAAGGGCAAGCGCGAGGCGCTCGCCGGCCTCTCACCGACCGGCGAGATGATCGACCCGAAGGCCGGCAAGGGCGGCGGGATGCTCGGCGGTCTGGGCGGCCTCTTCGGCGGAGGCGGCGGCGGCGCGGCGATGCCGCCGGGCATGGAGGGACTCGGCGACCCCGGCTCCCTCATGTCGGGACCCCGTCCGATGGGGACGTCCGCGACCCGGGCCGGGGGCAAGTCCCGCGACAAGAAGAAGGACAAGCAGAAGGCCAAGATGCGGCGCAAGAACCGCAAGAAGCGCTGAGCGAGATGCGGCCCGGCGGTGGCGCCGGATCCCGAGCCGGGCGGCTCTCCCGCGCCCACGGGGCGCGGGACGGTCTCGGCCGCCCCGATCGCGCCCCTCCGCCCTCAGGCCCGGGATTTTTCGCCCGGAAGCTGGACATCGGGACGCCGCTTCGGTGTCCTCTTCGGCCTGGATTCCGGGGGGAGCGCCTCCCCGCGCCGGTCGATCGGCCACCCGCCCAACGCTGATCCCGGCGCGACCCCGCCCTCCTCTGGCGTTTCCCCCGGTCCTTTTCTCCTCACGTGCAGGCCCCATGGCCCCGGACTTCCCGGCCCAGGCCCGCGCGCTCCACACGTCTCACTCCTCCATGGCAGTCGTCATCCGCATGAAGCGCACCGGGCGCCGCAACCGCCCGTGCTACCGCATCTCCGTCGCCGACTCGCGCTCCCCGCGCGACGGCCGCGTCCTCGAGACGATCGGTCTCTACGACCCGGTCGCCCCGGACGCCGAGAAGCAGGTGACGGTCAACGTCGAGCGCGCGCAGGCGTGGCTCCGCCAGGGCGCCAAGCCGAGCGAGACCGTGCATTCGATCTTCAAGAAGCACGAGATCTACACCGGTGACCTCGAGCGCAAGCCGCGCCCGTCGCGCAAGCGCACCGGCCGCAAGGTCGAGACCGCGGCCCGCAAGGCGCGCACCGCCGCGAAGACCGAGCGCGCCGAGCGCAAGAGCAAGCGCCAGGCCGATCGCGTCGCCGCCAAGCGCGCCGCCGCGAAGGCCGCCGCGGGCGACGAGTGATTCGTCGCTCCGGCGCGCCCCGCTGAGTCCGCTTCTACGAGCGGACGCGCGGGGCACGCTGTGACGACCACGGCTCCGGACCCGCGCGGACGCGCGGGCGCGAGCAGCCGGCCCCGGGGCGCCCACACGGCGCCCCGTTCGCTTGGAGCGCAGCCCGGTCCACGTCGCTGAACCGGGCCACTCGCCCCGAGCCACGCGCTCCACTCCTCCGCCCCGGCGTTCGGGGCAAGCCCTCCCGAGGCCCTCAGCGGCTCCGATCCCTTGAGCAAGAAGACCGAGCTCGTTCAGAAGCTCATCTCGGAGGTCAAGCTCCGCCACCCCGTCCCGTCCAAGCCCGTGGAGGGCTACAACCTCCTCGAGCAGGGCGCGGTCCTCGTGCTGATGCGTCACATGACGCAGCCGCAGGCCGAAGCCTCGGTGAAGGCGCTCAAGGCCGCGTACGAAGACTGGAACGAGGTGCGCGTCTCGCAGGCCCAGGAGATCGCCCGTTCGCTCCGCACGAGCTCGCGCAAGAAGGGGGTCGACCTCCTGCGCAGCCGCCGCGAGGTCGCGATGGCGCTGAAGGAGTACCTGCAGGACGTCTTCCAGCAGACGCACCATCTCGATCTCGAAGAGCTCCGCGAGGACGAGCAGTCGGCGGGTAAGGCCGCGGCGAGCCTCAAGGTCCTCGGCTTCCCCGGCGCCTCGTACCTCCTGTGGGTCGCCGGGGACGGCGAGGTCCCGGTGCACCTGCCGCTCGTGAAGCTGCTCGATCGGCTCGGGCTGATCGGGCGCACGACGTCGCTCAAGAAGGCCCGCGCCTCGCTCGAGCCGCTCGTACCGAAGGGTAAGGCGCTCGAGTTCACGCTCGCGTTCCACGAGATCCTCGAGCGCTGGGACGACGAGGACGAGCCCATCTACCTGACCGTCAAGGCGCTGCGCGACACGCCCTACGGCGCGAAGACCGCCAAGGAGCGCGAGGCCGCGATCGCCCGCGCCGAGGCAGCGGAGAAGCGCGAGCAGGAGCGGATCCGCAAGGAGGAGGAGCGCGAGCGCAAGAAGGCCGAGGCCGAGGCGAAGAAGCGCGCCCGCGACCTCGAGCGCAAGCGCAAGGCCGAGGAGAAGAAGCTCGCCGAGGCGCGCGCCAAGGCCGCTGCCGCCGACAAGCGCAAGAAGGAGGCCGCTGCCAAGAAGGAGGCGGCCAGGAAGGAGGCTGCGGCGAAGAAGGCGGCCGCCAAGAAGGAGGCCGCTGCAAAGAAGGCAGCCGCCAAGAAGGCGGCGGCCAAGAAGACCGCTGCGAAGAAGGCCCCCGCCAAGAAGCCAGCCGCCAAGAAGCCAGCGTCGAAGAAGGCCGCGACCAAGAAGCCGGCCGCCAAGAAGCCGGCCGCCAAGAAGGCGACGTCCAAGAAGCCGGCCTCGCGCAAAGCGGCCCCCAAGGCCGCCGCCGCGAAGAAGGCGACCTCGAAGAAGCCGGCGTCGAAGAAGACCGCGGCCAAGAAGCCCGCCGCGAAGAAGGCTGCGAGCAAGAAGGCCGCGTCGAAGAAGACGACGACCAAGAAGAAGGCCTCGAAGAAGCCGGCTTCGAAGAAGACCGGCACGCGCAGGCGCTGACGCGCCCATCGATCCCTTGTCGACCGAAGGGTCACACCCCGGATCCGGCCCCTCGCCGGGCGAGAAGCCGTTCGACTCCGCGCCCCTCGAAACTGGGCCCCTCGAGTCCGGGCCTGCGGAGGCCGGACCGTGGGAGACGGAACCGGACGAGTCGGGCCGCACCGAGAATCCGCCGGGCATCGACCGGGCTCTCGAGGGCCCGGTTCTCGAAGGTCCGGGTCTCGAAGGCCCGGGTCTCGTCCTCGCCTCGGCCTCCCCGCGCCGCAAGCGTCTCCTGGAGGAGCGCGGGCTCGAATTCCGCGTCCTGCCGGCGGACGTCGACGAGACGATCGACCTGACCCTCGACGCGGGCGACGCGTCCGAGGACCTCGCCGTCCGCAAGGCCCTCGCCGCGGCCGAGCGGATCCTGCGCGAGGGGAGCGGCGACGAGTCGCTGCTCGTGCTCGGATCCGACACTCTGGTCGTGCTGGGGGAGGACGGCGACCCCGACCGCCGCTTCCTCGAGAAGGCCGCGGACCAGACCGAGGCCCGGGCGATGCTCGAGGCCCTCTCCGGGACCCGTCACCGGGTCGTGACGGGCGTGGCGGTCGTCGGGATCGACGGTGAGGACCTTCTGGGGCCGCCCCGGACGGGCCACGGCACGACCTGGGTGACCATGCGGCCGCTCGACGCTGCCGAGCTCGACGCGTACGTCGCCAGCGGCGAGTGGCGCGGCAAGGCCGGGTCCTACGCCATCCAGGAGACGGCGGACCGCTTCGTCACCGCGCTCGACGGCGCGGGCTTCGACAACGTCGTCGGGCTCCCGGTCGACCTGGCGCTCCAGCTCCTCGGGCTCGCCTGAGGGTCGCCCGCGGGGCGGAGTCGGGCCGACGGCCGCGGACGCCGCCGCAGCGATCCGACGAGGTTCCGGGCAACGCGCCCGTGCGCCCGGCCGGGCGGGGGCCTATCCTCTCCGCCCCGATTCCATCCGGACGGCTCCGCCGACCGTCGTGCGGGCGCCCTTCTGCGCCCCGTGCCGCGGCCGATCGAGGAGCGTCTCCACGGACGAAACGACATGAAAGCCAACATCCACCCGAAGTACGTCGACTGCCAGGTCCGCTGCGGTTGCGGCAACCAGTTCACGACCCGCGCCGCCGTTCCGGAGCTCAAGGTCGAGATCTGCCACGTCTGCCACCCCTTCTACACGGGCAACCAGAAGTTCGTGGACGCCGCCGGCCGCGTGGATCGCTTCAAGCGCAAGTTCGCGAAGAAGACGCAGAAGAACGGCTGATCGCGCCGGGGCGTCGTCCGCGGCGCCCCGAGCCCACCGATGGCCTTCGACGACGCACTCGTGCGCGCGCTCGAGGAGCGCGCGAAGCGCTACGACGCCATCACGGAGGAGATCTCCCAGCCGGAGGTCGCCGGAGACGGCAAGCGTCTGCCCGCGCTCCTGCGTGAGCGCGGCAGCCTCGAGCAGAGCCGCGCGATGTTCGGCCGCCTCACGGAACTCGTCGAGCGTCGCACCGAGGCCGAGGCGATCCTCGAGGACGACTCCGATGACGAGCTCGTCGACCTCGCGCGCGAGGACCTCAGCGCGGTCGAGGATCTCGAGGGCGCGCTCGACGAGGAGATCAAGCTCGCGCTGATCGCCGAGCCCGAGGACGAGCGCACGCGCGTGATCGTCGAGATCCGCGCGGGGACGGGCGGCGACGAAGCGACGCTCTTCGCCGCCGACCTCTTCCGCATGTACTCGAAGTACTGCGACGCGCACCGGCTCAAGGTCGAGCAGCTCGAGGTCGGCACCAGCGAGGTCGGCGGCTTCAAAGAGATCGTCTTCGGCGTCTCCGGCACGGGCGCGTGGCGTTCGCTCCGCTTCGAGTCGGGCGGGCACCGCGTGCAGCGTGTCCCGGCGACCGAGACCCAGGGACGGATCCACACCTCGGCCGCGACGGTCGCGGTCCTGCCGGAGGCCGAGGACGCCGAGATCGAGATCAAGGACGTCGACCTGAAGATCGACACGATGCGCGCGGGTGGCGCGGGCGGCCAGCACGTCAACAAGGTCGAGTCCGCGGTCCGCATCACCCACGAGCCCACCGGCATCGTCGTGGTGTGTCAGGACGAGCGCAGCCAGGGCAAGAACAAGGCGCGCGCCATGCGGATCCTCCGCTCGCGTCTGCTCGAGCGCGAGCAGCAGCGCATCGCGGACGAGCGCTCGGAGGCGCGCCGCACCCTCGTGGGGACGGGCGACCGAAACGCACGCGTGCGGACCTACAACTTCCCGCAGAACCGGGTCACCGACCACCGGCTCGAGGACGGCGAGAAGAAGAACTTCAGCCTCGACGGGATCGTCGAGGGCCGCCTCGAGCCGCTCTTGGAGGCCCTCGAGGCGCGCGAGAAGCGCGAGCGCCTGGCGGCCTTGACGGCGGACTGAGCGGCCCCGTCTCGCCCCGGCCCCACGTCGCGGCGGCCCGGGCGGGCCGGGCTCCGCCCGAGACGCCAGCGCTCGAACGGTCACCTCCGAGCCTCGCGCCGCTACGATTGTCGCCCCGATCGCAGGGCTTCCCGGATCGCAGGGCTCCACTGCGCGGGCCCCGCAGCTCGGGCCACCGCCCCCGGGCGCTTCTCTCCGCAGGAGCGCCGCCGAGCGGGACTCCGCTGAACCCACGAGCCCGGACGCGCGTTCTCCCGGGCCCGACCCCGACCGACCTTCCCCCAGCTCCATGTCCGAAGCGACCGAATCCCGGCGCCGTGCCCGCGGTGACGAGCCCGAGGCCTCTCAGAAGCGCGAACTCGAGACCGCACCGCTGCTTCTCCGAAAGGCGAGCCTCATCCTCCTGATCGGCTCGCTCTTCCCGTGGCTCACGGGCCTCAACTTCGGGGACGCGATGCCCTGGGCCGCCTGGGGCGTTGGCGTTGCCTGTGCTCTCGCGGGCGGGTGGATCATGCTCGAGAGCGCCAAGGTCAACGCGGGGATCGGCGGCAGCGGCGCCGTCGCGCCGATCGCCAACGCGCACCCCCTCGCGGGCCAGATCTTCGGTCTCCTGGTGTTCGTCGGTGGCGTGGTCGGCGTGTTCGTGCTGGGCGAAGGCGACTTCGGCCTGTACGGCATGCTCGAGTGCGGCACCGTGCTGCTCGCGCTCGCCACGTTCGCGCACATCCTCGGCTACGAGTACGGCGGCAAGTTCAACCCGATCTTCCCGCTGATGTTCGCGGGCCCCGCGGTCGCCGGCACGCTCAACGCGATCAAGGCGGCCACGCGCATCGGCGACAACCTCCTGGTGATCGTCTCGCTCCTCGGCTCGCTCGTCGTGGCTGCGGGCGGCATCTACGCCATGTACACGATGTTCGTCTCGATGAAGCAGGCGAAGATCGAGGGGGACATCAAGAAGGCCCAGGAGCGCGAGCGTCGCAAGCAGGAGCGCGCGGCCCGTCGTGCGAGCGAAGGGCAGTGATCCTCCGGCGCCCGGGATCCTCCGACCGCCGGGACGCGCGAGCGTCCGCGGCGTCGCCCTGGACCCGGTGCCGCTCGTGATCCCGTGCCGCACGTGACCCGAACCCATGGCGAGGGCCGCCGCCGATCGTCGATCGCTGCGCGACGCCTCTCGATCCCTGCTCCCGAACGGGGGACGGGCCGCCGCGCGGTCCGAGCCCGGTGACCCAAGAGGCACCGCGCACGGCGCGCGAGATGCTCGGGCTCGCCCGCGGCTTCCTCGAGCGCAAGGGGCTCGGTGAGGCGCGCCTCGAGGCCGAGCTGCTCGTCGGGCACGCGCTCGGGCTCGACCGCCTGCGGCTGTTCATGGAGCTCGACCGCCCGGTGACCGGAGCAGAGGTCGACGCCGCGCGGGACCTGCTCGTGCGCCGCGGCCGCCGCGAGCCGACGGCCTATATCGTCGGCCGCCGCGAGTTCTTCGGGCGCGACTTCCTCGTCGGCGCGGGCGTGCTCGTACCGCGGCCCGAGACCGAGCTGATCGTCGACCGGGCGCGTGAGCTGGCGCGTGAGCGTTCCGAGGGCGCCGCGCCACCGGCGGTGCTCGACGTCGGGACCGGCTCCGGCTGTCTCGCCGTGACGCTCGCCCTCGAGCTCGAAGGCGCCGAGGTCCACGCCGTCGACGTGTCGGCCGACGCACTCGGCTGGGCGCGACGGAATGCCGAGGCGCTCGGAGCCGCCGTCCGGTTCCACGAGGGCGACGGTCTCGAGGTTGCCGAGGGCCTTGCACGCTCGCGGGGCCGCGGCTTCGACCTCGTGGTGTCGAACCCGCCCTACGTCGAGCTCCGCGAGCGCGCCGAGCTTGCACCCGAGGTCGTAGAGCACGAGCCCGGCCTGGCCCTCTTCGCGCCCGAGGGCGCGCCCGACCACTGGGCGCTCGAGCTCGCCGCGAGGACCGAGCGGCTGCTCGCCCCCGGCGGCGCGCTGCTGGTCGAACTCGGCCACCTGCAGGCACCGCGCCTGCGCGCCGCGCTAGGGGACCGCGCCGTCGTGCACGACGACCTCGCGGGCGTCCCGCGCGTGCTCGAGCTCCGCTAGCGCCCGCCGTCGACGTACTCGGTGATCGTGTCGCGGTCCGGATCCGCCATCTCGTGGACGAAGACGGCGATCTCGTAGTGGTCGACGATCTGCGCGATCTTCTCGCAGCGCACCACGGCGCCGACGCCGCGGATCCGGCGCACGCCGGGATCCATCGGGAGGTCGAATTCGACCTCCAGTGCCGTCATCTCCTGGAGCGGTCGGTCGAGGAAGAAGCAGACGCCTCCGCGACTGACGTCGCGGATCTTGGCGTGGTGCACTCCGTCGTCGAGCAGCACGGTGATCGGCAGGTCGGCGCGTGCCCGCGCGTGGCGGCGGCGTTCGTCGCCGTCCATGCGGTGCGGCGGCTCGGCGGCGTTGGGGGATCGGTTCGACATGGCGGGGTGAGGCAGTGGCGCGCGGTGCTCGGTCGGTGCCGGCGCGCACGGGAGAGGGTACGCCTCGGAGCCCCGCTAGGAGAGCCTCTTCCGAGAGCAGAAGACCCGGAACCGGGCATCTGGATGGCCCCGAGACCGAAAGTGGAGCGGTGCAGCGCCACCTGCCGGCGTCCGGGCCGTCGGAGCATCCGGCGCGGTCCGCGAGAGACCGCGCGTCCCACGCGCCGGTTTCGCGCCGAGAGGACGTAGAATCGCGCCACGCGTCCCCACGGGGGCAATGCGTTCTAGGGCTCGGCGCCCAGGGACACCGCCTCCGGGGACACCGCGTCCAAAGACACCGCGCCCGGGGCCACGACGCGCCCTCGCTTCCGAGCCCGCGCCCCTCGAGGCAGCGGCGCTCTCACCCCCCCTCCCCGAAACCGCACCGCACGCGGTGCACCGAGCTGGCCCGGACCGACAGGGCCTCGACCACCATGGCTTCGTACAACAAGGTCATTCTGATGGGCAACCTCACCCGCGACCCCGAGCTGCGCTACACGCAGTCGAACCTCGCGGTGTGCAAGATCGGGATGGCGGTCAACCGCCGGGTCAAGGACCAGCAGAGCGACCAGTGGCGGGAGGAGACGACCTTCGTCGACGTCACCATCTTCGGGCGCCGCGGCGAGGCCTTCGAGAAGTACCACAAGAAGGGCCAGAGCGCGTTCATCGACGGCGAGCTGCGCTTCGACACCTGGGAGGACAAGGAGTCCGGCCAGAAGCGGTCGAAGCTCTACGTCGTGGCCAACAACTGGGAGTTCGTGAACGGTGGCCGAGGTGAGTCGGGCGGCGGCTTCGGCGACGGCGGGCAGTCGAGCGGCGGCTACGGCGGCGGGCGCATGGAGTCCGCGGGCGCGGCGCAGGGCGGCGGCGGCGGCGGCTACGGCGACGGAGGCTACGGCGCGCCCCAGGGCGGGGGCGACGGCGGCAGCGCTGCGTTCCTCGGCGACGACGACACGCCGTTCTGAGCAAGATCGCGCATGCGGCGGACCGCTCGACCGGGCGGCCGCCTGCGAAGCGCGGCCGTCCGATGGCCACGAACGAGAACGAGCCCGGCGTCCCCGCTCCGGGCGCGAGCAGGAGCGTCACCGTCCGGCTGTTCGCCGCGCTGCGGGAACGGGCAGGCGCGGACGCGGTCGACGTTGCGGACGTGCCGGCGGGCTCGACCCTCGGCGAGCTCAAGGCGCTGGCCGTGGCCCAGCACCCCGCGCTCGGCTCCCTCGACGCGGTCGCGGGCGTCGTGGGGACGACGTACGCCACCGACGACCACGTCCTCGAGGACGGCGATCAGATCGCGCTGCTCCCGCCCGTCAGCGGCGGAGAGCCGACGGAGGACGAGCTCCTCGAAGACGGCGTCTTCGAGCTGAGCGCCGACCCCATCGACGTCGCGGCGCTCCAGGCCCGCGTCGGGCACCCCTCGTGCGGAGCCATCGTCGTCTTCACGGGCACGACCCGCGACACGAACCGCGGCGAGGACGTGGTGCGGCTCGACTACGAGGCGTTCCACGAGATGTCGGGGCCCCAGATGCGTCGCATCTTCGCGCGCTGTCTCGACCAGCACGGCCCGGGCGCCGTCGCGGACGGCGTCGACCGGCGCCTGCGCATGGTCTGCGTCCACCGGACGGGAACCGTGGGCGTAGGCGAGCCCTCCGTCGTCATCGCGGTCGCCAGCCCGCACCGTGCGGCTGCCTTCGACGCGGCGCGCTTCCTGATCGACACGCTGAAGGAAGAGCTCCCCGTCTGGAAGAAGGAGATCTACCTCGGCGGCCACCACTGGATCGGCGACCGCTCGTGACCGAGGGAGGGGCCTCCTCGGCCCTGACGTACGGTCGCAGTGCACCCTCCGCTCATGTGTGGCCGCGGCCCTGCCGGGGGGCCCAGCCCCGTTGCGTGGGGGCCACGGGGCCGTCACGCCCGGGGTCGCCGCTCGCACGGGCCGCGGAGCGGGCCCCCGGCTGCGCCACCGACCGGAGTCCTGACCGGGCGGCGCGGTCGCCCCGTCCGATTCCCCGCCTTCACGGGCTCCCGGGGGCGAAGTCGCGCCTCGACGGCGCTAATATGTTCGCCCCGTTCGCGCCGACGACCCCGCTCCAGCCCGCACAGAAGCCTTGATCCAGCGCACCGCGCAGCCGCGCCGCACCTCCCTCAACGCTCCCGACGTCGAACGCGAGGAGCTTCCGGTCGACGTGTGCATCGTGGGGGCCGGCCCGGCGGGCCTCGCCTGCGCGATCCACCTCCAGCGCCTGTTTGCCCAGGCCGGTGAGGACGAGCGCACGATCCTCGTCCTCGACAAGGCCGAGGAGATCGGGCACCACACGCTGTCGGGCGCGGTGATGGACCCGAAGGGCATCGCCGAGCTTTTCCCCGACTGGCGGGACAAGGGCTTCCCGATTCAGAGCGAGGTGAAGGACGACTGGGCCGAGCTGCTCCGGCCCGGCGGCAAGTCGACCAAGCTCAAGGGCGTCCTCTGCCCGCCGCCGCTGCGCAACCACGGCAACGTCATGGTCTCGCTCAACGAGGTCGTGAAGTGGATGGGCGAGCAGGCCGAAGAGCTCGGCGTCGAGATCTACGCGGGCTTCCCCGTGGCCGAGGCGCGCTTCGCCGAGGGCACCGACAAGGTCATCGGCGTGCAGACGCGCGACAGCGGCATCGCGAAGGACGGCAGCCAGAAGCCGACCTTCGAGCCGGGCATGGACGTGACCGCTGACGTCACGGTCTTTGCCGAGGGCGTGCGCGGCAACCTCGCCAAGGATCTCTTCCGTCGCCTCGACGTGATGGACGGCAAGAATCCGCAGACCTACGGCACCGGGATCAAGGAGATCTGGGAGGTCCGCCCCGAGGTCGGCAAGGAGATGTTCGGCAAGGTCATGCACACGGGCGGCTACCCGCTCGACATGAAGAGCTACGGCGGCTCTTGGGTGTACGGCATCGCCGAGGACAAGATCTCGATCGGCTTCGTCATCGGACTCGATCACCCGGACGCGAAGCTCGATCCCCACGCGCTCTTCGTCCAGTGGAAGCAGCACCCGCGCATCGCCGGTCTGCTCGAGGGCGGCAAGCCGCTGACCTACGGCGCGAAGTGCGTCCCCGAAGGCGGCTACTTCAGCCAGCCGCGCCTCCACGGCGACGGCTTCGTCCTCGTCGGTGACACCGGTGGCTTCCTGAACACCGCGAAGCTCAAGGGCATCCACCTCGCGATCAAGTCCGGCATGCTCGCGGCGGAGGGCATCTTCGAGTCGCTCAAGAGCGGCGACACGTCGAAGGACGGACTCGCCGGGTACCAGACGCGCTACGAGGCGTCGTGGGCCCGCGACGAGATGTGGAAGTACCGCAACTACCGTCAGGCGTTCGCGAAGGGCATCGTCCGCGGCTCGATCGACTTCGCTGTGCAGATGGTCACCGGCGGCCGCGGTCTCGTCGCCCAGCGTCCGGGTCACAGCGACCACGAGACGATGGACCCGGTCGCCAAGTCGCGCATGGAGAAGCCGTCGTTCGACGACCGCCTGTCCATGGACAAGCTGACCGACGTCTACTTGTCCGGCGCGATCCACGAGGAGGACCAGCCCGCGCACCTCCTCGTCAACGATCCGTCGATCTGCACCGACCGGTGCACCGCCGAGTTCGGCAACCCGTGCCAGCACTTCTGCCCGGCTGCTGTGTACGAGTGGCCGGACGGCACCGAGCAGGTCCACATCAACGCGTCGAACTGCGTGCACTGCAAGACGTGCGACATCATGGATCCCTACGGCAACATCGAGTGGGTGGTGCCGGAGGGCGGCGGCGGTCCCAAGTACCTCGGGATGTAGGAGCGGTCGATGAAGCTCACGATCAAGACCGCCGGCAAGCCGGCGAAGTGCGACCTGCTCGTGTACCTCGTGCCCGAGGGCGGCGATCCCGACGTCCCCGCCTCGGTCGACGTCCCCGAGGAGTTCCTCCGCAAGTTCGACGCGAAGCCGCGCGCGCGCCGCTCGACGTTCGCGCTCGCGGGAGCCGCGCGCGAGGTCATGCTGATCGGCCTCGGGAAGCTCGCCGATCTGGACGCAGAAGCGGTCCGACGCGCAGCCGCGATCGCGGTGAAGGAGGCCGAGGCGCGCGGCGCGAAGTCGGTCCACGTCGATGTCCCGGGCCTCGTCGCCGAGGCGCTGTCCGCCAAGAAGTCGGACGGCGCGGAGATCGCGGGGCGAGCGGCGTGCGAGGGCGCGCTCATGGCGGCCTACCGCTACGTGTCGTCGAAGAGCGCGCCGGACAAGGCGGCGCTCGGCCAGATCACGCTCGCAGGGCCCGGCAAGGCGTTCGCGCGCGGCGCCGAGATCGGTGAAGCGCTCAGTGCCGCGAACGCGTTCACGCGCGACCTGCAGAACGGCGCGGGCAACGTGATCACCCCGACCGCGCTGGCGAAAGAGGCGCAGAAGCTCGCCAAGAAGAGCCCGCGCGTGACCGCGAAGGTGCTCGACGAAGCGACCATGCGCCGGATGGGCATGGGCCTGCTCCTGGGCGTGTCCCAGGGCTCGACCGAGCCCGCGAAGCTCATCCACCTCGTCTACAAGCCCAAGGGCCCCGCGAAGCGCCGCGTTGCGCTCGTCGGCAAGGGGCTGACCTTCGACGCGGGCGGCTATTCGCTGAAGGGCTCGGCGAAGATGGACGAGATGCGCTTCGACATGTCGGGGGGCGCGGCGGTCCTCGGCGCGATGCACGCGCTCACCGCCCTGGACGTGCCCTTCGAGGTCCACGGGGTCGTCCCGAGCTCCGAGAACCTCATCGACGGGAACGCCACGAAGCCCGGCGACGTCCACACGGGGATGAGCGGCACGACCGTCGAGATCCTCAACACCGACGCCGAGGGGCGGCTGATCCTCGCCGACGCGCTCACCTACGTGGCGCAGAAGGTGAAGCCCGACGTCGTCGTCGACCTCGCCACGCTCACCGGTGCGGTCATCGTCGGCCTCGGCCACGAGGTCTCCGGCATGTTCACCGCCTCCGACGAGCTGCGCGATGCGCTGCTCGACGCGGGCCGCGCTTCGGGCGAGGAAGTCTGGCCCCTGCCGCTCCTCGAGGCCCACCGCGAGGCCATGAAGGGCCGCTCCGCCGACCTCGCCAACATCGGCCCGCCGTCGCTCGGCGCGGGTCCCAGCCAGGGCGCCGCCTTCCTCTCCCATTTCGTGGGCGACGGATGCGACTGGGCCCACCTCGACATCGCCGGGACCGCGTGGAACACGCGGGACCGCGACTGGGTCGGGGGGGCGACCGGGACCGGCGTCGGTGCCCGGCTCCTCGTGCACTATCTTCTCGGGCTCCGCTGAGCCTCGAACCATCCTCTCCACGACCCCGAACCCAGGTCCACCCGTGTCGACGCCCGAACTCGTCCCTGGACTCGCCGGAATCCCCGCCGCCGAGTCGTCCGTGAGCTTCATCGACGGCCAAGCCGGCATCCTCGAGTACCGGGGCTACCGCATCGAGGACCTGGCCGCGAAGAGCACGTTCGAGGAGGTCGCGTGGCTGCTCCTGTACGGCCAGCTCCCGACCGCGGACGAACTCAGCGCGTTCAAGGCCGACCTCGGTCGTCTGCGCCAGATCCCGGACGAGCTCGTCCGGATGGTGCAGGCGATGCCGGCGTCGGCCCACCCGATGCAGGCGCTCCAGGCGAGCCTCGCCGGCCTCGGGATGGTCAGCCCCAAGACCTCGCTGAGGGACGCGGCGTCAAAGGACGAGGCGGCCCGCCGGGTGATCGCGGCGACCCCGGTGCTCATCGCGCTGTTCGAGCGCGTGCGCGCCGGCAAGGACTACGTGGCCCCCAAGGCCGAGCTGTCCGCGGCCGCCAACTTCCTCTGGTGCCTGGACGGCGAGGAGCCGGACGAGGTCGCGGTGCGCACGCTTGACTGCGCGCTCATCCTGCACGCCGAGCACACGATGAACGCGTCGACGTTCGCGTGCCGGGTCGTCGCGTCCACCGAGAACGATCCGTACACGTCCTGCAGCGGCGCGGTCGGCGCCCTGTTCGGTCCGCTCCACGGCGGCGCGAACGAGCGCGTGCTCAACCAGCTCGCCTCGATCGGTGAACTCGCCAACGTCGAGGAGTGGTACCGCGCGAAGGCGGAGAACAAGGAGAAGGTGATGGGCTTCGGGCACCGCGTCTACAAGACGAAGGATCCGCGCGCCAAGAACCTCCAGCTCCTCGCCAACGAGCTCTTCTCCAAGCTGGGCTCGACGCCGAAGTGGGACGTCGCGCTCAAGCTCGAAGAGGTCGTCACGGCCGACCTCGGCGACCGCGGCATCTACCCGAACGTCGACTTCTTCAGCGGCCTCGTGTACGAGAAGCTCGGCCTCGAGACCGACGTGTTCACGCCGATCTTCGCAATGGCCCGCGTCGCGGGCTACTGCGCGCACTGGGTCGAGCAGCACGAGGACAACAAGCTGTTCCGGCCCGGTCAGATCTACACGGGCCACCGCGAGCTCGACTGGCCCGCGGACCGCTGATCGGACCGCGGTCCCTCCGGGGACCGCGCTGAGTTCGGTGGAACGCGCGGGATCGAAGCCGGCGCGCGCGCGCGCCGAGCTCCTCTGCACGGATCTCGCGTCCGTGGAGGTCGCGTGCGCGCTCGGCGCGGACCGCGTCGAGCTCTGCGGCGCTGTCGAAGTGGGCGGGCTCACTCCGTCCCCTGGCCTGCTCGACGGTGCGGTCTCGCTCTGTGCGGGCGGGCCCGAAGTCGTAGCGCTCGTGCGGCCGCGCGCCGGCGGCTTCGAGCTCGAGGGCGCGCGGGAGCTCGACGCGCTGCGGCGTGACGTCGAGGCTGCGGGGGAGGCGGGCGCCGACGGCGTCGCGATCGGCGTCCTCGGCCCGGACGGGGCGGTCGACACCGCTGCCTTCCGGGCGCTCGTCGTGGCCGCGGGCTCGATGCGGGTGACGGCGCACCGGGCGCTCGACCACGCGCCCGACCTCGAGGCTGCGCTTCAGGCGGTCCTCGACGCGGGCGCGAGCCGCGCGCTCACCTCCGGCGGCGCTCCGACGGCCTGGGAGGGGCGGGCTGCACTTCGTGCGGCGGCGGAGCGGTTCCGCGGGCGTCTCGAGCTCGTGGCCGCGTCGGGGATCCGCGGGGGCAACGCCGCCGACGTCCTCGCCGCCACCGGCGTCGGTGCGATCCACGGCTCCTGCCGGACGCGCTCCGGGGCGCCGCCCTCTCGGGACGCCCTGCGGGAGAGCATGGCCGCGCGCGGCTCGGTCGACGGCGCGGACCGCCGCTGGACCCTCGATCGCGCCGACGCTCGCGCCTTCGTTCGCGCCGCACACGGGTTTCTCCCTTCGGCAGACGACGCGCAGGGTGGATGATGGGCGGGTGTCCGACCCGTCCGCCGAGAGACGAGCCCCGCGCGCTGCGCGCGCGGCCGACCGAGAGCCGCTGCCGGTGAAGGTCCTCCGCCACGGGTCGAGCGCGGACGCCGCACGCGCCGTCGCGCAGGAGGTCGTCGCCCTCGTGGCCGAGCGGCCGACGGCGGTGCTCGGCCTCGCCACCGGCGGCACGATGGTCGAGATCTACGCGGCGTGCGTGGAGCGCGCTGCGTCGGAGGGCGTTTCGTTCGACCGCGTGCGCACCTTCAATCTCGACGAGTACGTCGGCCCGGTTGCACCGGAGCGCACCTTCCGCGCGTACATGGAGGAACACTTCTTCGGTCCCTTCGGGATCGAGCCGGGGCCGCACGCCTTCCCGGACGCCGCTCGCGCGGCCACCGACGCGCTCGGCGCGGCGCGCGCCTACGAGGACGCGATCGGGCGCGCGGGCGGCATCGACCTCCAGCTGCTCGGCATCGGCAGGAACGGCCACGTCGCATTCAACGAGCCGCCGGCCTCGGCCTCGAGCCGCACGCGCGTCGTCGAACTCGACGCCGTGACGCGGGCAGACGCCGGTGCGGCGTTCGGCGGCGTGGAACGCGTGCCCGCACGCGCGATCACCGTCGGGCTCGCGACGATCCTCGAGGCGCGTCGCGTGCGGCTCGTCGCCTTCGGCGCGTCGAAGGCGCCCGCCGTCGAGCGCGCGCTGCTCGGCCCCGTCACGGGCACCCTGCCGGCCTCGCTGCTGCGCGGGCACGCGGACGTCTCCTTCGTACTCGACGCCGGGGCAGCGTCCGGGCTCGGCTGATGCGAGGCGGTTCCGACGAGGAGCTCTTGGTCGGCGTCGTCGCGCTGCAGGAGCGCGTGGAGGCGACGCTGGTCGCCACGACGCCGTTCGGTCGTCTGCGCTTCGGCGGTCGCCGCCTCGTCGAGGACAGCGACAGCCTCGGCGCGGGATCGGCCGGTCGCACCCCCGGCGGCGACCTCGCGGGAGAGACGTGGCTCGGTTGTATCGCCAATGCCGTCGCGAAGCTCACGTTCGGCATGCCGGCCCAGCGCGTGCGCATCGGGGTCGCGGTGGACGGGGTTCTCGACGAAGTCGGTGCGCGGCCGAGCGGGCTCTTCTCGACGGTCGACGAGCCCGAGCGCCGGCTCGCTGCGGCGCTCCGCGGCCGGGACGTCGAGCTCGCGGCGCCGCCGGCGTTCGTCGAGCGGCCGCTGGCCGTCGCGCTCGGGGAATCGTCGTCTGCGCTCGGAGCGCTGGCGGACGGGCAACCCGGGCTCGTGCTGCTCTGGGACCGCGCGGTCTGGTGGGTGACGGTCCCGGGCGGGGCCGTGGTCCGGGACGCGCGGGTGGAGGCCAGCGAGCTCGACTACGGCTTCGCGGCGCTCGACCGCGCGCGCGGGCACGCGGCCGGCTCCGAGCGGCCGACGTCGCCGATCCTGACGTCGGCTCGGCGCGGGGACGCGCGCGCGGCGGCGCTTCTGTCCGAGGCCGCGCGCGCGTTGGCGATCGCTGCGCGCCGGCGGCTGGACGAGCTCGGGCCCGGAGCGCGGCTCGTCCTGGCCGGCGACCTCGGTCGGGCCACGCTCGACGAGCGGCTGGGTGCGATGCTCCGGGTACCCTTCGAGGACGTGCTCGCACCGCGCCAGAACGCCGAGGAAGTCCGATCGATCGACGCAGCGGCGGCTCCCGACGGGGACCGTGACACCGATCCCAACGGCGCCGCTTCCGAGGCGCCGCCATTCCACGTCTCGCGCGAGAACGCCGCGCCCGCGATCGGCGCTGCTGCGTGGGCGCTGGGCGGCGCGAAGGCCGGAGGCGAGGTATGACCGCGCCTCAGCTCGCAGGCGGCTTCGGCGCGCTGGACTGGTCCGTCGTGGCGGGCGTCCTCCTCGCCATCACCTGGCTCGGCCATCGACTCACTGGCCAGCAGAAGGACCTGCGCGACTTCTACCTCGCCGGGCGTAGCCTGCCCTGGCCGGCGGTGAGCGCCTCGATCGTCGCGACCGAGATCAGCGCGGTGACGTTCTTCGTCGTTCCGTCGCTCGTGCGGCGCGACGGCGGGAACCTGCACTACCTGCAGATCGGCCTGTTCAGCGCACTCATCGCGCGCGTCTTCGTGGCGCTCGTGCTCGTACCGGCGTACTACGACCGCGAGGTCTACAGCCCGTACGACTTCATGGGCGACCGGCTCGGCGGCAGCGTCCGCCGCATGACCACCGGCCTGTTCATGCTCGGCGGAACGCTCGCGCAGGCCGCCCGGGTCTACGTGACCGCAGTCGTGATCGAGGTCCTCAGCCGCGAGCAGCTCGAGGTCGTCGCCGGCGTGACGGGGCTCTCGACGCTGGCGGTCGCAGTCCTCGGCATCACCCTCGTTGCGCTCGCCTGGACGTGGATCGGCGGCGTCGCGACCGTCGTCTGGACCGACACGTTCCTGTTTCTGCTGTTCGTCGGCGGCCTTGCGGCCATGCTGGCATTCCTCGAGAGCAACGTGCCAGGTGGGCTCGTCGACGCGTTCGCGCAGGCCGACGAGGCCGGACGCCTGTCGCTTGTCGTGCCGTCGTGGTCGATGCTGGACGCGTACTCGGCGTTCTCCGTCGTGGTGGGAGCGAGCATCGGCCTCATCGCGCCCTACGGCACCGACCAGCTCATCGCGCAGCGCCTCCTGTCGTGTCGATCCCGCCGGGACGCCCAGCTCGCGATGCTCTTCAGCAACGTGTCGGTCGTCGTGGTCCTGCTGGCCTACGCGGTCGGCGTCGGGCTCATCGGGTACTACGGCGCGTACGACAGCTACAACGACGGACTGCAGGAGATGAGCGACGCCGCCGCCGCGCTCGTCGCCGACAAGCCCGAGCGGATCCTGCCCGTTTTCGTGCGCGAGGAGCTGCCGTCGGGCGTACGCGGGCTGGTGCTGGCCGCCGCTTTCGCCGCTGCGATCTCGAGCCTCGACTCCATCCTGGCCGCGCTCGGCCAGGCGACGTCGAGCCTCCGCGGGTCGTGGGCCCGGGTCCGCGGCGGTGGGGCTGCTTGTGAGGACGCACGCGCCTCGCTCCGCTCGACGCGGCTCGCCGTGCTGGGCTGGGCGGCGGTGCTCGCGTCGGTCGCTTGTGCGATGCCGGTGCTCGAGAAGCGCCTCGGGAGCAGCACGCTGCTCGATCTCGCGCTCGCCATGTCGGCGTTCGTCGGAGGCCCGCTCCTCGGCGCGTTCCTGCTGGCGCGCTTCGCTGCGCCAGGCCGCGGCGCCGCCGGCTTCCTCTGGGCCGCGCCCCTGGGCGTTCTCACGGTTCTCTTCGCGACCTGGCACGGGCCCGACGGCTACCGGGCGAGCTGGGTGCTCGTGAGCATCGTCTTCTTCCTCTGGCTCGTGTTCGGACTGCCGCGGCGTCGGCATCCGTACGCCGCGATCCAGACGATCTGGTACGCGTTCAGCCTCTTCTTGCTGACGCGCGTTGCGGAGGTCGGCGACTTCGACGGCCGCTCGATCGCGTGGCCGTGGTACGTGCCGATCGGAGCCGCGGTGACGGTGCTCTACTCGTTCCTGCTGGACCGACCGGCGCGCCGCGGCGCGCAGCAGCGGCCCTGAGCCGAGCTGCCCGGCCTGGGCCGGGCTCAGTCGGCCTCGATCGCGCGCAGAAGCGCGAGAAGTCCGACGCGCGCGCACCACCCCATGTTCTCGGGCTCCCGGTCCGTGGTGTTCTCGGGCACGTCGCCCGAGCTGTGGTAGTGGACGTCGTAGTCCATCGCGACGCGGTCCCGGTCGCTCCACGACTCGCCCGGCATCCCCGGAGTGCGCGGCTGCTCGTCCGGGCTGCCCCACGCGCTCGTGAACATGGTGACGGACGGCAGCTTCTCGGCGCGGAAGCGCTTGGCGCCGCTGAACACGTAGCTGTCCGTGCCGCCGAGGCTCTTGTTCGTCGCCCAGCGTTCGGGGAAGCCGTCAGCGCCGCCGTGGTCCTCGAGGACACCCACCGCCGTCCGCACGAACGCCTCGTTCGCGGGTAGGTCGTCCGGTTCGACGTGCAGCCGCTGCCCGGTCGTGCCGTAACCCGCCTGGTCGTAGTTCAGGACCAGGACGGCGTCGGCGCCAAGCTCGGACTCCATGTACGCACGCGTCGAGTGGATCTCGGACCCCCAGACGACGAAGCGGATCTCGATCGGCGGGCGCTCCAGCTCGCCCTCCTCGATCGCGGCGCACCATGCGCGCGCGATCTCGAGCACGATCGCAACACCGCTCGCGTTGTCGTTGGCGCCGGGGCCGCCGCTGTCGCTGTCGCCGTGCGCGCAGACGACGACGTGTCCGGGGCGCGCCCCCTCGCGGGGGGCGAGGCTCGCGACGACGGTGATCGGCTGCGCTTCGAACGTCTTCGCGTCGAGGCTCCACGCCACCTCGACGTCGATGCCGTCGGCGAGCAGCGCAGCGAGCCGTTCGCCCTCCGGCCTCGAGATGCCGAACATCGTGGTCTCGGCCCGGCGCCCGCGCGGGTGCGGGGCGCACACCGGGTATGCGCCGTCGTGGGTCACCGACCCGTAGTCGAGGACGACGCTTGGCCGGACGCCCTTGCGCCGCGGGCGCCAGCGCTGCGCGAGGAGCGCGTTCTCGGGAGAGGCCTCCAGGGAGAGGTTCGCGCTCCCTTCGGAGGCCGGGCTGTAGCCGCGCGGCCAGGCGCGGGTCAGGTCGATCGGCTCACCGCCGTCCGGCGTCGCGACGAGCGTCCACCCGGACTCGGAGTGGACCCAGCGCTCGGGAGCGAGGTGCCGCTGGACGTCGAGTTCGAGCGCACCGAAGGCCTCCTCGAGGAGCTCGACGCTCTTGAGCCCCGAGGGGGTTCCGCCCATGCGGGGGCCGAGTGCGACGAGGGCGCGGACCGAGTCCCTCGCGCGGTCGTCGTCGACCCGCGCGGCGACGACGCGTTCGAGATCCGAAGGCTGCGCGATCGCCTCGACGCTCTTCTCCGACTCGACCTGGGGCGCGGCCCCGCGTTCGCCGAGGAGGACCAGGAGCGAGGCGGGGAGCAGCATGCACGGCAGAAGAGCGGCCTTCATGCGCCCATTGTGGACCCTGCGCCGGGCGTGGACCACGCGCGGCGGCTGCCGAGGACCGAAACCGCTCGAGGCGCCCCGTCGAAGTCCGCGGGGCGGCAGCGCCGGACGGCGCCGACGGCGCTCTGCGCGGGGATTCGACCGCCGTCCCGGCTCGCGGGGGTTCCGAGCCCCGGCGGACACTAGACTCCGCCCTCCGCCCCGGCCCTCCGAACACCGATGCCCCAAGTCGACCGTAGCGCGCCCGTCGCCGCCCTCCTCGCCGTCCTACCGCTCGCCGCGAGCGCGTGCAGCGGACCGCACGCGCTCGAGCGCCGGCCGGAGCCCGACGTGCTCCTCCAGGGCGAGCTGCCCGCGGACTACTCCCAGCGGACGGACGCGACGTCGATGCCCGATGCGGGCGACGACCGTCCGTTCTGGGAGAGCTTCGGGGACGCGACCCTCCAGGCGCTCGTCGAGGAGTCGCTCGAGCGCAACCACGACCTCACGGCGAGCGCGGCGCGCGTGCGCGGGGCCCTCGCGCAGTCGTCGATCGCCAGGTCCGCGCGCGCGCTCCAGCTCGATGCGTCGGGGCAGTTCGCGCGGAACCGGAACGTCTTCGTCGGCCTCCCGATCCCGGGCAGCGACGTCGTGAAGAGCACGTTCAGCCAGTGGGATGCGGGCTTGAACCTCTCCTGGGAGCTCGACCTGTGGGGACGCCTCGCGTCCCAGGTCAACGCGGCGGACGCGGAGTTCGAGGCGACGTACGCGGATCTGCAGGGCGCGCGGTTGAGCGTCGCCGCGCAGGTGGCGGCGGCGTGGTTCGGCCTGCGCGAGGCCGACCAGCAGCTCGACCTCGCGCGCGCGACGCTCGAGACGTGGACGCGCAGCCTCTCGGTCGTGCGCGCGCGCAACGACGCAGGGCTCGTCGGCGCGCTCGACGTGCGGCTGGCCGAGTCGAACGTCGCGACGAGCCGCGCGCAGCTCGTGACCGCCGAGCGTGGACGCGCAACCGCGTCCCGACAGCTCGAGATCCTGCTCGGCCGCTATCCGGGCGCTGAGCTCGAGGCAGCGGGCTCCTTCGAGGTCGCGCTTCCGCCGGTGCCGATGGGGGTGCCGGCCGAGCTGCTCGAGCGGCGCCCGGACGTGTACGCGGCCGAGCGACGCCTCGCCTCGGCCGAAGCGGCCGCGAAGGCCGCGCGCCTCGACCGCTGGCCGAGCTTCGCGCTCACCGCGTCCGCGGGGCGAACGAGCTCCGAGCTCGACGACCTGCTCGACGGCGACTTCACGATCTGGGCGCTGGCGTCGCGCGTCGTTGCGCCGATCCTCGACGGGGGCCGGCGCATCGCGGCGATCGACGAGAGTCTCGCGAACCTGAGGGCCGCGCAGGCGACGTTCGCCGGGACAGCCCTGCGGTCGTTCCTCGAGGTCGAGAACGCGCTCGACGCGGAGCGCCTGCTCGGACAGCGGATCACCCACCTCGAGGACGCCGTCGCCGCGGCGGCGGAGGCAACGCGCCTCGCCGACGCGCAGTACGTCGAGGGTCTCGTCGCGATCGACCTCGTTCTGGACTCCCAGCGGGCGGAGCTCGCAGCCCGGTCGACGTTGATCGCCGCGCGCCGCGAGGTCTACCAGGCGCGCGTCGACCTGCACGTTGCGCTCGGCGGGTCGTTCGACCCGCGACTCGTGAGCGGCGCCGCCCCCGAGCTCCCGGAGCTGACGGCGGCAGAAGACGAGCCCGCGTCGGGCGCGGCGGCAGGCGACGGCGGCGCGGCGCAGCCATGAGCGAGCGCTCCGGGACCAGCCCGGGCGTCGTCGCCGCGGTCACGGTCATGTGCGTGATCTGGGGCTCGACGTGGCTGGTCGTGCGCGAGGGCCTCACGGATCTCCCGCCCTTCGGGAGCGCGGGGATCCGATTCCTCGCCGCCGGCGTGATGATGCTGCTGATCGCGCCGTTCATCGCGCGCGTCGAGGGGGGAGCGCGCCCGACCCCGCGGCTGGTCCTCGCCATGGCGACGGGGAACTTCGCGCTGAGCTATGGCATCGTGTACTGGGCCGAAGTCGTGCTCCCGTCGAGCCTCGCCGCGATCATCTGGGGCGTGTTCCCCCTGGTGACGGCCCTCGTCGGCCACGTGTACCTTCCCGAGTCGCGCATCGTCGGCGCGCAGTGGCTCGGCCTCGGCGTCGGTTTCCTCGGCGTGCTGCTGCTGTTCGTGACCGACCTGCCGGCGATCGGACCGGAGGCGCTGGAGCGCGGAGCCGTGCTGCTGCTCAGCCCGATCGTTTCGGCGTTCGCGACCGCGTACGTCAAGCGCCACGGAGCCGGCGTGAGCGCGGCCCTCTTGAACCGCAGCGCGATGCTCGTGGGGGGCGCGCTCCTGTGCCTGTTCGCGTGGTGGACGGAGGGCGGTCTCCCGCGGCTCGAGACCGACCGCGCGCTGTTCTCCGTCGGCTACCTCGCGATCTTCGGGACCGTCGTCACCTTCACGCTCTACTTCTGGGTCCTGCGCAACGCGAGCCCGACGTCGCTCTCGCTCATCGCTTACGTGACGCCCGCGATCGCGCTCCTCGTCGGCGTGGTCATCGGGGACGAGGACGTGAGCGCCTGGACGGCTGCTGGACTCGCGCTGATCCTGCTCGGCTCGCTCGGCGTCCTCCGACGGCCGTCGGCGGGCGGCCCGATCGAGGGCGAGGACGGGCGAGCGGAAGGCGCTACACTGGCGCGGCGTTGACCAGCGAGAGACAGGCCCGGCTCGATCCCCACGGCGAGCGCCTCGGCGCGTGCCCCTGCTGCGGACTCGTGTCCTCGATCCCGGTGCTCGGGCCGGACGAGGTGGCGCGCTGTCCGCGCTGCCGGAGCCGTTTGCCCGAGCCGCACGTCGAGGGCGGACGCGCCACAGCGATCAGCATCCGGGTCACGGCCGTGGCGCTCGCCGCGCTCGCGCTGTTTCCCGCCGCGGTGACGCTTCCGATCATGCGGATCGAGGAGATGGGCCACTCGTCCAATGCGAGCATCTGGTCCGGCA
Organism: Planctomycetota bacterium; assembly: GCA_039821985.1. Lineage (GTDB taxonomy): Bacteria > Planctomycetota > UBA1135 > UBA1135 > Saltatorellus. Next base: position 155,222 of record JBCBNC010000003.1, read on the forward strand.
GCCTCGGCCTCCTGCGCGGCGGGGACGTCTTCGTCGGTCTCGTCGTATTCCTGTGCTCGGTGGTCTTCCCGCTCCTCAAGCTGGGCGGGCTCATCGCCATCACGACCTTCCGGCGGTCGCTCGCGCACAGCACGCGCCGCCTCAGCTGGCGCGTGGTCGACCTGACCGGTCGGTGGGGGATGCTCGACGTTCTTCTGGTGGCGGTCGTCGTCGCCTGGGTGAAGGTCGGCGATCTCGTTTCGATCGAGCCGGGCCCCGCGGCGTTCGCGTTCACGCTCGTCGTGCTCCTGAGCCTCGTCGCCACGGCGCTGTTCGACCCGCACGCGCTGTGGGAGGAAACCCCGCTCGAAGTCCAGGCCCGCGCCGGAGAGGATCCGGCGCCCGCCGCGTAGCCCCGTCATGACCAGCGAAGATCCCGCTTCCGCGGCCAGCGGCCACCGCGACTCCAGCCCACCCGCGCGGCCGCCCGCTGCCCTCATCGAGCGCGCACCGGTGCGCCGATCGCTGAGTGGTCTCGTGTGGCTCGTGCCCCTCGCTGCCGTTGCGCTCTCGATCGGGTTCGGCCTGAGGAGCGCTCGTTCTCGCGGGCCCGCGATCACCGTGCTCGCAGAACACGGGTACGGCCTCGGAGCGGGGGACGCGGTGCGCTACCTCGGGATCGAGGTGGGGCGGATCGAGTCTGTGGGCCTCGGCGCGTCCGACGCCACGTCGGGCCTCGGCGTTCGACTCGACGTCCGACTGCTCCCCGACGCGGCGGCGCTCGCGCGCGAGGGAACGCGCTTCTGGATCGTGCGCCCCGAGCTCACGCTCGACTCGGTCGAAGGCCTCGACACGATCATCGGGGCGCAGTACCTCGCGCTGAAGCCGGGACCCGTGGGCGCTGCCCCGCAGGACGTCTTCACTGCGCTCGACGAGATCCCGCTCGCGGATGAGCTCGACACCGAGCGCGGACTCGAACTCGTGCTCGAGGCGCGTTCGCGCTACGGGCTGTCGCCGGGTGCGGCCCTGACCTACCGCGGCGTCCGCATCGGGACCGTGACGGCGGTCGGCCTCGCGAGCGACGCGACCATGGTCGAGGTGCGTGTTCACGTCCGCGGCGCATATGCGCAGCTCGTGCGTGAGCGCACGCGCTTCTGGGAGACCGGCGGATTCGAACTCGCGCTCTCGCTGCAGGGTGGGCTCGAGGTGGACGTCGACTCGCTCAAGACGGCTTTCGTCGGCGGTCTCGCGATGGCGACGCCGGTCGACGCGGGGGCGTCCGTGACCGACGGTGCGCGCTTCGAGCTGTTCGGCGACCCCGAGGCCGAGTGGCTGACGTGGAGCCCGGCGCTCCCGCTCGGGAGCGATCTCCTGCCGCCCGGCGCGCCCATGCCGCGGCTCGTCCGGGGCTCCCTGCGCTGGCAGGAGGGGCGCATCCTCAAGAGCGAGGAGTCGCGCGCCGGCTGGTTCCAGGTCACCTCGGAGGGCCTCGTCGGCCCCGCCGACCTCCTGCGGGTGCCTGACGACGCGCGCGAGGGGCGCGCCACGCTCCACGTCGCGGGACGTGAGCTGTCCGTTCCCGGACTCGTCAACGACGGGCGGATCGTGGACGTCGCGAAGGCTCCCGGCGCCCTCGGGCGGCTCGCGCCGGAGGCCTTCGGCGCGACCTGGACCGCCTTCTTGGAGTCCGGCGGCTCGCGGACGGAGCCCCAGCAGCGCAGCCTGACCGCCCCGGAGGATCTGATCCTCGTCCGCGAAGCGGGCAGGGACCCGATCGGAGTGGACGCGACCCGGCTGACGGTCGAGGGCGCCGGCGTCTTTCTCGACCCACTGATCCCGGTGTCGAGGACGTGGCACGGCGCCTCCGCTTTGGCCCGCAGCGACGGCGCTCAGGTGGGAATCGTGCTCTGCTCGGGAGACGGCGGGCCGGCGCGTATCGTCCCTCGCTGAACGGGTTTAGGGCGTCGGCGGGATGCCGCGGACCCGTGCTTGAGGGATTACCCTGCCGAAAGGGGGCAAGGCAGCGGCGACCTCTACCGAAGGCCTTGTCGGAAGGAAGCGAGAGCCACTCGGCGCGCGCAGCGCACCGGGTGGCTTTTCCGCGTGAGTCGCGGAGAGGCGCGTGGGCCCAGGGCGTCTCCGCGCGCGAGTGCCCTTGGGCGGGGTGCATCGGATCCACGCGCTCCCGGACCGCCACGTACTCGGAGCCCCGCGCTGCGCAGGACGGGCGGACTCGGCCTGGCCCGATGCGCGGGCCCGGGTCAGTTCTGCACGCGGACGCAGGAGCTCGACGAGCCCTGGACCTCGTCGCACGGCGCTCGCTCACACGTGCTCGTCGCGCACGAGCCACTGCCGGAGAGCTCGGACGCGCACGCGTCGGTCGCCGTGGTCCAGCTGGAGCACGCGGCTTCGACCTCTTCCGCGAGGCCCTCGAGGTCGGCGCGGAAGTCCCAGGGGGACCGGTCCTCGAACACCTGAAGTCGCAGGTGCCCGTTCGACGCCTCCTGGATCCACAGGACCGCGTCGAGGTCCGTGCGCGAGCGCGCGAACGCCGCGAGTCGCGCGGCGGCCTCGCCCGGGCGACGGCCGGCGAGACTCACCTCGCTGAGGGCCTCGGCCAGGAGCTCGACCTCTTCATCGGGCACGAACGAGCGCCCGGCGCGTGCGACCCCGACGGGCTGGAGACCGAGACGCTCGAGGGCGCCCGCGATGCGCGGAGCCTCGCTCCCGACCTTGCCGCCCGTCTCTGCGGCGATGAGCACCCGAGCGCCCCGTCCGAGCGCCCCGAGGGCTTCCTCGGCGCGCGTCGGGAACGTCCAGACGCCGTGCTGCTGGCCGTGGGCCGCGACGACCGCCCTCACGGCGCCGGAGTCGTACGCGTGCCCGTAGCGCTCCGCGTTCACCGAGCGCGCCTCGCGCATCAGCGTCACGCCGCCGAAGAGCGCGCCGGTGAAGAGCAGGAGCGAGAGAAAGGCGCGCGCCATCCCGCGGCGCTGCGCGCGGCGCTCGTCCCGGGCGCGGCGGCGGGCTTCGACCCGCGCTTCGCGCAGCGAGGCGCGCTCCTCGGCCCGGCGGCGTCGCGCGTCCCGGCGTCGGTTGCGCGCTTCGCGGAAAGACGCCTTGGCGCGGTCGAGCCCGAGAACCTCGGCCTCGAAGCCGCCCGCGCGGAAGCGGCGCACGTCGTGCTCCTCGGTGTCGCGCTCGAACGATGCGCGCGCTGCGGCGGGGGCCGGCGGCTCCTCGCCGCGCACCGAGGGCAGATCCGCAGGCCGCACGGCGAAGGGATCGCGGGCCGCCAGCAGAACGTCGAGGTCCGCTCCGAACGCGGCGGCGGACGGGTAGCGCTTCTCGATGTCGGCCATCGCGCGCCGCACGATCCACTTGAGCGCCTCCGGCGCGCGCTTGGAGATCGACGAGAGCGAGCCGTGCGCCGGGAAGCTGTTCTCGAGCATCGAGTACAGAACCGCACCCGCGCTGTAGACGTCGAACTTGACGCCGTCCACGTCGCGCACGCGCTTGCCCTCGAGGGCGCGACGAACGAGCTCGGGGTCGCGGAAGAACTCCGTACCGTGGGTGGTCAGCGTGAGCGCCGACTCCAGCGGCGTCACGAGCCCGAAGTCGACGACCTGCAGTCGGTCGCCGGCGACCATCAGGTTGCTCGGCTTGACGTCCTTGTGCCAGAGGCCCTCGCGGTGGAACCGATCGAGGTGGTCGCACAGGTCGCGTGCGTAGCCGAGCGTGCGGGTCAGCGCCTCGTCGCGCAGCCCATCGATCCCGCTCGACTCCGCGTGCAGTCGGCGCGTGACGACGTCGAGATCCTCGCCGGGCACGAACGGCATGACGTAGTGGAAGGCGTCCTCGCCCAGCGCGTGCTCGACGATCAGGCCCAGCGACTTGGCGGCCTCGAGGGAGCGACTCTCGCGCACGATCTGGGGGATGGTGGAGCCATACCCCAGCGCGAACGCCTTGATGACGACGCGCGAGGGGACGTCGATCCCTCGGGTTTCGAGCTCACGCGCGCGCTCGGGCGTCGGGGTCGCCGCGAAGAGACGCGCGCCGGAGCCGCCCGCCTTCAGCTCGTCGCCGACGACGTAGCCGTCGAAGGTCGGCGTCTCGCCGCGCAGGAGCGCCTCGCCGGGGGAAGCGCTCACGAGGCGCGCGCGGCCGGCGCGGGCTGTGCGCGGCGCCTGGGCCACGAGGTCGGGGAGGCGCCTCTCGAGACCGTCGGTGAGGGCTCCCAGCCCCAGCAGTCGCACCGGGTGCCCGATGCCGACGCGGTAGAGCGCGGCGAGGGCGCCCGTGATCTCGTCCTCGAACGCTCCGCCGTAGTGCCGAGCGGCGCGGAAGCGGACCGTCCCGACGCTCACCACCGCGAGTAGCGCGACCACGGTTCCGGTCAGGACGTGCCCGACGAGCTGCAGGCTGTCGACGACCGTCCCGTGGACGAAGCGTGCGACGTGGGTGACGACCGTCCGGACCGCCCAGGCGCCGCCCTTCACCACGAGGCCGAGGCCTTTGAGGATCTGCATGATCGTCCAGACGGCGAGCACCGGCGCGACGGCGATCGCGATGATACCGATGGCGAAGGCGAGGAATCCGATGAGCGGCTGGAGCATGGGATCCGGAGGGTCGAAGGCGTGGGCGAGGGAGAGAGGGCCGGGCGCGGGGCCCGAGGCGGTGCGTCAGGAGGCCGGGCCTCCGCCGGCCGTGGCCCGCTGGCGGGCGGTGATGCGGGCGAAGATTTCGGCGACGGCCTCGTCGAACGCGGCGTCGTCCGCACCCTTGCTGGGAATGCGGCCGAGCCCGTTTCGCTCCATCTCCGCCCATTCCTCCTCCGTGAAGGAGAACCGCGCGAAGATGCCCTCCAGGAGGAGCTTGAGGCGGCCCCGCGCGCGGGCCAGGCGTCGACTGACCGTCGGCTGGCTCGTCCCCAGGGCGTCGGCGACGTCGCGCCCGCTCAGGCCCTCGAGGACCCGCATGCGGAACGTCTCGAAGTCGAGCAGGTCGCATTCCCGCTCGAGCTGGCGGAGGGCGGCCTCGACCTTGGCGTCGAAGACGTGCAGCTCGAAGGCCTCGTCGGGCTGGAGCCCGTCCGCGCCTCCGGCGTCGACGTCGTCCAACGCGAGGGGCCGGACTCCGCCGCCGCGCTTGAGGGCCGTCCGGCGGTCGATCTCGTCCCCGAGGGTGTACTTGGCGATGGCGAGCAGCCAGGTCGAGAAGCGGGCCCCCTTGGAAGGGTCGTGGCGGTCGATCGCGCTCGCGAGCGCGGCCATCGTCTCCTGGCTCAGGTCCTGGACGGTCTCGGCCCCGATGCGCCCTCGGCCCCAGCGGCTGAGCTGCGCGCGGAGGACGGGGCCGAAGATCTCCCACAGCTCGAACCAGGCCGCGCTGTCGCGGGCGCGGAGGCGCCCGATGAAGTGGGTGGAGACGTCGTAGAGCAAGGGGCTCAGCGGGGCCAGAGAGTCGGAGGAGGGGCGCCCAGGCGCGCGGCGGTAAGACCCGGGGAAGGGCCGCTACCGAGCGCGCGGGCCCGGACAGGGATACGCGACGGGGGGCCGCGCATTCGCATCCCACGCCGTCTCTCCATGGAACCACGGGCCCCCGTTCCGGCGGAGGGAATCCGGCGTCTCGGTGAAAGGCCTGCGTCGGCCTTCCCAGTCAGTGCGTGAGGGACCTGTCGGTCCCAGGACGATCCGCCGGGGCCGAGCGAGGCTCGCCACCGGCCCCCCCGACCGCATCCCGCATACGACCCATGTGCATCCTCAAGAAACTCGTTCGCACCACCTTCGTCGGCGGTGCCCTCTGTGCCGCCGTCGTCGGCGGCACCGCCCTCATCGCTGGCCCCGACCGCGCCCGCGCCGTCGTCGATCAGGTCACGGACGGCGTCCGTAGCCACATCGACGCCCAGCTCGACGACCCCGTCGTGCTCCGGCGCAAGCTGGCCGAGGTGTCCGCCAAGTACCCGAAGCAGATCGCCCAGGTGCGGGCCGATCTGGCCGACATCCGCGAGGAGGCCAAGCGCCTTGATCACGAGCGGAAGGTGTCCGAGCGGGTGGTCCAGTTGATCGACCGCGACCTCGGGGAGCTCAGGCCGCTCATCGAGGGTGCCCGTGAGCTCGCGACCGAGAAGGGCGCGCGTCTCGCCTCGGTCCCGGTCCGCTTCGACGGGGGCCTGATGAGCGCCCAGCGCGCCACCAAGCGTGCCAGCGAGATCCAGCGCGAGCGCGAAGCGCGGGCCACCGCTGCCTCCGACGCGGAGCAGAGCCTCATCCACCTGAAGGCCCAGGAGGAGCACTTCGAGGAGACGCTCACGCGACTGCTCGACGAGCAGGCCGAGCTCGACGCCAAGATCAGCCAGATCGGCTCGGAGATCGAGACGATCGCGCGCACCGACCGGCTCATCAAGCTGCTCGAGAAGCGTGAGGCGACGCTGCGCAGCGTTGAGCGCTTCCAGGTCGAGAGCCTCGACGGTCTCACCGCCGTCCTCGAGCGCAAGCGCCTCGAGCAGGAGGCCCGCCTCGATGCGATGGGCGCCAGCGTCCAGGCCAAGTCCTACGCCGACATGGCCGAGGCCGAGGTCGCGCTCGAGGTGCTGGAGCCGGCGGGCAACTGACCCCGGCGCGAGCAGCGATCGACACCCCGCGGTAGCGAAGAGCGGGGCGCGAAGAAGAGGAGCCCGGACCGCGCGTGCGCGGTCCGGGCTCCTTCGTTGAGTGGGGTATGCGCCTTCGCAAGGAATGCGCACCCGTCGGGCGCACGTCTAGCGACGCATCCCCTTGAAATCGTCACTCACCATCACTGACCACCTCCTGTTGTTTGAACCATCCCGCCCCCGCTGTGACGTTTGCGAGGGTAGGGCTCCGGTGATAGGCCCTGGCGTCCCGGGGCCTCCTGACTCGATTCTGGGCCCGCGAGGGGGGGCGATGCAAGGGTCGTCCTGGGACGGGCGCCGGCGTGAGACCCGACACGCACGGATCGGTCCGGAACGGGCGCGACCCCCGGTCCCATGAGGAACCGGGGGTCGCGCCCGTCTCGCCCGGGGTGGGCGAGGTCATGTTCTCATCACTGTTCGCGCCAGTTGAGGGCGAGCGAGGAGAGTTCGGGCACGCGGCCCGTCGCGATGTTTGCGATGAACGTGACGCGCGTCTGGATCCAGTTCGCGCCGGTGAGCGTCGACGGGTCCTGCGTCCAGTTGCTGTTGCCGTTCAGGAAGTCGATGTTCGGGTTCTCGCCGACGCCGTTCATGATGAACAGCGGGATCGAGCCACCGTTGACCGAGTAGGCGAACGAGCCGTCGAAGCAGGACGCAGCGCCGAGGTTGCCCAGCTCGACCGGGTACGTCGTGCCAAAGGTGTCGATGAGAGTCTGGTTCGTGAGCTCGAGCTCGAACGGGATGTCGGTGTAGAAGTCGCCGTACGGGTCCGTGAAGAACGTGTTCGTGGACGCGATGAGCTCGTTGCCGTCGCCGTCCAGGGCGCGCGCGCCGCGGAACTCGAAAACGACGTCCGAACCGGCCGGCTGGTCGATCGGGAACGGAGTCGGCTCGAGGAACTCAGGGACGTTGAAACGGTCGTCCCCGTTGATGTCGTCGAACGTCGTATCGAGCTGCTGCGTCGGGTCGTGCGCGGGCACGAACACCGAGTGCGCGCGGCTGATGCGCGTCACGAAGTCGACGGCGCCGAAGTAGACCGCGTTGTCGAGCGGGTCCGTCGTCTCGCCCGCCGGGGACGACGTCGGGTCGAAGCCGCCCATCGCCGTGGTCTCGATGTCCGGGTTGATGGACACGAGTTCACCGGACTGGTTCCGCCCGCCCGACGTGAAGGCGCGGAACGCGGGCGCGGCGGAGCTGTGGGCCACCGCGTGCGCGAACACGTTCTGCGTGGACTCGCCGAGCGCCGGGTAGCACTTCACCTGGATGAGCATCGGAAGCCCGATCGAGCGGACCTCGCCCGGCGGGTAGATCGGGTTGCGCGCGCCGCCCGTGTCGCAGTTCGCCATGAGGTCCCCGGTGGTGTCGGCGGGCGCGCGCGGGTCGATGTTGGCGGTCACTGCCACGAGGCGCTGCTCGGGCACGCCGCCCGCGTTGGTGCCGCCTCGGGTGCGGATCGTCGTGTCACGCCAGGTGAAGGTCGTGAACTGCTCGGCAGGGAGGTCGTCGTTGAGACCGAGCGACATGAGCAGCGTGCCGTCCGAAGCCTGGGTCGTGTTGCCCGGCTGGGTCGTCAGTCCGCGCGAGCGGTTGTGGACGGTTTGGAACGGCGTCTCCGCCGGCGACACGAGGTTGTTCGTGTAGTTCGTCGACAGGCCCGAACCGGCGTCCAGCAGGTTGTTGAACGGGTCGACGGCCTCGTCCGGGATCGCGTTCGAGTGCGACATCGCGATCTCGAACTCGCCGTAGGTCTCGAACACCGGGTTCGCGTTCTGCGGCGAGAGGTAGAGACCCTCGACGTCGATGTCGACGTCGTCCGACTCGACCCGGTTCGTGATCTCGTTCTCCGAGTAGATCGTCAGCCCCATGTCGACGTAGCGCCAGACCCACTGGGTGATGGCGCCCGACGGGTTCAGCGGGAGCGGCGTGCCCGTGCCGGTCGCCATCGCGGCGACCGTCGGGTTCTCGGTCGTCGGCGAGATCGGCTGCTGGAAGCGGACGACGGCGCGGCCGCGCAGGCGGCCGGTGACGGTGTCTCGCAGCGCGGTCCCGTCCCACTCCTCCTGGGGGATCTGGAGGATGCGCGTGCCGTTGCTCGGATCCGCGAAGGGGAACTGCTCGTCGCGGGAGGAGAAGCGGAACACGTGACCGCCCGTGAGCGACGACGGCTCGTTCGCCTCGATCGTCAGCGGCACGCCCTCGGGGATGTCCGACGGGGACGGCTGAACGCGGGGCAGGAGCGCGACGCTGCGACCGGCCAGGTCGACGGGCGCCTCGAGGCCGCCCGGCAGCCACAGGTAGTAGGTCTCCGAGCCACCGAAGACGTGCGCCAGCGGCTGCGTCGGACGGAACGTGACGAGCGTCAGCGAGGAGTCGACGTCCACGGTGCCCGGAACGTAGTCGGTCGGGATCTGCGGGCGCGGGCGCCGGAGCAGCATCACGGACTCGTACGGCTCGAGCGGGCCGGGGTCGATCGGCTCGTTGAATCGCACGGCGACGCGCGCGTCGGTGGCGATCCCCGTCGTGGGCGCACCCGCGCCGCCGGTCGGCGAAGGGGTGACGGTCAGGAAGCACTCCGGACGGTCCGCGTTCTCGAGAACGAGGGGCGTGCGGTACTGGAGCGAGCCGAGGCCGCTGACGGTGTACTGCTCGGGCCCGGTGAAGCTGTCCGTCGGGACGACGACGAGCTCGACCTCGACGTTCGACGCGACACCCGTGACGTCGTTGGTGGTCGCCGGAGCGGTTACGCGCGCGAAGAAGGGCGGCTGCGCGATGATGTCGCCGGGCTCGGGGTCCGGGGCGCAGAGGATCGAGTCGAAGCGGATCTCGGGGATCCGGTAGCTCAGGTCCGAGTCGCCCGCGATGAGCACCGGGGCCTGGGTGATCAGCCCGGTGAGGCTCGACACGACCACGGGGTCGGACTCGTCCGGCAGGTAGCCGTTGAACGGGTCGTTCAGGACATTGCGGTCACCGCCGGAGCGGAAGGCGCGCACGACGTCGAAACCCGCCGACGAGCCGTCCACCGAGCCGTTCCCGGTGGCCGCGAGGCGCCCGCCGCTCGGATTCTGCAGCGGGGGCAGCGACTGGCCCGAGGCGAGCTGAGTGCCGAAGCGGATCTGGATGTTCGCACGACCGCCGTCGACGCTGGGCGGAAGGCCGCGGTTGTTCACCGGCGTGAAGGGCGTGAAGCCCTCGGACTCGAGCTCGGACACCGCGGCATCGACGATGAGGCGCGTGGAGTAGAACTCGGAGCCCGGGAGACCGTCGAGGTTCGCCGCTGCGCCGTGGTTCGGGTCGACGAAGAAGCGGGGCGAGCGCGAGAACGGCGTCGTGCCGTCGGTCCCCTCGAGGAACCGCACCGCCGCCGAAGTCACCGTCTCCGAGTCGATCAGATCGTCGAACACGAACACGATGGCCGCGTTGCGCGGGACCATCGTGAATGTCCCCGTGCCGGTGAAGCCCGAGTCGGTCACGATCCGGCCGCCGTCGGCTCCGCGCAGCAGGCGCAGGAACTTCGCTCGCCCGGAGGCATCCGTGTCGCCCGGGAGCAGCGAGGTCCCGGTCAGGTCCGTGAAGTCGGCCAGGATCACGAGCGTCTGCTCGCCGGTGACCGGGTTCGTCTCCAGGATGTAGTCCTCGGGGTTCCAGCCGCTCTCGGCGCGCGGGTCGACCACGAAATCGCGGTGGATCTCGCGCCGCTCGCCGCGAATGCCCGGGGCGGGGTCGGGCGCCTGCGAGACGATCGTCACGAGGCGGCCGTAGAACTGCCGCGCGATCCGGAACTCGTTCGCAATCCCGCCGATGTTCTCGTCGACGAAGTAGTTCCCGCCGCTCGAGTTGGTGACGTATCCGCCGACCCCGTCGACGATCGGCTCGGGCGAGTCGGTGGAGTTGCACGCCGCCGCGAGGAGCAGCGCTGCGAGACCGAGGGCGCCGGGACCGGCCCCGCGCCGGGGGATCGAGGCCCCGACACGGGTCGTCGGGGTCGCGGAGGCCTGGGGACGGCGGAAGAACGTCTGAGTCATGATCAGGGGGCTCAGGGAGGGGGCCGGGCGGTGCCCGTCGTCGCGTGCGGAACGGACGGACCGGGCGAATCGGCCGCAAGACGCGTTCCACGGACGCACCTCGCGGGCTCTCGGCGCCCGGACTTGGGCCCCAGAGGGTAGATGCCCGAGGGGGGGGAGGCAACGCGCGGAGATCGAACCCCGGACACCGAATCGACCGGGCCGGCGCGAACGACCCTCGGCCGCCGGCCGCGCGCCCTGGAGGCGGCCCGGAACCTCCCGCGGACAGCTCTCACGGGGTCTCCAGGGGCCCTTGAGCGCGGCACGGGACTCCCGCCGTTGGCGCGGCCCGTCCGAGCAGGTCGGTCGCGCATTGGGATCCAGTGTGGGTGGGCTGCCGTGTGGCTCGACGTTCGCTCCTTCCGGCCCGCAGCGCCAGCCGCGTCGCGCGGGTGGATCGGACGGGCCCGAAGCGGCATGGAACGCGCATCCGCGCGTGCGCTTCCGCACTCCCCCGGCCGCCGGACGGGACCAAGAGCGATTCCTCGTGCCGACTGGGCTCGCACGGTGTGGATCGGCGGGGCCACGTTCCCCGCAGCGTCCTGACGGACAGGCGGTTGCGACCGGACGCCCCACGCACGAGGCCCCTCGAAGCCCTCGATCGCCCCAGTTCGTGGCGCAGGCCCGGGTTGCAGCCGAGCTGCCCACACGGTGCGAGCCCGGTGCTGTCCCCGTGGGCCCGTGGCTCCCACCCGGACTTCCCGGGTGGCTCGAACGTCGGCCTCGACCGCTGCCTCGTAGCTCCTGCCGGACTGGGCTCGGACCGTGTGGGCGCAGCGGTCGTAACGCCCGAGCGGGCGCGCGCTCATGCGCGCTCCGGACCCTCGGGAGCCCGCGGCGCGTTCGAGGGAGACCCGGACGATCACAGCGCGTGGCTCTCAGCGGTCTTGCGGTCGCCGCGGCGCTGGGCGCCCCACACCGTCGGAGCCCAGTGTTCCCCGGGGACGACGCGCTGCTCGCACGTGACCTAGCCCCAGCACCAGGCAATTGAAGTGCCCCGCGCAGGAGGCAGCACACGGCGGCGGCCCGGGCCTCCTATGCTCGCGGCGGATGGCCCTTCGCGCCGCATCGACCCCACTCGCCGCGCTGGTCGCCGCGGTGCTCGCCCTCGCGACGCTCGCGTGGGCCTCCCCGCCAGGCAGCCTCGACGACGCCTTCGTCGTATGGGCGGACGCGCGCATCTGGGCGGGCGGGAACGTTCCGTCCGTCGAGGGGTCGACCAGTGCCCTGGACGTGGCCTTCAAGGCGCTGCTGCTGAAGGCCGTGGGTCCCGGGGTCGATCCGCTGCAGGCCGCCGGTCTCGCTGGGATGGTGTTCCTCGCCGCGGCGGTCGCGCTCGCCGCGCTGCTGGGGGCCCGCCTGGGGGGGCGAGCGGGCGCCTGGCTCGCGGCGGCAGGCGTTGGAACGTCGGTCGGGGTGGCGGAGGCACTCGCTTTCCGCTTGGAGGGCGGGCTGCATCTCCTCGTGTGGACCGCGGCTGCCGGGCTCGCCGGTCTCGCGCGCGCGCGCGCCACCCTCCTCCTCGCGCCGCTTCTCGCCCTGGTGCGGCCCGAGGGCCTTCTGCTCGCGCCTCTCGTCTGCGCCTGGGCCGCCCGCGACCCGGGCGCTGGCCCCGGGACGCGCGCGCTCCGCTTCGGTGCGTGCGGGGCCCTGCTCGGTGCCGCGGTGGCCGCGCTTCGGCTCACTCTCTTCGGCGCACCTTGGCCGAACACTTTCTTCGCGAAGTCGTCGGATGCCCGTTCGCAGGAGGTCGCGGACGGCTTCGCCTACCTCGGCGACGCGCTCGCCGGACCCGCGGGCGTCGCGCTCCTCCTGATCTGGATCCTGGGTCTCGGGATCGTCGGCGCCAGGGCCGGGCGCGAGGGGCCGCACGCCTCCACCGCCGCCGGGCTCGTTGGCCTCTCGCTCCTCGCGGCGCTTGTGCTTGTGGGCTCGGGCGGCGACGCGTACGACGGCGCACGGCTCGCGCTTCCGCTCGGGGCTCCCGCCTGGTTCGCTGCGGCCGCGGCGGTGCGCGCACGTCCGCGCGTCGTCGGCGCGGTGGTCGGGGCCGCTCTCGTCCTGCAGATCGTCGGAGCGCGGCCGACGCCCTGGCCTGGCGCGATCCCGGCCGCGCGGGCCGCTGCTGCGGGCGTCCTGCGGGGACCCGCCGGGGTCGAGGTGCTCGAAGAAGAGCCGCTCGCGTTCGCCGCGCTCGCGCGAGCGCTCGACGGAGAGACCGTGGCCCATCGCCACGCGCAGCGTCTGCGCTGGTTCGAACCCTCGCTGTCGATCCTGGACCTCACCGGCCTGACGGACGCCGAGATCGCCCGGCTTCCGCACCCCGGTCCGAACCGCTTCGGGCGGGACGCGCTCGGCCTCGCGCTCGAGCGTCGGGTCGGTGCGCTGCACCTCGATGTTCCCTTCGCACCCTCCGTCCCCGCGACGGCCGCGTGGGCGCAGCGGAGCGGTCCGAACGGGACGCCGGGCGGGCCGCTGGAGCTCCTTCTCGGACCGGGCGCGGTCGGTGCGGCCGAGCTGAGCGAGGCCGGCTATGCGGCGGCGTCGTTTCCGCTTTCCAGCGCGCGCTGGTTCAACGTGTTCGTGCGCGCGGATCTCGTCGAACGATTCGAGCGGGCGGGGTTCAGCGTCCGTCGCTGAGCCTCGCGCGGGCGTTTCGGACCATCCCGTCCACGAACTCGATCGTGCGGCGCAGCCCGCCGTCGTAGCGGCCGGCGCCTTCGAGCGAAACGCGGGCGCGCTCGATGAGCTCCTCGGCCTCCGCGACCTTCTCGGCCGTTCCCATCGCAGAGAGCGTCGCCGCCCGCCACGCGAGCGCGAACGGGTTGTCGGCGTCCCCGGACTCCTCCGGCTCGAGCTCCTTCGTGAGCGAGAAGAGCCGCAGCACGTTCCCGGTCCGCAGCTCGAGATCGATCTGCGCCGCCAGGAGCTCGTCGCTGCTCGGCTCCGTCGCGCGCGCGATCGCGAGACCCCAGCGCAGCACGTCGCCGGCCTCCTGCGGGATCTTGCCGTCGCTCTGGGTGACCGTCTCGAGCGCCGCGAGGGTCCGGATCCGCACGATGTCGACGAGCGGCGACGTCGGATCGTCGCGCGACGCCGTCGACGAGGTGCGCGAGTCGACCGCTTGGAAGAGCTCGCGCAGGATCTCGAGCTCCTCGATGGGGCGGCCGCGCAGCTCGTAGTGCGATGCGACGCGCCGGAGGAACGCCACGTGCTCCGCCGTGCCGGGAACGAACAGCCCGCGTCCGAGGGCGAGTTCCGCGACCAGCTCGCGCGCGGCGGCCTGCGGGGGAAGAAGACTCGGGGCCCGCGTGACGATCTTGTTCAGCTCGACGAGCGCCTCGAACTCGAGCTGCGGGCGCGGGAGGTTCGAGCCGCGGACGGTGCCCAGCGCGCGGTGCAGCTGGAAGACGGCGCCGCCGCTGTCGTTCTGGCTGGCGAGCCATTCGGCGCACCGGATGCGTTCGCGCACCGTGACCACCACGGAGTCGGCCGAGAGGTCGCCGAGCAGGTCGATGAGACGCTCCCAGGCGTCGAGCGCCTCGTCCGCGTCGCCCTGCTGCTTGCGGACGTCGACCAGGACCTCGAGAGCGTCGACGCGCATGCGGAGATCCTGGGGCGCGTGCTGGAGCGCGATGGACTCGGCCGCGGAGGCGAGCTCGATCGCCTGGGGCGCGCTTCCCGCCTGGAGCGCTGCACGCGCGAGCTCGAGGCGTGCGGCGTTCACGCCTGGGCGCCCCCCGAGAGTGGCGTCGATCCGCACCGACTCCTGGAGCTCCTGCAACCCTTCGTCCACCGAGCCGACGCGCAGGAGCTGAAGTCCGAGCGCGACGCGGGCTGCCGCGATCTGACGGGCGTCGTCGGGCGAGTCGAGCGCGTGGCGGAGCGCGAGGCGCCGGGCGACGAGTGCCTCGTCGATCTTGCCGGAACGCTCGAGCCTCTCGGCGATCGTAGCCAGCCCGCCCACGAGGATCGGACCGGCCTCGTCACCGTACACGCCCTGGATACGCCGTACGTAGCCCGTCGTCTCACCTTCGATCGGCGCGTCCCCGCGCACCGACGGGTCGAGCGTGTACTCGAAGATCTGCCCGAGCTCGAACCTCTGCGCCTCACGCGCCTTGAGCGAATCGAACGCGACGAGGCCGCCCGCCACGAGCGCGATCACGACCGCGGACATCGCCGCGACGCCGATCCGATGCCTGCGCGTGAACTTCCAGATGCGGTAGGCCGTGCTGGGCGGACTGGCCTCGATCGGGCGGTGCTCGAGCGCGTTCTGGACGTCGCGCCCCAGGTTCGCCGCCGAGTCGTAGCGCCGATCCCGGTCCCCCTCGAGTGCTCGCTGTGCGATCGCGTCGAGGTCGCCACGGACCCGGGCGCGGACGCTGGCGAGGGTCCCGCGGCGGCGCTGGGCGACGGACTCCGCGCCCTCTCCCGTGGCGAGGCGCGCCGACGGATTGGGGGGCGAGTAGTTTGCGAGGAACGAGGCCATTTCGCCGGCGCGCGCGCGGTCGCGGAGCTCCTCGCCCGAGAGCGGCGTGCTGCCGGCGAGCAGCTCGTAGAGGATCACTCCGAGCGAGTACACGTCCGCGCGCGTGTCGATGTCCACGCGACCGATCGCCTGCTCGGGGCTCATGTAGACGGGCGTCCCGATCACCTGACCCTGCTCGGTGCGGAGCGCGCTCGCGGCGTCGTCGACCTCGTCGGTCGTCGCCTTCGCGATGCCAAAGTCGATCACCTTGACCTGGACCTCGCCGTCGGCGCGCGAGGCAAGGACGTTGCTCGGCTTGAGGTCGCGGTGGATGAGCCCGCGCTGGTGCGCGTGCTGCACCGCGTTGCAGAGCTTGACGAAGACCTTGCATCGCTCGCGGACGTCGAGTCTCTCGTCGTCGCAGAACCGGGTGAGCTCGACGCCCTCCACCAGGTCCATCACGAAGTACGGGCGGCCCGAGTCGGTCGCGCCGGCGTCGATGACGCGCGCGATCGACGGGTGGTCCATGAGCGCGAGCGCCTGACGCTCCGCCTCGAAGCGGGCGATGACGCGGCGCGTGTCCATGCCCAGCTTGATGACCTTCAGCGCGACCTGGCGGCGCACGGGCTCCGACTGCAGCGCGCGGTACACGACACCGAAACCGCCTTCGCCCAGGAGGGCCTCGATGCGGTAGGGGCCGAGCTCGTCGCCGACCGCGGCGTCGACGGCGGCCTCGCAGTCGTCGGTCTCCCGCAGGAGCGGGCTCGTCTCCAGGAAATCCGTGGACCGCTCGTGCGCATCCAGGAGCGATCGCACCTCACACAGGAGGGCCTCGTCGCCCCCGGTCGCACGCGCCAGCCAGCGGTCGCGGGCGTCCGCTCCGTCGACCTCGAGAGCGCGTTCGAACAGTGTCTCCGCCGCGCGCAGGAGCTGCGACGTGTTCCGCGCGGTGCCATCGTCGGCGCCGTTGCGCGTCGTGCCCTCGCTCTGGTCGTCGCCTGCGGTCATCCTTCGAGTTCGCGGTAGAGCCAGGCCTTCGCGAAGGCCCATGCACGGTCGGCCGTGGCGCGCGACACACCGAGCACTTCGGCGGTCTCCACGATCGACAGGCCGCAGAAGAACCGGAGGTCCACGACCTGGGCCTTCTCAGGCGAGTGCGCGCGGAGGCGCTCGAGCGCCTCATCGAGATCCACCATGTCGACCGAGGGCGGCAGCGCGAGCAGCTCGTCTGGCTCGATCGGGTCCCGGGCGTGGGCCCCGCCGTGCTTGAGACTGCGGCGCCTGCGGGCGCGCTCGATCAGGATCCGGCGCATCGCCTCGGCTGCGGCGCCCAGGAAGTGCGAACGGTTCTCGAACTCGAGGGCCGGACCGTCCTCCCGCGGGGAGGAGATCCGCATCCACGCCTCGTGCACCAGCGCGGTGGCGCCGAGGGTGCGCGAGCGCTCTCGACGGAGCTTGGAGGCCGCGAGCCGCCGCAGTTCGCCGTAGACCGCCCGGACGAGTTCGTCGCTGGCGCCGTCGTCTCCGTCCCGGAGCGCATCCAGGAGTCGCGTGACCTCGGACATCGCCTTCACTCTACCCCGCCGCGAGCGGATGCCAGCGGGCCCGTTGGGCGCAGGTGGGCCCATTTCCGATCGGCCCAGGCCGGCCCATGCTGTCGCGGTCGGGCCGAGCGTGTCCGGTGCAACGAAGCGCGCGGCCGACCCCCTCGGAGGGAAGCGGCCGCGCGTAGCTCACGCCCTTGGGCCCGAGCTCCGTGGAACGGTCACCGGAGGGCGGTTGCCCAGCGGATCACTGGAATCGGACCCCGAGCGCGCGGGACAGATTCGCGCCGCCCGCGGCGGGGGTGTCACGGTGCCAGAACTGCCAGTTCCACCTTTCGCTGGCCTGGGCCGAATCCGTCGTGCTCGGGCGCGGGATCGAGGTGATGTCGATCGCTTGCTCCACCTCGCCCGCCGGGCCGGTGGCGAGGATCTGGTCGTAGCGTCCGAGCCCGCCCCCGATGCAGAGGTTCCCCTGGGTGCCGGCGAGGTTGGGGGTGAAGCCCTCGGCGTCGGAGACGATGAAGATCCCGAACTGGTTGGCCGGGAGGTTGAACGCGCGCAGCGTCAGCCCGTTCTCGCGCGCGACGCTGGTCCCGAGGCCGACCGTGATTCCATCGACGCCCGTGCTGTTCGCGTTGGCATCGCAGTAGCCGAACCCCACGCGCGACGCGGACTCGGGCTGGTTCGGATCGAGTGCGCCAGGGGTTCCGGGCCGGTAGAGGTGCATCCGGTCCATCTTGAAGCCGTTCGAGCGGCCCGAGAACTCGATGCGGTGCACGCCGGGCGACAGGTTGTAGTTGGCGTCCGGCTGGTTGGTCAGGCTGAAGTCGAAGCGCGTCTCCCAGGTCCATGCGCCGACGCTGCCGGCCATGTTCGAGAAGGTCTTGACCCACTGGCCGCCGTCCATGCGGACCCAGACGTCGTTCTCCTCGGTGGGGTCCGGATCCTCGTGACGGTTCCGGAGGTTCATCCGGTAGTTGCCGCCCTGGAAGACCTCGAAGTCGAAGCCGAAGATGCCCTGCGCGCCGGGGCTGTTGAAGAGGTTGACGCCCTCCCAGACGATGTAGCCGTCACCGACGAATCCGGGCGTCGAGGTCGACTCCTCCCAGTCGCCCGGGATGGTGCTGGACTCGAACTCGATGACGACGAGGTTGTTCTCGGCGGTGTAGGTCGTCTGGGCCGAGGCACCCGCGGCGAGGCCGAGCGCGCCGAGGGCGAGACCGGTCGAACGAAGCGAGGGGAACGCGAGAAGGCTCATGGCGATGTGGAGGGGCGGGCGGTCGGATCGGCCCGCGTCTGAAGTAAGGATGGAGGCTTTTGACGATCGCGGTCGCGAAGTCTCGGAGCGCTTCCGGCGATCGGACTCCTCTTGGGAGTCGGCGCCGCGGGGCTTGGGCCCGCGGCTCGGAGAGCGCGAAGACGGTAAAAGCATCCACTCCTCGCATGAAGCGCTCTTGAGGCGGCTCTGGGTCGCAGCAACGAGTTGCGGCGCATCATGGCCCGAATCGGGACTGCGCCCGCTTCGCGGCGCGGCCACAATTCCCGCCGCGAGGCCACAGCTCGCCACCCGACATGACCAAGCGCATCGACCCCAGCCGCGGCCCCGGAAAGGACGGCGGCGGCCTCACGCACTCACCGTTCGCCGCGCTCAGGGGGCGCGCCGGTGATGCGGCATCCGTTCCCGGCTCCGGTGGCGCCGACGCGGACGGCTCTCCGGAGCCGGACGACGCGCATCGCGCGTCCAGTGGGAGCGGCGAACGCGTCGAAGTGCGGCGCGAGCGAAAGGGCCGCGGCGGCAAGACCGTGACCCAGCTGCGCTGGCTTTGCGGTGGCGCGGGCGCGGAGGACCTCACAGAGACCGCCCGGTCGCTCGGCGCGGCGCTCGGCACTGGCGCGCGCGTCGAGGAAGGCGGCGCCATCGTGCTGCAGGGCGACCTCGTCGAGCGTGCGGCGCGCTGGCTCGAGGGGCGGCCCGGGACCGAGGTCGTCCGCGGGACGTCGTAGCGCCTGTGCACCGGTACCGCCGGTGGAGCGCTCACTGAATGCGCGACCGGCGACCGGGCTCCGAGGAACCACACGATGGAACTCTCCGCAGCATGCGCCGCATACGTGCGCAGTCGATCGCGCGCAGCGAAGCTGCGCGGAATCCCGGGCGCCCAGGATCCGCTCCCGAGCCGGTCCACCTCGGCGTCGGACGCGGACCTCGCTCCGGGCCGGAGCCCGCACCTCGACGTCGGTGAGCGGGCCGAACGCATTCCGAAGCCCGGCGCACTCCGCGATCCACAGATGCGCGCGCGTCTCCTGCACACGTTCCTGCATCACGAGGTCCAGGCGGCCGAGCTCTGCGCCTGGGCCATACACGCTTTCCCGGAGACGCCCGTCGAATTCCGGGCGGGTCTCGCGCGCATCCTCGGGGACGAGGCGCGCCACGCGCGGGGTTACGCGCGCAGGCTCGCCGCGCTCGGCCACCGCTACGGAGACTTCGCCGTGCGCGACTGGTTCTGGGAGCGCGTGCCGACGTGCGCGAGCGCGACGGCGTACACGGCGCTGATGGGCATCGGGTTCGAGGCGGGCAATCTCGAGCACGCCGAGCGTTTCGAGGGAGCGCTGCGCGCCGCGGGGGACGAAGAGTCCGCTGGGCTCGTCGCGCGCGTGGGGCGCGAAGAGGTCGCGCATGTCCACTTCGCCGCCCGGTGGTTCGTGCGCCTCGGGGGCGCTGCGGCGCCGGACGGCGGCCCGGACTACGACGCATGGCGCGATGAGCTCCCGCCGCCGATCACCCCTGCGATTCTGCAGGGTCGTCCGCTCGCGCGGGATGCGCGTCGGCGGGCGGGGCTCGGCCCCGGATTCCTCGAGCGTCTCGAGGCCGCCGGTGCGCCAGGCGCGACGACGAGACCATCGACCAGGGGCGGGCCCGAGCAGTGAACGTCTGCTGGCTCTTCAACCTCGACGCGGAGGACGAGCTCGCGGCTTCGCGGCGGCGCGCCGAGCCCCTGCCACCGGACCCGCCGGGCAACGCTGTCGAGACCGCGACCCGTGCGCTCGTGGACGCATGGGTCGGGCCCGACGACAAGGTCGTGCCCGCGCAGGGGCCGGGCCCCGCCCGGTCCGGGCGACGCTCGTGCGCGTGGATGGTTACGCCGCGTGCGATCGCCCGCTTCGAGGAGCTGGGGCTGTCCCCGCCGCCGGGGCCGCCGCTCGATGTTCTCGTGCGCGCGAACGCACGCGAGTCCTTCCGGGACCTGTGCTCGCTGCCGCGTGCGGCGACTGCGACCGACCAGGCAGAGCTGGAGGCGGCGCTCCTGCAGCCTGCCCTCGCGCGACGGCCGGGCTCGGCGGCGCGGCCGGGCTGGGTGGTCCGGCCGTCGCTCACGAACGCGGGCCGCGCGCGTCTGCTCGTGGATGAGATCCCGCCGGACCGACGCGTGTCCGCGACCGAGCGGGCGGCGCGCTATGCCTCCAAGCACTTCCCGTCGGGCCCGCTCGACGTCGCACCGATCGTCGACGTGGAGGAGGAGTACGCGCTGCACGCCCACCTTTCGCAGGAGGGCGATCTACGCGTGGGCTCCCTCGTGCGGAGCACCGCGCGCGGCGGGGTCTGGCGCGGGGCTGCGCGCGTGGACGCGGCTCCGGCGGAGGCGAGCGGCATCCGGACGGGGCTCGAGCGGGTCGCGGAGAGGCTCGCGGGCTGGGGCTACTTCGGCCCATTCGGCATCGACGCGATCGTTTGGACCGACGGCCGCGGCCGCCGGCGTCTGCATGCACCGCTCGAGGTCAACGCGCGCTACACGATGTCGTTCGCGGAGAGCGGCCTCCCCCTCGTCTAGCGGCCGGTCAGCGCGGCGACACGTCGCCCAGGAGACACTCGACGAGCGCCTCGGTCATCCATGCCGGATCGGAGATCCCGCAGACCTCGCGCGCGCTGTGCATCGAGAGCTGCGCGCAGCCGACGTCGACCGTCCGGATGCCGTGCTGCGCAGCCGTGAGCGGGCCGATCGTCGAGCCGCAGGCCATGTTCGTGCGCATGACCCACTTCTGGAACGGCACGTCCGCGCGTTCGCACGCCGCCTGGAACACGGCCTCGGTCTCCGCCTCCGTCGCGTAGCGCTGGTTCGCGTTGATCTTGATGACCGGGCCACGGTTCATGAAGACGTGGTGGTCCGGCTCGTGGCGCTCGGGGTAGTTGGGGTGCACGGCGTGGGCCATGTCGGCCGACACGCAGAGCGACGACTGCAGCGCGCGCAGGTAGGTGGCGCGGTCCCCGCCGTGCGCGAGGAGCAGCCGCTCGACCACGTCACCGAGCATCGGACCGTCGGCGCCGCCGCGGCTGGCGCTGCCGACCTCCTCGTGGTCGAACAGCGTCACGAGGACGGGCGCCTCGAGGCGTCCGCCCTCCGCGGCGGAGAGGAGGGCCTCCAGCCCGCAGAACGCGCTGCAGAGGTTGTCGAGGCGAGGGGCCGCGAGCATCGACGCGTCCGTCCCGAGCGGGGAGGACGGCGTCAGGTCGTGCAGCATCGCGTCGTAGCTCTTGATCGAACTCGCCGCGACGCGGAGCTCGTCGGCGAGGAACTCTACGAACGCGCCCTCGCGCGCGTCGCCCACCTGCAGCACGGGAGCCATGTGCTGCTGGCGGTCGAGCTTGAGTCCGTCGACGTTGATCTCGCGGTCGAGGTGGATCGCGAGCTGCGGCACCCGCGCGAGCGGGCGCTGCGCGAGGAAGAGGTGCTGCTCCAGCGCGCCGTCCCGCTCGACGAAGGCGCGGCCGGACAGTCCGAGGTCCCGGTCGAGCCACGAGTTCAGGAGCACGCCGCCGTAGACCTCGACGCCGAGCTGGCGGAACCCCGCGCGGCCCGTGTCGGGGCGCGGCTTCACGCGCAGGTTCGGGCTGTCGGTGTGGGCTCCCACGACCCGGAACCCTCGCGCGGCGAGGTCCTCGGCGGACGCGCCTTCAGGCAGCGCCCACGCTGCGATCGAACCGCCCCGCACCGCGAACCCGAGGCGGGGCGTGTCGGAGCCCCAGGTCGTGCGCTCGCCGATCTCCGTGAAGCCTGCGGCACGCAGCCTCGCGGCGACGTTGGCGCACGCGTGGTACGGCGAGGGCGATGCGTCGATGAAGCGGCCGAGGCGCAGCGCGAACTCGGCGCGAGCGCCCGGATCGGCGCCGTGGGACGTCGGGGACGTGGTCATGCGGTCAGAACGGGGACGGTGCGTGCCGGACGCCTCAGCTCGACTGCACGCGGGTCACGCCGAGCATCTTTTCGATCGAACGCATGCGCTTGCCGAGGAACGGGACGTGCTCGATGCGAGCGACGACCTGCCCCTCGCGTTTGATGGCGATCGTCCCGCCGCCGAACGTGAGGAGCAGCTCGAGGACGTCGGGCACCTCGCGGCTGACCGTGCTTCCCTGGCGCGGGATGCTCTGGTCCCGGCCCCAGGGCTGGACGTAGTGCACGAACTCGTTGGGCTCGATGCGCCAGTAGTCGAGCCTCGGCTGCGCCATGCCGAGGATGAAGAAGAACAGCAGCACGAGCCCGACGACGAAGTACGCGTGGGTGCTCAGCGTCACCTGCAGGCCCGCGATCCAGTGGCCGATGTCTCCGAGGATCGCCCAGCCCTGCAGCTTGCCGATGTAGAGGCCGGCGGCGCCGAGGATCAGCAGCAGGACGAGGATCACGAACTTCTTTTGGTCGAGGTCCGTGACGATGATCATCAGGTTGAAGGCGAGCGCCCCCGTCGCCCACCAGCCGAGAGCCGACGACTGCACCCCCGCCTCGCCGAACGACTGCACGATCCCGCAGATCAGGAACGCCAGCATCGCGGGCCAGAAGTAGATGATCATCGGGAACGAGGCGACCGGAACGGCGTCCTTGTCCTCGTCCGCGTTGAACGGGTAGTAGACCTCCCAGATGGACTCCTTGCGGGTCGACTTGGCGCCGCTCGGCGACGGCTCGGGGTTGTCCGGGGCAGGGTTCGGCGCGGGGCTGTCCATGGCGGTGCGGGTGCGCGCCGGGGAGGGGCGCGTCGGGGTGGAGCGAGGAGCGCGGGGATCGGGCGAGCCCGCGCGCGGATGGTAGCGCGGCGGAGCCCGGCCCACGCGACCGAATGCACGGTGGCGCGGGCGGGCGAGCCGATCCCTACGCCTTGGGCCGTCCGCCATTCGATCCGACTCCCGGTCGAGCCAGGGACACGAGGTGCGCCGCGCGGCAGGAAGCCCGCCGTGCGATCGGAACCCCGCTTGCGCGAAGAGAGCCTCGCCGTGCGATCGGAGCCCCGCCGCACGATCCGGACATCGGCCCGGGGGACACACCGCTTACCCTCTGGGCCCGCGCGCCGCGCGCACCGCCGTGACCGACCTGCCGCCCGAACCCCAACGCGCCCCCGGACCGGGCTCCGAGATCCCCGCGTCCGACCGCGCGACCCCGGAGCCCGCCGCGGAGCGGCACGGCCCGACCTGTCCCGCCGAGCTCGAGGCCGTCGAGCGCCGTCTCGCCGCACTCAGCGGCGAGCGCGAGACGATGGATCCCGGCGAGCTGCTGTTCCGCCTGGCACGGCTGGAGGAGGCCCTCGGCTCGGTGGCGTGCGAGCTCGGCGACCTCGGCGCGCAGGACGGGGCGCACCACCCGGTGATCGACGTCGCGCTCGCCTGGGAGGAGCGGCTGCGGGCCGGGGGGGACGAGGCCGCCGCGGCGAAGGTGGGTGCTTTCGCGGCCGACCGCATCGTGCGCGACCTGCGCGCCCGCGAGCGATTCGCGCTGGCGATCCTCTCCGAGGACCCGGTGATCCCGACGCTCGACCCGGCCGGGCAGGCGCCGGGGCTCTTCGACGAGCTGGCGCGGACCGAGGCATTGAGGCGCCGCGTGGAGGCCCGCGCGGAGCGCATCGGTCCCTCCGTTGCCGAGGAAGCTGCGCGCGTGAACGACGAGGCCCTCGGCGTGCAGGGGCGGCTCCGTTCGGCGCTCGAGCTGGCCGTGGAAGCGGAGCGCCCGGACGTCCGGCTGCGGGGCACCTGGACGGACGCCCTGCTCGACCTGGCGAACGAGACGGTGCTCGCCGCCAGCGACGCGCGCTCTCGCGAGCGCGCCGCCGACATGCTGGGGGAGACCGCGGGCGCCATCCGCTGGCATCACGACGTCGTCGAGAAGCGTGTCCGCGGCGACGCGTCCGGCGCGCGGCTGCGGCGTCGGCTCAAGCGGCGCGAACGCCGTCTACGCGCAGCGCGCATCGAGGCCCAGGTCGAGGCGCGCCTGGAGAACCGCTTCGGCAAACGGCTCGTCGCGCTCTGGGAGCGCTCGATCCTCGTTTCGCTCGTGGTCGTGCTCCTGCTGCTGCTCGCGTCGTTCGTGCGGGGGAACGCGGGCTGGATCATCGCGTTCGACACCGCGATCTGCGGCGTGTTCCTCGTCGACTTCCTCGTGAAGGGAACCTGCGCGCGCTTCCACCCGCTGTGGCTCCGGCGGCACGTGTTCACCGACCTGCTCCCCGCACTGCCGTTCGGCTGGCTCGCGGGTCTCGAGGACCCGAGCGACCAGGCCACGCGCTACGCGCGGCTCGTGCGTTTCCTGCGAGGGCTTCAGCTCGCCAAGTACGCGCGGGCGCTCCTCCCGCTCATCCGTCTCGTCCGGGCGCTGTCGTTCCTCCTGCGCGGGCTGGACCGGCTCGTCGAACGCAACGCGCGCCAGCTCGAGACGCCGCTGCTGCTGTTCCCCTCGCCCGAGGAGCGGAGGCGGCGCGCGCTCGGCGCCGGCGAGGAGGCCCCGGTCGCGCGCTACTGGCGCCTGCGGGCCGACCTCGACGGGCTGTACGAAGCCGCGCTCGGAGCGACGGAGGGCGAGGAGCGCGCGCGCCTCCTGCGCACCCGCCTCGCGTCCCTCGAGGAGGTCGGCAAGCGCACCGCGCGGTCGCTCGAGCGCGACGCCGACACGAGCGCCGCCGCGCGGATCGACAGCACGCCGGCGGTGGAGGAGCTCCTCGAGCGGCTCTCCGGAGTCCGTAGCGAGGAACTCGAGGGGCGCGTCGGCACCGAGGCGATCGGACGCATCGCGCGCGGCGCCCGGCTCGTGGCGCGGACCCCGCTGCGGCTCTTGCCGCTGCTCGGGGGATGGGCGCCGCCCGACGCGGTCGACCTGCCCGACCGGCGCGTCGCCGCGCGCACGGTCCGCCGCATCGCACGCACGTTCCACCGGGCGCACGCGCGCGTCCTGTGGTGGGCGGATCTCAAGGGCGCCGTGACGCCCGGCGAGGTCGTCGGCCGATTTGGGTCGACCCTCGTCGCGCGGACGACGCGGCCCGCCGTTCGGCTGCTCCTGATCGCGGGCGGCTTCGTGCTCGTCCGGATCCTGTTCATGGTGGCGGGGCTCGACTGGGACCTCGAGAAGACCGACACCGACGACTGGTTCGAGGCGGTCCTCTACGGCGCGAAGAGGTTCGTCAAGATCGCGAGCTTCGTTCTCTGGGTCGTCGGCGCGGTCGCCCTCGTCCTGCTCGCCGTAGGCGTCTGGCTCCAGCGACTCGCGCGCGACTCGACCACCTACCTCGAGCGCGTCGCCCGCGCGCAGTTCCTGCACCTGACCGAGAGCGTCAAGGCGCGCAGCCGGGCGGTGGACGCCGCCCTCGTGACGGAGCGCGTGTTCCACCTCGAGCGTGCGCTCACCGAAGAGGACGGCGCGCTCGAAGCGTCGGCCCGCGACGGTGCGCGTTTCGACCGGCACCTCGTCCGCTTCCTGAGCGACGGGATCTCCCCGCCGTCGCGCACCGACACGGGTTTCGATCCGGTCGCACGCGCGGTGATGCTCTACCGCGACTTCCTCGACGGGGCGCTCCTCACGCAGTCGGATACGCGCGCGACGAGCCAGCTGCTCGGCAACCTCGCCATCCAGCGCGCGATCGACCAGTCGGGTCGTGTGCGGAAGCGCTTCTCGAAGGGCCTGCGGCGGCTGGACCTCGAGCGCAAGAACACGCTGGTGGGGGGGCCCTATCCGTGGTTCCACGCGATCACCCGGGCGCTCGCCAGCCGTGCCGCGCGCCTGATCGTCGAGTACAACGCGCACGCCGTTCCCTGGGAGGAGCTCGAGCACGCGCACCCCGCCGAGCGCGAGGTCTACGAGCGCTGGCTGCGCCGCGAGGCGGCCTCCGAGGAAGAGGATCCGCGCGAGGCGGGGGAGGCGTCGGAGCTGACGACCGCCTTCACCGTGCTGCACTTCCTCGACGACTCGGAGGCCCGGGACGCCGAGGTCGCCGCCAGGTTCGGCGACGCGGTCCTGGCGCGGCTGCGTGCGGACCGCCGGGATCTCTTCCGAACGGTTTTCGGCAGCTACCCGCTGCACGACCTCCCGCACGATGCGCGGCTCGTGTCCGCCCGCGGGCTCTACCAGGAGTGGGTGGGCGGTGGCCGGGTCGTGCTGCTCCCCGTGCGGCTCGCGCTGCGTGGACTGCGACTCAGCGGCAAGGGGGCGACCGGACTCGTGCGGGCCGTAAGGGCGATTCGCAATCCGCGCAGCGCGCAGGTGGTCGTCGAAAGCGTACGGGCGGACTTCACCGCCGCAGCCCGCAAGCTCGACCGGATGCGCGCGCCGGCGGCGCTGACCGCGCTCGAGCTGC
This sequence comes from Planctomycetota bacterium, assembly GCA_039821985.1. Lineage (GTDB taxonomy): Bacteria > Planctomycetota > UBA1135 > UBA1135 > Saltatorellus. The sequence continues at coordinate 181,523 of JBCBNC010000003.1, forward strand.
GCGCGATCCTCGACCCGGAGTACCTCGGGCTGGCGCTGCCCCTCGGGTTGCACGACGCGGAGGAGCACGCGGAGCGGTCGCGTTCGCCGGCGCAGGTCGACGCGGACTTCCTCCGCGCCCCGGCGGAGCTGCGTGACAGGCTCGCGGCGCTCGAGCGCCGGGCCGCTCGGACGATCGGTGACGTGACGCGGCTCGCGCGCGAGGGGCTCGTGGAGCGGCTCGAGGGGCAGCTCGGCCGGCCGCTCGCGGACGACGCAGCTTCGAAGCGCGCGCTGGTTGCGCTGCTGGTCGCGGACGCGGACGGCTGCCGGAGCGCACTCATGGGCCCGCGCGTGTTCGGGGACGCCGTCGCTGACGCGCTCAAGCACGGGCTGCCGGAGGTCTCGCTCGTTCCGCCGCTCGGGCACTGGCTCCGGTTCCGCCGGGACTGGCGCACCGACGACGGTGCGCGCTGGATCGAGGCGGCGCAGCGCGCGGGGCTCGCCGTGGACGGACCCGCGGGACGGCGCCGGGTGAGGCGCGCCGCGTGGCGGGTGCTCTGGGCGGACGTCGACGGCGCGCGGGCGGCCTTCGACGCCGCGCTCGATGTGGAGCTGAGCGAACGAGAGGGTGAGGAGCGACTCGCCGCGGCGCTCCGTCACCCCGCGCGCGTGAGCGAGCAGCTCGTCACCCTGCGCATCGTCCAGACGCTCTCGCTGATCGACGTCCGCGGCTATCGCCGCCACGTCTGGGCGCTCGGTCAGTTCGCGGCCGACGGGGACCGCTTCGACCGGCTCGACGTGCCCGACGCTCCGAGCTCCGGCGCGGATCCGGGGGGCGCCGCACCCGCGGACGTCGGGGAGGCGGGCGCCGACCCGTCGGGGTCGGACGCGGCCCGGAGCGCCTGACGCGCGGGTCGCCCTCCCGCGCGAGAGAACCGGCGGGGGGGCGCTTCCGGGCGTCAGCGTCCGTCGCCGCCGAGGACGCCCTTGAGGAGTCCGTCGGCCTTCTTGTTCACTTCCTCGAGCGCGCCGCCGACCGCGCTACCGGCCTTCTCCTTCAGCTCGTCCGCCTTGGCGTCGAGCTCGCCCTTCGCGCCTTCGAGTCGGTCCTGGGCCTCGGCCTTCAGCGCGTCGGCCTCCGCGTCGAGTACCGCGCGGCCCGCGTCGAGCGCTCCGCCGAGTCCGCCGTCCAGGCCGCCGTCGAGCGTCTTCTCCAGAGCGGCGAGGACAGGCGCGGGTACGTGCTCACCGGCCGCCCCGAGGGCGCGCTCCTTGAGGTCGGTGACGAGGAGCCCAGCGATCTCGGCGACCGTGAGCCCGTCGTCGCCCATGGCGTCGGCGAAGTCGGCCTCGTACGCGGGGATCTCGAAGGACTGGTCGAGGGCCGCGATCCCGGGGATCCCGTCGAGTACGAGGCGGGCGCCGACGCCCTCCACGCGGACCTTGCCGACGCGCAGGCGCGGGCCAGGGTTCGCGCCGCCCTCGCCGGCGGAATCGTCCGTCCCGGCCTGGTCACCTACCTCGCTGCCGTCGAGCGCGAGCCCCTCGAGGTGACGCAGCACCGGCACGAGGTTGTTCTCGGTTCCACGCTGCACGAGGGTCAGCTGCACGTCCTCGAGAACGAACTCGCCGACGGATTTCGTGTCGCTGATGAGCGAGCGCGTGCCGAGTCCGAGGTGGAACTCGCCGATCGTCAGCAGCTTCTCGTCGAAGCCGGACGGGCTCTCGAGGGCGTACCCGCGGAAGCCGACGTCGGTGGAGGAGAACCCGAGGCGGGCGCCGACGCTGTCGAGGCGCGCGTCCTGCCCGAACGCGAAGCGCGAACCGTCGCCCGCGGCTTTCGACGCGGCGGGTTGGATGAGGAAGTACCCGGCGATGCCGAGCGTGACGAGGCCGAAGAGCAGGAGAACGGCGAGTTTGATGAGGAGCTTCATGGGAGCGGCGGGTGCGGGGTGAGCGGCGCGGCGGACGGGGCGCGCCCTTTCGAGCGCGCGGATGGTACTCGCGCGGCAGAGGCTCATTCACGAGCGCAGCGCGCCGCCCCTCGTGGGAGGGACGGCGCGCTGCGGTCGCGGTATGAACGTCCGTTCAGGAAACGGAGCGCCCGCCGCCCGGGGCCGCTGGGGCGGCGCCGGGAGCGGTCGAGGTCAGGGCAGGACCTCGATCCGGATCCCTCCCGTCATGGCGAAGGCGAACGGGTCCAGGGGCTCGCGGAAGAAGGCCTGGAAGACCGCGGCGCCGTTGGCCTGTGACGGGGAGAACGTGACCGGGAAATCGGCGTCGCCGTTCGCGTCGAGCGTCACGAAGCCGAGGCGTCCGGTCCCCGGACCGACGTTGTAGACGCCTCCGAAGTTGTCGTTCGAACCCATCGAGCTCGACGAGAAGAGGACCATCAGCTGGTTCGGATTGCCGCCGCGGATCTCCACGACGCCGCCGCCGCCGGTGACCGACGGGGACCCCGAGAACGAGATCTCGGCGCGGGAACCGTCGGGCCTCACCTTGCCCAGGTCGAGCAGGCGCGGGGCCAGCTCGCCGGAGTTGGCGAGGTCGACGTCGATGGAGTTCATCTCGACCGGCGCGCTCTTCCCGAACATGTTCCAGAGCTGGTACGCCTCGGTCCCGCGCGCGTCCGAAGTGTTCTCGTCGCGCAGGAACTCGATGTACTCCTTGGATGTCGTCTGGTGGTAGAGGCGCACCTCGGCGCGAACGGCGCCAGCCGGCACGTCGAAGCGGCGCTCGAGCCAGTACTGCGCGTCGACGTACGGCGCGGCGACGACCTCGGCGCCGATCGCCTCGTAGACGTCACGACGGAAGCCGCGGGCCGGGATCCGGTTGTCCTTGAGGGTCTCGTTGTTGAGGAGGAAGTGGAAGCTCTTGCCAGCGGGGACCCCCGTCGCGGCGGACATCGTCGCGTCCAGGCCGTGCTCGATCTCGATGACCTCGGTGGTGGCCGTATCGAGCACCGCGTTGACGGAGTCGTAGCCGCCACGCACGTCGACGAGAGCGTCGGCCGCGTCGAAGTAGCGAACGTCGATCCAGATGCGGCGCCCCTCGCCGTAGCCGGTCGGGAGCTTGTGGCCGGTCTGGTTCGTGACGCGAACGCGGAGATCGCCCTGGTCCACGATCGCCTCGAGGTCGGCCGCGGACTGCAGCATCGTCTCGTTGCGGGTGATCGCGTCGTCGACGCTCTGCTGCGTGAGGCCCGTGACGGTGTCGGGGAACTGCGATCGGATCGCGCGCAGAACCCAGTTGTTCACGCCGGAGAACGTATGGCGCGCGAGGTCGTTGCGCGTTGGCGAGCCGAGCGCGGGCAGGCAGCCGTTGCCCGACGTCTTGGGCATGTGACAGTCCTGGCACGTCGCGACCTCGGAGTCGTTGCCTCCGAAGCGGCCGCCCATGTCGATGTCGTCCTGGGCGAAGACGCTCGTCGCCCACTCGCTGTACGTCCGCTCGACCGGGAACATCTCGTTCTTGTCCGCGGCCGGACTCGGCGTGTCGTACGCGTTCAGCTGGTACGACCCGTCCGCCTGCAGCTGGAGCAGCGGATTGGACACGTCGTGGCACGTCGCGCACATCCGCGACTCGCGGTGGAACGGGGACTCACGCCACTCGTGGTAGAAGAACATCCCGAGGTCGTACGGACCGCGGCGGTTGTCGTCCGGGTCGATCACGAACGACGCCGAGTGCGGCTCCTGGAGCGCAGGGACGGTTAGATCCGCGAGGATCGCGGTGTCCTCCGCCGGGTTGGCCGCGTCCGGGACCGGGTCGACCATCCGGTGGCACATGTGGCACGTCACGCCGTCGAGGTCGCCCAGGAGCGGATCGAGGGCGGAGCCGTCCGTGGGGGTCGAGCGGCCCTCGAGCCATGCGCCGGGTGCGTGGCACCGGAGGCAGAGCTCTCCGCCGAAGTCCACGTCCTGGTTCGCCACGGCCAGCGCGGCGTAGAAGATGGGGTCACGGCCCGCTTGCCCCATCATCGATGCGGCCCACTGCGTGAACGGCTCGGCGACCGGGTCGTAGTTGCCGTGGCAGCCCGAGCAGGCGTCCGAGGAGAAGACGGGCTGCGTCAGCGTGCCGGGCTGCGTGCCCGGGACGAAGAAGTCGTCTAGGGTCGCTGCGACCTGTGTCTGCGTCCCGCGCACCGTGGCGCGGACGTCCGTGGACGTTGCGACGGATCCGGCGATGACGGACGTCAGGAGCAGCCCGAATGCACCGACCGCGCGCGCGCGGAACGCGCGGCGCGGAGTGCCGCCGGGGACGGCGGTGGAATTGGACATGGGAAGGGAGGCGTGGGAGGGGCCGCGCTCGATCGACGCGCGGGCCGTTGGCGCGCGACGGAGCGCGCCACCGGAAGTGTCCCGGGCTCAGGCGCCCGGTGCAACACGGGCCCTCGAAGTGGCCGGGGACGTACGGCGCGCGTGACCGAATCGGTGCACCGAATCGGGACGCCCGAACGCGCCCTGGCGCGCTGCGACGCGGCGACGCGGACGGGCGCGCGCCTCGCGGGCATGTCGGGATGGACCCAGGTCGCCGGTGCACGAGTCCACGGGACTCGAACGCACCGGGGCGGAACTCACTTTGGCTCGGACCAGGTCCCCGCCGGCACCAGGGTCCGGCCGCAGTCCGGGCACACTCCGCGGACGTCCTCGTGGATGGCCGGATCGCTCGGGCAGGTCCACCACCAGCTGCCGCTGCCCTGCTCGACGGCCGTGTACCCGAGCCCGCCGAGCTGGTCGCTCTCGCTGTACCCACCCGGCCCGGAGAAGGGCTCGAGGACCCACGGATTGCGCAGCGCCAGGTCCTCCATGAGCCGCAGGTACTGCTCCGGGTGGCGCTCCCGAACGTTCTGCGTCTCGCGGGGGTCGACCGAGACGTGGAACAGCTCGCTGTTCTCCGGCATGTGGGGCCGGTAGATCACCTTCCATTCCCCGTCGGAGACCATGTAGAGGAACGCGGCGTCGGGCCTGCGGACGCGCATCCCGGCGTTGTCGTCGTAGCCGCTGACCTGCTCGCCATAGGCGACCCTGTCGCCCGAGGGCGCTCCGGCGTCGAGCAGCGGGACGAGGGACTCCCCGGCGATGTACTTCCCGAGAATGGGCACGGGGTCGAGCCCGGCGAGCTCGAGCAGCGTCGGCGCGATGTCCGCCGTGCGCACCTGCGCCGGGATCCGGGCGCCCGCCGGCACCCCGGGGCCCCGGAGGAGCAGCGGCACGTGCACCTGTTCCCGGTACAGCATGCGGTGCGCACCCCAGCCGTGGATCTGGAGCCCGTCGCCGAGACCCTGGCCGTGGTCCGAGGTGATCGCGAGCAGGGCCTCGTCCAGCGCTCCGAGTCCGTCGAGCCCGCGGAAAAGGGCGCCCAGATTCTGGTCCTGCCAGCGCAGTTCGGCGGCGTACGAGCGGGACGATTCGTCCCTGAGTTCGGTTTCGACCTCGTCGTAGAACAGCCGCTCGAACTCCTCCGTCGGCGGCAGGACGACGGGGTCGTGGGGGTCCCAGTAGTGGAGCCACAGGAAGATCGGACCGTCGTCCTCCTCGAGCGCGGTGGACATCCAGCGCAGCGCGCGCGCGGTCGTCTCGTCGGAGCGGCGCTGCAGGCTCGCAACGTCCCAGCCGACCTTGGTCGAGGTGTTCCCGCGTTCCGTGAGCTTTCCTTCGAGGGAGTCGAAGTGGTCGAAACCCTCGTCGAACCCGAAGGTCGATGAGACGGGGAACGCGCTGTGGACCGCGCCGGTGCGGTAGCCCTCCGCCTTGAGCGCGGTCGCCAGGGTCGGCACATCCTCCAGCCGGTATCCGCCCGGACCGGCCAGGACGCGGAGTCCGTGCTCGTACTGGAAGCGGCCGGTCAGGATCGTCGCATGGGAGGTCGGGGTGAGGCCCGAGACCGAGATCGCTTGCTCGAAGAGCGCGCCGGCGGACGCGATCCCGTCGAGTGCCGGGGTGTCGCCGGTATTCCCTCCGTAGCACGAGAGGTGGTCCGCGCGGACGGTGTCGAGCGTGATCAGGATCACGTGCGGACGGGCGGACGCGCCGTCTCCGCCGCAGGCTCCGAGGGGAAGGAGCGCGGCCGCAGCGAGGGCGCGGGCAGCGCGGAGTGTCCAGGCGTGGGTCATGCTCGACGGAGGGTAGCGGATGGCCCGCGGGTGGCGGGGTGTCGGGCGTCCGCTGACTGCGGCGATGCGGCGGCCGTGGCGGCCCCGTCGCGGTCGCGCGCACGACGAGGCATACGCACACCGCTCCCAACGTGTGAGGGGGCGAGCGCCGGAACCGGCGCTCGCCCCCTCCGGACGCGCGTCACGTGGACGCGCGGCTCAGAGCTCCTCGATCAGCACGAGCCAGTCGTGCGAGCGGTCCGAGGGGACGATCGGCAGGTCCGCGACGCCGCCGCCCGTGACCTCACTGGTCTCCGTGAGCTCCTCGCCCGTGCGCGGGTCGAACCAGCGCACGCGGCAAGGGCCCGAGAGGGTCTGGAGGTCGACGCGCAGATCCTCCTGAACGTCAGGCAGGTAGACCGCCATCCGCTCGTGCGGCCAGAGGAGCGCCTCCGCGCCACCGAAGCCCGCGGCGCCCGAAAGCACGCGACCGTCGGTCGGGTGGGTGCTGGCCACGTCGAAGTGGGTCTCCAGGAACTCCCGCGCGATGCGCGAGTAGCGCCACATCTCCTCGCGGGTGCGGAAGTCCTCCAGGCGCACGTCGCCACCGAGGGGCAGCGGGTGATAGCCGGCGTACCACTCGATGCCGCCGTTGTTGAACAGGACGTCGTAGAGGACTTCGCAGCGCATCTGCCCGGCGTTCGAGCCCGAGAGGCCGACGTTCCACGTTCCGTTCTCGTCCATGTCGACGAGCCACTTGCGCCCGGCTTCGATGGACATGTTGCGGACGGTGCCGCTCGCGCCGTCGGCGCTCGTCGTCGAGTACTGGATCGACGCCGCGTCGAAGTTCGGATCGCCGACGAGCTGGTGGTAGTCGGAGAGATCGTTCGGGTGCGTGTGCACCGAGATCGCGTGGTCGTACGGGTCGACCGCGCGCAGGTACGCCGCCATGTCACGCAGCGTCTGGACCGGGTAGTCGTTCTCCTCGGAGAGGTTCCACTTGAGCCCGTTGACGTATCCGAAGCGCGCGCTCAGCTCGCGGAAGAACAGCTTGCGCTCGAGGCCGAGCGTGCCGTTGTCGAGCCAGTTCTCGTTGGGCGCTTCGGTCTCGGCCAGCACGAAGTGCAGCAGGATGCCCTGGCGCTGCGCGTGGTCCAGAACTTGGTTCCACTGGTGGAGGCGGCTGATGTCGTAGTGCCGCTTGTCGAACGCGTTGTTCTGGTACCCGAGGAACGGCGTGGTGTCCTGGCCATCGCCGCCGAGGTTCATCGGCAGGAAGTAGAGCGCGTTGACGCCCTGCTCGCCCAGGTAGTTCAGCGCGCCGACGATGCCCTTCGAGCTGACGCCGGTCGACGCGGACTCGAAGTAGGGGTCGCCCGGTCGCCAGTCGCGAACGTGGGGCTCGTAGCGGTGGATGATGCCGACGCCGCCGTTGTCCTGGACGTCGTCGAACCCCGCGTACGCCATGAAGTTCTCGGGGCTGTTCGTGCCGGTCTTGACGAACCAGTCTCCATGGCGCGCCTTCAGGTAGTGCTCCCCGACGTACTCGAGGCGGCCTTCGGCGAGGAGACCCGGGGCCTCTGGATCACGCGGAAGGACTCCGAAACGACCGGTCGCGCCGTCGAAGTGGCTCGGCTGCCCCGCCGTCTCCGACAGGTCGATGGCGATTCCCTCACCGATCCGGAAGCTGGCCTCGTAGGTCCAGACACCGGGCTGGTCGGGCGTGAACCGGGCGCGCCAGACGTTGCCCGTACCGCCGCCCTTGCCGTCCCCGGCGAAGAAGCCGGGAACCACGGTCGATTCGCCGTTCGGGGCCGTGAACGTGACCTGGAGCCGTCGGTCGAGGAACGGGTTGGGCGCGGTGGCACCCTCGTGTGTCGTCGGGCCGGCGAAGTCGACGTGGACGGGATGCCAGACAGCTCCCTCGCCGCCGACGACGGCGCCGGAGTCCTCGACGTTGACGAACTGGTAGCTGACGTCCGTGCGCTCGCCGTCCGACACCTTCAGCTTGAGGGGCAGAGCGAATCCGCCGGGGAAGGTGATCGAGACGACCGGGCTGCTGCGGTGGGTGCCGTCCGCGAACCGCACGCCGCGCAGGTCCCACTGGTAGTAGAGCGGGTCTCCGTCGGGATCGACGCTGCGCCGGGCGTCGAGCACGACCGTCGTCTGCTGAGAGTCGTCCTCGGGAAGAGCGAACACGCTCGGATGGAACGCGGAGATCGGCGCGTCGTTGCGCTGGACCCGGTCCGACTCGGGGTGCCCGGTCGAGAGCGGGTTCGACACGTGGTCCCGATAGAGGTGGAACCGGTCGATCATGAAGTCGTGGCTCCGACCGGAGAATTCGATCCGGTGGGAGCCCGACGTCAGGGTGTACTCCGCGAGCGGCTTGTCGTCGTGCGAGAACTCGTGCTGGGTCGCCCAGGTCCACGTGCCCCGCTGCCAGGAGAACACCTTGATCCAGGGACCACCGTCCATGCGCACCCAGACGTCGTTCGCCTCGGTGCTGTCCGGGTGGTCGTGGCGGTTGCGGATCCGGAAGTGGTAGCGCCCCGCCTCCTGGATCTCGAAGTCGAAGCCGAAGATGTCGCTCCCCGGCGTGTGGAACAGATTGGGTCCGTCCCAGCGAAGGAACGAGTCGCCCGCATAGCCGCCGGGTGAGGTCTCCGAGCGCCACGAGCCTGCGGACTCTCCCGACTCGAACTCGACGACGACGAGGCCGTCCTCCTCGAGGAAGGCACCGTCCTGGGAGGGAGTGGCGTGGGCGGTGGCGCCGGCGAGCAGGAGGCTGCAGGCCGCCGAGCCCACAGCGCCCCCGAGGCGCGCGAATTGCTTTCGGATCATGAGTCGCTCCGACGCGCGCCCGGACTTGCCTCCGGAGTTGACCTCGCTCGATCGGTGGATCGGGCGAACGCGGCGTCACTCGCGCATATCGGGTCGGCCCCGTGCTGCGCCTGGCGGCTCTTTGCGACTTTCTAGTTCGGTGTTCCGGAATCGTCCGGCTGGGGGGCGCCCTTCGTCGCAGCGTGGCCCTCGTCCCGTCCAGGGACGCCCTCATCGGCCCCGCAGGCCGCATTCCGGTGGCGAATTGGCCGCCGGAGGGGCATAGGATTCCGGCATGCGCCCCCTGAGTACGCAGTCCCACGCCCCGTCCAGCGCCCGCCGCGGCGGCTCACGCCTCCTCGCCGGGGCCCTCCTGGCCCTCTCGCTCGCCGCCTGCAGCGGCTCCGACCCGGCGCCCGAGGGCTCCGGCGCGACCGCGGCGAAGGAGGCCATCGAGTGGTACGACCCCGACAGCAAGCTGCTGCGGAAGTCCGAGGGCAAGAAACTGTTCGGGCAGTGGGTCGGCCCGCGCACGTGGTGGCACCAGAACCAGACGATCGCCCGCGAGGGTCAGTACGACGACCAGGGCCGCAAGACGGGCCTCTTCGTCGACTACCACGAGACCGGCGACAAGAAGAGCGAGACGACGTTCGTGGAAGACCTCGCGGAGGGCCCGTTCGTCGAATGGCACCCGTCCGGCGAGAAGATCGGCGAGGGCCTCTTCGCGCGCGGCGAGAAGGTCGGCGAGTGGAAGGCCTGGTACCCGGACGGCTCCAAGCGCAAGACCGAGAACTGGGTCGCCGGAAAGCTCAGCGGGAAAACCGTCGGCTGGGCGCCGAACGGTCAGATGATCGAGGACAGCCAGTTCGAGGCGGGCAAGGCGGTGGGGCTGAACCGCGCGTTCTACGACGACGGCACGCTCCGCGCAGAGATGGAGTACGTGGGCGGCAAGCCCGTGAAGGACTTCAAGTGGTTCTACAAGGACGGCTCGGTCGACCACGTCGTTCCGGTCCAGGACGGCGAGTTCCACGGGACCGAGTCCCGCTACTGGCCGAACGGATCGGTCAAGCAGCAGGTCGAGTGGCGGCGCGGCAAGCGCGAGGGCGATGAGCTCACCTTCCACGAGAACGGCCAGCGCGCGACGGTTCGACCGTTCGCGGCCGGCCTCGTCGACGGTGTGCTGCGCGAGTGGCATCCGTCCGGCCGCCTCTTCCAGCTCGCGACTTTTGAAGGCGGCACGCTCGTCGGCATCGTCCGTCGGTGGTCCGAGGACGGGACGCTGCTCGAGAAGGCGCACTACATCGCGGGCCAGAAGTTCGGCCAGCAGCAGCAGTGGTATGCCGATGGTCGCAGGCGCTTCGTCGCAGCGACGGAGGCGAACGAGCTCACCGGGCTCCGCTTCGCCTGGGACGAGAGCGGCGGGCTCGTCGAGTCGTTCTCGGGCCTGTACCGCGCGGGCCAGCCGGTCCGGAACCTCAACGATGAGGAGCGCGCTCGGGCCCAGGAGCTCGTGGACGACCCCCGCCCGCTCGGGTACGAGTCCGAGACTCCCGATCCGGCGCTGCTCTACGACGAGAAGGGCGATCCGATCGGGGATTGAGCCGCGCGAGGCGGCTATCCTCCCCGCCATGACCGACACCGTCCAAAGCGCGTTCTCCGCGCCCTCCCTCGCGCGCTCGGACGACGCCGTCTGGGCCTCGATCGACGCCGAGACGACGCGCCAGGAGCAGCAGCTGGAGCTCATCGCGTCCGAGAACCACGCGTCCCACGAGGTCATCGCCGCGATGGGCACGGCGCTGACGAACAAGTACGCCGAGGGCTACCCCGGCCGCCGGTACTACGGCGGCTGCGAGCACGTCGACGTCGTCGAGGATCTTGCGCGCGACCGCGCGAAAGAGCTCTTCGGCTCCGAGCGCGCCAACGTTCAGCCGCACAGCGGCACGCAGGCGAACATGGCCGCCTTCATGTCGCTGCTCGACCCGGGCGACAAGGTCCTCGCCATGTCGCTCGACCACGGCGGCCACCTGAGCCACGGTCACCCCAAGAACTTCAGCGGCGTCTTCTACGAGTTCCACAGCTACGGCGTGGACCAAGAGACCGAGCTCCTCGACCTCGACGCGATCCGCGAGCAGGCGAAAGAGGTGCGCCCGAAGATGCTGCTCGCCGGAGCTTCGGCGTACTCGCGCCCGATCGACTTCGAGGCGCTGGCTCAGATCGCGCGCGAGGTCGACGCCCTGTTCATGGTCGACATGGCGCACATCGCGGGCCTCGTCGCCGGCGGCGCGCACATGAGCCCCGTGCCGTACGCGGACATGGTGACGCTCACGACGCACAAGACCCTGCGCGGCCCGCGCGGCGGCATGATCCTCTGCCCGAAGGACCGCATCGTCAAGGTGAACAGCGCTCTGTTCCCCGGCGGCCAGGGCGGCCCGCTCATGCACGTGATCGCAGCCAAGGCGATCGCGTTCCGCGAGGCGCTCCAGCCCGACTTCAAGGACTACGCGGCCCGCGTCGTGAAGAACGCGGGCGTGCTCGCCGACACGCTGATGGGCGAGGGCGTCCGCATCGTCTCGGGCGGCACCGAGAACCACGTGATGCTGGTCGACGTCGGCAGCGTCGGAATGACCGGCGCGCAGGCCGAGGACGCGCTCCACCGCGTCGACATCACCTGCAACAAGAACCTCATCCCGTTCGACGAGCGCCCGCCGATGGAGACGTCGGGCGTCCGCCTCGGAACCGCCGCGATCACGACGCGGGGCCTCGACGAGGCGGACATGCGGAGCCTCGGCGGCTGGATCGCCGAGGTCCTCCGCGCGCCGGAGGACGAGACCGTCCTCGGGCGCGTGCGGGGTCAGGTCGCCGAGCTCACCGCCCGGCGCCCCATCTACGCGGGCTGATCTGCCGGCTCAGACCCGTCGCTGGTAGCCGAGGCCCTTGACGATGTCGAGGACCTCGGACCAGTTCGGGAACGGGCGCCCCTCGGCCCGCTTGTAGTCGTCGATCGCCTGGATGAACTCGAGGACGTCCGCGTCCATCTCGTCCGGTTTCACTGTGGCGGTCTTCTTCTTGGGGGCCGCCGCGGTCGTTTCTGCGTCCTTGGGGCTCTTGCCACGGCCGACCTCGCGCGTCGCGGTCTTGCGAGCCTGGGCGCGGGAGGCGGTCTTCTTGGAGCTGGGCTTCTTCTTGGGGCTCATGGGAGGGGAGCAGGCTGTGCCGGCCCGCCGATGGGCGGTGCGGCCGTCGGCCCGTTGGGTCCTGGGCGTTCGGAGCGCGGCACGTCGGGCGCCGCACGCTAGGAAGTCGGATTGGGGCGGCGAGCCGCTTGATCCTTCGCGGCGTAGGTCTCGAATCGGCGAACGGAGCGTCTCGATTCGGACGCTCGCGCACGGCGCAGGGCTGCTGCCGATGCCAGGCTCGGAGCGTAGGGCACCGGTTCCCGCGTCACGCGGCCAGAGTCGCTCTGGGCGAGCGCCAGCGCGCTCACGGACGGCGGCGGTCAACCGCGCAGGAGCAGGGCGCGCGTACGCGGTGCGACCCCGGGCCGACCGTCGAGCACGCGCCGGAGCTCCGCGAGCCCGGCGCCGTCGTCGACGTCCATCTCCTCGGGAAGAAGGGCCACGCCGAGGCCCGCGGCCTGGCAGCGCTCCTGCGTCACGCGAAGCACGTCCGCGGTGCTCCAGGGAATCCCGTCGAAGGGCTCGCTCCGGAGGGAGCCGAGCCCGATCAGGTAGTAGCCGCCGTCCGCCGCAGGACCCAGGCACACCTCCGCATCGTGGAGCGCCTGGAACGCCGCGGCGATGCGTGAGGGCTCGAGCTGCGGGCAGTCCGTTCCGATCGCGAGGCACCGGCGGGCTCCTGCCTCGAACGCGGCGGTGAACGCCGCCGCGAGACGTTCGCCCAGACCGTCGCCGATCTGCGGAGCGCGGAGCGTGTCCGGAGCCGCCGCTTCGAACCACGCACCCGCGTCGCTGGGGGCAAACGCCACGCGTGCCGACCAGGGCCCTCGCGCGGCCAGCTCGAGAGTGTCGCGGGCGAATGCGTCCGCGAGTGCGGCGGCGCGCTCTTGACCCACATCGGCGGCGAGCCGGGTCTTGGAGAACCCGGGCCGCGGCTCCTTCGCCATGACGATCAGCGCGTCGTGCGCGCCGACGACGCCGGGCTCAGTCGATCGCGACACCGCCGCGCCGGAGCGCGTCCTCCATCTTCTCGGTCGTCGGCGCCTCGATGATTCCGACCTCCGTGATGATCGAGGTGACGAGCGCTGCCGGCGTCACGTCGAACGCCGGGGCATACACCTTGGCGCCGGGGGGCGCGGTGCGTTTGCCGAAGCCCTCCGTGATCTCCTCGGCAGGACGCTCCTCGATGGGAATGTCCTTGCCCGAGCGCAGGCTCGGGTCCACGGTCGAGAGCGGCGCGACGACGTGGAACGGGACGCCGAAGTGCTTGGCAGCGAGCGCGACCGAGAAGGTGCCGATCTTGTTGCAGACGTCGCCATTGCGGGTGATCCGGTCCGAGCCGACGAAGACGGCGTCGACCTTGCCCTCGTCCATCACGCGCGCGGACATGCCGTCCGTGAGGAGGGTCACGTCGATGCCTGCCCGCATGAGCTCCCACGCGGTGATGCGTGCGCCCTGGAGGAGCGGGCGCGTCTCGTCCGCGAAGACCGCGACGCGCTTGCCGTCCGAGTTCGCCGTGTAGATGGGCGCGAGCGCCGTCCCGATCCCCGCGGTCGCCAGCGCGCCGGCGTTGCAGTGGGTCAGGAGCCGCGCGCCGTCGGGAATCAGCTCGGCGCCGAAGCGGCCCATCGCGGCGCACGTGCCGCGGTCGCCCTCGTAGATCGCGAGCGCCTCCGCGAGCGTCGCCTCCTTCAGCGCGGGGCCGTCGGCTCCGCCCGCGGCGAGCCCCTCCAGGTGCGCCACGACCCGCGCCGTAGCCCACATCAGGTTCACGGCGGTCGGGCGCGCGGCGTCGAGCGTCTCCTTCGTCCGCCGGGCAACCTCCAGCACGTCGCCCTGGGCGTCCCGGACGCCGAGGACCATCCCGAAGCCGGCCGCGACGCCGATGGCCGGCGCGCCCCGGACCGCGAGCCGCCAGATCGCGTCGACCATCTCGGGGACCGTGCGGACCTCGAGCTGACGCTCCTCCAGCGGCAGGAGGGTCTGCTCCAGCATGGTCACGTGTCCGTCGAGGCCGCCGACCCAGGAGAGGGTCTCGAATCCGAGGTCGATCGCGCCGGGGCCGCTCGTCGCAGTCCCTCGATGGGCAGGGTCGTGGGGGGTCATGGCGGAAGGTTAACCGGCTCGTGAGGGGACCCGACCCGGGCGTTCCCGAGTGTCCCGCTTTGGCCGCCCAGTCGGCCTCGCCGATGGGTTATCCATCAAGGCTGGCCGCCCCGAGCCCATCGCCGGGGGCCGCGCCCGTACGACCGAACCACCGATGACCGACATCGCCGAGACCACCACGCCCGCCGCCCTCGAGGCCCCCCAGGACACCGCATCGACGTCGACCGCCGCGCGCGCCCTCGCCGCCGCCGGCGACGCCGAGCAGGCCCAGGACGTCGCCGCCCTCGACGACTCGGCGGCCGCCGCCCAGAAGCGGCTCGGCGCATCGAAGCGCAGCCTCGTCGAGCGGCTCGTCTACGGCCCCGCGCCCAAGCCGGCCGAGCTCGGCTCGGGCACCGCGATCGGCAAGGACGGCCTCTCGAAGGATGGGAAGGCGATCGTCGACGCAGCGGTGCGCTGCATGTCGAAGGGCGAGGCGTTCGAGGCGGACGGGAAGCTGTCCGCCGCGCTCCGGGCAGAGGTCGCGGCCAAGAAGGGCTACGGCTTCACCGTGCCGGCGAGCTTCGGCGGCGCGGAGGCGGGCTACGGCGACCTCGCGCTCGTCGAGGAGGAGCTCGCGACCAACGGCCTCGGCGCCCTCGCGGTCGAGGTCTCGGGCGAGCTGACGATCGGCGCGGGATCGCTGCTCGGCTACGGCACGGACGAGCAGAAGAGCACGTTCCTGCCCATGCTGAGCGAGGGGCGCCTCATGGCCTTCGCGCTGACCGAGGTCGGCGTCGGCGTCAACGCGAAGAAAGTGCAGTCCTACGTCGAGCTCGACGAGGAGAACGACTGCTGGCGCCTGCACGGCGACCGCGCGCGCTCGAAGATGTACATCACGAACGCGTCGCACGGCGCGATCGCGGGGCTCGTCGCGCGCATCGGCAAGAAGGGCAAGAAGGTCGGCCTCTTCATCGTCGAGCTGCCCGAGCACGACGTCGCGGTCGGGGACAACGGTCCCGACGGCCAGGAGACGGACTGGGGCTTCACCTGCGCGTCGACGGAGGTCAGCGCGTTCACGGCGAACCACAACTCGCGGATGGAGTTCACGAACTTCCCGATCCCGCGCAAGAACCAGATCGAGGCCGACGGCGTCGAGGTGCTGTTCTACTGCCTGCGCATGGGCCGGTGCATGCTCGCGGCGATGAGCGCGGGCTACCAGCGCATGCTGGCGACCGACGCCGCCTACTTCGCGCGCTTGCGTCCGGGCGTCGGCGGCCGCGTGATCAAGCACGAGCTGCCGCGTCTCAACCTCGGGATCGTGCTCGGCGGCGCGCTGCAGGCGCGCTCGCTCAGCCACCTGTCGCTCCAGCAGGACGCCGACGGCGTGGACCTGGCGGGTCTGCGAGACCTCACCAAGTCGGCGGCGTCGGGCACGGCGATGGAGAGCCAGATCGCGACCGAACACGTCCTCGGCGGACGCACGTTCCACACGGGCCAGCGCAGCAGCGAGTCCCGCGCGAACGTCCACGTGTTCGGCGTCGTCGAGGGCGAGGACGACCTGATTCTCATGGGCATGGTCAAGGACGTCACGGGGCGCTTCACCGAGTCCTACATGGCCGGGATGCTCGGCGTCATCCAGTCGATCAACGGCGAGGGCGAGGACCCGATCCTGCGCATCACCCCGATCACGGCCCTGCGGAACCCGAAGCGGGTCGCGCAGGCGACGCTGCGCCTGCTCACGACGCCGTCCTTCTACAAGCTCGTCGGCTGGATGGGCGTCAGCGCGGTCAAGGAGGTCCTCCGCCTCCCGGAGCGCCTCGTCCCGACGCGCTTCCACCCGCGCTTCAGGTCCATGCCGGCCCGCCTGCGCGGGCACGCGCGCAAGGCCGAGCGCAAGCTGCGCTTCGTGCGCTGGCAGAACCTCGGGATCAACCTCTGGTTCCAGCTCGAGCTCACCCGAGCGCAGATCCCGCTGCAGCGCCTCGGCAAGACCCTCGAGCACCTGACGTCGATCGTCGCGCTGTGCCACCACGCGGCGGCGCAGGACATCACCCAGCAGCGCATCGCCGACCTGCAGAGCCGGCGCCTCTTCGACAAGGTGCGCTCGATCCGTCTCCTCTCCGACCTCGTCGGCATGGTGGGCTTCCGCGGCGTCGTGGCCGAGGTGGGCTCGGACATCGAGTTCGGCCGCTCGACGCTGATCCACAAGGTCAAGCCCGAGATGTTCGCGCAGCCCTGGGAGTAGGGCGAAGAGAGCGGCGGGTCGACGCGGCGCGGCGCCGCGGTGGGGAAAGGCTCCACCGCGGCGCCGCGCGCGTTCGGGCGAATCGAACGGGCGGGGCGAAACCGCGAGAAAGGCGCCCGCTAACGTCCGGCGATGGAGCGACCTCGCCTGCCCGGGTCCCGCCGCCGTTCCGCTCGCGCGCTGCACGTCGTCGTCGCTGCATTCGCGGCCGCGACGCTCCTGCTTCTGGCGCTCACGCGCAGCGATGCGGCGGCCGTGGACGACTCCACGGAGCGCACCGGCGAGCCGTCCGACCCGCGGACCGCGGGCACCCCGGCCGACGGCCTCGAGGGCACGGACGGCTCCGGCGTCCTCGGGCGCACCGACGCGCCGGTGGCCGCTGACGCGTCGGAGACCCCGCCCCCGATCGAGCCACGCCCGGGCTGGATCGAGGGCTACGTCTACGTGGACGACCGGCTCGCGGCCGAGGGCGAGGTCGAGGTCGGACTCGGGACGTGGACGCCAAAGAACGCGGTGGAGCGGGAACTCCTAGCGCGGGACGGGTCGCCCCCGCTGTGGGCTCACGAGTACGCAACGAGCGTCGAAACGGGCAGCGCTGGACGTTTTGTGTTCCGTGCGCCGAAGAACAGGACTCAGGTGCTGATCGCCCCGCTCGGGCCATACGTGACCGGCGAACCCGTCCTCTTCGAACGCGCTCCCAACGGAGGCTGGGAGGGCGAGGACCTCTACGCCACGGCCGGCGGCGCGGCGGTGCTCGTCTACGAGGCGGAGCGGCTGGAACCGGGCGCGTTCGTCGGGACCCGGCTCGGATACACGGAGGGCTACAGCGGCGGGGCGTACGCGACTGCGGTGGGGACGCTCGACGCGCAGGGGCGCGTGACGCTCGAGGGCCTCACGCCCGGCCTCTGGTTCCACTGTGTCCCCTCCGACGACGCCGCGTGGAGCGAGGGCCCGAGCTCTCTCGAGACCGCGCTGCTCGAGTCGCCCGCCGCGCTGGGACGCCACCTGATCCCGCGCGAATTCGCGTTCGAGGTGCGCGCCGGTGAACGACGCGAGTATCGCGTCCCGCTCGGGCGGGCCGAGCGCATCACCGGCCTCGTCGTCGACGGGGACGGAACGCCGATCGACCGTGCGCGCGTGACCGCCATCGCCGTCGAATCGATGGCGGCGCAGCCCTGGGAGCAGTACGCGTACGCTCGCACCGGACCGGACGGCGTCTTCGAGCTCACGCTCGGCTTGGATCGCCTGCGCGCGCTCTACCTGGAGGCCGACGACTTCCGGGAGGAGGCCCTCGAGGGGGAGCGTCTCGCACGTTGGCTGCAGAGCGGCGCGCCGCACGCGATCGAGCTGATGGCCGTGCAGCAGGAGCCCGTCGACGCGCTGCGGCTCGTGTTCCCGGACGGCGCCCCCGCGCGGCGCTTCCAGGTGAACATCGACCAGGAGCTGATCTCCAACGGGAGCGCACGGACGGTCCCGCTCTCCCGCTGGGCGGGCTCCAACGACAGCGGCGTCGTCAGCGTCTACCCGGCCGGAGCCGGCGCGCTGCGCGTCGTGGGGCTCGGGGCAGAGCCCGTCGGTGCGGACGCGTCGCCCGGCCAGCACGCGGCGTTCACGGTCCCCGTCGTCCACGGACCGCCGCGCGCGCCGGGCAGCTCACTTCGCTGGTGGTTCGTGGACGCATCCGTCGAGGACTGGAGCGGCAGCGGGAGCACCGTGACTCTCGAGCCCGCGGCCGAGCTCCGTGTCCGGGTCGTGGGGGCAGTGGCCGGCGGGTTCGAGGTCTGGCACGACGACGCGGCGCTGGCCGGCCAGGGCCGCGGTTGGTGGCGCAGGGCGACCGGTCTCCGGGCGGAGTAGGCCGACGTGCTCGTCGTCCCGATGCGCCCGGGCGTGCACCGCGTGCGAGTCGAGTCGGCCACGTTCAGGTCCGACCCCGCCTCCGTCACCGTTGACCGGTCGGGCGGCGAGGTCACGCTGCGGGTGCGGGAAACACGGTCGATCGCAGGCCGGGTCGAGGCGGTCCCCGCGCGTCACACGTTGACCTGGGTCCCCGAGCGCGGTGAGTCGAAGGACGTCCCGATCGCGAAGGACAGGACCTTCCGCTGCCGGCTCGACCGTGCAGACCGCGGAGCGCTCATCGCGGCTCCGCGCTACGGGCGGTCGCCCACGCTCGTGCACGTCGTCGAGTTCGAGGGACCGAACGCGTGGAGCGGGGAGCCGATCGTGCTGGCGCCCCGCGCGACGCCGCGCCTCCGCGTCGTCGCGGAGCGCGCGACCGACCTGTCAGGCATCGACGCGACGCTCTGGCTGGAGGGGCGCAGCGCGTGGAGCGCGCGCGCGGAGCGGACCGGCGACGACCGTCGGGCCCTGACCTGGAGCGGCGTCCCGCCCGGGCGCTACCTGCTGACGGTGCGCGGCTGGACGTCGAGCCTCCACCGGGACTGGGTCGAGCTCGGCGAGGCGGGCACCGCGGAGCTCCAGCTCGCCGAACTCGTGAGCGACCCCACCGCGCGCGTCACGGGTCGCCTCGTAGCCGGGGGAGAGCCCGTCGGTCGTGTGGCCGTGGCGCTCCAGGACGCGATGGGCGAGCTGTGCCGCACGCGCGTCGGGGCTTCGGGCCGATTCGAATTCGAGTGCGAGCCGAGCGCATCGCTCGACCTCGTCGTCCTCCATGACGTCGACAGCGACTGGAACCGCAGGCGAGACGGCGGCCGATCGTTCGAAGAGGCGCGTGCACTCGCCCGGAGACCGATCGGTGCGGTGCAGGCCGACCGGGAACTCGGGGACGTCGACCTGCCCGGCGGCGTGCTGGCCGGGACGCTGACTCTTCAGGACCGCCGCACCGACCTGCGTGGCTGCCGCTTGGTCGCGCGCCGCGTCGACGCAGATCTGCCGGAGACCACCGCGAGCGCCATCCACGACGGGCGCTGGCACGTGCCGTTCCTCGCGCCGGGCGCCTACGAGCTGGAGTTCGCGCCGGGGGTCGAGACCCCGGGTCTCTCGATCGCGCCGCTCAGAGTCGAGCTCGAGCCCGGCGAGCGGCGGGTCGACATCGACCTGGTCCTGGAGCAGCGCTGAACTCCGACCCCTCATGACGCGCATTCCAATGGGTCTTCGCTCGACGATCGGACTCGCGGCGTCCCTTCTCGCCGCGGGGGTGCTGGTGTTCCTCGTGGCCAGACCGCCGGAGCGCGGCGGTGCGCCCGGACCCACGCGCGATCGTCCAGGGGGCGTGCGGCGTGCATCGGCCGAGTTGGGGGAGCCCGGGCGAGGCGATCTCGACGGAGAGAGGCCGTCCGCCGCGTCTTCGGTTGCCCCGCACGCGCTGCGGCGCTCGGCCGACGGTACTCTCGGACCGATCGTCGGTCGGGTGATCCTGCCCACGGACCTCGACGGGCCCCGGACCTGCACCGTGGTGGTTTCCGTCTGGAACGAGGACGAGTCCCAAGACCCCTGGGACGAATTCGCGCGGACCCGAGCCGACGCCGACGGCCGGTTCCAACTGCCCTGCCCGCCTGGAACCCCGCACTGCCTCGTGCGCATTGAGGAGGAGCGCATCTGGGGCGGACTGTGTTGGAACGTCGATTCAGACGTGCCCGCGTGGCCGCCCGGCGAGGTGTTGACGGCCGAGTCGTATCTTGGAGCCTCGTGGTCCGACGTCGTGCTCCCGGAGCTCCCGACCTTCGACCAGGCGGAGGGACTCCTGCTCCACACGTTCGAGGCGGCGCGGTTCGCGATTCAGTTCACGGCGGCGGACGGGGATCACGTGGCGCTCGGTCGAGCGCTGGCGGGGCGCGAGGTCGTGCTCGGCCCGGCGTGGCAGTGGGAGCCCGCGGCCCGTGGAATCGTCGACGACGCCGGACGACTGGAGGTCGGCGGTCTCCCGCCGGGCACGTGGCAGATCTACGAGCGTGGCACGGAACCTGGCGACATCAGCCTCCGCGCGCTGAGCCCTCTCGCGCCGTTCGTGCTGCCGCCCGAGTTCACGGTCCACGCCCGGCTCGGATCACCCAGGACGATCGAGGTTCCGCTCGTGCGTGGCCGCCGTATTCAGGGGCGGGTCACCGACGGCGCCGGAGAGCCGGTGCCGCACGTGCACGTCGCGGTCGAGGGTCACGTCGAGCTGCCGTTCCTTCTCGAGTCCAGGCACGAGTACCCGGTGTACGGTGACGCAGCGGGGCGGGTCGACGGTCTCATCCCGCCGATGCGCGTCGACTTCGTGCAAGTCTCGGCCGACGACCACGGATCCGTACGCGCCCGTGGGTCCGGCGCGGAGCGTCTGCTCGACAGGCTCGCGACAGGCGAGCTGCGTCTCGAGAGTGCCGCCGAGCGGGTGGGCACGACGGTGACACTGCGCACGCGGGACGGAGCTCCTGTCCAGGGCCAGGTCGGCATCGAAGGGTCGTCGAGGGAACGCGAGCCGCTGGACGAGGAGCAAACGTGGTTCCGCAAGTACGCCACCGACGCAGAGGGCGTGGCGCGCCCGTCGTTCTGGCGCCCGACGGACGGCGTGCTGCGCGCACACGGAACGATCGAGCCAGGGGAGAGCGGTGCCACGTCGAGGCTGGTACCGATCGCAGAAGCCTTCAGGCGTGAGCGCGCGTCGAAGACTCCTCCCGAGACCTGGTACGCGGAGCAGCGGGTTTCCGCTGCTTCGATGGCCACCGGAGCACCGATCGACCTCGTGCTCGCACCGGCCCCACGTGTGGCGCTGCTCTTCGAGTACCACTACGGCGACCCGGTGGACGTCACGAAGCTGGCGTTCCGGCCCGAGTGGGATCGAATGGGCAAGCCGACCCCGATCACGATCCCGTCGCCGACGTCGCGCCTCACGTTGACGCTCCCGCCCGGCCGGCACGTGTTCTTCGCGGAGGCGGCGCGCTGTCTGCCGCGGCGACAGATCGTCTACGTGCCCGAGACGGGCGGCACGGCAGTCGTTCGCCTCCAGGAGATCTCGCACATCGACGGAAAGGTGGTCGACTCGAAGGGCCGGCCGGCTCCCTTCGTCCCCGTCGTCTGCGAGAAGCAGTGGAGCCCGGCGCAGCGGACCACGACCAACGCAGAGGGACGGTTCACCCTCTGGCCGACGGCGACCGGCGAGTGGTTTCTCACGGCACGCCGAGACGCGGAGGTGGCCTGTGTCCGCCTCGTGATCGAAGACGGGCCCGGATGCGTGCACACTCCGAGCCTCTGGCTCCAGGAACCGGGCGACGTCATGGTCCGTCTTCCGCTGGATGCGCGTGATGGGGCAGACGGGGGACTCGAGGGCTTCGACGAACAGGGCCGACGTCTCCGCAGGATCGCTGGTTCTGGCGGAAGGTTCCGCGTCGGTGGTCGTGACAGGATCCGAATCGAGCGAGTGAGCGGAGACCGGTGCACGCTCCAGGGCTGGCTGGACGGTTCGCCGCCGCTCGACGTCGAGGTGGGCGTGACCCCCGGAGGGGTGACGACGGTCGACTGGCCCGAGGGGCCGGCCCCGCCGCCGCTCGTCGGTCGGATCGTGGCGGGCTCCTCGCCGGTCCATCCATGCACGGTGGCGCTCGTGGGATTCGACGGACGGACGCGCGCCGGCGACGACGTTGCGGCGGACGGGCGCTACGAGTTCCCGGGTGGGTTCGAGGGACCGCTGAGGATCGAGATCGGTGCGCCCATGCGCTTCACGGGCGGGAACGGCGCGGAGTTCGACGCCTTTCGTGCCCAGGTCGCGATCGAGATCGACGAGTCCTCCGGAGACCTGGGCGACATCGTGCTCCCGACCGGGTCGCTCCACGGCACCGTCGGCCCGTCGTCCCAGGGCTGGCGTTTCGATGGGGCGACGGTCATGGCCTCCCCGGGCGGGAGCGGTGATGAGCGGACGGCACCGCTACGCAACGGACGCTGGGAAATGCGCTTCCTCGAGCCCGGACGGTACGAGGTCTTCGTTCTCGACGCGGCCGGTGTGCAGATACCGGGCGTCCGCGCGGTCACCGTAGACGTCCAGGCCGACCGCGCGGCGCCCGCGGTCCATCTTCGGTAGCGCGACTGAGCGGCCGCGCTCGGACTCACGCGTCCGGGTTTCGTGCGGGCACTGCGCGCTCCGCTCTCCGACGGATCCCGCGCAGCATCTGCCGCTCCATCAGCGCGTGCCCGGGCCGGAGGAGGAGGTTCAAGAGCACGCGCCGCAGGAGCGCGCCGATCGGGCCTCGATCACCGCGGTCGATCCGCATGCGCGCGCTGAGCTCGGTCGCTCCTCCGTCATCCCGCAGCTCGAGGGTCCATGACGTGAGCGCCACGAGCCCGCCTCGCCCGTACAGCACCAGCGCGCGCGGCGCGTCGACCTCCACCGCCTCGAACGGCGGCTGCTTCGGGTGGATCGACACCTCGTCGCCCGGCGCGGTGATCTGGAACTCCGGCACCACGCGGTCCGCGTTCACGATGCGCGCGCCGAACAGGTTCTCGAACCAGGCGTACGAGTAGAACCCGCCGCGGTTCTGGCCGATCTGCGCCACCCAGGGCCAGACGTCCTCCGGCGGCGCATCGATGCGGATCGAACGCGTCATCGAGAGGAGCGGGCGCGGGCACAGTTCGTCTCCGCGCATCGGGGCTCCCATCGCAGTCGGGCTCGCTACGCCGCGCCCTCGGGCACGCCGCCCGTCAGCATCTCGCACACCTCGAGGTAGCGCTGTGCCACCCGCTCGAGGACCTCGCCATCGAGCGTCGGCGGCGGGTACTCCATGTTCCAGTCGAGGGTCTCGAGCCAGTTGCGGAGGATCTGCTTGTCGTAGCTCGGCGGGCTCGCGCCGACCGAGTAGTCCGCCTTCGCCCACATGCGCGACGAATCGGGCGTCAGCGCCTCGTCGATCAGGATCGTCCGGCCGTTCCGCCGCCCGAGCTCGAACTTGGTGTCGGCCAGGATCAGGTCGTGCCCGCGGAGCTCCTCGGACCCGCGCTCGAACAGCGCGAGGCAGATGCGCTTGCCCTCCTCCCAGCGTTCGGGGCCGACCATCGCCTCGGCCTCCTCCGGAGAGAGCGGGCGGTCGTGGTCCTCGTGCTTGGTCGTGGGGGTCACCAGGCGCTCGGGCAGCCGCGCCGCCCGCTCCAGCCCCGGAGGGACCGGGATGCTGCACACCGTCCCCTGCTTCACGTACTCCCGCCAGCCAGATCCGTCGAGGTACTCGCGCACGACCCACTCGATGGGGTCGGGCTCGGCCTTCTCGACGACCATGATCCGGCCGCGCAGCCGGTCGCGCCACGCGTCCGTGAGAGGCGCATCGACCGAGTCGATGTCCGTCGAGATCAGGTGGTTCGACACGATGTCCTCGGTGCGGCCGAACCAGTGCGCCGCGATCCGAGTCAGCACGCGGCCCTTGTGCGGCATGCCCTCATTCATGACGACGTCAAACGCGGACACGCGGTCGGTCGTCACGAACAGGAGGCGCTCGGACCCGAGCTCGAAGATGTCGCGCACCTTGCCCGAGGCGATCTGGCGGAGGCCCGGCGGGGCGTCGTCGCGCCCGAGGTAGACGTCGGTCATCGTCGGCGAGTGCTCTTGGGTGGAGAGGCGAGGGAGGCGCGCCGCTGGCCGGAGCGCGGGAGGCGGAGTGTGCGGCTCGGGGACCGCGGACGCCAGAGCGAGACCCCCGCGCGGGCCTCCGGCGGCCCGCTCGTCGCGCGGCGCCCGCGGCGCTACGATGCGGCCCCGATGGTCCCCGCTCCCGCCGACACGGACTCCGCCGCCGACGAGCCGTCCGGGGACCCGCCCCGCGGGTTCCGGCCGGACACGGCCGTCGCTTCGGTCGTGCGCCCGGGCGGCTCCAAGTCGATCGGTCAGCGCGTGGTGGCCTGCGCCGCCCTCAGCGCCGGCCGTACGCGCGTCGAGGGCCTCCCGAGCACGGGCGACGTGCTGGCCGCGCTGCGCTGCGCGCGGGCGGCGGGGACACGGTTCCCGACCGACGGAAAGCCGGACGACCTCCTGGCGACCGCGCTCGTGGCCCGCGGTGCGCCCGGCGTGCTCGAAGGAGCCCCGCCCGGGCCCCGCGAGGCCGAGCGCCGCTGGGCGACGTTCCCGGTGGGCGAGTCCGGTACCAGCGCGCGGATCTTCGCCGCCGTCGGAGCGCTCGGACGCCCCCCGGGGAGCGGCTGCGAGCTCAAGCCATCGGGCACGCTGCGGCGCCGCTCGAGCCCCGCGCTGTTCGACGCCCTCCGGCGCGCAGGCGCCGGCGTGCAGCACGCGCGGGACGCGCAGGCCAACTCGTTCGAGGTCGCCCTCACCGCGGCGACGCCTCCGCGCGCCGTCGAGCTGCAGCACCCCGTGTCGAGCCAGGAGGCGAGCGCACTGCTCATCGCCCTCGCCTGCCACGAGGGCCCGCGCGATCTGCTCGTCGTGGGGGACGTGCCGAGCCGGCCGTACCTCGACCTCACGCTCCGCGTGCTCGAGCGCTTCGGCGTGCTCGTGACGGAGCAGCCCGTCCGCGGGGACGGCCACGGGCACGGAGGCACGCGCTTCACGATCACCGGCCCCCTGCGTTCGCCCACCGAGCCGGTCGAGATCGAGCCCGACGCCAGCAGCGCCGCGACGGCGCTCGTCGCCGGCGCCATCCGCGGCACGAGCGTGACGGTCCCCGGGATCGGCACGCGCTCGGGTCAGCCGGACGCCCGCGCAGTGCCGCGGGCGCTCGCGCTCGCGGGGTGCCGGGACGACTCCAGCCACGGCAGCGCTCTGGTCGTCGAGGGACGCGCTTCGCGCGGCTTCGAGTTCGACTGCACCGCCTGCCCCGATCTCGCGCCGCCGCTCGCGGCGCTCGCCGCCTTCGTCGCGCGGACCCACGGCGAAGCGAGCCGCCTCACGGGCCTCGGCACGCTCCCGGGCAAGGAGAGCTCGCGCATCGAGGTTCTCGCGCGCGGACTCCAGACACTCGGCTACGACGCAACCGCGACCGACGCCTCGCTCCTCGTCGCGCCGCCCGGCGCGGCCGTCGCCGGCGAGCACGTCCTCGACCCCGAGGGCGACCACCGGATGGCGTTCGCCTTCGCACTCCTCTCTCTCTTCGAGCCGGGCGTTCAGGTGGCCGACCCCGGCTGCGTGAAGAAGTCCTGGCCCACCTTCTGGAGCGACCTCGTCTCCCACGATGACTGACTCGTCCCTGACGCCGCCCGACGGCCCCGTGCTCGTCTGCGGTGGCGCCGGCTACATCGGCAGCCACACCGTCCGCGCGCTCCAGGCGCTCGACGTCCCCGTGGTCGTGTACGACAACCTGTCGACGGGCCACCGGGAAGCCGTCACCGCGCCGCTCGTCCAGGCGGACCTCGGCGACAGGGACGCGCTGCGCGCCGCACTCGCCGAGCACGCGCCGAAGGCCGTGGTCCACTTCGCGGCCAAGTGCTATGTCGGCGAGTCCGTGACCGACCCGGCGACGTACTACCGCGAGAACGTCCACTACACGTGGAACCTGCTCGAGGAGATGCGGGCCGCCGGCGTGCAGGATCTCGTGTTCTCGTCGACGTGCGCGACCTACGGCGAGCCGAACGAGGTCCCGATCCCCGACGACCACCCGCAGGACCCGATCAATCCGTACGGGCGCACGAAGCTCCACATGGAGCACATGATGCGCGACTACGCGCGCGCCTACGGGATGCGCTACGCGGCGCTGCGCTACTTCAACGCGGCGGGCGCGGCGAGCGACGGGTCGATCGGCGAGGACCACGACCCGGAGACGCACCTGATCCCGCTCGTGCTGCAGGTCGCGCTCGGGCAGCGGGAGAAGATCCTGATGTTCGGCGACGACTACGACACCCGCGACGGCACGTGCATCCGCGACTACATCCACGTCGAGGACCTGGCCGACGCGCACCTGCGCGCGGTCCGGCACCTGCAGGACGGCAAGGGCGACCTCGAGTGCCACCTCGGAACCGGCAACGGCTTCACCGTGAAGGAGATCGTCGAGGCCGCGCGCGAGATCACGGGGCACCCGATCCCCGCTGAGGTCGCGCCTCGACGCGAGGGCGACCCGGCGATGCTCGTGGCGGGCGGCTCGAAGGCGCGCGACGTGCTCGGCTGGACGCCGCGCCACGACGACGTGCGCCGCGTGATCGAGCACGCGTGGGGCTTCCTTTCGGCGAACCCGAAGGGCTACGGACAGCCGGGGAGCTGAGAGCGCCGTGTCCGGTCCGGACGAGGCGCCCCGTGCCGCGGGGCAACGGCGCCGGCCGCCCTGGGCGGTCGCGGCGCTCGTGCTCGGTACGGGCTGCGCGTCGTTCGACTCGGACGTGTTCGACGAGCGCCTGCGCCGCGCGACGTTCGACGCCTACGTGAACACGATCGAGGCGCAGTTCGCCGGGCTCGAGGCGACCGGCTGGACTCCGGCATCGCTGCGACGGACGTTTCGGCCTGCCGCGGTCGAGGCCGCCGACCCCGACGCGTTCTACGGCGTCCTGCGCGCGATGCTCGCCGAGCTCGACGACCCGCACGCTTCGCTCGACGTCTCCCCGCGCTTCTGGGACGGCCCGGTGGCCGAGCCCGAGTGGATCCGCTTCGTCGAGGACGGTGAGCGCGTCTGGGTCGGCGTCCCCGCGGAGTCCGTGCGCTCGCCCGAGGAGCACGGTGCCGCGATGGTGCGATGGCTCGACGGGCTCGGCGCGACGCGTCTCGACGAACTCGACGCGCGCGGCCTCGCTGAGTTCCTCCGGGCCAGCGCGGCGTTCGGGCCGTCGAATCGCGTGCGGCGCGCGCACACGCGGCCCCTGCGCTGGTTCCCGGTCGTCGAGATCGACGGCGCGCCGGTCGAGTCGCGGCACGACGGCGAGCTCCTGATGCGCGGCGCGCTGTGCAGCGCCGCAGACGTCGTGGTGACCGGTCCCGGGGGGGCAACGCGCCTCGCGCTCCTGCGCAACGCCGGGGTCTTCGACGACGAGGGCGAGCGCACCGTGCGGCGGCGCCTGCACCCGCTCGCGCTCGCCGAGAGGCTCGATCCAAGGAACTCGTTCCACGGCGGCAGGCGCTCCCGGTCCCGCGTTCCTTTCGAAGCGGAGATCGCCGCGCGGCTCGCGCGCGAGGCGAGCGCGCTCGAGTGGAGCCGGCCGCTCCGCTCGGGGGCTCCCGCGGACGCGCTGTACGACTCCGAGGCGTTCGCGCTCCGGACCGCGGGTGGAGTGTCGGTCGGGTACCTCAGGATCGGAGCGTTCCGACCGGACCCTGCGGCGCTCGAGGATCTCGGGGACGAGCTTCCCGAGAGCGCGCGCGGGATGGATGCGGTGATCGGCGAGGCGCTGGGCGAACTGCGCGACTTCGAGCACTGGATCATCGATCTAACGGGGAACCCCGGCGGCGCTTGGCGCGACGCGGGGCTCCTCATGAGCTATCTGATCCCGCCGTCCGAGGAGACGATCCCGCACGTCGTGCGCTCGGTGCGCGAGGACCGCGTGCTGCTCGTGTTCCCGGCGCGCGTCGTCGAGACGACCCGCCTCGCGCGCGCCGACGTTCCGTACCTGGGCGAAGGGCGCCGGATCCACGTCCTCGTCGACCAGGACACGGCGAGCGCCGGTGAGATCGTGGCGTCGATGCTGCGCGGGCGGCTCGGCGCACGGCTGGTGGGCGAGCGGACGGCGGGCGCTGAGTTCTCGACCGCCGAGTTCCGCGCGCCGGACGGCTCGGTCCTGCGTATCGGGCTCGGCGGGGGCATGGTTCCGCCGCTCGAGTCCTTCCAGGGGCGCGGCCTCGAGCCCGACGTCCGGGTCCTTCCGGACAGTCCGATCGGAGACGGCGAGGGGCGCACCGACCCCGAGGTCTGGCGCGCCACGTTCCGCTACCGCGCGCTGCGCGCGGCGCTCGACCGGATCGATGCCGAACAGAGCCTCACCGGCGACGCGCCTCCGGGCGCGGGCGGACCGTGATCCAGCGCATCGAGGGCACCGGCCCTCCCGAAGTGCCTCGCGCGCCGAGAGGAGGCCCGAGCGGGCCGGAGCGTGGACCCGGCGACCGCCGCCTCGAGATCGTGCTCATCGTGGCGCTCGGCATCGTCGGCACAGCGCTCGGCGCGGTCGTGTTCCTCCAGGCGCTGTCCAGCGACGCGGCCCGGATCACGTTCCTCGAGACGGCCACCGGTGAGCGCGCGTCGAACCCGCGCATCGAGCACCCGGCGCTCGATCCGGCGCGACTCCACGCGGACGTCCGGTGGCTCGCGGATCCTGCGCGCCAGGGGCGTGATACGCCCTCACGAGGGCTCCGCGACGCACAGGCGTGGGTTGCCGGCCGGCTCGCCGAGGCAGGCGCTGTTCCCGTCGCGGGCCTCGACGTGGGGACGGACGGATTCGCGGCGCCGCTGGCCCGCTACGCGCACCTGTACGCGGCGGACGCGTTCGGCTTCGGTGAGTGGGAATCGGAGGAGGTCGACGCACGGGGCTGCGAGCTCGTCGTGGACGGGGAGGCGCTCGTCCTCGAACGCGACTTCGTCCCGCTCACGTCCTCGTCCGAGGAGGACCCGCGCTACCGCGGCGGAGCGAGCGGCCCCGCCGTGTTCTGCGGGTTCGGGATCGACAGTCCGCCCGAGGACTACGACGACTTCCGCGGACTCGAGCTGGAGGGCGCGATCGCCGTCGTGCTCGACGGTGAGCCCTCGACCGGCTTCGCGGGGTCCGACGTCACGGCCGAGAGCAGCGTCTGGAACAAGCTCGATGCGCTGGTGCGCAAGGGCGCGGCCGGCGCGCTCGTGGTCTCCCGTCACGGCGCGCGCTACCGCGCATCGCGCGCGCGCTGGATGCCACCCGACTTCGACAAGGAACGCGCCGGGCTCCCGACGCTGGTCGTTTCGGAAGCGGCGGCGGCGCGGATCCTCGGCGGCCCGGTGAAGGCGCTCCGCGAGGCGTGCTCGGAGGCGCCGCTGTCGGTCGAGCGCAGGGCTGCGCTGCTGCGGCCGGCCGCACGGGTCCGGCTCGCCGCCGCGACGCGCCGTGCGCCGGCCGAGTTGATCAACGTCGTGGGCCTCGTGCCCGGGACCGAGAGCGGCGCGGCGCTCGTCGTCGTCGCACACCTCGACCACATCGGCGTCGGTCCGCGCGGGCGGATCGGACACGGCGCGGACGACAACGGCAGCGGCGTCGCCGCGGCGCTCGGGATGCTCGAGGCCGTCGCCGCGCATCCGCTCCGGCGGCCGGTCGTGTTCGCGTTCCCGTCCGGCGAAGAGGACGGCCTCCTCGGGTCGCGCGCGCTGCGCGCCGATCTCGCCGACGCGGTCGGACAGCCAGGGCTGTGCGTCAGCCTCGACATGGTCGGCCGGGGGGATCCGGGGCGGGCGGTGCTCCTGCGGGGCGCAGACGTGCGGGACCGGCCCGAGCTCGACCGCTGGATCGAAGCCGCGGTCCGGTCTCCGTCGCACGGCTTCACAGAGGTCCAGCGTGTCGATGACCGGAGCTTCTTCACGCGCTCGGACCATTACGCCCTCTACGAGGTGGGCGTGCCGGCGGTCTTCCTGTTCGAGACGTGGCCGCTCGACGAGGGCATCTACCACACCTGGCGCGACGTCCCCGAGCACGTGTCGCCCGCCAAGCTGCAGCGCACGGCCCGGCTGGCGCTCCTAGTGCTGGAAGCGGCCTCCGGGGACGGGAGCGCATCGTCAGCCGAAACGGCGACCGGGTCGGACCGCTGACGGCGCTCGCCCCGTGAGGCGACGCCCTCCGTTTGCCACACTGGGGCCATGAACGCCGATCCGATCCCGCGCGTCGGCCGCCCCGCGCTCCGCTTCGCCCTCGTGGCGTCCGGGGTGGCCGCCGCGGTCCTCCTCGTGCGTGGCTTCGGCGCGGAAGCGGCCGGAGTCGGCGAGGCCGCGCCACGCGCAGAGGAGCCCGCGCCTCCGCTCGAGCTGCCCGGCTTCCAGCGTCGCGCAGCCTCGACGGGCGGGGCCATCGCCGCGGCGCCGCGGACGGGGCGGGGCTCAGGAATCGCCGGTGCTGCAGAACGCGCGAGCGAAGGCGCCCCGGCGCCCGGCGCCGGCCGCGATGCGCCGCCCCATGAGGCCGAGTCCCCCGACCCCGGGCCGTCCGCACTCTCGGTCTCCGAGGCCGGCGGCCCGGCTCGGGAGTCGACCGGACGCGGCGGGGCGGTGCCAGCAAGGCTCGACCTGGACGTCGCGGAGCTCCGGCGGGGCGTCGAGACCGACATCGCGAACGCGCTCGCCGCGGCGAAGAAGGCCCGCAAGGGGAAGTTCGATGTGAATGAGACGACCATCGCGGTCGCCGTCGTCGACGCGGCGACGGGCGACGTGCTCGTGGACCGACTCGGGCGGAGGGCGCTGCGTCCCGCTTCCAACCTGAAGGTCGTGACCGCGGCGGCGGCGCTCCTCGGCCTTGGTCTCGACGCGGAGTTCGAGACCCGAATCGAAGCCCACGGGAAGCTCGAGGGCGGCGTGCTCGACGGGGACCTGGTCGTGCGCGCGGGCGCGGATCCGCTGCACCGCCGGGAGGGCGACGGCTCGGTGCTGCCGCTGCTCGAGCCCGCCGCCAAGGCGGTGCGGGCCGCCGGGATCCAGCGGGTCCGCGGCCGCGTGGTGCTCGACGAAGGGTCCTACGGGACTCCGGGCCCGGCGCCCGCCTGGCCCGACGAGTCGCAGTGGTGGACCGACTACTGCGGGCTCGCGGGCGGCTTCAGCGCCAACGGCGGCGTCTTCCGCGCGACGGTGACGGCGACGTCGCTGCGCAGGCCCGCGCGCCTGACGCTGCGACCCCGGGCGCACGGCCTCGACGAGAACCTCGGCGTCCAGGTGCGGAAGGGGAAGCTCGACGTGCGCGTCGGGGCGACGGCGACGACCGTCACGGTCAAGGGCAGCGTTCCGAAGCTGGACGAGCCCTGGGTGAAGGAGTTCCGTCACCCCGATCCGGTCGATCTCTTCGGGCATTCGTTCCTCGCGGCGCTCGACGAGGCCGGTGTCCGCGCCGACCGCTTCGAGCGCGAGCGCAGCGTGCTGCCGGCGGGGCCGCCGCTCTACACGCTCCGGACGCCGATCCGCTCCGTGCTGCCGGCGGTGCTGCTCGACTCCAACAACCCCGTGACGGATCAGCTGTTCTTCCTCGTCGGAGATCGGCTCGGTGGCGCGGGCACGCGCGCAAAGAGCGCTGCGGCGATCGCGAAGCTCCTGACCGACAGCGGCGTCGACGCGTCTGCGCTCGCGCAGGTCGACGGTTCCGGCCTCTCGCGCGACACGCGCGTGAGCGCACGGCTCCTCGTCGACACGCTGCGCGCGCTGCGCAAGAGCTCGCCCGAGGGCTGGCGCGTGTTCTCCGACGCGCTGCCCGTGGCCGGGCGCACGGGTTCGCTGGCGGGTCGGATGCGCGGGACCTCCGCCGAGGGCGTGGTGCGCGGCAAGACCGGCTGGATCGCAGGGGTCAGCGCCCTTTCGGGCGTCGTGCTCGACGGGCGGGGCGACCCGCGGCTCGCGTACGCGATCCTCGTGAACTACCCGCGCGTCGGTGGTCTGAACAACGCTGCCTGGAAGCCGATGCAGAACCGGATCTGCGCGCGGCTCGCGTCGGCGGTGCGCGAACCCGCGGGGGCCGGGCGGTGACGCCGGACCGCACGGCCGCGGCGCTCCGCGCGCTCGGGCTCGACGGCTCTGCCTCCGGCCTTGTCGACGGGGCGATCGCGACCGCCGCGATCGACGCGGCGCAGGAGGCCGGCGCGCTGCAGCTGGACTCCCTCGAGGAGCTGACGAGCGGCGACGTGCGGACGAAGTCCAGCGCGCGAGATCTCGTCACGCGCGTCGACGTCGAGTGCGAGGAGCGCATCGTCGCCCGGCTGCGCGCAGCGGCGCCCGGCTTCGAGATCGAGGCGGAGGAAGAGACCGACGACGAGCGCCGCGGCGGCCCGCGCTGGTTCGTCGACCCGCTCGACGGCACCGTCAACTACGTCCACGGGATCCCGATGTTCTGCGCGTCGATCGGGCTCTTCGACTCCGAAGGGCCTGCGCTGTCCGTCGTGCACGCCGCGCGCATCGGCGAGACGTTCGTGGCGGCCCGCGGCCGTGGGGCGTGGTGCCTCCGCCCCGACGGCGCGCCGAGCCGGATCCGCGTGAGCGACGCGGCTTCCCTGGGCGAGGCCGTGGTCGCCACCGGGTTCCCGTACCGGCGCGGCGAGCTCGCCAACTCGAACCTCGGCAACTTCGGGCGCGTGTTCTACGACGTGCGCGGCGTGCGGCGGATGGGCTCCGCCGCGCTCGATCTGGCCTACGTCGCGGCGGGCCGGATCGACGGATTCTGGGAGCTCCACCTCTCGCCGTTCGATCTCGCGGCGGGCGCCGGGCTCGTCCTGGAGGCGGGCGGCGTCGTCACCGACCTCGAGCGCGGGGACGATTGGCTCCGCGGGGGCCACATAGCGGCGGGGCCGGCTGCGGTCGTGGAGGCCCTGCTCGCGCGCGTCCACGCGCGCCCCGACGGGGCAGGCGATCGGCCGTAGCGGGCCCCCACAGCCCCCTTCGCGGCTGATCGCAGCGATAGCCCTCGGTTGTCGTGGGGGTACGCCGGACGCAGATCCCGGCGGTGAGCATTGAGAACGGTCCCCTCCGGGCGGAGAATCTTCGCCCGATGTCGCCGGGCGGGCCCGCTCCCGCTGCCCCGAGGGCGCGCCGACGCCGATCGCACTCCGACCACCGACCCACGAAGAGCCCATGGCTTCCCTGATCAACACGAAGGCCCCGAACTTCTCCGCCCCGACCGTCATGCCCGACGGTTCGACCAAGGAGGTCAGCCTCTCCGACTACGCCGGCAAGTACGTCGCGCTCGTCTTCTACCCGAAGGACTTCACCTTCGTCTGC
Organism: Planctomycetota bacterium; assembly: GCA_039821985.1. Classification (GTDB taxonomy): domain Bacteria; phylum Planctomycetota; class UBA1135; order UBA1135; genus Saltatorellus. The sequence continues at coordinate 214,699 of JBCBNC010000003.1, forward strand.
CCGTCGGAGCTCATCGCGCTCGACCACAAGGTCGCCGAGCTCGAGAAGCGCGGCGTGCAGGTCCTCGGTGTCTCGATGGACGACGCCGACACGCACGCGAAGTGGCGCCAGACCGCGATCGACGACGGCGGCATCGGTGAGCTCAGCTACCCGCTGATCGCCGACAACGACAAGAAGCTGAGCGACGCCTTCGACGTCGTCCACGCCGAGTCCGGTCTCAGCTACCGCGCGACTTTCCTCATCGACCAGAACGGCGTCGTCCAGTCGGCGGTGCACAACAACCTTCCGCTTGGCCGCAACATGGACGAGCTCGTCCGGATGGTCGACGCGCTCCAGTTCCACGAGGAGCACGGCGAGGTCTGCCCGGCCAACTGGCAGCCCGGCAAGCCGGCGATGAAGCCGACCGCCGAGGGCGTTGCGTCCTACCTCAAGGAGAACGCCTCGAGCCTCTGAGCCTCCCGCGCGGATCCGGCAGCTCACGGTGCTGCGCGGATACGTCCGACGCAGGGCGGCCCGACTCGACGTCGGGCCGCCCTGCGCTCGTTCCGGAGCGCGCGGCGCAGCCCACAGTCAGAACCGGTATCCGAGACCCACGAGCAGAGACGTGTGCCCGTACTCGGACTCGAAGCGCGCATCGGAGCCCTCGCCGCCCATGTCCGGATCGAACGCGCGGAAGAAGCGGCCCTCGACGAAGAGGTCGAGCGCGTCGCCGAGCGAGCGCCGGCCGCCGACCATGAACTGGGCGGCGGGGGACTCGGTCGAGTAACTGCCGTCGTTCGCGGGCGCACCGCCGTTCACGTCGAGGTCGACCTCGGTCGCGAGCCCGAACCCGAGCCCGACGTACGGATCGAGCGCCCAGTCGGTGTCGAACTCGTAGAACGCGTTCAGCATCAGCGCGGTCGACGCAAAGTCGCCGCCGGTGCCGGACACCGCGCCTCCGGACTCGACGATCTCGTCCACGTCGTTCGAGCGGTAGGTGAACTCGAGCTCGACGGCCCATCGGTCGTCGGGCCGGTACCCGAGGGCCAGTCCGGCGAGCGCGCCGGCTTCGAAGGAGCCCTCGCCGTCCGTGATGGCTCCTCCAGGGGCCTCGAAGTTCGCCTCCGCGTCCTCGAGGACGCCGGCGCCGAGGAGGGCCTTCGCGTAGAAGCCGCTGCCGCTGGCGGCCGAGGCTGCGCTCCCGGTCGCCCGGCAGGACACGAGGCTGCTCGCGGCGGCGGCGAAGAGGACGAACGGGAGGCTGCGCGGACTCGGGCGGGTGTTTCGGAACATGTCGCGGGTGGACCTGGCGGTGCCTGTGGAGGATCTGGAGGGTGGAGGGCGGCGCCGTCGCGGCCCGCTCGTGGAAGGGTTCGGGCGCGGATGCGCCGGTCGCGATGACGGCGGCGTCATTCCCTCCAGGGCCTCGCGCGGGGCATTCTCGGGCTGCTCGATCCGCTCCTCCCGGCCCGGACCACGCGCGCAGAATGGACCGATGAACCTGCTCCTCGCCGACGACGACCCAGGACTCCGCGCCAGCCTCTCGGCAGGCCTCGTGCGCGCGGGGTACGCGGTCGCGACGGCGGAGAACGGCGCGCTGGTGGAGCAACTCCTCTCCGCCGGCGCTCCGTTCGACCTCCTCCTCCTCGACGTCGACATGCCCGAGCTCGACGGCTGGGGCGTGCTCCAGCGGCTGAGGGAGCGCGGGGACTCGACCCCTGTCGTCTTCCTGACCGGGCGTTCCGCTCTCGACGACCGTGTTCGCGGTCTGCGCTCAGGGGCCGACGATTACGTCGTGAAGCCTTTCGAGCTCGCCGAGCTCCTCGCGCGCATCGAGGCCGTGCTCCGCCGCAACGTCCCGCATGTGGTGTACCGCGATGGAACGCTCCGGTACGACCTGACGGATCGGCGCGTAGAGCGCGGCGGGCGCCCCGTCGAGCTGAGCGACCGGGAGTTCGACCTCGTCGACGCGCTCCTGCGCGCCGACGGTGGCACGCTCTCGCGCAGCGAGATCGTCGAGCGCGCGTGGGGCATGCACTTCGACCCGGGCACCAACGTCGTCGATGTGGTGGTCATGCGCGTGCGCAAGAAGCTCGATCTAGAGGGCGGTCACGCGATCCTCACCGTGCCCGGCGAGGGCTACGCGATGCGGGCGGAGCGCGTGCGCACATGACCACGTCCAAGAACACGATCGAGGAGGTCAGCGCGAGGCGCTTCGCCCGGGCGGCGATCGGTTACCTGAGCGTGGTCGCGCTGCTCGGTTTCCTGGGCGGCACGCTGGCTCTGTCGGCGCAGATCGACGAGGAGGTGCTCGAACAAGCCGCGGCGGTACGGGCTGGAGCGTTGTCCGGCGAGGGAGGCGGGGCGGGGGCCGTCGACGGCGACGCACTCGCGCGGTTCCTCGAGGGTCTCGCAGCGATGGAGGACGAGATCTCGCTCGCCTTCGTAGCGCGGGGCGCGGGCGCAGAGGCGATCGCGGTGGGGGATCCGCGGCTCATGTCCGAACTGGAGGACGTGACCGAGAGCCTCGCGCCGGGCCAGGCGCGGTCGCTCGGTCGCGGTCGTCGCGCGACCGTCGTCGAGCTTGAGGGTCGCACGCGGGTCTTCGTCGCGCTCGACGGAGGCGGCTGGCTCGACCGCGTCCGCACGCTCGGGCTGCTCCTCGTCGGCTTCGTCGCGGCGGGCGCGCTGCTCGCGTTCCTCTTCGGGCGGGCGTTCGGAGCCTCCGTGGCGCGCGCCGTACGAGCCGTGGGCCAGGGTCCGGAGCCGCTCGCCGATGCGCCCCGCGAGCTGCAGGTCCTCGACGCGGCGGTGCGGGCAGCCGGCGCGGAGCGCGATCGATCGCGCGTCCTTTCCGCGGGGCTCGCACACGATGTGCGCGGTCCGATCCAGTCGCTGCTCACGCGGACGCAGGTCTCGCTGGACGATCCGGCGACGCCGGACGCTGCGCGCGCGGTGCTCCGCGAGAACCAGCGCGCTCTACGGAGGCTCGCTCGGACCGTCGACAACGTGGTCGCGTGGACGATCCCGCGCCCGCCGGGCGGCGGCCCCGGACCGGTCGACGCGTGCGAAGCGCTGGCAGGGAGGCTGGTCGCGGAGGAGGCCGGCGCCGCCGACAAGGGCGTCTTCTTCGACGCCGAGCGGAGAGGTCTGTGTCCGGTTGCGCTCGACGCGGAGGAGCTCGTGCTCGCGGTGCGCAACCTCGTTTCGAACGCGATCGCGTGGACGCCGCCCGGGGGGGCTGTGACGCTCGTCGTCGAACGCGAATGCGAAGGCGGGGCGGTCCGGGTCGTCGTGGACGACGACGGACCCGGCGTGCCGGAGGATGCATACGCCGAGATCTTCTCGCCGTTCCGCAAGCGCGGCGAACACGCGGGTGCCTACGGCCTCGGCCTGGCGCTCGTCCGAGCGATCGCGGAGCGCGCGGGCGGTGCGGTCGAGGTGCGCCGATCCCCGTCGGGGGGAGCACGGTTCACGCTGACGCTGCCCGCGGCCGCCGGCGGACGCCGCGCCGAGTGAGCTACTGCGACCGAACCTCGGCAGCGACGGACCTCGAACGCCAGCGCGGCTGCCAGCCTGCGTCCGTGTGGCGCTCGACGGAGAGCGTGCCCGCGCCGAGGTCCGCGACCGTCCGGTAGAGGGTGATCGTCATGCCCGCGTCGTCGGCCAGGCGCCATAGGTCGGAGGCCTGGAGGGGCGCTCTCTCGACGCCGTCCGTCCAGGCGGCGTAGCGGCGACAGCCCAGGTCCGCGCCGGACCGCGCGCGGAAGTCGTTGCTGCACGCGATCCATGGCTCGGCCCCGTCGCTCCGGCGGAGCGTCACGCCCGCGTCGAGGGCCTCGTCGGTGCCGATCTCGAGCACGCACGCGCCGCGGAACGTGCGGACGAGGTCCGCGGGGACTTCCGTCGGCCGTTCGTTCGCCTGCCAGGCGACCATGACGTTGCCCGCCATCACGAAACTTCGCGTGCGCGCGACGCGCAGCGCCTCCTCCGCGGTCGAGGCCCCGGGCGCGAGCTCGGTCAGGAGCGTCTCGAGGATGAGCGTGCGCGGCGTCGCCTTCGTCTTCGGCAGCGCCTCGTCGGCGTAGACGTCGTGCACGGCCGCGTAGACGCCGCGCTCCGACAGACCGGTGAGGCAGCCCGCGGAACCTGGCCAGCCGACGCCGATCCAGCCCGGCGCGCCGTCGAGGGGGGCGTGCACCTCGACGAGCGAGGCGCGCTCCACGGCCGGGGTCGAGGGGTAGTCGAGGTTGCGTCCAACGAGGACGTCGCCCGAGGCGCTGGAGTCGCCCCAGACGGCGAGCGACGAGCACAGGACGCCTGCGAGGTCGGGGATGGCGGCGCAGGCGAGAACGTCGAATGGATCGAGGTCGCGGTCGGGGACCCCGAGCCCGAGCCCCCGGTCGCCGCGGGCCGCCGCCATCCCGCGCACCACGGCTTCGGCCCAGCGTTCGTGCGATGCGCCGAAGGCGAATCGGGCGCGGATCCCCGGCCGTACGACGAGGTCCCACGCCACCGGCGCGCCGCCCGTCACGTGGTCGAGCGCGAACTCGCCGAAGCAATCGAAGATGTCGTCCGCGAGGAGGTAGCCCTCCGCGAATCCGCGGGACTCGATCGAGGGGCCGTTGAGGTGGAGCACACGCGTTCCGGGGTGCACTTCGAGTCTCCCGCCGGTCGGCGGGACGGCGGCCCAGTCCGGATCGGATCCCGCTGGTGCCACGGAGGGCGGTCCGCCGTCCGGAACTTCCTCGGCCCCGGGCGGTCCGGCGATCGGCGCGACCGGAGGGACCTGGGCGAACGGGGTGAACGGGGCGGGCGGCGCGAGGGACAGTGCGAGCAGCAGTGCGGCAGTCATGGCCCCGACTACGTGCGCGGAGGCCCGCCGTTTCGAGCGGGCGGCGGGCTTCCCGGCCGCCCGCGGCCGACCTCGGGCGGGTGCGCGGGTCGGCCCGCCACGGGCGTCCCGATCGGACCGAAGCGCCTCGTTCGCGCGGGCCCGCATGCGACGAATCGTCGCGGCCAGAAGCCTATTGCATGCAGTGGGTTAGGCGTGCGTGCGCCCGGGCGTACGGGCTGGCTCGAGCGGCCTCGGCGCTGGTATCTTCCCTGGTTAAACCTCGGCGCTCAGAAGTCCCCGGAGACCCTCCCCGGCGGCGCCCCGAGGCCCTCGCTTCCGCCTCCGATGGCACCCCAGAAGGCCACGCCGAACTCCGCGCCCGTCGTCACGCTCCCGGACGGAGCGGACGTGCTCCGCATCCGCGGGGCGCGCCAGAACAACCTCACGGGTGTCGACGTGGATCTGCCGCGCGGCGCCCTGGTCGCGGTGACGGGCGTTTCGGGCTCGGGCAAGTCCTCGCTGGCCTTCGACACGCTCTTCCGCGAAGGACAGCGCCGGTTCCTCGAGACGCTCTCGGCCTACGCGCGGCAGTTCCTCGGCGGGCTCCAGAAGCCGGAACTGGACTCGATCGAGGGCCTCAGTCCCGCGATCGCCGTCGACCAGAAGTCGATCGCGCGCGGCAACCGCTCGACGGTCGGAACGCTGACCGAGATCGTCGACCACCTCCGCGTCCTCTACGCGCGGGCCGGCGTCGCCCACAGCCCGTGGTGCGACCTGCCGGTCGAATCCCGCACGCCCGAGGCGGTCGTGCAGGAGCTCCTCGCCGAGCACGCGGGCAAGCGCCTCGTTGTCGGCGCGCCGCTCATCAAGGACCGCAAGGGCGCCCACAAGAAGCTCTTCCAGGACCTGCAGCGCAAGGGCTTCGTGCGCGCGCGCATCGACGGCGAGATCGTCCGGCTCGAGGACGCGCCCGAGCTCGAGCGGTACAAGCAGCACTCGATCGAGGTCATCGTCGACCGCCTCAAGCCCGACCGGGACGAGCCGGGCCGGCTGAGGGACGCCGTCGAGCAGGCGCTCGAGGTGGGGGACGGCGAAGTGCTCGCGCTCGGCGAGGACGGCGAGGCGCGGATCTGGTCGACCCAGCGCGTTTGCCCGGAGACCGGTCGCGAGCTCCCGCCGCTCGAGCCGCGCCTCTTCAGCTTCAACTCGCCGCACGGCGCGTGCGGCACGTGCGACGGCCTCGGCATCACGCGTGCGCCGTCGGAGGCCAGCGTGGTCAAGGACCCCGCGCTCACGATCCGAGAGGGTGCGCTCGCCGTCACGCGCGCGAACGGGAAGGGCCTGCTGTTCCCCAACGTCGACTTCTCGTTCCTCGAGACCGTCGCCGAGGCCAACGACTTCGACCTCGACACCGCGTGGGCCGATCTGACGCCGAAGGCGCGACGCGTGGTACTGCGCGGGACCGGGAACAAGCGCTACCGCGACACGTTCAAGTGGGACGGAAAGCGCTCCAAGGGTTCGGGTGAGTGGAACCGCGTGTTCCGCGGCGTTCTCGGCGACCTGGAGCGCGCCTGGGCCCGCGGCTCACGCAAGAAGATGGTCGAGCGGTTCTGCACCGAGCAGGTCTGTCCCGACTGCGGCGGCTCGCGCGTCAACGAGTTCGCGCGCTTCGTCCGCTTCGGCGAGACGCGCTTCCCCGAGCTCACGTCGCTGCCCGTCGCCGAGCTCGTTCCGCGCCTGCGCTCCGTCGAGGTCGACGACCGGCGCGCGCGCATCGCGCGCGACCTCCTGAACGAGATCGAGCGCCGGGCCGACTTCCTCGTGGAGGTCGGACTCGGCTACCTGACGCTCGATCGGGGCGCGAGCACGCTCTCGGGCGGCGAGGCGCAGCGCATCCGGCTCGCTGCACAGCTCGGGGCCGGTCTCCAGGGCGTGCTGTACGTGCTCGACGAGCCGTCGATCGGCCTGCACGCGCGCGACCACGGACGCCTCCTCGGCGCGCTCGCGCGTCTGCGCGACTCCGGCAACAGCGTCGTGATCGTCGAGCACGACGAGTCGACGCTGCGCAGCGCCGACTGGCTGATCGACGTGGGCCCCGCGGCGGGCTCGCGCGGTGGCCAGATCGTGGCGGCGGGTCCGCCCGCCGAGATCGCCAAGCGCAAGATCGACACGCCGACGGGGCGACTCCTGCGCGGGCAGATCGACATCCCGGCGCCCGAGGAACGACGCGCGGGCAGCGGTGAGTTCCTCCGCGTGGAGGGCGCGCGTGCGTTCAACCTGAAGGGCGTCGACGCGGAGTTCCCGCTGGGGACGCTGACGGCGGTCACGGGCGTCTCCGGCTCGGGGAAGTCCACGCTCGTCGAGCGCACGCTGAAGCGCGCCGTGCTGCGGCACCTCGAGCGCGAAGCGCCGGAGCCCGGCGCACACGACGCCGTCCGCGGGCTCGAGCACGTCGACGAGCTCGTCGCGATCACGGCAGCCCCGATCGGGCGCACCCCGCGCTCGAACCCCGCGACGTACACGAAGCTGTTCGGTCCGATCCGCGACCTGTTCGCGAGCCTCCCCGAGGCCAAGATGCGCGGGTACACGAAGTCGCGCTTCAGCTTCAATACCGCCGGCGGCCGCTGCGAGGAGTGCCATGGGGCCGGCGTCAAGGTGATGGAGCTGCAGTTCCTCTCCGCCGTGACCGTCCCGTGCGAGGAGTGCGGCGGGAACCGGTTCCAGGAAGAGACGCTCGACGTCCGCTACCGCGAGAAGTCGATCGCTGACGTGCTCGCGATGACCGTCGAGGACGCGCTCGAGCTGTTCGAGGACCACCCGCTGATCCAGCGGCCGCTGCGGCTGATGATGGACGTCGGGCTCGGTTACCTGACGCTCGGCCAGCCGTCGCCGACGCTGTCCGGCGGCGAAGCGCAGCGGATCAAGCTCGTCACGCATCTCGCGAAACGTCCGAGTGGGCACACGCTCTTCCTGCTCGATGAGCCCACCACAGGGCTCCACATGGAGGACGTCGGGCGGCTCGTCGGCGCACTGCAGCGGCTGGTTGACAAGGGGCACACCGTGCTGGTCATCGAGCACAACCTCGAGCTGATCCAGGCGGCCGACTGGATCGTCGACCTCGGTCCGGAGGGCGGCGCGGGCGGCGGTGAGCTGCTCGGCGTGGGCACGCCCGAGGACGTGGCCCAGCTCGACACGGCGACCGGCCGCGCGCTGGCCGAGATCGCGTCCGCGCGGACGGTGAAGTCGAAGCCGCTGCCGCGCACCAAGGGCGTCGTGCAGCCCGATCAGCTGTCGGTGCGCGGCGCCACGACCCACAACCTGCGCGGCGTCGACGTCGACGTTCCGCGTGGCTCGCTCACCGTCGTGACCGGACCGTCCGGGTCCGGCAAGTCGTCGCTCGCGCTCGACACGATCTACACCGAGGGCCGACGCCGCTTCGTCGAGTCGCTCTCGACCTACGCGCGTCAGTTCCTCGGGACGAAGGACAAGCCGCCGGTCGAGTCGATCACCGGGCTCGGCCCCTCCGTTGCGGTCGAGGCGGCGACCGTGCGCGGCCACCCCCGCTCGACCGTCGCGACGACGACCGAGATCCACGACCAGCTGCGCGTGCTGTTCGCGCGCGCCGGCGTGCCCAGGTGTCCGGACCACGGCGAGGTGCTCGAACCCGCCGACCCGGGCAAGGTCACTCGCGCGATCCTGAAGCGCGCGGGGGAGCTCGAGGGCAAGCCGAAGGGCTGGATCCTCGCGCCGGTGCACGGCCACAGCCGCAGCGTGTCGAAGGACGAGAGCGCGGTCGCCGAGCGCCTCGCGGCCCTCGTCCCTAGCTGGACGGCCGCGGGCTTCGTGCGCGTGATGATCGACGGGAAGGAGCACCGCATCGACGGGGATCCGCCGAGCTTCGAGGGCGTGACCGACGTCGACCTCGTCGTCGACCGCGTCTCCTTCGACACGGCCTCCCGCGCGCGCATCGCCGACGCGGTCGAGCAGGCGGCCGCCGCCGCGCACGGACGCGTGTCGGTGCTCGTCAAGGCCGGCCCGCGCTTCGAGTACAGCACGCTGGGCGCGTGCTCCGTCTGCGGGTTCCAGCTCGCGGGCAAGCTCGAGCCGCGGCACTTCTCGTTCAACACGCACGTCGGTGCGTGCCGGACCTGCGACGGCCTCGGCAAGGTCTTCCAGGCCGACCCGGACAAGCTCATCACGGACGACTCGCGGCCGCTCACCGACGGCGCGATCGGCGGCAAGCTGGGCCGCTACCTCGTGAAGGGCAAGGGGTACTACGAGCTCCTCCTGCGCGAGGTCGCCCGTCGGCACCGCGTGGACCTCGACCGGCCGTACGGGAAGCTGACGGACAAGCAGAAGGCGCTGATCATGCGCGGCGAGGGCGCCCGCGGCGAGTACGAGGTGACCGTTGCGAAGGAGATGCGCAACTTCGCGTACGAGCAGGAGTACAGCTCCGAGTGGAGGGGGCTGTGCGGACACGTCGACGCTTGGCACGCGGGGACCGACGACCCGGAATGGGCGGCGATCCTCGAGAAGGTGATGACGCGTGAGACCTGCCCGAGCTGCAACGGCGAGCGCCTCGAGGCGGCGTATCGGAACGTCTGGGTGGGCCGCAAGCGCATCCCCGAGGTCCTCGCGATGACGGTGACCGACGGCCTCGAGTGGGTGACGAAGCTCAAGCTGAAGAAGGCGACCGCCGAGGCGATCGGTCAGGTCACGAACGAGCTTCGCTCGCGTCTCTCGCTGCTGGAGCGCGTCGGCCTCGGGTACCTGACCCTCGACCGCGCGACTTCGACCCTGTCGGGGGGCGAAGCGCGCCGCGTGCGCCTGTCGGCCAGCCTCGGCTCCGAGCTCGTCGGGGTCTGCTACGTCCTGGACGAGCCGACCGTCGGACTCCACCCGCGCGACATCGATCGCCTGGCGGGTGCGCTCGAGTCCCTGCGCGATGCGGGGAATACGGTCCTCGTCGTCGAGCACGACGCCGAGCTGATGGCGCGCGCGGACCACATCGTCGACATGGGCCCGGGCGCGGGTGTCCGGGGCGGCGAGGTCGTCGTCAGCGGCACGCCCGACGAAGTGCGCGCGCACCCGAGCTCCGGCACCGGCCGCTACCTGCGCGGTGAGATCGATCTTGCCGCGATCCTCTCGGACGACGCGAGCACGCGCGACGACGAGCTCGAAGAGCAGCGCCGGCGCGAACGCAGCGACGCCTACGCCGGTCTGTCCGACGTGGTGTCGCTCACCGGCGCGAAGGGCAACAACCTGCGCGGCGTCGATCTGGACGTGCGCTTCGGCGAGATCACGGGCGTCTGCGGTCCGTCGGGCTCCGGCAAATCGACCCTCGTGCTCGACACGCTCGTGCCGGCGCTCCGCGGCGACGCGGCGCGCGGCCGATGGAAGAAGGCGAGCGTGCCCGAGGGGACGCGACTCTCCGTCGTCGACGCGACGCCGATCGGTCGCTCGCCGCACAGCGTGCCCGCGACCTACGTCGAGCTGATGCCGCACCTGCGACAGCTCTTCGCGAAGACCCCCGAGGCGAGGCTGCGGGGCTACACGCACTCGCACTTCTCGTTCAATTCGACGAAGGGGCGCTGCCAGGCGTGCGACGGCCTCGGCGCGACCCTCGTCGAGATGCAGTTCCTCTCCGACCTGTGGCTCACGTGCGAGGAGTGCGACGGCTCGCGCTACGCGCCCGAGATCCTCGAGGTGCGCTACCGGGGACGGTCGATCGCCGACGTGCTCGCGATGAGCGTCGAGGAGGCCCTCGCCTTCTTCGAGGCCAGCCCCGAGATCGCGCGGATCCTTCAGACCCTCGCCGACGTCGGCCTCGGGTACATGTCGCTGGGTCAGTCGTCCACGACGCTGTCGGGCGGCGAGGCGCAGCGCATCAAGCTGGCCTCCGAGCTCTGGCGCGCGGACGACGGACGCTCGCGCCGGATGCTGGAGCGCAGCGTCGTGATCCTGGACGAGCCCAGCACGGGTCTCGCGGCCAGCGACGTGGAACACCTGGCTCGCTGCCTCGGCCGCCTCGCGCGCAAGGGCGACGCGGTCGTCGTGATCGAGCACCACACCGAGCTCCTCGAGATCTGCGATCGACTGGTCGAGCTCGGGCCCGAGGGCGGCGCGGCCGGCGGCGAGATCGTTGCGGCGGGAACGCCGCAGGAGCTGCGCGCGAACGCGAGGTCGATCACGGGCCCGTGGCTCTTCAAGGAGCCCGGCGGCGCTGCGCTCGTGCCCGCTCGCCGCGCGCCGAGGGCCCGCAAGCCCGCGGCCCGTCGGACCGCAGCCGCGAAGAAGCGCAGCGCCGCCAAGAGCTCGGGCGCCGCCCGCGCGAAGTCCGCGCGCAAGCGAGGAGGGGACGCATGACGGATTCTCTTCCGCCCCCGCTGCCCTCGAACCCGCTCATCGTACAGAGCGACCGGACCCTCATGCTCCACACCGTCCGCGCGCGCGTCGACGGCGCGGGGCGGCCGATGCGCGGCGACGACGGCAATCCTCTCACCGAGGAGCACCCGCTGTTCACGGACGCACGCGATGCGCTCGCGCGCTTCGCGGAGCTCGAGAAGAGTCCGGACTACCTGCACACCTACCGCATCACGCCGGTGTCCGTCTGGAACGCCGCAGCGATCGGTGTCACCGCGGACGAGATCGAGCGCGCTCTGCACCGGTTCGCCTGCGTTCCGGTCCCCGGCGCGCTGATGGGCGAGGTGCGGGGCTGGATCGAGCGCTACGGGCTGCTCGCGATCCGCCGCGCGGGCGACGGCGCGCCGCGGAGCTTCGAGCTCGTCGCGCGTGAGCCCGGCGTGCTCGCGGAGGTGCTCCAGCACAAGACGGTCCGCGCCGCCCTCGAAGTGGTGGGCGAGGGCGAGGACGCCCGCGCGTTCCTCGACGACCTGGGGCGCGGCGAGGTCAAGCAGCGCCTGATCCGGCTCGGCTTCCCCGTGGACGACCGGGGCGGCTACGTCGACGGCGATCCGCTGTCGGTGGAGCTGCGCGACACGACGCGCGGCGGCTCGCCGTTCGGCCTGCGCGACTACCAGCGCCAGGCTGCGGAGGCCTTCCACGCGGGTGGTGACGTGACCGGCGGCAGCGGGGTCGTGGTGCTGCCCTGCGGCGCGGGCAAGACGGTGACGGCGATGGGCGTCATGCACCTCGTCGGTACGAAGACCCTCATCCTGACGACGAACACGGTCGCCGTCCGGCAGTGGCGGGACGAGCTCCTCGACAAGACGGAGCTCACCGAGGACCAGGTCGGCGAGTACACGGGCGAGGTCAAGGACCTCAAGGACGTCACGGTCAGCACCTACCAGATGCTCACCTGGCGCCGCTCCAAGTCGGCCGAGTTCGAGCACTTCGAGGTCTTCCGCGGCGTCAACTGGGGTCTCGTCGTCTACGACGAGGTGCATCTCCTCCCGGCGCCGATCTTCCGCGTCACGGCGGAACTGCAGGCGCGCCGCCGGCTGGGGCTCACGGCCACGCTGGTGCGCGAGGACGGCAAGGAGGACGAGGTCTTCTGCCTCATCGGGCCGAAGCGCTACGACGTCCCGTGGAAGGTGCTCGAGTCCGCCGGCTTCATCGCCGAGGCGCGCTGCGTCGAGCTGCGCGTGCCCTTCGACGAGGAAGGGCAGCGGGCCTACGCGACGGCCGGAGCGCGGTCGCAGTTCCGCATCGCGTCCGAGAACCCGCGGAAGACGCCCGTGGTGGAGGAGCTCGTCGCGCAGCACGGCGGCGAGCGCGTGCTCGTGATCGGGCAGTACCTCGATCAGCTGAGAGCGCTGGCCAAGGCCCTCGACGCTCCGCTCCTCACGGGCCGGACCTCGAACGCGAAGCGTGAAGAGCTCTACGGAGCGTTCCGCGCCGGCGATATCGACGTCCTGGTCCTCTCGAAGGTCGGCAACTTCGCCGTGGACCTGCCGGACGCGAGCGTCGCGATCCAGGTCTCGGGCACCTTCGGGTCGCGCCAGGAGGAGGCGCAGCGCCTTGGACGCGTGCTGCGCCCGAAGTCGGACGGCAGCGGGGCGACCTTCTACACCGTCGTCACGACGTCGTCGAAGGACCAGGAGTTCGCGCAGAAGCGCCAGCTCTTCCTGACCGAGCAGGGGTACGCGTACGAGATCCGCGACGTGGAACCCGACGGAAGCGCGGCGACGCGCGACGGACGAGGCGGGGCGCGGTCCCGCCCGGAGACGAAGCCGGCCGAGAGCCCAGACGGTCCGCCGTCGGGCCGGGCCAAGAGCAGAGGAGGCAGCGCGTGAGCATGCCCACCCCTGGAGGACGCGGCGGTCGAGGCCGCGCGTCGAGCGAACTTCCCGAGCGCGCGGAGCTCCGCGCGAGGACCCCGAGGAGCCCCGTCGCGCCCCGAATCTCGGCGGGCGGCGGCGGCGCGAGCGCCCCAACCGTCAGCGCCGCGCTCAAGCTGCTACGCAAACCCGAGCTTGCGGCTCCCTACCGCTTCTGGGCGGGCGAGGGGGACAGCGCCGTTCCGGGCAAGGTCGCGGACATCCGTGCCGCCCTGATGCGCTGGATGAAGGACGCGCACCGCGTCGCCGAGCGCGTCGCCAAGCTTCCCGCGCCCGAGCGCATCGTTCTGCGCGCGTTCGCCGAGACTCCGACCCTCGTGCGCCGTCGCGAGGACATCGAGGCCGTCTCGAACGGTGAGACGCGCCAGCGCGTGGACGCGCTCAAGCGGGCGGGGCTGCTCTTCGACATCGACGACGCGGGTGACGCCTGGGCCGTGCCGAAGGATCTTCCGCTCGACCTCGCGGCGGACGCCCTCCAGAGCGCCGAGGAGCCCGCGCCCGAGGAGCCGACGCCCACGGGCGGCGCCTTCTCGATCTTGACCCTGAAGGGACACCTCGAGAGTCAGTTCGCCGCGTCGAGCCGTCGAATGCCGCCGGCTCGCCTGCGCGCGCAGTTCAAGATGTACTCCAACGAGGCCCAGGCCGTGGCGCGCATCGAGCGCCTGCCCGAGGGGCTGCGCGACCTGGTCGGAAAAATCGTTCTCGAGTTCGGGGGCCTTCTGCCGCGCCGCTTCTTCGAGCGGATGGAGACCGAGCTACCCCACTGGAACCAGCGGCGGTGGGCGAAGATCCTCGGCGAATCGCTCGTCGGCACCGTCGATCGACTCGACTTCACGCCGTACGGGATCCAGCACGACGACGACACGTTCGTCGTCTTCAACGAGGTCACGCTCGCCTGGTTCAAGCGGGTCGCGGTTCCGAGCGACCCCGACGCGCCGCACGACGCGCGCTCGCTCGGCGTCGACCTCGCGGCGAACCTGACGCGCTTCTTCGCGTACCTCCAGGAGAACGCGGTGCGCTTCACCGCGGCGGGCGAGATCTTCAAGTCCACCGAGAAGCGCATCCTCACCGAGCTCATCCCGAACCCCGGCGTGGAGCTCGAGCGCGGCGACGTCCTGAACTTCATCTTCCGCTTCGCGCGGCAGGCGGGCTTCATCGAGGTCACCGGCGAGCGCACCTTCAAGCTCGGCGCGAAGGGCCGCGCGTTCGACGAGCTCGGGCTCGACGACAAGCTCGACGCTCTGTTCCAGCACGTGAAGGGAGAGGTCGACGTCGAGGCGGAGTCGATCCACCAGCCTGCGCTCCGAAGCCTGCTGCTCACGATGATGAAGCGGCTCGAGGTCGGGGTCTGGTACGACGTGATGTACCTGCCCTTCCTCGCGCGCAACGCGTACCTCGCGCAGATCGAGACCTTTGCCGCCGGCGTGGTGGAGGCGGGCGCCCCGGGCGTGCCGCAGGACCTTCAGCGCCTCAGCTGGAACCTCGTCAACTGGGTGCGGAAGCGGCTCTACCTCCTCGGCATCGTCGACCTCGGCTACGACTCGAACGGGCACCCCGTCGCGATGCGGCTCACGCAGATCGGCGCACGCGTTCTCGGCATGTCGACGGCCGAGCCGGGCGTCTCCGACGGCATCGGCCGCCTGATCGTGACCCCCGACTTCGAGGTGATCCTCTTCGGCGACGGCGACGACGCCGATCTGGTCTACGACCTCGATCGCTTCGCCGACCGTCGCTCGTCCGACGGCGCGCTGCGGCAGTTCCGGCTCGACGAGAAATCGGTGCACCGCGGCCTCCTCGAGGGAGTGACCCTCCAGCGAATGGTGGACGTGCTGACCGCGAACGCTCGCACGCCCGTTCCCCAGAACGTGCTGCACACGCTGCGCGGCTGGGCGGCGGGTGCGGGTCTCCTGATGCTCGGCGCGGACCACGTCGTGCGCAGCACGGACCCGGGACTGATCGCACGCTTCGTCCGGGACGCGGGCGTCCGGCCGTTCGTGAAGGCCAAGATCGACGAGCACTCGGTGCAGCTGAAGACGCGGACGAGCCGCGCGCGCTACCGGACGCTCCTGCGGGACCTCGACTACCTGGTCGAGCTGGACGGTTGATCCCGGGCTCGCTCGTCGCGCTGACCCCGGGCCGGCTCCGCGGCGGCGACCCCGCCGGTCGGGGCGCCGCCCTGCGGGCGATCGAGGCCGCGGTCGAGGGCGGCGTGCGCGCGCTGCTCGTACGGGAGTACGGCCTCGAGGACGGACCGCTGCTCGCGTTCGCGCGGGATGCGGCGAGCGTTCTGAGGAGCGCGGACGGGCCAACCTGGTTCGGGATGCACGACCGCGCGCACCTGGCGGCGGCGGTCGGGGCCGACGCCGTGCAGCTCGGGGGTCGCTCGCTTCCGCCGGAGGACGCGCGCAGCGTCGTGCCGAAGGGCGTTGCGCTCGGACTCTCGACGCACACCGGCGACGACCCGCACGCGCTGGACGGCAGCGTCGACTTTGCGCTGCACGCGCCGGTCTTCGTCCCGCATTCGAAGCCCGCCCCCGAGGGAGGGCCGCTCGGACCCGAGGCCGCCGCGGCTTTCGCCGAGCGAGCTGCTGTGCCGGTTCTCGCGCTCGGTGGGATCGACGAGGGGACCCTCGCCGAGCTCGAGCGCTGCGGGCCGGCCCGGTCCGCGCTGGCCGGCGCCGCCTGCATCGGCGGGCTCTGGGGAACGGCGGGCCCGAGCGGGGCGTACGATCTCGGCGCGATCCGGGAACGTGCGGGTCGGCTCACCGAGAGGGCCCGTTCGCTGTTCGAGGGGGACCCGTCGTGAGTTCGTTCGATCCGCGCAGGCTCGCGAAGCCGGCGCGCCGGATCACGCTGCTCGCCGCGCTCGGCGGCGCGGTGTACCTGGGCTCGCGCTACGGCCTCCACGATCTTCCCGGGGACGCCTGCTCACCCGTGTCGACCGTCGAAGCGGGCGCGAAGCTGCTGCTCGACACGCAGCCGCGACCGCTCACGCCGGGCGATACCGTCCTGCTGCGCGTCGAGGGCGGAACGCGGCTCCTCGCTCTGGTCGAGCGCGTCCGCGACGAGGACGGTGCGCTCTGGTGCGGGACCGACCGTGCGGGCTGCCCCGGGTTCGACTCAGAGGTGCACGGCTGGGTGCCGCGCAACGTGGTCGCGGGCCGGGTCCTCCTCGGGTTCGGCGGGGGAGAGCGTTGAACGCGGGCGCCGGAAATGAGGGCGCGTGGTCCGAGGACGCGATCCACCGCTGGCTCGCGACGCTGCCCGCGCCCGCCGGGCGCGCGGCGGGCGCGATGCACGACGCCGCCTACCTCGAGGAGCTGGACGGGCCGCCGGTCGTGTGCGTCGATCAGTGCATCGAGGGCGTTCACTTCGATGCGTCCGCGCCCCGCGCCACCGCGGGCGGCAAGGCCGTCCTGCGTGCGCTCTCGGACCTCGCGGCGAGCGCTGCGCGGCCGCACTCCGTGACCCTCGCCGTGCGGGCGAGCGGCACGGTCCCGGCGCGCGACGTCGAGGACGTGATCCTCGGAGCGCGAGACGCTGCGGAGCGCTTCGGTGCCTCGCTGGTCGCGGGCGACCTCGCGCGGGCCGACGGGCCGCTCGGGCTCACCGTGACGGCGCTCGGCGCGCTGGCCGCCCCTTGGCCGCCGCCCGAGCGCGCCCGCGCTTCCCTCGGACAGACCGTGCTGCTGTCCGGTCCGGTCGGCGGCAGCCTCGGCTCGGGTCGGCACCTGGTGCCGACGCCGCGCATCGAAGAGGGCATCGCCGCCGCGCGCGCCGGCGCGACCGCGCTTATGGACGTCAGCGACGGACTCGCCTGGGACCTCTACCGGCTTGCGCGGACGGCGGGCGTCGGCATCGACCTCGACCTCGACGCCGTCCCCGTGCACGACGATGCGCGCGGGCTCGCCGACCCTCTGTCCGCGGCGCTCCACGACGGAGAGGACCACGAGCTCATCGCGACCGTGGACCCCTCGGTTTCCGTCGCGCTCGGTCCGCGGTGGGCACGCATCGGCCGCGTGCGCGCGGGCGCCGGGCTCACCCTCGTCGGGCCGGACGGCGCGCGGACCGAGTGGAGCCCGGGCGACGGCGGCTGGAGGCACGGGAGGTGAGCGCCGCCGCGGAGAACGGTGCGGCGCGCGGGAGCGCGGTGCTCGACGGAGCGGAGGCGACCCACGCGGTCGGGCTGGCGCTCGGGCAGACGCTCCCGGCGGGCGCGTGCCTCGCACTCGAGGGCGATCTCGGCACGGGGAAGACCACGCTCGTCCGCGGGCTCGCGGAGGGCCTGGGGATCGACGGGGTGTCGAGCCCGACGTACGTCCTCATGCAGGCCCACCCCGGCGGTCGGCTGCCGCTCTACCACTTCGACGCCTGGATGGAGGGGCGCGAGAAGGCGCTCCTCGCCGGCGGCGGGGACGAGGACCTGGCCCGGGCCGACGGTATCGCCGTCGTGGAGTGGGCGTCCCGCGTGGAGGAGTGGCTGCCGCTGCCGCGGCTCCGCGTCACGCTCGAGCACCGGACCCTGGAGTCCCGCGGGCTGAGGCTGGAGCTTCTCACGACCCCCGGCGAGGCGTCCGATCCGCTCGCGGCAGGGCTCCTGGCGAGCCTCCAGGACGCCCTCCGGGCCGCAGGATCCCCCCCGGATTCCCCGGGGAGGCCGTGAACCGGGCCCCGGGCCCGGCGTTGGGGGAGCGTTGAACGAGAACTGGGACGGCGACCGCGACCCCCTCGCAGCCCTCCGCGCCGGCAGGCCGGGGCCCTACGAGGATTTCGTCCGGTCGGAGTCGCGGCGCTTCCTGGCCTTCTTCGACCGGCTGGGGGCCTCGCGCTCCGAGTCCGAGGACCTCGTTCAGGAGACCTTCCTCAAGTTGTTCCGCCTCGCCGAGACCTCCCACGCCTACCGGGCGGAGGGCCGCTTCCTCTCCTTCGCGTTCCGCGTCGCTCGGAATGCGTGGATCGACCGACGCCGGCGCGCGGCGCACCGGCCCGCCGAGGCGAGCGGCGGCGACGACGCGGAGACCGTCTTCGACCGGACGGCGGGTGCGTTCGAGGCTCCGTACGAGCGTGCGGAGACCCGCGAGGAGTCGCAGCTCGTGCAGGCCGCTGTGGGAGCGCTCCCGGAGGGTCACCGTCTCGTGTTCGAGCTCGGCGTCGTCGAAGAGCGCCCGTACGCCGAGATCTCCGAGATCCTCGACATCCCCGTCGGGACGGTGAAGTCACGCATGCACAACGCGGTGCGCAAGGTGCGCGCCGCGCTCGAAGGGGGCGCGGAGGCATGAGCGGTCCGGACGAACGACGGGACGGCGCCTCTGCGTCCGCCGACACCGAAGCGCTGCTGCGCGCGCTCGACGCGAGGCTCGGGCGGGTCGAAGGCGCCGAGTCCGACGGCGGGTCCGAGTCCGGGGGCGCGCGGGCGCTCGAGGCTCTCCGCGCGGAGCTGGTGCGCGAGGACCCCGCCCGCATCGCGTCGGAGGCGCTGCGCGTGCGGCGCGTCACGAACTCGGTCCTGCGCCGGAGCACGCGCGAGGACCTGAGCCGCCGCGGCGACCTCGGGCTCGTCCTCGACTTCTGCATGGAGCGCCTGCGCGAGTCCGCGCTGCTGCGCGTCGCGGTCGCGCTGCTGGTGGTCCAGGTGACGCTCGTGCCGCTCGTCGCCCGGATGATCGTCCAGGAGCGTGAGGAGGCTCCGATCCTCCGGATCGAGCTCGAGCAGCGCGCCGAATCGCTGGAGGACGCGCTCCCGGCCGACGCGCTCGCCGGGGGCGAGGGCCTGGACGAACTGGCGGTCGACAGCGACCCGATCGAGCCGATCCTCGACCCGTTCGAGCTGGACAGCGCCGGCGCGGCGGCGGCGCCGACCGCGGCAGGGCTCGGGCTCCTTCGGAGCGCGCTCGGCGCGGGCGCTCGCCTCGTCGACGGGGCGGGGCGCCTCGTCGGTTCACCGGCGGGCCTGGGGTGCGCGCGGGCCGCCGCGCGCGCCGGTGCCCTGTTCCGGGACCGCTGACGGGCGGGCGCGTCGCCGCCGGCCCGGATCCGGTCGCGGGTCTCGCACGGATCTGACGGAACGGACCCCGCGGCAGCGCTACTCTCCGCGCATGCGATCCAGTCCCACGTGCACGGGTCTCGTGCTCCTCGCAGCAGCGGGCCCCGCGCTGACCCCGCCCGCCGCGGCGACCCCGTCCGCCGTCCGCCCGGGCCCGACCCAGGAGGCCGGCTCGCGGGCGGCCCCCGGGGCCCCCGAGGCCGTCGAGCCACCCGCGTTCGAGCTCTTCCTGGAGGAGGCGCTCGGCCTCGCCACACGGAACAACCTCGGGCTGGAGCGCGCGTCCATCGAGAGCGAAATCGCACGCTACGAGACGGTGTCGGCCTACGGGGCCTTCGACTGGATCTTCGACGTCCGAGGCTCGTACTCCGACAGCGAGATCGAGGGTGCGACGTTTCTCTCGGGCGGTAGCGTCGTCAACACGGAGCAGTTCCGCGTCGACGTCGACATCACGCGTCCCCTGACGTGGGGCGGGTCGTTCAACCTCCACTTCGACACCCAGCAGAGCAAGACGGACAACGAGCTGTTCAACGCGCCCGAGCAGTTCGAGGACAACCTGCGCGTCTCGTACGTGCAGCCGCTGCTACGCGGCTTCGGCTACGACGAGACGCTCGAGCCGGTCCGGCGCGCGCGCATCGCGGAGAAGCAGCGGGACGAGGATCGACGCTCCGCCCGGCAGACGCTCCTGCGCGACGTGGAGGTCGCGTACTGGGAGCTCGTGGCCGCGGGCGAGCAGCTCGACGTCGCCCAGTCGGCCCTCACGCTCGGTTTCAGCCAGGTGGAGCGTGAGGAGGCCCGCCTGCGCGCGGGCGATGGCACGGAAGTTGACATCCTCCAGGCACGCGCGGACGTCGCGATGCGCCAGGAGGCCCTCCTCCAGGCCCAGAACGACGTCGCGGCGCGGGAGGACGACCTGAAGCGGCTCATGTTCAACGACGGGGACCCGACGCGCTGGGACACTCCGATCACGGTGCGGACCGAGCTGCCCGAGGCGCGCGACGCCACGGGGGCACTCGACGTGCACTGGATGGACGCGTACCAGGTCGCGGTCCAGCGCCGGCCCGACCTGCGCAACGCCCGCCACGACGTCGACGCGGCGCGCCTCGCCTGGGGCCGCGCTCGGTCCGAGCGCCTGCACGGCCTCGACCTCGAGCTCGGCGCGTCCTCGAACGGCGTCGACACCGAGTTCCAGGGGGCGTTCCGCGACGCCTCGGAGTTCCGCTTCCCGACCATCAGCGCTGCGATCGCCTACAACATGCCGCTCCAGAACCGCGCGGCATCGGGCGCCGAGCAGTCGGCGCGCGCTCGCCTGCGCGCTTCGCAGGTCGCACTGGACGAGAGCGAGCTCGCCGCCCTCGCCGAGATCCGGGGCGCCCTGCGCGAGGTGCGCTTCCGCGCGCAGGCGGTCGTGGCGGCCGAGCAGAGCCTCGAGCTCGCCGAGCGGCAGCTCGAGGCCGAGCGGCGCCGCTTCGAAGCGGAGCTCTCCACGACGTTCCAGGTCCTCGAGTTCCAGCAGACGATGATCGAGTCCCGCTCGACACGGATTCGGGCCCGCGTCGAATACGCCAAGGCCCGCGCCGCGCTGGCCCTGAGCCTCGGTTCGACGGGCGAGCGCAGCGGGCTTCTCCCCGTGCGTACGCGCTGATCAACGAAGAGGACGCAGCGACCTTCTCCCAACCATGGCAACGACCCTCCTGACGCAGTCCCGCCGGTCCTCCTCGCCCTCGAGTGGCCGGGCGGCCATCGTCGCCCTCGTCGTGACCACCGCGGTTCTCGCGGTGCTGTTCGCCCGCGGCCGGGAGGAGGCGCCCGAACCCGCGCCGGAGCTCACGCTCGAGGAGCGCTACGAGGCCGACGAGCGGATCCGCTACCTGATCGACCCCTGCCCGTGGCCCGGGCCGTTCGAGGCGGACACGAACGACCTCCCGCGCGTGCTCGCATCGAAGCTCGACGCGCAGAGCCAGCGCGAGCCGATGCGCCGAGCGATGGCAGCGCTCGCCGCGATGGGGGACGATGCGAAGGACGCCCTCACCGAGCTCTTCGAGGACGCGATCCGCGACCGCATGCGGATCCCCGTGGCGAAGAACGTCCTCTCCGTATGCGCGAACTCGACCGGCACGTTTGGGCGAGAGCTCGCCCTGACGGGGCTCGCGAGCCCGCACGAACAGGTCCGGCGCGAGTCCGCCATCGTGCTGATGCGGCACCCCGCGCCGGGGAACTACGACGTGCTCGAGGCCGCCTTCCCTGGGCTCAGCACGCCGGGCACCCTCGAGCACACGCTCGAGGCAATGCTTCGCGCGGATCCCGCGCGCTACGTCGACTTTCTCGTCTCCGAGGTCGAGCGCACGCGGCCCGAGCCCGGTTTCCCGAGCCCCGGCACGCCGCTCATCGACAGCCTCACCGTGCGCGTCCACGACATCGAGGACCAGGCGCTCTCCCTTCGCCTCGCTGAGCTCGCACGCGCGGAGCCGTGGCTCCCGTTCCGCAACCGCGTGAAGCTCCTGGGGCCCGCCGCCCGCGCCGGTGACGAAGTGGCGCTGCAGGAGCTCCGCGACGCGCTGGCGAGCGACCGCCCGCAGATGCGCAAGCGCGCCGCGGAATCGCTCGCGCGCTGCAAGCTCGCGCACGAGCTCTACGTGCTCGCTGCGACCGCAGACGCGTCGACCGAGCGGGCGAGCGCCTGGGCGCTCATCCTGGAGCCGGACAACCGCGGCGAGCTCTCCGAGGAGCAGGAGGCGGACCTCGTGCGGTTCGCGAAGATCGCGCTCTCGGACGACGAGCCCAACGTGCGAACGGCGGTCATTGGGCCCCTGCTCCGCGCGGGGGACGAGGAGGCGCAGGCGCAGCTCCTGCGCTGGGTGACCGGCTCGATCGTAGAACGAGGCGACGCCACGCGCGCCATGCGCGACGCGCTCGACGGAACGCCCGAGTTCGCGGACCGTGTCCGTGCGGCGCTCGCGGCCGAGTGGGAGCGCGAGCTGGGGGCCAGCGCGACCCCGTCCGTCCTGCGCTCGATCCTCACGGCGCTTGGCGCTGTTCCCGGCGAGGAGACCGGGCGCTTCCTCCTCGAGCGTGCCCGTCAGATCCAGCGGCTCAACGCCGAGAATCTCGCGCCGGGTGCCGAAGCTCCGCTCCAGCCGCGCATGGCGGTGACGCAGATCTTCAACGCGGGCCCCGCGTCGCGGACGGTGCTCCTCGAGGCGCTCGAGTCGGAGACCGACCCGTTCCTGCGGCTCGACCTCGTGTACTTCGCGTGGCAGGACTTCGAGGACGACTCCTTCGACGTCCTCGCGGGACTCGTCGAGGACGAGGCGCGGTCGTCGTACGAGCGCCTCTACGTGGCCGATCGGATGCTGCGGATGAAGAAGCCGGCCCGGCTGCTCCCGCTCCTCAAGCGCGTCTACCGCACGTCGACGGATCCGGTGCTGCAGCCCGGGCTCGCCTGCTTGCTCTGGGCCTGGTTCGGCCCGCCGCTCGAGGACTGACGTCGGAGGGGCGGGGGCTCGGGCGCGCGTCAGCGTGGCGCGCGCTCGGTCCAGCCCTCGTCGGAGATCGCCACGTCGACGAGCGGGCTCTCGACGCCCGTCCACAGCCCGCCGTTCCGGTGGACCCAGACGGAACCCTCTGCGGTGAACGCGAACGCTGCATCGCCCGTACGCCCGAACTCGACGGGCCAGGCGACGAGCGCCGGGCGGCTCCGGGGTCCGTCGAGGACGTTCCCCGTGTCGAACAGGTAGCCGTGGTGTTCGAAGGTGGTCGAACCCTGGACGGGCCGGCCGTCCCGGAACCGGTGGCGCAGCGCGTCGATCGAGAGCACGAGCTCGTGCACCGTGCGCGGGAGCGCGTCCGCCTCGAGCCCGTTCGCCCAGCTGTCGTCGAACGCGGACGCACCGAGGAGGCGGAGCGCGGTCGGAGCATCGGCCCGGTTCGTGCGCACCACGTGGTCGCGGAAACGCGGCATCGAAACCACGACCACGAGCACCGCGATGACGGCCACGATCACCGCACCCGGGATGGCCTCGGGGAGTGCGTCGGCCGCGGGCTTCGCGCCCGCGCGATCGGGCAGCGGAAGCGGGCCGGCGGACGTGGGCGGGGCGGGCTCGGACATGGGCTGAACCGGAGTGTGCTGAATCGGTGGGGAGCGTTTCAATCGACCCCGGGGCGGACGGAGCGGGGTGGGCCCCTCGGATCCGCGCTCCCGTACCACTAACCTCGGGGGATGACGCGCGACGACCCCAACGAACGCCCCGACCTGGTCGAGCGGCTCCCGCAGGAGCTCTTGGGCCCGGTGCGTCACGTCGCCGGGGTGCTCGGCGCGGCCGGCCACAGGGCGTGGGTGGTGGGCGGCGCCGTGCGCGATCTCCTGTACGCGGAGCGCGGCCGGGCGGCGCCGGTGAAGGACGCGGATCTCGTCTCGGCGGCCCTCCCGGACGAGGTCGAGGCCCTGTTCCCGCGCACGGTCGCCGTCGGTAAGTCGTTCGGGATCGTCGTCGTCGTCGTCGACGGCGTCGAGATCGAGGTCGCGACGTTCCGGGAAGAGCGCGGGTACTCCGACCGCCGTCGGCCCGACGAGATCCGCTTCACGGACTCGCTGGCCCTCGACGCGCGACGGCGGGACTTCACGATCAACGCCCTCTACCTGGACCCGCTCGACGGCCAGATCGAGGATCCGACGGGCGGCCTCCGCGACCTCGAGAGCGGGAGACTGCGCGCGGTCGGGCGCGCATCGGATCGCTTTCGCGAGGACGGTCTCCGGATTCTGCGCATGGCGCGCTTCCAGGCGAGGTTCGCGCTCGAGGCGGCGGACGGGCTGCACCGCGCGGCCCTTGACGAGGCGGATTCGCTGGTCGGCGTCAGCCCCGAGCGTGTCCTCGACGAGCTCTCCAAGATGGTGTCAGGCGGAGGCGTTCGGTCCGCTGTCCGGACCCTCGTCGACGTGGGTGCGGCCGAGCGCGTCCTGCCCGACTGGACGGCGGAGACCGCAGGGGCTCGGCTGCGAGACCTCGAATCGCTCGGCGACGGGCCGACGCTCCCCGGCGTGCTCGCGGCGCTCCTGGGCGCGGACGGCCCCGACGCCGCCCGGCGCCGGGCTTCGCTGCTGCGCGGGTCGCGCGACACGGTGCGGCGCACCGGGCGCGTCGCGGAGCTCGCGGCTGAGATCGCCGAGCGCGCGTCGGCACCGGACACAGGCTCGGACCCAGAGGCCATCGGCGCGCTCGTGCTGCTCGCGCGCGAGGCGGAGTTCGACCCGGCGGCGCGTCTCGCGGCAGCACGCTCCGGAGCCCCGGCTGGAGTGAGCCGCTATGCGGCGCGTGCGCGGCGTGCCGCCGAAGACGCACCCGACGCGCCGGTCGCCCTCGCGTCCAGCGACCTCATCGAGCTCGGGATCGCGCCGGGCCCCGCGCTCGGGGCGGCGCTCGCGAGGCTGACCCGCGCGGCGCTCGGCGGCGCGTTCGACGACCGCGAAGGAGCGCTGCGCTGGGCGAGGGCAGAGCTCCTCGGCGGCTGACCTCAGGTCAGCGGGAAGAGCCGTCGCAGCGAGCCGCTCACCTTGCCTCCCACGAGCGCGAACAGCGCCGCGGTCGGTCCCATCGGGCCGAGCAGGAGCGCGGCGGCGGCGATCGACGCGGACACGAAGGGGAGGCGGCGCAAGCAGCCGCCCGTCGCGCGGCCCACGTCCGCGCGGGTCCATCCGCCCTCGCCGCCCTCGCGCGCAGAGGAGCGAGCACCCGCTGCGTTCTTCAGCCCCAGGCCGAGCGCGACGGCGAGCCCGACGAGAGCCGGCCCCGGTCCGTCGCCCGCGCCGCGCACCGCCCAGTAGGCAGCGAACGGGAGGAGCGCAGCCGTCGCGGCGACTCCGCGCAGCGCATCGGCGGGGCGCTCGCCGAGGGCGCCTGTGTCCTCGTCGTCCTCCAGGCGGCCGAGCCGCGAGAGGAAGAACACGTGGCTGCCGTAGGCGAGGAGCAGCGGCACGAGCTCGACCGGGAACGGACCTGGCCCGGATTCGGTCGTCGCCATCAGCCACGGCGCGGCCGCCCCGACTCCGAGGTTGCCCGCGCGGCACAGGCCGAGCAGCAGCGGGCCGCGCAGCGGCCCGCGGCCGGCGAGGTCGTACGCCACCGCTGACGCTGCGACGACGAGCATCCAGATCCCCGCGCGGGGACTCGCCGCGCCCGCCCACATCAGCCCGCCGGTGAGCAGCACCAGTGAGATCAAGAGCGCGAGCGGCGCCGCGATCGCGCCCGAGGGGATCGGCCGTTCCGGCCGCGTGCGCGCGTCCTCCTCGCGGTCGCTCCAGTCATTCAGCGCCATCGCGCCGTGGTAGACGCCGAACGACGCGGGGACGAGGAGCCAAGCGAGCGGCGAGTCGGGGTAGCTGCCCGCGTAGCCGATCGCGAGCCCCGTCAGCACGTCGGCGATCGCCGACGGTGCGAGCGCGATCCGCACGAGCCGCCCGAAGGCGACGACCGGCGACGCGTCCGCTCCGACGCTCTCCGCGTCGCTCACGACGGGAGGAACCAGCGCACGATGTCTTGGTAGGTCACGTAGACCATCAGCGACATGATCATCACGAGCCCGACGACCTGGCTGTAGCCGAAGGTGCGCTCGGAGACGGGGCTGCCCTTGACCGCCTCGATGAGGAGGAACAGGAGGTGTCCGCCGTCGAGGATCGGGATCGGGAACAGGTTGATGATCGCGAGGTTGATGCTCAGGACCGCGAGGAAGAAGAAGAGGCTCGCGAGCCCCTGGCTCGCCGTCTCGTAGGAGATGAAGCTGATCGTGATGATCCCGCCGAGGTTCTTCGTCGAGATCTCGTCGCTGAAGATCATCTTCTTCAGCTGCATCCAGATCCCGACGAGCCAGCGGCCGGTCTCGCTCGTTCCGAGCGCGATCGCCTCCCCGAGGTCCTTGGCCTTCAGCGTGATCGAGGCCTGCGAGACCAGTACGCCGAAGCGCGGAACCTCGACGGGCGTTCCGGTCAGCGCGAGCGTCTCGTTCTCCGCCGGTGCTCCAGTGATCCGCTCGGCGTAGGTGGCGGGCTCGGTCGCGCGCTCCACGACGAGGTCGAGCGAGCGGCCGCTCGCGGTCGCCTTCTGAACGGCCTCGAGCAGCGCCTCCCACGTCTCGATGCCCGTGCCGTCGATGCTCACGATGCGGTCTCCGTCGACGAGCCCGGCGTCCTCGGCCGCAGAGCCCGGCGTGACCGAGACGCGCGTCGTGTTCGAGTTCGTCTCGAGCGCGACGTCCTCGAAGAGTCGGACGGGCTGCACGCCCGCGGGCACCTCCGCCTCGAGCTCGACGAGGTTGCCGTCGCGCTGGACCCTCATGGAGAGGATCTCTCCGGGGCGGATCGCCCCGAGAGCGTCCTCGAGGTCGCTGAGCCGATAGGGCTCCGATCCCAGCAGCGACACGATCACGTCGCCCGGCCGGACGTCGAGGGCCTCGCACAGTCCCCCGGTCACGCCGGTCGTGCGCACGGCCTGAACGCGGTTCGCGATCGCGCCCACGCCGATGCGGCGCGTGTCCTTCAGCGTCTCGACCTTCGGCTCGACCGTCACCGTGCGCGAAGCGCCGTCGGCGCCGAGGACCTCGAGCGTCAGGGGATCCTTTGACGTCAGTGCCCGCGCGAGCTGACGCTCGAATGCGAGCCCCTCCGGCTGGCCGACGAGCCGCACGAGGCGATCGCCCGTGGCGAGACCCGCGCGGGCCGCGGCCGAGTCCGGCTGAACCTCGAGGGCTCGGTCGGGGTCGAAGCCTCGCGGAAGGCCGATGCGGTAGACGCCGACCTCCGGGTCGTAGGCCGGGATCAGCTCGAACGTCTGGAGCGCGGAGTCCTCGCCTGGCGGCTGGACGACGACCGAGATCGGATCCTTGCCGTTGACGGCGATCGCGGTGACGAGACGCTGGAAGTCGAGGATCTCCTCGCCCGCGACCTCGACGACGCGGGACCCGGCGGGAACACCCGCTGCCCACGCCGGCTGTCCTGGCGTCGGCGAACCGATGATGGGCGCGGCGGACGGGTACCCGGCGAACATCACGAGCGGCAGCACGACGAGCGCGAACAGCACGTTCATGATCACGCCGCCCGAGTAGTACAGGAACCGCTGCGGCACGTTCAGCGACAGCAGGGTCCCCGGCTCCGCCTCGGCGCCGTCGCCGTACTCGCCCGCGACGCGGACGTATCCTCCGAGCGGAACCGCTGCGACCTGGAACATCGTGTCGCCGCGCCGCCAGCCGAACAGCCGCGGTCCGAAGCCGAGCGAGAACACCTCGACCCGCGCGCCGCACCAGCGGGCTGCGAGGAAGTGCCCGAGCTCGTGGACGAAGATCACCAGCCCGATGCCCAGGATGACCTGGACCGCGTAGAAAAGTACGGAGAGACTCATGTGCGGAGCTGCGCGATCCCGTCGCGCACGAAGGTCCGGGCCCAGGCGTCTGCGGCCTCGTAGTCGGCCAGGGTCGTGGGGGCGGCGGCGGGGCGGGCGTCGAGCGCGCGCTCGTTCGCCGCGGCGATGTCCAGGAGCCCGACGGCGCCCTCGAGGAAGCTCTGCACGGCGATCTCATCGGCCGCGTTGAGCACGGCGCCGCTCGTCCCGCCCTCGGAGACGCAGCGGAAGCCGAGGTCGAGCGCCGGGAAGCGCTGTCGGTCGGGTTCTTCGAACGTGAGCGACGCGAAGCGCTGGAAGCTGAACCCCTCGAGGTCGGCCGTGCCGCGGTCCGGGTGGTGGATCGCGTACTGGATCGGTCCGCGCATGTCGGGCGGCCCGAGCTGCGCGACCACCGAGCCGTCCACGAACTCGACCATCGAGTGCACGATCGACTGCGGGTGGACGACGACGTGGATGCGGTCCGCGTCGAGGTCGAAGAGGTGGTGGAGCTCGATCACCTCGAGCGCCTTGTTCATCAGCGTCGCGGACCCGATCGTGACGCGCGGCCCCATGTCCCAGTTGGGGTGGGCGAGGGCCGCGTCCGGCGTGGCGCTCCGGATCTCGTCCACGGTGGCGGTGCGGAAGGGACCTCCACTCGCCGTCAGGTGCACCCGGCGCACGCGGTCGAGCGACTCGCCGCGCAGGCACTGGAAGACCGCCGAGTGCTCGGAGTCGACCGGCACGATCTCGGCTCCGCGCGTGCGGGCGCGCTCCACCACGAGCTCGCCCGCGACGACGAGCGACTCCTTGTTCGCGAGCCCGAGCGTACGACTCCGGTCGAGCACGGCCAGCGTCGGCGCGAGGCCCGCTGCGCCGACGATCCCGTGGATCGCGACCTCGAACTCCGCCGCGGCGATCATCTCGAGGGTCGAGTCCGGGCCGCCGAAGACGCGCGTGCGCTCGGTGGCCCGGGCGCGGACCTCGTCGGCGCCTCCCTCGTCCACCAGCGCCACGAACGGCGGCTCGAACTCCTCGACCTGTCTCGCGACCTCCTCCCAGGACGTGCGCGCCGCCAGGCCCGCGACGCCCAGCGCCCCCTCCGACGCCCGCACGAGGTCGAGCGTCTGGCGGCCGATGGAGCCGGTGCTCCCGAGGACGAGGAGGGGTTTGGGCAAGGAAGAAGGCTCGTGGGAGGAGCGGAGCGGGAGGTTGGCCGTCCCCAGGAACATCGGCCGGCGAAGCGCCGGGGCCGCTGCGAAGCCGCCGGATCCTCATCGCGGGGGCCCTGGTGCGCGTTCCGTGGCCCCGGGACGGCATCGACCCGGGGTCCTTCCGGGGCCGGTGGTTCGCGCGGCCTCGGTGTAGCGATCCCGCGTCCCGGATCATAGGAGGCCTGGTGCCGGCCCCCAACGGATCCCTCGATGCCCGCGACAGGACCTGAACGCACGTCCACGGTCCACGGGGCCGCGGCGTCCGGAACGGCGGGGCAGGCGCCGAATCGCCCCGCCGCGCGGCGGGGCGGCGACCCCGTCCGCTATCCTCGTCGCCCCGCGCCTCCGCGCGTCCAACGCTTGAGCGAACCGAGCCCGATCACCTACCGCTCCGCAGGCGTCGACATCGACGCCCAGGAGGCCGCCCTCTCCAAGGCCAAGGAGGCCGTCCGCGGCACCTTCACGCCCGGCGTTCTGAGCGACATGGGCCTGTTCGGCGGCCTGTTCGACCTCGAGCGCGCCGGCGTGGGCGGCCACGTACTGGTCGCCAGCGCCGACGGCGTCGGGACGAAGCTCGAGGTCGCCAAACGCTGCGGCGTCCACGACACCGTCGGTCGCGACCTCGTCCAGCACTGCATCGGCGACATTCTCGTCCAGGGCGCGCGCCCGCTGTTCTTCATGGACTACGTCGGGACGGGGCGCCTCGAGCCGGACGTGGTGGCGGACCTGATCCGCGGCTGCGCCGAGGCCTGCCGCGACAACGGCCTGGCGCTGCTCGGCGGGGAGACCGCCGAGATGCCGGGGCTGTACGGCGACGGCGACTTCGACCTCGTCGGCTTCATTGTCGGCGCGGTCGCCCGCGACAAGGTGCTCGACGGTTCGCGGGTCGCGGCGGGGCAGACGCTCCTCGGGCTCCGCTCCAGCGGGCTGCACACGAACGGGTACTCGCTGGCGCGCAAGGTGATCTTCGAACACCTCGGGCTCGACGTGGGCGACACGCCCGACGCGCTCGGCGGCCGTTCGGTCGGAGAGGCGCTGCTCGCGCCGCACCGCTCGTACCTCGAACTCCTCTGGCCGCTGCTCGAGGAGGGGCGCCTCGCAGCGCTCGCGCACATCACGGGCGGTGGCCTCGTGGACAACGTGCCGCGCGTTCTCGGCGCCCACGACGCCGTAATCGACCCGGGCACGTGGGAGCCGGACGGCCTCTTCCGCATGATCGTCGACGCGGCGCGCATCGACCGGGATGAGGCCTACCGCGCCCTCAACATGGGCATCGGCATGGTTCTGTTCGTCGAGGACGAACACCTCGCGGCCGTCGAGGCGCACCTCGCCGCCGCCGGTGAGAACGCCGTCCGCATCGGACGCACCGAACCCGCCGCTGGCGCAGAGGGCCGCGTCCGTTGGGCCTGAAGCAGCGCATCGGGCCCGTCGCCGTCGCTGTCGCGCTGGCAGCCGTGCCGCTCGGCGCGATGCAGGCGGAGGACGCGGGCGCTGTCCGTCGCGCGGACGAGCTCGCCGCGGCGATCGAGGCGTCCGATCCCGGAGCCCCCGACGCTGCGCTGCTGCGGTCCGGGTTCGACGTGTTCGTGGAACGCATGGACGCATTCGACGGCGAGCGAGCGGTCCGCCTGGGGCGCGCGCTGTTCGCGGCGCAGCCCGCCGTTTGGAGCGCGTTCTGCCTCGAGGGCGCACTGCGCCGGTCCGCGCCCGCAGGCCCCGACGCGGACGCATCGCGCGCCGCGCACGCGGCGGCGAACCAAGCACTGCGCGGCCTCATCGGCCCCGGGACGCCGACGGTTGATCGCGTCGCGCTCGAACAGCGACTCGCGCTGCTCCACGCCGGGTTCCGGCGGGGGGACTCCGAGCGCGCGGCGCTGGGGGCAGCGATCGGAATGGGCGGTGTGGACGCGACCCAGATCGTCGCGCTCGCAGCGCTGGCCGCCGGAGGATCGGCGCCCAGAAACGCGGGTGTTCAGGCTCCGTCCGGTCCCGAGGACCCCGAAACCGCCGCCGCCCTGTTCGCTAGCCTGCTCGATCGGTCCCGTACGGGCGCCGTCGGTTCCGGCCCGGTGCCTGCGAGCGCTCCCTGGGCGCTGCGCGGACACGGCCTCGCCGCGCTCGAGGCGGCCCTTCGCTGAAACCCCGTTCACGTCCATCGGGCCGCGCCGCGACTTCTGCGTGTTCTGCGGGTGCGGCCCGGCCCACGATCCTCACGCCGGCCCCGCGCGGGCCGTCGCTCTCCGAGCCGAAGACCCAGCGGGCGGCCGCCCATCCTCGCTCCGGCCGCCCCTCCGACCCGCATCGACCGAGCCCTCTCGACCCATGAACTCCCGCATTCAACGCCTCGCCCTCCCCTTCGCCGGCGCTGTTCTCCTCGGCTCCGCCGTCTTCGGTTCCGCGCGCCTCGCGCCGGTGTCCGAGACCGTCGCGCCGCGCCCGGCTCCGGAGCGTAGGCTCAAGGACAATCAGCTCAAGAAGGTGTCCGCAGCGATGGCGGCGTGGCTCACGGCCGTCGACACCAACAAGGACCGTGGCAAGGCCGAGGACAAGCTCCGCGGCGAGGTCGAGAAGCTGAACAAGAAGACGCTGAAGGGAGGCGACATCCTCGCGCTGCCCGAGGACCTCGGCTACGTCGTGTTCCAGGCCAACGACTACAAGAAGAAGGAGAAGCTGGTCAAGAAGGGCATCGGCAAGGTCATGAGCGAGACGGTCGAGCGCAACGGAGTCACCGTCGAGTACGCCGTCTGGACGCCGAACGGCTACAGCAGCAAGAACGGACCGTACCCCACCGTCGTCACGATCCCCGAGGAAGGTCAGAGCCCCGAAGAGCACATCAGCCAGTACTGGATGGGCTCGAAGCTCGCGGAGACCTCGATCGTCGTTTGCCCGAAGATGCCGGGCAACAGCAAGGAGTGGGTCAACGGCGCCGGACTGCCGGCGATCTTCTACGCGTTCGGCGCGGTGCAGCTGAAGTGGGCCGTGGATCCGGACCGCGTGTGCATCGGCGGGCGCGGGCTCGGCGGTGAGACCGCCGTCATGATCGCGAACATGTTCCCCAAGCGCTTCGCCGCCGCGTTCGGCTGGGCGGCGGACCCCGGTGACGGCGTCGAGCCGCTCAACCTCAAGCACGTCCCCGTCATGGTCTCGGGCGGCGGCAAGAACGCCTCCGAGTTCCAGTCGCGCGCCAAGGAGGCGGGCGTCGAGTCGATCGAGATGGACGGGGACGCCGACGCGAACGCGATCGCCGACTGGCTCGCGGACAAGATCCGTGTCGCCTACCCCGAGGAGGTCACGGTGATCCCCGGTCGCACGTTCCCGACCGGTACGTCCTGGTTCTACTTCTCTCCGGTGGCGGAGGGCAGTGGCGCGCGCGTCGACGGCAGCTTCGACCGCGAGACGAACACCGTTTCGATCACGGCGAAGGGCATCACCGAGCTCAACCTGCTGTTCTCCGACGCGATGCTCGACCTGTCGCAGCCCGTCAAGGTGGTCGTCAACGGCGTCGAGTCGGTCGACAAGTTCGACCGCAGCATCAATCAGTTCCTCGGCTTCGTCGAGTCGACCCGCGTCGACGCGAGTCGGATCTTCGTCGCGTCGAAGCGCTACAGCGTCCCCTCGCTCGAGGAGGACAACTGAGCCGCGCGCGATCGGGGCTCGACCGCGTCGGGTCCCGGTTCCCTGCCGCGCCGGGCGAGGTCGCGGGCATTTGCTCCCTGGTACGTGCTCGTACGGGTCCGCGCTGTCGGGGCTCCCGTTCGAGAGGCCCCAGCTGTCGGGGCCCCAGCTGTCGGGGCTCGGCTCGCCGGGGCCCGGAACCGGAACGCGTGACCCCGGCAGGGCTGCCGCCTAGCCACCCCATGGCGGACCGACAGGCCGATGGGTGAACTGGAGACCGTGACGAACAGCGACCCTGCGCCCCCGGGCGAGTCCAAGCGTGCCGTCCCGTCGGCACCCGCACCGGATCCGTCCGGGCTCCCCGGCTCCGTGCTGCTTCCCATCGTCGCCGTGGCGGGCGCGGGAACGATGGTCGTCGAGCTCGGCGCCGTGCGCCTGATCGCGCCCTGGTTCGGCGCCTCCAGCGCGGTCTGGACGAACGTCATCGGCGTGGTGCTCGCTGCGCTCGCGCTCGGCTACGCCCTGGGCGCTCGGCTCGCGCTCGGCCCGCGGCCCGTCGCTCGGCTCGGGCAGACGCTCGTGGTCGGCGGAGCGATCGCCCTCGCTCTTCCGCGCGTCGCGCGACCCGTGGCGGAGGCCTTCATGCCGGAGACCGTGCCGCTGCACGGCGCCGCCGACGCGCTGGTCTGGGGGAGTCTCGCGGCCTCCGTCCTTTTGTTCCTGCCCGCGGCTGCCGCGCTCGGCGCCGCCGGACCGCTCGCGGTGGAGGCGCTGCAGCGCGCCCGGGGAGGGAGCGCCGGCGCGGCGGGTGGGCGCGTGCTCGCGGTGTCGACGCTCGGGAGCCTCGCAGGCACATTCGGCACGACCCACGTCCTGGTTCCCTCGCTCGGCACCACGGGCGCTTTCACCGGAGCGGCCCTGGTCCTCCTCGCGTGCGGTGCGCTCCTGCTCGTCCGCTCCGCCGCCGGGACTGCGGCTTCGCTCGTTCCGCCGCTCCTCGTGCCCGCGCTCGCGTGGACCCTCGGGCCGCCTCCCGCGCGCCCGGCCGCGGACGGAGAAACGGTCCTGGCCGAGATCGACTCCGCGCTCCAGCACATCCGGGTCGTCGAGACGGGGGAAGGCGCCGAGCGCGTGCGTACGCTCCGGGTGAACGAGAGCCTCGACTCGTTCCAGTCGATCTGGACCCCCGAAGTCGGCCTGCTCCCGCCCGGGCATTACTACAACCACTTCGCGCTGCCGTACGCGTGGGCCACGCGCGAGCGCAAGGCGCCGCCCGAAGCCTGGCGCGCGCTCATCGTCGGTCTCGGCGCGGGGACCACCGTGCGCGTCCTCGAGGGCGTGGTGGACGGGGCGACCGAGCTGGCGACCGTCGGTGTCGAGCTCGACCCCGAGGTCGTCTCTCTCGCGCGCGAGTTTTTCGGTCTCGCCCTCGGCGGGACCGACGGCCGGACCGCGGTGGGGGGCCTCGACGGCCGCGCGGCGCTCCGCTTCACGCGCGGCGCGTTCGATCAGATCGTCGTCGACGCCTACGCCAACAACATGGAGATCCCCGCGCACGTCGTGACGGTCGAGGCCTTCGCGGAGATGCGTGAGCGCTTGAACGAAGACGGCTGGATCGCGGTGAACGTCGGTGGGTTCGGGCCGGAGGACCCGGTTCTGCGCGCGGTCGCCGCCAGCCTCGCGACCGCGTTCTGGGACGACGGAGGCGCGAGCGCGGCGCGCGTCCCGTTCTCGAGGAACTGGGTGCTCTTCGCCAGGCGCGGTGGACGCGTACCCGAGCCCGGGACCCGCGCCTTCGGCTCGCGGGGCGCCAGACTGGTGGGAGGCACGGCGGAGCTCGTGCGGCCGCTGGAGCTCGATGGCGCCTGGGCCCACTTTGCACCCGGGGACGGGACCGCGCTCACCGACGACCGGAGCCCGACCGAGGTCCTCCAAGAGCGTTCCGTCGAGCGCGCGACCGAGCGTCTCCGGCGGCTCGAAGCCGTCGCGCGCACGGTGTCCGCCCTCGACGCTTCGGCGCCCGGGTCCAAGGCCACGTCCGCGGGCGAGCGTTCCGCCCGGGCACGCCTCGCGGAGTCGGACTACGCGGGCGCACTCGAGGCCGCCGCGGAGATCGAGGACGCGGGCGCCCGGGCGACGCTGCGCGCCGAGATCCGCTGGCGCGCGGGGCTCCCGTTCGAGGCGCTGGCCGGACTCCTGCAGGACCCTGAGGCGCTCGCCGGGCGCGTGCCGGGGCTCCGGCTCCTCGCGGATCTGGCCTCGAGCGTGGGCGCTGGCGCCCTCGCGTCGGCCGCCGTCGAGCGCCTGCACGCCTGTGTCGAGCACGGGGTCGACTCGGGGACGCTCGAATCCGCAGCGTGGTGGCGGGACGAGGTGACTCGCCTGGAGACGGCTGCGACGGACGGCGGCGGCACCGCGCGCGCGCTGGCCGCAGCGATCCGGCGGGCGCGAGGGGTCGTAGGGGTGGGTGCGCTCGTGCTCGCGGTGCTGTGCGTGGCGCTCGCGCGCCAGACGCCCCGGGCTGGGGCAGCCTGATACGGTCCTGGGCCGCGTTCCGGGCTCGCCGGACGCGCGCCGGGGTCCGCTGGAATACGCTTTCTCAGGTCGGAATCTGCGCCGAGTGCGCGGCGTTCCAGCGCGGGGCGGACGGGTTCCGCCCGCCCACCACTCCACAGCCTCGACCTCCAGTCCCACATGAATCGCT
The DNA here is from genome assembly GCA_039821985.1 of Planctomycetota bacterium. GTDB lineage: Bacteria > Planctomycetota > UBA1135 > UBA1135 > Saltatorellus. Next base: position 249,757 of record JBCBNC010000003.1, read on the forward strand.
TCCTCGCCACCGCCGCGGGCGCTCTGGTCCTGTCCGCGACCGCGTCGGCCCAGATCGGCACCTCGTACTGCACTGCGAATCCGAACAGCTCAGGGCAGATCGGTCTCCTCAGCGCCACGGGCAGCACGGACGTCACGCAGAACAACGTCACGCTCCAGGCATCGCAGCTTCCGCCGAACCAGTTCGGGCTCTACGTCACCAGCCAGACGCAGGGCTTCGTGTCGCCGCCCAACTCGAACGGCAACCTGTGCCTCGGCGGTGCGATCGGCCGGTACAACCTGAACATCGTCAACTCGGGAGCCACGGGGACGACGTCCCTCGTCGTCGACCTGACGGCGGTCCCCGAGCCGAGCATGCTCTACGCGGTCCAGCCCGGCGACACGGTCAACTTCCAGTTCTGGCATCGCGACGGTCCGACCGCTTCGAACTTCACCGAGGGCCTCGAGATCACGTTCGACGGCGGCGGCGGACTCACGTTCGAGAACGACATCTACCCGATGCTGACGCAGCCGAACATCGGCGCGGACTCGTGCGTCGGCTGCCACGGCGCCGGCCTCGCGATCTGCGGCCTCAACCTCGCCGGTGCTGCCACGGCGTACGCGAACCTCATCAACGTCCAGGCGAGCTGCTGCTTCCCGGCCGACTACGTGGTTCCGGGCGACTCCGCGGCGAGCGTCCTCTGGGACAAGCTGCAGGGGCCGCCGTCCTGCGGCGGCCAGATGCCGTCGGGCGGCACCTTCGCCGGCGACGCCGACATGGTCCGCGACTGGATCGACCAGGGCGCGCCCTTCTGATCCCGGGCGCGGCGGAGATGCCGCGCGCCTCGCTCGATCTCGCTAGAAGAGATCGAGCACGCCGCCGCCGTCCCTCCGGTCCGTGAGGGACGGCGGCGCGCTGCTCCATACGACGTCGCGCGCCAGGAGACCGTTCCACGGCGCCGCCTCGCGCCCGCAGAGCGCCCCGAGCGCCGCCGCTGCGAACGCCCGGGAGGTCTGGTCCACGGCCCGTCCGCGGAAGCGCCGGACGTGCGTGATCTCGACGAGGAGCGCCACGGCGCGCGGGTCGGACGACCACGCGAGGGCCTGGAGCGCCGCGATGCGCTCCGGAATGAACCGTGCGCGGGCCAGCCTGTTCGCGAGCTGGTCCGCCACGTACGGATCGCCGAGCAGCATCAGCGCCGTGGCCGCGTCCCGCACGAGGTAGGGCCGTTCGACGGCGGACGCGAGGATCTCGCGCAGCGCCTCGAGCGCGGAGCCCTCCCCGGCGAGGGCGAGCGCCATCGCGTAGAGGCCGCGGATGTGGAAGTCCCCCTCGTCGAGGGCCTCGACCATCGCAGCGGACGCAGGCCCGGGTGAGCCCGCGAGGCCCAGCGCGAGCCCGGCGGCCGCACGCTCGTCGGGCGAGGTACCGGCCGTGACCCGCTCGCGCACGAACTCGAGCGCGCCGTAGCGCGGCGCGCGCGCCGGGTGACCCGCTCCGACCTCGCCGAGCAGCACCCCGAGCGCGACGAGCGCCCACGGTCGCGCGGAGCCCGTTCCGTCGCGCGCGACCCCGGTGATCCAGGGCGTCAGTTCGTCGGCGACCGCCGGGCCGCGCGCCGCGACGCGCGCGAGCGCGAGCAGCGCCAGCCCCGCCTCTCGCTCTTGACCCGTTCTTGCGAGTTCGAACAGCGCCTCGAGCGCGGCGCGGTCCGGGGCTTCGGAGCCCGCTTCGGCGCGCACCGGGTCGATGAGAAGACCGAGGCCCTGGGCTGCCCCCTCGCGGATGGCGGCGGTCTTGCGCCGGCCGCGCCCTTCGCCGCGCGCGACGCGCGTGAGGACCTGGAGACCCCGCACGCGAAGCGCGGCACGCGCCTCCTCGACCGCGGCCGACTTCGCGCCGCTGGGCGCGGTACGGGCGGTGACGAGGCGCGCGACGGCGACGGGGGCCTGCGCGAGCGCTCGCACGTCGAGCTCGTCGCCTTCCTCGAGCGCGTCGAGAAGGAGCGACACCGCCCGGGCGCGGCCGGGGAGCTCGGCCGAGGCCGGCTCCGTGCGCGCGAACGGGGCGGGTGTGAGACCGAGTCCGATGACCGCGGCGGCCCCGATGTCCGTGTCGTCGGGCTCGGCCGCGAGCAGGCGCTCGAGCTGCCCCGCGACGAACACGCGCTCGACTTCGCGGTGCGTCGCCGCACCGATCGAGGCCACCGCGTAGGCCGCGATGGCACGCGTGCGGCGGTCGAGCCCGCGCCCGGCGAGGACCTTGCGGCCCGCCTTCATGCCGAGGGCGACCTCGACGAGGTCGCGTCCGACGCGCGCGTCGCCGAGGACGCCCAGCGCGAGGATCGCCGCCTCCCGCGTCGCCTCGTTGCGGTCCTCCAGGCCCTCGCGCACGGCCGAGAGGACCGCGACGCGGAGTGGATCGTCCGCGGGCCCGGGAGGCAGTCCGATCTTGCCCAGAGCCAGGTAGACGGCTCCGCGTACGTCGTTGTCGCGTCCGTGGCGCTCGAGGAGCGCCAGGAGTGCCGGAAGGACCGTCTCCGCCAGAACGTCGTCCGCTGGACGCGACGGGTTCGTGACGGCGCGAGGGGGGCCGTCGAGCGCGGTGGGGCCGAGGGGATCGCCGCCGGGGACGCGGATCCGAAGCAGGTAGGGGTCGCGGTTGAACGCCCACCAGCGCTGCCAGCTGCCCGGGTCGACGAAGGCGCGGCCGGTGCCCGAACCGTCGGGGGCGACGTCCCCCCGGTCCCCGGGTCCGCCCCGGAGCGCGTCCCCGGCGCCCGGCCCGAACGTGCCCCGCGGCGGACCGAGGAGCGATTGAGCGGACGCGGCGGTGAGCAGGACCAGCCCGAGGAGGGCGCGGAGCGTCGGTCGAAGGAGTTCGTTCAATGCATCGGTGGGGGCGCGCCGGTGCCGGATGGGGGCCGGCGGTGCCCCGAGCAGCGTAGCAGGGGGGCGCGACGGTCACCCGCGCCAGCGGCCGGGCCCGGCGCGTGCGGCCGCTGGGGCCCGTTGCTGCGGGCGGGGCGGGAGCCAGCGGTCGGCTGCGTGCCAAGCACGACGAAGCGCGCCCCGCCGGGCCGCAAAAGGACCTAGCGGGGCGCGCTGCCGTGGTGACCGACCGGAGCGCGGAAGCCCTGGGGCCTCACGCCGGCCGGCGACCGAGCGGGATCAGAGAATGTCCAGGATGCCGTCGCCGTTGTCCGGGCTCGTGAGCGTGCGGACGTTGGCGCGGTAGTTCGCGTTGACCGCGATCTTGGTGTTCCAGGGGAACGTCTCCTTGTCACAGGTGATCCCGAGCGCCGCGCAGGCGAAGCCGCGCGCCACGTCGCTGATCTCCTGGTCCGCCTCGTTGCGGACGACGCGCACGAGCTCGGTCACGGCGTTCGTGTCGCCGATCGTGCCGAGCGCGGTCGCGATCGCCGCCTGCGACGAGAGACCCGGCGCGTCCTTGAGCATCTCGACAAGCACGCCGACCGCGCTCTTGTCGCCGAGCAGGCCGAGGCCGATCGCCGCCGACTTGAGCAGGTCCGGGCGGTACTTCGAGTTCTTGACCAGGTCGTTCAGCTTCTCGTTGGCGGTGGTCGCCTCCATGAGGCCGAGGCCGACGCAGATGTGGCCGCGGACTTCGTCCTGGCCGCTGCCGATCTTCTCGAGCGCGTCGAGGAGGAGCTCCTCGGAGCTGCCGTCCTTGATGAGGCCGAGGGCGACGGCGTACGCGCCGCGCTCCACGGGGCTCTTCTTGCGGGCGAACTTCTCGCGGATCGCCGACTTGAGGCTGGTGCTAATCGCACCGTCGTTCTCGATGAGCGCGTTGCCGAACACGCCGAGCGCGATCGCCGACCACGGAGCCTTCTGGCCCTTGCCCTGCGCGAGCGCCTTCGTGAGGAAGTCCTCGGCGTCCTCCTGGAGAGCGCGCGGGTCGTCGCCGGCGCCCTTGCGGCTGCCCATCTGAGCGATGGCCATGACGCCGAAGAACTCACTCTGCGGGTCCGGCGAGTCCTTCGCGATCTTCTCGAGAGCCTTGAAGATCTTGCTGTTGATCTTCGAGTCGCCGGCGTCGCCGATCATCCCGAGCGCGATGGTCGCCGACTGGCGGACCTCGACGCGCTCCTGGCGGTTGTTCGCCAGTTTGATGAAGCGCTCGACGATCTGCTCACGAAGCTCGTCGAGGCCCTCGGGGAGCTCCTCGCCATTCGTCATGAGACGCGCGATCGCGACCGGGGTCTGGGCGCGGACGCGGTGGTCGTCGAATCCGCCCTCGGGACCGCGCTTGACCGGATCGGTCTTCATGTAGAGGTACTCGAGCAGCGCGCGGCGGTTCGCGACGTACGCGGCGTTGGAGTTCTCTTCGGCCTCGATCGTCGAGTCCCAGTCGAGCGGGATGAGCCCGATCGCCTGCACCGCGCCGACCTTCATGTCGGGCTGCGCGAGGGACGGTCCCTGCAGGAAGTCGACGATGTGCTCGGAGATGGTCTGACGCATCTCGTTCGTCGCCGTCGTGTAGCCGACGAGGCCGAGCCCGTACGCCGCGAAGGTGCGCGTGCGGAACGGGACGTCCCGCTCGATGAGCGAGCGGCCGGTCTTGTCGTCGAGCATCAGGCCGACGAGATTCGGCACCGCGCGGTCGTCGGCGAGGATGCCGAGCGCGAGAGCGGCGGTCTCGGAGATCTCCTGCTCGGGCGACTTGAGGAAGCCCGAGATGATCTCGACGAACTCCGACTTGCCGTCGGCGTCGCTGACGTCGCCGATCTTAGCGAGCGCGATGAGCGCGCCCGTGATGATGTCGTTCTGCTCCTCGTTCTCGAGGGCCCACTTGAGGGCCGGAACGACCTCGTTGCGGATCTGGTCCTGCGTCGGGCGCAGCGAGCCCTGCGTCTTCAGCTGGGTACCGCGGCCGAGGAAGAGGTCGTCACTGCCGGACTGAACGCCGACGGCGCGCACGCGCGCGCGGAGGTTCAGGTACGGCTCCTTGTTGAAGCCCCACCAGAAGTCCCAGAGCGAAAGGTCCGCGCCGAGGTCCGGGCCTGCGCCCGTGGTCGGGCCGGAGGCGCCGGGAGCAGCGGGGGCCGCGCCGGGCGAGGCGGGCGCCGGAGCGCCGGGGCTCGAGGGGCCGGGCGAAGACGGAGCGGCGGGGCCCGCCGACGGGGGCGGAGCGGCGCCGGCAGGTCCACCTGCGCCACCACCCGGGGGCGGGACGGTGTCGCCGGGCCCGCGGTAGGTGCCGCCGTGGCCGAAGGACGGCGCGACGAGGGCACCGGCCAGGACGGCGGCTCCGAGGACGGAGGTCTTGTTCATGTCAGTGTGGTGGTTTCGGGGTGGCTGGATCCTTGGTGGGCCTACCCCGGCTGCGTGGCAACGGACGTGCCATACGGCCGGAACCCGGCGGTCGCCATGATAGGGCGTCGTGGGCCCTGGGCTACACTTCCGAAGCGCTCGATCGGCCTTCTTCGTGGCGTTACGGGGGGGTAACGGGTCCTTCCCTGCGCGCCGCCGGGTGCGCGGGGCGGCGCCGCGACGCAGGCGGGCCCGCGCCGAGGCGCACCTCGGGGACGGGCACGCGAACCGCACCTGACCGGGTCCTGCGCTTGGATCGGGCCCCGTCGAACCGCAGACTCCTCGCGGTGGCACAGCCGTGGAGCGCACTGACCGAGGCCCTCGCCCGCCCGCTCCCGGGGCGCGGCGGCGGGGAGAGCCTCCGCGAGGCCTGGCTCGAGACCGCGGCGCGGCTCGATCTGGTCCGCCTCGGATTCGTACCGAGGGACGCGGACGGGGAGGTGCTCTTCGCCTACCCCTGCGAGCGGGCGATCGCCCGCTGGCGCGCCGCGGCCCGCGTGGCCGAGGCCGGAGCGCCGGACGAGGCCGAGGAGGTCGCCGTCGTCGAGCGTCCCTCCGGCCAGCTGATCGCGGGGGCGCGGCGTGGCCGTTTGGCGCCGCGGGGCGACCTCGACGAGATCGCCCGGCTGTGCGCGGTCGCGCTCCAGCGGGACCGCGACGCCGCCGAGCGCGACGAGCAAGAGCTTCGGGCGCAGCGCGGGAGAGCGGCCGCCGGCGCCGTCCACGACCTGCGCAACGAGCTCTCGCTGGCGCTCATGTACGCCCAGCGGGCAGCGTTCGAGGACGCGGGTCCTCTGCGCGACGCGCTCGCTTCGGCCCGCGACCTGGCGCACGACGCCCTGGCGTCGGGCTCGGTCGCGCTCGCCCTGCGCCGCGTCGAGCTGCTTCCCCTCGTGCAGCGCGAGGCCGCCGCGGCGATCGAGGCCGCGCGCCGGCCGGACGGATCCAGCGGGCCGCCGCGCGTCCGCGTGCGCTGCGGAGCGGAGACCACGGCCCTCGTCGACGCGCGTGGTTTCGCGCGCGCGCTCCGGAACGCGTTGACCAATGCCGCGGAGGCCGCCCTGCGGCTCGGGCCCGGCCGCGAGGTGCGCGTCGAGGTGCGTCCGCTCGGGGAGCCCCGCGGCGGCGCGATGGACGCCGCTGCACTGCGCCGCGCCGGTTACGACCTCGAGCTCGAGGTGGCGGACGCGGGCGCAGGGATGTCGCGGGCGGAGCTTGCGCGGTTCCTGGAGCCGCGGCTCACCGATCGCTCCACAGCGCGCTCGACCGGCTTCGGCACCGCGAGTCTCGAGCTCGGACTGACGCGCAGCGCCGTTCCGCTGCGCGTCGCGAGTGCGCGCGGTCGAGGCACGCGCCTGACGTTCTACCTCCGCAGCGACCGGCCCGCGGAGGTGCTGCTGGAGCGCGACGTGCGTCGCGCGGAGCGCCTGTCCGGGCCGGGGCGCGCGATCGTCACGAACGAAGACGCGGCGCGCGCTCTCGGCGCTCGACCGGCCGCGACGCCTTGAACGAGCGAGGGCGCGCCCCGCAGCGGAGCACGCCCTCGTCCTGGAGTCGTTCCGGCGCGCGCCGGGCGGGCCCCCTCAGTTCTTGCGGAGGATCGCGCGGGCGTACTCGCGGTTGAGGCGCGCGATGTTCTCGGTCGAGATGCCCTTCGGGCACGCCGCCTCGCACTCGTAGTGGTTCGAGCAGTTGCCGAACCCGGCCTCGTCCATCGTGTCGACCATGGCGATGACCCGGCGCTCGCGCTCGGGCTGGCCCTGGGGCAGCGCGTGGAACTGGCTGACCTTCGCGCCGGTGAACAGCATCGCCGACGCGTTCGGGCACGCGGCGACGCACGCGCCGCAGCCGATGCACATCGCGGCGTCGAACGCGCGGTCCGCGTTCTCCTTCGCCACGGGCATCGCGTGCGCGTCCGGCGCCGCGCCCGTGTTGACGGAGACGTAGCCGCCGGCCTGCTGGATCTTGTCGAACGCGCTGCGGTCGCAGATCAGGTCCTTGACGATCGGGAACGCGTCCGCGCGCCAGGGCTCGATGCGGATGTGGGCACCCGACGAGTACTCGCGCATGTGCAGCTGGCACACCGTCGTGCGCGCGCGCGGCCCGTGGGGCTTGCCGTCGATCGTCAGGTTGCACGAGCCGCAGATGCCCTCGCGGCAGTCGTGCTCGAAGACGACGGGGTCCTCGCCCTTCTCCACGAGCTGCTCGTTCAGGACGTCGAGCATCTCGAGGAAGGACATGTGCTCGTTCGCCATGACCTCGTAGGTCTCGAAGCGACCGGTGGCGGAGGGGCTCTCCTGGCGCCACACCTCGAGGGTGATGCGCATCTCGCCGTGGCTGGCTCTCTGGATCATCGTGTGGGTGGGGTCGTGTGCGTGCGTGGGTGCGCGTCGGGCCGCCGGTCGGTCACTTGTAGCTGCGCGTCGTGAGCTTGACCTCTTCGAAGTTCAGCTGCTCGCGGTGCTCGGTCGGGAGCTCACCCTCGCCGTTGAACTCCCACGCCGAAACGTGGCAGAAGCTCTCGTCGTCGCGCTTCGCTTCGCCCTCGTCGGACTGGTGCTCGGTGCGGAAGTGGCCGCCGCACGACTCGTCGCGCACGAGGGCGTCGTTCATCATCACCTCGGCGAACTCGAAGAAGTCCGCGACGCGTCCGGCCTTCTCGAGGTCCTGGTTGACCGTGTTCGGGTCGCCCAGTACGCGGACGTCGTTCCAGAACGCCTCGCGCATCTCGCGCACCTTGACGATGCCTTCCTTGAGGCCGGCTTCGTCGCGGGCCATGCCGCAGCGGTTCCAGACGATGTTGCCGAGGTCGCGGTGGAACGAGTCCACCGTGCGCGATCCCTGCACGCCGAGGAGGCGGCCGGCGCGCTCACGCGCGTTGGCCTCGGCCTCGCGGAAGGCGTCGTTCTCGGCGCTGACCGGCTCGAGCTTGCGGCCGGCCAGGTGGCTGGCGATCGTCGCGGGGATCACGAAGTAGCCGTCGGCGAGGCCCTGCATCAGCGCGCTGGCGCCGAGGCGGTTCGCGCCGTGGTCGGAGAAGTTGGCCTCGCCGAGGACGAAGAGCCCCGGCACGGTGCTCTCGAGGTTGTAGTCGACCCAGAGCCCGCCCATCGTGTAGTGGACGGCCGGGAAGATGCGCATCGGGACCTCGTACGGGTTCTCGCCCGTGATCCGCTCGTACATCTCGAAGAGGTTGCCGTAGCGGGCCTCGATCGCCGTCTTGCCGTCGCGCTGGATCGCGTCGGCGAAGTCGAGGAACACGGCCTCGCCGGTCGAGCCGACGCCGCGGCCCTCGTCGCACACGGTCTTCGCGTTTCGCGAAGCGACGTCGCGCGGGACGAGGTTGCCGAAGCTCGGGTACTTCCGCTCGAGGTAGTAGTCGCGCTCGGCCTCGGGGATCTGCCGCGCGGGGCGGCCATCGTTCTCCTTGGAGGGAACCCAGACGCGGCCGTCGTTGCGCAGCGACTCGCTCATCAGGGTGAGCTTCGACTGGTAGTCGCCCGAACGCGGGATGCAGGTCGGGTGAATCTGCGTGTAGCACGGGTTCGCCATGAACGCGCCGCGCTTGTGCGCGCGCCACGCCGCCGTGACGTTCGAGTTCATCGCGTTCGTCGACAGGTAGAACACGTTGCCGTATCCGCCCGTGCACATCAGAACCGTGTCGCCCGCGTGGCGCTCGTACTCGCCCGTCTTCAGGTTGCGCGTGATGATCCCGCGCGCGACGCCGTTGACGACCACGAGGTCGACCATCTCACGCTTGGTGAGCATCTCGATGCGGCCGGCCTCGATCATCCGGTTCATCGCACCGTAGGCGCCGAGCAGCAGCTGCTGGCCCGTCTGGCCTCGCGCGTAGAACGTGCGGGCGACCTGCGCGCCGCCGAACGATCGGTTGTCGAGCAGTCCGCCGTACTCGCGCGCGAACGGAACGCCCTGCGCGACGCACTGGTCGATGATGTCGACGGACACCTCGGCGAGGCGATGGACGTTCGACTCGCGGCTGCGGTAGTCGCCGCCCTTGACCGTGTCGTAGAAGAGCCGGTGGACGCTGTCGCCGTCGCCCTTGTAGTTCTTCGCGGCGTTGATGCCGCCCTGGGCCGCGATGGAGTGCGCGCGGCGCGGGCTGTCGTGGATGCAGAACGCTTTGACCTTGTAGCCCATCTCGGCGAGCGTCGCCGCGGCCGAGGCACCGGCAAGGCCGGTGCCGACGACCAGGACCTCGAACTTCCGGCGGTTCGCCGGGTTGACGAGTTTGAGGTCGAACTTGTGCTTCGACCAGCGCTCGGACATCGGCCCGCTGGGGACCTTGGAGTCGAGTCGGCTGGACGTGGTGGGGGAGTCGGCGATGGTCATGGGTTCGATCGAGTTCGATGCCCCGGGTCTTGCGTGGGCTCGATTCGGCGTCTTGCGTGGGATCGAGTCGGCGACGGTTCGGCGCGGGCTCTCCCCCGAAGGATCGGCGGGAGTGGGCTCGAGCGGTGAGTCGGTCGCGCGGTTTTCGTTGTGCGGATCTTGCGGCGGTGTTCCCGCGTGCGGCCGGTTGGCGCGCGGTGGTTCAGCGCGTCAGGAAGATGAAGACCGGAATGCCGCCGAAGCCCGCGACGAGCGCGAGGCTGATGAGCCGACCGGTCCACATCGCGAGCGCGCGGTAACGCGGGTGCGAAAGTCCGAGAGTCTGGAAGGAACTCTGGAATCCGTGCCACAGGTGTAGGCCAACGAGCCCGATTCCGGCCAGGTAGATCGCAGTCCCGACGGGCTGTCGCAGTCGGTCGATCACCATCTGAGCCAGGTCGTAGTCCTCGGGGTCGATGAACTCCTTCGCGATACGGAAGTCCCAGAGGTGCACGAGGAGGAACAGTCCGAGCAAGGGACCCGTGACCCACATCGTCTGCGACGCGAAGGTCTTGGCTCCCATGCCGAGGGACGCGCGGTAGCCCTCCGAGCGGCTCGCCTTGTTCTTGGCCGTGAGCACGACGGCGAAGAGCAGGTGCACGACGAACAGTCCCGCGAGCCCGGCTTCCGCGAGCGGGAGCAGCGGGTTGCTCTCGATGACGTGCGCGTAGGCGTTGAAGGCGTCCTTGCCCGCGTAGAGCGTCAGATTGCCCGCCATGTGGACGAGCAGGAAGCCGGTCAGCGAGAGACCCGTCACGGCCATGACGTACTTGCGGCCGATCGACGAGGTCAGGAATCGAACGAAGGGGTTCATCGAGGTGCTGCGGTCCGTGATGACGGGCCCGTTCCCGGGAAGAGGACCCGGAGTCGGGGTCGATGCGGAGAGGCCGACCGAGAGCGGCGTGGGGCGCTCTGAACCCTCGGTTTGCGCCGTTATGCTATCGACTGAGGGGCCGTCGACCATGCGGCGGCACTCCGAAACGATGTTCCGAGAGACCGCGCCCGAGACCCCGCGGCGGGCCACACTGTTCGTCGCCCGCCACGGCGAGGTGGACGCCCGCTGGCGCCGGACCGTGTACGGGCGACTGGACGTCGCGCTGTCCGAGCGCGGCGAGGAGCAGTCGCGGCGGATGGCCGCGTTCTTCGGAGACTTCGAGCTCGGATTCGTCGTCAGCTCCGGGCTCGTCCGGGCCGAAACGGCGGCGCGCCTTGTCCGCGCGGGCCAGCCGCACCTGACCGGGGCCAGCGAGACGGACGCGCGCTTTCTCGAGCTCAACCGCGGCGCGTGGGCTGGCAAGCCGCTCGCCGAGCTGGAGGCGGAGGATCCCGAGGGGATCGCCGAGTGGCGCCGGCTGCGAGGGGCGCTCCGGGCACCGGGCGGCGAGTCGCCCGCCGAGCTCGCCGAACGCACCCTGCCGGCCTTCGAGGACTGTGCGCGGAGGGCCGCCGAGGACGGTCGCCCGGGCCTGGTGGTCGCGCATCTGTGGGTCGTCCGGTCGGCCGTGGCGCGGGCGCTCGGCGCGCCGATGGAGCGCTCGGGCGATCTCGGCCTGGACCCGGGCGGCGTCGTGGAGCTCGCGTGGACGCCGGGCGCCGCGCCCGAGCTCGTCCGCTACGCGCTCTAGCTCGAGCCCGGAAGCCAGGCCCGGCGCCGAGCGCGACCGGGCGCAGGGTTCCCGCGGGATCAGGCAGGGCTGCCGCGGGATCAGTTCGGCGAGATTCCGCCGAGACCCGGTCCAGGCTTCGGCGGGCCGCCGCCCGCGGGCCCGTCGTCGCCGCCGCCGCCGAACGGGAAGCCGCGCTGCTCGAGGAACTGCCTGAGGTCGAGGACCCCGTCACCGAAGTGGCCCGCGAGCCAGATGAAGTAGCAGTCGACCGGGTCGACGGCGTCGTCGACGGGGAAGGCCGCCTTGCAGGTGAGGTCGCAGGGGCGGGCTTTGTCGATGAAGCAGTTCTTGGTGGCCACGGGGTCCGTTGTAGCGCCCGAAGGGGCTTCCGGAGGCCCCTGAGGGGCATTTCGGGTGGGGATCCGCCCCTCCACCGCCTCCTCGCCCCACGCAACATAACGTACATTATCCGAAGCCGAGCCAGGGGCGGGTGACGCATGCACCCCAGGGCCCGGACCCGCCAATCCGAGGCAAGCTCCGCCGCGATCCGGCCGATGAGCCGTCCATGGACCACCGTGCCTCGACGACCCCGCGCCGACCCGTTTCGAACCTCCAGCGGTTCCGCGCCGCTGCCCTCGGCTCCGCGGCCGCCGGACTCGCCGTCCTTCAGCTCGGCTGCGCGGGCCCCGGCCCGGCTCAAACCCAGTCGTCCGTCGGCCCAAGCGGCTGGGGCGCGTCGGTGCAGCGGACGGTCTCGGGCGAACCCGTGTCCTCGAGGACCTACCAGACGCCGATCCCGGTCTCGCACCCGCCGTTCGACGACGTTCAGGTCACGTGGATGCAGCGCCTCGACCAGGCCTACGTGTACGTCGACGTGTACGGCAGCTACGCGATGACCGGATCGAACATCCCGATGGTCGTGCGCGAGGCTGAGGCCCAGGGGCTCGTCGTCAGCGGTCCGCCGTTCTGCCTCTTCTACGACGACCCGGGCGAGGTCGAGGCGTCGCAGCTGCGCGCCCGCGTCTGCCTGCCGATCACCGGCCCGACCGCGCCGCGCACTCCGCTCAAGTACGACGTACTGCCGAGCCGCACGATCGCCCAGGCGTTCGTCACGGGCCGCTACCCTGAGGTTCCGCGCGCCTACCCGGCCGTCCTCGCGTACGTGAACTCGATCCGCAAGGTCGTCGACGGACCAATCCTCGAGCGCTACATCGTCCCGCCGTCGACGGCGACGGCGCCGAGCGATCTCCTCTGCGAGATCCAGGTGCCATTCGCGAGCGCGGACTGAGTCTCGATCGGCCGCGGCGCAGGAGTCCAGTCGCCGGCCAATCGTTGTTAGCAATCCGCGTTGCGTCCGTCGTGCAGCGCAACGCGCGCTGCCGTGCGGGTCGCGGCGTTCGCGTCGTGGAGCGCTTCCTCGAGAACCTCGCGCGGAACGTCGCCGATCTCGATCCACCGTTCGAGTGCGTCCGCTCGACAGTGCGCACTCGGGGACTCCGCGTAGACGACGTCGAGCGCCGCGCGCGCGGCGACCGGCCCTTCGCAGCAAAGGCCAACTTGCAGCAGCGCACGGGTGACCGCGTCCCGGTCCGCTGGCACGCGTCGACCCGAGATCCCTGCACCGTTCGGGACATCGGCGTGAGAGATCCGTGCGGCGTCCTCGGGCGCTGCGCTCGCACACAGCATCGTCCAGCCTGCGTACGGTTCGCCTGCATCGAGGAGCGCGAGGGCGAGTGCCCGGTGCTCCGGCGCTGCGATACGCCCCGCGAGGCTCGTCGCGCCGAGGATCGGCGAACCGCCACCAGCATTCGACCGATCGAAGTGAACGAGCTCCTCGTCCACGAGAGCGGCGAGTCGCTCGTCGAACCACGGGTTCTCCCAGGCGTGAAGCGCGCGAAGGAGCGTGCACGCGATGCGTGGGTTCGGCTCGACAAGGGCGGCCGCGTACAGTTCCGCGCAAGCATCGGCGGACGCGCGTCGGGCGAACGCGCGCAGCGTGCCGTGATCACCGAGAGGATCCGCGCGTACGATCCGCAGGACGTCCCCCACCGACGGCTCGCGACTCACTCGACGCGCAGCCATCGCGTCACGCGCCGTCCCCGCGGCCACGGCGGAGATCCAGCGCGCGACGTCGGCGTCCTCGAGCGCTGCGGCCTCGAGCGCGTCCTCGACCTCGCCCGTGCGGGAGAGCGACTCGGCCTGGTCGAGCGGCCAGGGGTCCTCGCGGGGCTCCGAGGAGTTCCGCAGCGCCCGACCTCGCATCCGCGCCACGTGCAGGATCCCATCGACCGGCGCGAGCTCGAGGAGAGCATCGAGCCCGACGAGCTCGTCCTGCTCCGGGTGCGGCTGGACCAGGCGGAACGCGAGCCGACGGGCGCGCATGTCGCTCGCCGACGATGCGAGCCCGCACGCGACGGCCACGCGGTGCTCGGCGTCCTCGAGCAGTAGCTCCGCGCTCGGGTGCTCGGCGAATCCCTCCAGCCGATCGAGCACCGCCTCGCGCAGCCCCGCGTCGTCCACGAGTGCGGCGAGCCACGCGCTCCGATCCTCGTCGGCCTGATGATCGTGCCGACCGTCGGCCACGCACGCGTCGAGCAGCGCTCCGCCAGCGTCGCCGTGCGCGCGCACGTGCAGGGCCGCTCGCCCGTGGCCGCTCGCGAGCGCCGACCGCAGCGCGTCCTCGGACAGCGGCAGGCGGAAGCTCGAGCGAAGCGGCCGGAACGTCAACGCGCGAGGGCCCGCGACTCGGGCGGGTAGCAGCAGTGCACGGTCGCGTGGCCGAGCAGCGCGATCTCCGCGCGGATCCGGTCGCCCGGGACGAGGTGCGGGCGCAGCGCGTCGTTGACGATGACCGTCATGAGCTCGCCTCCGCGGGTACGCACGCGGTCCTGGCTCGACTCGAAGTCCGCGGCGGCGCTGGGCCCGAGCTCGACGATCTCGTAGAGCTCGCCCACGGCGCTCTCGTCGCCGATCCCGTGGGACACGTCCGCGCCAAGCGCGTCGTTCGCGCGCCGCGCGCGCGGCAGCGACTCCTCGAGTCCGTCGAGCGCGTCGAGGAACTCGGACCCAAGGTCGACCTCGTGCGCGTCGAGCGCCCAGTCGATGAAGCGGCGCAGCGCGGCGACGAGCGCCCGGGCCTCGTCGTCTGAATCGAGCGCGCGCGTCTCCTGCAGCCAGAACGTGGCGAAGCGGAAGAGGTCACTGCCCGAGAGCTCTTCGAAGACGCCGATGGGCTTCGCAAACCGCGCGAGATGCTCGAGCGGCGCGAGCGACTCGGGTTCGAAGCCCGGCTCGGTCGCGCCGAGCTCCCACTTCATCTCGTCGATCATCGCGCCGACGACGCCCGGGAAGTCGGGCGCCGGCCGGCCCGCGTCGAGCTCCGGGCCCGCGCCGATGCCCAGCTCGCGCTCGAGGTTGGAGATGAGCTCGGCGGGGTCCTGGCCCGCGGCGCGGCCGGCGGCGAACGCGTCGATCGCGCGTGCGCGCGCCGCGTCGTCCTCGGGATCGCCCGGGGTGGACGGCGATGCGGCCGGTGCCGCCGGGCGCGTGCGCTCGTTCTCGTCGGGCTCGGAGATCCGCTCCCACGCGCGCAGCAGCGCGGCGCGCGCGCGGTCGAGGTCGAGCTCGGTCTCGAACGCGATCTCGTCGAGGATCCGACCGAGCACGTCGCCCGCGCCGTGCACGAGCTGATCGGGGTCGCGCGGCTCGCGGGACAGCCGCGCGAGCAGCGCCCGCGCGTGCTCCTCCGTGAAGCCGACCTCGGCGAGGATCCGGACGCCGTCGGCCATCGGGTCCTCGGAGCGCGGACCGACGGGGTCCTGCGTCTCGGCCATGGCCTCGACCTCGGGCACGTCGCCCGCGCCGAAGAACATCGCCTCGAGCTCGCCCTGGCTGACCCGCAGGACCTTGCCCGCGGACGCGGCGCGGATCTCCTCGAGATCGCGCTGGAGCGCCTCCGCGACTCCCCCACCGCGCACGACGGCTGCGGCGGGCGACGCGACGTGGACGCCGTCGCCCGCCGGGTACAGGCGTCCGACGACGAGTTCGCCAGGCTTCAGGCGCTCGGCGAGGCCTTCGCCGGCGAGCGCGAAGCTGCCGAAGCCAGCGACGTCCCGGAGCCAGACGCCAGCCCCGGCGCGCGTCTCCTCGACCTCGAAGATGCCCGTCTGCGACCGGAGCAGGGAGCGGTGCGACTCCTCGAGGATGTCGGCGACCTCCTCGGTGCCTTCCTCGTCGGACGTGCGGAGACGGGCCGTGACCGCGCGGAGCGGTTCGGCCAGCGCCTCCGCCACCGTGCCCGCGGCGTCCTGCCGGTGGTGCTCGACGAGGAACCACTCGAGGTGTCGCCGTGCTCCGAGGAGCGCCTCGGGGACCCCGCCGGGCCCGTCCGGGGCGGGCGGGTCGCCGCGGAAGAAGGTCGGCGCGCTGCGCCCGAGCTCCTTCGAGAGCGCCCCGTCCTCGCGGACGAGCCGCGCGAGCTCCATCAGGCAGCGCTCGATCGCTTCGCTGGTGAGTGCCATCGGGGGAGTCTAGTCCAGCGGACCCGGGCGCTGGACCCCCAAGGAGCCGCGTCCGTGGCGGGCTCTCGGCGCTCAATTCGTTCGGGAATGCGGGCAATGAAGGCTCTCCTTGGGCCGATCCACCGCACCAGAGGGCGAGCGCCCTCGCTACCCATGCTCAACGCAGCCCAAACGGCGCCCCCGGGCGCCGAACCCACGGGGAACGCCTTCTCGTCGTTCCTCAGCGGCACCCCCTGGATCGACATGGTCGGCTTCGGGATCGTGGTGCTGTTCCTCAGTCTCGGACTCCGCCACGGACTCGTGTGGCAGGTGGCCCGCCTCATCGGCATGGCCGTCGCCATCGTGCTCGCACGGACGCTGAGCCCAGAATTCGTGCCGCAGGTGCAGGAGGCCCTCTCGCTGCCCACCAAGGCCTGCCAGGGCATCGTCTGGTTCTGCGTCTTCGTCGGGACCCTGATCGTGACGGGTCTCATCGGCATGGTCGCACGGCGCACGCTCGAAGCCGTGCAGCTCGGGACCATGGACCGCCTCGGGGGCGGGCTCGCAGGTGCCTTCACAGGCGTCATCGTCCACTGCGCGCTCCTCGTCCTCCTGGCCTCGGTCGGCACCGCCGACTGGACCACGCGCACCCTTCAGGGGAGCGCCAGCGCGAACATGCTCGACAGCCTCTCGCGCAAGTCGAAGATCCTCCTCAACGCCCAGGCGGCGGAGCGGATCATGGAGCCCTGGGGTCAGCACTACGACGCAGAGCTCGCGCGCGAGCGCCAGATGGAGGTTGAACGGATGCAGCGTCAGTCGTTCGAGAAGGCCGCCGAGCTGGAGCGGATGGCACAGGAGGAGCGCAAACGCGCCCAGATGCAGGGGTACGAGCCTGAACGCGCCGTACGGGGGACCAAGGTGCGATAGCTTCTGCCGCTGTGCGCCCCGTCCCGATCCGGGAACCGGGGAGAGCGGAGAATTCACGCGGCGCGGGCCTCCCTCGGGGGCCCGCGCCGCTAGCGTGTTCGCTCACCCAAAGCTCTCCACCGGGGGAAGCAGGCGTAATTCCTGCGCGGTCCCGCCACTGTGAGTCGCATGGGTGCGGCGCCCTCGGGTGCACCGGCGGGACGTCGGTGCGCCAGGTCACTGGGGATGCTCCGTCGGGAGCGCCCTGGGAAGGCTCGGGTGCCGCGCTCGACGTGACGAGCCAGGACATCCCGGTGAGGGGCAACGAACCACCCTTCGCGGGCCGCGTGCGACGGCCTCCGGGACGTACGAGCGTCGGCGCTTTCGAAGAGCGCCGCTGCTCGCTGCGCTGGAGGTGAGGCGCGAGGTCTGCGGCCCTGTCGCTCCGCGGGATACGGAGCTCAAGACCCATGAAAGCCTCACTGACTCTCCTCGCCGCAGCGTTCACGTGCGCGGTTCCGGCCACCGCCCAGCAGCTCAGCACCATCGAGGAGGGCTACACGCTGGCCAACCTCGCGCGACTCGACTCCGACTGCGGCGGGTCGCTCTCGACGGACGGCTTCGACGACGGCACGTACGTCGCGTACGACGGCGTCAACGTCGAGCGTCGCAGCTCGGCCGGCGTGATCCTGCAGCGGTACGCGTCGTTCGCGACAGCCGTGTTCCCGAGCTTCGTGAAGATCTCGCCGGACGAGCAGACGATCCTCTTTGGCGAGTCGTCGAGCGGCGCGATCTACCAGGTGCCCGTCGCGGGCGGAGTCCCGACGTTCGTCACCACGCTCTCGTTCAACTTCGACGCCGCGTTCGACGTCGACCCGAACTTCGTCTACATCAACGCCTCGACGAGCGGATTCGGCACCACCTCGATCCACCGCGTCGACCTTTCCGCCGGCACTTCGGAGGAGCTCGTGCTCCTCTCCGGCTTCTCGGGTCCGATCGCCACGACGGCTGCGGGCGACGTCCTCGTTGGACGTCTCCCGGACGTGTTCCCGTTCCCGTCCGGCGGCACGGCGGTCGCGCTCTACACGGACGCGCAGCTCGACGGCGGCGCGCTGCTCGGCGACGCCGATGGCGTGGAGATCGTGCCTGGCCTCAACGGCATGAGCTCGCTCGAGTACGACCTCGTCGGCGATCGCATCTTCCTGATGGAGACGAACTCCGGCTCGAGCGGCTTCGACACGCTCGTCCGCTCGTTCGACGACACCGGCGCGCACCTCGGCAACATCGCCGAAGTTGCGGGCTTCGCCGGCGGCCTCGAGCTCGCCAGCGCGGGCCTCGGCCTCACGTTCGGCCCCTACCAGCCGCCGTTCGCCTCGCTTCGGTACCAGGGCTCGGACTGCTTCGGCAGCGGTGTCTTCGAGCGCGTCGAGGTTGTCGGTGCGCGCCCGCGCATCAACTGGACGGGCCCGAGCCTCGGCAACTCCGACCTTGCGACCTTCGAGCTGCGCGGCGCGCCGGCGAACGGCTTCGCCTCGCTGTGGGCCGCCCGCATCGCCCTCTTCACGCCGAACACCGTCGCGAGCACCTCGCTCGGCGGTGACTACGCGCTCGCGCTCCGCGGCCCGGACACGAGCTTCATCCGCCGCTTCGCGATCCAGCCGATCGACGCCAACGGCGAGGCCGACCTGACGTACTTCCAGGACGTCGCCGCCGAGGGCGGCTTCTTCGCGCAGTGGATCGTGTTCGACGAGAACATGAACCCGCTGACCACGACGGACGCGGCGATCAACCGCTCGCTGTTCTGATCCGCGAGGTTGGATGAGTCCGGGGCCGCCCTTCCGCGGTCCCCCGCACCGGGCCGTGCCAGCTCCCGAAGGAAGGGCTGGCGCGGCCCGGTGTCGTTCCACGAGAGACCCGGCGACGGAGCGAGCGCTCCGAGAGGGAACTCAGTCCTCCGGCGCTCCTGAGGGAAGCAGTCTCAGCGCCCGCGGGAACGCCTCGACGACGGCATCCGGCGTGAGCGGCATCCGCATGTACGCACCGTCCTCCCAGAGCTCGACCTGGTCGATCATGTTCGAGCTCCCCGTCCAGCCGTCCTGCCCGCCGAGGAAGACGAAGTAATTCTCGTCGGGGTCGCCGAGGTCGCTGAGGTGCCGGACGTGCGAGCCGAAGAACGCGCGGCGTTTCCCCGTCGTGAACGGCGCGGCCGTCTTGCGGACCGTCCCGAGCGTCCCGTCGCCCGGGATCTCGCCGAAGCGCCAGCCGCTTCCGATGACCGGAGCGGCGCCGAGCGGGTGCTGCAGCGGAATCGTGTGCTGGTCTCCCCACGCCACGGTCAGGTCGTGGTCGTCCGCCGCGGCAGCGAGCGCGTCCTCGAGCGCCGCCGACGAGAGCGTGCCGTCCTCGAGGTCGCGCGCGATGCGCGTGTGCGCGGCCTGGGACCCCCGCCAGAGATCGGAGAGGGTCCGACCGATCCGAGGCACGTAAGCCCGCTCGTAGACCTCGAAGACCCACGCCTGGTACGCGTGCGCTCCACGGCTCCCGCGGTCGAAACGACCGTCCCAGGCCGTCACGACATCGTGGAACGCGGGGGCGACCGTTCGGCCGGCCGCCGCGGTCATCGCGCGCGCAGCGTCGTGCGCCGAACGCAGGTAGACGTCCTGCTGGAGCGCAGCGAGCTCGGGGAGTCCGACGCGCTCGGTGCGCGTCACGAGCTCTGCCATCCGGAGGATCCGGTCGTTCTGGTTGCCCGAGCCCGTGATCGGCGGCTCCGTTCGGAACGGGACGTTGTTGGCCGAGAGGAGGTACCCCTGCGCCGGGTCGTAGGCCGCTGGGAGTTCGGTCGACGGGGTCCCCGGCCCCCATTCCGTCCGGCGATCGGCGGGGTCCGCCGCGAGCACGCGCGCCGCCTCCGCGGCCGCAGGCACCTGCTCGAAGGCCATGAGCTGCCCGATGTGACCCTCCTCGTCGGCGTACACCATGTTCAGGCCACCGACGGCGTAGCCCTCCCACGCCGCGCGGAACTCGGCCCAGTCCCGCGCTCGGCTCGCCCGCAGCAGCGCCGTGAACTCGTCGCTCGCGTCGTGTCCGCGCCAGCGGAGCGCGAGCGGCGGCAGGCCGAACTTCTGCGCCAGACGGCCGTCGGTGATCACCGGACCGAGCGTGCTCTCTCGAATGCGACGCGTGGCGTCGAACCACCAGCGCACCGCGATGTGCTCGCGCCGTTCGGTGTACGCTTCGTCGGGCAGGTCGGATACGTCGTAGAGCGCGCTCGAGTGCGCCATCATGCGCGTTCCTCCGAACGCGATGTGGTCGTTGCGCCCGAGAGCGACCGCGGGAACGCCAGGGACCGTGAGCCCGACGGCGGCTCCTCCCGGGCTCCGGTACCCGATCAGCACCCACAGACTCGGCACGAAGAACCCGAGGTGCGGGTCGTTCGCCATGAGCGCGGCCCCCGTCGCGGAGCGCGAGGGTGCAACGACGAGGCTGTTGCTTCCGCTGGAGGCGATGTGTGCGAGTTCGCCGAGCGGCGTCGCCTCGCCGGGCCCGAAGCTCGGCACACCCTCGGCCTCGATCGCGCGCCGTTCGCGGAGGAAGGCGTCGAAGCCGGGCTCTCCGCGCGCGGCGAGGAGCTGCAGCGTTGGCCCGAGCGTCGCATCGATGCTCGCCAGCCGGGCGATCGTGAGCGAGTCGGCGACCGTCCACTCGCGGCGCTTGGAGAGCGCGAGGAGACGCATGTCCCACGGGCGTTTCGGATGGTGCTCCGCCTGGAAGTTCACCCCGTCCGCGTAGCGCTGTAGCCACTCGCGCGTGGCGTCCGGCAGCGCCGCTTCGATCGCGGGGACCGCGCGGTCGATGTCGACGGCCCGAAGGAGCTCGTCGACCGGCTTGGCCGGAGCGCCGGCCATGCTCGCCAGCTCACCGCGCGCGATGCGGAGGAAGATCTCCATCTGCGCACGTCGCAGGTGGCCGTGCACGAGGCCGATGAGGAACGGAACGTCGCTCTCGTCGGCGGCGACGATGAACGGCACAGCCCGGTCGTTCCAGCGGACCGTCGCGGGGCCCGCGAGCGGAAGGTCCGCGGTCGGGAAGACGGCGAGGCGCTCGTCGAGGGTCACCGTGCCGGGCTTCGGGGAGGCGAGCAGTGCGCAGCCGCCCAGGGTCGCGAGAGTGGCGAACACCGCGATGCGAGCCGCCAGCGCAGCTCGCGCCGTGCCGGGACGCCCAGCTCGACGAGCGCGCGGCACCGTGGGAAGGGAGTCCAGTGCCTGGCGCGCGGAGTCGAGCCTGCCCGGGCTCTTGGGGTCGTGGGGAGTCAGCGTCGTGCACCGGGGCTGGAGAGCTGGGAGATTGAGCCTGCGAAGGGTGGGAGCGACGCGGTCAGGCCTCGCAACCGCCAGGCTGCGGCATCGCGCCGCAGTTCGTCGGTTGCAGTGGGCTGTGACGGACCCAAGGGGGATTCGATGCGGGACGGAGCTCCCACCGTGTGTTGCCGCCGGAGCGGGCTCTGGTCAGTCCGCGATCCACTCGCCGGGAAGCGTCCACACGACGTCGCCGCCGTCCGCCTCCAGCGTGGCGCCGGGGCAGCGCACCGCCACGAGCCTCGTCACCTCGTCGTCCGGCGGCGCCGACCCCGCTTCCGGCGCCGAACCCCTCAGGCGGCTCCCCTCCCACGTCCAGATCCGCCCCGGCACGAGTGCGACGAGCGCTGCGCCGGCCCACGGCACCTGCCAGCCGTCCAGCACGTCGGGCCGGAGCAGAGGCGTCTCACCGCGGACCTCGATCGGCGCGCCCCCCACGCGCGAGACGGCCCGCCGCGCGAGGTCCATCAGCACGTGGAGCCCGCGCCGCTCGCGGCGCGCCATGAGCATGTCCGCGCCGCTGGCCGTCGCGAGCACCGCCATGGCGAAGCCGAGCTCGTGCACACGCTCGGACGTCTCAGCCAAGTCCGGCGCGCGCTTGGCGAACATGCCCTCGCCCTGCGGCAAATCCAGCACGGCCCGCAGCCCGACGAGCAGCTGCGTCGCGCCGTTGATCTCGTGCAGGAGCGCCGGGAGCAGCGCGCGGGTGACGGGGTCGCTGGTGGGATTCGGTTCCATCTCTCGGCTCCTTGGGCGGCATCGAATGATGCCAGGGCGGCGCGCCGCGTTCGAGTGCGTCCGGCGTTCGCTCAGAAGCGCCAGAACAGGCCCGCCCCGAAGAAGAGCTGCTCGTCGTCGCCCTCGAGGGCGACGATCGGCGAGTCGGCGGCGTCACCCAGCAAACGGGTGTAGGCGACGCGCGAGAAGATCCCGAGCGACTCGCTGAAGGACAGGATCGAGTAGAGCTCCGCGCCGACGTCCTTCAGGCCGGCCGATGCGTCGAAGCGCGAGAGGCCGGTCGTGGCCGCGTCCGCGCCGCTCACCGAGAAGTAGGACGCCATGTATTCGTCGCTCGCGAGCGTCGCGTTCAGTCCGATCCCGAAGCGCAGCATGTAGCTCGCCGCGAAGAAGAGCTCGACGTCGGCGGTCGCGGTCGCGCCGTCATGCACGCCGCTCACGTCGCCAAGAGCCGTGAGCGTCCCGGTCAGACTCCCCTCCCGCAGGCCCTCGACCGGAACCACGAATCCGGCGAACAGGCCCGCGTTCACGGCGACGTTCCGTTCAGGCAGCAGCGCCACCACGTCCGAATCGGCGTCGTCGGTGCGCGGGAGATTGAAGCCCAGCGCCGGGCCCGCGCGGACGACCGGATCGCCGACGACGTCGAGCCGGGCAGCGAGTCCCTCCAGCTCGAACGCGCGGCCGCCGCGCTGGACGCGCGAGACGACGAACGGCACGCCCCGCTGTGCATCCGCTCCCTCGAACTCGGGAAGGCTCGCGCCGCCGACGACGACGAAGCCGGTGTCGGGTTCCTCCGCGGGCCCGAGGAGCGCGCACGACGGCGCGAGCAGCGCGGCGGTGGCGGCGAGCGCTCGCACGCTCACGACTCCTCCGGCTTCACGAGCGCCGCGGTGCCCTCGATGTGCTCGAGGCCCCAGTCGCGGACCGCGCGGAGAAGAGGGCCGAGGCTCTTGCCCCGGTCGGTCAGGTGGTAGGTAAACCGCTTGCCCGACGCGGTCGCGCGCTTCTCCACGAGCCCCGCCTCGACCAGGAGCGTGAGCCGGTCCGTGAGGATGTTGGTGGCAATGCCCTCGGGGGACCGCTGGAACTCCGAGAACCGCGTGCGACCGCAGTAGAGGTCGCGGATCACGAGCAGCGTCCAGCGGTCGCCGATGAGGTCGAGGGTGCAGGACACGGGGCAACAGGAGCGGCGGTCTTCGGGCGTGGGTGCCATGGGGACGACGGTTGGGCACGTGGGGCCACGCGGCGCGCGGCTCGGTGGACACCCTAGCGTATTACTTGCATCCTGCAAGCATGTGTGCCGAAGTGCGCTGCGGCGCGGCCCGCGCACCCGCTCCGAAGCCCGCCCCCACCGCCCGGACACGCACCCACCGATGAAGAACGGCCCCCTGGCACTCCTGGTTCTCAGCTCGACGCTTTGCGCCTGCACCTCGACCGCACGAGCGCGCCGGACGTTCGAGGAGCACGAGGCCGCATTCGTCGCAGCGTCGGCGCCGACTGATCTCTCCGTTGCCAGGGGCGATCATCGGCTCGCGGTACGCGAGTACGGCGCGCGCTGGCGGGACGTTCACCCCACCGTCGTGCTCATGCAAGGCTTCCCCGACAGCATGCACCTCTACGACCTGGTGGTGCCCGAGCTCGCGGAGGAGCGCCACGTGGTGACCTTCGACTTCCTCGGGTGGGGCGCGTCCGACCGCCCCCGCGACCACGTCTACGACTTCCGGAGCCTGGACGCCGACCTGGACGCGGTGATCAAGGGCCTCGCGCTCACCGACTATGTCCTCGTCGTGCACGACATCTCGTGCCCGGCGGGCGTGGACCGCACGCTCGTCGACCCTGCGGTGCGACGGCTGGTCGTGCTCAACAGCGTGAACCATCGCACCGAGCTGCTCGTCCGCCCGGAGTCCATCGAGACCTTCTCGGGCGGCGGCGTGTGGCGCTGGTTCCTCGTGACGGCGAGCAGGCTCAGCAACACGGCCTGGCAGAACGGCGTGCGACGGCAGCTCGCGCGCTTCATGGTCCGCGACGACGAGACCGAGAAGCGCTTCAAGGACGTCTTCGCGCACCAGGCGCTGGGCATCCGGCGCGCGTTCTTCGAGCTGAACTCCAACCTGCGCGAGGAGTTCGAGCGTCGAGCGGAAGCGCTCGCGCCACTGGCCCGTCTGGGCCCGCGGGTCGCGCTCGTCTTCGGCGACGCAGACCCCTACCTCAATCTCGACATCGCGCGGGAGCTGCTGGAGCTCATGCCGGGTGCGACGCTCGAGGTCGTCGAGGGAGCGGGGCACTACGTGCAGATCGATGCACCGGACCGGGTCGCAGGCGCGATCCTGCGCGCGTCCACCCGCCGCTGAGCGAAGATCGCTTGCCGCCGCGCAGCGAGTGGTACCGGTGGAGGGACTCGAACCCACATGCCCTTGCGGACAGCGGATTTTGAATCCGCCGCGTCTACCAATTCCGCCACACCGGCTGCGTCCGGCAGCGTAGCGCCCAACCCGTGCGAGAGCACGGACTTGGCTTCGGATCCGGAGCCACCAGGAACAGTCAGGAGCGAATCCGAAGGATCGGCGTGCGTCCAGAAATGCACACCGCCCGCTGGCCTGCACCGGAGCGTATCGGAGTCGAACGCTGCAGGGGGCGCCGATTCGTCGCGGTCGGATGACTTCATCCCGACGCGCGCTGAGCTCCTCGAGCAGGCCTCGGTGCTGGCGCGCGCCGCCCACTGCGATGACCTCGCGACCCTGATTCGGAACTGGCCGGGCGTGCCGCCGGAGGTGCAGCGTGCGGTCCTCGAGCTCGCCGCTGGATCCACGGTCACCCTCCCCGGAGCTGAGCCTGGAGGCGCGTCGTGAGCAACTGGGACTTCGAGCTCGAGCAGCCCGAGCCGACGGAGCCGTATGCCTCTGTCGCCACTGCCCTCGAGGCAGACGGCGAGCACCAGCTCGCCACGGTCGCTCGCGCGTGGCCTTTTTTCTCGGACGAGCGCCGAGCTGGGCTTCGCGACCGGCCTGGCCTCAATGTGCGTCCGGGCGATGCGAGCTTCGCAGCCGTGGCGGCCGTCCTGGTCCTGCAGCGGAGCGGCGATCAGCAGGCGCACGACCTCGCATGGGTCGTGGAGAGCTTCGGGTCTCGCTACGTGTGGGAGTGCGCCCAGATCGTCCACGGCGCCGTCGACACCCTGCGTCAGGAGGCCGTCGCGGCTGAGTACCGCCGCCTGCATCCGCCGCACCGCGCGAGGAGGAAGGTGTGAGCACGCTCCACCCCGACCTCGCCTTCTGGGCGCCCTGGGCGTTCCTCTCGTCCGCGCTGCTCGGGCCGCCAGCGCTGCGCGGCCTCGCGCACGTGTGCCGCCTCGTCGCTCTGACCGCGGCGCGCCGCGCGCGTCCCGACCTGGATCCGGTCCGGAGGGAGTCGTGAGCCCCGCTCCCTCCCCCGCGGCGCGCCCGTGGCGTCCGGCCATCGATGGCACGCGGTACCCGTGCCCCCACTGCGGCTCAACCCAGATCGCGAGCTCGCGCGGCCGCTGCTCCGCATGCGACTCCCCGAAGCCGGTCCAGCCGGCGACCTCCGGCTCACACCCGAGGTGCGTGCCGGTCCTGCTCGACCCGGGCCCCGGGCCCATGGCCCTCCCGCTCGGTCCGCGACCGGGGCGCGAGCCTGCCCCGTCACCTATGCCTTTCGGCTCGCGCGCCACCGCGCTCGCCGTCACACCGCCCCGCGCCGACCGGCGCGACTGACCCACCCCACGGGAGACCCCGCACCACCGCCGCCATGAACTCCACCGCCACCCTCCTCGAGCGCCACAAGGTGGTCACCGACGAGCGCGAAGTGCTCGTCGATCAGCTCGCCGACACGCACCTCGAGGCCGACCTCATCGCCACGAAGGCGCTACGCCTCGCCGCCGGGGAGTCGTCACGCGCGGACCGGGAGGCCGCGCGCGCCGACCGAGCCACGCGGGCCCTGGCCGCCATCAAGAACGGCCAGGAGCCCGCGGACCCCGGTGGTCCGGCCGACCCAGATCCCGGGCAGCCCGGCACGGACGTCGAGGGCCCGCCGGTCGCCGACCACGAGGACATCGTCGAGCTCCCCGCTGGCCTCGAGCAGGCGCGCTGGGCCTACGAGCGCCACGCCCTCCTTCTCCCCACCCCCACGAACGCGATCGTCGTCCGCGTCGAGCGCGAGGACGGCCGCGCGGGGATCTCGAAAGCCCTCCAGCGCGCGACCGAGGACCTCGACGCGGTCGCTCACCCTGGGCGCCACGACGTCGTCGTCCTCGTCGCCGAGGACGTCGTCGACCTCGACGGGTTCGGCATCGGCACGGGCAGCAAGCACGCCCCGACGTACGTCTCCCCCGCCGTCCTCGAGGCGCGCTCCGTCTCGATCGTCGCGGCGCAGGAGCCCACGCGGGAGATGGTCTTCGAGTCGCGCGGTGGCCCGGGCGACCGGCCGCTCGACCGCATCCACCCGAGCGTCAAGGTCGCGGCGAAGCGCGCGCGCAGCGGCGGAGACCTCGTCTACATCAAGGACGGCCGCGCCGACTTCCGGATCAACTTCATCGGCGTCGAGCTCCAGGCCTGCGGCCGCGCGATCATCGCGCAGAGCTCGCGCCTCGGCGCCGTCGTCGGGCTCCTGTCCTCGCACATGAGCGTCGACCCGATCGCGCTCGCCGAGGGCGCGGACATGAAGTGGGGTCTTCAGTCCTACTCGACGACCCCGATCTGGCAGGACGTCTCGTTCGAGCTCAGCGCGATCACCGAACACCCCTTCTACGGGCACGGTCACGCGCCTGGCCGCGACCTCGTCTTCTCGCGCGTCCTCGGCCTCGG
>JBCBNC010000004.1:0-273265 GCA_039821985.1 Planctomycetota bacterium
TCGATGGACTTCGTTTCGGACTCCGTCGACGGAGGACGCACGATGCGAGTCTTCGCGGCGGTGGACGATCACTCCCGTCGCTGCGTGGCGCTCGAGTTCGACGTCGCGCTGCCGGCCGAACGCGTGACGCGCATCCTCGATCAGGCGATCGAGACCTACGGCAAGCCGAAGGCGATCCGGACCGACAACGGCCCGGAGTTCACCAGCCGCGCGTTCGATGCGTGGGCTTACGCCCACGGCATCGAGCACCACTTCATCCGGCCCGGCAAACCGATCGAGAACGCGTTCGCGGAGAGCTTCAACGGGAGGCTACGCGACGAGCTCCTGAACCAGCACTGCTTCGAGGACCTGCGCCACGCGCGAGACCTCGGCGAGGACTGGCGCGACGACTACAACCATGTTCGGCCATACACATCCCTGGGAGGTCGCAGCCCCGAGCAGTACATCGCGGAGGCCCCGGGGGCCCATGGGCCCCCGGTGCCTCCGCGGGCCGCAACTTCACTGATTCCAGCAACCCTTCAGGCGCAGGCCTGACCGCCCGGGATCCCAGCTACTCGCGGACCGAACTCGGGGGTTGCCTCACGTCCCCCGGCAACGAAGCCGATCCACCTCATCGCCGTCGCGGTGCGCGGCCTACGCGGCGCGTAGTCGCTCGAACGCCGCGATGAACAGATCCCGCCAGGGATGATGCTCGCTTAGGTGGATCCAGATCCGTCGCGCCGTGCAGCGCACGCGCGCCCCGATCTTGAGGAGCTGCAGCCGGATCGTGCCGCACTGCGCCCGCGCCATGCTCGTTCCAACCAGACCGATCCTTCGTAGCGCCTCGAGCAGCGCGTAGCCGATGGCCGAGTAATACATCCGCGTCTGGTTCCCGCGCTCCCAGTGGCAGCTCACGCGATCCGCGAACAGATCGAGCTGCTGCTCCTTGATCCGGTTCTCCATCTCGCCGCGCGCGCAGTAGACGTCCTCGTAGAGCGCACGCGCGTCCCAGTCATCAGTAGCGAACGACGTAACGATGAAGCGCGGGTTCCGGCCGCGGAGCGAGTGCTCGGCCTTGCCGATTACGCGTCGTGCCCGCGACCAGCTCTTCAGCGTCTGGTACCGGAACTCGTCGAAGACGCGCGTGCGCTTCAGAGTCTTGCAATGCCGCGTACGTGCCTCGTCGAGCGCCGGTGCCAGCGCAGCCTCCAAACGCTCGTTTCGTGCGATTCCGAGCACGAAATCGACGCTTCGCTCCTCGCACCAGGACATGATCCACTCACGGCAGAAGCCCGAGTCCCCGCGGACGACGACGCGAACGTCGGGCCATGCGGCGCGGAGCCCAGTCACGATACGCTCGAGCTCTTCCACGCTGCTCGTCGCGGCATCCGCGTCGGATCGCTGAAGTCGAGCGCCGAGGATGTGATCTCCAGCGAAGGTGTAGAGCGGGAGGTAGCAGTAGTCGCCGTAGTAGCCGTGGAAGGAGCGGCCCTCCTGCTTGCCGTGGATCCGGGCGTCGGTGGCGTCGAGGTCGAGGATGACTTCCTCGGGCGGCTCTTCGTGCGCCTCGACGTAGAGGTCGAGCAGGAGGCGATCGACTGCCTCGTACTCGAGCGCGATCCGTCGATACCGATCGTCTCGGGCGAGGCCTGGGGCCGCGTTCTCGATCCGGCCGAGCGTCGCCGAGGAGGCGAGCTGCTCGCCCTTCCCTTCGCGCTTGCCGACGGCGGCGGCAAGCAGCGGATCACCGCGCAGCGCGTCGTGATCGACGAGGTCCTCGTAGCCGAGGGCGAGTGCCAGCACGCGCTGGCTCGCGAGCTCGGTGATCGAGTGCCGGACTCGCGCACGGTCGCGGAAGTCGCTGAAGCACTCGCTGAATCGCTCGAGGATTCGGCTTCGCTGCTCGACTTCGCGCAGGAGCAGGACTCCCCCGTCCGAGGTGATCGGGCCACCGTCGAAGGCGGCGGTCAGGAGGCGTCCATCAGGCGCCTTCGATTCGAGGCGGCGCGCGCTACATTCTGTCATCGAACGCGCTGGTTGCCGGTTTGGTGCTGTAGTGCTTCACAACCTCAGCATTCGGCTTCCAGCGCGTCGTTCAAGCCTGCCGTGGTGATGGATCCGGGCTAGACGGAGATCCCCTTCAATAGCGTTCGCGTAGAACCGCGCGAGAATCAACGCTCGCCACCCGCATGCGCTACGATCTCCGGGCCAGTTGAGAGCAACCGATGAACGGACACCCATCGGGCCTAATAGCAAGGCCAGCTGATCTGGTCCAACGGGCTACTGCTCGGTCGCATCAACACCCGCCAAGAGACTGACCAGTGCAAGACCCGAACGCGGACGAGTGGGATGGCGCCCAAATTGTCAGGCGGCCCCTACGACTAAACAAGTCCAGACTCCTTGCGCTCGCAGACTCTCTTGCGATTGAATCGAAAGCTCTGCTCTGCGATCTAGTCACCGAGGAAGGCCCCTATCGAGATCAAGCAATCGGCCTCGATGTTCTTCTTGCGCGAAATATCTCGCCTAGATGGACATCGCTGAGACTCCATTCGCCCGATGTCACCGTCGAGGTCCATATCTCCGACCGACCATACCGAGAGGCCCGCGTCCGTTGGCGGAAGGGTGGCCGCGACCATGCAGCCACAGTAATCAGAGCCCTTCGCCGCTCCCACCAGCCGCTGCACTGGCCTAGTCACTTCCTCCAGTTAACGCTGGTGGCCGCGGCTATTGTTGTGACCATGGCCATCATGCGAGCGTGGGTTCTTGAACAACCGCCCGCAACTAACCCAGGGGACGTTCCAAGAATACAGCCCACTCTAACTCTGGCCGAATACCGACGAGATTTGGCCCGTGAGTTCGGCGAAGAACGCGCAGATGCCATGATCGAACAAGCGCGCGCCAGTCAAGGCGGAAGCACTGACGATTCACGGAGACGGCCGGCACGTCGATCCCTGCCGGAGAGGATCTTCTCCTCCATCATCGTCTTCGCATTCGCTGCCGCTGCGGGCGCCATTCTCGCGATTTGGCTGCCACGCGCCAGCCTTGCTGCTCAAGAAGGATGGCGCAGGGTCTTCCCCGCGGTGATGTTCGACATCTCACCCTCAAACTCAGCCTACGGAAGCGCCGCGATGTCGAAGACGCTTGGGTGGTTCGTGTTTTTTGTCGCGGGGTGGTACCTCGAGCGACTGATGGCGGTGCTTTAGGGCTATCGCATCCTCGATACCGACCCGCGTCCGGTTCAAGTGACGCCGAAGCGCGCCCGCTGTCGTACCAGTCCCGCGCTCACGTTCCGGTATTACCCCGGAGCCCGTGTACCACCAACGCACCGTCCGCTGCAACATGCGCGACGTGAGACCGTCCGCCGCGGCGGCGAATTCGTCCGATTCAACGATGATCCGTGCGTGGTGCTTCTCGGCCGTCGGCTTGTCCTCCAAGCTCGGGACCACTCGACGATGGCCGCGGTTGCTCGCGGCGCTGATTTGGTATGATCACGAGCGCATCTCGGTATCGCCTATTCCACCTGAACCACGAGCGCCTCATGGACTCGAATGCGAGCTGCGCGCGCCTCCGTGCAGGGGTCATGCACGTCCGTTGCGCAGATAGGAGTACCGAGTGCGGTGACTTAGCGTCACTTTCCTTCTCTCCGCGCGCCGGCCCACCCCACCCGGCTCACGCGGGGCGTAGGTCCCGCGTCGATTCGGTCACCGCGCATTGCGCCACCCGCTCGGCGATCGCCAGGTAGCCGCCCCGCTCTCCCTGCGTCATCCGCTCGTGAAGGCGGATGTAGCGCCGAGCCGTCATCTCGGTGACGCCAAGGTCGTATGCGATGGTTTCGAGACTCTGCCCTGCCAGCTTGCGCAGTAGAGCGGCCCGCAGAACCGAAGCCGGATCCGGCGCGTTCGAGCGCTGCCCTTCGGTTGTGGCGCCGAGGCTCTCCCTCTCGGCCGCTACTGCTTTGCGGATCGCGCTCACACCCGCAATCGGGAGAAGGAGTCGGCTCCGATCAGCCAGCCGTGTCTTGCGCTCCATCCAGTCGAGAATGCGAGGCGGTGCGGCGTTGACGGGTTCGTCGAGCAGGTCGGCCGCTTCGCCGTTGTGCCCAAGACGTGCCTCGACCAGCTCGCGGAGTCCCTCGGGCACGCGTCGGCCGGCGAACGCTCGGTACTTCGACGGCCAGGGCTGGTCTCCCTCGACCATCTCATCGATGAACGGCCGGAGCCAGGAGAGCGACAGCCAGGGCCCAGGGGCTGCAGAGCAGAGGCGTCGAGCGCTCCCGAGTGCGTACATCGATGGTTGACTCACGATCCGCGCCTGTACCGGATTCAGGTCGATGTATCGGAGGACTGCGACCCGGTAGCTGAGCGTGTCGATGCGACGAGAGGTGTACCTCCCGCGAAAGAGCGGGCCGTCGCGACGATGCCTGCGGTTGAACAACCGGCTGTATGCGTTGGTGATCTTCCGCATCGCCTCCGAGAGCTCGCCCGTGGGGCTGCGAACGGGGAGGTGGAAGTGGGTCGTCATCAGCGAGTATGCGACGACTTCGAGTTGCCCCGCCCGCACACGCTTCGCGAGCTGGGCGAGGAAGTAGCGTCCTTCGCTCCGGCCCTCGAAGAGTGGGCGACGCGAGATGCCGCGGTGGACGACGTGGTGATATGCGCCTGGTTCGTCGTGCCTTCGCCTCTGCCCCATGACAGAGCGACTGCCGGCGACGCGGCTTGGGCGCGGAAAGTGTCGCTAAATCACCGCACTCGGTACGCGGCGAATCGTCCCACGATCGAACGCTGATACACGTGCGCGAGGGCTGCTGCGCACCCGTTCGATTCTTCAAGTAGTCTGACGAGTCACACCGGACTCGGTACTCCG
This sequence comes from Planctomycetota bacterium, assembly GCA_039821985.1. Taxonomy (GTDB): domain Bacteria; phylum Planctomycetota; class UBA1135; order UBA1135; genus Saltatorellus. The sequence continues at coordinate 4,843 of JBCBNC010000004.1, forward strand.
ACGGTGCTCCCCCGCCATGCTCGCACTCGCCGCGCTCCTCGCGCCCCTCACGTCTCCTTTCCCGGCCGCTGCACTACCGCTGCCCGTCACGGACCTTTTCGTCGACGCGTCAGCCACCTGCGCGGGCGCGGACGGATCCGCAGCTGCTCCCTTCTGCACGATCGGAGAAGCGCTGACCGCCGCCGTCGACGGCGACGTTGTCCGGGTGGCGCCCGGGACGTACAGCGAGGCCGTCACGATCTCGAAGAACGTCGAGCTCATCGGAACCGAGGGCGCGGCCGTGACGACGATCGACCGGGACAGCCTCGGTACGACGATGTTCGGGCCAGCGGTCACGGTCGAGTCGCCAGCGGTCGTCACCCTCGTGGGCCTGACGATCACCGGAGGGTTCGGGAGCGGCGGCGGCGTTCAGAACGCCGGAACGTTGACCGTCCGCGAGTGCAGGGTCGAGGACAACCTCTCGAACGGGATCGACAGCGCGAGTGGGATCGAGTGCCTCCCCGGCGCGGGACCCCTCGTCGTCGAACGAACGACCATCGCGGACAACCGCGGCGGGAGCTTCGCCTCCGCAGCCCACGCCATCCGCGCCTTGCGATCGGAGAGCGTGACGATCCGGGAGTCCACCCTCCGGCACAACGACGGACTCGGATCGACCGTGCTTGCTTTCGAGACCCCGCTCGTGATCGAGTCGACCACGATCTCGGACAACGCCCCACTGACGTCGACCAGCGGAGTCGTCGAGGTCGTCCGGTCGAGCGCGCAGATCACGAACTGCACCATCGCGAACAACACGGGCGCCAACGGCGGGGTGTCGGGGCTCTCGTCGCAGATCACGATCCGGAGCACCACCCTGACGGGGAACGGCGGGCAGGCTGTCGGCGGGCTTCGCTGTAGGAACGGATCGCTGACCCTCACCAGCTCGATCATTGCCGAGAACGAGGGGAGCACCGCGCCCGACCTGTTCCTGGACGGCACGACGCTGAACTCGACCGGCTTCAATCTGATCGGCGATGCGAGCGGTGTGCCCGGGTTCCTTCCATCGGACCTGCTCGGAACCTCGGCGAGCCCGCTCGATCCTCTGCTCGCGCCGCTGGCCCCGAACGGCGGTCTCACCGAGACGCGACTTCCCTTGGAGCTGAGCCCCGCCCTCGACGCGGGAGACCCGTCCAACACCGAACCCGTCGACCAGCGCGGCGAGCCGCGTCTCGCGGGCCTGGGCGACATCGGTTCGGTGGAAGCACTGCCAGTAGGACTCGGGGATCCGATCCCCGGATGCGTAGGCGCTCCCAACTCGACGGGCGCGATCGGGCGCACGCGGACTGCCGGCTCGCTCGACGTGAGCAGCAACGACTTCGCCCTCGTCGCGACGTCCCTCCCCCCGGGCCAGTTCGGGGTCTTCGTCGTGTCGCGGACACCGGGGTTCAGCGCGGGCGCGGGTGGTTCGAGCGACGGCAACCTGTGCCTCGCCGGTGCGATCGGCCGCTTCAACGGACCGGGCCAGATCGTGAACAGCGGGACGAACGGAATCGCGTCACTCGACGTCGACTTCACGGCCATCCCGACACCCACCGCCTTCGTAACCGCCGCCGCCGGCGAGACCTGGTTCTTCCAGGCCTGGCACCGCGACAGCGGAGGCCTCGGGTCGAACTTCACCGAGGGCGAGGGCGTGCTGCTTCGTTGAGCGAGAGCGAGATCCGCTCGCTGCCTTTCGGGCTCGCTCGCTCCGAGTCCGTTTCGCACTGCGCTCGACCCTCACGCTTCTGTGAGCGCACGACGCGTAGCGTCACAGTTCGTCACGTCGAACCCCGTGGCGCTCCGCTAGATGAGCGCACTCTGCAGCCCCGCAACCGCGGCGAGCCTCACGTCTCGATGTCTCGCGTACTGTGCCTATGGAGCAACCAATCGATGCGGCTGGTCCAGTCAGCACCACAGTGCTCGTTCAGCAGCGCGATGAGCGCGCTGGCATCGAACAGTTCGAGTCTCGGATCGCCCTCGGCAAGCTGATGGGCGCCCGACGTGAACCGACTCGTCGTCAGGAGCACTCCGCGCGTGGCGCGAAGGTGGTCCATCGTTCCTACAAGCTCTCGAACCTCGGCCTTCCCCACCGGGTTCGATGCGCTCCACTTCTTGGCCTGGACGACGACAAGGTCCTTCTGTCCCACGTGTCGACCTCGTGCGACGACGTCAACCCCGTCATCGTCGCTGTGCGGCGTGAGGGTGACGTCGAATCCCATCGCTGAATAAAGCGATGCCGCCAGCTTCTCGAGCTCCCGCCAGTTGAGCGCGCCAAGCGCGTCTGCCGAACGTTCCGACGTGTGCGTACTCTCGATGTACCTCGTTCGAATGACCGCGGCCGCGTCCCAGTGACCGGTGAGGTAGTTGTCCGTCAGCCTCTGGCCGTAGGCCCAAAGGAACGAGTCCAAGACAGCCAGAGCCCTCCTCGGAGATCTTGGCAATAGGTCAAGGATCCAGCCGATTCCCTCCCAGACAGGTGACCGTGTGACCGAGAACCGAACGAGACGCCGGTCGTGCTCGTCGAGGCTTTCGAAATCCGCGCCATTTCGAATTCGATTCATGACGGACTCCGCCATGCATTCGTCGATCAGGTTCGAACCGGTCGACACGAGAAAGCTGCGGAGGAGTGTCTTGACGTCCCGGTCCGACCAAGTGTGAGCCACGCGCATCCAATCGCCGCGGTGCCGGTCCGTCGGGAACATGTTGCGGATGAAGATTCGCTCGTCCGGGGGTTCTTTCAGAAGGGCGAACCACTCGTCAAGCGTAGTGTCACCGACGTCAACGATCGTGAAGTCTTCGCTTGGCATCGCGCTGAAGTGAGCGACTCGTGCTGTCGCTAGTCCGAGGGTAACCAACGGGCCGCAACACGGAGTTGCATCTGCGATCAGGCACCCTGGGGCTCACCCGGCTCTCCGCCCTCGCCTCTGTTCGAGCTCCAAGCCGACCATGCAGTCGCGCTCCCTCTCGACCACTTCGGATGGGCACGGGCGCTCCAAGGCCGAATGCCGGCATTGTCGCGCGACGGGCTGAACACCCGAAGGCGAGTCGTGATGTGGATAGGCGGCGCGCGCATCCGCCGGATCGAGAGCGGGCGGCCAGGGTCGAGACCTTGATCGACCCTACGAACGCACGCCGAGCCGTGCTCTCCGTGCCACCACGGAGCGACGGGCCATAAGGGCGCTGAAGCAGCAGCACGCGGCACTTGCTCCACCCCACTCACCCCACACCGATCTTTCGCAATCGGCTGAGACTCCTCCCCCCGAGCGGACACGGGAGACCCTGCGGAGCCCCGTCGCTCGCCTCGCGGATGCCTTCCTGCTCGTCGGACTCCGCTGGGAGGTGGCGCGGTGCGTCCGCGCCACTGAACCCATGAGGAGACTCAACCATGACCATGCACGAGGAGAGAGGGCCAGCGCCGGCTGAATCGCCCGAGGCTCGACCCCAGGACCCGGCGAACGGAGAGTTCGCCAACAGCGAGTTCGCGGGCCTCGCGCGGAGGCTCGCCGCCCGCCTCCCGAGGCCGGACGGGGCCGTCACGAAGGCCGCCGCAGGCGCGGCGTTCGCGGCCTTCTTCGCGCGATCGGCCTCGGCGTCATCGACCGGGTCCTCGACGACGCCCGTGCCGACCAGTTTTGATCCGCTGCTCGTGCGGCTCGTGAACAGGGTCTGCGGCGGTTTCCAGCTCGAGCAGTACCACGCGGCCGTGAACGCCGGGAGCCACCAGGCCTACCTCGACCAGCAGCTCGCCTACACGCCGAGCGGGGATGCGGCGCTCCAGGCCACTCTTCAGCAGTGGCCGGTCCTCGACCAGCTCAACGGCATCACGTCCTCTCCCCCTGCCGACATTCCGACGCTGGCGGCCCTGAACCACCAGCCGCTGAACTGGGCGAGGTTCCTCCAGAGCCAGACGATGGTGCGGCGGATCTGCACCGCGGGGCCGCTCTTCGAGCGCATGGTCGAGCTGTGGTCCGACCACCTCAACATCAGCGCCTTCGACAAGGCGATCGGCCTGCTCAAGGCGGTCGAGGATCGCGACGCGATCCGTGCCCACGCTCTCGGGGACTTCGGCGCGATGCTGCACGCGAACGCGCTCTCCGCAGCGATGCTCATCTACCTCGACAACTGGACCAACTCGAAGCCGACGTACCAGGAGAACTACGCGCGGGAGCTGCTCGAGCTCCACACGCTCGGAGTCAACAACGGCTACACGGAGAACGACATCAAGGCCGTCGCGGCGTGCTTCGCGGGACACACCTTCGATTTCGGGACGCTGGGCGCGAGCTACAACGGGAGCTTCCACGACGACGCTCCCTCGTACCTGCTGCTGACCAGCAGCGGCACGTCCATCCCCGTGCCCTCGGGCGGGATCGGCCAGGCGACGACGGTCCTCGATGGCCTGATCGTCCACCCGAACACGAAGGAGTACGTCGCCGGCAAGCTCACGCGCTGGCTCGTCGGCTACGAGCCGTCGTCCACGGCCCTCGGCGACGTGCTCGGCGCCTGGGGAACGACGGGCGACATCCAGGCGATGACGAATGCCGCCCTGTCGCCGCAGACGATCGCGGACGTCGAGCAGAGCGGTGTCCTGAAGCTCAAGCGGCCCTCCGAGCTCGCCGTCAACCTCCTCCGCGCGCTCGGGGCGACGCTGTCGGGTCCCACCATGGGTGATCCGGTCCTCGCGCTCGTCGACGAGCTCACCGAGCTCGGCAACGCTCCGCACGCGTGGAGTCCGCCGAACGGCTACCCCGACAGCGAGGGTGCGTGGTCGGCTGGCGTCCTCGGACGCTGGCGACTCGTGCGCAAGCTCATGTTCAACGAGCTGACGGGCATCACGATCGACAGCGCGGACCTCCTCGCGCCGCTGCTGCCGCTCTGGCCAGGCCAGGTCAGTGAGATGCCGCGGCAGATCAGCCGCGTCCTGACCGGCGACACGCTGACGACGTCCGAGATGACGGTCGTACAGATCTTCTTCGACCAGCTCACTCCCGTCGCGCTGACCCCCGGCTCGGGGTACACGCCCGACGACCTCGTGCGTGACACCTACGCCCTCGTCGCTTCCGCGCCCAGCTACCAGTACCACTGACATGACGAACCACGAATCGAACCAGGGTCAGAGCACACCTAGGAAAGGAGTCTCGAGGCGACAGCTGCTGCACCGCGCGGGCCTCGGCACCGGCGTCGCGGTCACGACCACGGGATGGATGCCGAGCCTCGCGCGCGCGATGCGGCGCGACGCACAGCTGCCGACGCTGATCGTCGTGTACCTCCGCGGCGGCGCGGACGGGCTCAGCTGGTGCGCGCCCGTCAATGACTCGCTCTACACGTCGTCGCGCGCGCAGCTGAAGGTGCTTCCGCCGCCCACCGGGGACCGCGCCTGGCTCGGCGCGAGCGAGGTGTTCGCGCTACCGCCCGGGGCGCTCCATCCGTCCGGCGTCGACCTGTCGCTGCCGTTCGGCGAGGGGCACCTCACCTTCGCCCTCGGCGCAGGTGTCGCCGGGAACTGGCGCTCGCACTTCGAGGCGCAGAAGGTGATGGAGGCCGGCGTCGGGCCGACGAGCGTCGTTCCCGCGGACGGCTGGTTCGGGCGCTACCTCCAGATGAACGGCTCGACCCTCGCGTTCCGCGGCGTCAACCACGGCACGCTGCCGGCCGCGTCGCTCGCCGGGGGATCCGGGGTCGCAACGATCGAGGATCTCCCGTCGTACGCGTTCCCCGGGCCGCTCGCCGTTCAGATCGGCACGGAGGTCCTCCACAGCAGCCCTCCCAGCAACGCGATCACCCAGGCGTCGGCGGCGGCCTTCGACGCCCTCGAAGAGGTCGGCGCGGCGACGTACTCCGCCTCGAGCGGAAACTACCCGCCGGGCGCGCTGGGAGACGCTCTGCGCCACACCGCGAGCCTGCTCAACCATCTCGACGCCACCGATCCGACCAAGCAGATGGAGGCGATCCACGTCAACCACGGCGGTTGGGATCACCACAACGAGATGTCGGTCCACGCGCCCCTGTTGAGCGGGGCGGGCTTCTACGACCTGTCGGCGGAGCTGTCGCGTGCGCTCGGCGCCTTCTACGTCGACATGGGCGGCGCGAGCGGCGTCTGGCGCTACAACGTCATCGTCATGAGCGAGTTCGGACGTCGGATCCAGGAGACGTCGCCCATGAACGTGGCGCTGACGGGAACGGACCACGGCACGGGCGGGGTCATGATGGTGATGGGAGGCGGCGTCGCGTCCGGCTCGGCGTCGAAGGACGTCTGGGTCCCGGGCTACTCGGGCCTCGCGAGCATCGTGGATCCGAACGGTGAGGACGTCGCGGCGGTGACCGACACGCGGAACGTCGTGGGTGACGTGCTCTTGAACCGCTTCTGCGTTTCGTCGGGTCAGCTCGGGTCGATCTTCCCGGGGCACTCGTACGCCGCGCAGGGTCTCGTCGTGTGAGACCGAGTGAATGCACGAAGGGGCTCGATTCGTTGAGGCAGAGACGCCCGCCTCCCAGCGCGCGTCTTTGCTTTGACGAATCGAGCCTCTTCAGCAATGGCCGGGTCTCCCGCGGCGGCCGCAGCCTGCGCCCGTGCCGCCGCGTACGCGATGCGCACGCCCATCGCCCTCATGGCGCAGCGCTGAGCCCCCGGTTCTCGCGAGGTCCGGGGGGTGCAGGCCGGTCATCTCCACGGCGTCGATCGTGGCTCGGTCTCCGTCGGCATCAGTCCTGGTTCCCGACCACGAGCACGTTCGAGAACTCGAGCCCGCTCCCAGGATTCTGCGCTGATTGGAAGTAGACCGTCGACCCCGCGCCGATCAACGCGTCGAGATCGGCCTTCGGGAAGTCCGAGGACACGCGCCCGAAGGCGTCTGCACTCACGCTGGTGATTCGATTGATCTTGTCCGTGAGGCAGAGACAGGGTCCACTCGTGGGAGGAGCTGACGTTGTGGACTGCAGCGAGTAGGAGAAGTGAACCGTCGTTCCGGGGGGGATGCCTTCCGCCACGAGTCTCAACTGGTCGGGGCCAGCAGCGTTCTTGAACTCGAAGGCTCCGAGCTCGGCATCGCTGGCGCATGTTGTCATCGGCGCGGCGATGCAGGCAGGCGTCCCTTCCCCGTCGCGTCGTTTCTCGAACAGCCACCCGAGCAGAGCGTCGTTGAACCCGGCTCCGGGGGGCGGGAGATGGCCCCATTGTTCGACGTCCCAGAATTCCAAGGATCCGCCACCCGGCGTGTTGTATTCGTACCGCTCGACGTTCGTATCCGTGACACCCGTGCCCGACGAGACGAGCTCGAGCCGTGGCGGTGTAGAGAACGTGAAGTTCCCCGCGGCCGGCGCATTCCAGAAGTTGATGAGCTCCCCCACGGCGACGTACTTCGTGATGTGGGCGATGAGGTTCAGAAACAGAAATCCACCGTCGGGCGAGACCACCCGGTCGTCCTCACCGTGCACGTGCAAGACGTGTGACGCCACGGTTGGAGGAACATCAACGCTCGCGACAGATCCCGCGACCGTTGCAACTCCGGCGAAGAGCTCCGGCTGTTCGAGAAGAAGGCGGTACGCCATGAATCCGCCACTCGAGAAGCCGACCGCGTAGACCTTTCTTGGATCAACACTTCCCCCAGCGACCAGCGTATCGATCAGGTCGGTGAGGTACGTCAAGTCGTCGACGCCGAGCTGTGCAACGTCGCAGCAGGCCGGAGAAGCGTTCCAGAACGGCGCCCCGGCCAGCGTGAGCTGCGGGGGAGAAATGAAGTCGGAGGGGACCTTGAACCCTGTCGGAACGCAGAGCACGAAACCCTCATTCCGGGCGACGACATCCGTAATACCGAACCTCATCATCGTGTCGGACTGCGTCCTGTTGAACCCGTGGAGCAGGAGCACCAGCGGCGACGGAGCCACCGCAGGTGGCATGACGGGCTCGTGAATGATCACTGGGCCGCGAGCGGGCTGCTGGCCCATCTGTGGGGCGGCCGCGCTCGCGAGCCCGGGAGTCGCGGCGAGACAGAGAAGAGTGGGAAGAAGTTGCTCTCGAGTCATCTGGAGGTGGACGTATCGGTCGACGGACGGGCGAGTGGAGTCAGAAGAGGTCTGGTCCGTCGGCCGAAACGTTTCGTCGAATTTCGAAAGTCGTAGCGGAGCCGCGCGAGAGCGGTACGGAGCGTCCGACGTTCCGGGATCCGCCCGTCACGCCTCCACCCGGACGGGCGCACCAGGGAATCCCCCACCGCATGCCGCTACGCCACGGCCGCATGTGAGTACCGTGAGTACCGAGTGCGGTGATTCTCCGCCATTCGTACCAGCCACTGGCTACCCGCCGCTCCTCAGGCAGGACGGAGGTCTCTCGTCGAGTCCGCCACGGCTGCACTCGCGGCCCGTGCGCTGACAGCGGCGTACCGGCTGCCCTGCTCCTGGGTCATCCGATCGTGAAGGCGCACGTAACGGCGCGCGGTCGTCTCAGGGACGTCCACCGTGGCAGCGATGCGTTCGAGGCTCATGCCCGTGAGCTGACGAAGCAGACCAGCGAGTAGCACTGCGCGCGGATTCGGTGCGCGAGAGGTGCCGTCCGTCTTCCAGGATTCAAGTTCAGCCTGTTGTTCACGGACGGCCTGACGGACAGAGCTCGCACCTGAGACGGGAAGGAGCAGCCGGCCGCGGTACGCGAGCCGCGTCTTCCGCTGCATCCAGTCGAGTATCCGCGGGGGAGCGGCACTCACGAGCTCATCCAGGACATCCTCTTCGTCGCCCTTGTGCGAGAGGCGAGCTTCCACCATCTCACGCAGGCCGACCGACACGCCCCGCCCGGTGAACTCGCGGTACTTCGCGTGCCAGGGGCGATCGCCTGGAACCGCTCTGTCGACGTAGGGCCCAAGCCAAGACCGGGACAACCACGGCCCAGGGCGATCGGAACAGTAGCGGCGCGCGCTTCCCAGGGCGTAGGTCGCCGGGTCCGCGACGATCCTCGCATGGACGGGGTTCTGATCGATGTACCTCAGGACCGCGACGCGGTAGGCGAGGGTGTCGATGCGGCGGGACAGGAACCTGCCGCGGAAGAGCGGTCCATCGCGCCGGTGGCACCGATTGAACCACCGGCTGTACGCGTTGGTGGCACAACGCATCGCCTCCGACACCTCGCCCGACGGACTGCGAACAAGGAGGTGGAAGTGCGTCGTCATCAAGGAATAGGCCACCACTTCGATCTGCGCAGCCCGCACACGTCGTGCGAGCTGGGCAAGGAAGCAGCGGCCCTCGGCACGGCGCTCAAAGAGCGGACGCCGCGCGATCCCTCGATTGAAGATGTGGTGATACGTACCAGGTGCGTCGCGCCTTGATCTCTGCCCCATGGAACCAGAGACGGTCGGCGACGCTGCCCGGTCACAGAGAGTGGCGGAGAATCACCGCACTCGGTACTCCCGGTACTCCTGCAGAACAGAGGCGTCGAGCACTCCCGAGGGCGTAGATCGCTGAATGACTCGCGATCCGCGCCTGTGCCGGGTTCAGGTCGATGTACCTGAGGACCGCGATCCGGTAGCTGAGCGTCTCGATGCAACGAGAGGTGTGCTTCCCGCGAAAGAGCGGGCTGTCGCGACGATGCCTGAGGTTGAACCACCGGCTGCACGCGTTGGTGACCTTCCGCATCGCCTCCGAGAGCTCACCCGTGGGGCTGCGGACGAGGAGGAGGTGGAAGTGGGTCGTCATCGGCGAGTCTGCGACGACTTCGAGTTACCCCGCCCGCACACGCTTCGCGAGCTGGGCGAGAAAGTAGCGTCCTTCGCTCCGGCCCTCGAAGAGGGGGCGACGCGAAACGCCGCGGTCGACGACGTGGTGAGATGCGCCTGGCTAGTCGTGCCGTCTACTCCGTCCCATGAACGAGCGACTGCCGGCGAAGCGGCTAGGGCGCGGAAAATGCGGTTAGATCACCGCTCTCGGTACTGCGCTACCGCACCGTTAGTAACAACGCGTCCTGCTCGCCCGGTACGACCTCATGGACCGCGTCCAATCGCTCACCCGAGTTCGTCAGCCCCCGAATCGTGTACTCGCGGGGCGGAAGAGCGGCCAAGATCTGCTCGTAGACGGCGCGCGATGTGTTCTCCATCGGTGGCATGGGGCCAAGCTCCTCGCATGTGACCCATACGAAGAATGCGTGGGGTACGCCCGCCGGGCTCGCAGCGCGCACGCGGGCCGAGCCCGCCGCTTCCAGCTCCGCGCGAGACGACGGCCCTGTTCGATTCGAAGCACTCCACCGGGCAATCGCCGCGTAGCTCTTCCCCTGGGCTGTAACCCTGACCAACGCGTCCCCCACCGCTCCCGCAGGCACCGCGAATTCCACCGTCCCGGTACCCTCGCCGTGGCGCACATGGGGCGCGGGTGTCCAGGGTGCGTAGCGGCCCACGCTCGCGTCCGGTCGAATCCAGACCGAGATCCGATCGAAGACTCCGATTCGATTCGACCCCTGCGCGAGCCTGACGTCGAATGGAAGCTGCTCTGCGAGCGCGACCGCGTATGGGTCGCCGCCAAGCGCAACGCGGGCGACCTCGAGCGGCCTCAGAACCATCGACTCAAGCTCTGGTTCGTCTCCGACCACAACGTAGTTGCTGGACGTGGCCGCAAGCCCGTCCGGCGCCACAGCTTGAATCCAGTAGGCCCCAGGGGCGAGCCCTCGCCACTGAGCCACTCCATCGGCTCGCGTTGGGATCACCGAGACTCGGTCGCGCGAGAGCGTTGCCTGAGGCAACGTGAGCTCCGATGCATCGTGCGCTCTTTCAAGCGCGACACGCGCCCCGGCAACCCCCACACCATCCTCTCCGCGGATCTCGACTCTCAGCCGTGCGCCGGGGAGGTCCAGATCATACGTGTACTCTGAATCGCTCCCAGGCACCTCGACGAGGTAGGGACGGTTCAGAATATTCGTACGCGCCGCGCGATCCGATCCGTCGGTCGCTCCGCTCGCGTCTCGTGCCCTCGGTTGAACGTAGAGGCGATACACGCCCGGACGGGGCAGTGAGACTGAATACGCGCCGTTCTCGTCGATCGAAGCCGGAACACTGAATCCCGTGGACAGCTCCGTCCCGGTGACGGTGATTTCCCCCCCCGAAGCAAGCTCACCCCCCAGGAAGACCTGGCCCGAGAGCCGCACGTCCGAGATCTCCAAGGGCAGCGAGAGAAGCGTGGCCGGGCCCGCCGGCAGGAGGATCTTGCCGTTCGCTTTCCAGCCGCCTCCTGTCTGGATCGCGGTCCATTGGTAGCTGCCCGGCACGAGCTGGTCGAACCGCCGTACCTCGCCGAGCGGGATCTCGGAGCTAACCAGCCCCTCGTTCAATCCCCCGCGCATCATTCGCCCTCCGGGCCGAAGGGTGAATTCGATCCGGCCCCCGTCCTCATCCATGCCTCCCGTGGGCGCCACGTGTACTTCGAGCGCCGCTGCATCGAGAAGCGTGAGAGTGGCTCTTGGCGGAAACGGGGGCCGTACGACGACTGTGTATGGCGAGACCATGCCAGGACCTCGCGCGGAGATCTCGACACCGTGACTGGAGTTCGGTTGTTCGCCATGAGCAGCCCCTAGAACGAGCACCGTCGACTCGAGGGATGCACATGGTTGCGCGTCCCACTCACCGAGCGGCGCGATCGGGCCGTAGGGCCGCGTGAGCAGTTCGACCTGAGATACATCGGAGACGACCACATCACGGTGAATCACGCGGACGTCCACAGCGGCGCCTCGCCGGACGGAGGGCTCCTCGCCGGGACGCTCATCCGCGTACTCGCGAGACGCCCCGATCGGGTCCGGCGCTACGGTGGCCGGGGGAACAGCCGCAGTGACGTCGGGGGTTCTTCTTGCGTCGCTTGTATCCGAAGGGTCGCCGGAGCGAGCCCCGACGACCCATACCGCGATCGCCGCAACGAGAGCGACGACGACGAGGAAAGTGCCGCGCGTGCGTCGAACCCTCAAAGAAGAGAACCCTCGCGGAAGCGCGCGCCAAGGACCCCGGAGGAATCGAAACCGAGCCCCCCCGGAGCCGCCACCATCAATCGCACTGCGAGCATCCGAACGTGACGTCGGAAGTCAGCGTGATGGACGGATTCCCACCGCTCGTCACGGAGAGCTCGTAGTTGAGGCTCTCCCCGCATGCCAGAGTTCCTCCGGGCGGCGCCACATCGACCTCCGACGTCCTCCCTTGCGTGCCCGTCGCGTCGTTGCCTCCCGGGTCGGTCACGTCAGCGCCGGGAGGATCCGTGCGCCATTCAGGAGTGCGCCCGTCCGCTTCGAGATGCCAGAACGCGCAATCGGGGTAGAGAGCCGTGTTGGTTGCCAGGTCCGCCTGGCCTTCGGGTGAGTGAAGGGGGTGGTCTTCAGGACAAGGTGCGGCCACAGCCATGCCTGTGGCCTGATCATAGACGTAGATCTTCGCACGGCACTTCACCTTGCACGGCCGGACGGTGACAGCTCCGCCGCCACGGTCCGCGCAGATTCCATCCAGGGGGTATCCGCCTCCGCTGCAATTCACGAAGAGGATATAGCAGACATTCGACATGCTGTACGGGTTGTACAGCACGCATTGCTCGTACTCGCTCGAGTCTGCGGACGCGTCGCAGCTACCAACGCGAATGTTCGAGTAGCCGCCATCACCGACATCGCCCTGAAGCGAGTTGGCGGGAAGCACGAGTCCGATGGAGGCTGCGAGCATGCAGCAGATGTAACGCAAGGACATGGGATGGTGAGCCTTCCGAGGAGCTTGGGGAAGACGGACAGACCGACCCGAGGGCGAGCCGGGCGAGCGAACAGGGTTGACTTGCGGTTGGAATCGACCGTGGATCAGGACCGCAGATCAATCGCTCACCACGAGCACGTTCGAGAACTCGAACACGCCCGCGGAGTTCATATGAGCCGTCTGGAAATGGACCGTCGAGCCTGCGCCGATCAAGGCGTCGAGATCTGCCTTCGGGAAGTCAGCAGACGCGCGCGCGTAATCGTCGGCATGCACGCTGGCGATTCGGTTCACCGTGCCCGTGAGGCAGAGGCAGGGGCCGTTCGTTGGCGGAGCGGGCGAGACGGGCGTCAGCGAGTAGGAGAAGTGAACCAGCGGTGTGTTCGGAATGCCCTCCGCCACGAGTCGCAGCTGATCAGGGCCAGCTGGGTCGTTGAACATGAAGGCCCCGAGTTCGGCGTCGCTGGCGCACGTTGTCATTGGTGCGGCAATGCAATCCGGAGTCCCTTCTCCGTCCTGGCGCCTCTCGAACAACCAGTCGAGAAGAAGGCCACTGAACGCGGTGCCCTGAGGAACGGAGTGCATGAGCGGTCCCACTCGCCAGAACTCCAATGACCCGAGCGCGGGCGCCGTGTAGTCGTAACGCTCAACGGTCGTATCCGGATTCCCAGTCCCCGACGTGGTGAGCTCGAGGGGCGGCGGGACGGTGAACGTGTAGTTCATTCCCGCGGGAGCGAGCCAGAAGTCGATGAGCTCCCACACCGACACGTGGTCCACGAGGTGTGCGATGAGCCCGCCGAAGACAGTGCCACCGATGAGCTGAACGCGGTTGTCTAGCTCACCGTGAACGTGCAACACATGGGATGCCTCGGTCGGAGGAGTCGCCATGACCTCGATCGACCCTGCCACGGTCGCGACCCCGGCAAAGCGCTCAGGGTGCTCACGAAGAAGGCGGTACGTCATGAAGCCACCGTTCGAGAAGCCAACCGCGTACACCCTCCTCGGATCGACGTTGCCACCCGCGACGAGAGTGTCGACGAGGTCGGTGAGATAGGTCACGTCGTCGACGTTCAGCTGGGCCACGTCGCAGCAAGCCGGAGATGCGTTCCAGAAAGGAAGCCCTGCCAAGGCCGGCAGCGGAGGGAAAACCGGAGGCACCTTCCACCCCGTCGGAACGCAGAGCACGAAGCCTTCCAACTGGGAAACCGCGTCCGTGAGACCGAAGTCGGACATGGTATCGGACTGCGTATCGCCCATCCCGTGCAACAGGAGCACCAGAGGCATCGGTGCCAGCGTGGCGGGCTGGTCGGGCTCGTGGATGATCGCGGGGCCTCGTAGCGGCTGCTCGTTGATCTGTGGAGCGGCCCCAGTCGCGAGCCCCGAAGTGGTGGCGAGGCTGAGGAGTGTGAAGAGCACGTGCTCTCGAATCATTTTGACTGTAATGGCCTGCGTGGAGGAACGGACGAGGGTGGCCGGTAGAGGTCCGACCCATCGGCTGAAACGTTGCATCAAACCCCAGAAGTCGCTGGCGCGGCATGCATGCGTACACTGCACGCGAGCACCGGAGGGAACTCCGAGCCCGGTTCGATCCGTCGCAGGACCTCGTCCACTCACCCCACGCGGTCCTCGAGAGCCGCGCCCGTCGCGCTCGCGACCAACCGATCGCTGCGCCACCCGTCTGTGTCCTTGGAGGCAGACCGTGAATCTCTTCAGCAGACGTTGATGGCGCCGATGGAGGGAACGGCTGCATTCAGGCCGCAGCGGCTCGATCCGCCCAGCCGCAGCCGGCCAGTTCTCCCGGGGAGGCAGACGGTATGCCAGCGGATGAAGAAGCAATGCGGCGTCGATGGGACGGCGCGTCGGCCTCAGCCGATTGGGTCCGAGGTGCTCCGAGCGCGCGTCGGAGCCGTGCGATGAACCACTCCCGGCCCGGAGACTCTCGATAGGGTGTCGTCCCGAAACTGACTCGCCACACCGCCACTCACCATGCGAAATCTCGTCTAGCCGATGGCCGTCATCCTCGTCGCGACTCTGAGCTTCGCTGCTGGACAGTCGACCGCTGGAAGCGAAGAGACTCTTACCCAGGGGGACATCGAGCGTCTCGACGCGAAGGTACGCGAGTTCCTCGACGTCACCGGCGCGGAGGACGTCGCAAGGTCCGCGTTCGAGCAGACCCTGAGCGCGATGAAGGACATGCCAGGCCTACCGCCTGGTTCTATCGATGCCTTCGGGGAAGCAGCCGATGTTTCGGCGATGGTCGAGCTGAGCGTCCCGTTCTACCGCAAGCACCTCGCAGAGCCGACGATCAACGGCGCCTTGAAGTTCGCCAAGACCCCGGAGGGGAGGAGGTACTTCATGGGACAGCCAAAAATCCTCGCCGAGTCGATGGCCGCAGGCCAAGAGTACGGCCAGCAGCTCGCCGTCGAAGTGATGGAGACTCTCGGACGCTGATTCGTGCCGGAGGAGGTAGATCTCCTCTTCGAGCACGATCGGTGCGATCCTCGTGCTACCGATCCCGTCAAGTTCTGCTCACGGGCTGGAGTCGACTTGATCGAACCGATGACGGGACAGAAGCGACAACACCGCAGAGCTCCGGGGAGTGCCTGAGCGTTAGCGCCCTCGCAGTTGCCTGATGGGTCTTCGTTCATGGCCTATAGGTCAAGCGCCATGAAATCCGCCCGCACCACACTTCTCGTCTATTCCCTCCTCTGCGTCCTTTTCTCGTCCGCGGCGCACGCAATGCCGCAAGAGCTCTGCGAACAGGACCTGGACTCGCCCATCGCGAATCCGGATCAGGGTCGCTTCGCAACTTCGGTCGCCACATCGAGTCCCTAGGTCGTCGCAGGCGCCCCCAGGGTGTTCACGAGCTCGCCGATCGGAGCCGGCACCGCGGCCGTCTACAACCGACGCCCCAACACCCAGCGGCTCCTGCTCGTGCAGGAGCTCCAGCCGAGCGACTCGACGCTCGGTGATCGGTTCGGAATCTCGGTCGACGTCGACGGCGACGTTCTGGTCGTCGGAGCGACGAGGGGAACGACCGGCGGTGTCACCGCCGGTGCCGCCTACATCTACGAACGCTCGTTCGGCTCCTGGGTCGAGGTCCAGAAGCTCACGCCGCAGGGGCTCCCCCCGAACCTGTCCTTCGGGGTCTCGGTCGCCGTCAGCGGCGACCGGATCGTCGTAGGGTCCGCGGGTCGGCAAGAGGTCGAGGTCTTCCGCCGGCTCGGACCTTCGACGTGGGTCCTCGAAGAGGTCGTGAGCGCGGACGGACAAGACGTGGACATCGACGGCCCGTTCTTCGCGACGCGGACCGGTGTGTTCGGGCGCGACTCGTTCTTCGGCGCGTGGGTGCAGGAATTTGCGATCACCGCCGAAGCGGTCTCCATCACCGGGCTGTCCGTCTTCTACTCCAACCCGGGCGGAATCCAGAGGGCCGAGCGTGACCCGATCACCGGGATCTGGTCCAACACGGCGTCGTTCGGTTCCAGCCTCATCAATGCGGCGGTCCGTGCCTCCGAGCCCGACCGGGTCATCGTGGGCGGAGGACTCGTCAACTCACCGATCCGACGTGTGCACGTCTTCGACGAGTCCGGCGCGACTCCGGGCTCGTTCGACCTGAACTACGTGTTCCGGGCCACCGAGCCATTCGTGTTCGACTTCGGGCTGTCGGGCGCGCTCGAGAACGACTATCTGTTCGTCGGTGCTCCGGCCAGCACCGTCGTCGGGTCTGGCTCCGACCGCTTCTACCAGTACGACCTCCGCTGTGACCCGATCCAGTCGCGGGTCAGCTGCTTCCAGCCTGCGGACAACTCGAGCGACGCGACCGGACGGATGGACGTCTTCGGCAGCACGAGCGTGGCGGCGAACGACGTAACGCTCGAGGCGTCGCTCCTCCCCCCCAAAACGTTCGGCATCTTCGTCACGAGTACGACGGAGGGCTTCAGTGCCATGCCCGGCGGGTCGCAGGGCAACCTCTGCCTGGCGGGCGCGATCGGTCGCTACATCGCTCCCGGGCAGGTCGTCAGTAGCGGATCCGCCGGCCGCTTCACCCTGACGGTCGACTCGACTCAGACTCCGACGCCGTTGAGCTTCATCGCCGTCGCGCCGGGCGAGGTGCCGTTCTTCCAGGCGTGGCACCGGGACTTCAGTCCCGGCAACACCTCGAACTTCACCGACGCCGTCGAGGTCCGATCCCAGCCGTAAGGGCCTCCTCCTCGGAGCCCTTGGGGCGGAGCAGTGACGGAGCACGTGCGAGGCGTGGGCCGCCGTGCGGGACGGTTCGACCCTTCGCCGCACGGCTAAGATCGCCTGCATGATCGCAGCCGCTCTCCCCCTGCTCTTGCTTGCGTCCACCGCCGCCCCCCACGACGGCCCCGATCCCATCGGGAGCTGGCGCCTCGCCGAGCGGCAGGTCGACGGCACGCGGCTCTCCGCCCGCATGGGCGCGGACGCAGAGATCGCGGGCGAGCGCTCCTTCGTCGGCGGCGCTCTCCTCTTCGACGGTGAGACGACGCGCGTCGAGCTCGACGCCGCCGCCCAGCCTCTCCCCACCGAGTCCCTCTGCGTCGAGGCCTGGGCCGCGATCAATACACCCACCCGCTGGGGCGGTCTCTTCGGCACGATCCAGGACAACGGGAGCGCCGAGACGGGCTGGCTCCTCGGCTACGACGACGAGCGCTTCACCTTCGCGCTCTCCACCACCGGCGCCGACGACGGCGACGGGCGGCTCACCTATATGCGCGGCACGAAGCGCTACGAGGAGGGTCGCTTCCACCACGTCTGCGCGACCTACGACGGCGCCACGATGCGGCTCTACGTCGACGGCCAGCTCGATGCGTCCAGTGCGGCCCAGTCCGGCGCGATCCTGTACCCGAAGAGCGCCCCCCTCGTGATCGGGGGCTACCGCGACGACGACGAGGACTACCTGCTGCACGGGCGACTGCACTCCGTCCGGCTGTTCGATGCCGTCCCGACGGCGGAGGGCGTCTGGCACATGTTCGAGCACGGCGAGGAGCTCACGCGCGAGGCGCCGCACCTCGTCCTCGACCCCGAGCACCGATGGCTCGTGCAGCCCTACCTGCAGTGGGCGACGCGCGATGGCATGACCATCCGCTGGGAGACCTCGCGGCCGAGCACCTCGGTCGTCGAGTGGGCCACGCGGGTCGACTTCGCGCCCGAGGACCCCGAGAAGACGTCGCCCTCCTTCGCGCACGCTTGGGCCGCGGACGGCGCCACGCGGATGCACGAGGTCCGGCTGACGGGCCTCGAGACCGGCACCGCGCACTACTACCGCGTGCGCTCGGTGGACGACCTCGGGCGCGAGCTCGTCAGCGGCGTGTCGAGCTTCCAGACCGCTCCCGAGAAGGACGACCCCTATGCGTTCGTCGTCATCAGCGACACGCAGGGCAACCCTGAAGTCTCGGGCCGCATCGCTCAGCACGCGTTCGGCCTCCGCCCGAACTTCGTGCTGCACCCCGGCGACCTCGTAAGCACCGGCGGCAACAAGGAGGAGTGGCTCACGCACTTCTTCTCAAGCATGAAGCCGCTCCTCGAGCGCGTCGCGCTGTTCCCCGTCCTCGGCAACCACGAGCAGGACGCGCGCTACTACTACGACTACATGTCGCTCCCCGATCCGGAGCACCACTACACGTTCGAGTACGGGAACGCGCAGTTCTTCATGCTCGACTCGAACCGCGAGGTGGGTCCGGGGTCCGAGCAGTACCGCTTTCTCGACCGCGAGCTCCTCCGCTCGAAGGCCGAGTGGAAGATCGTCTGCTACCACCACCCCTGCTACACGTCGGACGAGGACGACTACGGCGACACGTGGCACGGTCCGTCGACGCGGGGCGACCTGCGGACGCGCGAGCTCGTGACGCTCTTCGACGCGCACGGCGTCGACATCGTCTGGAACGGTCACATCCACAGCTACGAGCGCACTTGGCCGCTGCGCGCGGGGCGGGCAACCGACCCCGAAGGCGGCACCGTGTACATGATCACGGGCGGCGGCGGCGGGTCGCTCGAGACGGCGGGCCCGATCCGCCCGAGCTTCCAGAACACGGTCAAGCACGGGCACCACTTCTGCTACGTCGCCGTGAACGGCCGCACGCTGGAGATGAAGGCCTACGACCTCGAAGGTCGGCTGTTCGACGCGCTCACGATTCGGAAGTAGCGGAGGCTGAGACGGACGACGGTCGGCGCCGCGTTCTCCGCTCGACGACCGCGGGTTCAATCGTCGGCTGCCGGCTCGTCGTCGGCTCCTCCCGTCGGCCGGGCGTGCTGCAGGGTCGACCGGGCGAGCCACGCACGGCCCTTCGGGACTCGTGCCTCGGTGCTCGAAGCGCGCCCCTGACGAGTCCAGCCCGCACGAAAGACCGGGAACCGCGGTCTCACTCTTCCTACGACGACGGTTGGTAACCCTCGCGACCTGTCGCAGATCCACCGCGACACCTAGGCTGGATCCACTCGATCCCGCATTCCCGTAGCCGGTCGACCCGAACAACATGGCCCATCCCCTCCTGCTGCTCGCAGCGCCGCTCGTCCAGAGCGGCGTGCCGATTCTTCAACCCGTCTCCCAGAACAGCTCGGTCGTCGCTTCCGCGAGCTCGACGGGTCCCGCAGGCGCACAGAGTGACCTGGACGACGACGCGTCGGTCGCGCTCAACCCCTTCACCGCGTCCGTCTCCGCATCGGTCCTCGCGGCAGGTGCAACGGCCGACCAGGCGTCGATGATCGCCGGCGACACCATCCATGCGGTGGGAAGCGTGGACGCGGCCGCTTCCTCGGCAGGCGTCGACAGCTCGGGCGCGACCTCCCTCTCGACCTTCTCGCTCGATTTCGACGTCGTGGTCGTGACCGCCTACGACGTGACGGGAACGCTCGCGGCGGGGCTGACCGGCGGCGCCAATGGAAGCGCATCGATCTCACTGAACAACGCCGGCGGGAGCGTCCTGACCGTGTTCGACCAATTCGGCCAGACGCGGACCGTCGCCGAGTCCGGAACGCTCACCCCAGGCAGCTACACGCTGACGGTGCGCGCTGTGGCGTCCGGCAGCGCGGACGTCCTCCAGGTCGGGGACTCGGGCGACGCGGCGTTCGACGTTACGGTTGCGCTCAGCGCCGCACCGCCCGATCCCCCGTACTGCACGACCGACTTCGACCTGTTCGGGTTCCGGTTCACGGGGGACGTCCTCCGCGTGAACTCGCAGACGGGCGCGTCGGTCCTCGTCGGCAACAACGGCTTCGAGTACATGACGGCCCCGGCGATCGACGACGACGGCCAGGTGTTCGCGGTCTCGGATCCGTTCCTCGGCATGCCGGAGCTCGTACGCATCGACCCGAGGACGGGTGCGGGGACCGTGGTCGCGAACCTGAACCTCGGGACGACGATCGCGACCGGGCTGGAGTGGGACTCCGCGAACGACCGCTTCTACGTCCTGACGGTGACGGAGCTCTACACGGTCGACCCGACCACCGGCGTTGCCACCCTCGTCGGACCGTACGGGAGCTTTGCGCCCGTACTGAGTTCCGCGCTGTCGCCCACGGGCGAGCTGTACGCGTGGTGCGGCGAGAACGGTTCCCCGCTTCCGCGGGGCATTCTCGAGATCGATACGACCACCGGAGCCGCAGCGTTCGTCGCCCTCGGTGAGCCCGACAGCATCTACAGGTGGCTCGCCTTCGACGAGGACGGGACGCTCTACGGCGGTTACGAGCCGCTCGGGGGAAATGGCGACATCCGTACGATCGACCTGGCGACGGGACAGGGGACCGTGGTCTCACAGCCCGGCCCCCTGTTCATGGAGCTCGGCTTCTTCGACGAGTCGCTGGGCGTCCGCTACTGCACGGCGCAGCCCAACTCGACGGGGGACATCGCCCGCATCAGCGCGGCGGGCTGCAACGGCCTCGCCGACGCGTCGATGACCCTCCGCGCCACCGGGCTTCCGCCCGGAGCGCCCGCGCTCTTCTTCTTCGGGACGCTCGAGGGCGCGACCCCGCTGGGTGGAGGCACGCTGTGCGTCAGCGGCTCGCTCCAGCGCCTGCCGGTCGGACTCGCGGACATGGGCGGGAACCTGGAGAGCTCGAACGTCTTCGGGCTCCCGCTGACAACGGTGCCGCTGGGTCCCGGCACCTTCCACTTCCAGGTGTGGTACCGCGACCCGTTCACCGCCGTGGGCTCGAACCTCTCGGCGGGCCTGGCGGTGCAGTTCCTGCCGTAGCACCGAGGCATCTGGACAGAGCCCCGGTGTTGGGGCTCGGTGTCGGGGCTCGGTGTCGCGCGGATTCTCTCCGGAATCTCCAAGGAGCGCGTTCGCGCTTCCCGGTTGGGGGGTGAACGGCGCGAGAGCCCGATCCCGGTCCGGTGTGCGGGCAGGGGGCGTCCGCGTCGAGACCGATCCCCCCACCCGGAATGTCCCTCGACCGTCTCCGACCCGCCCCTGCCCGAGCGAGTCTCCGCGCCCCACTCGTCGCACTCTCCGTTCTCGCGCTGGGCGCGATCGGCTGCTCGAGCTCGTCCGACTCCGACCCGACCGAGCCGTCCCTCCCGGGCAGTCTCTTCGGCGGCACGCGGAGGTCCGAGAGCTTCGCCTTCCTCAACCCCGTCTCGGGAGCAACGACCCGGATTTCGGAACCCGGGCTCCGCGGACTCTCACAGATCGGCTCGCTCACGCGGGATCCGGCCTCGGACACGCTGTACGGGGTCGACCGCCTCACGGACGAGCTCGTGCGGGTCGATCCGGCCACCGGTGCGG
Organism: Planctomycetota bacterium; assembly: GCA_039821985.1. Lineage (GTDB taxonomy): Bacteria > Planctomycetota > UBA1135 > UBA1135 > Saltatorellus. The sequence goes on from JBCBNC010000004.1 coordinate 26,288, forward strand.
TCCAATCGATCGGACCCATCGGGGTCGTGGGGAACTTCCTCACAACGACCGACATCGACGGTCTGACGTTCGACACCGTCGCGGGCGTGCTTTACGGGGTCGAGTCGAGCCGAGGCATCTTCGTCACGATCGACCCTGCGAGCGGGCTCGCCACGGACGTCGGGGGCCTCGGAGCGTCAGCCGAAGGGCTCGCTCTCGATCCAGCAACGGGCACCCTCTACGTCTCGATGGCTGGAGAGCTTCGGACGGTCGATCCCTCGACGGGCGCCACGACGACCATCGCATCCTTCGACGTCACGGACGTCGAGGGCCTCACCTTCGACGGCAGCGGCAGCCTCGTCGCGGTCGTCGCATCCGGCTGCGGCGGCGGGTCGGGCAGCGGGCTCCGGCGCGTGAACACCGCCGACGCGACGACCGTCGACCTCGGCTGCATCGAGGCCGCGGACGCGCGCTCGATCGTCTGGGACGAGTCGCGCGGCGCGTTCTTCAGCGTCGATCTCGACAGCGGAGAACTCCTCCGCTTCGACGCGATGGGCACCACCCAGCGCGTCGGTCAGAACGGGTATCCGAAGGTGACGGGCCTCTCCCGCGACGCGGCCGGCGGACGGCTCTTCGCCGTCACGTCGGGGGCGGGACAGCTCGTGGACATCGACCCTCTGACGGGACGCGGAACGACGCTCCACGCGCTCTCCACGTCGACGTACACGAGCCTCTCCTACGAACCGGTCCAGGACATGCTCTACGCGGTCGACGGGGCGACGGACGAGCTCGTACGGATCGACCCCACGACGGGGAACGAGGTCCGCCTCGGCCCGCTCGGATTCACGGACGTACTCAGCCTCACCTTCGATCCCTCGGGAACGCTCTACGGCATCTTCCGCGGCGGGAGCCAGTTGATCACGCTCGATACGGCCACCGGTGCAGGGACCTTCGTCGTGGGTTACGGAGAGCGAATCGACGCCGTCGCGTTCGACGGGAACGGAACGCTCTACGGCTTCGGACCGTCGGTAGAGATCGTCACGATCGATCTCGTCTCCGGCGCGCTCACGACGATTGGACCCGTCGGAGCACTGGAGATCGGATCCCTGACGTTCGATCCGGACACGGGCTCACTCCTCGGCGTCGACACGCGGACGGGGCAGCTCTTCGCCATCGATCCGGCCACGGGAGCGGACCGCTCGATCGGCGGAGTCGGGCGCCTGAGCCTGACCGCGCTCGCCTACGACTCCACCACGGGAACGACGTACGGGGTCGACGACGACCGCCTCTACCGGGTCGACCGCGCCACCGGCGAGACTCGGTTCATCGGCGATCTCGCCGCGCAGTTCATCGAGAGCCTCGCGTTCGTTCCATCGACGGGGATGCTGTACGGGCTCTCGAGGGCAGGGAGCCGCCCCCTGGTCGAGATCGATCCCGCAACAGCGACCAGCAGCGTGATCGGCAACAGCACGCTCGGATCCCCCTCTGGACTCGCCTACGACCCCGGCAGCGACACGCTGTTCGCGGTCACGAGCAGCGGAGGCGGCCTGTACACGATCGACCGACAGACGGGCGTCGGGACACGACTCGGAGACCTGCCGGACTTCGGGAACGAGGGACTCGCGTTCAACGAGGCGACGAACGAGCTGATCGTGACGACGACGGGCGGGATGCTCTTCGTGCTCGACCGTACGGACGGTTCGGAGATCCGTCGCACGTCGATCGACGAGGCGCTGACGGCGCTGGCTCCGGCGCGGTGAGAACGGCCGCGGCGGCGGTCGGGCGGTGCGCGTCTCGCGGCGCTGGGCCTGCGCCGCAGCCGCGGCCGCCTCGCGCCGCGTTCCCGATCACCGCATGCGCACGCTCACCGCCGCCGAGTAGTTCGAGGTCGGCACCCCGCCCTCGTGGTCGCGGTACCAGAGCTGGAACTGCAGCGTCTCTCCAATGGCGAGGCCCGCCTCGGCGGGCAGCGTCGTGAGATCGATGGGCTCCTCGATCGTCGAGAGGGTCGCAGACGACTGGAGGATGTTCCCCTGGAGGCGCGCGATCGACGCGCCTCCGAGGCAGAGCACGCCGCGACTGTTCGCGGGCAGGAAGACGTGCCCGGTTCCGCGGCCCGCCAGCGGCAGCCCGAACGCGCCCGCCGGAAGAAACTGGATGCGCAGCGCCAAATCGTTCGAGGCGACCCGCGGGTCGCCCGCCGCCGTGATCTGCGTGCCGATCTGCGAGCTCGCGTTGCTTCGGGGCGCGCAGTAGGAGTCGCCGATGGAGTCGCGGTTCGCCGTCTGGCCGCGCAGCGCGCCGCCGGGCAGCTCGGCCGTGCGCGTCAGGACGTAGAGGAACCCGTCGTCGAGGTCCTGCAGCGTCGCCGCGTCGAGAGTCCCCGGCGGCAGGTCGATTACGAACTGGTCCCCGAGATGCGAGCTGTCGAACGGCTCGAGGTCGAGGATGAGCGGGCCGACCTCACCGAAGTAGGCCGGGCCGCGGAGCTCGATGGCGGTGAACGGGAGCGCCGGGGTCGGCGAACCGCCGCTGAAGAAGACGCGCCCGTCGCTGGAGCGCGTCATGTGGAGCGTCCCGAAGTGCCCGCCGGGGCCGGGTCCATCCACGACCTGCCCCGCGTCGAACGCGAAGCTCCTCGAGATGAAGGACGGGAACCCGAACGCGCTCCCCATCTCGCCGGCGGGGAACGCGGACGTGACGAAGCGCATCTCGACGCCGTTCGCCGCCGCGTCGTCGACCGCCGCCGGGCCCAGAGCGATCGAGCCGCCCGTGAAGCCCTGGTGCGGTCCGCTGAAGTCGATCTCGCCCAGGAGCGCGCCGTTCGCGTCGAGCAGCTCGACGGCGAGGAGCTCTCCGATCAGACCCTGATAGTCGCACCAGGCGCTGAGCTCGCCGGTCGTCGCGTCGAGGTCGACGTGCCCGACACCGAAGTTGGGTCCCGCCGCCCCCTGGATCCACGCGGAGTCGCTGAGGATCTGGGCGGAAGCGGAAGTGGAGAGGAGAGCCAGCGCGGCGAGCGTGGCGGCGGTGAGGTTGCGTCGGTGCATGGCGATTCAGAGTTCCGAGGAAGGGGCCGGGCTGTTCGGGGAGGGGTCGTGAGCCCTCCCCCTTCTTGCTCGGCGCTCCGCAGCGCTGCGCGATTCCGCCACACTCTCCCAAATCGCTCCAGGCTGCAAGGGACCCCGTGACCGTCGACCGGCCGCTGTGTCCCCGCGATCCACTTCGGCCGCAAGCGCGATGCGGCCGCGCGATGGGGCCGGACGACGCGCGCGGTCGACGTCGGACGCGACCCATCCAGCGGCGTCGCACTCCCGAGTTCGATCAGCGGCGCTCGAGGAGGACACGCAGCTCGGAGAAGCCGCCGGAGTGCTCGACAAACTCGGCTTCCGTGCCGCGCACGGGCTCGAAGCCCTCCGCGCCGACGGTCCACTGCACGGACGCGTTGCGGGGAAGTCGACGCAGCGGCGCTCGCCCTTCGAAGTCGTTCCAGCGCATGCCGCCGGCGTGGAGCGTCCATCCTCCGCCGCGCCGATGGAGGAACCGGCGCGTCATCCCCCCGTCGAGCGAGGCGCGGAAGTCGAACGCCTCGATCGGCGCGCCCGTGTCCGCATCGACGGCGACCACAACGACGTCGCGCGCCGCACTCGCGTCGTCGAGATCGACGAGGATCGGCACGCGTGCTTCCGGGACCGGCTGCAGTCCGCGCGGACGAACCGTCACCGCGCTCTCGAGCGAGACGACCTCGACCACCAGTGAGCCGGGCGGGGTCTCGTCGAAGGAGAACGCGGCGACACGTGCTCCGCCCCGCTCCTGCCACCCGAGGGGATCGACGCCCCGGACGCGGCCGCCCTCGTCCAAGAGGAAGACGAGCAGCTGTTCGTCGAACCCGGCGCGTGAGGCGGTGACCGATCCCTCGAGACCAGCGGCGACCCCCAGCGGCTCGAGTTCGACGACGAGCTCGGTGCGCTCGCCCGCGCGGCACTCGACCGATCCTCTCCAGGTCTCGTACCCCGGGACCGTCACGGTGCACGCGCGCTCACCCGGTGACACCCAGCCGAGCCAGAGGTCTCCCGCTTCTCCGGCAGAGGCGAATCCCACCGTCCGTCCGGCCTCGGCGGTCAGGTGCACGACCGCTGCATCGCGCGCCTCGCGCGGAACCGCGCCGGTCCGTTCCCCGACGCGGACGTCGACGCGCGCCGTCGGGAGCACCGACACCCGGTGCGCGGCCGCGGCCGAAGTCGCAGCGAGCGCGATCTCGGCCGCGCCGGCGAGGAAGCCCTCGGTGTCCCTCACTTCGAGGAGCAAGCGCGCGTGTTCCCCGGGGAGCGCGGCGGCCTCGGCTCCGAAGCGGGCGACGAAGGCGGACGACGCGGTGCCCGGTTCGGGCGTGGCCGGGACGAGCGGGGCGACGTGGATCGGCTTGCCGTGGTCGGCGTACGCGGTGTCGTTGACCGGCCCGAGGCGTGCGAACAGCGTCGCGCCGTTGAGCTGGACGCCAGGCGCGGCATCGACCACGACGCGAAACGCGGGGCCACGCGGCACGACGACCCGCTCGGCGTCCGGCGCGATGTCGACGCGCACCGTTGCGAAGGGCTCGGTGCGCCGCGCGCCGTGCGACGCGACGCGCGAGACGGCGACGCCTTCACCGGGATCGACCTCGAGGGTGTGGGCGCCGTCCGAGAGGAAGAGGCGACCTTCGGCGTCCGCGGTGGCGGACGCGCCGTCGAGTTCGACGGAGTGGCCAGCGAGGGCTCTCCCCTCGCCGTCGACGAGAACGATCGAGCGTTCGCCGCGCGCCGCGTCCACGAGACCGGGCGCGCGCGTTGCGAGCGGAGGCCCCGGGGTGGGCTCGATCGACACGACCGCCTCCGTGCGCGCTCTACCGCTGCCAGGCGCGTCGACGCTCGTCCCCTTCGAAGCGGACGGACGCCGGGACAGCGCCACCGCACCGAGTACGAGCACGCCGACCGCCAGGGCGACCAGCGTTCCAGGAGCGCCAAGTCGAGCGCTCCGCGCCCCCAGCCGGACGGGGACCAGCGGAGCCAGGCTCCGAACCCAGCGCGCGCGCTCGCCCCCGTGGTCGGCGTCGAGCTCTGCACGCACGAGCTCACGGCCGCGCGTGAGCTGCGAGCGAACGGTCGACGCCTTCTGCCCGCGCGCACGCGCGATCTCCGCCGGCGAGCGGTCCTCGTAGTAGTGGAGAAGAAGGACCGACCGGTACGGCTCATGCAGGGCAAGCACGCACGAGATGATCCGCTTCTGCAGCTCGCCGCGTTCGACGACGCTCGCCGCGCTGGCGATGTCCTCGTCTCGCGCGACCGTCGCCTCGCGGTGCCGGGCGTTCCCCCGCCGACGCGCGCGGAGCGCTGCCTGGTTGCGCACCACCCGCGCGAGCCACGGGCGGAGCGGAGCGCGCGCCTCCGGCCGCTGCGTCAGGAACGCCAGCCAGGTGTTCTGCGCGACGTCGTCGGCACCCTGCGGGTCGCGCACGAGCTCGCCCGCGAGCCGCCGGACCCAGTCCGCGTGCTCGAGGAAGACCTCCCCGGAGGGGTTCGGTGTGGACCGCGGTTCGCTCATCGCACCCATTCATTGCAACGCGCTGCCGCGCGCTGCATCCAATCTGCCAAGGGCGCGCAGTTTCTCCCTTCGGCCGCCCGGATCGAGCCTCGCGCTCCGCCGTTCGTTCGGGCGTCCTGCGCCCAGGATGCCCCGCAGCGGGGCCTCTCTTGCGGATCCGTGCGACTTGCGCTGGGATGGAGGCTCTTCCCAAACCAGGACCCACCATGACCCACGCTCGCGCGCTCGCTCTCGCCGGTTCGTTCGTCCTCTCCGCTCTTGCTGCGCCGGTCGGCTCCGCGCAGTCGTCCGTCCTGTGGAAAGTGTCCGCCGACGCGACCCAGTCCGTCGACCTCACGCCGAACATGGCGTTCCCCGACGGCCGGGAAGGAGCGGTGCTCTTCGAGTTCGACGGTTCGTTGGACGGCTTCGCGCAGCTCCGCGCGATCGACGCCAATGGGAACGAGCGCTGGCTCCGTTCGCTGTCGACGCCGACGTCTCCCGCTCGGGTCTGGGTGACGGCGGACGGCCAGGGTCGGTTCGTGAGCGCTGCCTCGGACTCGGCCACGACCGAGGTCGAGGTCGAAGGGATCGACTCCGACGGCAGCACCCGTTGGACGAGGACCGTCACCGCGCCCTACCCCGGGACGGAGGTCTACAGCGGCCTCGCTGGCCTCGCCGTCGAGCACCCGGGCGGTGACGTGTCCGTCGGCGTGCGCTTCGTCGACCTCGACGTAATCACGCTCGAAATCGGGTTCCACGTGACACTGATCCGACTCGACCCAACAGGCGCGGAGCGCTGGCGGACGACGATCCTGGGCCACAGCGTGTCGCGCCTGGACGCCGTGGGCGACGACCTCATCGCCTCCCTCCAGCAGACGGCGGGCGCGTTCAATCAGACGCCGCTGCGCACGACGCGCTACGCAGGCGACGGCTCGACGGTGTGGAGCACGCTGGCGTCGTCCGGTGGGATCGCCTCATCGGTCGAAGCGGAGGACGTGCTGGTCGATCCGGCGTCGGGGAACGTGCTCCTGCGGTCCTCGGCGTCGTCCCCCGGGGCCCCGGACCGCACCACGCGCCTACGAGCGATCGACCCGACCGGCGCCGTCGCGTGGGACTGGGTCCCGTCGGGGCTCGCCTTGTTCGACCAGGAAGCCGGCGGGATGGTGTTCGGCTCGGCGGGTGAGGTCCTCGTGGGCACCACGGGTTTCGATCCTTCCGGCGACGTCGCGAAGATCACGGTGCTCGACGCGGCCACGGGCGCCGTGCAGGCGGACACGACGTTCACGGACTCGACGATCGGCGTGACCGGCGGACTGCAGCCGTCGCCGAACGGTGGCTCCATGGCCGTGATCACCAACGCGGCCGGGGTGCCCTCGCTCGTGACTCTGGACGCGAACCTCGGCGTCAACTCGACGGACTTTCTCCCGGCGGCGCCTTCGGCCAACGAGCTCAGCGTCGCGGCCCCCGACGGGCGCGGCGGATTGCTGATCGCGGGCTGGAGGCGCCTTGGCCCCGAGATCCGGCCGTTCTGGATCAAGGCGGTCGCCGGTGCCGAGATCGGCACCCCGTACTGCGTGCAGACGGTCTCCAACTCGACCGGTGACCCAGGCGCGCTCGCCGTGATCGGCGACCCGGAGGCCTCGTTCGACAACGTCACACTGGTCGCGAGCAGCCTCCCGCCCGGCACCGCGTCGATGTTCCTCGTCGCGGACGACGCTGCCGTGGTGCCGAACGCCGGCGGCAGCGACGGGACGCTCTGCCTCGGCGGCGCCATCGGCCGGTACAACCGGCCGGGCGAAGTGCAGGTCTCGCGGCCGAACGGAGTGCTGTCCATGCGCATCGATCTGAACGACACGCCGGCACCGAACGCGCTGTTCACGGTCCTCCCCGGAACGACGCTGCGCTTCCAGCTCTGGCACCGCGACCAGATCCTCAGCCCCACCTCGAACTTCACGAACGGCGTCGAGGTGACGTTCCTTTAGCGCGTCGCGCCGATCCCGATCCGGCTCCACGGCAGAGCTGGACCGGGATCCAGGTCGGCCGCGCTCGGTGCGGCCGCTCCCCGCGGTCGTCGGGCGTCGAGGTGAACCTCGCTCGACGCCGCCAGCTCAGCGGAGGCGAGCCGTGCCCAGCGGCACCGAGAAGTCCTCGCACCAGATGGTCGCCTCGTCGAGCGTGCCGAGCTCGAATCCAGCGGGCAGCAGGTACGTCTGAGCGCCCGTGTTGTTCGCGAGAGCGGTGAACGTCGTCGTCTCGTCGTACGCGCCCGACCGCCCGAAGCCGATGCGCGGGTCGGGAGCACCGTCCAACGAGAAGTCCGGGCCGAGGCGGAGGTACGTCGCGTCCCCGTCCTGGATCAGCTCGACCCCGCCCGTCACGACGTGGTCGTTCTGTCCACTGAAGGTGCCGGAGACCAGAACGGTCCCGGTCACGTCGGCGTCCGCTCGCGCGGATGGCGAGGTCGCCTCGGTCGTCGCGCCGCAAGCGGCGGCGAACACGAGAAGGGCGGCGAAGGTGAGGTTGCGGAGGAACTGAGCCATCGGACTCGGTGGGGCTGTGCGCCTGGAGGTCGGTGAGGAGCAGACAGATCTGCAAGCGGGCGGCCGTTGGGCCGCGGCCCTCGGAGCGGACATTCGCCCCGCGAGCGCTGCCCGGTAGACGGCAGACAGATCTGTCTGTGACGGCTTTTTCCCTCTCGGTCCGGCGCGGTCGACGGGCGACGAGTCCGCGCCATCGCCTGCGTCGTCGATTCCGACTCCTCCTGGTTACGGCTCCGCCGACGTTCAGATCGAACCTCTGCGTCACGCGCGGGGCGCCTTCGGTCGTGCGGATCTTCTCGACCCGGAGGTCCTGCCACGCCTCCACAACGTGCTTCACGTCGTCCAGGAGTTCGCCCTGGCTGCCGAAGCGCGCGTCGCCGACCCCTACAAGTACGTCGCCCGGTCGCGTCGGCTGCGCCGTGACGAAGTACGCCGTCGCGCTGCCGCGCACCTCCTTCACCTCGGCGAGAACGACGGGCGGCGGCCGCGGATGGACCACTTGCTACCCCGCTGTCGAGGTTGGCCCCCGCGGCAATACCTGAACCTGAAATCCAGACGCTGGATCCGTATGGCGGCGGCCGACGTGGGCCCGCACAGCGCCAGGCTGCGTCGAGCGGGCCCGGGAACCGCTCGGTGGGCTGGGCGAGGATTCAAACGAGAAAACTGGCGCGGCTGTTCACACGTTCCCGTTCAGCACCGGCGAAAGACCGCAATCGACATCGTCCGACCCCGCCCGTGTTCGCGCCATGCCCCGAGTCACAAGCAAGTTCATCGGAGCGAGATCCCGTAGACGCGCCACGCAAGTCCTCGCGTGGGCGGCAGCGATCCTGCTCATGGTCCTGATCAAGAGGTTCGAGGAAGTCCGTGCGTGGGCAAGTGCGATCTCGATCAGCGCGTTGGTTTTCACGATCTACCAGGTCCGACAGTCCGGTCTGATCGCCGACTCGATGTCGACCAAGTACGTCGGTGTCTTCCCCGAGAACATGCCGTCGATCGTCGATGCAATCGGCGCTGCAACAAGCTCCATCTGCATCGTGGCGGACGCAGCGAGTTACGGCCACTTCTCCGACCCGAGAGAGTTCCAGAAGTACCGCAGCGCAATCAATGAAGCCGTCGCTCGAGGCGTCGAGGTCACTGTGACGTCGTACAAGGAGGAGGCGTTTCGCGAAGCCAACCGCGAGCAGCTCGCCAACATCACGAACACGTTCGAGGACTTCGCGCGATCGGCATCCTTCGAGAACTACCGGCGTTGGGTTCCGGGACGTGCGGATGAGATGTGCAAGGGCGCGGAGCAGTTCTTCGAGGGCCTCATCCAGAACGAGCAGCGCGTCATTCGCGAGTTCGGAGAGTCGGGCGTGAGCACGCAGCAGACGGAGCGACACATGCCCCTCTACGCATGGATCGCGGACGACCGGCTCGCGGTCTTCGCGTTCGTCGTTCACGAAGGAGACGCGGGCCTCGAGTACTCGTTCGAGACGAGGGACGGTCACCTCATCAAGGGTCTGCGGACTCTGGCGTCTGGCTACCGCCCGAATAGCAGCAGCTCTACTGACTCCAACGATGACCTCGACGAGATCACGCCTCATTCGGCCGCGGATGGGGTTCACTCAACAAAGAGCAGTCCCGCCGGAGGGTTGGCGATCGAGTCATGACCAGACACATCAGCGCCACATCCGTTATGGCGGTCTTCGTTCTCGCACTCGCCGGGCGTGACATCTTGTTCGACCTCTGGTTGCGCAAGTCGGTCGGCTTCATCCAACCGAACGGCTCCACCAGCCACGCAGGTCTTGCGTTCGCGACTCTGACATGCGCACTCGTTTCTGTCGCCGCCGCAGCTGTGGTGACGACTCAACGAGGTTGGGCGACGCTCGCGCAACGACTGCGCTCGCGGGCCGTTCTCACGCGGTCCGCGACGATGGGCGCGCTCGCGGGTGTCATCTACGGCGTGACATTCACTGTCATCGAGTCGCTGGGAGCCGGCCTCTTCAACCTGATCGACTGGGGATTCGCTCCGGTGCTCACGGCGGCGATCGGAATCGTGCTTTGGAAGGACCGGTTCCGCTCTGGCGTCCTGTTCGCGGCGTTGCTCCTGGGCGTCACCGGCATCGTCGGTCTCTACCAGTACGGGGCTCTCGGAAAGGCGATCGACCAGAGCGGTTGGGGCATCGTCGGCATCGCGATCCTCAGCCCCATCTGCACCGCCGTGTCGTTCTCGCTTCAGAGGTGGCTCTTGCTCGAAGAGCGAGGTGGGCTCACGCGCGCCCAAGTCCTCGTCGTGAGGTTCGTACCGGCGACGGCAGTACTCATTGCCCTCTCCGCAGCCATGGCCGAGGGCCGGATTGCCGTCGCGGACCCGTTCGTGACGATCCCGGTCATCGGGGTTGCGGGCGGCCTTCCGGCACTTCTGGTCTGCCACGCTCTAGTTCGGGGCGCGTTGAGTCGGTTTGCTGCGTGGCAGTTCGCCATCCCATCGCTCGCCTTCCTGGGCACGCTCCACCACTACGACGAAAACCGGTCGCCTGCGACGATCCTCTTCGCATTCGTCATGTTGAGTGCGGTGCTGCTGGTGGAGCTGCTCGGCGACGAGGGGCCCGAGTCGAGCGGTGTACTTGCGTCGCCTGACACCTAGGTCTCTGACACAACGCCTGCGCACGACTGCGGCACGCAGATCGAAGCCTCGGACGGGTGCGTGAAGACTCCAGGCCAGACGTAGCTGCCACCACGGCTCGGGCTCGTTCTGATGCGTCGGCGTTGCGGGCGAGTCCGGTGCGGGTTTCAGCGCCCTGAGGACCCCGTCCGACTCCGTGAGAGCAACACCGGCGCAAGTCCCCTCCCCTACCGCTCGCTCGACCAGCGGATCAGCCAGAAGATCCGGTTCGTCTTCTTCGTCGGCGTCCGTTTGAACTCGAACATCCCCAGCGGGAGGATCGAGAGCGACGTCGTCTTGCGCACGTCGCGGGTGCGCGACGCCCAGTACTTCGTGTGGCGGTTGAAGCCGAACTGGAAGATGAAGTCGAGGACGCTCGTGTGGCTGCGGTGCGGGCGCACCTCGCGGTCGTAGAGCACTGGAATGTGGACGTCGGACTGCTCGAGGACGTCGTCCTCCACCTTCACGTTCGCCGCCAGCGGGCCGAGCGGGCCGTCGAGCTCCAGCTTCATCCGGTCGCCGTCGTCGAGGATCCGAAGGAGCTCCGCGACGTCCTCGACCGCCTCGACCGGGACCCCCTCCGCGGCCAGGATGCGGTCGCCCGCACGGACTCCCTCCTTGTAGGCGCTGGAACCCGTCACCACGGACGTGACCAGCGACGTCGGGCGCGCCGCGCCCCAGATCTCGGCCGCGCGCTCGGCCGGGACGGTGACGACGGTGAGCCCCGCGCGCTCGAACAGCGAGGGATCGGCGCGCATCGCCTCGGTCGTCGACTCCGACTCCTGCTGGTCGCGGCTGCCGACGGTCAGGTCGATCTCCTTCGTCACGCGCGGACCGTCGTCGGTCGCGCGACTGATCTCGACGCGGAGGTCCTCGCCCGGCTCCACCTCGTACTTTACGTAGTCCACGAACTCGCCGAAGCTGCCGAAGCGCACGTCGCCGACGCCGAGGAGCACGTCGCCCGGCTGGATCCCGGCCTCGCTCGCGGGCTGTCCGGCCTCGGCCTCGTTGACGAGCACGCCCTGCCACGGATCCACGCTCAGCGCGGTCGCCGCGTCGACGTCGATGGAGCCGACGTCGAGCCCGAGAAACGGGACCGGCTGCGTGTCGTTGGTCGTAATCGTGAGGTAGACGGTGCCGGGCGCGTCGTCCGACCTCGTCGTCTGCCCCTGGAGGGAGTACGTCGTCGTGCTGCCGTCCTCGGCCTCGACCTCGCCGAGGACGATGGGCACCGACTGTTCGATCGAGTCGAACCCGAGGGGCTCGTCCCGGTCGACGTCGATGTGGATGTGGCACGAGGCGAGGGGCGCGAGCAGGAGCGCGACGAGGGAGAGCGGGGAGCGTTGGTTCATGCCGGGGGATACGCGGGAGCGCTTCGCGGCGTTCCCGGGGTTCGAGCGATTCCGTGGCGCGGGGTCAGAGCGTCGCCGATGCGACGTAGGCGCCGCCGGTCGCGCGCTGGCGGCTCCACCAGTCGCGCCAGAGGTCGGAGGGCTCGAGCGGCAGGTTCCGTGCGCCCGGTCGCCGCTCGTCGCGGGAGAGCAGCGATCGGATGCCGCCGGGGCGGGTGCGCTCCTCGAACTTCCCGAACTCCTCGGCGACGAGCGGCACGGCACGCTCGCCGAGCCCGCGGCGGATGCCGACGAGGCGGTTGGTGGCCGCAGCGACGACCTCGTCGTCGCCGTCCTCGAGCGCGCCGATCAGCGCGGGCACGACCTGGCCCAAGGCGCCGCTCGTCTTGAGGGTCACGCCGCCGCCGCCGCGGACGATCGCAACGCCGTGTGCGGGGCGCTCTGCGCGCTGCGGAGCCCTCGATTCGCGCGGCGGCGCAGCCTTCTCCGCGCGCGACGGCTCCGCCTGTGCGATCGACGGCTGCGGGTTGGCCGGAAGCGGCCGGAGCGCGACGAGGCCGTCGCGCCACGTCTCGGCGGCGGCAGCGCTCAGGCTCGCGAGCGCGTGCGCGAGGCGCAGCTGCTCGTCCAGCCTCGCCTGCAGAGGGTGCGGCACGGGCCGGTCGACCTCGACGATGCGTTCGATCGGGGTCTCGACCCGCACTTCGACCGGCACCTCCACGCGCTTCTCGATGACGACCTCGACGGGGACTTCCACAGGGACCTCGACGCGCACCTCGCGCACGGCGGACGCAGTCCACACCTCGCTGGTCTCCGCGGAACTCGACGACCAGCCGAACGCGAGCAGCCAGCCGACGATCGCCGCGGCGGCGTGGCTGACGAGGATCGGCCAGCGCCGGATCACGCGCGCCGAAGCGCCGCCGCCGTGCTCCGCCGGCATCGCCGCGTTCAGGAGGCGCTCGACCTCGGCCGGCGCCAATGGCGCCGGGGCAAGCGCCCTCAGTCGCGCTCCGTGCTCGGCCCACTCCTGCTTCTCGTTCGAATCGTCCATCGTCATTCTCCAGTCGCCGGGCCGCTGCCCGCCCCTTCCGTCCGCGCGGCGCCGCGTGCAGCGCCCTCCGTCACCGTTTCCGCCATGAGCCGCTCGTACGCCGTTCGGAACACCGCCCGGCCGCGCGACAGCCGCGACCGCACGGTCCCGACCGCGCAATCGAGAGCCTCGGCGGCCTCCGCGTGTTCGAGGCCCAGAACGTCGACGAGCCGCATCGCCGTGGCGAACGGCTCCTCGACGTGAGCCAGCGCGAACTCGATCGCCTCGCGCTCTTCCAACCGCGCCGTCCCGTCCGCCGTTGCGGAGCCGAGGTCGTCGTCGTCGCCCGCGCCGAAGGCGAGCGCGCCGGCCTCCGGCCGGGCCCCCGTACGGCGCAGATGGTCCCGCAGGGCGTTGAAGCCGATCGCGAAGAGCCACGGCCGGAAGCGCTGCCCGACCCGGAACTGCGGGAGGCTTCGCGCGACGCGCATCCACGTTTCCTGGGCGAGATCGAGGGCGTCCTCGGCGTGGCGCACCCGGCCCTCGAGCGCGAACTGCAGGTCCGCGCCGTGCCGGGCGATCAGGGCGCCGAGCGCCGGCCTGTCCCCACCCATGGCCCGGACCACGAGGGCCTCGTCGCGTTCAGGGGGGGGCATGACGGGGGTTACGGAGCCGGACCGCCGCGCGTTCCCGGAAACCGTGCGATCCGTGGCCCCCGGGGCGCAGGCGGCGGCGCGGCCGCGCCCCGGGGCCTCCGCCCGGATCCGGAGCGTGCGTCCAAGACCCCTCTACGAGCACCCCGCGGCCGACGGAGCGTCCCGTTCGGCTCGGGCTCAGCCCCCGAGATCGGCCAGCTCGAAGAAGCCCTCGGGCGTCTCGACGCCGACCTCGACCTCGTCGACCGTGATGACGATCTCGCCGATCATTGCGTTCGAGGTCCGGACCCGGACACGGTGCGGGAGCAGCGCACCCGCGACCTCCCGGTAGTCGTCGAAGACCGAGCGCACGCCGAGGCGGCCCGCGTTCGGGACGTGCACGACCTTGTCCTCGCGGACGACTCGCCACGTTCCCGCGTCGACCCAGTAGGTCCGCGCGGCGCGGCCTGGCGCGCCGCAGCGCACGAGGATCAGACGCCGTTCGCTGTTCTCGAGCGCCTGGATCGTCTCGACGGACTCGAAGTGCTCGGTCCAGTCGCCGGCGCGCACCCACGGTCCGTCGAGCAAGGACTCGGAGAGCCTCGGGTCCTCCATGGGCGACCGGGTCACGTCCTGCCCCTCGCGCGCGCTCGCGCTCCAGGCGGTCCGGCCGTCGACGGCCGTGTACTCGACCTGACCTGCGACGCGCTCCTCGACGCGCCACTGGTCGCGCGCACCGATGTGCGTGAGGGACGTCCCACGTCGGTCGAGCTTCTCCAGCGCGACGGTGGCGCGAAAGTGGACGCCGCTCGCCTCCTCGAGCCGGTCGACGCGGTGCGCATCCGCCACTCGCTGGGCGATGTCCTCCCCGGGCGGAAGCTCAGCGCTCGGCGCGAAGCGGAACTCCTGGTGGTCGCCGATGCTGTAGCCCGATACGACGCCGTCCGCATCGCGCGCGAACTGCAGCACGCGACCCGGGAGCAGTCGCCAGCGGTCCTCGCCAATGTAGGTGAGGGGCGCGACGCCCTTGCCGAGGACCTCGAGCGCGAGGCCGTCCGCGTCCTCGACGATCGCCCGGTACTGATCGCCCTCCCCTTCCCAGTAGTAGCCGACGTACTGCTCGAGCGGCGGCGCGACCTGCGTCGCGTCGAAGGGGACGCCGAGCAGGAGGTCCCCGAGGTGCTCCTCGAGCGCGAGGCCCGTCAGGTTGCCGCGCGACTGCGTGAAGTAGAGAACGATCGCGTCCTGCTCGGGGAACGCCCAGGCGTACGTTCCGTCCGAACCGTTGTGCCCGAAGGCGATGAGCGCGGCGTCGTCGTCGCCCGCCGGTTCGTCCATCCAGAGGATGGCGAGCTGGCCGTAGCGCGCCGCTGCGTCAGGGAGGCCCGTCGGTGAGACCTCCGCGTCCGTGGCAGGCGTCAGCATCCGGCGCACGGTGCGGCGCTTGAGCATGCGGGCACCGGGCACGCGCCCCTTGCGCATCAGCATGTCGAGGAACCGCGCGTAGTCCTCGGCGGTCGAGTAGAGGCCCTGCGAGCCGAGGAAGCACGGGAACAGGGGCGGGTCCTCCGGCGACCAGAAGCGCGTCCAGTTGCCCTGGGAGCCCGCGTACTTGGACGACGCGCGCGCGCGCAGCGGGTGCCCTTCGGAGAGGACGCATGCGGACGCACTCATCCCGAGCGGCGCCAGCACGAGCTCATCCACCAGCTGCGCCGCTGGCTTCTGCGCCACGACCTCGAGCACGGCCGTCAGCGTGTCCGTCCCCTGGTCGCTGTACTCGAAGCGTTCGCCAGGGACGGACCCGAGCGGGAACCCTGGGCAAAGATCGGCCACGGCTCGGGCGCTCTCCAGCGTGCGAGGGTCGGTCGCGACGATGTGCGACAGCGGGAGGCCGGACGTGTGCGTGATGAGGTGACCGACGGTGATCGCGTCGTAAGGAGGAGCGTCGAACGAGGGCAGGAACCTCGACACCGGGTCGTCGAGGTCGAGCCTGCGTTCATCGACGAGGCGTAGTGCAGCGACTCCGACGACGGACTTGGTCATCGAACGCACGCAGAAGACGCCTCCTGGCGCCATCGGGCGCTCCTCGTCGCGGTCGCGCCAACCGTGTGCGGTGTGGAGGACCGTGCGACCCCCCTTGATCACGAGAAGCTCGGCGCCGACGACCTGGTCCTTTTCGACGAAGCCGGCGACGACTTCATCGAGCCCGGCGAGAGCGTCGGGGGACAGGCCCTGCTCGAGCGCGGTCGCGGGCGGGAACGTCCTGCCGACGGCGTCCGACTGTGCGGAGGTGGTCGGTGCGAGGGCGAGGAGTAGTGGGAGCGTGGGGAGGACGCGAAGGGTGCTCGTCATGGATGGGTGTCGAGGCGCGTACGGCGCCCGCCGGGAGGTTGGATCAGCTGCGGAGACCCGCGAGGGTGG
This sequence comes from Planctomycetota bacterium, assembly GCA_039821985.1. GTDB lineage: Bacteria > Planctomycetota > UBA1135 > UBA1135 > Saltatorellus. The sequence goes on from JBCBNC010000004.1 coordinate 42,454, forward strand.
CGCGCACGGCGCCCTGCAGAGAGGCCCTGGGAGCACCCGCGCGCCCCATCAGCGCCATGCCCTGCGTAAGCGCTACGAGAGCGCGCGCCGCGTCATTCGCGTCGATGGAGGATCGGATCGAACCGTCGCCCTGCGCGGTCTCGACGGCGGACCGGAAACTCGTCTCGAGGCGCCGGAGCGCCGATCGCACGAGCGCGACCTCGCCCCCGCGGTCCGGTCCGCGCTCGGACATCGTGAGTCCGAGGAGGCAGCCGTGGGAGTCTCGCGAACCGTGGTGGGAGGCGAGCTTGCCGAGGACGCGCTCGAGGTTCTCCATGGCCGAGCGGTCGGGTCGGATGAGCCCGTCGCACATGCGCTGGATCACGGTCTCGACGTAGCGGCCGAGCGCGAGGCGGAACAGGTCCTCCTTGCCCCCGAACGTGTCGTAGAGGCTCTTGCGCCCGACGCCGGTGGCCTCCTCCAGGGATGCGATCGAGGCCCCGGCGACGCCCAGCCTCCAGAACGCGTCGCGCGCGTCGTCGATGGCCCGGTCGGGATCGAACTGCTTCGGAGGTCCGCTCGGCATGGGCCAGAGCATACCCCTACTTACACCGACCGTTGTAGGTTAAAGGCGAGCGCGCGCAGCTCCCGTCAGCGCACCCGCCGCCCGGAATCACGGTGGAAGCGTGTCGGCGGGCCGCTCCACGCCGGAACGAGCGCCGCCCCCCATCGACCCATCGGATCGATGAGGGGCGGCGCCCGCGGCCCGCCGCGGTCGAGCACGACCGCGACGTCCGTCCCCGGATCAGGGGCAGATCGGCAGCTGCACTCCGTCACTGAACGACGCACCGTTCGAGGCGAACGGGTTCCGGTACCAGAGGTGACCGATGAGGTTCGCTCCGGCCACGACGTTCGGATCCAGACCGAGCTGGATGAACGCGTTCAGATCGAATGCGAAGATCCCGGCGCAGAAGCCGTCGGCGAGATTGCCGCCCGAGAAGATGACGGGCGCGCGGACGTACGGGCCGCCGACGCAGATGTCACCGAAAGGCGCCGGCACCGTCGCCGGCGCGCCCAGCCCGTAGAAGAAGAGTCCGAACTGCTGCGTCGGGGCCTCCGTCATGACGATCGTGCACGGCTCGGGCCGGGTGAGGCTCGCGAACCCTTCCACCGAGACGATCTGGGCGCAGGGTCCGGACGGCGCCGGCTGGCTGCAGATCACGCTCGGGGCGCATACGTTGAGGAAGAACGCGCCCTGGTCGGCCCGCGTCGAGTCGGGGTCGAGCGGCGAAGCCGGGTCGCCCGAGTTGTGCGACGGCGACGCGATCGAGGAGAGGCGGTAGTCACCCGCGCCGGGATCAACGAAGAGGGGATCGGCATCGATGTTCCCGTCGGTGCCGGCGAACACGCCGTTCGAGAACCGGACGCGGCCCGACACGAGGCCATTGACCTGACCGCCCGCGTTGTCGCGCAGGATCGAGTCCCGGACGATGCCCGTGTAGGCCGCCGTCGCGTCGATCCCGAAGCCACCGTTGTCGACCGCGGTCACCCGGCGGACGTCGAACGCGCCGCCGGTCAGCTCGACGCCGTCACCGGCGTTCCCGTCGGCGACGAGTCCCTCCAGCGGCACGAGGTGCGCGGTGAAGCGCATCCCGGGGCCCGAGCTGAAGCGCGAGCGCACGTCGCGCATTGCGGTCGTCGGCGACTCGCAGAGAATGCCCGGGATGAAGCGGCCGCCGTAGCGGCATTCGAGGCCGAGGAGGATCGAGTCGCTCGTCGAGCGGAAATGAACCCCGCGCCACCAGCCCGGACCGGGCGCGGACACGGCGCCGTCGCCGTTCGCGTCACCGCCGACCGAGTCGTCTCGCTGGTCCGTGATGATCACGGGGTTGTCGAGGGTGGCGCGCGCCGTGAGTGCACCGTCGACGGTGATGAGTCCGTCGAATCGAATTTTGAGCACGACGCCCGCCTGCAGGTTCAGCTCGACGCCCGCAGGGACCGTGATGTTCGAGTTCACCGTGATCGAACCGTTGAACTGGTTCTCGGTCTCGATCGTGACATCACCCACGAGAGTGCCGTTCGTCACCTCGACCGTGTTGAGCGTGTTGCCCGTGCCGGAGGCGAACTCGATGTCCTGAAGCCGTTCGAGGCGCACGCCCTGGATGGCGGGACCCTGGCAGTTGTTGATGATGACCCGCTCGAGCGGGCAGGGCTCGGCGTTCTGGTTCAGGTCGATGCCTGCACTCGAGAAGCTCTCGATGATCGCCCGGTCGACGGCGACGGATGTGTCCGTGATCTCGAGCGCAGAGATGAAGCGCCCGCCGAACCGTAGGCTCGCGAAGTTCATGAAGGACCCGGTCGACGTTCCGTTGAAGTCGACGCCGCGCCAGTAGCCCGCCGCGGGCGCATCGGCGGCCGCATTCCCGTTCGTGTCGCCGCCCACGCTGTCGTCGCGCTCCTCGGTGAGGATCACTCGACTCGACGGCGTCCCCGCGATCTCGAGGGTGCCGTTGACCGTCCAGAGCCGGTCGAAGGCCATCTTGACGATCACGCCGGACTCGACGCGTAGCCTCGCACCGTCGCGCACCAAGAGGCTGTCCGAGAGCAGGAACGTGTCATTCTCGAGCTGATCGGTGCGGATCGTCTGATCCTCACCCGGCATGAGGTCCGCGCTCGTGACGTTGAGTCGATCGAACGTGTTGCCCGAGAAGTCGAGGCCCGAGAGGTTCGGCAGCTGCTGAAGTTCCACGCGCGACAGAGCCTCGCCCTGGCAACCCGTGACCGTGAGGTTCTCGATGAGCGGACGCGAGCTCGCATTCAGGTCGACGCCGTCGTTGGAGAACGCCAGCACCTCGCAGTTCCGCATCGTCGGGTTCGTCCCGGCGAGCTCGAAGGCCGAGATGAAACGGCCCCCGTAGCGGAGATCGACGTTCTCGAAGACCGAGGCGTCGCTGCCCGCGTTGAGGTCGATGCCCCGCCACCAGCCGGCAGCGGGCACGGTCATACCGCCGTCACCGTTCGCGTCGTTGCCGACGGTGTCGTCGCGCTCCTCCGTGACGACGACGGGGCTACCCGCCGTTCCGAGGCACGAGAACGTGCCGTCGACGAAGATCTGTCGGTCGAAGGCCATCTTGAGGAGCGAGCCCGCCTGGAACGTCAGCGACGACGTCGAGGGCACGACGATGCTGCTCGCGATGTAGACACCTCCTCCGACGAGGAGATTGTCCGGGCCCAGCGAGAGCGTCATACCAGCGCCGAGCGTGCCCTGATTGACGCGGATACGGTCGGTGATGTTGCCGCTCGCCGTGAGGCCGCTGAAGTTCACGAGGGCCTCGATGTGCACGTCCGTGTAGGCCTCGGCGAGGTGCCCGGTCGAGTCGCACTGGAGCAGGGTCGGACGGCTGCCGGTGTTGATGTCCCAACCGTTGTTGCTGGAGTCGGTCGAGCGGCAGCGATCGAACGTCGCGTCACAGCTGTTGAGCGTGACGTTGGAGATGAACCGACCGCCGTAGCTGAAGGTGGTGCCCGTCACCTGGCTCCCGCTCGCCGTGCTCGCGAAGTTCACGCCGCGCCACCAGCCGACGGTCGGTGAGGTCACCGCACCGTCGCCGTTCGTGTCACCGCCCGCCGAGTCGTCGCGGATGTCGGTGAAGAGGATCGAATCGAAGCCGCTTCCGGTGCAGTTGAGCGTTCCGTCGACCGTCATCAAGCGATCGAAGTCGAACTTCACGATCGCACCGTCTTCGACGGTGAGAGTCTCGCCCGCTGGCACGGTGACGTTGCTGACGACGTGGTAGACCACGCCGGACTGGAGTGCGCCGGTCGTCGAGTCGGAGATGTTTCCTGAGAGAGGGGTCTGGGCAGCAGCGAGACCAGAGCTCGCGCCCACGAGGAGGGCTGCGCGGAGCGCACGCCCGAGAGTCGGAGTGGACATGTGGGAGGACGGCAAGGGAGGAGGGACGGACCCCGGGCCGTACGACGACAGGGGGTCATGAGGGGTCAACACGGGGGCGTGCGAGCCCGAGACACTCCATCTGCCAGAAATCGCCCGGAACCTACCGAGCGTAGGTCGAGGGCTCGAAAAGCGGGGTTGCGGTGCCGCGAGGGCCGTTCTCACTCTGGAACGCACGATCGGCCGATCCTTCCCAAGTCCCGCGGGGACAGACGTATCGAGCGTCGGAGGCGGACGTCAGCCAATGGCCGACGCAGCGAAGTGCGGTACGGACCGAGACGAATTGCGGTACGGACCGAGACGAATTGCGGTACGGACCGAGACAGGGAGCCGAGCACGCGGACGTGCCAAGGCGTGCGTGGGCCGAGCCCTCGTGCCGATTCGACCGGTACGGACCGCGTCGTCCTCGAACTCGTCCGCAATAGCCGCGGCCGCGGTCCGTAGCTTCCCCCATGCCCGGCCTCTGCCCCGCATCCGGCCCCTGCACGGTGGTCTCGGACCTGCATCTGTTCACGCGCCGATCGAGGGCTCACGCGTTCCAGGACCAGATCGAAGAGGCGGCGCTGCGCTCGCACACCCTCGTACTGGCGGGCGATATCGTCGACTTCCGATGGAGCGAGCTCGGATCGGACGAAGCGACGGTCGACGCTGCCGAGCAGTGGATCGAGCGGCTGCTCGAGCGCGCGCCGAAGCTTCGGCTCCACTACGTCCTGGGCAACCACGACGATCACCCGCAGCTGATCGAGAGGCTTCGCAGACTCGAGGCCCGGCACGGACGCGTGCGGCACGAACGCTTCGAGCTGCGGATCGGGAACGCCCTCTTCCTGCACGGAGACGCCGGCAATCCTGGAATGAACGCCGCGCGACTGCGCGCGTCGCGCGGCCGCACGCACGGCCGCAGCCCGCGGTCGCTGCGTGCGGCGCGCGCGTACGACGCGGCGGTGGCGGCGCGCCTCCGCGTCGTGGGTGCGCGTGTCGCCTTCCCGGAGCGCCGCCTCCTCGCCCGCCTCCATCGCTACATGGGAGAGCTCGACGAGGGTCTCACGCGCGGCGTCCGCAACGTCTACTTCGGACACACCCACCGCGCGCTGAACGGCGTGGAGTTCCGCGGTCGCCGCTTCCACAACTGTGGGTCCCCCATCGACGGACTCGAGTTCCGGATCCTCGAGGCGGATCTCTCGTGAGCGAACCGGTCGGAGACTGCTACTCCGCGGGAGAACGCCGCTGGATGGTGGCGACACAGCGCGTGCGCGGCGCGGCGCTCGACCCGCTCCTCCGTCTGTGCGAACGTGTGGGCGTCACGCCGGACCACGTCACGCTCGCGTCCCTCGCGGCCGGTCTCGCCTTCTGGCCGCTCTGGACGTCGTCGCCCGCGGCGGCGCTCGCCGCGCTCTTTCTCCACGTTGCGCTGGACGGCGTCGACGGACCACTCGCGCGGCATACCGGCGTCGCGTCACGGCGCGGCTCGTTCACCGACACGCTCTGCGACCAGGCCGTTGTGACGGCGAGCACGATCGCGCTGATGTCGTCGGGGAAGCTCGGCGTCGTCCCCGGCGCGCTCTACGTCTACGTGTACGCAGTGGTCGTGGCGTTCGCGATGGTGCGCAACTCCCTCGAGATCCCCTACGCGTGGCTCGTGCGCCCGCGGCTCGTGGTCTACGGCTGGATCGCAGTCGAGGTCGCGTGGGCGCCAGGCTGGCTCGACGCGCTGGTCTGGGCGTCTGCGGGCGTCCTCACGCTCAAGATGCTGAGCGGGTTCTGGAGGCTACGGGCGCGGCTCTGACGCTGGTCCAAGAGAGGTCGGTCCAAGACGTGCTGGCGTCCTTCCGCTGCCTCGCCGTCACATCACCCCGGACAGGTACTGCATCGCGCACGCCTCGTTGCCCTCGGTGTCCCTGAACTTCACCAGCGTTCCGACGCCCTCGATCAAGAACGGGGGCATCGTCACCGCCCCGCCGTGCGCTGAGATCGCCCGCTGAATGGACTCCACGTCCTCCACCGACACCGTGCACTCGTAGCCGGTCAGGGCGGAGCCCTCGGCGGTGGGCGGACGTTTCTGGAGCGCTCCGCGGAGCGCACCGGGGCTCGTCTCGATGACCCAGAAATCCGGTGGGCCCCAGGGCGTGAAGGTCCAGCCGAAGACGCCTTCGTAGAAGCGCTTGGCGCGGTCGCAGTCGTCGGCGTGGATGGCGAAGTGTGCTATGTCGTTGGGCATGATGTCCTCCTTGCGGCCGCACGCAGCGTATGTGGAGCGGGCCGCTCATGCTCCGGAGGAAGCTAGAGCGGCCCATCACGTGCCGGCGAGCAGTGGGACGGCACGGCGCCGTCGCGGCCCCCCGCTCAGTCCGCCTCGATCTCGTCCTGGCGGTCGATCCAGCTCTGCCCCTCGGTGATCCAGCTCGGCGCCTCGTCCCCCTTCAGGTGCGCGCCGAACCACTCGAGGATGCGGTAGTGGTAGTCGACCTGGTTCGGCTCCTGCCGCAGGCCGTGGTTCTCGCCCGGGTAGACGAGCATCACGAACGGCACCTGCGCCAGGCGCGCGGCGTTGTACATCTCGACGCCCTGGTTGAAGTCGACCGCCCCGTCGTCGTCGCCGAACGCGACGAGGAGCGGGTTCTTCAGGTTCTCGATGCCGAAGATCGGCGAGTTCGCGATGTAGGTGTCGACGTCGTTCCAGAACGGCTTGTCCATGCGGCCCTGGCTCTCGTGGAAGATCCAGGTGTCCGTCTGGCCGCTGTTCCAGTAGATGCTCATCGACATGCTCATCATGTTCGTGAGCGGTGCGCCGGCCACGCCCGCGGCGAAGACGTCCGAGTGGGTCAGCATGAACGCCGTCTGGTAGGCGCCCCACGAGTGACCGACGAGGCCGACGCGCGCGGGGTCGACCATGCCGCTCTCGAGGACCTTCGCGACGGCGGGTTCGATGCACTCCTTCGCGGACAGGCCCGGGTTCTGCGCGCGGTAGACGATGTCCGGCTGGAACACGAAGTAGCCCTCCGCCGAGAAGACGGCGGGCGAGTACGCGCTCGTCTCGCGCGGCGTGGCGAAGCGGTGCAGGTCCTGCGACCGCAGCTCGTAGATGTAGACGAGCATCGGGTACTGCTTCCCGGCCTCGTAGTTCGCGGGATAGGTGAGCGAGCCCTGCAGGTCGACTCCGTTCGCACTCGTGAAGTCCACGAGCTCGGAGCGTCCCCAGTGGAACTCGTCGAGGAACGCGTTGGTCTCACTGACCTGTCGACCCTCCATATCGCCACCGCTCACGAAGAGGTCGGGCGAGTCGTCGTAGCGCTCCTGGCTCCAGACGAACGTGTCGCTGTCCTCGGCCTTGACGAGCCCGGTGACGCGTGCATCCTCGAGCATGAGCTCGGTGACGCCGTCCTCGTCCATCCGCGCGTAGCCCGAGCGCTTCGTCCGGTCGCCGTACGTGGCCAGCACCATTCCGCGGTCGAGGTCGATCCATTCTTCCTCGTCGAAGTCGAGCACGACGCGGCGGTAGCGCGTGCTGCTCTCGCGGCCCTCGGTCATTCGGGTCGGCTCGGAGCCGTCGAGGGGGAAGGCCCACACGTCCCAGCGGTCGTAGAGGAACACCATTCCTGAGTCCTCGTCCCAGCCCATCACGCCGTACGCCGGCTTCTGGTCGGTGAGCTGGCTCATCTCGGCGTTGATGAACGCGGCGTCGACGCCGCTCGTCAGGTTGCGGGCCTCGCCCTCGTCGAGGTCGTAGACCCAGACGTCGTCTCCCTGGACGTACGCGAACCAGCGCCCGTCGCGCGAGCCGCTCAGCGTGTACTTCACGCTTTCCAGGAGCTGCTCGCGGTCGCCCGAGAGCGTGTCGACGACCCAGACATCGTTCACGGTCGGACCGAAGCGGCGCTGCTCCTCGTAGGGCGAGTTGTCGAAGGCGAGCGCGCGGCGCTGCCCCTCGAGCACACGCACGTTCTCGGTCAGTTCATCCTCGAGGATGACGAGCATTCCCTCGTCGATGGACCACGCGGCGAGCTGCGCCTCGAGCCGGTCGAAGCGCTCGGTGATCTTCTGTCGCGGGATGATGTCGATGTCGTTGACGTGCCAGACCTCGACGTTGGAGGGGTCGTCGAGGGTCTCGCGGAGGCTCTTCGCGGGCTCTTCGGTCGCTGCTTCATCGCCGCCGTCCGGCTCGGCTCCACCTTCGGCCGTCTCCGCGCCCTCCGCGGGCGCCTCGCTGTCGGCCGCCGCTGCCTCGTCCGGCAGCTCCGCCCACTCGGGGCGCTTGTCCCACTCCTTCAATCCGAAGAAGAGCCGCGCACCGTCGTCCGACCAGCGCAGCCCGTCGTTGTCGACGACGCGCATGTCGGGGAACGCTTCGATCTCGCGGTGATCGTAGACCTCGGGCGCGCTGGGTCCGTCCGACAGGTCGCGCCACACGAGGACCTCGTTCGACACGTCCTCGTCTTCCTCGTGCTCCATCTCGCGGAAGCACGCGAGGTCGCTCGAGTCCTCGCGCCAGCGGAGTGAACCGTAGGCCGTGTTCGCCGAGTCGAGCGCGCGCAGGACGCCCGTCTCGGGCGCGTAGAGCTGGACTCCGTTGCCGACCGCGTCCTCGCCGTCGACGATGAGCGCGAGCAGCGACTCCTCCTCGCACCACGCGTAGGACCCGACGTTGCCGAGGCGCACGTCGGTCGACGAACCGAGCGCACGCAGCACGAGATCCGCGCCCGCGTTCGATCCCTTCGGCGCGTACCGGCGCATCGCGATCCAGCGACCGTCCTCGCTGAACGAGAAGCTCGAGACGTCGTCGATCTCGACGGAGTCGCCCGTGGTCAGGTCGCGGAGACCAAGCTTGGTGCGCACCGGCTTCTTTGCCTTGGAGAGCTTCTCGCGCTTGTCCTTCGAGACCCCGATCAGGTACCCGACCCAGCGCGAATCGCTGGAGAACGCCGCGCTGCGCCCGTACTCGACGGTCACGTGCGAGTCCGTTGCGAGCATCTTGAGCCGCAGCTCGGACTCACCGTTCACACGGCGCACGCCGTACGAGAGCCAGCGGCCGTCGGGCGACAGCTTCGAGCCGCGCGCGAGGGACTCGAAGCGGCCGTAATCCTCGGCCCGGAGGTCGCGCGGCGCAGCGGTGTCCTGTGCGGTGAGTGGAGCGGAGAAGAGAAGAGCGAGGAGCGGCGTCAGCATGGAGGGCAGCGGGGGGGGATCGGAAAGCGGCAAGGCTAATGGCGCGCGTGCCAGGCGTCCGATCGGGTTGTGTAGGGACGCGCGCCTCCGTGCCGGAATCGGGACACGGCGGACCGCGATCGATCTTTGGGAGTGCGCCCCCTCGCGCGTGGCCCCGTCCGGCGCAACGTTCCCGAAACGTCGCGCGCACGCCGGGCCCTCGCTCGGAAGGCACGCGAACTCGGCAGGCGTCACGCGGTGGGACCCGGCGTTACTGCGTCTTCGCCGAGCGCGTCCAGCGCGGCTTCCAGGTGCTCGGATCCATCGCGCGGATCTCCTTCGGCGTCACGTGGACCGCGAGCCCTTCCCAGCCGATGTCAGGGAGGGTGCCCGGCTCACGGTCGATCTGACCCGCGAAGCCTCCACCCTCCTCGTCCGTCAGCCGCACCTGCCGGACGGGCATCACACCCGACACGAACGCGTGGAAGAAGCCCCGGCCGTCGGACTCCCAGACGACGGCAGACGGCTCCCCCATGCGGCCTCCGCATTGGGGCCCGGTCCAGAGCTGCTCCCCGGTCTTTGCGCCCAGGAGGACGGCGTAGACCGACGAGTTGAACGTCGCTGCGACGAGCTCGCCGTCGGGCGAGAACTCCACCGCTCCGACTCCCATCGGATTCCACTGCGGGTCGTGGCCACCCCAGAACGGATCGATGAAGGCGTAGCTCCAGCGGCGCTCTTTCGTCGCAATGTCGTGCAGGGAAACAACGCCACCGTGCTGGCCGACCAGCAGGCGCGCGCAGCCCGCGTCGAGCGCGAGGCTCTCGATCGGGCCGTCCACGAGGTCGAATCCCGAGGCGACCTCCTCTCCGGTCAGGGCGTCGAACAAGAGAGGCCCTCGAGCGGACGCAAGCGCGAGGCGCCCTCCGTCGGGCGACCACGCGCGCGGCAGGTCGAAGCCCGTCGCGTGGATGGCGCGCCACTTCTCCGGCTCGGGCTCGCCGCCGGCTTCCTCGCTCGGCGTGGACTCGGCGTCGTCTCTCGGCCGAGCAGCCGGCTCGTCCGTGAAGCTCAGGCGAGTTTCGCCCTCGCGGTCGAGGAGGAGCACGCCGCCGTACCCGTGTCCCGCGAGCAGCCGCTTCCCGCGCGGGCCCCACTCGAGCGCTGCGCCGAACCGGTACTTGACCCAGCCGGAGATCTCGCCCGGGAGCGTCGCCACCAACTTGGGTGCTTCGTCGACGCGCCAGTTCCAGAGCCACACGCGATTGTCGCGCGTCAGGAGGGCCACGCGTTCGCCGGAGGGATCCACGTCCAGCCGCCACAGCTCCGCGTCGGCCACGGGCCGACGCAGCGACTTCTCGACCTCCCCGGTCGCGGCGTCGAGCACCTGAAGATCGCCGTGCAGCACGAATGCGACGACGACGGGTGCGTGGTCGGCGACCGCCGCCATCCAGCAGTACGGCGTCGGCTCTTCGGGGGCGGAGCGCTCGTGGGACTCGGCGTCCGACTGGACCGATGCGAGCGCGGCAAGTGACAGGAGGCAGGTCGAGGTCAACATGTGAGGGAAGGGTCCGTGGTCACGATCGACGGCAAGCACGACGGGTGGACGCGTGCTCAGGCATCCGTGGAACGGTCGTCAACGGAACGGCTGCACACGGATGCCTGCGGCAGATCAACACGATCCGAACGAGCACCGCGGGAGTATCGCACGCACGCTGTCGTAGAGCGTTCCGGCGCGCGGCCCACGGGCCTGCGCCCTCTGTCCCTGCCCCTTCCCGCGCGGCCCACGTTCGCGCAGCTCGAAACCCTGCCGACATGACTCGACTCACGACGTCCGCCGCTGTGGGCGCCTGGACCTGGTGTCTTCTCCCCGTCGCCACGGCGCTCGCCCAGAGCGGCCCAGAGGACGCCCCGGCGCCTCCCGCGCTCCATCCGCCCGAGCGCGTCCTCGCGGGAGGATCGCCCATCGCCGTCGAGGCACCGGGTTTCGCCTTTCCTGCCTGGTACGACGCCACGGGCGATGGGCGCGCGGACCTCGTCGTCGGCCAGTTCGCGTATGGGAAGATCCGGATCCACCCCCGTGCCGCGGACGGCACCTTCGGCGCCGGACACTGGCTCGAGGCCGGCGGCGAAGTCGCGCAGGTGCCGGGCGTCTGGTGATGCACGAGCTCGACTCCACAGTTCGTGGATCTCGACGGGGACGGCCGCATCGACGTGCTGTCCGGCTGCTACACACACAGGGACGGACGCCGCGACATGGTCGGCGAGTTCTACCTCTTTCGGGGCGAAGCGGAGGGCTACGCGCCCCCCGAGCGCCTGCGCGGGACCGACGGTGAGCCGCTCGTCGTCCGGGTGCGGACGGACGTCGAGTACCCCGACTCCGACCGGACCTGCACGCGGCCGACGGCCGTCGATCTGGACGGAGACGGCGACCTCGACATCGTCACGGGGAACGAGGCCGGCCTCTTCGCGCTCTTCCAGGGCGAGTCCGACGGCTTCGCACCCGAGAGCTCGTTCCTGACCGGTACCGACGGCGCGCTTCTGAAGGTCGACGGACACAGCGACCCCCACTTCGCCGACTGGGACGGAGACGGCGACCTCGACCTCCTCTCGGGGTCCGAGTCCGGCGAGGTGAGCTGGTTCCCGAACGTGGGTACGCGCACCGCGCCGCGGTTCGGAGACGCCCAGCAGCTCGTGGCCCCGCCCGAGGACGGGCCGTCGGGGGGCGACGTCGTATTCGGCGACGGGCACATCACCGGCCCGCAGACGGCGACGCGCGTGACCACCGCGGATGTCGACGGGGACGGCAAGCTCGATCTCCTGGTCGGCGACGCCGCGGAGATCACGAACCCGGCCGCGGGCCTGACCGAGGAGGAGTCCCGGACTCGGCTCGCCGAGTGGCACGCGACCCTGCGCCGGATCGTCCAGTCGCAGCCCAGGATCGAGGACCACGGAAGCGTCACGGACGAGGAGAAGGCGGCGATGGAAGCGTTCTACGCGCGCCGTGACGCGCACTGGGAGGTTCGCCCCCGGATCATCGACAGGCGTTCGACGGGCTTCGTCTGGCTGCTGCGGCGCAAGTGAACGCGAGGGCGCGTCTGCATCTCCACCGCGGCGCGGCCGAAGTGCATCGGCGCGACCCCCCGGGTCCGAGCTCGACGCCGGACTCGGGGCCACGGTGGGTGACCGCGGGCTCGGCGTATCTGAGACCCCTCGAGACGCGCGCCCTCACGAGGCCGAAGTGCGGCCGCGGTGCGCCCTCGCCGCCCGGCGCGCGACCGGGCGGCGCCCGGCGAACACCGCCGTCGAACGCGCGTACGTCGTGCTGCGGGATCGATGTTCGATCTCGTCGTCGCGCTGCTGCGACGCGGCATGCGCGGAGCGCGCGCGGGCGGATGCTCCAAGGACGAGTGCGTCGAGTGCGGCCGCGCTCCGGATTTCTCGGGCGACGTTTCCGTCGCGCGGCAGTCCCACCCTTAACGGCGCACCGCTGCGCCGCTCGCACCGCGCCTGCCAGCCCAACAGCACGATGAAGAAGTTCGCGCCCCTCGCTCTCATGCTCGTCGCCCCGCTCGGAGCGACGCCGCAGTCCCCGAACCTCCTGCCCGACGTCATCGTGGTCGACCCAGGGGGCGGCCCGGGCGTCGACTTCACCTCGCTCGCGTCCGCGATCGCGGTCGCACGGCCGGGAGGTCGAATCGAGCTGCGACCCGGTTCGTACCTGCCCGTCACGGTCACCACGCCCATCGTGCTGATGGGTGAGCCGGGAGTTTTTGTGAACGGCATCACGGTGGATTCCCAGTCGAGCCCGCGCCCGCTCGTGATCGCCGACGTCGCGACGAGCCTCTTCGTACGAGATTGCGTCGGTCCTGTGATCCTCGACAACTCGAGTGATCCGGACGCCTACGCGCTGAACGCCTCCGGGTTCGTCGGCGTCCACAACTCCGAAGGCGTCTGGATCCGCGGCCTGCGCATGACGACGCAGTTCGGTCTCGCGATGGACATCCTCGACTCGACCGTCTTCATGGACGATGTCCGCATCGAGGCCGACCCGGTGCAGTTGTTCTACGCCGACGGGCCCGACGGGATGGAGATCCGCGGTACGAGCCTCGTCGTCCTCTCCAACTCAGACATCGAGGGAGGCACGGGGGGCTGCAGCCCCGACTTCCTGCCTCCCGGCACGTCGGGGGACGCGCTCGTGCTGCGCGACACGTCGGAGCTGTTCCTCCTGGACACCGAGTTGACCCGCGGACAGTCCGATACCTTTCCCACCTGCATCCAGTCCGCGGGTACCGGCAAGACGCTGCAACAACTGGGCGGCTCGGTCCTGTCGACTCAGACCTATTCAGGGGTCACGCCCTCGTCGAGCTTCACCGTCAACTCCGACTTCCCCGTCCTGACGGCCGAGCCCGTGGGGCGCGACGTCCGATTCACGCTCTGCACGGTTCCGCTCTCGTCCGGCCGCGTGTTCTTCGGCGGACGGACGCAGCTGAACTCGTTCGCCGGGGCCCAGATTCCGCTGGCCTTCCGCACGCGGTTCGGCCGTTCCCTCGGGTTCATCCAGGCGTCGGGCATGGGCTCCACCAACATCGGCCTGCGCGGATTCCAGCGCGGTACCGTGTTCACCGCACAGGGGTCGCGGACGCTGCTGCTCGGCCAGACCGAGCTGTCGAACCCGATCATCAACGTGGTGCGCTAGGGACGATGCGCGAACGCTCGTTCACCCGGGGCGGCGGGGCGAACGACGGTCAGTCCACGTAGCTCACCGCGAGCGCCGACGAGGTGTTGAACCCCGGGCCTCCGGGCAACGGATCGCGGAACCAGAACTGGAAGTAGAACGTCGACCCGGTCGCGATCGGGTTGGCGCTCTGCGACACCCCGGGATTCAGCGGATCGACCGCGCGTGACGCCGACCCCGACGTGTCGGTGAGCACCGGCGCACCGAGCCGCACGATCGAACCACCCACGCAAAGATCGCCGATCCCGAGCGGGACCTGCTGCGGAGCGGATCCGTAGAAGAAGAGCCCGAAGTTGGCGGGCGCGGCGTTCCGTACCCGCAGGACGACGTTGCCCTGCGAGAGGCTCGGTCGGCCCGTCGGGAAGAGGACGGCGGGGAGGCCGGACACGCCCGGTACCGCATCGCAGTACGGCTCGACGAGGCGCGTGAAGCGGAAGGTAAGTGAGACATCGTCGACGAGGTTCAATGAACGCGGAGGCCCAGCCGCGACGATCGAGATCCCGGTCGATCGATTCAGCTCGAAGAACAGGCCGTAGCGGCCGGGTTGCAGAACGAGCTGACTGTCCAGGACGGTCGAACCCGAGGCCGGCGGCACCTCGTACGAGAACCCCGTGATTGCGCCGAGCGCCGCTGGGAACAGGTAGATGCGTACCACGGTCGAATCCTGATTCTCGAGCGGCGATGGGACATCGAGGATCCCGTCGATCTCCACGAGCGTCGTCTGATCGACGTCGAACGTCACTGAGTTCAAGACCCGCGCCAAGGCCAGTACCTGCGTGAGCGAAGCACCCTCTGCGTGGAAGTCGAGCTCCAGGGACGGAGAGAAATCGAACTGCAGCGGGTCGAGCACGCTCTGCGCGATGGCCGTTCCGCTGCTCGTTCCGATGCCGGGTACGGTCCGACTCGCGAACGCCGTGGCGCTGAACGGGCCATCGTCCGGCGCGTCGACGCTATCTCCCCCGCCGAAGAACTGCCCGAAGTTGTTCAGCTCGAGAGCGACCACCGCAGATCGCGTCTGGTCGACGACGGTGACCTGGGCCGCACAGACCGACGTGAGTGCAAGAACAGCCGGGGCGAGCGCCAGTCTCATTGCCTCAGCCTAGCGGTGCCGCGCGAAGCGCGCCGGATGCGCGGGAGCGGTGGGCGATGAAGAGGGCGCAGAGCCTCCGCACCGCCCGCTTGGTCGGCCGCGCGTTTCCGATGGTCCGCTACTCGAAACGCACCGCGGCGACACCCGTGAACTGGCTCGTCGCGCCGACGGGCGCCACCACATCACGGTGCCAGAGCTGGAACACCCAGGTCTCGCCGGGTTGGACCGCCGCCAGGCTCGCCGGCTGCGGGACCGCCGTCAGGTCGACGTCCAGGTCCAGCGTGCCCTCCGTCGACGACGCCTGGATCTGTCCCGCGCCATTGAAGCGGCCGATCGCTCCGCCGAGGCAGAGGGTGCCGGAGCCACCCGTCATCGGAGCGAAGCCCCGCTGCTGGCTCGCGAGGAAGAGCCCGAACTGGCCGGGCGGCAGTCGATCGGCGCGCAGCGCGAAGTCGTTCGACGATGCGACGACGCTGCCCTCGGCGAAGAGGCGACCCGCGCGGCCCGTCGAGTTGAGCTCGGCCGCGCAGCCCGCGTTGTCGCCGATCGCGCCGGAGAACTCGAAGGCGCCGATGTCGACCGCGTCCATCGAAGACGGTCCGAGATTCGGCACGGCCGCGATGTCGACGGCGCGGTGGCGGCGCACCACGTCGAGCTCGCCCTCGTCCACGATCGCTCCGTCCCCGCGGTCGATCGCGGGGGACGCTGTCTGCAGCGCGTAGTCCCCGTTCGCCGCGTCGACGAACAGCGGGTCGAATGCGTACAGCGAGCCGGACGGCGTCGCGCCCTGCACGATGGAACTGAAGATGAGCTGCGGTCCCACTCCCTCGCCCTCGAATTGCTCGAGCGCGCCCGCGCCCGGACCTCCGTTGCCCCAGAGGATCGAGTTCCGAACGGTGATTCCAGGGCTCATCGTGTCCGCGGTCGGCTCGTACGCCAGACCGCGCAGTGCGTTGTTGGCCAGGGTCGATCCCTGAACGAGTGCACCCTCGTCGGGTTCGTTGGCGAGGAAGCGCACCC
The DNA here is from genome assembly GCA_039821985.1 of Planctomycetota bacterium. Lineage (GTDB taxonomy): Bacteria > Planctomycetota > UBA1135 > UBA1135 > Saltatorellus. The sequence continues at coordinate 58,369 of JBCBNC010000004.1, forward strand.
CGTACTCCCGATTGTCGCGAGCGATGCAGTTCCGCAGGACCGTGTCGCGCGGCCAGGCCGATTCGAGAAAGAAGCCCGTTTGGTTGTTGGCCGACACGCAGCGCTCGACGTCGAACCGAGTGGTGCCGTCGCCCCCACTGAGCCGGAACCCGAACACCGCGCTGCCCTCTACGTGGCAGTCACTGATCTCGACCGACGCGGGTCCGGTCGACACAGGAACGACACTCAGGCCCACCGCTCTTGCGTCGCGGACCGAACAATCCTGGATCCGCACGTCGCCTTCCCTCACGAGGGCGGCGATGCCGACACCGAACGCGCCAGACCGCACGACGTCGACCCGGTCCAGCGTAGGAGAGGCCCCAAGGAGCAAGACCACGGTGTCGCAGTTGTCCAGGAAGAGCCCCGCGGCGTCGTTCCCCGCGACATCACCGTCGAGCACGGTCGGCGACTCACCGCGCGGTGGACGTTCGAGCGGGGTGTCCTCCACACCGCGGAACCCGCCGCGGATCGTCACGTCGTCGGTCGCGAGGACGAACGTGGCGTTCGCGTCGACGACGTCGGATGGGAAGTACGTGCCCTCCGTGATCCAGATCTCTCCGCCAGGCTGCACCTGGTCGAAGGCTGCACGAAGGCCGGCCGATCCCTGGAGGGCGTTGGACCAGGAGGATCCGTCGTTCGCGCCCGTGGTGAGGTCGGCGTCGACGAAGACCGTTTGGCCGCGAGCGAGGTCAGATGCGAGGAGGAACGAGGTGAATACGAGCGGTGTGAACCGGAGTGCGAGCATGGATTGTGATGAGGTCGGTGGGTCCCGGGGAAACGGGAGAGCCTGCTGTAGTGGCGCGTCCAGAGGGAGCGAGGATCCCTCGATCCGCGCGTCGCCATCGACCCGGAAGGCCAGGCGCGCGCGATGTACCGAGACTAGCAGTTCGGTGCAGATCGAGTGGGCCCGGTTCGGGCTCTCGTCGTCCTGGGGTGTTCCGGAAGAGCGCCCGGGAAGCCGATTCCCCCAGACCCACGCCGCAAGGCACGAAATGGGTGCTTGCAAGCGCGGCAACTCGTGGCACGGGGCAGGCGCGCCGTAAGCGAACCCCGATTCGCGCCGCCCATCGCCCCATGGACTGGCCGCGTGAGTGCGATGCATCGAATCGACCCACGCTCGGCGCGGCGCCCGCGTTGATCTCGGGGGCGAACCGAACCGTCGAGGCCAAGGTCGTGTCGTTCGCCTGCAGCGTCCGTTCTCCGACCTCCCCACACCGCGTAGCCGCACCGATGGTCCCGGCCCGTCTCGCGAGCGGTACCGCGGATAGACTCGCCGCCCGCCATGCAACTGCTCGCTCTCGTCGCACTCACGTCCGCGGCCCTCCCGCCTGCTTCGCTCCCCCAGTCCGGGACCGCGCCTCCGAAGCCGGGCGTGATGAAACGCCTCTTCCGAACGATGGAGAAGGGGACCGAGGCGCGCGCCGAGGACGCGGCCGACGAACTCGAGCGCGCCGGTGTGGCCGCGCTCCCGCTCCTCGAGGAGAGCCTCGTGCGCGTCCGCGCGCGCGTCGCCGAGGGCGAGTCGACGCAAGAGGCGGAGGAGCGGATCCACGCTCTCCGGCTGCGCATCGCCGCCTCCGACGACGCGGCGCTCCCGGTCCTCCTCGAGCACGCGGGCGACGAGCGGTCCGTGGTTTCGAGGCGTGTTCAGTATGCGCTGAGCGTCCTCCCGACCGACCCGACCCCTCGACTCGTCGAACGGTGGGACTCATTGAGCACGAGGCAGCGCGAGAACGCCGTACTGGCGGCGGTGGCGAGCGATGCCCCGGAAGCACACGACCTGCTCGTCGCCATACTTTCGAGCATCGCGGGTGAGTCCAGCTCGGCGCGTCTGCGCGCGGCGCTCGGGCTCCGGCGGTTCCCGGCACGGGACGATGCGATCGACGCGCTTGGAGCGGCCGCGGTCGGGTCCGACCCGAGCTCCGCGATGGGCGCGTGCGGGACGCTCTGGTCTTACGGCGCTCGCGGCGTTCCTGGATTGCTCGCGGCGACGCGACGCGGCGGCCCCGCGGTCCGCCCGGTCGCCGCAGCCCTCCTCGCAGGCCTCGGCGACATCGCCGCGGGTCCCGTGCTCGCCGCCCTCGAGGAGAACGCCGCCGACCCGCTCGTGCTGCGCGTCGCCTCCATCGTCGCGCCGAACGACCCGGCCACGACCGGCGCGTTCCTGCAGGCGGCGACGAGCGACAGCTACGACGTCCGCAGTGAACTCCTGTGGGCGTTGCCCCGGCTCGACCTCCCCGGTGGGATCCGCGGCGAGCTCGTGGCGAACTCGCTCGAGCGGACAAGTCTCGTCGAGGTCGAGGAGGCCCTTCGGACCGCGCTGCAGCTCCCCGACGACGAGTTCCGAGCGCTCGAGGGACCGCTCCGCTCCGCGTGGCTGCGAGCAGATCCCGGCGAGACGCTCGTGCGACGGGCAGGCGCCGCGTTGAAGCGGCTCGATCTTCCACCGTCCGAGCTGATCGAGCTCTGCGGGCGCCGGATCCGTATGGAGGATACCCACGCCAAGCTCGCCGCGGCCGTCCTGCTGGGCGACCTCCCCGACACGGCGGAGGACGAGCTCGCCGCGGCGATCCGCGGCTCCGACGCGAGCGATCTTCCGTACTGGAGCAGCGCACTGATCGGTCGGGGTCCTCGGTCCGAAGCGCTCCTCGTCGAGCTCACGCGGGCCGCGGAACCTGCGGAGAGACCGTACATCCTGGGCCACCTGGCGTTCAGGAGCGGGCTCGGCGAGGAAGCGCTCCAGCTGCTCGCGGAAGAGCTCGAAGATCCGACCTCGCCAGGGGGAGGCGCGGTGCTGCGGGGCCTCGCGGAGCTCGGTGGAGAGGCGGACGGGCTGCTCGATCCGCTGCTCAAGCGATTCGACGAGTTCGAGCTCCACGTGCAAGCCCCGATCCTGCGCGCCGCCACGAGGTGCGACCCCAGCTCCAAGAGGCTCGCCGCGGTGGCCCGCGCGGCACTGGCTAACTCGCCCGCGGATCAGGTCCGCGCGAGTGCGGCCAGCGCGCTGCGCGTCGGTCACGGGACGCCGGCGTCGCGCTCGAAGGTGCTACGCGCAGCGCTGAAGCGGGGCGGGCTCCCCAAGAGCTCGTTCGAGAAGAAGCGCAAGGCCGACTCGCCGATCGACCGGGCGAAGCTGGATCTCCTGCTGCGCCGCCGCGAGGGGAATGTGCCGGAAACGGTCTCCTCGGCGGCCATGGCGCTCGCGCTGCTCGAGGACCACACCGGCTCGTCGATCGATCTCATCGGACGCGCCCTCGCGGGCCATCCGGCCCAGACGATCCTCTGCGCCGAGGCGCTCCGCCGCCTCTCGCCGCACTCCGCGGTGCAGGGCGAGGCGCTCGCGGACCAGGCGTGGCACCGGGACATGCTCGCGCGCACCGCTTGCGTCCGCGCGCTCGCCGAGATCGAAGGCGCGAGCGCGCACGCGGAGTCGGTCCTCGCGAGCGTCGCGCTCGTTCAGAACGCCGAGCTCGCAGCACTCGCGCTCGATGGGCTCGAGGCACTCTCGCCGGACGAGCGCGGGCCGATCGCCCCCTACCTGAACTGCATCGCTCGACGGAACACGTGGCCGATGGACCGCGTGGGCTGGGTGCGAGAGGTCATCGACGAACCGTGGGCCATCGAGTACGAGATCCTCGGCCCCGCCGAACCGCTGACGCAGACCTTCGCCGCGTTCGACGCTCTCCGCGCACGCGCGCGGGCGCTGCTGGAGAGCCGCTGACGCAGAGGCGCAGACGCAGGGGCGCAGACGCCCCGCGCTAGCGCGCGTCGAGCTGCGCCGTCAGCGCCTCCCCCGTGATCGCCTGGTGGCTCGCGTGCCAGACGAGTTCGCCGCCCTCGAACAGGAGCACCTGCGGCGACTCGTGCTTCACGTTCAGCGCGGCGGTGAGTCCGCGCGCCAGCGGCTTCTCGGCGAGGACGTCGATCTGCGCGAACTCGACGGGCGCTTCGCTCTCCCCGACCCAGGCGTGGAAGCGCTCCTGCGCGGCGGCACTGATCGGGCAGATCGGACTGTGCTTGAAGACGGCTACGGGGCCTCGCTCCGACGCGGCGCGGAGCGCAGCGAGAGCGGCTCTGGGATCGTCGGGAAGATCGACGGTGTCGCCCGTCGCCGCGGAGACCGCGGGATCGGTCCCCGCGCCCGTGTCCGCGCCCGCCGGGGGGCCGGAACAGCCCGCTCCTGCGACGGAGAGGAACAGGGCTGCGGCGGTCGTGAGGACGCTGTTTCGGTGGGTCTGGGATCGCATCACGCGAGGGCTACGGGGACCGGGCGGTGCCGTGACATCGGCCGTGCCGCCGCGTCGTTCGGCCCGCGCTACGATGCCACGATGCGGGTCCGCTCGAAGGCCGAACTTCTCGCCGCGATCGAAGAGAACCACACGGAGCTCTGGGCCCTGATCGACGCGGTGCCGGCCCGACTCCGGACGGCGCCCGGCGTCTGGGGAGACGACTGGAGCGTGAAAGACCTCGTGCTCCACACGACGGCGTGGGAGCAGCTCTTCCTCGGGTGGTACCACGCCGGCGAGCGCGGCGAGACCGTGCACACGCCCGCGGAGGGTTACCGGTGGAACGAGACGTCGCGGCTCAATCGAGACCTGCAGAAGAGGCTCGCGCGGACGTCCTGGAAGCGGGCGATCGAGGATTTCCACTCCTCCTACGACGAGATCCTGCGCGTGGCGCGGGGCGTCGACGAAGAAGCGCTCCTCGGCAAGGGAGTGCGCGCGTGGACGCGGAGCACGACGATCGGCGCCTACCTCGCATCGAACACCGCGAGCCACTACCGCACGGAGTCGAAGATCCTCCGGCGCTGGGCACGGTCGCGGGACACGGCGGGCGCGTGAACCGGTCCGTCTGCGCGGCGCGGCCCGGGGCCGGGCCTCGGACATGCAGCGAGCCGACGAACGCGCCGCACCCGGTCCGACGTCACGCGTTCCGCATGAACTCCGCAACGCCGCCGAGGAACTCCTCGAGCGATACGCGCACCGCGGGGTCGACGTCGTTCTCGTCGATCGAGGCCATCATCAGTTCCATCCAGCGATCCCGGGCCGCCTCGTCGATGCGGAACGGCGCGTGCCGCATGCGCAGCCGCGGGTGGCCGCGCTGCTCGATGTAGGTCGCCGGCCCGCCGAAGCGGTACACGAGGAACGTCCGCAGCCGCTCCTCGGCGCCCTCGAAGTCCGACTCGGGGTACATGGGGCGCAGGATCGGATCGTCCGCGACGCGCCGGTAGAAGGACGCGACGATCGCCGTGATCTTCGCCTCGCCGAGGCGCTCGAACATCGACGGGGTCTCGGGATCGGTCACGGGGTCGGAGGGGTCGAGGGTGGCGTGCGCGAGGGCGCGCAGCGGGCGGCGGGCGGCGGATCGGTCGAGGCGCCGATCTTGTAACGACCTCGCCGCGCGCACGCGAGTTCGGACCCTCGGGCTCAGAGCTCGAAGCGCTCGCCGCGGCGCCCGACGGCGAAACCGCGTCGCTCGACCTCACGCCGCTCGGGCGTATTCTCCCACTGCGCCGGGTTCGTGTGGTTCAGGTGGATGAACCGGACGGCGCCGCGCTCCTCGGGCGTCAGCTCCTCGAAGCGGTCCATCGACGCGGAGATGCGCGGGTGCGGGAAGCCGCTCATGTCACGGCCCGGGATCTCGCCATCGTCGAAGAACGTCGCGTCGAGGTACGCGACGTCGACGGTGCGGACGAGGTCGGCGATCTCGCTGCCCTGGGCGGCCCACTCGTCCCAGGAGTCGATGTCGGGGAGATAGAGCGCGCTCCGCTCGGGTCCGTCGACGCGGAAGCCGACGACCTCGGCGTACTCCTGGCGGTGTGGCACGAGGAACGGGGTGACGCGCAGGTCGTCGCTCAGTGTGATCGCCTCGCCCGCAGTGAGCTCGACGAGCTCGATGTTGTCGTAGCGCACCAGCTGGCTCCACGGCCCGTTGTGCCTGAGGAACGCGCACATCCGCGGCGCTGCGTACACCGGGAGATCGTGGGCCCCCATCGACTCGTGGCCGACGAACATGAGCCCCGTGTAGTGGCCGATGTGCGCGTGAGTGACGAACACGCCGTCGAGCCCGATCGGGGCGGGCGCCTCGGGCTCGGCCCGGGAGAGCAGCCACGCTTGCTCTCGGAAGTCCGGCGTCGCGTCGATCATCCAACGGCGGCCTGTCGCCGGGTCCACGATGCCGAGGCAGGTCGCATAGCGGCGCTTCGAGGGATCGATCCGCGCGGGATGGTCCGCGGGTGAGTTCACCTGTGGCGAGCCCGCGTCCTGCGCGGTGCCGAGGAGCACGACGTACGGTGCGAGAGGTTCTCGCGTCGCGTCCTCCGAGGGCGCGTCCGCCACGGCGCGTCCACCGACGCAGCCGGCCGCGAGCAGAACCCAGAGCGCTATCGAGACCGCCGGTCCAACGCGCACGATGAGACGGGAGGCGGTCCTGCACTCGGGTCGCATGGGAAGCAGCGTACCCGCGCCGCCGTCATCCCAAGAGCGCGATCCAGAACCACGCCGGCAGCGCGACGTAGACGACGAAGAACGCCGTGCCGCCGACGACGTCGCCGTAGAGGAGCCTCCGCTCGCGCGCGCTCACCGAGAGGCCGTCGGTGAGCTCGATGGTCCCGACCTCGTACCAGGCGAGGCCCGTGGGGCCACCGTCCGCGGCCGGGTCGCCGCGTTCGGCGGCGCCGAAGACCCGGAGCTCCCAGCGCGCCGGATCGCCGGGCAGCCGAACCCGCTCGACGCGGTAGGTGTCCTGTCCGAGGCGCCGACGTTTGAGCGCCTCGAGCATCACTTCGTCCGGAGTCGCATCACCGCGCAGGCCGGACCACGGCGAGAGGTTCCCGTAGGCGTTGAGCGCAGCGTATTGCGCCGGACTGAGTCCGTCGTCGCGGATCCAGCCAGTGAGCGGTCGCCCCGATCCTCCCGCCCAGGCGTGCTCCTTCCAGTCAGAGGGGAGCACGAGGAGGTGCCGCCCGGAACCGTACTCGGCGATGTCGTCGAAGTCGGCCTGTACGACGTCCGCCGGCCCGGGGAGGTCGCGGATCTCGAGACCGACGACAGCGAAGTCGAAGTCGTTCCGACCGCGACAGCCCGCGGCCAGGAGGAGAACGACGGACAAGAGTGCAGAGAAGCGCATGGGCACGGCGGGCATCGGTGGAGGCGCCGAGCACGAGTCGGCGAGATCGCAGTCAGAGCTCGAGCCGCTGGAGCGGGGCGGCGGAGGAGCTCGATCCTCTCTCGCCCGTTCCTGTTCGGCTCCGGATGCACGGCCGCTCGACGAGCCAACCGATCGCGGGAAGACACCGGGTACCGCCCACGATGCGGCGGGTCACCGCTTCGGTCCGCCCTCCGTGAAGAGGCCGTCCCCGAGGTACTTGAAGCCAGAGTCGCACGCGACCGTCACGACGGTCGACTCCGGGCCGAGCCGCGTCGAGAGCTCGAGAGCCGCGAGCACGTTCATCCCCGTCGACGTGCCGGCGAAGACGCCCTCCTCGCGCGCGAGGCGGCGCGCCGTCTCCCGCGCGCGCGCCTCGGAAAGCGCCATCACCTCGGTCGAGATCCCGCGGTCGAAGAGCGGCGGTACGAATCCAGCCGCCGTTCCGTCGATCGAGTGCGGCCCCGCCTCGCCCCCCGACAGCACCGGCGACGTGTCCGGCTCGAGCGCAACGACGCGCGCTGCGGGGTACGCGTTGCGCACGGCGCCTCCCACCCCCATCAGCATGCCGGCGGTCCCGACGCAGCCGCAGAAGGCGTCGATCGGAGCCGGCACCTGCGCGACGAGCTCGGCGCCCATCGCCGCGTATCCGCCCGGCGCGTGCGCGTTCTCGAACTGATCGACCCAGCGGTGCGTACCGGCCTCGACCATCGCAGCGGCGCGCGCGCGCATCCGCGGCCAGAGGTCTGGCGTGACGCGGCCCCCGACGCTCGGCTCGACGAGCAGCTCGGCCCCCAGCGCGACCATCGACTCGAGCTTGGCGCGCGCGTACGCGTCCGACGAGACGATCGTCAGCGGGATCCCGCGCGCCGCGCACACGAAGGCGAGCGAGGTTCCGGTGCTCCCGCCGGTGCACTCGAGCAGCCGCTGCTCCGACGGATCGAAACCGTCCGCCAAGGCGCCATCCACCATCGCGCGCGCGACGCGGTCCTTGTACGAGCCGGTCGGGTTGCCACCCTCGAGCTTGAGCCAGACGGCGCCGGAGCCGGGCGCGGGCAGGCGCTGGAGCTGCACCGCCGGAGTGTTGCCGATCGCGTCGAGGATCACGGAGTGACCCTAGCGAATGCGGATCGTGCCCGGCGCACGCACGGGCAGCGCCCCCATCGCTGGAATCGCTCGGCCTATCGGGCTCCATCTCCCGCTGAAAGTCAGATAGGGCGTCGACCGCGATAAGGACTTCGACCTCATGCATCCCGGACGCTCTGCAGCGATCTGGCTGGCCCTTGTCGCCACTTCAGTTTCGCGCTGCGATCCACAGAGTTCTGGCCCCGGTGTACTTTTGGGCTTCCCTTGGCGTCGCGCGCTCGCATCGGTCGTTTCTGCCGCGAGACCCCCTCGCCAGCTGCCCTCTTCCCCTGCTACGAAGCGCTCCTCGAGCGTTCGCCAACCCATGCGCAGACTCGCCCCCCTCGTCGCAGCCCTTTCCGTGGTTGCGTGCGGAAGCACAGAGAAGACCGTCTACGCGATCGCTGGCGCCGTTCTCACAGGTGCGGCGATCCCCGGTTCCGAGATCGAGCAGATCTACTACTTGGGCGTCTTCGATCCGATCGAACAGCTCCCCGAGACCATCTATCGGGTTCGCGTTCGGGGTCAGGCCAGCGTGCTGTCGACTGCGCGTTTCGCCTCGGGCTGGGTCCCCGCCCCGTTGATCGACTCGCTGTCGAGCAACGTTCGCTTCACTTCGAAGGACGGAACGCAGGTCTCGTTGTCACGCGCGGACGACGACCTGCAGAGCAACATACCCGTCGGTCGGCGGATGGTCCTCTTCGGGCCAGAGGGGTTCCGCGAGGCGCCCGCCGATCACCGACTCGTGATCGTCATGGGCTCGGACCCGGACGAGTTCTTCGAAGGAATGGACGAGGCGATCGGCGCGCTGAGCGAAGCGGCGCAGGACGGGCGCAGCCTGGAACTGACCAGGTTCCTCCTCGAGGCGAACCATGCACTACGCCTCGACCAGGCGCGTATCCAGGACGCAACTGACCGCGCCGCGGCTCTCGAGATCGGGGGTGAGGCCTGATGCGGTCCACCAATCACACGAAGCGCGCGTCGCGTTCTACCGTCGCGGCGCTATGGATGTCCTTGCCCGTCGTCGGCTGCGCTGTCGCAACGATCGACGTCGACGTGTACAAGGGACCGCTCGCGTACCACGAGGACGTCCAGGTCCAACAGATGATCTCGCTGGCTACGGCTGCCAAGCCGATGTTGATCGAGCTTCGAGACAACCTGGAGTGGGGCGGCGCAGCCGCACGATGCCGAGAACAGGCGATTCGGGAAGGGTGGTATCGAGCTGGATACGTGGCCGATCCGCGACTTCAACGCAACGACGACAAGGCCGGAATTGCCGACGAGGACGAAGCTCGGGACTACGACGACATCTGGTGCGAACGCGTCTTCAAGAAGGCCGGAGCTCGCCGGGTCAATATCCTCCTGAGTCTCTACGACGATCTCGGTCCGCCGAAGATCGCTCAGCTTCGAAGTGAGATGACCGAGAGCTGGCGACGCCTGGACGAAGCGCGCCGGATCCTCGACAGGGAAGCGAACGATGACTGGGACCTCGCGACGACGATCCTGTCCGACCTCGGCCGGTCGCGCGCGCAACTCGACACCGATGTTCGAGACGCCGCAGAACGCCACAAAGGCGGTGCTCGAGTATCGCTCGAGGATCGTCGCCTCGCACTTCTGCTCAGGGTCGGTGCGTTCCTCGACCGGCAGCGCGCTGCGAAAGCGCACCGGCACGTGGTCATCACACGGATCGCGCCGACCGTCATCGAGGATCTGAGCGAGCTTCGAGCTGCGGCCGCGGGTCAAACGCTGAGCAATGTAGGCACGTTCGACTCAGGGACCGTTCCGGCGAACTCCGTCTCGACCAACGAGGCGTACGATCTCCTGGCGCAGCGCTCGACGCGCGATGAGATCCTCGACGCGCTCGACGCAGCTGCGTCCGACGACGAACGACGAGTCTCATCCGAGACCCGGCGCCGATTCCACGATCGAGTGGACGAGATCTGCGCCGCCTACGTCGATGCGCGACAGGCCACCTCGAGCCTGCTGGCGTCGACTCTCGAGATGATCGTCGAAGCCGAGCGGAACGGCCTGCCCGAATCGTCGGTCATCCCGTTGAGTCGACTCGCTTCCGAACTGATCGATCCTCCGCTCCTGGTCGTTGCCGCCGAGCTGGACGGGACGCCCTCGTCGGTACGCTCCGAACTCGCCTCGCTCGTAGCTGCATCGTTCACGAACGCCTCTATGAGCGTTCCTATGCGATACGTGCCATCGAAATCACGCGCCGGGGCTGCGCGTTCGCAGTGGACCTACGACGACTTCGCGGACGCGCGGCGCGGACTGGCCAGGGCTCTGCGAGCCGACCCAACTGGTGTCGCCACCACGCTCCTCCTCACGGATCCGTTCGTGAGCAACTACCGGACGGCTCCGCGCCCGACCGGCTTTCGAACGGCTCGGACGTTCGCGCAAATGCTCCCTCGGGGTGAGTTCCCCTACTGGATCGACTCCGAACGGCGGCGGTACGGGATCTCGACCCTTCCGCGATTCCTGCCCACGAACACCCAATGGACGAGCATCCAGGATGCGTACAGCACCACCCTTGGTGATGTGTCGATCGCGGAGGGTCTGGAAACGGGTCGCATGTTCGTGGGGATCGACCGAGCGGTCGAACAGTACCTGGCAGCCGCCGAGAGTCGTCGACTCGACGACTCCGCGGTGGACGCCGTCGTTGACTCGCTCATCGTTTTCTCGACCAAGGTACTCTTCCTCGCGAACAACGCGGATCTGCTGGATCCGCCCCGTCGGCCCGGACTGGCTCAACGGAGCTTTGCAACCGTGTGGCACCACAGCCTCGGGGGCACGGCTCTTGAAGGCTGGGTGGCATCGCGCGTTCCATTCATGCGCTTCGCCTTCGGAGGTGTCCAGCAGAGTCAGCGGAGCTACACGCGCGTACTCGAGGCGGTGGGCAACACGCTCCGGATCGAAACGGACGAGTACAAGAAGCGCACCGACTTCGAGCACGGCGAGAAGAGGCGTGCCGACATGGAGCGCAGCTCGATCCTCGCAACGGCGGTCGATTCGAGCTACGAGTACATCGGTGCACTGCTCGAGGGCATCGCAGCAGACAACACTCGCCTGACCGACGAAATCAAAGAGCTCGGCAAGGACGTCGAAGCGGCCAAGAAGACGAAGACCAAGGCCGAAGGCGACCTGAACGACGCACTCAGGGGCCTCGACGCTCTGGACGACCTCGCGAAGGCTGGCGCGGGTGAGACTTCGCCCCGCGGTAAGCATGCGAGCGCGCTTGCGAGTATCGACCCCAAGCTCGCTGCCTTCGAGGGGCGCGCGACGGCAGTCTCTACACGCCGCAAGGCTCTCGTCGCGGCAATGGGCGCACTTCGTCGTTGGAACGTCGTCGGCGTCCCGACGGCGAAGAAGGAGGAAAACGAGAAGAAGTTCGTGGCGCTCCTGGCCGACGCTCGAGCGGCCCGGACGGCCTTGGGCACGGCGCTCGACGACCTGAGCACTGCCGCATCCGAAGCGCGAAGCGGCTCGGAGGTGGCGAAGACGGCGACTGCGACTGAGGATTGGGCCAAGGCAACGATCAAGGCGATCGGCGACGTGTCGCTCCTTCCGACGAGCGTCCGCCCCTTGCAGAGCGATCTGACAAAGGCGCAGGCCTCGGCCGCTGCGCTTACCGAGGCCGTGCAGGATGCGGACAAGCCGATCCAGGCCTGGTCGGAGTACGTGGGTGAACTGAGGGATGCGATCGGTCCTGAGTCCGCAGATCCGCCTGCGCCGCTTCAGGTCGACAGCGCAGGAGGCACGTCCCCACCCAAGGACTCCACGGACCAGGCCGCTTTCCGCAAAGAACTGCGCGCAGTCGAGGATGGGATCAGCGCAGTGACGGAGCTGTCCCTCGACAAGCGCGTCGCAGCGGCGCGGTCGGTCCGCGCCGTGAGGCAAGCATCGAAGACGATCCGCTCCGAGCTCGTGGCGATGGATGACGCCTTTGGGAAGGCGAAGTCTGCGCATGCGACGCAGGAACGCAACAGGGTCTCAGCGGAGCGCGCGATCGAGGACGCGAGCAAGACCATCAAATCGCTCACGGGCCGCGTCAACGCAAAGGATGCGCAGCGGAACGAGCTCGAGATCGCAGCAACGGAGGCACGCGGCTTCCGCGCACGACTCAGAGGCGTCCAGGACTCGAGCTCCGAGGAGATCCGCGCCTCGGTCGCGTCCATGGCGGCGGAGATGAGGAAGGAGGCCGCCAGGCTCAGTGCAAACAAGGACGGCGCGAAGCCGAGCGAGGACGACAAGAAGCGGTCAGCGGACCTCCGGCTCGCCGCCCGCGTCATCGAGGCTCGACGCCCCTCGATCCCTGTCGTCGCTGCCGCGGAGCTCGAGAAGCTCGGGACACCGCGCGAGCTCGTGGATCAAATGCTCGGAATCCTCCAGCACGAGCACGCGCGGGCAGTCCTCGAGGGTGGCAAGGACTCCGAGGAGGCCGTGCGGCTCACCGACGCGTACAAGTCGATCCTCGCTCGCCGCGCGAGCCTGATGCGTCTCCGGCCCGCGAGCGCCTTCCTGCGAACGAGTTTCCCCTCGACGTCGCTCCAGGGCGACCCCGGGCTGGGCTGGACCAACCAGCTTCAGGACAAGGGCGTCCGGGGTCTCCCCGTCGTGAGCGACGTGATCGACTTCCTTTCCCCGAACCAAAACTCCGACCTGGAGATTCAGGCGGGCATCGACAAGCGCTTCTGGCAGAACGTCAATCGCGTGCGTGTTTCGGGAACAGGACGGTCGAACTACGTGATTGCGAAGGACGACATCGGGAACTGGTACGTCAAGGCGTACGAGGCCAATCCACAGAAGGTCCTGAAGTCGGCGCGCAATCTGGGCATGCTCGCGATAGGAGACGAGATCGGCACCGATCTCCTCGGTCGCGTCCAGGCGCGCGCCGACGGCAAGGACGGCTCGACGGCCCCCGCGACGACGAGCACGGTCGGACGACTCGCAACGTTCCACAGGACGAAGTACCTCGAGGAGTCACTTGCGGTGCGCGACGAGCTTGCCGGCACTACGGCCGGCTCCAGCTGGACCGATGAGCTCGATGGAGTCGTGAAGGGAGCCGACCTTGGAGACGAAGCCTCCAAGTGGCGCAGCGCCGTCGACGCCGCGGCCGACCCACATCTGGAGACGGCCCAGGCCGCGCTGAAGGTGAAGGTCGACCTCGAGGACGAGAACGAGGAGAACGACGAGGCTCTGCCGCACGTCCTCAAGTCGCTCGGGGCGCTGCTCGACTTGGGCCGGGATCTGGATCAGGCACTCGAGGTTCGGGTCGGTGCCCTCACGGAGTCCGCCTCGAAATCCGAGACCGAGCTCACAGCTGCGAAGGCCGCGGTCGAGGCGGCCAAGGGGCTCCTCGAGACGAGAACCAAGGAGCTCGCCGACGCAACGGCAGAGCGGGATGCGGCGAAGACGGCGGCCGCCAAGGCCGGAGCCTCCGATGCAGACAGGAAGCGCCTGGCTGAAGCGGAGAAGAAGCTCGACGAAGCCGAACGCGGCAAGTCGAGCGCCGAGCTCGAGGTCTCGAAGGCTGAATCGGCCGCGGGCAAGGCCTCGGAGCCCGCAGCGAAGGCGCGCGAACTTCTGTCGAACGCCAAGCTGGCCCGCGCACGACTCGCAAAGAGGACGCTCGACCTGCACGGGCGCACTCTCGATCGGTTGCGCCGGGCGGCGGACACGTACCAGGTCGCTCTCGACGTCCTGACGAGCGGTGCCGTGGGTACGGACGATTCCGGTGAAGCGGGAGGCAGTTAGGCCGACGGTCCTGCGACGCGTCCTCTCAAGACACCATCGCCCCGTGCTCTGACGCCGGTCGAGCACGGGGCAGAACGCTGCCATCCCGCGGCAACCAGCGCTGCAGCACGACCTTCGCCGCAGGACGGCCGCATTCCATCGAAGAGCGTTTACGTGCCTTTGTGGCGCCCGTGTTCTGCGCGGCACGTAGGTGTTGATCGAGCGATCGTCCTCCGCCGCCTAGAACCATGCGAATTGCCTCCTTCAACGTCGAGAACCTGTTCGACCGCGCGCGAGCGCTCGATCGCAGCACCTGGACCGAGAACGGGGAGACCCTCGAGAGGTTCGCGGAGCTCAACGAGCTCATGGAACGCCAGCGGTACACGGCCGCGGTCAAGCGGCGCCTCATCGAACTCGTCAACGAGCTCGGGATGGCGGGCCAGGACCGCGGTCCCCTCGTGCAGATCCGGAAGATCCGCGGGCAGTTCGTCCGACGTCCACGCACGCGTCCGATCGAGATCGCCGCAGACGGGCGCGGAGACTGGGTGGGCTGGGCTGAACTACGCACGGGCCCGGTCGATGAGCGCGCGATGCGAAATACGGGTCGCGTGCTGCGAGACGTGAACGCCGACGTCGTGGCTGTCGTCGAGGCAGAGAATCGAATCGTCCTGGACGAGTTCCAGCGGTTCATTCTCGAACAGGTTGGTGGCCAGCCATACGCGCACACGATGCTGATCGACGGCAACGACAAGCGCGGGATCGACGTCGGGCTACTTACTCGAGAAGGGTTCAGCGTCGACTTGATGCGCACTCATGTGTTCGACCTCAAGCCCAACGGATTCCCGATCTTCGGCCGCGACTGCCCCGAGTTCGCGGTGCAGACGCCTAGTGGTGAGGTCGTCTGGGTGCTGGTCAATCACTTCAAGAGCAAGGGGTACGGCAGTACTCGATCGAACAACGCGAAGCGTCTCGCGCAGGCGGAAGCCGTCGCCAAGGCGTACGAGATGATCCGCTCCGAAGGATTCGAACACGTCGTCGTCGCTGGTGATCTCAACGACACCCCTGGCAGTGCACCGCTCGCTCCCCTCGTCGCCGGGACGGACCTCAGGGACGTGGATCAGCATCCGTCGTTCGACACGGGCGAGTTCGACGGCAAGGGGACGTACAAGCTCGGCAACGACTCACAGAAGATCGACTACCTGCTCCTCTCGCCCGCGCTGTTCGAGCGGGTGACGGCGTCGGGTCTCTTCCGCATGGGCGCGTGGCCTGGGTCGAGGCCTCCTCGCTGGACGGTCTACCAAGAGCTGGTCGAGGCGATCCATGCAGCTTCCGACCACCACGCGATCTGGGCCGATATCGATATCTGAACCCGCCTTCAGCGGCTTCGAACGCGGGCAGCGACTGAGACTCGACCTCGCACGTACGGCATGACTTTCCGCCTCCAAGATCTTCCCGTTCACACCACCACACCAGCGACCTGGGACGAGCTCCACCAGATCCTGTTCCGATTCGGGCCGGATCACGTGCACCGATACCGGAGCACGTGGGCCTACCGAGGGCAGACACAGCGGTACGAGGAGATGCAGTCCAGTCTTCTCCGCCTTGGCCACGGGAACGGCTCTCCAGACATCGAAGCCCACCTTCTGCGGAACTTTCGGAAGTACGCCAAGACGATGTCCACGGTCGGTGACAGTGCCTGGGAGTGGCTTGCTCTCGCCCAGCACCACGGCCTTCCAACTCGGCTCCTGGACTGGACGTTCTCGCCCTACATTGCGCTCCACTTCGCGACCGACGACGCCACCCGAATGGACGTCGACGGGGAGATCTGGATGGTCGACTTCGTGGAGAGCCGCAAGCTCCTACCCAGTCGAGTGAAGTCCGAGTACCTGAACCAGCTCGCACTCACGACGGAGCAGCTCGACGGCCTGACGAGCGATCCGCAGGGCCTGGCTCACCTCGAGGAGGACGGGTCATTCCTGCTTTTCTTCGAGCCACCGTCTCTCGACGACCGGATCGTCAATCAGTACGGCATCTTCTCAGCCCTGTCGTCCGCGTCCGCTTCGATGCATCAGTGGATCGCCGACCACCCCACCGTTTGCCAACGCGTGGTCATCGAGCGCCACCTCAAGTGGGAGATCCGGGACAAGCTCGATCAAGCGAACATCACCGAGCGTGTCGTGTACCCCGGCCTCGGTGGCCTCGCAACCTGGCTCGCGCGACACTACAGACACGTATCCACGACGTAGCGCGCGTATCCGCGCCGCACAGGATCGACGGAACACAGCCACGTCGTAGACGCTCTGTTGGCCGATCGCCGACGAATGCACCGCAAGCGTGACGATCGAGCGCACGGATCCCTCGATCGCATGCGCGAGCCCCGGACGCCGGAAGAGTGAACCGGATTGCGCGCTGGTCGCGCTCGCAGGCTGCGTCTCGACGCGATGAACGGATCGTTTCGCCCTGACCTACCTTGCGCGGGACGAGGTCGACGCGCTCGACGCCGTCCTTTGGTCGAGTCCGTTCACGGTGCACTCCGCGAGACGCGCACGAGTGGGCTCTCGTTCCCACCCTGCCTCCACGGCGCCGACTCCCCACGCCGCTTGCGCGGGGCCAGCACGAGCTCGAACCTCACGCGTGGCGAGAGCGTCCACACGACGGTCGCGCACAAGATCGGGCACAAGACGATCCACATCAGTGACCTGCGCCGCGATACCGCTCCGGAGTTCGAAGTGGTTCGCGAGGGCGAGCTGATGATCTACGGGGTCGGGGCCGAGACCCCGCGCAGTGCGGCCGGCAGCTGGCATTGCGAACGGCTCGAGCTGTTTCCGTTCCTTGACCGCGAGAACGCGGATGGCCAGGGGACCTAGAACTCCGACCGCCAGGAGAGCGGGCACCACCACGGTCCGACCGACCGAGAGCTCTTCGTGCACGAGGGCAGGGCACCGGCCGACGGTTGAAGTGTGGCCTGTGGCAGCGGGCTCGGGTCGGGGTCGTCGAGCCGGGCCGTGGGCGCACCCTGAGGGAATCACAGGATTCGTGGCAGGTCCGTCTCGACGGACCCGCATGGCGCCCACGAGGCGGGCCGTCCGCCCGCCCCGGCCCGCGGGTCCCGCCCGCGCCGACGCCACCCTCAAGTCGACGCTGCCATGCTCCTCCTCGCTCTCGCCCTTTCCGCTCCCGCGCCGGTCCAGCTGCCGGTGACGGACGGCCTCGACTGCTGGCTTCGCGCCGACGCGGGCGTCACCGCGACCGGTGGCGTCGTGGAGCAGTGGGCCGATCAGTCCGGCAACGGGCTCGTCTTCACGCCTCCTGCCACCAACCGCCGCCCCTCGTTGACGCCGGGCGTGACGGGTGGGCTGCCCGGGATCACGTTCGACGGTTCGCACCAGCTGGACGGTGACTCGACGGAGGCCTACTCCGCCGCGACGGTGTTCGCGCTCGCTCGTTACACGGTGGCGAACTCCAACAACGACTATCTCTACGCCATCGGGAACTCCGGCTCCTCGGGCAGCCAGTTCACGCTCTCGAGGCGGAACGGGAACGTCCCGTACCACTTCGACGGAAGCGTTCAGAACATCGAGAACGACGAGACGATCCCCACCGGCGAGTTCCAGGTATTCACCCAGGTCTACGGCGGCGGAGCGCCGGAGCGGCACGAGCTGCTCCGCAACAACTTCGAGCTGATGGACACGACGGCGAACAGCCCGTACTCCGTCGACGCGTCGAGGTTCGTGATCGGAAACTGGAGCAGTGGCAGCGTGCGCTTCGTGGGTGACCTCGTCGAGTTCGTGGTCTTCGACCGCGCGCTCGACGCCGACGAGCGCTTCCAGGTCGAGGACTACCTGCGCCAGCGCGCCGGGCTGCCCGAGTTCTTCAATCCTCTGACCGAGAGGATGACCGACTGGCGGGTTGTCCAGTACGAGGTCGGCGCGCAGCCCGACGCCGACTGGCAGCTGCGGCTCTCGAACCGCGCCGTCGATCAGTTCGTCAACTGCGACCCGTCGATGTTCCTCGCTCCGTACGACCCGGGTCCGGCGACGTTCACGGGCGCGCTCGGGTCCGGCGACGCGCCCGACTACATGGGCTTCGTCTTCGGATTCCAGGACCGGGGCAGCTTCTACCTCTTCGACTGGAAGAAGCAGACGGCCTCGTTCAGCAGCTTCGGCGTGGGCAATGCCGGCATGTCGCTCAGGCGCTTTACGGTGCCGGGCGGCGGCGACCCGACCGGCGCCGAGTTCTGGGGCTCGCTGGACACCGCGAACGTCACGACGCTGGCCGACAACAGCATCCCGTGGGAGGACGGCGTCGACTACGAGTTCACGATCCGCCACGAGCCGCCCAACATCAGCGTCGAGATCCGCGAGGGAACGACCGTCCTCGAGACGTGGAACGTCGTGGACGCGGCCCTTCGCACCGGCCCGTTCGGCTACTACGTCAACTCGCTGCAGAACGTGCGCTTCGGCCGCGTGCTCGTCGAGCCCAGCAGCGACATCGGGAGCGCCTACTGCGACGCGGGCGCGAACTCGGCGAGCGCGGGCGGTGCGGCTCTGCGCGCGACGGGCTCGGCCAGCGTCGCCGCGAACGACCTCGTGCTCGAGTCGATGCCGACGCCCCCCGGGCAGGCCGGCATCTTCATCTACTCCGACACGCGGACGGTCAATCCCGCCGGCGATCTCCTGGGCGAGGGCCGGCTCTGCGTCGCAGGCTCCATCGTCCGCGCGCCCTCGATCGTCGTCGCGGACGCGCTGGGTCGCCTGACCGGCCCGATCGACAGCGCCATCCCGCCCAACTCCGGCTTCCTGCTGCCCGGTGCGACCCTGCACTTCCAGAGCTGGTTCCGCGACCCGTTCGCCGGCGATCTGAACGGTGACGGCAACGCGAGTGGCTTCAACCTGAGCAACGGCCTTACGATCACGTTCGTCCCCTGAGCGCGCCCGCGCTCCGCCCACTTCGGGCGGAGCGCACGTGCTGCGGCGGGTTTCCCTCGGGAGGCCCGCCGCACCTCATTCTGCCCGGTTCCCAGGGTGAGTGGAGCGCGAACGTCAGCCGTCGGCACGCAGGTCGTCGAGCCCCGCGCGCCGGAGCGCCCGCAGCGTCCCCGCCGGCGCGCGGTAGTCGTACTCGACCGCGGCCTCGTCCCAGCCGCCGTACATCGGGTTCGGCAGCATGAACCAGCGCGTTCCCCATTCCGTGGCGCGCGCGTCGACGGCGGACGCTCGCTCGACGTTCGTGGGCTCCTCCGACTTGAACTCGAAGAAGTCGCGGACGTTGTCGCCCACCAGCGCGACGATCTCATGGGTCGCCTCGACGGCTCCGCGACGCGAACTCTTGTCGCTCGTCCACTCGGGACGCTCCCCTCGCATGAGGAGCGTGTCGAACGAGCGCGCCTCGAAAAGACCGAGGTGCTCGAGGTTCACGCGCGTCCCCTCTTCGAGGTGGGCCTTGCGGTTGGTCACGAAGAAGACCTCGATCCCGAGCTGCCGCGCGCGCTGGATGCAGTCCGATGCTCCGGGCACGACGGGCGCGGCCGCCTCCATGCACCACTCGTCCCAGCCCGCGGGATAGCTCGTGCCCTCCTCGACGAGGCGCGCCTCGTACGGCGAGTTGTCGAGGACGGTCTCGTCGACGTCCATCACCATCGCGAGCGGCCGGTCGGAACGCGAGGAGCGAGCTGCTACGTCCTCGAGACGCTGGATCGCGGCAGCGTAGACGGTGCGGCACGCGGCGTCGTACTCGGCCGACGCGTTGACGTAGAGGGTCGCGAGCAGGAGGTCGTTCGCGGGCGGGGCAGAGGTACAGGCCGCACTGCAGGCGAGCGCGGCGACGAGGGCGGAGGTGGTGCGGAGCATCGTTGAGGAGGCTTGGGGACCGGCGGGCCGGAAGGGTAGGGGGCGCGAGCGATCCCGACCACAGGCGAGTGGCCTCACCGGCTCGCTCCCGCCGTCGGGCGACCGGGAGCCTTCCTCCTCACAGGAACGTCAGCGTCACCGCCTCGGTCGTGTTGCTCGTCGAACCACCGGCGCCCACGTCGCGGTGCCAGGCCTGGAAGCTCCACTGCAGGAACGCGGTCGCGGGCACCACGCCGCCACCGGAGCGCAGGTCGTCGCTCCCCACCGAAAGAGCGAAGCTGCCGCCCGGCCCGCTGGACAGGATCTCGCCCGGGCGCTGGTAGCGGCCGAGCGGGCCGGCCAGGCACAGTGCGCCGTCCGAGCCCGGCAGCGCGACCGGCGGCTGGAACATCGGCGCTCCGATGAAGATGCCGAACACCGACGGAGGGAGCCCGGATGTCCGAAGCTGAATCTCGGAGCCGCTCGCCAGCGCCTCTCCGTAGACGTCGAGCCTCCCGACGACGCCGCTGCTGTTCGCGTTCGGAGGAGTGCAGGTCACCACGCCGCTGCGCGGGATGAGGTCGTTCTCCAGGAGGAGGACCTCGCCCTCGGGCGAGAGATCCATGAGGTCGAGGTCACCGTCGCCGTCGAGGTCGGACGCGATGAACGCGGGCTCGGGGCGGAGCCCGCCGAACTCGAGGCGCGGGACTTGGCCACCGACCGCGGGTCCGAAGAACACCTCAGCGCGACCGGGAATCGCCCCGGGAACCGTGAGCACCAGGTCCTCGTCTCCGTCGAGATCGACGTCGGCCACCAGCGGCCGGCCGGACCTCGCGGGCTCCGGCAAGCCGGACGGGACGAGCGACTCGACCGGCTGATAGGCGCCGAACGAACCGAGCCCGCGCCGGCGCAGAAGACCCGTCTCGGTCCGCGCGAGCAGGTCCTGGACCCCGTCTCCGTCATGGTCGAGCGCAGCGACGGCCGTGACGTCACCGCCCGGAGGCGAGGGACCCCAGGAGATCTGGAGTGGCGCACCGAACGACAGCCCGCCCAGGTTCTCGACCACGAAGACACTGGCAAGACTGCGGTTCACCAGATCGAGGTCCCCGTCACCGTCGAGGTCCGCGGCGCTCGTCTCGCGGGTCAGCGCGCCGATCTGCGTGGGGTTCGGATCCAGGCCGCCCGGGCCTCCCGCGAAGACCCGCGTCGCTCCACCCGAGCCCAGGACGAGCTCGTCGTCCCCGTCGCCGTCGAGGTCCTCCGCGAACTGCGGTACGAGACCGGGCACGGGCTGCGCGACGTCGGCGCTGAGCTGAACGTTGGCGCCCGCGACGATCTCGAACACGAAGAGCCGCCCCTCGTCATTGCCGCTGACGGCGATCTCCGGCGAGCCGTCGCCATCGAAGTCTCCCCGTCCGAGCCCGCTCGACGCTGC
This sequence comes from Planctomycetota bacterium, assembly GCA_039821985.1. Taxonomy (GTDB): domain Bacteria; phylum Planctomycetota; class UBA1135; order UBA1135; genus Saltatorellus. Next base: position 79,681 of record JBCBNC010000004.1, read on the forward strand.
GAACGTCGGTCCGATCTCGCGCGCGTCGGCGAACTCGTGTCCGCCCAGGTTCTCGACGAGGAAGAGCTGGCCCGGCACACCGAGACCGAGCACGTCGAGGTCTCCGTCGCCGTCGAAGTCCAGCGATTGCACCGCCCGAAGAGGGGCCGACACTCCGGGGAACTCGATGAGTGTCTCGAGGGGCGTGAGGCCCGTCGGTGAACCCCACGCCACCTGCGTCTCCACGGGCCCGAACGCTCCGGTGATGAAGTCCGCCGACCCGTCCCCGTTGTAGTCGCGGCGGAGCTGGTCGGCGAATCGGAAGAAGGGTGCGCCTGCGAAGTCGAAGGGGCTCCCGGCGTCGAAGGGCAGCGTGCCGTCGCCGAAGCTGATCCGGCGCGCTCCGTTCACCGCGTACACGACGTCGAGCAGCCCGTCGCCGTCCATGTCCGCGAGCGCCTCGAAGCTCAGCGCCCCCGACGGATCGTCCACGAGGAGGACCTCGGCGAACCCGATGGCACCGCCCCCGAGGAAGATCTCGCCCTCGCCGAGGAAAACGCTGTTGGGATAGGTCTGCGGCGAGTCGAGCGCGCTGACCGCGAGGTAGTCCGGGAGACCGTCGAGGTCGAGGTCAACGAAGATCGGGACATCGGAGAACAGGTTGGTCGTCGGTGGCTGGAAGTCGAGCAGCGCGCCGAAGCCGTTCGCGGTACGAAGCGCGGCGCGACCCCATCGGTGAACATCGCCGCGACCGTCGCCGTCGAGGTCCAGGGCTTCGATGGCCGGCGGTGAGCTCGGCATCGTCGGGAGAAGGACGTTCCCCGTGACCTGGCCGGTGAAGGAGCCCCCTTCGAGTTCGGCGACGCGCACGCGCCAACCGCTGTCCTGGACCACGAAGTAGAGATCGAGGTCGCCGTCCAGATCAGCGTCCTCGAGCGCGAACCCACCGAGCTCGCCCGGCTGCACGGGTCCGAGGACCTCCGTGAAGTTCCCTCCGTTCGACAGGAGCAGCACGAGCCGGTCGTTCACGCCGACGAAGCCGCCCGCGAGATCGTCGTCGCCGTCGCCGTCGAGATCAGCGGCCGCAGGTCGCTGGGGCATCTCGTGTGAAAGCGGTACACGGACGGCCGCCGTGAACGTGCGGCCGCCGAGACCTCGGGCGACGTACAGGCTGGGAGTCTCGGACGTGCGCCCGCCGTTCACGATGAGATCGGGGATCCCGTTGCCGTCGATATCGGCGGGGATCGGCTCGGTGGTGAAGCGGCCGGTGATCGCCTCCGAGACCTGGACCGGAGTGGCGAACGAAGTCTGTGCGTGCGCCGGCCCGGTGGCCGTGAGCGCCGCTGCGAGAAGGACGAGCGTGGAGCGGAGCGAGCGCATGGCACGCTGAGTCTGGCTGCGCCCGCCGAACCCGTCAACGCGAGGACGCTCCTCGGAGCGATTGCGCCGAGCGAGCCGTCTCGGCTCGACCATTCGTCCCGGCGGTGGACTTGGCGCTGCTCCACCGCTCGCGCCGCGAGCGCGTCCGAGCGCGGCGCGAATCCCGAACGCCGGCTACGGCTCGAAGCGGCGGGCGGCGAACGCGCCTTCCTCCGGGAGCCGTACCAACTCTCCCGCCTCGGTGCGCCATGTGACGGACAGCGCGGCGGGCCCCTCGAACCACCAGAGCGACGCCTCGAGGTCGACGTTCGTCCAGCTGAACGAGCTGAACCCCGCCTTGTCGCCGCCGAGCGCGGCGGCGCCTGCGGGCGGATCGATCGCCTCGACCGGCATGCGGCCGGAGCGCGGCTCTTCGTCGACGTCGAAGCGGAAGCCGCGCGTGCCGAGCTGCCACTCGACCTGTCCGGTGAAAGCCCCGTCCGTCATCGCGCCGAGGGTCAGCACGTCTCCGACCTGCCAGGCCATCAGCGTAAAGGTGGTGCCGTCGCGCTCGACGGACGCGAGGCTCACGTCGCGGACGAAGCCACCGGTGTTGGGCCGCTCGTCGTCCTCCGCGTAGCGCGGCACCTCGAGCGCAGGCCCCTCCACCGGGGCAGGCGACGGCGCGCTGTTCGAGGCACAGGACGCGAGCAGAACGAGGGACAGGCTGAGCGGGATACGGATCATGTGGATCGAGAACGGGGGCTGAGGTCGAGACGTCGCGACGTGCTTCACAGAGCGAGGGCGGTGGCGTGGACGAGGCTCCCTGCGAGCCGTGAACGGATCGCGCGGATCTTGCCGAGGAAGCTGTAGAAGCGCAGCCGCTCGGGGAACGGATCCGCGTACGTCTGGACCTGCGTCGGTTCCCATCCCAGCGATGTCAGGAACCCGGGCAGGTCATCCACCGATATCCCCCACGGGCACGGAGGCATCCGGTACGACTTCGTGACGTCTGCACCCTTGGTCGTCCGACGCGAGAAGAACGGCGGGATCGCGTCGAACACCAGCTCCGCGCCCGGGAAGCGGTCCGCAATCGTCCGTAGCAGAATGCTCACCTCGTCCGGCTCGAAGTACATCAAGAGACCGAGCGCCGTAATGAACGGAGGGGAGAGCGCATCCACCTCGTCCATCCACCCATGGTCGACGGCCGAGCGCGCGATGAGCCTCTTCTCGTCCGTACCCGGCACGAGCCGGGCCCGCGTCTCGATCGACTCGGGGAGGTCGACGCTGTACCAGCGCGCGACCCCCTCGCCCGCGCGCAGCCGCTGTGCGTCGAGGCCCTCGCCGAGTGCAACCACAGTCGCGCGCTCACCGTGGCGGGCGACGTAGGCCCGTAGGAGGTCGTCGCAGTACCGCGACCGGATCGGGTGAAAGACCGTCGGCTTGCCGAAGCTGGCGCGGAAGTCGTAGTCGATTCGCTCGACCAGATCGACCGCCCAGGGATCGTCGACCAGCGCGTCGGCGCGCTTCGTTTCCGCCGCCCGGTTCCACAAGGGCCAGAGCATGGTCTCGGGCACGCCCGAGAGAGAGACCTTCGCGCGCCGCGCATCCGCATCGTCGCCCAGAGTGTTCGATTTCATCATCGTGCAACTGGGACCGCCCGTAGAGCGTAGCCGCAGCCGCGGAAACCGTGCCAGCTCGGATCACCCGAGTCGGTGGAACCGGAGTGCTCGACGACCCGCTCCCAGGGATTCGGCCGCTCCTGGATTCGAACGTCGAGAGTGCAGAGGACCGTCAGCGCGACGGTGGCCGGGAGAAGCTGACCTCGGTGATCCCGGCGCCGATCACCTCGTCGAGGAGGCGCACGACGTCCTGCTGGATGGTCGCCGCGCGCGGATCGATCTCGACGCGCGCGCTCGTCTCGCCCGCATCGACGGCCAGCGACTGGACGAGCCGCAGCCGCGTCCGCACCTCGCGCAGGTCCGTCGTGGCGAACGAACCCATCGTGTACTCGATCACGCGGTCGTCGCCGAACTGGAAGCGCCGCCCGTCCGTTGCTTCGTTCTCGGTGATGGGCGCCAACTGGCCGGTGCGCCGGTCCACGCGCAGCTTGGTGCCCGGCTCGGCCACCCGCAGCTGGACGTGGAACGTCTCGATCGCCTCGGGTGGCATCTCGCTGTGCCCGACGTCCCGGGGTAGCGCGGCGCCGAGCTTCCCCTCGAGCACTTTGAACTTCAGCGTGCACATGAAGAACACGAGGAGCAGGAAGGTGACATCGATCATCGGCGTCATCTCCATCTCTTGCCGCTCCCGCGCAAGCTGCGCGAGGCGGTTGTTTTTGCGGGCCATGGTCGGTGTCCTGCGCGCGGCGCAGGCTTCGAGTGGTTGCGACGGACGGGGATCCGTGCCGCGGCTAACGGCGTGCGCTGCGCCGGTCACCGGGATTCCTGTGGCGCCGCCCGCCCGGCGCGAGATCGCGGCGACGTGCTACGCTCGGTCGCGTTCGCAACCAGCCCTTCCCGGAAGACAGACATGTGCCGCTCGACGCTCGCAACGCTCGCGCTTCTGCTCGCCACCTCCGCAGTCACCCCCTGCGCACTCGCCCAGACGATCTACTTCGAGGACACCTTCGACTCCGACCTCGATCGATGGACGGCGGGCGCGGAGGGATCCGGGCCCAGCTCGTGGGGTTGGTTTGCGGCCGACGATCCGTGTTCGCCCGGACTCCCGAGCCCCGGCGGCGCCGCGCGCATGGGCGACGCCGACTGCACGTTCACCTCCGTTCTCGGGAACGTGCAGACCCTCGAGCTCATGGACCCCGTCTACATCCCACTCCACGCCGACGGACCCGAGCTCAGCTTCCGGAGCTACGCGCACACGGAGGCGTGCTTCCACTGGGACTTCCACGAGGTCCACGTGCGCCGCGCGGGCGAGGCCACGTGGAGCTGGGTCGGCAGCCCGTGCGGTCAGCAGAGCTGGAACGTGCGAACGATCGACCTGTCGGCCTACCGCGGCGACGCGATCCACGTCCGCTTCCACTTCGACCCGATCGACCCGGCCGGCAACGAGACCCTAGGCTGGCTCATCGACGACGTGCGCATCACCGCCGAGCAGTGCTACGCGGTCAACTACTGCTCCGCCTCGCCGAACTCGGGCTCCGCGACCGGCGCACGGATGGGCTACTCGGGCAGCGGCCGCGTCCACCTGAACAGCTTCGTGCTCGAGGCGTTCGACGGACCTCCGAACGAGTTTGCGCTCTTCTTCTGCGGCCCCGATCGCGTGCAGACTCCCCTGGGCGATGGAACCCTCTGCGTCGGCCCGGGTGCGATCGGGATCTTGCGGCTCGGCCCGATCGGGCGCTTCGATCCGCTCGGGCGCCTCTCGTTCCCGTTTGACTTCACGAGTCCGCAGGTCGCCACAGGCGAGTTCCTCGCGGGCACGAACTGGCAGTTCCAGTGCTGGTTCCGCGACGGCGCGGGCGGACCCGCGGGGTCGAACCTCACCGACGGGCTGTCGGTGACGTTCTGCCCCTGAGCGCCAGGAGCGCGGGCAATCGGAGCAGACTCAACGTCGTCGGGCCTTCCCCGTTCCCAGGCAGGACGGGCACGACACGCACACGTCCACCTTCTCGTTCACGTAGTAGGAGGTGAAGAAGTGCGTCGACTCCTCGACGCGCCGCACGCGTCGCCACTCCTCGACGAAGACGTGCCCCAGCCCCAGGCAGTGGGAGCAGGTCGCCGCCACGCTCCCGGACGTCTCGCCGGCTGCGCTGGGACGTGCGAAGATCGAGTTCATCGCCGCCACGTCCGCCCCACCGAAGGCTGAGAAGGACGGAGTCGAGCGCTGCGGCCTGCGAGCGGCCCGGGCCTGCTCCGCCCGTGCCTCCTCGGCGGCCCGCTTCGCCTCGACCCACGCCTCGATCTCTGCGTACGCGCGGCGCTCCTGCTCGAGGTAGCGCTCTCGCTCGGCGGCCTTGCGCTCCTCGTCGACCGAGCCGAACGGCGTCGTGCATTGGGGATCCTTGAAGCGCGCGTCATCCCGGAAATAGGCGGTGCGCGCTTCGCCGAGGAGTTCGTACGGATAGGTACCGTCCAGCATCAGCCGAGCGTCCGGCGCGCCCATCAGGATCGTCTCTCGACCTACGTAGCGAGCATTCCACGCCACGTCGAAGTAGCCCGAGTCGGCGCGCGACATCCGGTACAGCGGGTCCGTGGCGCGCATCTCGGCGAGCCGCACGACGCCGGTGTGGTAGTAGAGCGTGAACGACTCGCGCACCTCCCCGGGCGTCACGGAGGGAGTGCGCGAGTGATACCCGGGGCTCTTGCGCGGCGCGCCGTCCGCGTCGCGCACGAGAGATCGCACGAACGAATCCGTGCGGACGTCGCCCGCCAGGCAGGTGTTCTCGCGCAGCATGATCCAAGCGCCGGAACGTGCCGCCTTGGCCCAGGAGAGGCCGTCGGGGACCGCGACGCGCTCGAAGGACAGCGGGATCCCGTCCTGGATCCGCACTTCGTAGACCTCGCCCGAGAGGAGGGTCAGGAACGCCCGGTCGAGGGCAGCGCCGCTCGCGTCGAAGTCGGCCTCCAGCGTCCCGATACCGGCGAGGCGGAGCGTGCCCGGTCCAGCGCGGCAGGTCCCGTCGAGGGGCTCGCCGAAGTCCACGGTGAAGGGCCGGTCGATCACGACCGTGCGACCATCCTCGAAGGTCCGGTGCTGGATGAACGACGGGACCACGCCGCCGCCTCCTCCGCTCCGCGTGCGGAACACGGCGACCGAGAAACCGTCCTCCTGCGGTGTGAGCTGATCCAGTGACCAGATCCAGACATCGCAGTCGTACGGCCGGTTGAGCTCCATGCAGAGGTCCATCTCGGTGGCCCACGGCAGCGGCTCGTTCACGGTGCGTGCGACGCCGTGTTCGAAGTGTCCGAAGAACTGGAGGTTGCCCGTCGTCGGTTCAGGGACGAGGTCGAACTCCAGGAAGTCCGCAACGCCGATGAGCTCGTGCACCTGCCCCGCACCGTGGAACCTCCCGTCGCGGAATCGGCCGCGGTAGGCGAGGATCTCTCGCTGCCAGGTCGGGTCCAGGAAACGCAGCTCGCCAAAGCCGTTCTCGCAGTCGCCCGAGATGCACCCCAGCCGTGGCGCCACGCGCGGATCGAAGTCACTGGGCACGAGGCGGCCGCGCTCGTGAAGTTCCTTGAACTCGGACCGGATGGCGGAGATCAAGAGCGTCGAGTGTCTCGACTCCTCGTCCCGGTGCCACTCGACCACGACGTGGCTGCGGCTCTCGCGTCCTCGGTAGGTCCCGTCCGAGAGGGGCTCCCACTCCGTGTCCGGCAGGAGCGCCGAGTAGCCCAGCTCCGAGAGGATCCGGAGGACGTGGTCGTACGTGTCCCCACCCTCCGGCGCGGGATCGAGCCATACGTCGATCCGCTCGGGGTGCTCCTCGACCGTCAGGAAGGGCAGCGGCGAATCCGGATTGAGCGCGCTTCGCCTCATGCGGAGGCGACCGTCGGCGCCGCGCTCGGTCTGCCCTTCGAAGTCGTTCACGGCGGAATCGAGCAGCGCGCTGAACGCCGAGCGCGCCTCGTCCGTGTCCAGCGCCCACATCAGGCTGACCGTCTCGCCGGGACGCGGCGGGATATCGGCCAGGGGAATGGCGTCCCGTTCGTAGCTCGCGGGCTTGCCGAAGAAGTACAGGCCCACGAACTCCTCGCTGTCGTCGTCCGGGCTCCCGTAGAAGAGCTGCACGCCGATCTCGCGGTGCTCCTCGGGCCACTTCCGGAGGTACGTCCGACCGAAACCGCTTCGGCTGTCCTGTCGTTCCCAGCCCTCGGAGACGAGGAGCGGCGTCGCATCGAGCTCCGCCTGGAAGCGATCGAGTGCGGTCTGCCAGTCGTCCGAGTAGCGGAGTCGAACGAGTGCCGAGTGGGAGAACCCGTAGGAGTCCGTCTTCAGGATGTCGACGAAGTGGCCGCTCCCGATCCGCGTGTGTCGGAGCGCGGCGTTCGCGAAGCCCGCGTCGAGATCGCTTAACCAGTCGGTCACGACGTCGCCGAGGGAGATCGCGGCCGGTCGAGCTAGGTTCGATTCGTCGCCATGAGCAGGGAGTGCGTCCTGGGTGGAACGCGCGGCGGCGACAGCCGGTTCGCTGGCCGCGCTGAGGCAAGCGAGCAAGGGCAGGAGTCGGTGGAGCATGATCTGCCGGCGAGCCTAGCGTGCCAGTTCTCCCTCGGGCCAGACAGGACGTCCCACTCGACGCGCCGGCCCGGAACCGGGACGCGACGAGCGCCACGAACTATGCTCCGCCCCTCGCAATGGACCTGCACGAACTCGAACAACTCGAAGAGCGCGACGCGCATCTGCCTACCCCGTCGGCTCCCCCCTGCCCCTGGGGCGACGACTCCAAGAACGGCAAGGCCGCCGACCCCGGCCTGCTTCCGCTCTCGATGAAGCGGCTGAAGGACTTGGCGCCGCTCTACTTCTCGTGGTTCCGCCACCCCGCGAAGCTGTTCCGGATCCTCGGGCCCGAAGACTTCGCCAAGGCGGATGTGGCGCTGATCCGCTACATCCTCTGGAACGGCGACTCGAACCCGGCGTACGTCATGTCGGTCGACCCGTTCCTCGTCGCGGCGTACTCGGCGGACATCGACACCGTCGTGCTGCTGAAGTTCCACAAGCACGACGCGCAGGACAACGGCCTGTCGGTCGGGGATCGGCTTCTCTCGGTCAACTACTACTACAAGCTCGACGACGGCAAGCACGCGCGCGACCTCGTCGCGGGGAAGGGCGACAGCGGCCGCTGGCAGAATTTCGAGCCGATGATCGCAGACCTGCTCAGCGACTACCGCGGGCGCATCGAGCGGCGGAAGGCCGAGCTGTCCGAGGACCTGTGGGCGCGCGCGCTCGAGCTGGCCGAGGAGGCGATGGCGCGCCCGGACCGCACGCATCGCTCGGGGAACCCGGCGCTGTCGGGCTGGCCCGCGTAAGCGAGACCCGGCCGGCGCTCCGTCCGGGCGTCGCGACGCGCTGCGCGCAGGCAGGGTCCGGAGAAGAGACGGTGCGGAGCAGGCGCGGCCGCGCTGCTCCCGTTACGCGGATGCGGGCTACGCTGGGTCCACCGACGGCGCGCCGCTGTACGAGCTCGCGCTCCGACTCCCGCAGTCCTCCGCCGATGAAGCACCTCCTCGCCGCCTCCCTGCTCCTCACCAGCCCCGCCCTCGCGGCGCAGGCGACGATCTTTCCGCTCAGCGAGGACCGATCCGTCTGGGTCCGGGTCACCGAGGGGCCGGTCGCAAATCCGATCCAGGAGATCACCGACGAGCGCACGGCGGACGGCTTCGGGGACTTCACGGACACCGTCCAGTTCACCCTCGTCGACGGCGCCGACTTCGCGACGGCATTCGCCACGATCGACTCTTCGATCGAACCGACGCGCATCCGCATGGCCGGTCGGACGTCGGTGGAGCGCTCGGCGACCGGGACGCTCTGCTCGGGCGCCGTCGCGGGCGGCACCATCGAGTTCTTCCTGACCGAGGCGGTCGAGTACCGGATGAGCGGCGTCCTCGAGGGACTCGGATTTGCCGGGGCGACGGCCACGCTCCAGTCGGCGGCGCCGCCGTTCTTCCTGGACGGCGACGCGATCTTGTTCGGAGGCAGCATCCCGCTGACGCGCTCGGGCGTGCTCGGCCCGGGTACGCACACGCTCCGGATCGTCGGCGACCATTCGATCTGCGCGGCACGCGAGACGGCGCTCTTCGAGATCGAGTTCGAGGTGTTCCCGCTCCCCGGTCCGCACTGCCCCGCGACGCCGAACTCGACGGGCGACCCCGCGCTCCTCACCGTACGCGGCGCACCGAGCCTGTCGGAGAACGACCTGACGCTCTTCGCGCGTTTTGGCCGGCGCGACTCGGCGAGCCTCCTGCTGATGAGCGCAGGTCAGACGGCGCTGCCCATCGGCGACGGGACGCTCTGCCTGGCGAGTCCGTTCACGCGCCTCGGGTCCGTCGTCCAGTCGACTCCGCAGGGAACCGCGTTCTTCCCGCTCGACCTCGCGAGCGCACCGTTCGCCGCGGTCCAGCCCGGCGACACGCTCTTCTTCCAGTGGATCTTCCGCGACACGACGCCTGCGGGACTCAACTTGAGCAACCTGGTCCCGGTCACGTTGACGCCGTGAGGGCCTGACGCGCGCTAGGCCCGGGAATCGGGCGCGTACCGCATCGCCACGTCCGCGCGCTCGTAGCGCTTCCGAAAGCGCGCGAGGATGTCGGCGTCGTGCTGGAAGCCGACCTTCTCGTAGAGGTGGATCGCCGCCTCGCAGCGCGCGTTCGTGAGCAGGTAGAGCCGGTCCTCGAGGCCGAGCTCGCGCACGCGTTCGAGCACGGCGCGGAGGAGGAACTCTCCTGCTCCCTTGCCGCGCGACTCGGGAAGCACTCCCATCTTCGTCAGCTCGACGAGTCCCTCGTCGTCGTGCTGAAGCGCGCACGTGCCGAGCACCGGCCCGTCCAGCTCCTGCACGAACAGGATGTGGCCGCCGGGATCAATGATCGTCTCTCGCGGATGCTCGAGGACGTGCCGGTCGTGGGCCTCGAGCGTGAACATGTCGCGGATCCACTGCTCGTTGATCTCGAGGAACGCGGACGCGAGGTCGTCCGAATACTCGAGGATGCGCAGGGAGCGATCGGTGTAGCGCTCGAGCAGCGAGCGCTCCGCCAGGAGGTCCTCGAGCGCCGAGACGTCGTCGAGGAGCCGCCCCGAGGTGCCCCGGAGGAGGTCGCGCGCGGCGGCCTCGACCCGCGGCCACATCTCTCGCTTCATCTGCGCGACGCTCATCGCCCCGAACGGGGTGAGCGAGAGGGTCCGCACGCGGCCGTCCTTGACCGACGCCTCGGACGCGACGAGGCCGCACTTGGCCGCCTCGGCCGCGGCGCGGGTGGCGGCTGGCTGGCTGACGCCGAGGGCGGCTGCCGCGTCGTTGACCGTCATCGCGCCGAACCGGTCCAGCGCGGCGATGAGCGGGAACTGGCCTGGCGGCAGGTGGTGCTCGCTCTCCCGGTGGATCCGCGCCGCGTCGGCGAGCATCCGGTCCGCGAGCCGCTTGAGGCGGCTGCCGAGGGCGAGGGGTCCAAGATCGCGCAGGATGTCGCCGGTATCCATATAGACTGTTATATATCGGGTGATCGACTTGATCAACCAGCGGATGGTGGAGCCGTCCGCCGCCCACGTCCCCCGACCCCCGACCCGCCATGCTCGAGATGCGCCCCGGATGCGAAGCCTGCGACACCGACCTCGCGCCCGATCGGGCGGGGGCGTTCGTGTGCTCGTTCGAGTGCACGTTCTGCACGCCCTGCACGGAGGCGATGGAGCACATCTGCCCGAACTGCGGCGGGGAGCTCGTGCGGCGCCCCACCCGCACCGGCGACGCGCTGCGCCGGAACCCGGCGAGCCGGACGCGCATCCACCGGCCGCCGACGCCCGGTCGGTGATGGCTCCGCTCCCCTCGCGGCACGCTACCTTCGAGAACGGAGGCGCTGCCGAGCCCGGGCGCGCCCGCCGCGCCCCAGGGCCGACGACGCCACCCTCCCCCCCTCAGACGACCGAGCCATGACCCCCCAGGCCTCCCCCGACGAACGCATCGCGAAGCTGGTCTTCGGGTCCTTCTACCCCCACTACGTCACGAAGGTGGAGAAGAAGGGCCGCACCGAGGCGGACCTCCTGAAGGTCCTGAAGTGGCTGACGGGCTTCAACAAGACGCAGATCAAGAAGCACATCGCCCGGAAGTCCACGATCGAGGAGTTCTTCGCCGACGCGACCCTCCACCCGAATGCCTCGAAGATCACGGGCGTGGTCTGCGGCTACCGCGTGGAGGACATCGAGAACCCGCTGACGCAGAAGGCGCGCTTCATGGACAAGCTCGTCGACGAGCTCGCGCGCGGGAAGAAGATGGAGTCGATCCTGCGGCCCTAGCGACCGCCGACGACCCGCGCCGATCCGACCGAACAGGATCCGATGCGAATCCCGCAGCACGGGGCCCCTTCTGGCGAAGGGGCCCCGTGCTGCCGTCACAGGGAGGGCGACGCGCGGAGCGGGCGCCGGAGGGCCCCGGCGAATCCGCCGATTCCGTGTCCGGCGTACGGGGCGGGCGCCAGTTGGTCCGCGTCGCGGGGTTCGCCCCGCTCCTCGAACCCCAGCGCCCAGCCGCGAACCCCCGCATCAGCCATGTCGAACTTCACCACCGCCGTCGCCCCCTTCGCCCTCTTCGCCCTCACCGCTCCCGCCGTCGCCCAGACCTGGTCCAACACCCACCCCGTCGCCCCCGGATGGACGATCCGCTACGCCGCGGCCGTCGCCGAGCAGGGCGGCGAGAACCAGATCTTCCAGTTCGGCGGCATCGACGGCCTCTCGTCCTCCGACGACGTCTGGCGCTACCACCGCACCGACGGCTGGTTCGTCATGAACGACATGCCGGCCGGCCGCCACGACTCGGCCGCCGCGAAGATCGAGCTCGGCAGCCAGGACTACATCCACCTCATCGGCGGCGGCGTCGGCGCCACGTCGACGACGACGACCAACTGGCGCTACGACCCGGCGACCGACACGTGGGACACCGCGGGTCCCGCGCCGATGCCCGTCGCCAAGCGCGGCATGGAGGCGGTCACCGCCCCCAACGGCCGCATCTACGTCTTCGGCGGCTACAACGCGAGCGGCAGCGTCACCTACGACTCGATGCACGTCTACGACCCGGTGACGAACTCGTGGTCGTCGGGCCCGACCATGCCGCGCCCGCGCCGCAACTTCGCGGCCATCAAGGACTGCGACGGCTACATCTTCCTCTACGGAGGCAACTCGACCTCGTCGCTCCCCGAGCCCGCCGTCGACTGCTTCAACACGAACACCGGCGCGTGGGAGGCGACCAACCCGCACAACGGTGATCCGCTCGCGCCGATGCTCACGCCGCGCTCCGACATCGCCGGCGCGCTCGGCCGGAACGGGCGCCACTACCTCACCGGTGGCAACATCGCGAGCCCGGTCGCCGTCCCCACGGTCGAGTCCTACAACCCGTACGACAACACGTGGAACACCGAGGCGAGCCTCTTCGAGAGCCGCAACGCGCACCGCGTCGTCGGCCTCGGCAACCGCGTCTGGGCGCTCGGCGGCTACCGCAAGATCTGGCCGACGACGAACCAGCTCGAGAGCTTCGGCAGCCTCGGCTACGTGGTGGCCTGCGGGGACGACGTCGCGCCGCTGCCGCCCCCGGGCTTCGGACTCGACTTCGCCACCGCGGTGGCGCTCGACTTCCGCCCCTCGATCACCGGTGGCGTCATCGACCCGGACCACGACCACTACTTCTCGGTGCGGCTGCGCCCGGACGTGATCACGGTGGTCGACGTGGACTGCGAGGATCAGCTCATCTGCACCGTCTACGACCAGAACGGCCAGATCGTCGCCGAGGCGCTGGCCCGCGACGGGATCACGCTCAACACCGAAGGTGACATGCAGGGCCGGCACTTCATCGTCCTCGGCGGCGGCATCGGCTCCTCGGCCTACGACCTCTTCGTGAACCACAGCGACGATGAGAAGCCGATCGGCCAGGTCTACTGCACTCCGGCGGTCCCGAACTCGACCGGCGATCCCTCGAGCATCCGGGCCATCGGCCTCTCGAGCGCCGCGGCCAACCAGGTTGAGCTCCAGGTGGCGGGCCTCCCCGCGCTGACCTTCGGCTTCTTCCTGGTCTCGCCCCAGTCCGGCAACATCGCGAACCCGGGCGGCTCCCAGGGCACGCTCTGCCTCGGCGGCACGCAGATCGGCCGCTACAACGCGAGCATCCTGAACTCGGGCGTGGACGGCGAGGTCGCCCTCGCGATCGACACGCAGCTGCTGCCGCTGAACCCGGTCCGCGCCGTCCAGCCGGGCGACCGCTTCTACTTCTCCTACTGGCACCGCGACTTCGACCCGGCCATCGGCCAGACGAGCAACTTCTCGGACGGCGTCGCGATCGACTTCGATTGATGCGCTGCTGGTGATCCTGGCACCGTATCTGCGTCTCAGCGAGGGATTCGAGAATTCGCTGCGTGCCGGCCCCGGGGTCTGCGTGAGGAGAGGTGGAGGGCGACGGAACGGTCCGCGCCCCCATCCGATCCGCGGCGAAGAGCGCCGCCTCCTCCTCCGACTCAGAAGATGCGCCCCTCCGCCCTCCTCGCCGCCGGCCTCGGCCTCCTCCTCCTCGCCACCGACGGCCGGGCCCAGTGCCCCAACGACGACGCCCTCGGCAACACGACCCCGTCGACCGCTTGGCCGCTGCCCCCCGGCGCCAGCGCGTTCCCGTCCCTGGTGCTTGCGGATCCGACCGCTCCGGGCGCGACGGACAACGACTACTTCTCGTTCGACCTCGGCCCCGGCGCGACGGCCTCCTTCGTCTTCGATCAGCCGTCGAGTGATCCGATCTTCGTGCAGATCTACACCCCCGGCGTCTCCTTCATCCAGGGCACGCCGGTCTTCACCGGTCCGCTCGAGTACGACTTCACGAATCCGGACGCGGTGGCGAACACGTATCTGCTCCGCGTCGCCAACCCGCTCTCAAGCTGCATCGAGTACTCATTCGACGCCTTCGTCGATCCGTGCACGTCCGACGACGTGCTCGAGAACTTCGACGCGTGCGACGACGCGCTGACGCTGCCGCCGGCGCCGACGGTCGAGTACGCGCAGCTCGCGGTGCTGAGCGGTGACGAGGACTGGTTCGACGTGTTCGTGCCCCCGGGCGCCACGTTCCAGGCCGACATTGCGTTCGTCGACGCGGACGGCGACATCGACATGACGCTCGTCGACGCGACCGGCGGCGGCTGCGGCACGACTCTGCAGACGTCGCAGTCGACGTCCGACGCAGAGTCGGTGCTGTTCACGAACGCCGGTGCGTCCCCGATGGACCTGCGCGTCGGCGTCTACCTGTTCTCGGGAACGTGCAACACGTACAGCCTGGACTGGTCGGTCACGGCCGCACCCGACGACGCACTCGAGGACAACGACGACCTCTGCTCCCCCACGATCTCGGCGGCCCCCGGCGTGTACGAGGACCTGGTCGTCTACGACGCCGACTCGGACTACTACCTGCAGCAGCTCGATCCGGGCGGGCGCATCCGCTACACGATCGACTTCGCCCACGCGGACGGCGACCTGGACATGCGCCTGTGGGACGTGACGAACGGCTGCGCCTCGGCGACGCTGATCGCATCGAGCGGCAGCGTGACGGACCGCGAGGAGATCGTGATCACGAACCCCGGAGCCACCGCCCAGCTCGTGGTCTTCGAGGTCTTCTACTTCCCGAACGACGGCGGCTCGAACACCTACACGATGACGGCCGGCGTCGCCGCTGAGACCTGGGTCGGAGAGATCGTCTGCGACGCAGTCCTGAACTCGATCGGCGACACCGGTCTCGTGTTCGGCCTCGGCTCGGCCGTGGCCGCGGACAACGACCTGACGCTCCAGTGCCAGGCGCTGCCGCCGAACCAGTTCGGCTTCTACAACACCTCGCGCGCGTACGGATTCGTCGCCAACCCCGGCGGGAGCGAGGGCAACCTCTGCATCGCAGGCGGCCCCATCGGGCGTCTCGTCGGGCCGGGTCAGATCGTCAACTCGGGGCCGAGCGGACTCGTCGCCGTCTCGATCGATCTGACGCAGCTCCCGCTCGGCGGCACGACGAACGCGGCAGCCGCCGGCGAGATCTGGTTCTTCCAGTTCTGGCACCGCGACGTCGTCGGCGGCGCGCAGACGTCGAACTTCAGCCGCGCGCTGCGGATCGAGTTCGAGTGAGCGCCGCGGCGGGCTCCGGGCCGATCGCGGTCCGGCGCCCGCCCCACGGCCGGGCCCAGCGAACGGAGTCTCAGCGCGCGGAGTCTCAGCGCGCGGGGTCTCAGCGCGCGGGGTCTCAGCGCGCGGGGTTTCAGTGAACAGGCAGCCCCAGCTCGCTCAGGTACACGCGGCTCGCGTCCTGCCAGGCGTTCCCGTCCAGCGGATTCTTCGCGATCGACGCGTTCACGAACGCGACGCCCTTCCCCGGCGCATCCATCGCCTTCGCGTAGCAGTCCCAGCCCAGCCGTCGGAGCGCCTTCGCGTGCTGCGGATGGTCGGGCGGGACCGAGCGCAGGAGCGCGATCGCGTCGGCCGGACGGCCGAGCTCGAGCTGGTACTCGGCGAGCAGGATCAGGTCCGAGCGGTCGCGCTCGAAGAGCGGCAGGCCCGGCCGCAAGGGCGCGGCCTCCGGCGCCGCTTCGCCGGGCGACGCGGGCGACGTCAGCGCCCCTATGGCCCCCGCCCCGGGCTCGGCCTCGAGCTCGGCCAGGGCCGCGTCGACCAGCTCCCCCAGCGCCCGCTCCGATCCATCGGGCAGGGCGATCGAGCGCGTCGGATCAGGCGCAGGGGCACCGAGCATCGGCGGCGCGGCGACGTTCACTGCCACGACCGTGAGGAGAGCGAGCGCCGCAGGGGCGAGGATCAGCCAGCGGAGGAGCTTCATGGAGTCTTCTCGGGAGTCGCTCGCGATCGGTTTCACGCAGCGTCGCCGGTCTATCGTAGGCGGGATGAGTGGCTCGCAGCCCGACACGACCCGCCGGTGGCTCGACGAGGTGACCGATTCGCTCCGCGGCGTGTCCGTCACCGTCGGGGCTCCTCTGGACGAGGCGCAGGACAACCTCTGGATGCTGGCGCTCCAGGCGGAAGACGCTGCTGCGCTCGGCGCCGCGGGCGTCGCCCGTCTGATCGAGCACGCGCGCGATGAGCTCGCCGCCGCCGCGGTCGCGGCGGACGTCGCCGCACCGCTGCGCTTCTACGCCTGGTTCGACGAGCTCGCCGGGCAGCTCCGTTTCGGCGTCACGTCCGCAGAGGAGCTCCCCTTCGGCGCTCCCTTGCGGACGACGGCCGATGCACTCGACGTCGCGGTGCTACTCGTCGCGTCGCCGTACCTCGAGGGCGTTCCGTGGAGTGAACTCGAAGACGCTGGCGACGCGCCTGACGCGGACCCGGCGGTCCAGCCCGTCCTCGTTCACGTGAGCCCGCTCGCCGCACGCAGCTAGCCAGCGCGCCCGCTGCTCTACCGCTCCGAATCGTCCGCGCCGGAGGAAGCCGAGCGCGCGTAGTCGAAGAGGTCCGACGCCACGGCGCTCTCCCCCGCCGCCGCCGCGTACGCGCGGACGACCTTCCCCATCGTGTTCGGGGTCAGGCGGCGGCCCTTCATGCCGCGCGTCACCATCTTGTGCGTGATCTGCTCGGTCGATGCGGCGACGAGATCCGCGGGCTTCAGGTCCCGCTCCGCCATCCGCGCCGCGAGGGGCTGCTCGCCCAGGTTCCGCTCGACGTCCATGCGCACAGGCTAACGGCCCGGCGATCCCGCGCGGTCCGCGCTCCCCAGGTGCCGGTCGAAGTGCTCCACGAGCTTCGTCAAGAGGTAGCGCGCCTCGTGGGAGCGGCCCGTCCAGCCGTGCGTCGCGCCGGGCGCGAACGCGAAGTCGAAGTCCTTGCCGGCGCGCATCAGTGCGTCCGCGAGCGCCACGACGGTCTTGAAGGGCACGACCTGGTCCTGCATCCCGTGGATGAGGAGCAGTGCGCCCTCGAGGTCCTCCGCGTGGCGGAGCGCGTCGCGTTCGAACGCGTCCGGGCGCGACTCGGGGCGCCGCACGATCGCAACGTCGTCGCTGCCGAAGAAGCGCGGGTCGACGGCGGCCGCCGCTGCGACGCCGGCCTGGAACAGCCCCGGCTTCTTCAGCATCGCGTACACGGTGAGCGTTCCGCCGTAGCTGCTGCCCCAGATCCCGAACCGCTCAGGGTCGACGTGCGCGAACGTCCGGACGTACCGCACGGCGCTCTCGACGTCCTCGAGGTCCTGACCGGCGAAGTCGCAGAGGAACGCCTCGCGGAACGCGCGCCCGTAGCCGGTGCTGCCCCGGACGTCGACCTGGACGACGACGTAGCCGCGCTCGACGAGCATCTGCTGGATCAGCGCGTACCGCCCGCCGAAACGGTTCCGGACCGTGTTCGAGTACATCGGCCCGAAGAGCACCGGGTACCGGCGCCCGGGCTCGAGTCGACGGGGCTCGAGGATCCGCGCGTGCAGCGTCGCGCCGTCGGTGTGGCTCGGGAACGTGACGTAGCGCACGTTCGCCCAGGGACGCTCGTCGAACTCCGGCGGCTGGGAGCGCGTGATGCGCTGCGCGGAAGACGTGCCGTCCGAGTCCGTGAGGTACAGCTCGGTGGGCGCGTCGTCGCTCGAGAAGAGAAGCGCCGCGCGCGCGCCGTCTGGGGAGGGGTACGCGCGGTGCTCGCCCGCTCTGCGGGTGACGCGCTGCGGCGCGCCGCCCTCGGGCCCGACGCGGTAGACGTGCCGCTCACGCGGGCTCGGCTCGTTCGACTGGAAGAAGAAGGCGCCGCTCGCGGCGACGGAAGGGACCGACGTCACGTCGAACGCGGGGTTCGACAGCCGGACCGGCGGGCCCGCACCCTCGCCGAGCACGTAGAGCCCGTACCGGTCGTCGAGGTCGCCCAGAACGAGCACGCGCCGACCGTCCGGATGCCACGTCGAGCCCGCGAGCGTGTACACGCGGCTCGCGCGGGTGTCCCGCCAGATCTCGCGCGCTGCGGCTCCCGCACCGTCCACGACGTACAGGCGTCGCTCGACGGCCGTGTCCGACTCCTGGTCGACGAGCAGCCGTCCGCCGGGCGACCACGCGAAGTCGACGACGCGGTACGCGGTGGGATCCGCCAGCTCGACGAGTTCGAGCGTTCCCGCGTCGACCGAGACGATTCCGACGGAGCGGCGCTCGTTCGCGTCGCCGGGGTAGGGCCGGCGCGCCGGGTTCGGCGCGGTCTCGTCCGCGAGGTAGTCGGGAAACGGGACCTCGCGCACGCCCCGCCGGTCGACGTGGTGCACGGCGATGCTGCGTCCGTCCGGGGACCACGCGTACGACGGCCCGCCCCAGACGTACGGACCGATCTCGACGTCGGGCCGGCTGTACCGACCGCTCCGGTTCGTCGAGATCGAGGGAACGGCCACTTGGGTCACGCGCCGCTCGTCGCCGCTTGCCAGTTCGACGAGCCAGAGATCGCCGTCCCGCAGGTACGACGCGAACCGCCCGTCCGGCGATACGCGGAGGGTCGACGCGCCGCCAACGCGCGCGATCTCGTCGTCGGCGCCGCTCGCGAGATCGAGTCTCCAGAGCGCCCCGCCCCGCAGGAGCACGAGCGCGCGGCCGTCCGGCGTCCAGGCGAAGCCCCGCACGCCGGACTCTCCGTCCGTCCGCGCGCGGAGCCCCGCCCCGTCCGCCTCGACCGTCCAGACCTGGCGTCGCGTAGTGCCGTCGTCGGCCCAGAGGAACGCGAGCCGCGCGCCGTCCGGCGCCCAGGCGAGCGCCCGCGGCGCCGTGCCCACGAGCGACGGCTGCGCGAGCAGACGGTCGACCGTGAGCGGCTCCGGCGCGCCTCCATTCCCACCCGAGATCGAACCGGGCCCATCCCCTGCGGACGTGGCGCACGAGGCGACCGAGAGCATGATCGCTGCCGCGAGGAGCCGCCTCATCGCCGCGCCTCCGCCCCGACCAAGGCTCGTCCGCCCTGCGACGCGCCGGGCCGCGCGCGCGAGCCGAGCGCGGTCGCCGTCACCTCGTCGCGCAGCCCCGTCATCTCCCACCGGATGAGCGAGAACGGGATGCAGCCCGCGCGATTGAGGTCACTGAAGAACTCGGACATGCGGAACGGTGTCCCCGATTCCTCGCGCTGCTTGGCGTAGTCCGCCATCAGCCGCTCGAACAGGTACTTGCCGGTGATGTAGCTGGTCCCGTAGCCCGGCTGGCGCAGGTAGAGCTGCTGCTCGAAGCGCAGGAGCTCGGGCTCCGTGCTCATCCATCCGCGCGGCGTCCAGTCGACGTGGACCCGGCCCGCGTCCTCCATCGTCATCTCGTTCGCGTGCGCGTAGAGCGACCCGAGCCCGCGGGCCGCGCGCTGCGCGAGCATGATCCAGACGATCTCTCGCGCGCGCGGGTTGTCGTCGTGCAGGCCGGCCTGCATGAACATCTCCTCGACGCCGGTCGCGACGCCCTCGCAGCGGCTGTCGAAGATGTTGTAGAGCAGCGCGCCGCGCCGGATCGGGCTGACGTGGGGCTCGTCGCGGATCTGCGCGTGGTCCCACCAGTGGTAGAAGTGGCAGTAGAGCGGCGTGGGGTCGTAGTGCGCCGTGATCCAGAAGAAGTTGCGGCGCTCCTCCGGGACGAAGGCGCCGAGGTGCTCGCGCAGCGCGGGCTCCATGTTCGGCTTGACCTCCATGACCCCCTTCTCCGCCAGGAAGGTCATGAGCTTCGTCGCCGCCGCGTCGGCGCGCTGGTCGTACTCGGACGGGCTGCCTGCGGCGGTGAGCTCGGGCAGGTCCTGGTTGCGAACCTCCTCGAGGCGGAGCGAGGACCAGGCGCGCTCCAGCTCGCGCGTGAGGAGGCGCACCTCGTCCTCCCACGTCATCGGGACGAGGTGCACGTTCTGGAGGTACCAGGTGTAGTTCTCCTTCCCGATGCCCGACGGCCCGGTCTTGGTGTCGGCCTCGGCCTCAAGCCAGGCGATGAAGCCGCGCGTGGCGTCGATCGCCGCGTCGAGCGAGGCGCGCAGCGCGGGCCCCGCATCGGCGCCCGCTCGCTCGCGCACCGACTCGAGGTCGCGCGCCTGGTCGCGCAGGTTCTGGATGCCCGCGACGAAGAGCTCGCGCGCATTCCCGGTGAGGTTGCGCCGCGCCTGCGCGAGGAGCGGCGGGATCACGCGCAGGTCCGAGACCATGCGCTCCTGTTCCGACGACGTCAGCGGGAACGCGTACGTCCACAGCTCGAGCAGCGCGTGGTGCGTCGGCCCCTCGTGCGCCGGGACGTCGCTCTGGTAGGTCCAGACCGACTGGTAGAACGCGGGGTCGCGCGTCCACGGCGACAGCACGCGGTGATTGAAGTCGAACCCGTTCAGCTCGGCGCGCACCAGGTGCCAGTCGATCTGCTGCTCGACGGACCAGTCGTTTGGATCGATCGAATCGAGGCGCGCGAAGTAGTCGGCGAGCTCCGCGTGGGCGGCGCCCATCCGCTCGGCCGTGTAGTCGGGCGCCCCGTCGAGGAGCGGCGGGCGCTCAAACGCGCGCCAGTCCTCGAAGAGCTCGACGAGGGCGTCGTAGGAGTCGGTGCGCGGCGCCGCGCGCGCGGGCTCGACGTCGCGCGGCGCGCAGGCGGCGAGCAACGACACGGCGAGCGCTCCGGCGGCGCACGACGCGGGAGCGGTCGCGGAGGACCCTGGGTTCAATCGCATGGCGCGACGATAGCGCCGGAGCACAGCGCGCGCCCGCTTCCCAGAACGACGGACGCCCGGCGCCGCGGGTGCGGCGCCGGGCGTCGATGCGTCGCCCCGTCGCGGCAAAGCGTCAGATGTAGGGCACCTCGATCGCCTCGCTGAAGTTTGCGGTCTGGGTCGGGTTCACATCGCGGTGCCAGAGCTGGAAGTACCACGTTTCGCCCGCGGAAACCGCAGCGGGCAGGGGCGGCGGCATCAGCCCGATCGGCACGTCGATCACCAGCTGCCCAGCAGAGTTGGACGGTGCGATCTGGCCGTTGAAGCGGCCGATCGTTCCACCGAGGCAGAGGTTGCCCTGCGTCCCGCCGGGCATCACGACGAGCCCGGGCGTTTCGCTCGCGACGAGGAGACCGAACTGGAACGAGGGCAGCCCGCTCACCGTGAGGTTGAGCGACTGGTCCGCCGCGAAGGGGGACCCGGCTGCCTCCATCGTTGCGAATCCGCCGGTCGAGTTCGGCACCGTCTGCGTGCACGACACGCTCCACCATCCCTCGCAGACGTCGCTCAGCCCGTTCTGATCGACGTCGGCAAGAGTGACATCGGCGGCGTAGAAGGCGCCGTCCTGGAAGGTGAAGGTGGAGTCACGGCTGTCGCCGATCACCGCGGTGTCGCCCGAGATCGCGACCGCTTTGCCCGCGCTCGTGCTTCCGCCGGTGAGGCTCGGTGTGATCCAGCGAGGGCTCGACCACGAGGTCCCGCTGCGGTCGTACACGTACGCTGAGTCGATCGTCTCGGCGCCGACGAGGAGGCGGTCGCCGTCCATTGCGATCGCGGAGCCGAGCCGATTCGCCGTGCCCGATTGCGTCGGCGTCAGCTTCACGGGCGCACCGAACGTCATCGTCGTTGCGTCGTAGTCGTAGACCCATACGGCGCCCTCGTCCCCTGCGACGCCGTTGTGCTGCGGCGCTCCCACGGCGAGGGTGCCAACGTCGAGCGCCAGCGACTCACCGTAGAGATCGGCGATCCCGAGCCCGGTCGGCTGGACCTCCTGGAGGAACGACCAGGGGCCGGCGCCTGAGCGGGTGTATGCGAAGACGGCGCCGGTCGAGATCCCGCTGCCGTTCACGGTGGGCGCTCCGATGCATGCGAGGTCGCCCTCGAGGGCGAGCGGAGCGCCGAAGGACGTGCCGTTGAACGTTTGGGGCTTGTCGATGCGCTGCGCGAGCTGCCACACGCCGGAGCCGTTCCGTCGGTACACGTAGACGGACCCGCCGGGGGCAGCTGCGTCGTCGTGGCCGGGCGCACCGACGAGCAACGTGTCGCCCTCAACGGCGACCGCTGCGCCGAACTGGTCCCGCGCCACTCCGTCGGGCGGCGAGAGCTCCGCGACCGTGTTCCAGACCGAGGCGGATACACGCTCGAAGACGTACGCCCGTCCAGGGGCGGACGAGACGACCGTGCTCAGCTCAGGCGCTCCGACGACGAGCGTGTCCCCGTCGCGCGCGAGCGCAGCTCCAAAGTTGTCGCGGTCGATGAGCGTCCCCGGCTGGAGGACCGCCTGCTCGACCCACGGGCTCGCGGCGGACTCGCGGTCGAAGACGTGGACCGCGCCCACGGCGATGCCCGATCCGCCGAGCGCGCCGGGTGCGCCGGCAAGGACCTCGTCGCCGTCGAAGAGGACCGACTGACCGAGGAGGGCGTTCGTGGCGGGGTTGGCGGCGAAGACGCGCGCCTCGCAGGTCTGGGCGGAGGCCGCCGGGGCCAGGAGGAGCGGGGAGAACGCGGTCAGGAGTCGGAATCGCATGGCAGAGGCCTCGGCCGGGTGGAGGGTCGTTCGGGGAGCGAGACCTGCTGGGGCCTGCGGGGCGGGAAGGAGGACCACCGCACCTATGCGATTTTGTGGGTGGCTCAGGGGCTCCCCCGCTTCCTCGCACCGCCGACGCCCCCGTGGCCGGGCCGCCGTGGCCGGGCCGCCGCGGCCCACCGCGGCATGTGCGGTGGGCCTGCGTCGGGCCTCCCCGTCGCTCAGGGCACGATCGTCACCTGAACGACGTTCGTGACGGCCGTCAGTCCAGCCGGGACGCCGGGCACCGGTGCCGAGTCGTTCAGGCGGGCCTGGGCCCAGAACGCCGCGCCGACGATCGCCGGGTCGCCGGGGATCAGGACGCTCATCGTGATCTGACCGCAGGTGATCGGCTGTCCGCAGCCGAGGATCCCGATGTTCGCGCGGCCGAAGTCGACCGGGATCGAGGTCGCCTCGCTGAGCAGGGTCGCTCCGGGGAACCCGGGAATGCTCTGGAAGGTCGGGGTGAGCGACACCCAGAGGTCCCCGGTGTAGGACGAGAAGACCGGGAAGCCGGTCATGGTGAGGTCGAAGACCTCGCCCACGCGCGCTGCGTCGTAGACAGGCGGGCCGCCGGTGGCGTTCACAACGCGGTTCAGGAGGACAGGCGGCTGAGGCAGCGCCAGATCCGCGCCGAACCCGTGCGGGGCGACGCTCCAGTTGCGAGCGATGAGCGCCGCGTCGATGGCTCCCCCGATGTACTGCTGGAAGGCCACACCGCCGGGCACGAACGAGCGGAACATCGCGCGGAGGGTCTCGGGGTCGGTCGGCCAGCCAGGGATGTTGACTCCGTAGGGCGACGTGTCGGGCGTCGTCCCGACGGCGTACGTCGTCCGGTGCGCGTCCACGACCGCTGCGATGGCGCCCGCGACGATCGACGATGCGGCCGACGTCCCGCTGTAGACCGCCGTGTACTCCAGATGCGGCGGGCACGATCCGGAGCAGAGATCGCCGTAGCCGCCCGCGACGACGTTCGAGCCCTGCGCGCCGAAGATGATGTCCTTGCTCTGGTTCGAGAACGGCTCGGCGTGCCCCGTCGTCCAGTCGAACGCACCGACGGCGTGGCCCAGACCGCTGGGCTGCGTGAATTCGGTCACGTCGACGCCGCTGTTGCCCGCCGCGTGCACGACGTGGATTCCGGCCGCGTCGAGCATGGCGACCGTCATCGCGACGTTGGGATCGACCGTCACGGGTCGGTACGCGCCCATGAACATCGTTTGGAGCGCCATCTGGACGACGTCACCCGCACCGAGCTGCGCCTGTGCGGCCAGGAGCGCCCCGGGGATGTCGGATCCAGCGGACGAGACGATGGGCACTAGGAACCCCGTCGCGTAGGGCACGGCGCCTGTGACGCCGGGGCCCAGCGTCGGATCGGCGTTCTCCTGGCGACCGAAGAGGATCGTCGAGGTGGCCGTTCCGTGGTCGATGTCGCTGGCCGTCGCGAACCCCGCATATGTCGCCGACGGCTGCGGAAGGAGGACCGTGAGGTTCGCGGGGTCGAGGTCCGCGTGCCACTGGGACTCCCAGGGCGGAACGCCGAATCCGAGCTCGAGCACCGCAACGCGGACGTTCGATCCAGGCATCGGCCCCTGCGCCGCGCGGACTTCCAGGAGGCCGATTCCGCCGATCGAAGTCGTCGTCGGGTCGAGCCACAGCGACGGGTTCCAGAAGTACGTCTGCTGCGCAGCGTACGAGCTCGTCTGCGCGGCGGGGACGGTTCTCCCGAGCGCGCGGGCGGTCTCGACGCCGGGCAGTTCGGCCAGCTGAGCGACCGTCATCCCCGGCGCTCCCCTCCACTCGAGGTAGTAGCCGCCCGCTGGATCCTCGACGTCCGCGCCGCCAAGAACGTCGATGGCGTTCTGGTGGAGCCAGCGCACCTGCGGCGTGTCGGGCAGCGCGCGCTTCACGTCCGCACCCTCAAGGCGGAGGATCTCGAGCGTCTGCGCCCAAGAGGAGCGCTGCGTCTCGTCGAGATCGATCGCGATCGGCCCCTCGCCCTCCTGCGCGAGGGAGACGGGGAGGAGCGTGGCGGCGACGGCGAATACGGAGGCGGTCCGGAGGACGAAGCGGGACGGGTGAGGGTGAAGCATGGGTGGATCGGAGAGGCCGGTCGTTCGATGGAAGCGGAGGATCTCGGTCCCCCGCCGCAGGCCGGAGCGGACGGCGTCCGTCGGCGTCACACCCTTTTCTCAGTTCCCTCGGAGCTCTCGCCCGACGGCTCGCGCGAGGCGTGCCCAGAGCTGGAGGTCGGGACTCGAAGCACCGGCCCGGCGCAGATCGTCGAGTCCCACGCTGGCCGGATCGTCCCCGCCGGGTTTCCGCTCGCCGCCGCCGAGACTCCGCGCCCAGAGAACCGCCGCATCGAGACTCCGCCGCGCAGCGATCACGTCCCCCCGCTCGAGCTCGATCTGGACCGAGGTCGCGTGGACGGCGAGAGCGCCGTCGGTCGGTGGCAGCTCTTCAGCGGCCCGCCGGGCATCCTCGAGAGCTCTCTCCGCTCGGCCGAATTCCGCGAGTTGCGCTCGAGCGAGGGAGACGGCGCACCGGGCGTCCACCGTCCAGGCATCCGGCTCGTCGTCCGCCGTCCGTGGGTCGTCGAGCAGAGGCTCGAGTCGATCGAGGGTCACGCGCGGCCGGCCCGCGTCGAGCGCGAGGCGGGCGAGGGTGAGCTCGTTGAAGCGCCACCGCTCCGGACCCGGTTCGAGCCGTTCGCGCGCAGCCCGAGCGGCGCTCAGGGCGGCGCCGGGGCGTCCGAGCGCGCGCTCGATGCGCGCCGTCACGGCATCGGCCGCGCCCGTTCCACCGCCCGAGTCCGTCGCCCGCGCCTGCCGGACGAGATCGAGAAGACGCCCCGCCACCGCCGTGCTCCCGACGGTGGCCGCCTGCTCGGTCCAGTCCAACCACTGGAGCACACCTACGGACAGAACGGCATCCGGACCGTCGACCTCCGCGAGGAAGACGTCGAGCTCCTCGAGTGCCACCGCCCCTCGACCTGCCGCCTCCTCCGCGGCGAAGAGCCGGACCGCGAGCTTGCCGCGCAGGTCGAGCCCGAACGACCGGCCTCGGTCGGACGACTCCCAGAGTCTCCGGAGTCGCTGCGTCCCCTCTTCCGCGCGCCCGGACTGGACGAGCCAGCCGCCCGACTCGAAGAGCAGCGCGTTCAGCCTGGAGCCCGGACCCGGTTCCATCCCTTCGTACGCGCGAAGTGCAAGGTCCGCCTCGCGCACCGCCTGCGCGCGCTCGCCGCCGACCCAGTAGACCTCGGCCAGGAGGTACCGCGATGCCGCGGCGTCCTCGTTCGGCGCGGGGAACGCGGCGACGAACGCGTCTCGCTGGCGCTCGAACGCCTCGAACGACTCCCCGTAGCGCCGGAGCGTCCTCAGGAACCGACCGTAGGTTCCGAAGTGACTCGCAATCGCCAGTGAGTTCTCGCCCTCGCCCACACTGTCCATCGCGTACTCGAAAGCCGTCGCCGCCTCATCCGTCCTTCCGAGCCCGGCGAGCGCCGCCGCTCGCTCGAAGCGTGAGCACACGACGCCGACCTCGGAAGGGAGCCCCGAGTCGTCCGCGATCCGGATCGCGTCCTCCGACGAAGCGAGTGCGCGATCGAAGCTCCCCAGCCGCATGTGCGTGCCGCTGATGTTGTTGCGGATCTGGATCGCGAGACTCGGGTCGAGCTCCGGGGCTCTGTCGTTCGCGTCACGGGCGCGGCCGTAGAGACGGAGCGCGTCATCGAACCTGAACGCGCGCCGCTCGAAGTTGCCGAGGAAGTTCAGAGTCGCAGCCGTTTCAGTGCTCCGTTCACCGTGGACCTCGAGCTGGACCGTGAGAGCCTCCTGCAACAGCTCGCCCCCCTTCGCGGCCTCGCCTCCGGACAGGAAGTACGCCCCGAGCTTCTGCAGGAGGCGGCCCTGCACGACGGGCTGGTCCGAGAGCTCACGCCGCACGGCCTCGACCGCCACGTCGAGCAGGACGCGGACCGGAGCCTCGGGCCCCAGCTCCTCGACGTCCGCGTCGAAGATGATCGCCTCGAGCACGGCCGCCGTCCGGAGCGCTCCGCGACGCGCGCTGCGCTCGGCGCGGAGTTCCATCGCGAACCAAGCGAGCGGGCCCGCCACCGCAATCAGGAGCGCGGCCGATGCGAGCGCGGCGACGACGGGACGACGCCGCACCTGCGCCCACGCGCGTCTGGGCACCGAGACCGGACGGGCCTGGATCGCGCGGCCTGCCACGACGTTCCACAGATCTGCGGCGAACGCCGCAGCCGACGCGTACCGCCGTCGCGGGTCCTTCTCGAGCGCCTTGAGGCACACGGTCTCGAGATCGACCGACACGCGAGGGTTCGCTCGCCGGACCGAAGGCGCATCCTCCTGTTCGATGCGACGCATCACCTCCGCGGCCGTGCGGCCGCGGAACGGGGGGCGAAGGGTCAGGAGTTCGTAGAGCACGGTGCCCAGCGCGTACACGTCCGTTCTCCGGTCGACGGCGCCAAGGCTCGGGTCGATCTGCTCGGGCGCGAGCGCGTACGGCGTCCCCGACACGTCACCCGTCCGCGTCAGTCTCGACTCCTCGGCGAGCTGGGCCAGACCGAAGTCGCACAGCTTCGCGCGGCCCTCCGGATTCACGAGGATGTTGGAGGGCTTGACGTCGCGATGGACGACGCTGGCCTCGTGCGCGTGGTGGAGCGCCTCCGCCGTTTCGATGATCCAGCGCAAGGCCTGCGCAAGCGCACCGTTCGTAGTGCCCGAACGGCCGATCGGATCATCGACCTCCCCGACGCCCCACGGAGCGTCCGCCGGCGCAGTTCCCCGAGAAGCGAATCGATCGATGCGGTCCTGGAGCGACTCGCCCTCGACGAGCTCCATCGTGAAGTAGCGGATCGATCCGGCGGCTCCGACGTCGTAGATCGGAACGACCGAAGGGTGGTTGAGTCGCCCGACGGCCGCGATCTCACGTCGGAAGCGCTCCCGCCCGGTCTCCGAGAACGCGCGTTCGGGCGGGAGGATCTTGATCGCCACCTCGCGGCCGACCTCCTCGTCGACGGCGGCGTGGACGACGCCCATGCCCCCCGCGCCGAGCGTCCGACCGATGCGGTAGCGCCCCAGACGCATCGGGGTGTCCGGACCCTCGCTCGCCGATTCGAGGAGACCGAGCGCCTGGAGCTCCTCCATTCGATGCTCGAGCTCCGTGCGAGCAGCGCCCGCCGCGTCGAGGAGCCCCTCGACGGCCCGGTCGTCCCCGCGCATCCGCGCCTCCAATACCTCTTCGAGAAGAGGTTCGATCCCGTCGGGGCCGGCCTCGTCGGGCAGGTTCTCGTTCGTCATACGTGCATCCCCCGCGGCCCGTGTGGGGGCCGGTCCGGGCGGCGACTACTCTAGTTCGATGGACGCAGCACCTGACGCGTGGGAGAAGTCCATGGAGGCCGCCCTCCCGGAGCTTCGGGCCTTCATTCGACTGCGGCTCGGCCCGACGATCCGCGCGCGCGAATCCTCGTCGGACCTTCTGCAGTCGGTGTGCCGCGAAGCGCTGCTCGAGAGCCCCACGCTCGAGTTCCGGGGCGAGCGCGCGTTCCGACGCTGGCTGTTCACGGTGGCCGAGCGGAAGATCATCGATCGCGCGCGCTACTGGAACGCCGACCGGCGCAACCCGGGGCACGAGGGCTCGTCGTTCGACGACGCCTCGGCGGACGAGATCGCTCGCCTCCGCGACTCGTACGCCGCCTTCATGCGCCCGTCGCGCGAGGCCGATCTTCGCGAGCAGGTCGAGCGCCTCGAAGCCGCGTTCCAGCGCCTGTCGGAGCGCGATCGGGAAGTGCTCACGCTCTCGCGGCTCATGGGCATGAGCCACGCAGAGGTCGCGGAGTCGCTCGGGATCGCCGAAGGCGCCGCGCGGATGGCGCTGGCGCGCGCGCTGACGCGCCTCTCGACCGAGCTCCGAGGGGATTGACGGAACCGGCGTCCGCGCTCGAGAACTTCAGTCGCCGCCGGGACCGAGCTTCAGGGCGAGCATCATCGGCCAGTCGACGTACTTGGCGGCGCGCGGGATGCGGGCGGCGATCTCGGCCGTGCAGCACCGCTCCTGCATCTCGACGAGCTCCAGCCCGGCCTCCCGGGACCAGTTCACGTAGTCGGACACGCGGTACCGCTCGTTGTCGATCACGACGAGATCGCCCGAAGCGGGATCCACGAACCGCGCCTGCGTGCCCTTCAGGAACATCGCGGGGTGCAGGACGGAGACGACTGCGCTGCCGCCGAGGCGGAGCAATCGCCGCATCTCCCTCAGGAGGTCGAGCGGCGCCTTCATGTGGTCGAGTGCGAGCGCGTGGACGACTCGACCGAACGACGCGTCCGCGAACGGGAGCGGCCGGTGCAGGTCGTGCTGCAGCCAGCGCACGCGGCTCTCCACGTCACGCTCGCGGGCGACGGAGAGCATCCCGGACGAGAAGTCGACGCCCGTCGTGCGCGCACCCTCGGCCGCGAAGTGCAGCGCGTGCCGGCCCGTCCCGCACGCGAGATCGAGCAGCTCGACTCCGCACACGTCGCCGACGAGCTGGCGCACGACCGGCTCCTCGAGGGCGATCAGCGGGTTCCCGTAGTCGTCGTAGCACTCCGACCAGCGGTCGTACCCCTCGCGCGTGCCCACGCGCACCTCCCGCGTCTCCATGCGAGCGAGGGTAGCGTCCCGGACGTGCTTCGGCCTGCGGTCCTCCGGGACGGGGTGTAGCGTGGGGCCCCGCGCCCGCCCCGCTCGCACTCCGCCCCCCATGCCGGACTTCCTCAACGGCCTCTTCCCCAAGGACGAAAAGACGTCCCCCCCGCCCGTACCGATGTCCGACGACGCGCAGGCGTTCGAGGAGATCAAGCTGCTCCAGGCGATCATCGCGCGGCAAGACGACTTCAAGGCGCGTACGAAGGCCGCCGCGGTCACCTTCTTCGCGGCTCTGACCGCGCTGTACGCGCGGGGCGATCTCGGCGAGGCTCGGACTCCGTACGCGCTCATCACGCTGAGCGCGATCGTGCTCTTCGCGTTCCTCGAGACGTCGTACGGCGGGACCATGATCAAAGCAGAGAGCCGGGTCTCGAAGATCGAGAAGCGGCTCCGAAAGAAGCGGTCGTCGGACCGGAAGACCTCGCGCTACGAGGGGCCGAGGATCGGGCGCACGATGGGAGAGGTGATCACCTGGGGGAACCGATGGCGGGCGTTCAAGCGGCCGCGTACGGCCTGGTTCTACGTCCCCCTCTTCCTCGTCACACTGGGCGCGGCCTTCGCCGTGAGTCCTACGGGCGAGCGGGCAGCGGTCGCTTCGGGACAGGGAGACGGATCCGACGGCGGTTCCCAGGGCGCCCGTGTCGAATCGAACGCGGGCCCGACGAAGGGCGCGGGCGCCGGAGCGAGCGAGGACGGAGGCGACTAGGCGGCGGTGCGAGAGCGGCCCAGATCCGCGGATTCCCCGCAACGCTCGCCGCGCGGCGGCATGGGACCCACGTGATGAGCCCCGACCGCCCCCGACCTACCGAGGACCTCCTCTCCCCGGCCGCCCTCCTCGAGCACGCCGACTGGGTGCGCGCGCTGGCGCGGCGGCTCGTGCGCGACGACGCCACCGCGGACGACGTCGCCCAGGAAGCGCTGTCCGCCGCGCTCGAGCGGCCGCCGCGCGTGGGCGACTCTGTCCGCGGCTGGCTCGCGCGCGTCGTGCAGAACGCGGCGCGCCAGCGGGCCCGGTCCGAGGGCCGGCGTGCTCAGCGCGAGCAGCGTGGATCGCGGGACGAAGCGCTCCCGTCGGCGGCCGAGCTGACCGAGCGCGCCGAGGCGCAGCGGCTGGTCGTCGACGCGCTCCTCGATCTGGACGGTCCGACGCGCGAGGCGCTGATGCTGCGGTACCACGAGGGCCACGCACCGGCAGAGATCGCGCGCGCGCTCGGGCAGCCGGCCGGCACCGTGCGCGCGCGGCTCTCGCGCGGACTGGCGCGCCTGCGCGAGCGGCTCGACGAGCGCGCGGGCGGCGACCGCGACCGCTGGCACGCAGCGCTCGCACCGCTCGTCACGCTTCCCTCCCAAAGGCCCGCGGCGACCCCTCTGGCGGCCGCCGTCACCCTCTCCGTCGCCATGAAGTTCGCCGCGTCCGCCGCCGCCGTCGCCCTTGCGCTCCTCGCCGCGTTTGCACTCGGGGGCGACGACCTTCTGCGCGGCGCGACACCGTCGCTGGAGCGCGTCGAGTTCCACGCGATCGAGCCCGTGGACCTCGCCCATGCCTCGGACGCGCTGCGCAGAACGGAAGGGCCGAACGCGCCCGGGCCGCGCGCGAACTCCTCGATCCCGGCGGAGGCTCCATCCGTCGAGGAAGAGGGCGCCGCGCTCGACGTCCGATTCGTCGATCCCGACGGGAAGGCGCTCGCCGGGGTCGACGTACGCCTCTGGGGAGCGCGCGCGGGGACGAGCGACGCGGGCGGGCGCCTGCGCGTCCGCACGCGGTCCGACAGCGCCTCGATCGCATCGCTGCGCGCCACGCGCGCCGGGTTCGCGAGCGACGTCTTCGAGATCGCCTTCCCCGAGCGCGGCGCCCGGGACGCCGGCGACTTCGTGCTCCAGCCGGGCGGCTCCATCGAGGGCAAGGTCGTGGGCGAGGGGCTCGACGTCGCCGGAATCGTCGTCGAGGTGGCCGGACGCGAGGTGCGTTCGGGCGGCAGCGGCGGGCTGCGCGCGTACCGCGCGTCCGGGCTCGGCGCCGCGCGGACGACGACCGACGCGGAGGGCCGCTTCCGCCTCGACGGGCTGCTGCCTGGCGAGGTCCGCGTCGACGCGCGTTCGGAGGACGGGACGATCACGGGCAAGAGCGGACGCGTGGAGGTTCGCTCCGGGAGCGTCAGCGCGGGCCTCGTGGTGCGCGTCGAGGCGATCCCGCTCGAGAAACGCGTCGAGGGCGTCGTGCTGGACGCGGACGGCGCCCCCGTTCCGTGGGCAGGCGTGCGCTACGAGTCTCGCTCGTTCTTCGGAAGCTCGAGCGGCAGCACGGCGGCGGACGCCGAAGGGCGCTTCTCGCTCGTGCTGAAGCGCGGGCGGAGCGTCGACCTTGAGACGTTCGGGAACACCGAGATCGGGCGTGCCCGGCTCGACGACGTGCGCGGCGGCACGCTCGACGTGGAGCTGCGCATGCAGGCTCCGCGCCGCTTCGCGGTACGCGTGACGCGCCCCGGTACGGGCCCGCTCGACGCACGGATCGTCGCTCGTGCGGATGGAGCGGACGAACTCCTCTTCGAGGGCACGCTCGGGGATGAGCCGGTCGAGGTCCTCGCCCCTGCCGAGCGCTTCCGCATCGTCGTCGAGACCGACGGACACCGCGTCGCGAAGAGCCGCGCGCTCGAGCCCGCCGAGCTGCCCGAGGTGGTCGAGGTTGCGCTCGAGCGCCAGCCCGTCAGCCGCGGGCGCGTGCTCGCCGCGGATGCCCCGGCGGCAGGCGCGCGCGTGACGGTGCGCGCGGTCGCGACGGGACCCGTCCGCGTCGAGGGATTGCCGTCGACGGTTTCACCCGACGTGGTCGCCCAGGCCGTCGCCGACGCGGAGGGCCGCTTCGCCCTGACGCTGAGGCGCCGCGGCCGCTACGTCGTCCGCGCGGAGCTCGACGGTTTCGCCGCAGCGGAGGTCGGGCCCGTCGCGCTCGGCCCCGACACGGTCGAGGACGCGCTCTCGCTCGTGCTGACGGAGGGCGGCGCGATCCGCGGCCACGTCAACGACGCGGACGGCGTACAGCAGACGTACGTCGTGCTCGCTTCGCGCGGCGACGGGGTTGCGCGCACGACGCGGACCGCGCCGGACGGCTCGTTCGCGTTCGAGCACCTGACGCCCGGGGAATGGCGGGTCGAACGCACCGACCGCGCCGTGGGCGCCGGGTTCTCGAGCACCTCGAGCGGGCTGGGCCGCGCGTTCCTTGGCGTGGACGGCAACTGCGTCGTCGAGGAGGGGCGGACGACGTGGTTCGATCTGCGCGCGGGCGCGGCGGTGGAGGGCTGCGTCGTGCGCGGGCTCCTCGCGCTGCAGGGCGTGGACCCCAGCGCGTTCCGCGCGACGCTCGAAGCGGACGAAGGCGTGACGGCAGGCGCGCACGGATCGGCGTCCGCGCGGGTCGCCGCCGACGGGACCTTCGTCGTCGAGTCCCCCCGCGCCGGCGCGCACACGCTGCTCCTCGTCGATTCGACGGAGCCCGAGGAGAGCGCGCTGCGCTTCGTCGTTCCGCTCGACCTCGCTCCGGGCGAGCGAGAGTTCGCGCTGCGCGCCGCGATGGGCTCGGTGGTCACGGGACCGAAAGCGCGGCCGGGGAAACAGCTCCTCGTCTGGCGCGGCGAGGCAGGCGTCGTCGCGGTGGCGGGTCTCGCGCCAGAGGGCGCGCTGCGGCCGTTCCCCGCCGGCGCGGTCGGCCTGGTTCCGCTGGGTGCGACGGTGCTGGGCGTGCCGGCGGACTCGGCCGAAGTCGACCGCGTCCACGTCGCGCCCGGCGTGGCGGCGGCGATCGGAAGGTGATTCGCCGCGGCGGCGGCGATCGGAAGGTGATTCGCCGCGGCGGCGGCGATCGGAAGGTGATTCGGCGCGGCGGTGGCGATCGGTAGGTGATTCGGCGCGGAGGCGGCGCTCGGCGTGTGATCCGGCCCGCCGCCTCGGGCACGGGGCGCGATCGGTCGATAGGAACCGATGATCGCACCCGTGTGCCCGGGTCGCACCGCGCGCTCGGACCCCTTGGGAACGGCGGCGTCCGGGCCCACGGATCGCTATCTTGGTCCGCGCGAAACCGCCGCAGCGCGGCGCTTCGAGGCCCCTCGAGCCGCCCGCACGGCCGTGCGACCCCTCACCGCGGCCTCCGCTCGGCACCCTGCCCCGCACCCCGCCCCGCCCCGCACCTCCCTTCCCACCGAAGAAGAGTCCCATGAGCGTGTACACCGACTACCTCGACGAGATCGAGACCCGCAAGGAACAGGGCCTCCACCCCAAGCCGATCGAGGACGCCGCGCTGGTGGAGGCGCTCATCGAGCAGATCCAGGACGCGGGCCACGAGCACCGCGCCGACTCGCTCGTGTTCTTCATCAAGAACACGCTCCCGGGTACGACGAGCGCTGCGGGCGTCAAGGCGCGCTTCCTGAAGCGGATCGCGCTCGGCGAGATCGCCGTTCCGGAGATCACTCCAGCGTTCGCCTTCGAGCTCCTCGCGCACATGAAGGGCGGCCCGTCCGTCGAGGCGCTGATCGACATCGCGCTCGGCGACGACTCCGGCGCCGCGCGGCAGGCTGCGGACGTGCTCAAGACGCAGGTGTTCCTCTACGAGGCCGACACCGACCGGCTCGCCGATGCCCACCGCGGCGGGCACGCGCTCGCCACGGAGATCCTCGAGAGCTACGCGAAGGCCGAGTTCTTCACGCAGCTCCCGCCGGTGGACGAGATCGTTCAGGTCGTGACCTACGTCACCGCGGTCGGCGACGTGTCGACCGACCTCCTCTCGCCGGGCAGCGACGCGCACTCGCGCTCCGACCGCGAGCTGCACGGGCAATGCATCTTCGAGCACGACAAGGACGCGCAGGCTGTCCTGACGAAGCTGAAGGCGGACCACCCCGACAAGCGCGTGATGCTCGTCGCCGAGAAGGGGACGATGGGCGTGGGCTCTTCGCGCATGTCCGGCGTCAACAACGTGGCGCTCTGGACGGGCAAGCAGGCGAGCCCCTACGTCCCGTTCATCAACATCGCGCCGATCGTCGGCGGCACGAACGGGATCTCGCCGATCTTCCTGACCACCGTCGGCGTGACGGGCGGCATCGGGGTCGACCTGAAGAACTGGGTCAAGAAGCTCGACGCGGACGGCAACACGATCCTGGACGAGGACGGCGAACCCGAGCTCGAGCAGGTGTTCTCGATCGACACCGGCACGGTTCTGACGATCAACACCTCCACCAAGAAGCTCTACGCCGCCGACGGCACGACCGAGCTTGCGGACATCTCGTCCGCGCTCACGCCGCAGAAGCTCGAGTTCATCCGCGCCGAGGGTTCGTACGCGGTCGTGTTCGGCAAGAAGCTCCAGTCCACGGCGGCGGAGATCCTCGGGGTCGAGATGCCGGCGGTGTACGCCGCCTCCAAGGAGATCTCGCACGAGGGCCAGGGCCTCACCGCCGTCGAGAAGATCTTCAACCGGAACGCGGTCGGCGCGACGCCGGGCGTGACGCTGCACGCCGGCTCCGACGTCCGCGTGAAGGTCAACATCGTCGGGTCCCAGGACACGACGGGCCTGATGACGTCGCAGGAGCTCGAGATGATGGCTGCGACCGTCATCTCCCCCACGCTCGACGGCGCGTACCAATCCGGCTGCCACACGGCGTCGGTCTGGGACCTCAAGGCGCAGCGCAACATCCCGAAGCTGATGCGCTTCATGAACGACTTCGGGCTGATCACCGGACGTGATCCCGAGGGCGTCTACCACCCGATGACCGACGTCATCCACAAGGTGCTCAACGACATCACGGTCGACGACCGCGCCGTCATCATCGGCGGCGACTCGCACACGCGGATGTCGAAGGGCGTTGCCTTCGGCGCGGACTCTGGCACGGTCGCGCTGGCGCTGGCGACCGGCGAGGCGACGATGCCGATCCCGAAGTCGGTCAAGGTCACCTTCAAGGGCACGCTCGCGGACCACATGGACTTCCGCGACGTCGTGCACGCGACGCAGGCCCAGATGCTGAAGGAGTTCGGCGAGAACGTCTTCCAGGGCAACGTGATCGAGGTGCACATCGGCACGCTGCTGTCCGATCAGGCGTTCACGTTCACGGACTGGACGGCCGAGATGAAGGCCAAGGCGTCGATCTGCATCTCGGAGCCCGACACCCTCATCGTGTCGTTGGAGATCGCGAAGTCGCGGATCCAGATCATGGTCGACAAGGGCATGGACAACGCGAAGGGTGTTCTCGCGGGGCTCATCGCTCTGGCCAACGAGCGGATCGCGGGCCTGCGCTCGGGCGAGGAGCCGACGCTGCTGCCCGACGCCGACGCGAAGTACGAGGCCGAGTTCACGGTCGACCTCGACATCATCGACGAGCCAATGATCGCGGACCCGGACGTGCACAACGACGACCCGTCGAAGCGCTACACGCACGACACGATCCGGCCGCTGTCGCACTACGGCGGGACCAAGAAGGTGGACCTCGGCTTCGTCGGGTCCTGCATGGTCCACAAGGGCGACATGAAGATCCTCGCGCAGATGCTGAAGAACATCGAGGCGCAGCACGGGGCCGTGAAGTTCGCCGCGCCGCTCGTGGTCGCGCCGCCGACCTACAACATCGTCGATGAGCTGAAAGCCGAGGGCGACTGGGCGATCCTGCAGAAGTACTCGGGCTTCGAGTTCGACGACCTCGCCCCCAAAGCGCAGGCGCGCACCGAATACGAGAACATGCTCTACCTCGAGCGCCCGGGCTGCAACCTGTGCATGGGCAACCAGGAGAAGGCGGCGAAGGGCGACACGGTGATGGCGACCTCGACGCGCCTCTTCCAGGGCCGCGTCGTCGCGGACAGCGCCGAGAAGAAGGGCGAGTCGCTCCTGGCGTCGACGCCGGTCGTGGTCCTCTCGACGATCCTCGGCCGCACGCCGACGAAGGAGGAGTACGCCGCCGCCGTGACGGGGATCAAGCTGACGAGCTACGCGCCGCCGGCGGCCTGAGCACAGAGCCCGGTGCGAACGCACGGGCAATGCAGCGGGGGAGCAGCAACCGATTCGGTTGCCGCTCCCCCGCCCCATTGCCAGCGCGCTTGCACCGGGCTCTGCACCGCTAGAACTTCGCTGTCAGGCCGAGCGAGACGAACTCTTGCGCGACCAGACCCTCGATCGGGTCCTCGCCGTTCTGGTACTGGAGCGCAATGCCCCAGTGCTGGTCGGGGGTGAGCGCGAGCTCGACCGCGAATCGGAACAACTGGTAGGAGTCGATACCGGTCTCCACCCGTGACCCCTCGTCGATGTCGCGCCAGAATCGGTAGCTGGCCCGGAAGCGGATGTTGTAGACGTAGTCCTCGTCGTCCGGCCCGAGGACACCGGTCTCCCCTCCTCGTTGCCGGACCGTTCCGGGGTAGTACACGACCGCGGCATCGGCATAGGCGCGCGTCACCCCGCCGGTCGCGTCATTCTCGGCCTCCAGGATCGACTGGTGGTGGACGCCGACGGCGAGGTTCGGCTCGATCGCGTTCCGGAGGGCGTCGCCCTCGCCCGGCGAACTGATGACGTATCCGAGACGGAGCTCCGGGTCGACCAAGCGCCATTCGACCGATGGAACGACGCTCTCCGTGCCCGCCTCCAGGTCCCGCACGTACGCAAGGCTGTACGTCGGGGTGAGGATGTCGACGATCGGTTCGAAGCCCTTGATGTTCCGGTTCTCGTCGTACACCGCCTTCACGGAGAAGTTGTCCTGCTCCTCGTCGATGACGGTGTTCTTGTGCGCTTCGACGCCGAGAACCAGGTCGCCGTCGGTCCAGTCCGATTCGACCCGCCCCGTCCAACCGACCCCGGCGTCGACCCGGTAGACACGATCCTCGCCGGCGGGATCCGTGATCTGTGCCACGGCCGGGGACGAGGAACCGTTCTTGTCCGTGAGCGACCGACGCACCTTGAGCGCTTCGATCGGCGGCTTGTCCAGGTCCACATGTACGCAGGCACCGAACATCGACGCGCTCAGGGCGAGCACAAGGGGGCGGATGCAGATCCCGGCGCTCCGCTCGATCCTCCGAATGGCACTCATGCATTCGCCCTCTCGAGCACGAGGTCGACCACCGTCTTCACCTTGATCCGGAGCTCCGCTTGCTCCCGTGGAACCGCGCGGCCCCCGAAGGACCTCGAGATCTCGCTGTAGTCCGGAGCGAGCACCCCCCGCGCGGTCCTCGCCAGGCCCAGATCCCGCGCCATGAAAAGCGATGGCATCCGGGCGTCGGAAACGCCTGAGATGTCCTTGCTCGCCCTCTCCCGCAGGAGAACGAAAACCCGTTCCTCGATCAGCTCACGTGTAGCCATCTGATGTTCCTCGTGCGCTCCAACGAACGCACCGACGGATCGGCGCCAAGGAATCGGCCATTCGCGAAGCACTCGGAGGACCCACGCAGCCCGAGCGCGCGGTCGCTGTTGATCCGATCCTCGCTCGGCAGTCGAGCCTGTATGGAACAGCCCTGCCACCAACCATTGACGCCGTCGCACCGTCTACCGCTCGCCCTGACTCTCCTCGCTCTTGCGCCCGCAGCCGCCGGCGTTCCTCAAGAGCGCCTCGATCGAGGCTTCACCCACGACGACGTTCAAGTCCGCGCCGCCGAGCCCGTCGGTCCGCGTGATCGGCCCCCCGTCCAGATCCCGACGCAGCCGACCACCACCAGCGGAATCGTCGCCTCCCCGGAGCCCCAGGACCTCTCGGCGATGCTGAACCGCGTCTTCCACGACGTGGACCTCGACGGCAGCCCGCTCGTCTGGACGCCGCGCTACAAGGCGCGTGTCACGTCGGGGGGTCTCACCTACCGCCCGTTCCTGGGGAGCGACGCGCCGCGGACCTATCCGATCCGGCTGTCCCTCGACCGCGTGTCGATCAACGGCGCGCGTATGGCCCTCGACCCCGCCCCACGCATCGGACGGGACGCCGACCGCGTGTCGATCCAGCGCGGTTCCCTCGTCGAGCACTACGACTTCGCGGTCGACTCGGTCGAGCAGTCGTTCGTGCTGCCGGAGGGCACGAAGGGTGCAGTGCTCGTCGAGATCGACCTCGACGTCGATTCGGAGTACGACTGGTCGCCCACGGAGCGTGCCTGGACGCACGAGCGCGGGTCGGTGTCGCTGAGCGAGGCCGTGGTGTTCACGACGGGCGGCCAGGAGCTCGCGATCCCCTGCGACGTCGAGGGGGACCGCATGACGATGCGCGTGCCGGCCGCCTTCATGAACGCAGCGGTCGGCGAGATCGTGATCGATCCGGTCATCGCGACGGACTCCTTGGGGAGCTTCGGCGCGGAGTCCGGCTGGACCACGGGCGCGTTCGACCCGAACAGTGACCGCTACTGCCTGTCGCGGAGTCTCCGTTACTCGAACTCCGATCAGGACACGGTGTCTTTCTTCGTCCACGCCACGACCGCCGGGATCACGGGTATCGCATTCCTCGAGATGGCGGATGACCGCAGCTCGACCGCATGGATGGGATGCAATGCCGCGGGGTCGTCTTTCGTCTGCACGATGCTCGAGTCCTTCAGCGCGAACAACAGCGCACGGGTCGTGACGCGCGTGCGCGACGCGAGCACCGGTACGGTCGGGCCGACGAACCTCCTCCAAGCTCCGTCCAGCGTCCGGCAGCCCGTCCACCTGTCCCTCGGGAGCGACCCCTATCCCTACGGCGCGACTTACTCGCTGCTCGCCCTGCAGGAACGGGTCACGCACCCAGTTTTCGGCGACAGGTACGAGATCAGCACCCAGCTCATCGACGCCGACGGTCTCCCACACGGTCCTCGGAGCATCGTGGCCTCACGTTCGGGTTTCCACTTTATGGAGATGACGCCGACCATGGGCTCACCCTCCACGGCCCAGATGGAGTGGGCGCTCTTCTACGAGAGGGCGTTCTCTCCTGGCCCCCTCCACGGCGTCTCGTTCAACTACGACGGCACGACTCGGTCAGGCCCGAATGAACTGTCGGCGGAACCGATCGGCCTCGGAAGAGTTGCGTCGCCAACCCGACGCACGAGCCCAGGAACAGGACGGCCGATCGTGCTCGTCGAGCGATACGACGCTCTTTCGGAGGGCGGCACGATGAACACCGTCATGCAGGTCTCGGACATGGAGGTCGTTGGAGAACCCTACGTCGTCGACGAGAGCTGGCGTGTCGTTGCAGAGCCCCTGAATCGATCGCACGTCTTGTTCGCGACGCTGGCGGACGGTTGGGGCGTCGTCACCTCGGACTACCGCGACCGTCTCGCACGGGAGATCCAGCCTGTTTCGGGCGGGTTCGGTGTCACGGGCGCGGTCGAGTCCGCCGGCGCCGGGCGGCCCGGGTTCGCGACATCAGAGTACGAGTGGGGTGGCGCCCGCATGCGGCGCATCCTCACCGCTGGCAGCCTCAACGTCCCCCCCCTCGATACCCCTCCGATCTTCGTCACTCTCTTCGATTTCCCCAACGGTGAAGCGGCGGGTTCGATGCACTGCGGCGGTCCACTCTGGTACGCGTACTACAACGCCAACCTCGAAGCGCTCGGTGACCGCTCCCCCTTGACGCCGAAGACCCTGCGGCTCAGCAACCTGCCGGAGAACGAGGTGGGCTACATGCTTGTCGGGTTCGGCGCACTCAGCGCGTCGACCGTCGAGGCGCAGGGGATCTGCATTGGCACGGGCTTCGACTATCTACGCGGGGTGTTCGGAACGGGGACCGGCGGCGGGTACGACCTCGTCCTGGATCCGAACGCGCTCGAGCTGAACGGAGCGGGGACGATCAGCGCGATGTCGGGGCAGACCCAGAACTTCCAGTTCTGGTATCGGAGAGACGCCAACTGGTTGACCTCGAACGCGGTCTCGCTCACCTACCTGTAGTCGTTGCCACGGCACCGAGCCCGCTGGAACGTCCACCGATTCGCAGCGGGCTCGGAACTCCTCCGGGTTTCGCGTACCGGCCCAGCACCGAGCGCGGTATCCGATGCCCCATGCACCTGGCGATCTTCGACGTCGACGGGACGCTCGTCCGGAGCGCGAAGGACGAGGACCGCCTCTTCTGGCGCGCGCTGGCCGAGGTCCTCGAGCTCGACGAGGAGTCGTCGGACTGGACGACGTTCACGCATGTCACCGACACAGGCATCGTGGACGAGGTCCACCGGCGTCAGCGCGGTGCGCCGGCCCCGCGCGAAGCGCTCGCGCGCACCGAGCGGCACTTCGCTGCGCTGTGGCGCGAGCGGCTCTCGACCGTCGCAGCGGAGGACTTCGAGGTCCGCGGCGCGGCGCGGTGCATCGAGTGGCTCCGAGGCCTCCCGGACTGGCGCGTCGCCATCGCAACCGGCGGATGGCGCGCATCCGCGTTCGAGAAGCTGACCGCGGCCGGTGTTCGAACGGATGACCTCTCCTTCGGAGCCGCGAACGACGCGCTTGCCCGGGAGGACATCCTCGAGATCGCGCGGCAGCGCGCGTGCATGGCCGGCGACGGAGCCACGTTCGAGCGGACGGTCTACGTCGGCGACGGTGTCTGGGACGCCCGCGCATGCGCCGCGCTCGGGCTCCCGATGGTCGGTGTCGCCGTGGACGCTGCGGCGCGGGCGCGGCTCGAGTCCCACGGCGTCGCCCCGGTGCTTCAGGACCTCGCGGATCCAGGCGCTGTGCTCGAAGCCCTTCTCGAGGCGTCCGTTCCGACGCCCGAGTGACGCGCGGCCGCGCTCACTCCGTGTGGAAGACGCGCTGATTGGTCGCGTGGGTCTCTTTCTCGAGCAGGTAGCGGTCGTCCTCGGGGTAGTACTTCGCGCGCGCCGCGTCGGCGCCCGCGAAGCGCTCGACCGCGGCCATGTCTTCCCACACCGTGACGAGGAGGAAGTGCGCAACGTCGCCGTCATCACGCCGCGTGAAGTAGAGCTGCTTCAGTCCGGCGACGGAGCCGTAGTCCGGCGCAGCGCGTTCGCGCATGAACGCCTCGTAGGCGTCGCCGTCCTCGAGCTTCGTCCGGCCGTGCCAGGTGCGAAGGATCATGGGCGTCTGGGTCGGAGTCGAATCGATTGCGTGCAGCGGACACTCGTTCGGAGTGCAGGTTCCTGAACAGGTTCCGCCTGCTGAAGATCATGTGGAACGGCCCGCACCGGCGCGCCCGTTGCGATGTCGGAAACCGCGGCGGAGTCGAAGCCAATGGGCTGGTTGACGGTCCGCTCGCTCGGCAGTTCGCCTCGTATGAAGAGAGACATCGCCCGCCGTATGAAGTCAGCGCGCCTGAGCCCCCTCGCGTGTGCGCTCGCCTTCGCCCCACTCGCCGCCGCAGCGCCCAGACAGCGCCTGGATCCGGACCAGCTCGTCCACCAGGCCACGATGGAAGCCGCGGCTCCCGCGGAAGATCCGACCAGGCGCCCACCGATCCGCACCCACGAAGAGGTCTCCACGCAAGGTGGCATCGCCGCCGAATCGCCGGAGACCCCGATGCGCGAGCTCCTCGACGGCGTCTTCCACGACGTCGGCCTCGACGGGAACCCGCTGGTGTGGACACCTCGCTACAAGGCGCGCGTGTCGGAGGCGGGACTCACCTTTCGACCCTTCCTCGGGAGCGACGCGCCGACGACCTACCCCATCAGGCTCAGCCTCGACGCCGTGACGATCCATGGCGCAAGGGCGACGCTCGATGCGGCGCCCTCGATCAACCGCTCGGACGACCGCATCACGCTCGACCGCGGCGTGCTCCTGGAGCACTACGACTTCGACGTCGAGTCGGTCGAGCAGTCGTTCGTTCTGCCCGCGGGCACGAAGGGCGAAGTCCTCGTTGAGGTCGACCTCGACGTCGACCCCAGCTACGCGTGGACCCCGTCCACGCGTTCCTGGGCCCACGAGCGCGGTGCGGTCACGCTCAGCGAGGCGGTGGTCTTCACCGCAGGCGGGCAGGAACTCGCGATCCCCTGCGACGTCGAGGGTGACCGCATGTCGATGCGGGTGCCCGCGGACTTCCTCGAGACCGCCGAGGGTGCGATCGTGATCGACCCTGTGATCTCCACGGATTCGATCGAGACCGTCGAGACCGAGTTTCTGCAGCAGACGAGCGCCGCCTACGACCCGAGCACGGACCGGTACTGCGTGAGCGTCGGATTCCACTTCGCAAACGACGACCGGGACACGATGTCGATCCTCGTTTCCGGAACGACCGCGGAGATCAGCGCGCCCGTCTTCCTCGAGATGTCGGCCGCCGACGTGTCCCTGCCGTCGACGGGCGGGAACAGCGGAACCTCCTCGTTCCTCACGACAATGTGGCTGTGGGGCACAGCGGGCGGCGGCCCCCCGCACGAGAGTGTGAGAGTTGTGACCCGACGGCGCGACGCGGCGAGCGGTTCCCTGTCGGCCCCGCGCGTCCTCCACGACGTAGCGATCGACGGCCCACTCGCCGACTTCGAGGTCGGAAGCGACCCGTACCCGGCAGCTGGCACGTTCTACATGCTCGCGACCGTGGAGCAGTTCGACTACGGGATGTTCGGCACGCTCTGCGAACTGTACGTGCAGCTTCTCGACGACAATGGGGTACGAGTCGGACCGAAGCGACTGATCGACTCGAGACCGTACGGGTACCGACTCTCGATGACCCCCACGATGGGTTCCCCTTCGCTTCAGATGGAGTGGGTCCTCCTCTACCAATCATCCAGCCGGTGGACGCGAGGCGTCCGCCTCAACTACGACGGACGGATACTCTCAGGTCCGTCTCTCGTGACCGAGGAACCGATCCCGCTTCCGTCGATCACGTCGCCCACTCCCGTCCCCGGCGGATTCTTCGGGCGACCCACGGTCCTTGTCGAGGGGCCACGCGTCGCCGAAAGCAGCGAGGTACTTGCACTCGCTGCTTCGAACCTGAGCCTGACCGGAGACCAGGCGGTACTCGGGGACAGTCTCGGTGCGGCGCGCGGCGCACGCCATCGGTTCGGCCGGGCCGTAGCGCTCCCCGACGGCTGGGGAACGTGGGCCTGGTCGCCGGGCGCGAACGTCGCCCGCCTCGTCCAACCGATCGGTAGTGCATTCGGCGTGTCCGATGCGGGCGTTGCGATCCCCGAAGGCCACGAAACGACCATGTCGGGAGCCTCGGAGTACG
Source organism: Planctomycetota bacterium (assembly GCA_039821985.1). Taxonomy (GTDB): domain Bacteria; phylum Planctomycetota; class UBA1135; order UBA1135; genus Saltatorellus. Next base: position 122,932 of record JBCBNC010000004.1, read on the forward strand.
AATGGGGCGGATCCCGCTCCCGCAGGGTCCTGATCACAGCCATGGACGTCACGGACGACAACGTCTTCGTCCTCCGGACGCTGCTCCTCGACTTCCCGAGCGGAGACGCGGCGGGCTCGCTGCACTGTGCCGGCCCGGAGAATTCGACGGGCGTCGGCAGCTTCATGGCAGCGTCCGGTGGCCCGTCCCGCGCGACCGAGAAGACCCTTCACGGGCGCTACCTCCCCCCGGACGAGATCGGATACATGCTCGTCGGGTTCACTCCCCAGACGGCGACCACGATCGACTCCGGATTGATCTGCATCGGAAGCGGGTACGACTACCTGTCCGGGATCCGAACGACGGACTCGAGCGGCGCTCTCGACGTCGTGATCGACCCGATGTCCATCGATCTGAACGCGCTGGGCACGATCGGAGCGAGTGCGGGCCAGACCCTCAACTTCCAGCTCTGGTGCCGCGACGGGGCTTCGTCGACCGCAACCAACGCGGTGTCGATCACGTTCGAGTGAACCGTCGGATGCGAGCGTGCGGACAACGAGGTCCGCGCGCTCGCAGTTCCACATCTGCAACAAGCGGCCGGGGCGGCCCTAGCGTCTGATCACGCGCAACCCGGCCGCGCCACTCGCCACCGCCACGTACGCCTCGGTTGCCGCAACGCCGGTCAGGGTTCCCGTCGGGAGCGTCTGCGTCTCCACGAGGACCGGCGCGCCGCTCGCTGCCGCATCCAGCCGCGCGAGGCGCCGCCCCGTGCCGACGACGAAGAGCTCGGTCCCCACCGCGTCCGCGCTCACGGCGGCGAAGCCGAGCGGGCGCGTTCCGACCAGCGTCCCCGCCGCATCGATGCGCGAGAGTCCGCCGCCGTGCGCGACGAAGAGCTCGTCGCCGATGAGCGCGGACTCGATCGGGAAGTTGGCGGGCGACTGGAAGCCGCCGGTGAAGCCCGCGCCGGGTACGCCGATGCGATCGAGGATCGCCGGCGCAGCGGGCGGCGCATTGAGCGCAAGCGTCGTGATGCCGAAGCGCGCGCCGTCGACCGTCCCGGAGAAGTCCGTCGAGACGTGTGCGCGGAGCCCGTCGGGCGACACCAGCACGTCCGGCTGTCCAATGCCGAGGTCGATCGTCGACTGCGCTGCGGAGAGTTGGCCCGAGGCGTCGTAGCCGCGGACGGACAGGAGCCCCGTGCCCCCCGAGACCACGACGCGACCGCCTCCGGCCGATACGCCAGCGAACGGACCGACCTGGACGGCGAGCGGCGTCGACGCCAGCACGGGCATCATCGGGTCGGAGACGTCGAAGACGGCGAGCCTCCCGCCGCTCGCACCGTCGAGGACGAAGAGGAACCCGTCGGCGACCGCCACGTCGTCGATCCGATCGGATCCCGGCGGCGGTGCGACCGTGGTGAACGTACGGGTCGCGAGGTCCATGACCCCGACGCCCTGCGTGCCGCGCGCCGCGTAGGCGACGCCGCTCGAGACGACAACGTTGTTCGAGGTGAGGGGCGCGAGCTGGACCAGGTGCTCGACCGTCTGCGGCGTGCCGCCCGGCGGCGTCGCGGTCACGGACACCGCATTGAGGCCGGGGGAGAGCTCCAGATTCGGCAGCAGGAAGCGACCGACTCCGCCCGACGGGAACACGTCAGCGAGAACGCCGTTGACGCGCACCTCCGTGCCAGCGTCGTTGAGATCGCCCGCGAGCCGACCCCGCACGTCGATGGTCGGCGATCCGACGACGGACCCGTCGACCGGCGCGGTGACGGAGAGCACGTCGGGCAGCGCCGCTCCGCTCGCCTCCGTGAGCACGGGGCCCCTGCGCTGGCCGGTGACCGTCCCCGCCGCCAACCCGAGCACCACCGGCACGTTCCCGGCCGTCGACACCGGCGCGCCGTCCACCAGGACGCGAACCGCGGGCGTCCCGCCGGCAGCCAGCCGACGCGCGCCCGTCACGACGACCATGGCGCGACCGCTCCTGTTCAAGAGGCCGGACGTGCGCTCGAACCCGCTGGCCAGCGTCCGGGACGGAACACCGTCGACGGTCGGCACGAGCTGAAAGCGCTTTCCTGCGTCCGCGATCGAGCCTTCGATCACGAGGATGCGCTCGGCGGGTCCAGGGTCGGCGGCCGCGTCGACGAACGCGCGAACCTGGGCGAAGGACGGGACGGCGAGGGCAGCCGCGACGACTGCAATGGCAGCGACGCGCCGCCCGACGGAGGTCGAGTGGAACATGGGGCGGAGGTGGGTGGAGGTGCGTCGCGCGCGGATGCGTTTCGGATCCGCGCGCGCCGGGGCCACGTGCGCCCCAGTGATCTCGTGTGGCCCGGCGGTGCGCAGGCGCGCCGAATCCGTGACCGGCTCGCGGCCCGCAATCCCGCGCGGCCTATCCTCGGGACCACCATGGACGACCCGGAGAAGCGCCCCGTCCCTGCCGCGGCTCGCGCCTTCGCGCTTTTCATCCTCGTCACGAGCGCCGCCGGAGCGGCGTTCGTCCTCGGGGCCGCTCTGTTCAATGGCGCCGAGCTGCGCTGGAAGCGCCTCGTCACGTCGGGCTTCACCGCCTACGCCGCGTTCCGCGCCTGGCGGGGTCACGCCGACGGCGTGAACAGCCTCTTCTGGCTCTTCGCGATCCTCACCGCGCTCGTCGCGGTCGGACTCACGGCCGGCCTCACGTCCGGCGAAGAAGTCCCGCGGGCGCTCCCGTTCCTCCTCGCCTACGTCGCGCTCGGGCTCGTCGTCTTCACGTGGGCCCGGTTCGGGAGCGGGGGCCGCGGGTACGCGCCGGGCAGCTACCAGGACTGGCTCACGAACCGCGACGCGCGCGACGCGGCCGGCGCGTGGTTCGCCGAGCGGGACGCGCTGTTCGCCGCAGACGATGAGAGCCCGCCCGACTGCGACGCGCTCGTGGAAGAGCTGCTCGACGACGACCTGCGAGACATGGCGCGTGCGCGCCTCGCGCACCAGGGGGAGCGCGCGGCGCCCGCGGTTTGCGCGGCGCTCGAGAACGACCCCTTCCGTGGTGACCAGGAGGCCTTCGAGGCCCTCATCGAACTCCTCCCGTCTCCGCCCCCACGAGCGGCCGCCACGGGCCTCGCCGCGAACCTCGAGCGCCTCGACGGCTATCGGCGCTCCTGGGCGCTCGAGTCGCTCGCGTCGATCGGTCGAGACGAAGAGAAGGAGGTGATCCTGGCGTCGCTCGCGGTCGAGCACGACGCCGAGCCGGTCGCGTGCGGGCTCCTCGCCGCGGTCGAGGGCGAGCGCTGCGACCGCGGGCTCTGGGCGGCCGTCGCTCCGGAGCTGCGGCGGATCGCGCTGGACGGCGGCGACGATCTTCACGCGACGGCCGCCACGGCGCTCGCCGTCCGCGAGCCCGCGTTCGCGCGCGAGCTGGCCGACGGTCTGGAACGCGCGCCCGGTTCCCGCATCCGCGTCGCGGCCGCGGTCGAGCGCGCGCACGGTTCCATCGGTCCTGAGCCCTTCCGTCCGCTCTGGCGCGACGCGCTCGAGCGGCGCAACTTCCGCCGCGCGGAGGAGCTCACGCGCGTGGCGGGACTGACGGAGGCCGAAGCGCTGTCGCTCATCGACCGCTGCTCCTCGGATCTCGACGTCGACCGGGCCGAGGGCGCCTACGTCGAGGCGCTGCGCGCCCTCGTGGAACGCGGCGCGCCCTCCGCCGAGCAGGCGATCGTCCGGGCCGCAGCGGTCGGGCGCGGACTTCTCACCGACACAGCCGCTGAACTCCTCTGCGAACTGCACGGCGTGCCGCCCGGCGGCTTCGTGCGAGAGGACCGCCGCGGGACACCGGAGGCCCGCGCCGTCAGCGCGCTCCGCTGGCTCGTCAGCTACACGAGCAACGGCGGACTGGTCCACGCGTTCCGGTGCCTGGACGAGACGGACGCGAGAGAGCTCCCGCGCGCGCTCGAAGCGGTCGCGCCGGTCGAGGTGCGCGACATCGTCATGCGAGCGACGGAGCTCGTCGCGGACGGCCCGCTGCCGGCGGACAGCGACGCGCGCGACGACCTCATCACGGAGCGCTACGCGGGCATCGAGAAAGAGCTCGACGAGCTCGACGTTGCGTTCTACAGCGCCAGTCCCGCGCTCGAGTGGGCGCTCGCCCGACACTGCGTGCGGCACAAGGTGCTCCTCGCGGACGCGTTCTTCGAGGATTGACGCGAGGCCGGGACCCGCTCGGAATCCGGAGAGGATCCGTACCGGACCCGTGGGGCCGAGCTAGTGCGCGCGGGCCGTCCGCGGTCCAGGACCCAACCCGAAGGATCGCAACATGATCGCCAGACATAGACTCGCCCTGCTCGCCGTCGCCGTCCTTCTGCCGCCCGCGCTGCGCGCCGCCGAGACGCAGGGTGCGGATGGCCCGCCCCTCACGGAGCTGCGCCTGCCCTGGATCGAGGAGGCGGTCCCCCACGACGACGACCGGCCGCGCATCGTCGTCGAGTGCCTGGCGGACCAGGCGATTCGCGTCCTCGGGAACGACGCGGTCGAGATGAAGGTCCTCGACGGCCCGGGGCGCTTCGCCGAGCTCTCGGAGGCGCTCGAGGCCGAGACGCGGGGCTGGGAGACCGAGTCCGTACCGCGCGCATCGGTCGGGATCCCGATCGACGTCGGGCGCGGCTCGATCGTCGTCCGCACGCACGGCGTGCTGCCGTTCGCGTCGGTCCAGCACCTGCTCGCGGTGGGCGCGAGCCTCGAGACACCCGTGCGGAACTTCGAACTCGCGTGCCGCGACGCGGCGACGCTCGACGACGACACGGAGCGCGCGCTCTCGGCCACGGACACGCTCGAGGTCTGCGTCCCCCATGCGCTCCCGGTCGACGCCCCCCTCGAGATCGCCGAGGGCGAGGTCGCGCCGCAGGAGGACGTGACGCTCGTGATCCGCGTGCGCGAGAAGGGGAGCCGCATCGATCCCCGCACGGGCGGACCCGCTGCGGACGGTGAGGCCTGGGCGTACGGCGACGACCGCACGCTCGAGTACTCGCTCGGACCGTTCCGCACGACCGATCTGGCGTCCGTCGAGGACCGGCTCCGGAAGCTGCGCGGACCGCGCGCCGACGAGCGCGCGAGCTCGCTCCGCCTCGTGCTCGACCCACGGCGCGGCGTCACGTACGGCGAGGCGCTGGCGGCTCACCAGGCTCTCATGTCGAGCGGGCTCGGGAAGGGTGTCGAGATCGCCGGCTCGTACGAGTGACGTGCGGCGGCGGAGCGCGCCGCCTGCGGCTCCGCCAGGGGTGATACGGTGCAGCGCTCGCCACGCCTCAAGCGCGCGGCGAGCGAGCGTCCGCACCCCGCAGCACAGATGAGCCTTCCGCTTCGCGCCGTCCTATTCGGCGCCGCACTCTCCTTCTCGTCCGCCCCCGCGCTCGCAGCGCAGTCCAGCCCGAGCGGCTCCGTCGAGGTCTACACGACCGCCAAGGACACGGCGCTGCGGCTGACGCTGAACGACCGCGTGCGCCTGCTGCCCGCGCGGCAAACGCCGGAGACCGAGGTCGCCGTTTTCGTCGACCCCCGGATCACCTTCCAGGAGATCCTCGGCTTCGGCGGTGCGATCACCGACGCCGCCGCAGAGACTTACGCAGGGCTCGAGGACGAGCAGAGGGCGGAGCTGATGCGGGCGTACTACGACCGCGAGGACGGCATCGGGTACAGCCTCCTGCGGACGCCCATCCACAGCTGCGACTTCGCCTCGAAGAGCCACACGTACGTGGAAGAGGGCGACGCTGCGCTCGCGACCTTCGACATCGCGCCGGACCGCGAGCTCCGCCTCCCGATGATCGCGGACGCGCTGCGCGCCGCGGGCGAAGAGATCCCGACCATCGCCAGTCCCTGGAGCGCGCCCGCGTTCATGAAGGGCCGCGAGGACATGCTGCGGGGCGGGAAGCTGCTCCCCCGCTACCGCGACGCGTGGGCGCGCTACTTCGTGAAGTTCATCGAGGCGTACGAGGAGGCCGGCGTGCCGATCTTCGGCGTCACCGTGCAGAACGAGCCGATGGCCACGCAGACGTGGGAGTCGATGATCTACACGGCGGAGGACGAGCGTGACTTCGTGCGCGACCACCTGGGTCCGACGCTCGAAGCGGCGGGGCTCGGCGACAAGAAGATCATCGTCTGGGACCACAACCGCGACCTCGTCACGCACCGGGCCCACACGATCCTCGGCGATCCCGAGGCTGCGAAGTACGTGTGGGGCGTCGGCTTCCACTGGTACGAGACGTGGGCCGGCGGCGAGCCGATGCACGGAAACGTCGAGGAGGTCGATCGCGCCTACCCGGACGTGCGCGTGCTGCTCACCGAGGCGTGCGTCGAGGGCTTCGATCCCGCGCGCTACCAGCACTGGCCCAACGCGGAGCGATACGGCTCGAACATCGTCGGCGACCTGAACGCGGGCGCGGTCGGCTGGCTCGACTGGAACGTCCTCCTCAACGAGAAGGGCGGGCCCAACCACATCGGCAACCACTGCTTCGCGCCGATCCACGCCGACCGGACGAGCGGCGAGCTGATCTACACGCCCACCTACTACTACCTCGGGCACTTCGCGAAGTTCATCCGCCCCGGCGCCCGGCGCGTCAGCGCTGTGTCGAGCCGCAGCGGTCTGTCCACGACCTCGTTCCTCAACCCGGACGGCACGCTCGCAACCGTCGTGCTGAATCTCGAGGACCGCCCGAAGACGTACCGACTGTGCGTCGGCGCGCGCGAGGCGATAGTCTCGATTCCGGCGCGCGCGCTGCAGACGCTCGTGCACGACACGCGCGCGAAGAGCGGCTGGACGGTCGACTTCCTCGACGACTTCGCGCGCTTCGAGCCCGCGAACTGGCAGGACCAGATGCTCTGGGTCAACAACGAGTCGCAGTGCTACGTCGCGGACGGATCCCTCGGCACGCGTGAGGTGTCGAACGGCACGCTCAAGCTGAAGGTGCGGAACGTCGGCGAAGAGATCCCGTGCACCAACCTCTCGAAGACGGGCGTGCAGCACCCCGACACGCGCTACGTCGCCGGCCGGATCTGCTCGAAGAACCGCCGCGAGTTCGTGAAGGGTCGCTGGACGGCGCGCCTGCGGCTCTGGGGCAGCGGCGAGCCGGGCATGTTCCCGGCGTGGTGGATCCTCGGCGCGCAGAACAACGAGCCGCCCGTCCAGGAGCCCGACGAGAACGTCCCGTGGCCGTCGACGGGCTCGGGCGAGATCGACATCTTCGAGCACCACGGCGAGAGCGGCGGCGGGAAGTTCACGACGGGCGCGATCCGCGACGAGGGGAACGGCCAGGGCGACTGGCGCACGCTGCGCACGAACGTCCCGGCGGTGCTCGACGAGTGGCACGAGTACTCGGTCGAGTGGGCGGGCAGCGACCTCGTCTACCGCCTCGACGGCGTCGAGGTGCACCGCAACCCTGGCCAGGGGGACAGCTACCCCGAGCCGATGTTCGCGATCCTGAACTACGCGAAGATCAGCGACGCGCCGATGCAGGGCGAGTGGGTCATGGAGGTCGACTGGGTCAAGCACGAGTCCTGGGACGGCGCTGGGCCCGTACCCGACCCGGCGCGGCCGGGAAAGCTCGCGCTCGTCGAGGAAGCCGGCCGCGTCGTCCTGACCTGGGAAGGCGGCACGCGACCCGGCACGCGCTTCGACGTCCACCGCTCCGAGCAGCCCGGGCTGCCGGGGGTCCGCGTCGCCTTCGAGCTGGACGCCGCGCGCTACGAGGACACGCCGCCGCCGGCGGGCCGCGCCTACTACTACTCGGTCGTCGGACGCGTCGGCTCCGCGACGAGTCCGCGGAGTGAGGTCGTCCACACGACGCTGCCGACGTACGCGCTCCCTGGCCGCGTGGAGGCCGAGGCCTTCACTGCGAAGAACGGCGCCGTCCTCGAGGACAGCGGGGACGAGGACGGCACGCAGAATCTCGGCTACTTCGAGCCGGGGCACACGCTGGACTACCTCGTGCGCGTGGAGGAGAGCGGCGCCTACACGCTCGACTACCGCGTCGCGACGCTCACCGGCAGCGCCGGGTTCGAAGTGCTCGTCGACGGCCGCGTCGTCGACCGGCAGAGGATCCCGCCGACCGGAGGCTGGCAGACCTACTCGACCCTGTCGAGCGCCCCCATCCAGCTCGAGGCCGGCGAGCGGCGCGTCACCGTGCGCTCGGTCGGCGTCGAGTGGAACTTCAACTGGTTCGCGGCGCGCCGGTGAGCGCGCGCTCCTACGAGCCGCCCAGAACCGAGAAGTCCGCGAGCGTCGCGTAGATCCCGACCACGGTCAGGATCAGCACGACGCCCGCGGGCGCCGCGAGGCCCCAGGGCGTCATGTCGACGGCGCCGGCGTCCTCCTGGCTGAACTCGGTCTCGCGCGGGCGCGCCTCGCCGATGACCAGCATCAGCACGACGAGCCACGCGAACACGATTCCGAGGAAGTGGAACTCGTGCATCGACGCGACGATCGCGTCGAACGGCGGCACGAAGTAGCCGATCGCGATCGTCGCGAAGCCCACGACGAGCCCGATCTTCGCTGCGACCGGCGGCACGCGGCGCGTCAGCATCCCGACGAGCACCACGGCGAGGATCGGGATGAAGTACATGCCGTTCATCTTCTGCAGGTAGCCGAAGATGCTCGACGTCTGGGCCAGGAGCGGTGCGATCGACATCGCCGCGAGCGCCACGATCCAGCCGAAGACCTTGCCCGAGCGCACGACGGCCGCTTCGCTCGCGCTGGTGTGGATCACGCCCTTGTAGAGCCCGAGGCTGAAGAGCGTGCACGAGCTGTTCAGCGCGGAGTTGAAGCTCGACAGGATCGCGCCGATCATCGCGGCTGCGAAGAACCCCGTCAGAGGCGCGGGCAGGACCTCGCCGACGAGGCGACCGTAGGCCTGATCCGCCGCGACGCTGTCCCCGAAGATCGCGAACGCGAGCATCCCGGGGATCACGAGGTAGAGCGGGCCGAGGAGCTTCAGCGCGCCCGTCAGAAGCACGCCCTTCTGCCCCTCCGCGAGGCTCTTCGCGCCGAACGTGCGCTGGATGATCTGCTGGTTCGTCGTCCAGTAGAAGAGATTGAGGAGGAAGATCCCGCTGAAGATCGTGCCGAAGGGCACGGACGTCTCCGCGCCGCCGACCGAGTTGAAGCGCTCGCGCTGCTGCTCGAGGAGCGCGTCGAGCCCTGCGCCGGCGCCCGCGTCGCCGCCGAGCTGACCCAGCGCGAACCAGGTGATCAGGAGCCCGCCGACGAGCAGGCCCACGCCGTTCAGCGTGTCGGAGACCGCGACGGTGCGCAGTCCGCCGAACAGCGCGTAGATCGAGCCGATGATCCCGACCATCCAGACGATGAGCCACAGCGCGAGCGTGTCGCGCTCCATCCCCACGCGCTCCGGCAGATCGCCCAGCATCGACGGCACGTCGAGGATCCCAATCATCCCCGTCGCGCCCGTGTACAGGATGATCGGCAGCAGCATGCCGACGTAGGCCGCGAGGAAGATCAGGTTCGTGATGACCCGCGTCTGGCCGTCGAATCGGATCTCGAGGTACTGCGGCACCGTGGCGACGCCGCTCTTCAGGAAGCGCGGCAGGAAGAACCACGCCATGAAGACGAGCGCGACGACGGCAACGACCTCCCACACCATCACGCACAGCCCGTCGGTGAACGCGGCGCCGTTCAGCCCGACCATCTGCTCCGTCGAGAGGTTCGTCAGCAGGAGCGACCCCGCGATGAGCGGGAAGCCGAGCGAGCGCCCGCCGAGGAAGTAGCCCGTGCTGCTCCCGTGGTCGTCCCTGCGCGTGATGCGCCAGGTCGCGAAGCCGACCAGGCCGGTGAAGAACAGGAACGAGAGGAGGGTGATCGGGTTCATGGGCGCATTGGGGGGAGGACGAGACCGCGTCCGCGCCGGACTCGCGGGCCCGAGGTTACCCCCTCCCCGGGCGCGCGCCCGCGCGCCGTCGCAGCGCCCTTGCTCACGCAGCCCTCATCTTCGCGAGCTCATGGCACGCGGAGCGATACGCGGCCCTCGGCCTCGAGCACGCAGTCGAGCGCCTCGTCGAGGAGCGTCGTCGTTGTCTCGTACGGATCGCCCTCCTCCACGACCAGGCGGAGCTCCGTGACGCCCGCGGGGACCGCCGAAAAGCGCGCGGTCGTGCGCTCCTTCCGCGGCCCGTGCCGGTCAATCTCGTCCGCGCGGACCTCGCCGTGCTCGCCACCGGGCCAGCGCCAGCGCAGATATGCGCTCGACTCGTCGCCGAGAGAGAGTCGCGAGGGGAGCTCGACGTCGAGCCTGCACGTAACCACGTCGAGCTCGATGACGTGCGCGCCCGGATCGAACGTCCACGTCTGCTCGAGCGGGGTCTCCCCCCAGCCCTTCGCGAGCTCCAGCTGGATCGGAACGTCCGCAGGCACGGAGCAGCGCGCGAGCCCATCGTCCCCGATGGCGACGCGCTCGATCGGCCGGCGGTCCCCGCCCGGTTCGACGGCGTAGAACCAGAGGTACGCGTCGGTGGCCCGCTGGCCGTTCAGTCGTACTTGGACCGAGATCTCCGCAGCGGACAGGACCGGAATCCCGAGATCCACTTTCCTGTCGCCGCCGCGGTCGAGCCGCACGTAGTACCGCGCAGGCGCGCGCTCCCGATCGAGCCGTGCGCCGGGACCGAGCTGCACCTCGACGAACTGATCTCCCGGCGGCAGCGGCGGAGCCTCGGCGATGCCCAGCTCATCCGTCACGGCCTCGAAGGCGACGGGGCTGACGCACCGCACCGTGTGCCCGTCGAGGCGACCGGCGCCGTCGAGCACGAGCTGAAACCGGATGCGGGCGGGCTCCTCGAGCTTGAGATCACCGAGGTCGATCTCCCGGGCGCCCGCGAGTCCACACACCGGTCCGACCGCGTAGTGGCCGTCGATCTTGGCGACGACCTGGCCCGCCGTCCGGTCGATGTCGCGGTAGTGAAAGACGCCATCGGCGTCGGTCGTCACGTGCGCCGCCCGCGTGCCGAACGCGCCCGAGAGCGTGACCGACGGCAGCGGGCGATCGATGGCTTCGACCTGGAGGCGCGTGGACATGCGACTCGCCCGGAGCGCGCTCGCCGCCACCGCATCGCTCGCGATCGGGACCTCGTCTCCGGAAGGATGCTCGAGCACGCGTCCTACGACGGAGGTGTGGATCGTCACGGCGGCGCCGGGCACGGGCCGCCCATCGCGCACGATGCGGCCGCGCACCCCGGGACGGCGATCCAGCCGCACGACCTGCGGAGCGTCCGCGGAGGCACCCTCCACCTCGACGTAGGTCAGCTCGTGGCCCGAAGCGGCGACACCGATCAGGTCGAGCCCGGGTCGCGCGGTCACGGTGAGCACGCCGCTCGGATACTGCAGCGGGGGCGGCGCCGAACCACCGGGACGCGAATCGCGCAGCGGCCCGTCGCGCCCCGCGCCTCGGTGCACGCTGACGCCGAACCGAGTGATCTCCTCACCGGTCTCGGCGTCCACGATGCGGAACGCGCACGGTTGCCCGCGCGACGCAAGCGTGAGGAGGACGCCCTCCTCGCCTGGCTCCGCGACGACCTCCTCCTCCTGGACGAAGCCGTTGGCGTGCACGCTGAGCTCGCGCGGCTCGTCGATCTGGAACGCGACCCGAAACGATCCGTCCGCGCCGGTGGTCGCGGCCGACTCTCGCGTGAGCCCTGCCGCCGACACGAGCGCGCCCGCGACTGGCGCTCCGTCCGGCCCGACCACACGGCCCGACGCGTACGGCGCGTCCGCGAGGACGATCTCCCCCGCGTCCGTCGTACGACCGGGCTCGACCCGGACGACCGTGTCGCGCTCCAGGTAGCCGAACGCCACGACGTTGAGCGTGACGTCGCCGAGGGCGACGTGCCCGAACTCGAAGCGCCCGCCGCTCCCGGGCTCGAGGTCCTGGCCCCGTCCGTTGCCGCGCGCGCTCAGCCAGCAGTCCTCGATCGGGCGTCCATCTGAGTCCACGACGCGGCCGCGCACGGCTCCTCTGCGCTCGAGCTCGATCTCCTCGAGATTCGCGAGCGGCGCCACGCTCCGCGTCGGCGCAGCGTGGTCGGCCCGGGTCCCGCCCCCGATGAGGAACATCGCCCGCGCGTGGAACGGCCCTGCGTCGACGACGACGCTGTCGACGGCGCAGACGTCCGACGTGGCGGGGAAGTCGACGTCGAGTGCGAATACGCCGGCGGCGTCGGCCCTGGTGGACTCGACCTCGTCGAAGCGGAAGAGCGCCGTGACCGTCGCCGCCTCGAGCGGCGTCCCCGTCCCCGCCTCGCACACGGTCCCGACGAAGCGCGCGACGTCCGTCTCCGGCGTGCCCAACGTATCCGCCGTCCCGAGGGCGGCTCCGTCGGGCGCGGCCTCGTGCGCCGTCCGCACCAGAGGATCGCGCGTGGAACCCTCCGGCGCCTGGAAAGACGCGACGCTGTCCAGCGCGGGCCCGTCCACCGTGGACGGATCGGCGCCGGCGCCGACCGGCGGTGTGCTCCGGACGGCGAGGAAGAGGACGAGAGCCGCTGCCGCGGCGGCACCGGCGATCCAGGTGGTCTTCGACATGAGAACGACGGCGAGGGTCGACGTGGAGGTCGAGGCGAGTCCAGCGGACGGCGCGCCCCCGCCTCCGGGAACGCCGGGAACGGCGGGGACTCCAGGAACGGCGAGGGCGAGAGCGCGGAGGCCTCCGCCGGCCTCGTCGCGCCGCAAACGCTCGCGCAGGAGCTCGACGCCGCGCCGGATCCGCGCGCGGACGGAGTCGGGGGCGAGCCCGGAGCGCTGCGCGATCTCGGTCGGCGCGAGTCCGTCTTGGAAGTGGAGCAGCAGCGTCGTCCGGTACGGCTCGTCGAGCGCTTGGAGCTCCGTCCAGACGCGGCGCTGCTGCTCGCCGCGGGCGATCAGCTCGGCGGTCGATGGCAGCGCCTCGGGCATCGAGGCCAGCGATTCGCGGTGCCGGCGACGCGCGTCGCCGCGGCGGCCGTTCCACAGTGCGCGGCGGAGGGCGCGCCTGAGCCTGTCTCGACCGGGGCGCTCCGGCTGCGAGCGCGACGCGGCGTCCAGCCACGCGGTCTGACGCGCGTCGTCCGCGCGCTCGGGGTCGAAGACCAACCTGCGCGCGAGCTCGCCGAGCCAGCGCCAGTCCGCCAGCAGCGCCTCGAGCTCGCGGGGGTCGTCGGGCAGCGCGCCGTCGGCGCAGAGTTCATCGGTTCGCGGGCTCATGGGGCGTACGCCCTACCAACCTCCACCGGCCGCGGATACGCGACGGCGAACCCGGAGAATCCCCTCGGAACGCGAACGAGGGTCAGCCAGCGAGCGGCCGGCTGGCGCCCGCCGCGACCTCTGCGAGCGTCGCCTCCAGCTCCGCGAAGTCGACGGGCTTGGCAAGGAAGCCGGTCATGCCCGCCCGTTCGTACTCGATGCGGTCGCCGCCGAACACGTTCGCGGTCAGCGCGACGATCGGTGCGGTGAAGCCCCGCGCGCGGAGCTCCCTCGACGCCTCGACGCCGTCCATCTCCGGCATCTGGATGTCCATCAGAACGATGTCCGGGGCGTCCTCGAGCGCGGCGTCGACCGCCTCCCGACCGTTGGAGACGATCCGCACGGCGCAGCCGAGGCGCTGCAGCAGGCGGCGGATCAGGAGCTGGTTCGTCGGCACGTCCTCTGCGACGAGAACGTCGACACCGAGCTCGCTCGCGGACCCCGAAGTCGGCCGCTCGCCGGCAGGGGCCGCGCGCGTGAGGCCGACGATCCGCCACGGGAGCAGCGGTCGGTGCATCCGACGCGCATCGCCGTCCCGCTCCCGCGGATCGAACGGTCCGAGTGCGTGCACGTTGGGACCCGCCGGAACGTCCACGATATCCGGGTCGACGATCCCGATCGCGTCGGGCTCGGCCTCGAACGCCTGTCGGAGCGACGCTGCGTCCCCGTGGATCCTGAGCCAGGGCGACGCCGGGAGCGCGGCGCGAAGCAGCTCTGCGTCGACCTCGTCGACGAGGACGTGAACGGCCCGCGCCCCCTCTGCGTCGACGACTCCGGCGAGCGGTTCCTCCTCGTTCAGATCGACTCCCGCGACGGGCAGGTGCAGCCGGAACGTCGAGCCCTCGCCGGGCACGCTCTCGACTTCGACCCGGCCGCCCATCAGCGCCGCGAGCTGACTCGAGATCGCAAGCCCGAGCCCCGTCCCGCCGAATCGGCGCGCCGTCGAGTTCTCCTCCTGCTCGAAGGCGTCGAACACGCTTGCAAGGCGGTCCGCGGCGATGCCGATCCCCGTGTCGGTGACCGAGTACACGAACTCGTCGGTGGCGCGCTCGACCGTCAGCGTCACGCTGCCCTCGCTCGTGAACTTGATCGCGTTCCCGACCAGGTTCGTGAGGACCTGACGCACGCGGAGCGGGTCGATGCGCTGCCAGCGCGGGACGTCGGCCGCGGGCGCTACCCGGAGCCGGATCCCCTTGGAGTGCGCCGCCGGCTGATGCAATCCGGCGAGGTCCTGGAGCATGCAGCGGACGTCGGTTCGCACAGGCTCGACGGGCAGCCGCCCCTCCTCGACGCGCGCGAGGTCCAGGATGTCATCGAGCAGAGCGAGGAGGTGGGTCGCGGACTGCGAAGCAGTGCTCTGAAGCTCCGACTGCTCCTCGTCCAGTTCGGTGTACTCGAGGAGCTGAAGCATTCCGAGGATCCCGTTGAAGGGCGTCCGGAGCTCGTGGCTCATGTTCGCGAGGAAGCGGCTCTTCGCTCGGACCGACGCCTCTGCGCGCTCGCGCGCCTCGGCGAGCTCGTCGACGAGCACGAGCGTCCTGCGGTGCGGGGCGACGAGGATGCGCTCGCCGGTCCACCAGGCGGGCAGCAGCACCAGCGCGCAGATCGCCGCGAGGATCAGGATCAGCCGCTGCCGCATCGCGTCCGTGGTCTCCGCGACCGAGTCGGCGTTCTGGACGAGTACGACCTCGAGTCCGCTGCGGGCGAACGCCACCAGATTGCCCTCGCTGCGGCCGGTGATCTGCGCGGGGCGAACGCAGCGTCCGTCGACCCACACCTCAGCGCACATGTTCGCGCTCGTCCCTCCGAGGAAGACGTCGCAGATGCGCGGATGCGTCTCGGTCAGGACCGCGCCCTCGACCATCCCGTCGGCGTACGTGATGGGTTCGACGACGCGCAGGACGAGCTCGCCGTCCACGTCGAGAAAGGCCGAACGCCTCTCACCCGAGCCCAGGGCCTCCAGCACCTCCGGCGGGGCCGTGTCCTTCCCGTGAACGCCCAGCGGCTGACCCGTGAAGTCGAAGAGGATCGAGTCGACCCGCTCGCCCAGCACGCGGACACCGTCCAGGTAGTCGTACGCGCGCCCGAGAACGTCCCGGTCGTCGGGGTTCATGACGGCGTTGACGAGCAGCGGGTATCCGCTGATGTCGCCGTGCACCTGCTCGACCAGACCCACGTAGCGGTCGATCGAGCTGCGGGCGACGCTCGCCTGCTGATCGAGGTGCGATTCGAACTCGGCCTGGAGGCTCTTGCTCACCTCGTCGACCGAGAGCATCCCGATGAGCGATCCGATGCCGAACACGCCGCCGACCACCACAGCCAGCCAGATGCGCCCGTAGCGGGCGGCGTCCGGTCGGCGGTGCCGGGGGGTCGGATCGTCCGCGTTCACCATCGCAGGGCCTCAGCGGGGCGTGACCTCGCCGAGCTCCGAGACCGTGCACATCTCGAGGTCGTTCTCATCGAGCGCCTCGTGCCCGTCCGGATCGCCGGCCGTCGTCGGCCGGAAGGGGCGCGTGTAGCGCTTGAGCGCGCCGTCGACCGGGGCCTCGAGGTTCTCGAGCGCGGTCCGGGTCGCTCGCCGCAGCTCCAGCGTCGAGCCGTGGGTACCCGCCTGCGCCACGGCAGCGTCGAGCAGCAGCACCAGGTCGTGCGCGTGCACGAACCCGCAGGCGGAGGGGATCCGGCCGTCGATCAGAAGGTCGGTGTAGCTGTCGTGCGCGCGCTCGACAGCGCGACGCGCCACTTCGCCCGGCGTCTTCATCGCGGCGACGGCACGCGTCTGGATCACGCTGAGCGATCCGGCGGTCCCCGGGGGCACGAGCCCCTCGAGCGGACCGCCCATGACGCCCCAGTGGCTGACGATGGGAGCCCGGCTGCCCGAGCGCCGGAGCGCGTGGATCACCGCGGTCGCCTCGGCGGAGTTCGTCACGAGGAGGACGGCGTCCGCCTCGCCGGCGATCGTCTTCCGCGCAAGCTGCTCCGCGTGCTTGTCGCCGATCCCCCAGTCGATCCAGTGCACGACCGGGTCCTCGATGCCGTGCTCCAGGAGAGAGGCGCGGATCGTGACCTCGTTGCTCCGCCCCCACCCGGTGCGCTCGAGCACGAGATGCGGCGCGCTCGAGCCCGCCACGTCGACGGCGTGTCCGGCGAGAACGCTGCCCGCCTTCGTGTCGTCGACCGACAGACGGAAGATCCAGTTCGGCTCGATCCCACTGCGCGTGATCGGACCCGCGGCTGCCCACGGGACGAGTACGAGGAGCTCCTTCTCGTGGATCGTCGGGCGCTCGGCGAGGAGCGGCGGTGAGTGCATCCCACCGAAGACGGCGAGCGTCTGCGCGTCGGCCGCTGCGCGCGCCATGTTGTGCGAGCTGCGGCGGGCGTTCGCGCGGTGGTCGAGTACGACGAGCTCGACGTCGTGCCCACCGATCGCGCCGCCGAGCTCGTCGATGGCGGTGCGCAGCCCGAGCTCGATCGAGCGACCGGAGGCCGTGTTGTAGGTGAGGTCCGCGTTCAGGTAGACGCGCAGCGGAGCCTCGCGTTCGGGCGCCGCCGCGACGCCGTCGGCGCCGGTCCACGGCGCCGCGAGCACGGTGAGGAGAAGGGGGAGTCGGAGCATCTCTGGGGGAAAGGGGCTCCAACGGGCATCGGGACGGCGTCCGGCCGGTCTGGAGACGAACGGTGGGTTACCGACAGCAACTCCCCCCGGAAGTGCGTAGCGACGTCGCACGGAGCGCGCGCGTCTAAGGGACGGCCCTCCCCCGGTCCGAAACGACCGCCCGCCACGGGCCTGGATCGATACATGTCGACGTTCGAGACGCGCGCCTGACGACGGCCCTACGGGCGCTGCTCGCTCCGCGGGCTGGATCGTCGCCCAAGGTCCGCTCCGGTTCCCTTCGTCCGGTTCCCTCTAGAGATCGACCGAGCTCCCGCTGTCCCGGGCGCGGAGCGCGAGAAGGCCGTCCGCCGCGCGCGGCGCCCAGGCGTCCGCCGTCGGGTAGGCGCTCGCGCCCTCGGCCCAGCACTTGCGCAGCATCGCCGTGTCGATGATCCCGGGGTTGACGGCGACCGCGGCGATGCCCTGCGGCAGATCGAGCGCGAGCGCGCGCGTGAGGCCCTCGATCGCCCACTTGCTGGCACAGTAGCCGGCCACGTCCGGCGACACGGAGCGCCCCCACCCCGAGCTGAAGTTGGCGATCACGCCGCGTCCGCGCGCAATCATCATGGGCGCGAAGCGGCGGATCACGTTCATGGTCCCGCCGACGTTGACGTGCATGAGCCGGTCGAACTCCGCGGCCGGGATCTCCCACGCGGGGGCGACGTCGTGCATGAGCGCCGCGTTGTTCACGAGGAGGTCGGGCGCTTCGACGCCCTCGGCCCAGCGCGCAACCGCGGCGTCGTCGCCGACGTCCACCGCCTCGAACGCGTGCGGCGGTCCGAGCTCTCGGGCGAGCCTCCCCAGCGCATCGGCACGGCGCGCGCAGCCGAGGACGCGCAGTCCGCGCGAGGCGAACTCCCGCGCGAGCGCGGCGCCCAGTCCGCCGCTCGCGCCTGTGATCAGGACCGTTTGGATCGAGGACTCCATGGCGCCAGCCATTTTGCACGCAGCGGCGAGGCCCTGCGCCGGATCGGAGGACGGTCCCTACACTCGAGGACATGAGCGAGGAAGCCGGCGCCGATCGATTCGCTGCGCGCGTCGCGTCGCTCGCGGGAGAGATCGAACTCCACGTCCGGTACCTCACGGGTCGCGCCCTCGCGCGGCGCGTCGACCCGGACGACCTCACGCAGGAGGTGCTCGTGCGTCTCCTGCGCTCGACGGCCGCGACGCGGGCCTCGGACGAGGGCGCCGCGGCGCTCCGTGCGGTCGCGCGGACCGTGGCGCGCAGCGTCGTCGTGGATGCTGCGCGCCGCGCTCGACTCGCTCCGCGTCGCATGAGCTCGCTCTTGCCCGAGCCCGGCCGCGGCGCCGCGGGCGCGCGGGCCGAGGACACCTCCGGCTGGACCCCGCGCCCGGCGGCGCGTGGGCCCGGCCCCGCGACGCTCGCAGGCGCGGCGGAGGACGCGCGCGCCCTGTCCGAGGGGTTCGCGGCGCTCTCGCCCGAGCACCGAAGGGTCATCGGATTGCGGCGCTTCGAGGGCCTGTCCGCCGCCGAGGCGGCGCGGCGCATGGGGCGCAGCGAGACGGCGGTCCACTCGCTCTTCCGGCGCGCGCTCGAGGCGTGGGACCGCGCCTCGCG
Source organism: Planctomycetota bacterium (assembly GCA_039821985.1). GTDB lineage: Bacteria > Planctomycetota > UBA1135 > UBA1135 > Saltatorellus. The sequence continues at coordinate 141,393 of JBCBNC010000004.1, forward strand.
GGGCGCTCCGGGCGGACCGTGACGGAATCCGAAGATCCCGCGGCGAATGCCGCGCTCCCGAACGCTCCCTCCCCCATGGACGAACCCAACGCGCTCGAAGACCTGCTCGACCGCCTCGTCGCGGAGTACACGGACGCCGTGAACGCGGGGCGCCAGCCGGATCCGCGACGGACGCTGGAACTGGTGCCGCCCGAGGCGCGACCGGGCCTCGAACGCTGCTTGAAGGCGATCGACGCAGGCGGCGCGCGCGCCGCGCACCGACCGCTGCTGCCCGGCGCGCGGGTCGGACGCTTCGAGATCCTGCGCGAGCTCGGGCGCGGAGGCATGGCGCAGGTCTTCCTCGCGCGGGACCTCGACCTCAGGCGCGCCGTCGCGCTCAAGGTTCTGCGCCCGGGACTCGCCATCGACCAGGCGCACGTCGACCGGTTCCTGCGCGAAGGGCGCGCGATGGCACGGCTCGAGCACCCGGGCGTCGTGTCCGTGCACGACGTCGGCGTCACGGACGGGTGGCACTGGATCGCGATGGAGTCGATCGAGGGGCCGAGCCTCGCGACGGTCGTGGAGGCTCTCGCCGCGGTCGGAGATCCGACCGCCGACGATCTCGCACGCGCCGTGCGACAGCCGTCCCTGGCCCAGGCACCGACCTTCGAGGCGGCCGTTGCAGCGCTGCTCGAACCCGCCGCACTCGGGCTGGCCGCCGCACACGGAGCGGGCCTCGTCCATCGGGACATCAAGCCGTCGAACGTGCTCGTCCATCCCGACGGGCGCGCCGTGCTGGCGGACTTCGGGCTCGCGCACGCGGAAGGCGAACCGGCGCTCTCGCTGACCGGCGCTCCGATCGGTACGCCGCACTACATGGCGCCCGAACAGGCGGAGCTGTCGAGCGCGCGCGTCGACGAGCGCACGGACGTCTACGGCTTCGGCGCGATGCTCTACGAGGTGCTGTGCCAGCAGCGACCGTACGAGGGCGAGTCCGTACTCGAGGTGCTCGACGCGATCCGGCACCGCGAACCGCGCCCGCTCCGCGCGGTCCGGCGATCGCTGGGCGACGACGCCGAGGCCGTCTGCGAGCGCGCGATGCAGCGCGATCCGGACCGCCGCTACGCGAGCGCGGACGCGCTGCTGGAGGATCTTCGCAGACTCGCCGCAGGACAGTTGACCGAAGCCCGCCGCTCGCTCGGCGGGCCTGCGCGACGCTTCCTGCACCGCCTCGGCGCCTCGTCCGCCGGCGGGGGCGCGCGCTACACGAGCAGCGTCCAGTTCCTCGGCTTCCCGCTCCTCGAGGTGGTCAGCGGCGCGCGCGCCCCAGGGGCTCCGATGCCGACCGCCGTCGCGTGGCTGGCGATCGGGCCGCGTGCCATCGGCGCGATCGCGATCGGAGGGATCAGCGTGGGCGGGATCGCGCTCGGCGGAATCGGGCTCGGGCTCGTCGCGCTGGGCGGTCTTGCGCTGGGCGGGATCGCCGGGGGCGGGACGACGGTCGGCGCGCGCGCGTTCGGCGGGATCGCAGTGGGCGACGTGGCGGTCGGCGGGCTCGCCGTGGGCCGGGGCGCGCTCGGCGGGCTCGCGATCGGGAAGTACGCGATCGGGGGCAACGTCGTCGGCGCCGAGGGCAGGAACGAAGAAGCGCAGCGCTTCTTCCGCGAGGAGACGTTCCCGCTCGAGCCGGTCTACGCGGAGCTGCTCGACACGGTCTTCGCCGTTCCGCCGAGGCGCTGACGCCGAGCCCCAGCCAGAGCGCGGGTTCGGCCGGTACGATCCGCCGATCTACGCGCGGCCGGTCGCCGCGCCGCCCATCGGAGAGGAAACGACGATGCTCGGAACGAAGACACGGTTCGCGCTCGCCGGCGCGCTCCTGATCGCCGCACTGGGAGCGGCCTCGCAGCTGGGCGCCGCACCGCCCGCGTCCGCGCCCGGCGCCGTGATCGCGGTCGGCGGAGGCGGAACGCCGGACGTCGTTCCGACGCACGCGCTCGAGCTCGCGCGCGCCCGCACCTCGAAGCCGATCGACGTCGTCGTGATCCCCCACGCGAGCCGCCGCGAGGACCGAGGCGTCGCGTCGGCCGAGATGTGGCGCGAGGCCGGCGCGGACCGCGTCACGATCCTGCCGGACGAGCGCGACGGCGCGCTCCGCGCGCTGCAGGACGCGGAGGTCGTGTGGATGGGCGGCGGCAGCCAGACCCGGCTGCTCGCGCACCTGCGCGAGCAGGGTCTCGTCGACGCGGTGCGCGCCGCCCACCAGCGCGGCGCCGTCGTCGGTGGCACGAGCGCGGGGGCGGCGGTGCTCGGCTCGGTGACGATCGCCGGCAGCCCGGATCCCGCGCCCTACGTCCAGGGCTCGATGGAGCGCGAGCCCGGCCTAGGCCTCGTTCCTGACGCGATCGTCGACCAGCACTTCGCGGAGCGTCAGCGCGAGGGCCGGCTCCTGACCGCGCTCCTCGAGGGGGGCGCCGCGCGCGGGTTCGGCGTATCGGAGGGCACCGGCGCCGTGTTCACGAAGAACGGCTTCGAGGTGATCGGCCGGTCGACGGTGCTCGTCGTGGACGCTTCCGAGGTCGAGCGTGAGAAAGCCGAGGACGGCGCGCTGATGATGGGCGCGGGACTGCGCGTGGACCTGGTGCGCACGGGCGCGGCCTGGCGCAGACGGTAGCGCCCGAGTGCGGTCGTGCGCCGGCTCGAAGACCTCCCAACGACGACGCGCCGGATCCGTACGCGCGGTCGATGGGAACTCTGCTTCGACGCCCGGCTCCCGCGTGTCTGCGCGCGGCAGGCCCCGCCCCCATTCACGCGGCGATCGCGCTCTTGCTGGTCCACGCGGCGTCGTGCGGATCGAGCGACGTCGAGCGCGAGGCGCCGAGATTCGTCTGGGCGCACTTCCCGGGGACGGTCGAGCTTGGGTGGACGCCCGCGCCGACGGACGCGGCCTACGGGAATCGAACGGAAGCACCTCGGCTGGCGGGTCGCTCGTCGTCCTGGGCCGGACACTTCGAGGGGCGCATTGGACGGACTCTGCTCGAGGTCTGGCTCGAAAGCGACGGCGACTTCTGGACGATGCACCATCCGTCCAGTTACCGCCTTGCGTCCGGCGGTTGCGGCGGCCCCTACGTGGGACAGACCTCTTCGACCGGGACGTGGTCGCTGCAGGAGGACCGCGTCGTCTTCGACGTTCGGAGCGAGTGCGAGGAGAGCGCCGTCTCGTTCCGCGGAGCGACGCTCGAACGCGACGTGAGCGGGTTCGTCCTGCGCGCGGGGCTCGGACAAGACGTCTACGCGGAGTGACGCAGTTCCTCTCGTCGTCGCAGCGGCCCGCCCTTGCCAGGTGGTGCGGCGCGCCGCCGTCGGGCTCGAGACGGTGCCCGAACGGATGTGCAGCGAGCGACGAGCGCCAGCAGGACGACGGGCGAGAGCTCCATGAAACGGAGCTCACACCGCTCGACGAGGGCGCGCGCCCGGCACGGGCACCCCGGGCTCCGGCACGGCGCCCGCAGCCGTCCCGGTCCGCGTCCAAAGCGGGACCGCGGACGACGGCAGCCAGGTTGTCCCTGGGCTTTACCCACCTGCGACGGCGTCGGAGTAGCCTCGCACAACGGTCCCCGCACTCGCTCGCTCTCTCCAGCGGCGCTCCGACTCCTTCCGCCACAAGCCTTTCCAAGATGCGCAATACGACGACTCTGCTGTTCGCCTCCCTCCTGACCGCGTCGACTGCCGCCGCGCAGACAGCGTTGGTCCGCGAGGGCTCCCCGCTCCCCGGCGATCCGACCTACACCGTGACCTCGATCGGCGGCGTCGCCGTCAACCAGACCGGCGGCTACGTCGCGCAGGTCGACGTCGATGACGGCAATGGCACGCTCGACGCGATCTGGGGCACGACGACCCCGGGCGCGGGCGACCTGCTCCGGCTCGAGGGCCAGGTCGGCAACTTCATCCAGAACACGCTCGAGACGACGGTGGCCCTTTCGGGCACCTCGGTCGTCTACAGCGCGATCTCGGACAGCCTCATCACTGCATCGACCGGTCTCGACGGGATCTGGATCGACGACACGCCGTTCATCGTCGAGGAGGATCCGTTCAACGCGACGCAGTTCTGGAGCTTCGGATCGCGTCCGCGCACCACGCAGAACGGTACGCCGGTGTTCGTCGGCGGGTTCAGCGACACTCCTTCGGGTCCCTCGGTCGGCCGCGGCTTCTTCATCGGTACGACCGCGTTCTACGTGAGCGGTGACACGGTCCCCGGCGCTCCCGCGCCGCTCTCCGCGAACAGCGTCGACTTCGACACGCGCGCCTCCGCCAACGGCACGAACAACCTCGCCGTCCTCGACATCGACACGTCGTCCGCGGACGACGGGCTCGTCGCGATCAATGGCACGGCGCTCACGCTCGGTGGGACGCTCGTGCAGGAGTCGCTTCCGATCCCGGTCTCCGTTGGCGGCCTCGGCGAGAACTGGGACAACTTCGACTTCGTCGGCATCACCGAGAGCGGCGACTACGCATTCAGCGGTGACACCGACGGGCCGACGACCGCGGACGAGTTCATCGTGCGCAACGGCGTGATCGTGCACCGCGAGGGCGACATGCTGGACGGCGAGACGCTCACGGGCTCGATCGAGCTCCTGCAGCTCAACGAGAACAACCAGCTCGCGTTCGTCTGGGACATCCTCGACCCGGTGGGCGGAGGCTCGGTTGAGGCGCTCTTCTTCGAGGGGCAGCTCGTTCTCGCCGAGGGCGACGAGGTCGACTGGGACGGCGATGGCAACCTCGACGCCGGATTCGTGGTGGACAGCATCGGTGGCCTCGAGTCGCTCGCCCTGACGCCCAATGGCACGATCTACGTGACCGCCGATATCGATACGAACGGCGGTGGCAATCTCGAGGCGCTGCTCGAGATCGGGAACCCGGGCTTCGGGATCAACTACTGCATGGCCAACCCGAACTCGACGGGTCTGATCGGCGTCATGTCGGTCGCCGGTTCGCCGGTCGCGGCGGACAACGACATCACGCTGACGGCGTCGAACCTCCCGGTCGGACAGTTCGGGATCTTTGTGACGTCGCTGACGCAGGACTTCATGCCGAACATTGGAGAGGGCAACCTCTGCCTCGGCGGCCAGATCGGGCGCTACCAGCTCGCGACGCAGATCCAGCAGGTCGCCCCGGACGGGACGTTCTCGCTCCAGATCGACACGACCTTCGTGCCGCAGGGTCCGGGCGGCGTCGCGATCGCTTCGGGCGAGGTCTGGAACTTCCAGGGCTGGCACCGCGACTTCGTGGGCGGCGCGCCGACGTCGAACTTCACGGACGGTCTCGCGATCGCGTTCCAGTAGATCGATCGAGACAGCGCGCGGCGTCCACCGCCGCGGGATGCAGCCAGGCCGCAGCGACCCATCGGGTGGCTGCGGCCTGGCCGCTTCCCTTCCGATTGCGGCGTCTGTCGACACGCTGCGACCGTACGCCGCCGTTCAGGATCGTTCACCGACTCGTTCGTACGGTCGGGTCCGTCCCGCGCGGCATGTGCCGTCGCGGCTCCGAACGGCCCCGACCCGACATGATCTCGATCGCCCCGCTGCTGCTCGTCGCGCTCGCACCGCTCCAGTCCGCTCGACAGACGCCGACCGCGCCACGCCTGGCTGCGCAGTCCGCGCCCGCGCGGACGTCCGGCTTCACCTACCCGCAGTGGGTCCTCGACGAAGCCGTCGCGCGCGAGTTCACCGAGTTCGTCTTCAACACGAACTACCGCACGGAGATGGGCGGGACCGACTGGTACGGCGCCCCCGACGGCGGCTGCCGCACGCTGCGCTACGCCGGCGGAGGGACCGTGTGCGTGCGGCTGCAGGGCGGCATCTACACGACGAAGGCGATCGCGTTCCTCGCGCTCGCCGCGCACTTCGACCCGCGCGCCGAGGCGAGCGACGGCACGCGCGCCGCGGACCGCCTCGTGGCGCACCTCCGGCACCTGGTGAGCGGCGGGCAGGAGTCCCCCGCCCGCGGCGGCGGCATCGTCGGACACCACGAGGGGACGCTCGCAACGGCGCTCGCGTTCGCGCGCCTGACGCCCGCCGTCTGGAACCACCTCGACTCCGGCGAACGCGACCGGCTCGACTGGCAGATGCGTTTCATGACCGCGGCGGCGAACTTCTCGCAGAACTTCGAGAGCCCGAACGGACAGGCCCGCGGCGTCATGGGCCCGAAATCGTTCCTCAAGCGCCACAACCCCAACCTCGTCGTCGGCAACGTCGAGACGATGACGGCGGCGTACTACTACTTCGGCGGCGCGCAGGCCGTGAACGACGAACTGGCCGGCTTCGACTTCGACGGCTGGATGGCGGCCGCGGACGCGCTCGGCTTCACGAACATCCGCCCGACGTGGGACCTCGGCCTCCAGCGCTGGGGCCTCGCCAAGCTGAACGGCGACATCCGCCGCCCCTTCACCTACGAGCACCAGTACCCGTCGAGCGAGCCCGACGGCTCGACGCCCGCGTATCCGAAAGGGATCGAGATCGACTTCGACCCGTTCGAGATCCTCTTCTCGCTGAGCATCCGCAACTTCTACCACGAGGTCCGTGACGTCAGTCCGCTCGGCTACGGCTACCAGCTCGGCGGCGTCTCGTCGCCCGTCCTCGGCCAGCAGGGGATGGCGTACGAGTTCGCCGCGAACGACGCGGGGCCGGAGCGCTCGGACCTCAAGTACGTGCACGAGAGCATCAACACGTCGATCTTCAACGTGGCGCTCGTCGCATCGCAGGGCGACTTCGAGGCCGGCCCGCCGGCGAAGGTGGACCTCCTCCGCGCGCGCCTTGCGACCGGCCTGACCGACTTCTTCTTCAAGGCGGAATACGGCTGGTACAGCTTCCAGACGGGCGGTTCGCCGGGCGAGGGTCCGCTGGACGGACGCGACCTCGTCGACCGCGGCTTCAACTTCACGCACGCCGTGTACCGCGGGTACATCGACGGGCTGTGAGCGTCGCGCGGTAGGAGTCGTTCCGAAACGCGAGCCGGCCGCAGCGACCCTTCGGGTGGCTGCCGCCGGACTGCGTCCCGCAGGGACTCGGCGAGTCACCGCATGAGCACGCCCACCGCGTCGGTCATGTTGGACACGGGGAAGCCGAGCACCGTGTCGCGGTACCAGAGCTGGAAGTTCCAGGTCTCGCCCGCCTGCGCCGCGACGAATCCGGTCGGCTGCGGGAGCGCCGTCAGGTCCACGTCGATCACGATCTCGCCGGCCGGGCCCGAGCTCTGGATCTGCGCGTTGAAGCGCCCGATGCCGCCGCCGAGGCAGAGGTTTCCAACACTGCTGCCCGGACCCGCGACGAAGCCGGTCTCGCGTGAAGCGAGCGCGAGGCCGAACGTGTTCGCCGGTAGCGCGCGCGCCATCAGCGTCAGGTCGAGGTCCGCGACGTAGGGGCTGCCCGTGAGCTCCACGCGCCCGTTCAGGCCCGCTGCGTTCATCACGCCCGGCGTGCAGTAGCGGTCACCGAACGGCTGGCCGGGCTCGAGAACCTCGAAGTCCCAGATGCCGCGGCCGTACGTCCCGAAGCGGACGCGGTTCGACGCTTCGACGGTCTCGACCGACCAGTACGTCGTCGCGGGCGCCTCAGTCCCCATCAGGTTCGTCCACTGGCCGGTGGCGGCGTCGCGCCGCCACGCGCCCGCTTCCGTCGCGGCGAACAGATCCCCGCTCTGGTTCGGTCCCCACGCGACGTCGTACACGAGCGTCGCCGGCAGGCCGGTCGACGCGGGCGCCCAGGTCACGCCGCCGTCCGTCGTCTCGCGCACGCCCGGCCCGCTGTAGCCCGAGCCGCACACGAACGCGTGGTCGGGGTCGGCCGGGTCGATCAGGAGACCGTTGCCGTAGAAGTAGTGGCTGCTCGGACCGCCGTCGAGCGCCTCGGTCCACGTCGCGCCGGAGTCCGACGAATGGAAGATGCGTCCCGCGTTGTTCACGGCGATCGCGCGCGTGGGATCGCTCGGCGCGAACGCGAGCGCGGACAGGTACGAGCCCGGCCCTGCGCTGAAGTCGAAGCCCGAGTGCTGCGCCGGCGACCAGTTGCTGCCCGCCGGCGTGTAGCGCCAGAGGCGATCGGCGAGGAAGTAGAACGCGAGCGGGTCGGTCGGATCCGCCACGACCGGCGGCAGCCAGAGCTGCTCGGTCCCCGCGGGGTAGTCGACGAATCGAAGGACGGGGTCGAGCTCGCCCACCTGCACGAGGATGAAACCGGGGTACGTGCAGAACACGTGCCCGTGCGTCCCGTCGCCCGAGTTCAGGTGCCCGTAGTCGCCGCTGATGAGCTGGTCGAACGGCGTGGAGGGCCCCGGCGTCGCCTGCGTCTCGCGGTAGCCGCGCTGGTAGCCCTGGTCCTGGGTCCCGCCGACGATCCGGCGCGGGTCGAGCGACGACGTGTACGTCGAGTAGAACTGCCCGACGCCGAGCCCCTCGAGCGACAGGTTCTGCACCGTCGCCCCCTTGTCGGTCGACAGGTACGTCCCGCCGTCCGTGTTGAAGTAGCAGAGGTCCGTGAGCGTCGCCGCGTCCGGGTCGACGAGCACGTCGATGCCGCGGATGTCCGCGTGCAGCTTCGTGGCCGGAGCGCCGTAGTACTCGCCCCACGAGTTGATCTGCTCGGTGGTCACGCCGCCGTCCGCCGACCGGTAAGCGTTCACGCCGCCGAACACGACCGCGTTCGGGTCCGTCGCGAACGCGCCGAGCGAACGCCCGCCGCCCCAGAATTCTTCGAAGTCGCGCACGTAGCCCACGGTCGCGCCCGCGTCGTCGCTGCGGTGGAGCTGCCACGTGCCGCCCACGCGGAGCCCGAGGTAGAGCGTCGGCGCACCGGCCTCGGAACCGACGATCCGTCCCTCAGTGGCCGACGCGTCGGCGACGGCGAGCTCGGTGAAGTTCGCGCCGGAGTCGGCCGAGCGCAGGACGCGGCCGCGGTCCACCAGGTAGACGTGCGTCCCTGCTTCGGATCCGGTGCGCGGAACGAAGACATCGCCGTCCCAGTTCGCCGGTCCGGTCCAGCGCCGCGTGAACGTCTGCCCGGTGTCGACCGAGGCGAAGAGCACGAGCCGCACGCCGAGGCCCGACACGGCCGCGCGTGCCAGCACGTAAACGGTCGACGTCGGACCGAAGCCGCGCACGAGGCGGCGGATCTCCTGAACACCGGTCAGCCCACTCGGCGCCGTCCAGGTCGTGCCGCCGTCGGCGGAGCGCAGCACTTCGGTCCCGCGCCGCAGCACGACGACGTCGTCGGGCGACAGATCGAACGGCGCCAGCGCGACGACGTCGTCCACGCCGCCGAAGAGCTGGTCGGAGATGGGCTCCCACGCGCTGCCGTCCTCGGGGCCGCGCCAGACGCCGCCGTTCGCGGACCCGACGTAGAGGCTGCGGGTGCCGCCGCGCATCGGGCCGAGCGCCGCCGCCCGCGTGTGGCCCGCCTGGTTCGAGCTGCCGACCTCGGACCAGAAACCGCCGAGCGACGACGAGCGCAGCGCGCCGCGCGCGACGAGGTTGCGCCGCTCGAGCTCCGCGAGCTGGTTCGCGCGCTCGATCTCCCGCCAGTCATCCTCGGGCCCGGTGCGGTGGATCTCCTCGATCCAGAGCTCGCGCTCGCGGCGACGCTCCTCGTCGTCGTCCTCTCCGCGCGGATCGGTCGGGCGCGGGAGCGCGCTGTCCGCGCCCGTCGGGGCCTCGGGCGCGCGCCCGCAGGCGAACAAGGAGAGGAGGGCAGCGGTGAGCGTCGTGGTCCGGAGCATCGGGGAGGTGCAGCGGTGGAGGGAAGCCGTGGGGCGGGCGCCGCGGGGAGAGCAGCGGCCGACGCAGGATAGGGCGTCCGCCGGGCCCGCAAGGCGCGTGGCACCCTGGGACGCGCCGGATGCGCGTAGGGTTCGCTCCGTGCTCCCACGATGGGGCTCGCGCGGCGGCGCGCACGGTGCCGGGCCCTCCTCCACGACCCGGACCCGTCGAGCGGCCGCCAGAACCCGGGCCTCGCCCCTCCGCTCGCTCCCATGAACATGCACCGCTCGCACCTCGTTCCTCTGCTCATGGCCTGCTTCGTCGCCGCGTGCGGCCGGACCGCGGGACCCGACCCCCGGAACGCACAGGATGACCGCGACGGACTGGCGGGAGTCCCCGGGCCCAGCGGCGTGATCCCCTCCCCCGCGCGGCTCGCCGTCCTCGCCGCGCTCGAGGAGGGGTCGTCCGAGGACTTCTATGCCGCCACCTTCTTCGCGAGCGGACACAACACCGTGCGCGACGTCGTTCTCGAGACCGACGTCGTGCGCTCGCTCGCGGAGCACCGCGAGGTCGCCGAGTCGGTGATCGCGGTCCGGCTCGCACAGTCCGACGACCCGAGGCTCCTCGTGACGTGCTTCGTGTTCCTCGGGCGGCACGGCTCGCCGGAGATGGCCCCGCACGTGCGCCGCTGGATGAGCGCGCACGAGCCCGCGGCCGAGGAGATCCGAAACTCCCCGTGGCATCCATGGCGCCACGCGTGCGAGGCGCTGCGCAGACTCGACCCCGCGCTCGGTCTGCCGGAGGACGACGACGAGGTCTTCCGGCGGCGCGCGGAGCTCGATCCGGACGCGGGCGACGCGGAGGGGCGCTGACTGCGCGCGGGATCGGCGCGCGCACCGCTAGGATCGGGCGTCCGCCGGACCGCCGGCGGCGTTCACGCGATGCTCGTTCCCCGCCACTGGGCCGAAGCCCGCCGCTCCCTCCGCGTCGACGGCCGCGCCGTCACGGTGCGGCGCTTCGGATGGTCGAGCGCGTCCGAGGCCGAGGCGACCGCGCACGCGGAGCACCGCGCAGCGGAGGCCGCCGCCGCGATCGAGGCCGGGCAGGCGGTCGAGCCCCGCGAGCGCAAGTTCCCCTACAACGGCGCGGACGGGCTGCCCATCCGCGAGGAGATCCTCGAGGAGGACGAGGACGGTCGCTTCGTCGTGACGCGGAACAGCTACGGGGCGCACTGCCTCAACGCGCCGTCGCTCCTGATCGCGGACGTCGACTTCGACGCGCCGAGCCCGTCGGCCGTCGTCAGTTGTCTCCTCGCGATCGGCTGCTGGGCGCTCGCCGCGACCGCGCTCGCCTCGACCGGATCGGCGGTTCCCTCGGCCGTCGCGTTCGGCCTCATCGTCGGCGCCGTGCTCTGGCTCGCCGTGCTGGCGCTGTACGACTCCGTGGCACGCCTCTTCGGTGACCCGAGCACGCGAGCGGGCCGACGCCTCATGCGGTTCGTCCGCTCTCGACCCGACTGGCGCGTGCGCGCCTACCGGACGCCGCGAGGACTGCGCCTGATCGCCGTCCACCGGCTCTTCGATCCCGTGGACGACCTCCCGGTGATCGAGCGCTTCTTCCGCGCCGTTCGCGCGGACTCGACGTACGCGCGGATGTGCCGCCTCCAGCGCTGCTTCCGCGCGCGGCTGACGCCCAAGCCGTGGCGGATCGGGATCGACGACCACCTGCGTCCGCGGCCGGGCGTCTGGCCCGTGGACCCGGCGCGTCGCGCGGTGCGGGACGCGTGGGTCGCTCGCTACGAGGCGGCGCGCGAGGGCTACGCGGCCTGCGTGTTCATCAACGACGTCGGCGACGGCCGCGAGGATCCGGACGCGCTGGAGATCACGCGCGCACACGACGAGCGCGCGGGCGCGCTCACCGATCGACCCATCGCGTAGCCTCCGGGCATGATCCCCGAACACGAGCTCGTCGAGCAGGTCGAGCACGTACCCGGCGGGTGGCCGCTCGAACGGGCGCTCGGGCTGCTGCGGTCGCTGGGTCGCGCCGACCCGGTGCTCGTCCTGCGAAGGATGTGCGAGGCCGGCCTCGTGGCTCTCGTCGACGGGAGCGGCGCCGCCGTCGAGCCGTGGCGCGCGGAAGAGCTCCTGCGGGGCGGCTCTTTCGGCGACACGCGGGTCACGGCAACGGAAGAAGGCTCGCGCGCCGTGCACGAGCGGTAGCGCGTCTACGGGAGCGCGAGCGTTGCCCACCCGAGCGCGCGCTCGTCGCGCACCCCGTACACCACTGCGGCACCGTCCGCCGTGAAGCGCGGCAGGCCGACCTCCGCGTGCGCCGGCCCCCGCGCGACGACCGCGCCGTCGAGGTCGAACACGACCGCGCGCCAGCCCTTCTCGTCGAGCGCGCGCACGGCGACCCTGTCGCCCTTCGGCGCGTACACGGGGTCGCGGACGCGCTCGAACGCGTCGGTCGAGGTGTGCTCCTTGCCCCGGCGCGTCCACTGGGTGAGGCGCCATTCGCCCCCGCGGGGCTCGAACGCTCCCTTGAGGGTCAGCGCTTCACCGTCGACACCGCCGGAGCGCGTGACCGACGCGAACGCGACGCGCGTGCCCTTCGGGTCCCACGCCGCACGCCCGACGTGATCGAAGCCCGGGGGCTTCCCCTTCCCGTCCTCGATCGTGACGCCCATGACCCCCGCGAACGACATGAACGCGTGCGCCAGCCGCTTCCCGTCCGGCGTCGGCGATCCGTAGCCGGTGCGCACGTGCTGCGTCGGCACGACCTCGCCCGCGACGACGACGTGGTGGCCCTGCTGGTTCACGCCCGCGATGAGCTGCTGCGTCAGCGCGGAGAACACGAGCACCTTGCCCCCCTTCGCGACCTGGAGATCGGCGGCGCTGAGCGTCCCTTCCCCGATCGTCTCGAAGCCCTTGCGTCCGCGGCCGACCGCGTACCAGCGGCCGTGCTCCAGCGCGAGGCCGAACACGCGCTCCGAGTCGCGCGTGAACACCGGCGCCTCGAGCGCGCGCGCGTCGTCCCAGAGGCGCGGGCGCTTGGCTTTCCGGTTCTTCTTGGACGCGTCGTGGACCCGGAGCACGAGCGGCTTCTGCGCGTACGCGCCCGAGGCTTCGAGCTTCGCCCCGGGCTGCGCCCAGTACGCGATGCGCGCCCCGTCCGGAGAGAGCGCGACGGCTCCGAGCCAGTCCTCGCCGCACTTCGGCTCGCCGTCGAGCCAGACCCACCAGCGCTCCTGCTTCTTGGACACGGTGTTCCCGACGCGGAACGCGACGCGGGGCACGTCGGCCGCGATGGTCGGCGGGTCGACGAAGTCGTACACGTCGCCCACGAGCGGTTCCTCCCCCGCGCGCTGGACCACGGGGACGCGCTCGGCCCCGCCCTCTCCGCGGAACCCGATGTACGCCGCGAGCGACCCGTCGGAGGACCAGCGCACGCGGAGCGGGAGCCGGTCCGGCGACTTGAAGCCCGTGTCCGCGGCGAGCGCGCAGCCCTCGGCAAGCTCGCCGAGCGGTGCGACGGTCTCCTGCGGCGCCTCGGCGGCGTCCTGGAGGGATGGAGCTGGATGGGCGTGGAGCAGCGCTGCGGCGAGCGCGATGGTGGCGAGCATGGGAGTCCTGGGCCGGCGCGAAGGAGCGCGGATGGGAAGCGCAGGGCCGCCACCGGCACATGGGGCGTAGCGCGGATCCACCTCCCAGGTTACCGGCGCATCCTCATCGCTTTCGTCGAAGCCCCAGCGCCACGCCGACGAGGACGAGCGAGCTCGCGGCCGCCCAGCGAAGCGTCAGCGGCTCCTGCAGGAACGCCAGCCCCAGGAGTCCGGCCACGACCGGAACCGTCAGCTGCGAGAGCGCTGCGGTGACGGCCGTGTGCCCGCGGAGCGCCGCGTACCAGAGCGCGTAGCCCGCCCCCGAGCAGAGCGCGCCCGATGCCCCCGCGAGAGCGAGACCCGTCGGAGTGACGCGCGCGTCCCACAGGAGCGTCGCAGCGAGCGCCGCCGGCACGGCCGCCGCGAAGTTGCGGGCCGTGGCGCGCGTCGGGTCCGACTCGCCGCGGCCGAGCAGCGTGTAGCCGCCCCACGCGGCCCCGGCGAGGGCCATGAGCGCCGCCCCCGCAGGATCGACTTGACCGAGGACTTCGCGGCTCGGCGCGAGCAGAGCGACGAGCCCCGCGAGGGCGACGAGCGCTCCGACGGCGCGGCGCGGACCGAGGCGCTCCCCCTCGAGGCGCGCCGCGACGAGCATCGTGAGCTGGACGGAACCGAAAAGGAGCAACGCTCCCGCCCCCGTCGGCACCGAGCGGTAGCTGGCCGAGAACGCGAGCGCGTAGCCGAGCAGCAGCGCGCCGGCGAGTGCCGCGCGCCCGGCCCCTCGGCGCACCTCGCGGCCGCTCGGGGTCCTTGCGCCGCTGCTCCGCAGCAGCGCGGGCAGCAGCACGAGCGCCCCGGCCCCGATGCGCACCGCGGTGAACGACCCCGGATCCATGCGCGGGCCGTGCGGGCCCGCCTCGAGCGCCGCGCGGCAGAGAAGGGAGTTCCCAGCGAACAAGAGCATCGAAACGGCGGTGAGGCCGGCGGTCCGGAGAGCAGGGCGCACGCGAAGACGATAGCGCCGGGCGCGGCGGCGGGCCGCTGCCCTCCGCTGCGGCCCGCCGGGATCCGCGCCACATGCCGGGCGACAGTCGCGCTCCTGCGCGCGCGCACCTGCTAGCTTCTTCGCCCCTTGAACGAGTCCAGCTACCCCCAGGCGGTCCGCGTCTACTGCACGTACCAGGACGCCGACTACGAGAACCCGTGGCAGACGCTCGCGCCGCGCTCGAGCACGAGCTCGGGCGTCGTGATTGGCCCCGGGCGCGTGCTGACCGGCGCGCACTGCGTCGCGAACGCGACCTTCATCCAGGTCCAGAAGAGCAGCTCGCCCGACAAGATCGTCGCGCAGGTCGTCGCGGTGAGCCACGACAGCGATCTCGCGCTCCTCGAGGTCGCCGAGACGTTCACCGACGGCGTCGAGCCCGCGGAGATCGGAACTCTGTCGCGGCTGGGCGACGAGGTCTCTGTCGTCGGTTACCCGGTCGGCGGCGACGAACTCTCGATCACCGAGGGCATCGTCTCCCGCATCGAGGTCCAGAGCTACGAACACTCGGGGCGCAACCTGCTCGCCGTGACCGTGGACGCGGCCATCAACAGCGGAAACAGCGGCGGCCCCGTGTTCCACGAAGGACGCGTGGTCGGCATCGCGTTCCAGTCGCTCGAGGACGCGGAGAACATCGGTGAGATGGTGCCCGCGCCCGTCGTGCGCACGTTCCTCGAGGGCGTCGAGGCCGACCGTCCTACGACCGTGCCGGGACTCGGCACGACCGTCCAGCACACCGAGAACCCCGCGCTGCGCCGGCGCCTCGGACTCGGGCCGAGCGACGGCGGCGTGCTGCTCAACCTGATCGAACACGGCAGCACGGCGTGGAGCGTGCTCGAGGAGGGCGACGTCCTCCTCTCGCTGGACGGGAACGCGATCGCCGCGAACGGGACCGTCCGCTACCGCGGCCTCTTCCGCTGCCAGTTCGACGTCGTGTTCGGAGAGCACTTCGTCGGCGACACGATCGAGGCCGAGATCCTGCGCGGCGGCGACCGCCGCACCGTCGAGCTCGAGCTCGCACCGCTCGAGCGTCTCGTGCCACGCGCGGCCTACGACACGCGCCCCACGTGGTTCCTGTTCGGCGGCCTGGTCATGACGCGCGTCACGCTCGACTTCCTGCGTATCTGGGGCACCGAGTGGTGGTCGAAGGCTCCCGCGCGGCTCGTCCACGCCTACTACCACGAGCTGCGGACCGACGCGCGGCAGGAGCTCGTCGTGATCGCGCAGGTCCTCGCCGACGAGGTCAACGTCGGCTACGAAGACCTCGCGTACGAAGTGATCGACACGATCGACGGCGCCACGCCCGCGGACACTGCAGGCGCACTGCGGCTGCTGGAGGGCGCGAGCGAAACCGTGACGCTGCGCACCTCATCGGGCGCACTCCTGCACTTCGAGAAGAGCGAGACCGAGCGCGCTGCGGCACGGATCGCGGAGCGCTACAGGCTGCCGAGCGACCGGTCGGACGACCTGGCGTAGGGATCGGGCCAGCGCGCCGTGGGCCCGGCCGCGACGCGGGGCGCGGCCGGTCTGCCGGGTCCCGCCCCCCTCCCGGGAACCACGGTTCCGGCGCGCCGCGGCTGAATCCCGACGCCGCCGCCGCCTTCGATCCGGACTTCGGACTGTGTCGAGGTGGGACGGCGGCGCGCCGCCGGGGGAGCGGCTCGACCGGCAGTCCGGCGGGAGCGACGGGCCCTCCGTGGCGTCGAGGGCGCGGCCGAGCCGGTGCACGGCGCATGGGGCGCCCCTAGGCCGAGCACGCCACCGAGCCCTCGACAGGTCCCGCTGGCAATTCCCGGCGCGGGACCGTGCTGCGGCCGGCGATGCATCGAGTAAGTTTTCGTGCGCTCTCGCGATCCTCTTGGAGTGAACCGTGGAGCCGCAGGGCGCTTCCCGCGCCTGCGCGGATCCGACGCGAGAACGCCGGTTCGGCGCCCCGCTCCTGGTCACGGAGGACCGGGACGGGGCGTCGAGTCACTTTCCGCGCCGACGGCGCCCGCGCCCGTCTTTGCGCTGGCGCCCGCGCCCGGCTCAGCGCCGTCGCCCGCGGCGCCCACCGCGCCGACGCGGACCGCCGCCGCGGCGCGGGCCGCCCCCGCCCATCCCCCGCCGCGGACCTCGTCCGCGCGGTCGCGGCGGCGCCGGCGCGCGCAGCGGCGCATCCGGGTCGACCTCGAACCCCTCGAGCTTGCCGCGCGGGATCGGCGTCCCGAGGTGCTTCTCGATCGCCCGGATCTGCGCGTCGTCCTCGGCGGACGCGAAAGTGAACGCCTTGCCCTCGCGCTTCGAGCGTCCGGTCCGCCCGATGCGGTGCGTGTAGGCCTCGGGCGTGTTCGGCACGTCGAAGTTGACGACGTGCGACACGCCAGCGACGTCAATGCCGCGCGCGGCGATGTCGGTCGCGACGAGCACGTCGTACTTGCCCGACTTGAAGCCCTCCATCGCGCGGACGCGCTGGCCCTGGGTCATGTTGCCCTGGAGGGCGATGGCACGGTGTCCCCGCGCATCGAGCTGCTTCGCGACGCGGCGCGCGCGGTGCTTCGTCCGCAGGAACACGATGGCCGAGCGGAAGTCGTCGTCGTCGAGGATGTCCTCGAGCAGCTCGAGCCGCAGCGTCGGAGCGCAGCGGTAGAGGACGTGCTCGATCGTCTCGGCGGGCTTCGAGTGGTTCAGCTCGAGCACGACCGGCTGCCGGAGCACGTCGTCCGCGAGCCGACGGAGTTCCTTCGGCATCGTGGCCGAGAACAGGAGGTTCTGCCTGCGCGCGGGCAGGTGGCCGAGAATGCGCCGCAGGCTCGGAAGGAAGCCCATGTCGAACATGTGGTCCGCCTCGTCGAGGACGAGGACCTCGACGTCGCCGAGGTGGACCGCGCCCTGGTCGACGAGGTCGAGAAGGCGACCGGGGCACGCGACGAGGACCTCAGGGCGCGACTTGAGCGCGCGCACCTGCGCCCCCTGGGGGACGCCGCCGAAGACCTTCGTCGAACGCACGCGCGTGAACTCGCCGAGGCGCTCGAACTCGCCCTGGATCTGCGTCGCGAGCTCGCGCGTCGGCGCGACCACCAGCGCGCGTGGGCCGCGCCGCGGGCCGCCGCCCTCGCGCAGTCGCTCGAGGATTGGGAGCGCGAACGCGGCCGTCTTGCCCGTTCCGGTCTGAGCGAGGCCGAGCACGTCCTTGCCCTCGAGGGCGGGCGGGATCGCCTTGCGCTGGATGGGCCGCGCCTCGGTGAAGCGCGCCGCGTCGACGCCCTTCAGAATCTGCGCGTGGAGCCCGAACGTACGGAACTCGCTCTTGCCGCCGCCTTGGCTCGGCTTCGCGCCCTTCGCCCCGGGTTCGGACCGGTCGCCCTCGCGGGTGGGCTTGCCGGCGCGCGCGCCGGGCCTCGGAGCGTCGTCGCGGCGTTCGCTCTTTGCGCGCCCGCGCTTGGCCGGGGCGGAGTCGGGGGAGCGCTCGTCCGTGAAGGATCCCCCGCTCGAGGCTCCGTCGGAGGAGGATCCGTCGGTGGAGGCGATGTGGCCGAATGAGGCGGGGGCACGCCGGCCGGACCGCGCACCGCGGGACCGACGGCGCCGGGGGGCGTTCGTCATGGGATCGATGGATCGCGCGCGGCGGTGAGCGGCGCGCGTGCTGATCCCGACGACAGCGGAAGGACGAGCGGAGGCTTTGGGGCGGCGCGATCCTCGGGGGACCCTGTCGAGCGCCGGGGCCGCGCGCGGCGACCCATGGTCTGGCCCGCTTCGCCGTCCGTGGCGCCGCGGGCGTGGGAGGTTAGCGGCCGGCGCCACATTCCGTGACGCGTTCATCGCCGAGTTCGGGGAATCGGGGAATCGGGGGCGCCGCCGCAGTTTCCCGCAGAGGTTGAAGCCCGACTGGAATCAACCCCCTGGCAAGCGAGCGCGAGGAGTGCGTCATGCGGTCATCGACGCAGAGACCACGCTGATAGATCTCCGCTATATGACCCAGGACGACACTCGCAAGCGCTATGAGGGAACCCGATAGCACGAGGACCCGGCGCGCCTCGATTGCGATGTCGTAGAGGCCGCCCCGGGTGTTGCTACCTGCAGCAGTACCACTTATTCTGCCGATGAAGCCGGAGCCGTTGGATCGCTCTCGCCGCCAGAGCCAAGAGCGGAGGCGGCGGGATTTGAACCCGCGGGGTCCCTGGTCCTGGTTAAGTCACAGGGGCCCGCCCGATCCTACGTCGGGAGCTTTAGGCCACTCAGCCACGCCTCCTTCGGGTGGGCTCTCTCAGCCCCCTACCCCTCACTGTTCGAACCGAATGGGGGGTGGGGGGCTGCGTTTCTGTTCGCGCTACGGGTGTGGAGCCCTCCACCGTCACCGCGGCGCTCTAAACCAACAACACGTCAGTCCTCCTCGTGGTCGACCACAACCCATGTGCCGTGGATCGGGTTGAGGAACCGCTCACTCCGCGCGAGCAGATCCGACAGAGCGCGCGCTGGGATGTCCGGTTCGGCTCCCTGGAGACGACGCTGAGCTTCGTGCACCAGCTCGGCCGTGGCGCATTCACCACCATGGTCGAAGATCACGGACTCTAGGGCCTTGATGCGACGGGCGGTTTGAGCCTTCGTGGCTCGACGACGCCGCGATCGCCGGTGCTCCGCCCCGTCATCGTTGGGCGTCTCCGGCTCATCGTCCACCGAGCGCCTCACGCGGCCCCCGCGCGCAGGAGTCGCGGAAACAGTCGCACGCTCCGGAGAGAGAGCGAAAAAAGCCTGTTCCAGGCCTGCGAGTTCGCCCTCGTGGCGCGCGAGCTCAGCGCGTAGATCTGCCACGCGCGCCCGTTTCGCCTCGATCAGATCCTTGACCTTTGAAGTGTCCATGTCGTCGTGTCGCCGTCCGAGCCCCCCCGCGCAGTGCGGACGGTAAACGAAGCGCACGCGATAGCGTCACGCTTCTCGCGAAAAATAGCGACTCCGCGCGACGCAACTGCCCCCCGCGAGGAGCCCGAGAGATGACGCTAGGCGATGCAATGCGTGCCGCGAAGCCGGTATCTGCGCCTAGCGCACGCGACGCTGATGAAGACAGGGCCGCCGAGCGAAACGCGCCTTCATTCGGTCGTTCGCACCTGCTCTGGGAGTGCCTCGGGAGCTAACCGGTGGATCTTGAGCCCGATGAGGTGCACGACGGTCCGCTGGCACTCCGATTCGGAACCCGCGGCAGGAGGGTAAACGACATCCGAATGCGTGCTCGAACTGGAACGGACGAGCGCGGCCGACGGCCTCCGCTCACGGATGCCGCCGGCCGTTCAATGCTTCTTGGACGCGCCCGTGCGGGCGCAAGAACTCACTTCACGAGCTCGACCGGCCCGTGGTCGTCGCAGTGGTCGCCGTGCGGGTGGTGCAGGTGACCGTCGACGAGGTAGTCGACGTGGTCGCCGTGCGGGACCGCCTCGTGGCCGCAGCCGGGGCCATGCACGTGACCCGGCTCGTGGCCCGAGCACTTGTGTTCAGGCGTGCAGACGGCCGGGTTAGCGCCCCCCACCTCGATCGTGTGCTCGTCCACGTGGTCCCCGTGGGGGTGATGGAGGTGGCCGTCGTGGAGGTAGTCGACGTGGCCGTCGTGGACGATCGCCGTGTGCCCGCAGCCGGGCCCGTGGACGTGGTCGTGGTTCTCGTGCTTGTTGCAGTTCATGGTGTTCCAGGTGTGCGGCGCCGGCGTCCGGGGCCCTTACTTGCACAGTTGTGCAAGTATCGTAGCCCAGCGACCTGGGCCCGCAATCGGAATCGAAAGAATGGGGCCCGGGAGGCCTCGGAGGGCGGCCCGAGCCGGCGCGAGGTGCGCCCGTGGGGCGTTCCATCGCCTCCTCCGGTGCCCCCCACAAGCGCGCCCGACGGAGCAGGATCCTCCCGCGGGCGGACCTCTCCCCCGTCGGCGCGCGCCGATTCCCCGAACTCGGCGTCCGCTGCGGGTCGCGGGGGTCATTTCCCCGGGCGTATGTACCTCTCCCATCGGCCCCTTCGACGCCATGAACGCCTCCCTATGCCTTTCGATCCTCGCCTGCCTGGGCGCGTGCACCGCGCCCAAGAGTGACTCGTCGCCCGCCGGGCGACCCGGGGCCGAGACGCCCGCGCAGCGGAGCATCGCACCCGCGGTCGGGCCGGAATCGCCGCCTGGACCGTTCCAGGACCTGAACCTGAACGGCATCGACGACGCGGTCGACATCGCGACGGGGACGTCGCTGGACGAGGACGGGAACGGCCTCCCGGACGACGGCGAGGCGATGTGGCCCGCGTCGGCCGGCCGACGCGAGTGAGGATCACGCCGCGCCGAGGAGGCTCCACGCCGCGTCGAACCACAGCCCTCGGTCGCCCGACGTCACGCCGGACGGGCGGAGGGCACGAGCGTGCCCGCGGCGCGCCGAGACGGCGTACGGCGGAGCGATCCGCTCGCGCTCAGGGGCAGCACGGCCGGCGCAGCGCGAACGCGTGCGCGACGACCAGGAGCGAGCCGCCGGCCATCGTGACGATGCTCGCGAGCGGAAGCGTGAACGTGCGAGCGCCGTCCGCCGCGGCGTGCACCGAGGCGCAGCACTCGCGCGTGCACGCGGGGGTCGCGCCCGAGGCCTCGCCTCCAGGCATCCAGTCGGGCGCCGCGAACTGGAACGCGTAGGCCTGCGACCAGTCCGTGCCCGGCACCAGCAGCCCGACGACGACGAGCGACGCGCCGGTGACAGCGACCGCCAGCAGAACGGCGCGCGTGCGCCCCGAACGGCCGCGCAGGTTGCGTGCAAGAAGCGACAGCGCCGCGGGGATCGAGACCGCTGCGAACACCCAGTGCGCGCCGGGCGAGGCCCAGATGCCTCCGATCAGCGGCGCGAAGGCGAGCACGAGCGGCGCGGCCATGCAGTGCACCGCGCACGCGAGCGCTGCGAAGACCCCGAGCTTGTCGAGGATCCGGTGGCGGGTCGATCCCGGGTTCGACGACGCGGTTGCGCTCTTGCTGTGCACGGAATGGGGCGTCATCGCTCTTGGTCGTCGTCGGTCGTGGAGGGCCGCGTCAACGCGACGCGCCCTCCATGGAGCGGACGGAGCCCGCTGCGCCAGGGTCTGCTCGACAGTATGCCTGGCCCGCGTTGGAGGGATGTGCAACCGTCGAAACCCGGCGGGTCGTGCCCGGGATGGGCTCAGCGCTCGAAATAGGCGGGCTGGACCACCCGATCCCGGTCGAGCGCGACGGTCACCTCGGCGGCGCCGCGGTGCTCGCTGCGCAGCACCACCTTCCAGATCCCGGGGTAGAGCCCGCGGACGACGGCGCGCCCGTCCTTGCAGCGGAGCGAGCGGGTGCGCGACCCCGAGAGCGTTGCGGGGCGGTCCGGGTAGGCGTGCGCCAGGGTGACGCCGAGAGACTCGGCCGGGTGCTCCTCGCCGCCCTCGAGCTCGAGCACGAGGACGGGAGCGGGTCGCGCGACAAGGTCGACGTCGGCCCGCGAGGCGCCGAGCTCGACCGGTCCGAAGCAGTGCGCGACGCCGCCGACCGTCCCCGACCCGAAGAGCGTGATCGACCGCCCCTCGTCGACGCGCAGCGCGAATCGGCCGCCGGAATCGGTGCGCGTCGTGCCCTCCGGCCCGAGCGTGAACGGGAAGACGTGGGCCGCGCGCACGGTGAATCGCTCGAGCGGCCGGCCCCGCTCGTCGGTCACGCGCCCCTCCAGCGGCGGAAGCGCGTCGAGCTCGACCACACCGAGGTGAACGACACGGCCGGGGGACTTCGGCGCGGGCAACGGGACCGCGAGCGACCGGTGCCCCGCGGCGCGGACGAGGATGCTCTCGGGGGCATCGGACGCGCGCCCGATGAGGCGCACGGTGCGGGTCGACGCGCGCTCGGTGAGATGCTCGAGCGCAGCGTCACTCCTGTCGTCGGTGAGACCGTATAGGTCGTCAAACAGCCGCCGGGGCAGCTGCGGCGGCCGCTCGAGTTCGATGCGGAACGAGCCCGGATCGCCTGGGACCTCGACCGTGAGACTGGACGCGGTGACCGACGAGCTGCACTTCACGTGCAGAAGCACAGCGACGGGATGCTCGAGTTCGACGTGCGCCTCGCGGCCGAGGGGACCGTCCACGGTCCGGATCCGTTCGACGTGCGTCGGCGGCAGAACGTCCCCGGCGGCGAAGGTCAGCCGAGACGTCGCGCCCGGCCAGCGGAGTTCGGGCTCGCCGCGCACCTCGACCGTCGCGCGCGCCGCGTCCTCCGTCCAGGCGTACGTGAGCTCGTCGGTCCAGCCCACGAGCGTCTCGTGCACGATCGTGCGTCCGCTCGTCGGGACCGCGCGCTCCCACTTGCGCACTTCGAGACTCGTCGTCCGGAGGTGCTTCAGCGAAGCGTCGTCGGTGCCCTCGGGCGGCACGAGGCGCACCGTGAGCGGGCGCGGGAACGGACCTTCGTCGGGCGCGGCGACGCGAGACCCGACGCGGTCGACGGAAGGAGAGAGCCGGGGTCCGCTCGCGCTGTCGCCCGACCCGAGCTGCTCGAGCGCCGCTTCCAACGCGGGGTCGGTCCAACCGGGCGCGTGGGTCTCCCCACGGACGACCGAGGGCGCCCCGCACGCTTCGTCCCCGTCCGCCCTCAGCGCGAACCACGCCGCCGCGCCGAGCGCGAGGGGCGCGAGGAGGACGAGCGAGCGGCGTTGCATCGAGCGGGCGTACGGCGCGAGTGCGCCGGCGTTGGACGCGACCTGCGCGGGGATCTTCCCGAGCGCGCCCGATGCGCCGCCCGCCGGCGCGCCGCGACCCGGGGCGCCGGAGCGCGCCGTCGAAAACGCGGTAACGAACCGCAGCGCGCGCGGGTGAGGACCTCGAGCACCGCTCGAACCCCACCCAAGCCATGAAGAACACCCTCCGTCCCCTCCTCCCTCCCTTCCTTCGGGCCCTCATCCTCCTCGTCGCCGCCCTCGCCGGCGCCGACGCTCTCGCACAGGCACAGACCGACATGACCACGCAGACCGCGTGGCGCTGGCGCGGCAACGTCCCCGTGTCGACCCTCGAGGACGACCTCGACGACGGCTACCGCATCGTCGACATCGAGGTCGAGAGCACGAGCCCCTTCCGCGTCAGCGCCACCCTCGTCCTCAACAGCGGCGCCTACCAGAAGAGCTGGTGGTGGTACTACGGCCAGACGGCGACCCAGGTGAGCCTGCTCTACGCAGCGAACGGCGCGCGCCTCATCGACGTCGAGCCGTACGAGACGGCCGCCGGCCTGCGCTACGCCGTCGTCATGATCCAGAACACCGGCGACGACCGCGCGACGACGCATGGCTGGCGCATCGATGAGACCTTCAGCGAGGTGGTCGACTTCCGGAACAGCAACCCGGGTCGACGCATCATCGACATTCAGCCGTACCGCGACGGCGGCGCGCTGCGCTATGCGTACTGCTGGGTGTCGAACTCGGGCAACACCTTCGAGTCGAACAGCGGCCTGCTGCTCAACTCGACGCTCAGCACGATCCAGACGCATCTGAATACGACCGGCTACCGTCTCATCGACCTCGAGATCGAGGACGGGACCGGCCGCGCGAGCGCGATCACGGTTCCGTCCGACGGCGACGGCTGGTTCTGGTTCACCGGCGTGACGATCGGCGACGTCGGCCTCTACGCATCGCAGTACGCGTCGCGGATCATCGACATCCAGCGCTACGAGACGAGCACGGGCGCGTTCCGGTATGCGATCGTCGTGCGCCCGAACGACAACGACCTGACCGTGCTCGCGATGGGCCGCCAGCGCTCGCGACTCCCCATCACGGCCGAGAGCGGCTTCCTGCTGCGCGAGTTCAACGGCGCGACGAGCACGCTGTCCGGCCTCCGCGAGAACGCGAACTTCGCGCCGGCCAGCACGCTCAAGACGGCGTACCACTTCGTCGCGATGCGGCGCGTGGCGCTCGGGCTCGACGATCTGGACAACAGCGTGGTCGTCGCGACCGGGCTGAACGGGAGCTGCCCGAACGGGACGGCGCCGACGACGCGCAGCCTGCGCGAGACGCTCCGCCGGATGATGGAGAACAGTTCGAACACCGACACCGAGGCCGTTCGCAACCGCTACGGCGACGTCGCGATCGAGGCGAACTGCGCCGCCTTCGGCGCGCCGGGCGTCGACATCAACGGCACCATGGGCTGCGCCTGCACGCAGAACCTGAACGAGGCGACGCTCATGGACCTGGCGGGGCTGCACGAATCCGTCATCGCGGGGGCACTGGGCTCCGAGCGAGACGAGTTCTACTCCCTCATGTCGAACGGGACGAACTTCGGTCGCGGCGCCTTCCGCACCGACGACGTCCTCGATGAGGAGCTTGAAGCGTCCAGCCTGAACGACACGGAGAGGACGCTGTTCCGCATGCGCATGCGGCTGGCCCACAAGGGCGGCTCGTACACGTGCAACAGCGCGACGCTCGGTCCGGTGCGCCGGCGCAGCCGCGCCGCCTACGTGAGCCTCCCCTTCCGCTCGGGCTGTGGCACGGAGAACCGCGAGTACTTCATCGGCGCTTGGGTCGACTGGGGCGTCGATTCCGCCGACTCCGACGACGCCGTCGGAGTCGCGATCACGACTCTGTTCCGCAACCGGCTCCAGGCGGCGATCGCATCGTGGGAGAACGCCGACTGCACGCCGTTCGAGGTCCACTGCAACTCGCGCGTGAACAGCACGGGCAGCGTCGCAGACTGCGAAGTGACCGGTTCGCCGTACCTGGTCGACAACGCGATCACGGTCTGGGGGCGGGATCTGCCGCAGAACCAGTTCGCGATGCTGATCTGGGCGAACCGGCCCGGTTTCGTCCCCTTCGCGGGCGGAAGCAAGGGCAACCTGTGCCTCGGCGGGACGCTCGTCCGCTTCACCGGTTCGATCCAGAACTCGGGCGGCGGCGGGACGGTCGGCCTGAGCCCGAGCCTCTGGTCGCTGCCGACCAACACCGGCCTCGCAACGTCCGCCGAGGCCGGCGTTCCGATCTACCTCCAGTGGTGGTTCCGTGACCGGGACGGCAGCGGCAACCCGACCTCGAACTACACGAACGGTCTGCGCGCGACGTTCATCTGAGCGCTGCTCTCGCAGCGGCACGGATTCCTGCAGCGACACGGGTTCCTGCAGCAACATGGGGCCGGGAGCGCACTTGGCGCGCTCCCGGCCCCGTTGTTCAGCCGGCGCGCCCGCGCTTCACGCGCCGGACGGGACGGCGAAGAGATCAGCGCAGCGTGACCGCGCTCGTGTCGCTGAAGTTCGAGGTCGCCGCCCCACCGATCACGTCGCGGAACCAGAGCTGGAAGTGCCAGCGCTCGCTCGCCTGGGGGAGCACCCCGTAGAGCGCGGGCCACTGGGGCACCTGCAGCGGCGCCACGACCGTCCCCGCGAGCGAAGACCGGCCGAGCAGACCGTTCAGCCGCACGATCGAGCCCCCGAGGCACAGCGTGCCTCCGCCCACGGGCGAGGACGCGACGTCGAGGGACGCGAGCGGCAGCACGAAGGCGACCGCGGGGAGCTGGCTCCCGACGAGCGTCAGGTCGTCCGAAACGAGCGTGTCGACGCCGGTCAGCTCGACGTGCGCGACGGCCCCGGACGAGTTCGGAACCGCCGCCGCGCAGCCGCGGTCACCGAGCACCGCGCGCACGCGCAGCACCGCGACGACTCCGCCACCCGGACCGTCGGGCGCAGCCACGAGCAGATCGCCGAGGCCGTCGCCGTCCACGTCGCCGGCGGGCGCGATCTCGACCGCTTCGGGGTCCGCACCGGCGAGCTCCGCGAGGACGTCGGTCCACGCGTACAGCACCTCGAGCGTCGCGCCGGAGTGGACGCGCAGGATCGGTGTGGCGGGCTGCCCGAAGACGGGGGCGACGCGCGGGGCGATCATCGCGAAGTCCTCGACGCCGTCCGCGTCGACGTCGTCGAGCGGGACCATCTCGACCTCGTGCGCACGGCCGGGGTACGCCTCGCGCGCGAAGTCACGTGTGCGGACGGTCGCGCCGTCGGAGGAGCGCAGCGCGACGAGGCGCAGCGTGGTGAACGCCGGACCGACCGCCTCGACCGCGACGACGTCCGAAGCACCGTCGCCGGAGACGTCGCCGATGCGCACGAGGGCCTCTCCGAACTCGGATCCGTCGAGAGCCCCGTCGCGGGTCCAGTTCAGCGGACTCACGGGCGTCGCGAATCCGGAGTTCAGCCGAACGCTCCCGAAGGCGCCGCCGAAGCCGATCTGCGGCGAACCGACGACGATCTCACCCGCGCCGTTCCCGTCGAGGTCCTCGATCGCGGTCAGGCCTTCCCCGGTCGACTCCGCGACGTTGTCGAAGCGGTGCTGGAAGAGGAGCGGGCCTGTGAAGAACTCGACGATGCTCGAGCGCCACCACGCGGGGTGAAGCAGGGTCTGCTCGGTCAGGCCGAGCACGATGGAGTCGGCGGCCGCCGTCGCCTGCGAGCGAACGGCGGCTCGGATCTCGGCCGCCGGAGTCGCGAGCGGCTGGCCGTTGCTGAACCGGTTCCAGTGCTCGGCCCCGCTGACCGGATCGATGGCCTGGAGCCCGACGAACCACGAGCTGTGCCGGTAGATCGTCACAAGCTCGAGGTCGCCGTCCCCGTCGACGTCGACGGGGAGGAGCAACAGCGGCCGCGCGCCTTCGGGGACGGCGTGCGACGCCAGGGCGGCGCCCGTCGCTCCGGAGAACACGCGGAGCGTGGCGTCCCTCGAGGCGACGACGAGGTCGGGAACCCCGTCCCCGTCGCGGTCCCCCACCGTCACGGCGAACGTGCCGAACCCGGTGACTCCGGCAGGGGGATCGAGGCGGAGGAGGGGAGCGTCGACCTGCGCAGGTGCGAGGGCGACGAGGGCGAGAGCGGCGAGCGGCATGGCGTTCCTGGGCTCGGGAAGGTGGGACCGTCGCCGGGGAGTCGACGGCGTGCAACGCAGCGCCACCGTAGCCGGTGCGGTCCGGATCCGAGACCCCTCCTCGGCCCAGCCGTGCCCAGGGCCCTGCGCTGGGGCCCTGCGCCAGGGCCCCGCGGCCGGAAACCCGGTTCCCTTTCAGGGGCCTCGGAGGCGGTGTCGAACATCCGGACACCCGGCCCATGAACACCGACAACGCACGCAGGGGGGATCCCCAGACCCCCGCGCTCGCCGTCCTGGAGGGCGGAATCGACGCGCGCGAGCGGCGCACGAGAGCCCTAGAGACCGTCGCTGCGTACCGCGACGGCGAGGCCAGCCGCGACCTGCTCGAGTCGGTGCTCGCGGGCACGGACCTCGTCGGCGCGGACCTGTCCGGGCTCGATCTGTCCGGCCTCAGCCTCGCCGGGGCCAACCTCGCGCGGGCGAACCTCGACGACGTGGTCGGCGTCGGGCTCGACCTCGCCGGCGCGTCGCTCGTGGGCGCGACCGCGCGCGGCGCGGAGCTCGCGTGCGCCAGCCTCGAGAGCGCGGACCTGCGCGACGCGGACTTCTCGCGCGCGGGCCTCGGCCGGGCCTCGCTGGACGGCGTGGACGCCGCGAAGGCGACCTTCCGCGGCGCCTCCTGCGTCGAGATGAGCGCGGCCGGCGCGGACTTCGACGGCGCCGATCTGGCGTCGGTCCGACTGACGCGCGCACGCCTCGACCGCGCGAGCTTCGTGGCCGCCGACTTGACCGAAGTCGACCTCACCGAGGCCACGGTCGACCGCGCGAACTTCCATCGCGCGTGCCTCTCGAGTGCGCACGTCCGCGGCCTCAAGGACTTCCGCACCGCGCACTGGATCGGCGCCGATATCCGCGGAGTCGACGACGTCGGGATCGACCTGTGGCGCACGTTCGTACGCGAGGAGAACTTCCTCGACGAGTTCCGCCGCCAGAGCCGCCGGCACGAGTGGATCTACCGCATGTGGTGGATGACGAGCGACTGCGGGCGCAGCGCGGTGCGCTGGGGACTGTGCAGCGCCGTGATCGTCACGCTCTTCGCGCTCATCTACTGCGGCATCGAGATCGACTTCGGTGAGTCCCAGACCGCGTTGGCGCCGCTCTACTTCAGCGTCGTCACCTTCACGACGCTCGGCTACGGCGACATCCTGCCGAGGACGTCCGTCAGCCAGGGGATCGTCATCGCCGAGGTCATCGTCGGGTACGTCATGCTCGGCGGGCTGCTCTCTGTCGTCGGCTCGAAGCTCGGGAGCCGGGGGAGCCTTTGAAGCTCGGAGAGGTCAAGAGACGGCTCGCGGAGCGGTCGCTGAAGCGGATGCTGGGCGGAAGCCCGCCGCCGTCGCTGCCGCGCTCGTCGGTCCGCGTGCTCCAGGTCCTGCGCGATCCGGAGGTCTCGTCGGACGAGATCGGCGAGGCCCTCGAATGGGACCCGACGCTGACCGTGAAGCTGCTGGGTACCGTGAACAGCGCGGCGTTCGCGCCACGCCACGAGATCCACGACGTGCGCCACGCGATCACCTACCTCGGCCGCGCGCAGCTCGAGTCGCTCGTGCTCGCGGTCGTCGCGCAGCGCGCGTCGTCGGACGCGCTCCCGCGCTCGATCGACGGCGCGCACTTCTGGTACGTCGCCGCGCGGCGGGCGGCCGCCGCGCGCGCGCTCGGCGAAGCGCTCGACCCCGGCCACGCGGGCGCGGCGTTCACGGCGACGCTCCTCGCCGACTTCGCGATCCCCGTACTGGCGGCCGAGTTCGGCGAGCGCTACGCCGACTTCGCGGCCGGCTGGGAGACGCACGACGGCGCGGCGGCGGTCGAGCTGGAGCACGCGGCCCTCGGCGTCGACCACGCGCGCGCCGGCGGCATGCTCGCGCGCTCCTGGGGGCTACCCAACGAGATCGCGGCCGCCATCGAGACCCACCACGGAGAGCCGGAGAGCGTCGACACCGCTTCGATCGTGCAGCTCGCGGCGCGCGCGCCGGCGCGCGGCGACGGGGCCGAGTGGATCGAGTGGGTCGCGGAGGGCACCGGGATCGAGACCGCGCGCGTCGCCGATGATTGGGCGGCGAGCCACGCGCAGGCGGACGAGCTGGCGCGCGCGCTCGTCTGAGCGCACGCGTGCTCCTCAGCGCGGAGTTCCGCCGTCCGATCCACCGCGGTCGGGCGGACCCGGATGTTCGGGCGACGCCGATCGTTCCGGCGACCCCAATCGTTCCGGCGACCCTGGGCGCGCTGGACCCTTCGGCAGGTCGCGCGGCACGAGCTCCCTCCCCCGGAGCCCGGGGTGGTCGGGGGCGATGCGCTCCGCGCGGAACGCGGCCGTCGCGCTCGGGCCACGGCCGGGTCCGGCGCCAGGTCCATTGCCGGGACCACCCGGTCCTCCGCGGCCGTCGCCCGGCGGCCCGGGCCGACCGCCCGGGGGACGGCCCCGCGGCGGCCCTGCCGCACCGGGCGGACCGTCGCCCGGCCGAGCGTCGCCGCTGCGCCCGCCACGGCGACCCCCGCGCCCCGGCGGCCCGCCGAGCTCGCCCCGGATCGGACTGACGAACTCCCAGATCACCTCGCCCTCGGCGGACGTCTCGAGCAGCCGACCGGCGGCGCCCTCGCACACGAGGAATCCGCCGTGCGGGAGGCGTTGCGCGCCCGAGATGAAGCTCGAGTACATCGAGCTCGGCTCCTCGGCCGTCCAGACGTACGTCGGCTCGCGCGGTACGAAGCGCCCGTCGACCGGCGCCGCGACGCGGCCACCCTCGTCCATCGGCAGAACGATCAGTTCGACGCTCGAGTAGGGCTCATCGCCCGGACGTCCGTCCCCGTTGTTGAAGATCGAGATCGCAGGCTGCCCGTCGAGTCGAGTCCAGCGCGCGTCGTGCTGACCGAAGCACACGCGGTCGGCGACCCCACCCGCGTGGTGGTTCGCCGGGTTGCCGTAGCGCCAGACGATATCGCCGCCGACGCCCTGCCTCCCGCCGCTCGAACCGCGCGCGTCCTCGGCCGTCGTCGAGTGGTCGATCACGAGCACCTCGCTGAACCCGCGCACCGACAGCGCGATCAGGTCGAGTTCGGGGTCGTAGTCGATCGAGTTGGTGTGCATCCAGTCGGCGCTGTCGCGGTCGCGGCCGCCGTCCCGGCCGCCGCCGCCGAGATAGCCGAGCCCCCGCAGCTGCGCGTCGCGGTCCCGGCGCGCATCCGCGTCGGCGCCGGTCTCGGGCGCGAGCGCTGCCGCCGTCCCGATGTTCACGTTGAGCCGTCGCGGGTGCTCGGCGACGACGGCGTGGCCCTCGAACTCCTCGTGGAAGTCCTGAACGAGATGGTCGAACGCGTGCCACTCCCAGACGACCTTGGCGCCGCCGGGACGCACGGGCTCGATCTCGAGGACCGCGTCCGGCCACAGCCCCTCCTCCTCGGTGAGCGAGTCGGGGTCGCGCCCGCGCAGACCGGCGTCGAGGCGCGAGCGGCGCTCCCAGAGGAGGACCAGCAGGTTGCCGTTCGGCAGCGGCTCGAAGTCGTGGTGCAGCCTGTGGTCGTCGTCGTTGACCTCGTACGTCCAGATGACGTTGCCGTCCCAGTCGAGCTCGACGATGCGCCCGCCCGCGCCGCCGGCGTGGAGCGTCGTGCCCGCGTCGACGCGCTCGGCGCGCATGAGGTGGCCGTTCGGCAGGAGGTAGACCGCGTTGCCCGGCGGGTCCTCGCGCTGCCACGTGTGGACGGCGCGCCCGTCCACGTCGAGCAGGTACGTCGTGCCGGAGCGCAGCGGCGCGAACAGCGTGTAGCCGGGCGCGATGCCGTCCTTCGCGACGAGGACGCCGGTCGGTCGCTCGGCTGGGCGATCCGGGTCCGGTCGACGCTGTTCCGGCGGGCGCTGGACGACCGGCGGGGCGTTCTCCTGAACGGCACCGGGCGCGGGTCCCGCGGCGAGGCATGCGAGGAGGCTGAGTGCGATCGTGTGCATCGGTAGGGCGGTCGATGGAGTGGCAGAGCAGAGCGGCGGCCGGAGCGCGCGATCGGCGGGCGCCTGCCGGACGCAGGATGCCCGCTGGCGCAGCCGCGCGGATTGAGAGCCGTATGAGAGGTGTGCCCGACGGGCCACCGGCCGCGGAACCGGATGGTCCGATAGTGGTTCGAGGGTGCGGCGCCCGCTGGCGGCGCACCGACCGGAAACGACCCGAGGGACCAAGATGCCGAAACTCCGCCACGCCGCGCTCGCCGCGGCCCTCCTCACGCTCTCCGCCCACGCCGCGGAGGCGCAGCGCCGACAGCGCGGCCCCGACCGCGAGCGCGGGGCCCTGCCCGTCCACGAGGCGCCCGACGCGGCCGGCATCGCCTGGTTCGGGACGTGGGAGGGCGCGCTCGCCGAGGCGAAGCGCACCGGCCGCCCGATCCTCTTCCAGTCCGCAGCGCCCCAGTGCCAGTCGGTCCCGGGCGTCTGGTGACCGGGCTACCAGCAGTCGGACAGCCGTGTGCTGTCCGCGCCCGAGGTCGTCGCTGCGTCGCGCGCCTTCGTCTGCGTGCGACCGCAGACCTACGAGTCGGAGGCCGAGGCGAAGATCCTCTCGTACGTGTTCTCCGGCCGGAGCGGGCTCGAGAACACCTCGTTCGCGCTGCTCGACCCCGCGGGGAAGAAGATCTCGCGCGGCGGCCGCTCGGCCACGATGGCCTTCGGTTCGACGGAGCGCTTCACCGAGGCGCTCGAGGAGACCGCGGCGCGCTACGCGCCGAAGGCCAAGGCGATCGAGGCGCTGCCGACGCTGCGCGACCTGCGGCTCGCGCTCAACGTCGCGGCGGCGGACATGCGCCCGCTCGTGGTCGTGCGCGGAAAGGGCGCCGCCGAAACGAAGGGGCTCACCGCGGCGGTCGCGGAGCTCGCCTGGGGCGACGCGCTGATCGGCACGTCGCACTACGTCGTGCTCTTACGGGAGACGGAGGTGTCCGGCCTCGCGCCCGAACGCGGAATCTCCGTCGTGCAGCCCGACCCGTACGGGCTCGGCGGTGAGGTCCTCTTCCACGCTCCTCCGAAGACGGACGCGAAGGCGCTTGCGAAGGGTCTGGCCGAGACGGTCGGCGCGTACGAGGTCGAGGCGCGCGAGCACGACGCGCACGTGCGCGAGGCGCGCCGACGCGGGATCACGTGGGAGAGCGAGATCCCGGTGACGGACTCGCGCGCCAACGGCGAGGACGACGAGCGCCCGCGCAGGCGTCGGCGCTGAAGCGCGGCCGCGCGAGCGCCTCGGAAGGGCGCTCGCCGCGGCCGTCTCAGCCCTCCCCGAGGTCGATGGAGACGGAGGTCGTCTCACCCGCGCGGACCTCGAACTCCTTCGTGACGGGCTCGCGTCCGTCGACCTCCACCACGAGCCGGTACGACCCTGCCGCGACGGCGGAGCGCCGGCTGACCGTCGCGAACTCGCTGCTGAACGCCATCTCCTGGCCGTTCTCGTCGGTGGAGACGAACGTCGAGCGCTGCCGCGCTTCGATGACGTTGCCGAGGGTGTGCTCGACGCGCCACGTCAGATCCTGGGCGCCGTCGATGCGCACGTCGTACGCGCCGCCGGGGAGTCCCTCGAACTCGAGCTCGACGGAGCCGGCGTGCGGGACCTCGGCCTCGACGGTCTCCTCGCGCAGGAGCTCCGCGTCGCGCAGCGTGAAGACGTAGCGGCCGGGCTCGAGGTCGAGGCAGTCGTTCGCGAAGAGCCCGGGGCTCTCGCGCTCGGCGCGCAGCCCTTGGATCCGCGGAACCGGACCGAGGCCGGTCCCGAGGTGGGCCCGGCCCACGTCGACGTGCACGGCCGTCAGGCGCTCGGGCGCGTTCGACACGCGCACGCGGAGCGAGGGGCGGGCGACCGTCCAGAGATCGAGGTGCGCCTGCACGGTCGAGCCGAGGCCGCCCGCTGCTGCGCGCACCCCTTCGGCGTCGTACCCCGCGAGCTTCGCGTGGAACTCGACCTCGGCCCCCGTGCCCACGGCGAACGCCACGCGGCCGTCCTCGACCTGCCCGGCGCGGGTCCCGTCCTCGGAGCGCGCGGTCACCTGCATCCCTTCGGGCGGAGGCCCGCCGTCGCACGCGACGACGACCTCGATCTCGGCGCGCTCGAGCTCGATGCCGATCTCGCCGTCCGCCACGGTCACGCGGCGGGCGTACGAGCCGGGCACCGCGAGCGGATGGACGTACGCGGTGCGCAGGTCGTAGCGGTCGTCGACGAGCCCGGTGAAGCGGAAGCGCCCATCGCGGTCCGTCCGGACCGTCGCCGTCTTCTCGACGAACGCGCCGTCGAACCAGAACCCCTCCTGCCCGAGCCCGAAAACGCCCGGTGTTCCGTAGCGCAGGTCGACGTGGACATCGTGGTCGGGAACGGGCGCGCCGCCGAGGGTCACGCGTCCGGAGAGCACCGCGCCGTCGCCGAGCACGAGGTCGATCGGGTCGTTCTCCAGGCGGCGCACGACGTGGAGCGCATGGGTCGCGGGCAGCAGACCCGGCTCGCGGCCCACGACGAGCAGCGGGCTCCGGAACGCCCACTCGGGGATCCGAAGCGTGAACTCGCCCGCTCGACCCGCGCCGAAGCGCGAGCGACGGCCGCCGTTCCGCGGCGCGCCGTCGGCTCCGGCCTCGACGAGGTCGACGCGCGCGCGGCCCGTCGCGGGCCGGCCGTCGGGGCGCAGGAGCCGAACCTCAAGGAGTGCCGCTTCGTCCTCGGACGCGGTCTCGGGAGCGACTTCCTGCACGGGAGCGGGATCGGACGAGGCCGCGGACGTGCGCGGTCCCGCGGCCTCCCGGTGCACGAACGGTTCCGCAGGGGTTCCTTCGGGCTGCTCGAGCGCGGACGTATCGGCGATCGGATCGTCGACCTCCTGCGCGACACGGCCCGCCGACGCCGGATCGGAGTCCGCGGAGTCACCGCCGATGAAGACGAGCGCGAGCGCCACCATCGCGGCCGCGCACACAGCGAGCACGAGCGCGGGCCTCACGGTCGCCTCGCGGGTCGCTTCCGCCCGCTCGGGGCGCCATTCGGCGAGGGAGAGGAACGGGGCATGGGTGCCATCGCTAGCGGGCTGAGGGACGCGCGTAACGGCCGGGCCGCGCGCCGCGCGCTGACCCGCGCGGAGAGTACGCCTCCCGAAGGGGCCCGAGCCCCGCCCCCATGCGACACCGCGTCCCGCCTGCGCGCTATCGTGGACCCGTCCCCTTCCCCATCCCTCCGCCATGATGAAGCTGCTCCCCCTAATTCCGGTCCTCCTCTGGGCCGGTGCCTGTGCCTCCCCCGCTGCCAACAGCACGGCCGCCGACAGCACCGCCGCCAGCGACCCCGCCATCGCGCCGCCGCTGCCGCCGCCGACCCAGTCGATGGACCCGTTCCTCGCTCGCTTCGTCGGCGAGTGGGAGCACTCGGCCGAGTTTCCGAACCCCGCCGGCGGGGATCCGATGGTGATGCTGAGCCGCGAGACGATCTCGTCGGTAGGCCCCTGGATGACGTCGACGATCGCCAACGCGGAGATGGGCTTCGAGGCCCGCATCACGCTGACGCGCGATCCGGAGACGGGCCGCTACCGCGGCACCTGGGTCGACTCGTCGGGTCCGCTGATGTGGAGCTACGACGGCTGGGTCGACGGCGAAACCCTCATCCTCGAGGCCGAGGGCCCGTCGATGGCGGATCCGACGAAGACCGCGATGTACCGCGACACGACGCGCTTCGAGGGCGACGACACGCGCATCGGCGAGTCGTTCGTCCAGAACGACGACGGTACGTGGACCAAGTTCAACGAGGCCGTCGGGCGCCGCGTCCGCTGACCCTTGTTGGAGCGCGTCGACGCGCAGGAGACCCTGGTCGTGCCGACGCGCGGCCGGGGTCTCGTCGAGATCTCGGACGCGGTCGCGCGCATCGCCGCCGAGTCCGGCGTCGACGTCGGCCTGTGCGTCGTCTTCTGCCGGCACACGTCCGCGAGCCTGGTGATCCAGGAGAACGCGGACCCGAGCGCGCGCCGCGACCTCGAGGCGTGGTTCGAGCGCATCGCGCCCGACGGCGACCCGCGCTACTCCCACGACGCCGAGGGGCCGGACGACATGCCGGCTCACCTGCGCAGCGCCGTCACGAAGACGTCCGAGACGATCCCCGTGACGAGCGGGCGCCTCGCGCTCGGCACGTGGCAGGGCCTGTTCCTGTTCGAGCACCGGACCTCGCCGCACAGGCGCGAGGTCGTGGTGCACGTGCAGGGTCAGCGGTGCTGATCGATCAGGATCGCGTTCCCGTCGGGGTCGGTCAGCGTGAGGAACGCGGGGCCCGTGGAGTCCGGGTCGGCGCGGCCCGTGAGCTCGAGATCGCGCTCGTCGAACATGCGCTGCAGCTCGCGCACGTCGACGAACGGATCGACGCTCTGCGCGGCCTGGTTCCAGCCGGGGTTGAACGTGAGGATGTTCCCCTCGAAGAAGCCCTGGAACAGCCCGATCGTCGCGCTGCCGTTCTGCAGGATCACGTAGCCGCGGTCCGACATCGCCGGTCCTTCGGGCGCGCGGAAGCCGAGCTTCTCGTAGAAGGCGCGCGACCTCGCGAGGTCGGCGACGGAGAGGCTCACCGAGAAGTTGCCGAGCTGAGGATCGCCGAGGACCGCCGGCGCGGGCGGCGCGGGCTCTGCGGGAGCTTCGCTGGCGGAGACCTCGATGTCGGTCGATGCGCAGCCGAAGGAGAGCGCGCAGACGAGGAGGGGAAGGGACGCTTGGGAGAACTGCATCTCCTGAGACTAGCAGGCCGCCCGAAACGCGCGCCGCGCGCCGCTCAGACGATCGGATCGGGGCAGTGCTCGCGCCGCCCGCACCCCTCGCAGTGCTCGCCGAGGTAGAGGCGGTCGAGCTCGGCGATGAGCGCCTCGATCGTGTCCGTGTCGTCGGTCAGGAACCCGGCCTCGAAGTTCCGCTTGCGCGGCGACTTCGCGCCGAGGCCCGCGCCCGTCAGGTTCGCGGACCCGACGTACGCGCGCGCCGCGTCGGCGATCACGACCTTCATGTGCACGCGCGGGCAGAGGATGCGCTCGAAGAGGTCGCTCTCCAGGAGCACCGGGAACCGGTCGAAGTCCTCGCGGAACGCGGGACCAGGCTCCTTCGCGTGGATGAGCCGCACCTCGACGCCGCGCTCGACGAGATCGGCGAGCACCGACAGGAGTGGCACGAAGCGCCGGCCCGGGCCCGCGACGTGGACGTCCTTGACGTCCGCCGTCACGATCCAGAGAAAGCGCTGCGACTCGAACACGACGTCCTCCAGGACGCGCTCGTAGTGCGCCTCGTTCAGCACGAGTTCGAACACGGAGCCGAGGGTAGCACCCGGCGCCTGCTCGACTTCCGCGGCGGCCGCCCGCAGACTCCGGTCATGCCGCGCCGCCGACGTCGAACGCCCCGCGCCGCCCTAACGGCGGGGCTGCTCGCCGCCGAAGCCCTCGTGCCCGCGTGCTCGGCGCCGCTCATCGCGAGCAGCGTTCCGATCATCGAGCCCGCCGCGGAGCGCGCGCCAACGCGGCTCGAGGTCTTGGGGCAGAGCCGCGAGGGCCGGCCCGTCCGCGCGCGCCGCCTGGGCTCCGGCGCGCGGCGCGTCATGGTGATCGCCGGGATCCACGGCGACGAACAGGAGGGTCTCCGCCACCTCGAGGACGTCGCGCGCGTCCTCGAGCACGCCCCGTGGAACGCACTGCTCGTCGAGGACGCGAACCCCGACGGGACGGCGCGGGGGACGCGCACGACGGCGGCGGGCGTCGACCCGAACCGGAATTGGCCCGCGTCCAACTTCCGCGCGGGCCGGGGCCGCGGGGACGCACCGCTGTCCGAGCCCGCCGTCGCCGCCGTGCACAAGGCGCTCGTCGATTTCGCGCCCGAGCTCGTCGTCGTGCTGCACTCCGCGGGCAGCGGACCGTTCGTCAACTTCGACGGTCCGGCCGAGCGCTGGGCAGAGCGCTTCGCCAAGGGCGCCGGCCCGCCGTGGACCGTGCGCCCGTCGATGGGCTATCCGACGCCGGGGTCGCTCGGCACGTTCGTCGGAGTCGACGGCGGCGTGCCCATCCTCACGGTCGAGTTCCGGCGCGGCGCGCCGCCCGAGGACACCCGCGCGCCGCTGCTCGACGGGCTGCGTGCGCTCCTCGGTGAGCGCGCGGATCCTGCCGACGAGCGACACCAACGGGTCCGTTGAGGAACGGCCGTGGCAGACGCTGAGTCGCACGCGATCCCGGGCGGCGGGTCGAACGAGGGGCGAGGCATGGGCCGGGTCCTGGGCATCGCGCGTGCGCTCGTCGCCGGGCTCCTCCTCGGCGAACTCCTCGACCCGTACCCCGCGCTGCCCTGGACCGCTCCGCTGCTGGCGGCGGCCGCGCTCGATCTCTGGTTCGGCCGCGGGCCGCGCCGCTGGTCGCTCGTGCTCGTCGGGCTCGCGCTCCGGTGGACGTTCGAGCTCGCCGGCGACGTCACGGAGCCCGTGTACACGAACGGCCTCAAGCCGAGGCGGCTCGCGGCCGCCGGCGCGCTCGTGCTCGTCGGGCGCGCATTCCCGCGGGGCCACGAGGGAGACCCCCGCCGGCGCATCCACGGACTCCTCCTCCTCCCCCACGCCGCGCTCGCGGCCGTCGTGAGCGCCGCGTCACTCGCGCTCGCGCGCTTCGCTGCACGCGCGAGCGCGTGCGCGCCGGAGGACGACCTGGTCGCCTGGCTCGTCGCAGCAGCCGGCGTCGCCGTCGGCTCCGCTGTGTTCGCGGGACGGCGCCGCGCTTCGCAGGACCGATCCGCGCCGCTCGCGCCGCTCGGCCTCAGCGCAGCGGCGACGCTGGCGATGCTGCCGGTCGCGGCGGGCGTCACCTCGGCGCGCGGCTTCCCCGAGCTCTGCGCGCGCATCGGGCTCGGACCCGCCGACCACGGCACGCTGCCGGTCGACCTGCTGCTGTTCGCGAGCGTCCTGCTCGTGCCGGCGCTCGCCGCAGGGGCCGCGCTGGCTCGGGCGCGGCACCCGTCGACGCTCGGCGCGCTGATCGCGGGCGCGGCCGCCGGACCGCTCGTGCTTCGGGCGCTGTTCGACTTCGATCCGACCGACGCGGAGAGCGCGCGCGCATCCCTCGGCGGCGTGGCCGTCATCGCGCGCGCGGCGTCGATCGCGGGCGCCGTGCTGATCGCCGATTGCGCGTTTCGGCGGCGCGCCGACGAGAGCGCTGGGTCCATCAGCGCTGAGTCCATCATCAGCGGTGGGTCTGCCACAGCTGGGTCTGTCACGGCTGGGACATGGGGCCCCCGCGTGGTGCTCGGCGTCGCTCTTGTCGTCGCCGGCACGGCCGTCCCGCTGTCCCCCATCCACGTCCCAGCCCCGTGGCGACGCTTCCCGGCGGCGACCGATCTCGTCTTCGAGTCTCCGATCGGACAGTTCACCGTCGAGCGCACCGGCGGCGGCGCGCAGCAGGTCTGGCGCGACCGCACGCGGATCGACCGCGTGGGATTCTCGCGTGCGGATGAGGAGCGTCCGACGCTCATCCGTGCGGCGCTCGCGCATCCGACCCGCTTCGACTGGAACGGTTGGCACATGAGCGACGTCGCGCCGCTCCTGGGCACGCACGTCACACCGTTCCCCGCGCTGGCCGACCGCCCCGGGTCCGGCCGCCGTGGGCCGCTTCGGCTGTTGCCCGGTCCGCTCCTCGTGCCCATGTGGCTCCAGGGCGGCGATGGAATCGGCCTTCCCGTCCGTCCACGCGGCGACATCACCGTTCGAGCGTGGCTCGGCGTCCCGGCGCGCGAGCGCGGCCGCGCCGCTCTGCGCTCCGTCGCGCGCAGGCTCGACCCCGCTCCGCGGGACGAGCATCTCGCCGATGCGTTCAGGTCTCTCGCCGAAGCGCAGCGCATCAGCTCGCCCTTCGAGAGCGACGCGGAACGCGTCGAGATCCCGGAGTCCGCGCTCGTGCACCTGCGTGACCACATGGCGGAAGTCGATACGCCGGGCGCGCTCGAGCGCGAGACCGTGGATGCGTTCGCGCGCGTCCTCACGGGGCAGCGCGACGTCGCCCGCATCCTCGAGTACCTCGCGCCGATCGCAGCGCTGCACGATCCGGACGGTGAGTGGTCGGGTCTCCGCGCGGCGCTCGCGTGCGCGGCAGAGGAAGAGAACGCGCGCCGCTGACGCGTCGACGACGCGCGGGGAACGCGCACGTTTCGCGCGTTTTCGTGGAACCCGAAGTGCAGATTCGAGGCGCCCGCGGGTTCGATCGTCTTCGCTGATTGCAGTCGTCAGCCGCTCTCATACGCGGCCAACGATCCGGAGGAATGCGGGTCACGGCGCAAGGAGGCACGCGCAAGCGGCGCCGTCGGAGGCGCGCGCACCCCCGGCTTCACCTCCTCTGCTTCACACACATCCTCCGCGGTGCAACGCGCCGTGCCTCCGATGATCCATCGCACCCTCGCCGCGTCTGCGGCCATGGCCACGCTGTCGGCCGTCTCCCTCGCGCAGACCTCCATCCCCGCCGTCGTCGTGACGGTCACGAACGCGCAACCCGCCCGCGGGATGCTGCTCACGCCGCCCTGGGTCGGGATCCACGACGGCACGTTCGACACCTACGACGGAGGCCAGCCCGCCAGCGTCCCGCTCGGCGGCAACGAGATCGAGGCCGTCGCCGAGGACGGCAACAACGGCCCGCTCACCGCGACGTTCGCGTCGCGCCTCCCGAACGCCCCGCAGGTCATGGGGCTCGCTGGACCGACCGGTCCGCTCAGTCCCGGCCAGTCCGCCCGCACGACGCTGCTCGTCGATCCGACGCTGTACCGCTACTTCAGCTACGCGTCGATGATCATCCCGAGCAACGACTTCTTCATCGCGAACGGCAGCCCGCTCGCGCACCCGCTCTTCGACGCCACGGGCGCCTTCGTCGGCCGTCCGTTCGTCGTCTCCGGCGACGAGACCAACGACGCCGGCACCGAGGTCAACGACGAGATCGCCACCAACGTCGCCTTCCTCGCCCAGTCGGCGCCGGACACGGGGACGGCCGAGGGCGGAGTCGTCCAGACGCCCGCCCCGGGCTTCGCCGCGGGCGGCGCGCTCGCCTACCCCGACGGGATCCTGAACTACCCGGTCTTCGGGCTCGGTGACTTCAACGACGCCGACGATCGCATCGCGCGCTTCGACTTCCGCTTCGTCGACCTCGGCGGCGAGGTCCGACTCGCTGCCGAGCTGCTCCCGACCAACGAGGTCCAGCCGGACGAGGTCTCCTCCGCCGGCTTCGGTTCCGCGCTCGCCGTCGGCATCAACGGGGACCAGCTCGGCATTCGCATCGACACGGAAGGCCTCTCCGGGCCCATCACGATGGCGCACCTGCACCTCGGCGCGGCGGGCACGAACGGCCCCGTCGTCGTGAACCTGACGCCGTCGATCTTCCCGGACGGCCGCCGGCTGCGGACCTTCGTCCTCGAGCCCGATCTGATGGGCCCGCTCGGCGGAGAGTCCTTCGTCGAGCTCCTGCGCGAGATCGCGGCCGGAAACGTCTACGTGAACGTCCACACCGCCGCGTTCCCCGCCGGCGAGGTCCGCGGGCAGCTCGAGCTCGCGTCGTTCTGACGGGCGACCCGGGGGCCCCGGATTGGCCGCGACATGGCCAGGGGCCCCTCCTATAAAGGGCGCCGCTATGAGCGCTCCGCCCGAAGCAACGGTCCACGCAGACCGACTCACGGAGCGGGCCCGCGAACTCCTCGCGCGCCCGCTCCTCGACCTCGTGTTCGAGGCCGCCACCGTCCACCGCGCCCACCACGACCCCTCCAAGGTCCAGTGCGCGCAGCTGCTCTCCGTGAAGACGGGCGGATGCCCGGAGGACTGCGGGTACTGCGGGCAAAGCGCCCACTTCAAGACCTCCGTCGAGCGCGAGCGGCTCCTGCCGACCGAGGAGGTCCTCGACGCGGCGCGGCGCGCGAAGGAGTCCGGCGCCGACCGGTTCTGCATGGGCGCGGCCTGGCGCGAGGTG
Source organism: Planctomycetota bacterium (assembly GCA_039821985.1). Lineage (GTDB taxonomy): Bacteria > Planctomycetota > UBA1135 > UBA1135 > Saltatorellus. The sequence continues at coordinate 182,579 of JBCBNC010000004.1, forward strand.
AAGGACGGCGCCGACTTCGACCGCGTGCTCGACATGGTGCGAGGCGTGAAGGAGCTCGGGCTCGAGGCGTGCGCGACGCTCGGGATGGTCGACGAGGCGAACGCCCGGCGCCTGCAGGACGCCGGCCTCGACTACTACAACCACAACCTCGACACGAGCCGCGAGTGCTACGAGCGCATCATCTCGACGCGCGGCTACGACGACCGGCTCCAGACGCTCAAGAACGTGCGCGAGAGCGGCATGCGCGTCTGCTCGGGCGGGATCCTGGGCATGGGCGAGACGGCGGAGGACCGTGCCGCCTTCCTGGGGGAGCTCGCCGGACTGGACCCCGCGCCGGAGAGCGTGCCGATCAACGTGCTCGTGCCGGTCGAGGGCACCCCGCTCGAGGAGCAGGACCCGCTTCCGTGGGACGACGTCGTGCGGGTCGTGGCGGCGGCGCGGATCCTGATGCCGCGCTCCGCGATCCGCCTCTCGGCGGGCCGGCGTGAGCTCACCGACGAGGCGCAGGCGCTGTGCTTCCTCGCGGGCGCGAACTCGATGTTCGTGGGAGACGCGCTCCTCACGACGCCGAACCCGACGCCCGAGAGCGACGCGGGCCTGATGGCCCGGCTCGGCCTCGTGCCGCTGTCGCGGACGCCCCGGTGAACGAGCTCGAACGCGCGTTCGAGGCGGAGGTCGAGGACTGGCGGCGACGCGGCCTCGGAAGGTCGCTCGAGCGGCCGTCGCATCCGATCGACTTCACGTCCAGCGACGTCCTCGGACTCAGCCGTCACCCTGCGCTCGTCCGCGCCGCGCGTGAAGCGGTCGAGCGCGACGGCATCGGGGGCCGCGCGGCACGCCTGCTCGGCGGCGGCTCGCCGCGCACCTCGTCGCTGGAGGCGGGCCTCGCCGCGTGGCTCGATGCGGACGCTGCGCTCCTGCTGCCGTCCGGGTTCCAGGCCAACGTCACGCTGCTCCCGGCGATCGCCGGGCCCGGCGACGTCGTCGTCTCGGACGCGCTGAACCACGCATCGCTGATCGACGGCCTCCGTCTCTCGCGCGCGGACGTCCGGATCGCGGAACACGGCGACGTCGAGCACGTCGCGCACCACCTCGCGGCGGCGCGCGGCGCCCGCCGACGGTTCGTCGTGACTGAGTCGATCTTCAGCATGGACGGGGACGCCGCGCCGCTGCGCGAACTGTCGGAGCTATGCGCGCAGGAGGGCGCCGGCCTCGTCGTTGACGAGGCCCACGCGACGGGCGTCGTCGGGCCGGAGGGCCGCGGCGGGTTCGCGGCCAGCGGCGCGGACCCCGGGCCGCTCGTTGCGCGCATCGTGACGTGCGGCAAGGCGCTGGGCACCGTCGGCGCCTTCGTCGTCGGCAGCGCCGCGCTGCGCGACCTCCTCGTGCACCGCGGGCGCGGGTTCGTCTTCTCGACCGCGGTCTCCCCGGCCGTCGTCGGAGCGCTCGAGGCGTCGCTCGAGCTCGTTGCCGCCGCCGACGCAGAGCGCGCGCGCGCCACGGACGCGGCGGCGCGAATCGCGTCGACGCTCGGGCTGCCCCCTCCAGCCGCCGCGATCGTCCCGGTACCCGTCGGCAGCGAGGAGCACGTGCTCGCGCTCGGCGAGGCGCTCGGCGCGCGCGGCGTCGGCGTCGGAGTCGTCCGCCCGCCCACCGTCCCACGCGGGACGTCTCGCCTGCGCGTCGTCTGCCGCGCGGACCACACGGACGCGGACATCGACGCGCTGCTCGACGCACTCCCCGCCCCGGTGCGCACGGTATGAAGCCCCTCTTCGTCGTCGGAACCGACACCGGGGTCGGCAAGACGGTCGTCAGCGCAGCCGCCGTCGCGGCGCTGGACGCGCGCTACTGGAAGCCCGTCCAGACGGGCGACGACGACGATACGCGCACGGTCGAAGAGCTCGCGGGCGCGGGCCCGGGCGGCGCCCCGCGCGCGATTGCACCGCCGCTCCACCAATTCGATCTGCCGGCCTCGCCGCATACGGCGGCGGCGGCCGAGGACGCCGCGGTCGACGTGGCCGGGCTCCGGCGCGCCCTCGACGAGCACGTCGTCGCCGCGGCTCCGGCGCCCCTCGTCGTCGAGTTCGCGGGCGGGCTGATGGTGCCGCTGACCGACACGTACCTCCAGGCGGACTGGCTCGAGGAGGCCCGGCCCGACGTCCTCCTCGTCGCACGCTCGACGCTCGGCACGCTCAACCACACGCTGCTGACGCGCGAGGCGCTGGAGCGCCGGGGCCTCGCGGCCAGGGCACTCGTGCTCGTCGGGCCGCGGCACGACGCCAACCGCCGCACGCTCGAGCCGCACTTCGTGCGCGTGCTCGAGCTTCCCACGCTCGACCCTCTCGACGCGCACACAATCCGCGCATGGACGGACGCCGCGGGCCTTCCGAGCGCACTCGATCGACCGAACCGATGACCGCCGCCGACACCGACACCCTCACCGCGCGCGACGCGCGCGTCTGCTGGCATCCGTTCACGCAGGCCGCGACGGAGCCCGAGCCCCTTCCGGTGCAGAGCGCGCGGGGTTCGAGCCTCGTCCTGGAGGACGGCACCGAGCTCATCGACGGGATCTCGTCCTGGTGGTCGATCCTCCACGGACACGCCGAACCCGCGCTCGTCGAGGCCGCCGTCCGGCAGATGTCGCGGCTCGACCACGTGCTCTTCGCGGGCACGACGCACGAGCCGGCGGTGGCCCTGGCCGAGCGGCTCGGCCGGATCGCGCCCGGCAGCGCGCTGACGCGCTGCTTCTTCAGCGACAACGGCTCCACGGCCGTCGAAGTCGGCCTGAAGATGGCGCTGCAGTCCCTCGCCCAGGAAGGCCGGCCCAAGGCCCGGACCTTCGTGACGCTGGAGGGCGGCTACCACGGCGACACGTTCGGCTCGATGGCGGTCGGCGACCCCGATCCCTACTTCGCGCCGTTCGAGGACCTGCTGTTCCGCACGGTCCGCGTCGCGCCCGAGCCGGGCGCCGTCCGGGACGCGCTCGAGGCGCTCGGCGACCGGGCCGCGGGCGTCGTGCTGGAACCGATCGTGCAAGGCGCGGCCGGCATGCGCGTGCACGGTGCCGACCTCGTGCGCGCGGTGCGCGAGGAGTGCACGGCGCGCGGCATCGTGATGATCGCGGACGAGGTCATGACCGGCTTCGGGCGCACCGGACGACTGTTCGCGTGCGAGCACGCGGACGTGGCCCCGGACGTCCTGTGCCTCGCGAAGGGCCTCACCGGTGGCGTGTTCCCGATGTCCGTGACGCTCACGTCCGACGCAATGTACGAGCGCTTCTGGAGCGACGAGCCCACGCGAGCGCTGTTCCACGGACACACGTTCACCGCGCATCCGGTCGGCTGCGCGATCGCGCTCGCGTCGCTCGAGCTCGTGCTCGGGCGCGACGTGCCGGCGAGGCTCGACGCGATCGGAGCGCGCATCCACGCGGGTCTCGACAGCGTCGAGGAGCGCAGCGACGTGACGAACCTCCGGCACGTGGGCGGAATGGTCGCGTTCGACCTGCCCGCCGCGGAGGTCGGCTACATGTCGGGTCGCAGCCGCGCGCTGCGCCGCGTCGCCGCCGAACACGGCGTCCTGCTACGCCCCCTGGGCAACGTCGTCTACGCGCTCCCCCCCGCTTGCCTGACGGGCGACGAGTGCGACCGCGTCGCGCGTGCGATGCGCGCGATGGCGGAAGCGCGCTGAGGGACGTCGCGAGGAAACGCGCGTCATTGCCGCGCGTTCGGAGAGGGCGCGCGTCGAACGGGCGCGCCGCCGAGGAGCCTGCGCGACCCAGGACTCAGCGTCCGAGCGGGATCCACAGCCGCCCGTCCGCGGCGCGCTCCCCCACCGCCGCCGGCGGCGCACCCAAGTCGCCCGGGCGTGACAGCGCTGCGTCGGGCAGCGGGCCGCGCAACCCCTCGTACGGAGCGGTCCCGGAGTTCGCGCAGGCGTGGACCGTGCGGGCGTGGCCGACGAAGAAGGCTCGACGCGGCAGGTCGGTCGAGCGGACCGGCCACGCGTACGCGCACCAGACCTGCTCGGCTCCGTCGACGTCGGGCCCTTCGCCCGCGGACGCAGCCTCGCCGATCGCCGAGAAGGGGGCGCTCGACGAGGCGGGGAGGAACGCCCGGAACGCGTAGTCGCCGCGCTGGAAGAAGACGCCGTGCTCCGACGCCTGCGGCGCGCCGAGATCGAATGCGTCGAGCGCCCCGCCCTCCACGAGCCGGGTGAGCGCACTGAACTCGCCGACGCCGTCGCCGTCGACGTCGAGCGCCACGGACGCGACGCACTTCGCCTGCGCCTCCGCGATCGCGCGGAGGACTTCGGTCGCCGCGTTCTCCGCGGCTCGGACCGCGGCCAGATCGAACGCGCGAACGGCGACAGCCGAGTCTCCGCGCGGGCCATCGACCGCGAAGCGGAGCTCCGAGCCGCGCGGAGCGCCCTCGTACGAAACGACGACCGTCGCGGCGTGGTCCGGCGGGAATCCGTCGAAGCGGAGCTCGTCGCAGGCGATCTCGGCGTCGATCCGGTCCGCGCGCGGCCGTCCATCGCCGGAGTGCACGAACGACTCGACGTGCGCCGTGATCATTGCGGCTTCGGCATCGGTCGCGAGCCCGGCCACGCGCACCACGAGGGAGGGCGCCACACCCTCCTGCGCAGCGACGTCGGTCTCGGCGGGCGCCGGCTCCGGCGCCGTCGGGTCGATGTCGTCGAGGCGGACCTTCGTCGGACGCTCCAGCTCGACCGTCGTGCGGACCGGATCCGGCCCGGCCTCGACGGAGGCGCGCTCGGATCCCGCTCCGGACCGAGCGACGAGGACGACGGCGACGGCGGCAGAGACGGCTCCGGCCACGAGGAACGCACGGGTGCGACGCGGATCGGGTGCAGGCATGCAAGTTCGATCGACCGGCGGATCGACCGGCTTGAGCCCGCCGCCCCGGGGCGTGCGCTGGGTCGATTCGAGACAGCCCGCCCGCCCGGGAACGCGGCGGAGGGGTTCCACGCGGGGCCGGCCCCACGGCGCTCCGATGCAGAGGGAGCTGCCTGCCCCACCCCCTGCCGCAACACCCCCCATGACCGATCGCAACGTCGCCGCGCGACGCCGGCCGCGCCGCTGGATCCAGTGGCTCTCGCTCGTCCCGATGGCCGCCCTCGCGCTCGGGACGGTCCTCGTTTCGGCGCGGCTCCACGAGCACGCCGAGCACCGTCGCCGCATCGCGGATCTCTCGGCGGAGATCGAGACGCTCTCGACCGCGCAGGCGGGGGTCGTGTGGCGCGCGTTCGCGAAGGTCCAGTCCGACGGACGCATGGGCCTCGCGCGGATCCGCGGCGAGGAGCAGCGCAGGCGCGAGGAGATCTACGCGAAGCTCGACGAACTCGCGGAGATGGAGCGCGCGCGCGCGGAGTTCGACGCGCGGCTCGGGTTCCCGCCGGAGACGCGGCTCGAGGAGCGCCTCGCGTACACCGCCGGCCAATTCCTCGGAGGTGTCCAGGGTTCGCTCGGACAGATGGGCCTCAACCCCGACATGCTCCGGCGGAGGCTCGACTTCTGGGACCAGAACTACGGCGCGTTCGAGGAGGCTCTCCGATCGGTCCGCGACCGCGACGACAAGATCGCCGCGTCGGCGGCGTCCGTGGCCGCGGAGGTCGGCCGCGCGAAGGCGGTCGTCACGCTGCTGATGAGCTGCCTGTTCGTGCTGCGGATCGGCGCGATCCGGCGCAGGCGCGAGCGCGAGCTCGAGGCCGAGCGCCTCGCCGCCGTGACGCGCAGCGAGGCGCGCTTCCGGCGCATCGTGCAGAACGCCAGCGATCTGATCCTGGTGACGGAGGAGGACGGCCACGTGCGGTACGCGACGCCGTCGGCGGGCGTCCTTGCGGCGTCGATCGAGCACGCGGCCGAAACCGGCGAGATCGACCGGGCCGAAGAGGCGCTCGCCGCCGCGAGAGCCCTGACGCGCGCGATCGACGCGGGTGCGCTCGACGCGGCGGAGGACGCCGCGCGCGACGCCGACCGTGCGGTGGAAGCACTGCTCGGCGTCGACGTCGCCGAGATCGCATCGAGCGGCGACACGGCCGAGTTCAGCGTCGAGGAACCGGACGGCGCACGGCGCGTGTACGACGTCCGCGCGCGCGACCTGACCGGGGATCCGGACGTCGCCGGCTTCGTGGTGAACGCGCGGGACGTCACGGAACAGAGGGACCTCGAGGACATGCTGCGCCACCAGGCGATGCACGACCCGCTCACGGGACTGCCCAATCGACGGCGCTTCGAAGAGCGCTTCGAGGCCCTCGACGCGGAGCAGCGGGACCGCGCGTCCGTGCTGTTCATCGATCTCGACGGCTTCAAGCTCGTCAACGACACCTACGGCCACGGCGTGGGCGACGAGCTGCTCGTCGCCGTCGCGCACCGTATCGGCACGTGTCTACGCTTCGGCGACCTGCTCGCGCGGCAGGGCGGGGACGAATTCCTCGTGCTCTTCTCCGGCGACGTCACTCCGCTGACCGAGTCGATCCAGGAGGTGCTGCGCCCGCCGTTCACCCTGGACGGAGAGGAGATCTTCGTCACCGCGAGCGTGGGCGTCGTGCGCGGGCTCGAGGGGCTGGACGCAGAGGAAGCGGCCCGCCGCGCGGACATCGCGATGTACGCAGCGAAGCGGGACGGCAAGGACCGCGCCGAGGTGTTCACGGACGCGATGGCCACCGCTGCACCGGAGCGTCTCGCACTCGAACGGGACTTCCGGCGCGCGCTCGAGCGCGAGGAGTTCACGGTCGTGTACCAGCCGAAGGTTGGACTCGAGAGCGGGCGGACGGAGAGCCTCGAGGCGCTCGTGCGCTGGGTCTCGCCGGAGCGCGGCTTCGTCGGGCCCGACCTCTTCATCCCCTTCGCGGAGGAGACCGGGCTCGTCCACGAGCTCGGTCGTCAGGTCCTCGAGCGCGCGTGCCGCGACGCCGTGCGCTGGCAGGACGACGACGTCGTCGTCGCGGTGAACGTCTCCCCCGTTCAGTTCAGGAACCCGGATCTCGTCGACGAGGTCCGCGCCGCGCTTGCGCAAAGCGGCCTGAGGCCCGCGAACCTCGAGCTGGAGATCACGGAGTCCGCGGTCCTCGGCGACATCGCCAACACGATCCGCGTTCTCGAGCGGCTGAAGGCCCTCGGCGTGCGGCTCGCGATCGACGACTTCGGGACCGGCTACTCGAACCTCGCGCACCTCAAACACTTCCAGGTCGACGTCCTGAAGATCGACCAGGCGTTCGTGCGAGGTGGCCAGGATGGCCCCGAGGATCGGCTGAGCGACGAGGCGATCGTGGAGGCCGTCGTCGGCATGGCGAAGGCGTTCGAGATGAAGGTCGTCGCGGAGGGCGTCGAGACGACAGCCCACGCGAAGGACCTGCGCGCGCTCGGCGTCGACCTCGGCCAGGGCTATTTCTTCTCGAGGCCGGTCGCGCCCGAGGAGATCGACGCGCGCGTCGCAGCCGAGCGGGAGGCGCGGACCGCGGTGTGAAGCGACGACGGCGGCCGGGGTCCGTCGGACCCCGGCCGCCGTCGGTCGAGTCGCTTGGTCCGCCGAGCGGACCGCCCATCAGTCGCCGGATTCCTCCTCACCGCCGGTGTCGGAGGGTTCCGCGGGCGTGGAGTCCTGGCTTGTCGGCTGCTCCCCCGGAGCCGCCTGGTCACCGCTTCATCAGCCGTCCTTGCCGGGGCACCCCGCGAGGAGCGCCGCACAGCCGAGGACGACCGGAGCGAGTATGCGTCGGTCGATCTTCATGCGGTCGATCGTAGCAGAGGGAAACCGCATCCCCGACGGACTGGGCTCACACGGTGTGGATCCGCGGTCCGGGGCGCGTTCAGGAGTGCCGCCTCGAGACGCCACGGGCGCGATGGGACGGTCGAGACGGGCTCGGCGTCGCTTCAGACGACCCCGCTCCGGCGGCACGAGGGACCGGGGGAGGATCCGCCCGCACCGTGGGAACCGAGTCCCCGATGCGGGATCGTCCGCTGTCTCCGCGGCCCTTATAGCGACCGTCCGCCGCACGCTCGATCGGGCCTGGGGACCCGCCCCCGCTGCGGTGGATCGACGCTCGCATGCCCGCTGGCGACGCTGGAACACACCTACGGATGAACGGGCGAAGCGGCGTCGTCGAGATAGGAGCAATCACCTATAAACCCGCGCCGCGATTCCGCCGACCGGCTCCCACGGCGTCCTGCCTCTGCCCTCGCCTCCACCCGCTCCCCCCGGTCGAAGACTCGCCGGTCCGTGCTGATACGTCGCACCGGGCCCGTGCACCGCCCCCTCCCGAGACGGTCCTCTCGCGCCCGAACCGACCCATGTCCCAACCGACGGACGAGCGCCCCGCGCTCCCGCCGCGCCTCCAGGCAGCGGTCCGCACCCTCGAGCTGCTGGCGAAGGCCTCCGGCTCGAGGGCGAACCCCGTCGAGCTCGCCGACCGGCTCGCCGAGGCGGCGCCCCCGGACGATGCCTCGATCGGGTCGGCGGAGTGGATCGACTGGCTCTCGCGCGCGGCCCGGGATCTCGGGCTCCGGACCAAGCTCGCCACGGCGCGCCCCAGCGAGGTACTGGAGATCGTGCGCTCGGGTGTGCCGCTCGCGACCTCGTGCCCAAAGGGCAAGCGCTGGATGGTCCTCGAGGGCGGCAAGGGCGACCGGGTCTTCGCGCGCGAGATCACCGACGACGAGGCTGGCGCACCGGCCGACAGCGAGCGCGCCGTCGACCCGGCGACCGTCGACGAAATGCTGCGCGAGGGCGAGGACGACGCGCGCATCTGGATCGTCACCGACCCCGCCACCCCGCACGAGAGCGCGGTCTCCGACGCGGCGTCCGGCAAGTCTCTGACGCCGGTCCGGCGGGTCCGTGCGCTGCTCGCCGCGGAGCGCGGCGAGATCGGGGCCATCGTCGTGTTCGCGGTCACCATCGGAGTCCTCAGCCTCGCGACGCCGGTCGCCGTGCAGGCGATCGTCAACTCGATCGCGCTGGGCGGACTGCTGCAGCTGCTCGTCGTCGTCGCGATCCTCCTCGCGTTCGCGCTCGGCTTCGTCGCCGTCGTTACCGCGGTGCAGACGTGGATCGTCGAGCTCATCCAGCGACGGCTGTTCCTGCGCACGATGGCCGACGTCGCCGCGCGCCTGCCGCGCGTCAGCACCGACGCGCTTGCCAAAGGACACGGGCCGGAACTCGTCAACCGTTTCTTCGACGTCGTCACGGTGCAGAAGGCGACGTCCAAGCTCCTGATCGAGGCGCTCGGAACCGTGCTCAGCATCGGCGCGGGCCTCGCCGTTCTCGCGTTCTACCACCCGCTGCTCCTCGCGTTCGACGTCGTGCTGATCTTCGCGACGGGCCTGATCGTGCTGGCACCACTGCGCCGCGGTCAGGCGACCGCCATCCAGGAGAGCACGGCGAAGTACGCCGTCGTCGGCTGGCTCGAGGAGATCGCGCGCAACCCCAACACGTTCCGGGCCGCCGGCTCGGAGCAGTGGATCTACCAGCGCTCGGACGCGCTCGGTCGCACGTGGCTCGAGGCGCGGCGCCGCCACTTCCGCACGCTGTTCGGCCAGATGATCGGCGGCCTCGCGCTGCAGGTCGTGGCCAGCGCGGCGCTGCTCACGCTCGGCAGCCTGCTCGTGATGCAGAACAGCCTGACGCTGGGGCAGCTGGTCGCCGCGGAGCTGATCGTCACGACGGTCGTCGCCGGGGTCGCCAAGCTCGGTCGCCACCTCGAGACCTGGTACGACCTCACGTCGGGCGCCTTCAAGCTCGGCAAGCTGCTGGACGTGCCCCTGCACGAGATGCAGGGCGAGCACCCGCCGCGCTCGGTCGTACCGGGCGCGCGGCTCGACTTCGTCGGCCTCGGCTGGAACGGTCCGCGCGGCCGCGGTGGCGCCAGCGGCGTGAACGCGACCGTCGAGCCGGGCACGTCGCTCGGCGTCCTCGCAAGCAGCGGCAGCCGCGCTTCGCTCGCCGCTCTGCTCGGGCGTCTGCGGGATCCTGGCGAAGGCTCGCTGCGCCTCGACGGCCGCGCGTACCGCGACCTCGCCCGCGACGCGATCCAGCGTGAAGTGGCCGTCGTCGACGACGCGGAGGTCGTCCGCGGCACCGTCCGCGAGAACGTCCGCCTCTACCGCCCGCACGTGTCGCGCGACGACGTCCGGCGCGCCATCCAGCTCGTCGGCCTGGAGCGCGCGGTGTCCGAGCTCGAGGGCGGTCTCGAGGCCGAGCTCCACCCCGCCACCGAGCTGCTCTCGCCGGACGAGCTCGTCCGCCTGAGCGTTGCGCGCGCCCTCGCAGGCAAGCCGCGCCTGCTCGTCCTCGGCGCGGCGCTCGACCGGCTTCCGCTGCAGGCGCGCGGCGAGATGCTCGCCGCTGCCGCGCTCGACGACGGCGCCGGACCGACGATCGTGCTCCTCACCGAGGACGAGGCCTTCGCGTCGCGCTGCGACTCCGTCCTTCGCCTCGACGCGGGCTCCGCCGCGGCCGCTGGCTGATCCACGCTCACCCACCTCTGACGTCGACCCTGGAACCATGGTTTCTTCGCCGACCCTCACCCAGGAGGGGCTGGATCTCCCGATCCTCCACTCGGTCCACCGCGCGCGGTCGGGCCGCATCCTCGCCGTCACGATGGCGGTGCTCCTCGCGTCGCTGCCGCTCGCGCTCGTCTTCGTGCCCTGGCAGCAGAACGTCGCGGGCTCCGGCCGCGTCGTCGCGCTCGATCCGACCCGTCGGGAGCTCGTGATCCCGGCGCCCATCTCGGGCCGCCTGAACAAGCTCCTCGTCCAGGAGGGCGAGAAGGTCGTCAAGGACCAGGTCCTCGCCGTCATGGAGGACCAGGACCCCGACTACTTCCTCCAGCTCGAGGAGCAGCTCCGCCTCGCGCGCGAGAAGGTCGAGCAGGCGCGCGACACGCTGGAGTCGTACCAGGCGAAGGTGAACAGCCTCCGCCTCGAGAAGGAGGCCGAGAAGCAGAAGGCGTTCGCCGAGCTGCAGGTGGCCGTCGAGGAGATCTCCGAGGCCGAGGAGACCGCGCGCGCGAAGGAGGCCGAGATCATCGGCTTCCTGCGCCCGGAGGCGCGTCGTCAGCAGGAGCTGGCGCTGCAGGGCAACACGTCCGACAAGAAGCGGCAGGACGCCGAGGCCAAGCTGGCCGCGAAGGAGCGCGAGCTCGACGCGGCCCTCGCGAAGATCGAGCAGGCGGTCAACAAGGAGAAGAGCAAGGCCGCCGCGCTCGACAGCATCGACGCCAAGTTCGCGGGCGCCATCGCGGAGGCCGAGGCCAAGGTGCAGGAGTCGCGTCAGAAGCTCGCCGAGTCGAAGCAGCTCCTCGCCCGGAAGGAGTCCGACGTCCGCCGCCAGTCCACGCAGGAGATCAAGGCGCCGATGGACGGCACCGTGCTCGCGATCGCGATCGGCAACTCGCAGGGCTTCATCAGCCGCGAGTCGCCGCTGATGGACTTCGTGCCCGACACGGACACGCTCGTCGTCGAGATGATCCTGCGCGGCGTCGACGCGCCGCTCGTCGAGCCGGGCCGCAAGGCGCGCCTGATCTTCGAGGGCTGGCCCGCCGTGCAGTCGCCGGGCTGGCCGTCCACCGCCGTCGGCAGCTTCGGCGGCATGGTCCGGCTCGTCGACGCGCAGGCGCGGCCCGACGGCACCGTGCGCGCGCTCATCGAGGCCGACCCCGACGAGAGCCCGTGGCCCGATCAGCCCTTCCTGCGGCAGGGCGTGAGGACGACGGGCTGGATCCAGCTCGAGACGGTCAGCGCGGGCTACGAGCTGTGGCGTCAGCTCAACGCGTTCCCGCCCACCGAAGCGTTTGACGGCAAGGCCGCCGAAGACGCCCTGAAGCCGAAGAAGCCGAAGTCCGGGGAGAAAGACAAGGCCGGTACGCCCTGACCTCCATGGCTCACTCGAATCTCCGCGTGGGGCGCGCGGCGGCCGCTGCCGTGCTCCTCGCGCTCGTGTCGTGTTCCGGCCTCGAGTCCTCGCGCGGCCCGCGCCGCTACGTGCGGAGCGTGCGCGAGAACGCGCGCCCCGACGGGGACGCGGTCGCGCGTCTGCGCATCGCGCAGGACGCGGGGTCCACGCAGCCCGTCCGGATCATGGCGATGCCCGCGCCGACCGGGACGCCACCGGCCGCTCCCGCGCAGAACCCGGCCTCGACCGCGCCGGGCGCCCAGGAACCCGCGCGGCCAACGCTCCTCTTCGACGACGTCCTACGCTCCGTCGAGGACCGCTTCCCGCTCATCCTCGCCGTCGAGGAAGAGATCGCAATCGCGGAGGGCAAGCTCCAATCAGCGCGCGGCGGCTTCGACGTGCGCGCCAAGGCCGAGAGCGACTACGCCGTCGAGGGCTTCTACGACACCGAGTACCAGAGGTTCTCGATCGAGCAGCCGACGACGTTCCTCGGTGCAACGCTCGTCGGCGGCTACAAGCTCGGCAACGGCAACTTCCCCGAGTGGGACGGAGACTTCGAGACGAATGGGGACGGCGAGGTCAGCGCCGGCGTCGTGGTGCCGCTGCTCGCGGGACGCGACATCGACGGCCGCCGCCTCGCGCTCTGGCAGGCGCGCGTCGCGCGCGAGCAGGCCGACCCCGAGATCCTCGCGAAGCGCCTCGAGGTGACGCGCAAAGCCGCCGCCGCGTACTGGAAGTGGGTCGCGGCGGGCCAAAAGCTGCGCGTGTTCCAGCGCCTGCTCGCGCTCGCGGAGGACCGGCAGACCCGCGTGCAGCAGCTCGTGGACGCGGGCGAGTTCGCGCCGATCACGGTCGACGACAACCGCCGACTGGTCGTCGAGCGCCAGGGCCTCGTCATCATCGCCGAGCGGGGACTGCAGGAGGCCGCGATCAACCTCTCGCTCTACCTTCGCAGCTCGGACGGGCAGCCACGCCTGCCCGTCGCCGAGGAGGTCCCCGGCGACTTCCCATCCCCGCCGGACCCGGACCTCCTCGTCGAGGACGACGACATCACGGAGGCCCTGCGCCTCCGGCCCGAGCTGCGCGCGATGGAGCTCGCGCTCGAGCAGCGTGCGCTCGACCTCGCCAAGGCGGAGAACGACCTTCTGCCGAAGCTCGACCTCGGCGTCCTCGCGTCGGACGACAGCGGCGCGACGTCGTCGGTACCCGACGACAAGGGGCCGATGGAGCTCGACGTGATGGTCAACTTCGAGCTGCCGCTCCAGCGGCGCGTTGCCAAGGGCAAGATCCGCTCGATCGAGGCCAAGATGCGGCAGATGGAGGCGACGCTGCGCTTCGGTGAAGACAGCGTCCGTGCGCAGGTCCTCGACGCGGCCTCCGAGCTGCGTCAGACCTGGCGCACCATCGAGTTCAACCAGGAGGCCCTCCGCCTCGCGACGATCCTCGAGGAGGCCGAGCGCGGCGCGTTCCGGCTCGGCAACAGCAACCTGATCGACGTCAACATCCGCGAGCAGCAGACGGCGGGCGCCGCCGCGAAGGCGATCGACGTGCTCGCGCGGCACTTCAAGGCGCTCGCCGACTACCGCGCCGCCCTGGGCGTTCCCTACGTCGAGGCGCAGCGCGCACGGCCGCTCCCCGGCACCACCCTGGACGGCGGCGACTCAAGTCGCGCGGGCCCGGCCGAAACGGACGGCCGGTGACCCAGAGCCCGCGCCGGGACGTCTCGGCGCCCGCTCGCCCGGGGGACCCGCGGCGTCGCGCGCTCCCCGGAGCACGCGGCGCCGCGGGTCTTTCGCCGCGCGGGTTGAGAGCGGCCGTCGGACTCGGAACCATGGGCCCGCCCGGTCCCCCCGCTGGTCACACCGCCGCTCCCCCACCCGCTCCCCACGTGCTCGACGCCCTCTTCACGCTGTTCATGCTCGTCCTGCTCCAGGCCGTCCTGGGGTTCGACAACCTGCTCTACATCTCGATCGAGTCGAAGCGCGCGCCGGAGGCCGACCGCGCCCGCGTGCGCCGGCTCGGCATCGGGCTCGCGATCGTGCTCCGCATCGTGCTCCTCGTACTGATCTACTTCAGCTTCGAAAAGCTGCAGCACGTCGAGCTCTTCGGCTTCGAGACGAGCGTCATGTCCGCGCACTTCCACCTGCCGGATCTCGTCACGCTCCTCGGCGGCGCGTTCATCATCTACACCGCCACGAAGGAGGTCATGCACATGATCGCACTCGAGGAGGTCGACAGCGCGCCGCAGGCGCCGGCGAACGCGAAGAAAGTGATCACGATGATCGTGATCATGAACCTGGTGTTCTCGTTCGACTCGATCCTGAGCGCGATGGCGCTCACGGACAACCTCCCGATCATGGCGATCGCGATCGTCATCAGCGGCATCCTAATGATCGTGATGGCGGACCAGGTCTCGACCTTCCTCGCGAAGAACCGGATGTACGAGGTGCTCGGGCTCTTCGTGCTGTTTGTCGTCGGCGTGATGCTCGTCACCGAGGCCGGCGAGCACGCGCAGATCACGCTGTTCGGCACCGAGGTCACGAAGATGAGCAAGACAACGTTCTACTTCGTGATCGCCGTCCTTGCGCTCACGGACATCGTCCAGACGCGCTACCAGAAGAAGCTCCTGGCGAAGAAGCGCGCCGCCGACGCGCAGGCGGCGGGCTGATCGACGCGAGCCGGTCGCGCAATGGAAGAGGGGCGCAGCCGGCGGCTGCGCCCCTCTTTCGTGTCCTTTCCCTGCCGCGCCACGGTGCGGCCACCGGTCAGCACCGCGGGTCGTGCGGCATCCTTGCCTGCTCAGCCTCCCGCCTGCTCTGTATCACTGCGCAGGAAGATCACTGCCGCGGAACATCACTGCCCCGGCAGGTGCGCGGTCGGCGGGGGCGACCACGCGCGGAGCTTCGCGTGCACGACGCTGAGGCGCTCGTACTTCTTGCCGTCGTTCTCGAAGTACCCGTCCTCGACGCGTTCGATCTCGGCCATGAAGGTCGGATCGTCGTAGTAGTAGTCGCGGAACGGGCCCGACGTCGTGTCCACGACGCGCGCGTCGAAGCCGTTCTGGTCGAGGCGCTCGAGCGTGAGCGGCACGTCGGCCATCGACGACTGCACGAAGCACAGCTCGCCGCGCGGCCGCAGCCGTTTGTGTACGTCGAGGATGAGCGAGTCGATGTAGTAGCGCCGGTTCTGCTTGCCGCTCTGGCAGAACGGCGGGTTCGTCACGACGATGTCGAACCGACCGGGCGTGTCGAGCCAGTCCGCGACGCGGAGCTCGATCTTCGACGGGTCGTCGAGGTTGCGCTCGAGGTTCGCCGCCGTCGTCGCGAGCAGGTCGGCGGTGATCTCGGTCGCCACGATCGACTGCGCGCCCTTGCGGTGCAGCAGGATCGTGTGATTGGCAACGCCCGCGCCCAGCTCGAGCACGTCCTTGCCACTGACGAAGTCGTTGCCCGCGACGACCTGCGCGAGCCAGCGACCGTGCGGAGTGGGCGTCCAGTCGTCCTCCCCCGCGCTCAAGTCCATCTCGAGCAGGGCTTCGATCTCAGTCATGTCGGTCCTCGAATTGCGCGGGCGAGGACCACCTGCGGACCACGCCTCCGATGCTTCCTGCGCGCCGCTCACTCGGCGACGATCGCGTTCTCCGCGCTCTCCACGAGGAAGAAGCGCCCGACCTGGACCGCGAAGGAGTCTCCGCCGTCCGTCGTGAACGTGTACTCGCCCTCCATCGTCCCCCAGGGCGTCTCGAGGTCGCACATGCTGCGGTACTCGAAGGAGTCCCCGGGCTCGAGGCGCGGGTGCTCGCCGACGACGCCGGCGCCCTCGACCACGCGGGTCTCGCCGTTGCCGTCCGTGATGACCCAGCGACGGCTCTGCAGCCGCGCGGTCTCGCCGCCGACGTTGGCGATGCGGACGCGGTATGCGTAGAGCCAGCGGCGCTCCTCGGGTGACGAGCGCTTGCGCAGGAGCTGCCCCGCCGCCTCGACCTCGTAGCCGTGCGTGCTCGCGAAGCTGTTCGGCGACTGGCCGCCGTCTGCGTGTTCGTCGTGGTCGGACATGGCGAGGAGGGGCGTCCCGGCGGGAGGACGTGCGGCGCGCGCCCGGAGCGCCAGGAATCGGCCGGGAGGCGTGAGAAGTCTACCCCCGATGGGCATCCTTTTGGGCATGCGGAGAGGGTCCCTGGCGCGCGTCCCGGTCCTGTTGTTCGCCGCCCTCGCGTGCGGCTGCGGGGGCGTCCCGCTGTTCGGAAGCGACCCGGCGGCGCCGCGCGACCGCGCCTCGCAGTTCGATCGCTTCGCGGCCGAGCTCTTCTTCGAGAGGGCCGACACAGCGCCCCCGCTGGCGCGCGCGCGGCTGCAGGCGATGGCGCCCGGCCTGCAGGCGGCGAGCGCCGCGCCACTCGGCGACGCGCGCAGGCGCAGCGTCGGCGAGCGCCGCATGCGCGCTGCGCTCGACCGGCTCCGGTCCGACTTTTCCCCCGCGCGTCTCGGTTCGGAGACCCCGCGGGCGAGCTGGGCCCGCGTGCTGACGCGCGACCTCGAGCGCGCGCTCGACCTCGGGCCGGACGGTGCGCCCCGTCGGCTCGACGGCGCCGGCGCACCTCGGACGCTCTCGCCCTGGACCGGTGCGCCGTTCGAGGCTCCGTCCATGCTCGCCCGGGAGATGCCGGCGCGCACGGCCGCGGACCTCGCGCGCTGGAAGTCCGCGATGCTGTCCGCGATCGGCTCGATCGATCCGGCCGAGCGAGAGACCGACGCGCCCACGGTCCTCGAACGCGTGACCCCCACGCGCGCGCGGCGCGTGCTGGCCGTCCTGCGGGACGAGCTCCGGACCCTCAGCGCCGAGGCCGGCTCGGCCACCGCGCTCGACCCGCTCTTCGGGCCCCTCGCGGAGGCCCTGGGACGCCTGCCGGGGGCGGGTGGCGCGCGTTCGATCCGATTCGAGGGGGCCGAGCTGCGCGCGATCTCCGACGCGCTCGCCTCGTTCGACGACGCGCTGGAGCGCGCCGAGAACGGGCTGGATGAGCGCGCCGACGCGCGGATCGACCAGGGCGTCGCGCTCGCGGGTCCCGCGCGCGAGCGCTGGCTGGCACGTATCGCGGACGCGGCGGGACCCGACGCGGACCTCGGCGCGCTCTCGGACCTCGCGCGCCGCGCGCTCGTCGATGTGACGCGCGCCCTCGGCGAGCCGCTCGGCGTCGAAGCGAACGTCGACGCCGTCCAGGCGCAGTTCGGCGAGCTCCGGCGACGGGCTCTGCGCCGCAGCGGCGCCCCCTCCCGTGGACCGGTCGCGCTCTGGGCGGCGGTCGAGGGCGGCCTGGAAGCGCTGGTCGCCGCACCGCACCCCGAAGTGCACCTCGCGTCGGCGAAGAGCCGGTCCTTCGAGCGCCCGCGCGGCCGCTGGGCCCCGTTCGTCCGCGGCGATCTCGCGCCGGTCGACGACCCGCGCGCGCGGCCCGCGCTCCACCTCGCGCGACGGTCGCGCGACCCGCTGGCGAACCGCCTCCTCGAGGAGCCCGAAGCGCTCCGCTACGGCCTCCCGGGGCACGGGTTCGTCGACGCGTACCGGCGCGCCGCGCGCGACACGCCGCTGGCCGTGCGCGCGGTCTCGCGGCCGACGTTCGAGGAGGGGTGGTCGCTCTACGCGACCGCGGAGGCCGCTGCGCTCGGGCTCTACGCGCCGGAGGACGGGGGGCTCGGCTGGCGGGTCCAGGAGCTCGTCGCGCTCGCCTCGATCCTCGTCGATGTCGGCCTGCACGAGCGAGGCTGGTCAACGGAGCAGGCGGTCGAGACGGTCCTCGAGCTCACTCCGCTCACCGAGCTCGCCGCCCGGGAACTCGTCCTGCGGGCAGAGTGCGAGCCGGGCCGCGTCGCGCTGCCGGGGATCGGACTCCTCCGCATGCGCGCGCTGCGCTCCTACGTCGAAGAGGCGCTCGGCGACGCCTTCGACGCGCCCAGATTCCATCGCGCGCTGCTCCTCGGCGGCCCCGTCCCGATGGCCGAGGCCGACCGCCGGATCGAGCGCTGGCTCGACCTGGAGACCCGCTCGTGAGCAGCGCGTCGCCCCCGCCGGCCGCGACGCGGCCGAGCGGGCTCGCCGCGCGGATCGCCGCGCACCTGAGCGCGCTCGTCGTGCTCGGCCTCGCGGTAGCGCTCGGCTGGGACCGCGGGCCCGACGCGCTGATCGACTTCGGCCGCGAGCTGTACGTGCCGTGGCGCCTCGTCGAGGGCGACGCGCTGCACCGCGAGATCGGCTGGTTCAACGGCCCGCTCGGCCCGTGGGCGATCGAGGGCTGGATGCGCGTCTTCGGCGTGTCGCTCGACGCGCTGCAGGCGCTGAACGCAGTCGTCATCGGCCTGACCGCGCTCGTGCTGGCACGCCTGGTCGAGCGCGCCTCGGGCGGCTACGCGGCCTGGGTCGGCGTCCTCGTCTTCGCGACCGTGTTCGCGGTCGCGCAGCAGGAGGCGTCCGGGAACTTCCTGTTCCTCGCGCCCTACTCGCACGGCATCACGTTCGGCTTCCTCGCATCGGTGGCGTGCCTCCTCGGCGTCGTCCGCGGGATCGAGTTGCGCTCGGTGCCGACCTTCGGCCTGGCCGGGGTCGCGGCGGGCCTCGCGTTCCTCACGAAGGCCGAGGTCTTCCTCGGGCTCGGCGCCGCCGTCGGCGCCCTCGCCGTCGTCGCGCTCGTCCGGCCGCCCAAGGGCGCGCGGCGCCTCCGCTGGACAGGCGCGTTCGGAGTCGGGTTCGCACTGCCCCTGGCACTCGCGTACGCGCGCTTCGCCGCGCAGCTCGGCGGCGGCGCCCCCGCACTCGAGGCACTCGCCGGTACGTGGGTGCACGCAGTGAACGCGGACGTCTCGGGCCTGCCGTTCTACCGGATGATGCGCGGGACCTACGACCTACCGGCGACGCTCCAGCGGCTCGCCCTCGCGTCGGTTCTCGTCCCGCTGCACGTGTTCGCGGTGACCCGGCTCGGCGCGCTGCTGTCCGAGCGCGCCGGGCGCGGCGAGCGCGCTGGCTTCGTCCTCGGCCTGGGACTCGGCGGCGTCCTCACCGTCGCCGTCTGCGTCGTGGCGCCGATCAAGTGGATGCTGCTGCCGCTGGTCTGGTTCCTGCCGGCGGCGACCCTCTACGCGTTCGCGCGCTCCGTGCGCGGCGCGACCGCGTACGCGCTGCTCGCGCTCGCGGCGTTCGGCTTCGGGCTCCAGCCCAAGGTGCTCCTCGTGCCGCTCGCGCGGCAGTACGGCTTCGTGCTCTCCGTTCCCGGAGCCCTCCTCCTCGCCGCGTTCGTCGTCGCTCACCTGCCGCGCCGCCACCGTGGCACCGCCGATGCACGCGCGGGCCTCGCCGGCGCAGGCCTCGGCATCGTCGCCGTGTTCGGGCTCATGAACGCCAACGCGACGCGGAACTGGTACGCGACGAAGACCGGCACGTTCGCGACGGGCGCCGACCGGATCCACGTGGGCCACTGGCGCGGCGACGTCCTCGAGGCCGTCCGCGTCGACCTGGCCGAGCGCCTTCCCGAGGACGCGACGCTGCTCGTCCTACCGGAGGGCGTGACGCTGAACTACGCGCTCCGGAAGCGCACGCCCTCGCGCCTCGTGAACTACATGGTCCCCGAGCTCGTCATGTTCGACGAGCGCGACGTCGTCGCCGACCTGAACGCCGAGCCGCCCGACGCGGTGGTCCTCGTCCACCGACCGACCGACATCTACGGCTACCCGTTCTTCGGCCAGGGGTACGGCGAGGCGATCCTCGACTGGGTGCAGGAGCGCTACGCCTTCGAGCGCGGCTGGGGCGACGCGCCGTTCGAGGCCGCCGGGAAGGACGCGTTCGGCGCCCAGATCTGGCTCCCCAAGGAGCGCTGATCCGGGCGATCGCTCCGCGACGCCGCCTCGATCGACGGACGCGGGTCCCTCGCTCAGCGTGCGGGTTCGCTGCCCGCCGTCACGATGCAGCACTCGTCGGGGAACAGGTGCTCCCGCGCGACGCGCTGCACGTCCTCGGCGGTCACGGCGGCGAACTCGGCGGGCAGCTGCGTGAGCTGATCGTCGGGGAAGCCGTGCACCTCGGCGCTCACGAGATAGCTCGCGCGCTGGACGGCGCGCTCGAATCCCATCGCGAAGCTGCCGACCAGATAGCTCTTCGCGACGTCGAGCTCCTCGGCCGGGACCGGCTCGTCCTGGATCCGCCGCATCTCGCGCTTGAAGCCGTCGATCGCGGTCGTCACGTGCTCGGGGCTCGTGCCGATGTAGGCGCGGAACACCCCCGGGTTGCGGCCCGCCGAGTGGTGGATGTCCGCATGCACGGTGTACGCGAGGCCGAGCTCGTCGCGCAGGACGCGCGTGATCCGGTTCGTGAAACCGGGTCCCGTGCCGAGCACATGGTCCATCACGGCGAGCGCCGCGTAGTCCGGATGCGAGCGCACGATGCCGACGTGCCCGAGGTGCACGTGTGTCTGGTTTCGGTCGCGGACGAACGACGACGTGCGCGCGCCGCGCGCGGGCACGGGCGGCGCCACGAACTCGTGCGCGGTGCCCTCCGCGAGCCCGCCGAAGACCTCCTCGGCCCGTGCACGGACTTCATCGACGTCGACGTCGCCGACGAAGGTGACGATGAGCCGACGACCGGTCCAGTGCTCGGCCCGGTGCGCGCGCAGCGCCTCGGGCGTGATGCGATCGATCGACTCGAGGTCGCCGTACGAGCTCCGGCCGAGGTGGCTCTCGTCGCCGTACACGAGCCGCTTGAAGAGGATGCCCCCCTGCGCGCGCGGGTCGTCCGCCTCGACCTCCAGCCGCGTGCGCACGCGCGCGAGCTGACGCGCGATGCGGTCGTCGGGGTAGCTGGCGCGCTGCACGAGGTCGCCGAGCACCTCGAGGAGCGTCGGCCAGCCGTCGCCGGCCACCGTGCCGAACAGGCCGAGCGAGTCGCCCCGGACGGCGCCGCCCTCGGGCTCGAGCAGCCGCGCGATGTCCTCGTCGCTCCGGCCCTCGGTCCCCTGGTCGGCGAGCGAGCCGGCGAAGTGCGCGAGCCCGGTGCAGCCCTCCGGATCGAGGACGGGGCCGCCCTCGACGTGGACGCGGACGGCCGTGACGGGCGCGCCGGGTCGGCGGTGCACGACAAGTCGCGCGCCGCACCCGAGCGTGAATCGTGCGCGGTCCATCGCGACGCGCGGGATCGGTCGGTCGAGGGACGAGCTCACGCCGCACCCTCCTCGCCGCGCGGGCGCGACCAGGCGACGACGCGCCGGGTCGGATCGAGGAGTCGCGCGCACACGTCGCGTAGCGCCTCCGCCGTGACCGCCTCACGGCGCTCGTTGGCGGAGAGCGCGTCGCGCCAGTCGAGGTCGGTCGCGTACTCGCCGAGCGTCTCGGCGACCTCCGTGATCGTCTCGGACTCGTAGGCCTGACCCGCGGCGAGGAGCTTCTTCGCGCGGGCGAGCTCTGCGTCGGTCACGGCCTCGGTGCGGAGGCGCTCGATCTCGGCGAAGAGGCCGTCCTCGAGCGCTGCGGTGTCCACGCCCGCGACGGCCTCGGCATAGAGCCAGAAGCCGCCGGCCTCCTTGCGCGCGTCGTTGTTCGCCGAGACGCTCGTCGCGAGTCCCTCGTCGATCACGAAGCGCCGGAAGAGGCGACTGAGCTTGCCGCTCGTCAGCACCGTGACGGCGACGTCGAGCGCGAAGTCGTCGTCGCTCCCGAACGTGGCGCCCGGCCACGCGAGGATCAGCCGCGAGGCGTTGTCGTCCCACGTGGTCTCGACGCGCACCACGCCCGCCAGGTCCGGCGCCGGCCGCACGTTGACGGCGCCCGCGCCGCCGTCCGGGTCCGCGATGCCACCGAAGTGGCGCTCGGCCGCCGCAACGGCGGCGTCCGGTTCGACGTCGCCCGCGATCACCAGGGTCGCGTTCCCCGGCCGGTAGAACCGGTCGTAGTGCGCGCGCATCGCCTCGACCGTCATCGGCACGAGCGTGTCGCGGTACCCGATGACAGGCCGCGCGTACGGATGGTTGCCGTACAGCACCTCGCCGACGCGGCGCGACAGGCTGCGCCACGGGTCGTCCTCACCCATCGAGAGCTCCTCGAGCACGACCTGTTTCTCGGAGTCGAACTCCTCGGGGTCGAGCAGAAGGCTCTGCATGCGGTCGGCCTCCATGGCGAGCGCTTCCTCCCAGCGGTCGGAGGCGAACTCGAACCAGTACGCCGTGTGGTCCGGCGTCGTGAACGCGTTGTTGCTGCCGCCGAGCGACGTCGTCGCGAGGTCGATCGCGCCGACGCCACGGGTCTCCGTGCCCTTGAACATCATGTGCTCGAGGAAGTGGCTCACGCCCGCGACCTCGAACGGCTCGTGCCGCGCGCCGACGTCGTACCAGACCATGACGGCGACCACGGGATCGAGATGGCGCTCGGCGACGAGCACGCGCATCCCGTTGGAGAGCGAGCGCTCGTGGACCGCGGCGCCGCAGTAGGCGGGCGCGGCGGTGCCCTTCGATTCGGTGTGGACCATGTGTTCGTTCGTTGTGCGAGCGGACCGTCGTTGGAAGGGCGACGGGCCCGGTGGCGGAAAATCGGTGGCGGAAAACCCGGCAGCGGCAGTCTCAGCGCCGGCGCCGCCGCCCGCGTCCGCGCGGACCGCGGCCCCCGGATCGACGCGGCCGGTAGAGAGGCTCGGCCTCGTACCGATCACGCTCCGGCTCCGCCTCGATCTCGTCGCGGCGCTCCTCTCCGGGGCCCCGGCTCATCGCGAGCAGCGCCTCGACCTCGTCCCGGCTGAGCGCGCGCCAGTGGCCCTCCTTGAGCCCCCGGATCGTCAGCGGGCCGATGCTCGTCCGCACGAGCGAGACGACCTTGTAGCCCACGCGCGCGAAAACGCGACGGACCTCGCGGTTGCGCCCTTCCTGGATCGTCACCTCGAGCGAGGACCCGCTCGGCGTGCGGCGCTTGACGAGGATGCGCGCGCCCGCGGTTCGGCCCTCGGACAGGTGCACGCCCTCACGGACGCGCTGCACGGCTTCGTCGGTGATCTTGCCCTGCGTCCGGACGAGGTAGGTCTTCGTCACGCCGAAGCGCGGGTGCGCGATGCGTTCTGCGAACTCGCCGTCCGTCGTCAGGAGTAGAAGACCCTTCGATTCCTCGTCGAGGCGCCCGACGGTGAAGATCCGTCCCTTGCGGGCGTCCGTCACGAGGTCGATCGCGCGCGGACGGGTCTCGCGCGGCTCGTTCGTGCACACGACGCCGGCGGGCTTGTGCAGGACGTAGTAGCGGCGCTCCTCGGCCTCGGAGCGCAGGCGCACCCCGTCGACGTCCACGGTCTGAATGCTCGGGTCGATCTTCGTGCCGAGCTCGGTCACGATCTTCTCGTCGACGAGGACCTTGCCCGCCGCGATGAGCTCGTCGCTGCCTCGGCGCGACGCGACCCCGTTGTCGGCGAGGTACTTGTTCAGGCGCACGAGACCCGCGTCGCGCTTGGCGTCACGGGCGGAGGAGGAGCGTGCGGGGAGGCGTTTGCCACCGACGCGCTTGAGGCGCGGTCGGCGGCGCGAGCCGCGCGGGGCGGCGGAACGTCTGCGTGCCATGTCGTGGGTCGCCGGCCTTTCACAAGGAGCGGCTTGGTTGGAGCGGAACCCGCCGTGGAGCGGTCCCGCCGTCGGTGGTCGGGTCCGGCGGCGGGCCGTCGAGGCCCGGGCCGGATCGGTGCAGCGGGTGCGGCGGGGCGCTCCCGGCGGGTCAGCCAGGGGTCGCGCGCAGGAGCCGGAGGTCTCCGCTGGCGTCGAGGATACGCGCGGGCGGCGTGTCCGCGGGCAACAGCCAGGTCGTTCCCTTCGCCAGGAGGTAGTCCTCGCCGTCCCCCACGTCGAGGCGCCCGGAGCCGCCCAGTACGAAGAGCGCGACGGGCCGACCCCCGCCGGACATCTCGACCGCCTCGTGGACCTCGAGCACCTCGGCCCGGAACAGGTCGCTGGAGTGGATCGTCGCGCGACGGTTCGAGCTCAGGTCCTCGAACTCGAGGGGCCCCGGGGTGCGCGGGCGGGCGCCGTAGTCGATCGAGCGGAGCGCCTCGTCGAGGTGCATCTCGCGCATGTTCCCGTCGAGGCCCGGCCGGTCCCAGTCAAAGATCCGGTAGGTGGTGTTCGAGTTGTTCTGCACCTCGGCCAGCGCGATCCCGGCCCCGATGCTGTGCACGGTCCCCGCCGGCACGTCGACGGCCGTCCCCGCCGACACCGTGAAGCGCTCCAGCCGGTCGACGACCGCGCTCGTCGAGCACTCGCGGGCGAACTCAGCGCCGCCGCCGTCGCGGGTGAAGCCGAGCAGCACCTCGGCGCCCGGCTCGGCGTCGAGCACGTACCAGCACTCGTCCTTCGGCGTCGAGCCGAGGGCCTCTGCCGCCTTCGCGTCCGGGTGCACCTGGACCGAGAGGTTCTGGCGGGCCTCGAGCAGCTTGAGCAGCAGCGGGAACGAACCGTCGGCGCTCAGGCGCGCGGAGCCCAGGAGCGCCTCCTCCTCGGACAGCATCAGGCCGCGGAGGGTCCGGCCCGCGAACGGCCCGTCTGCGACGACCGAGGCGCGTTCGTCGCGGTCACAGACGAGCCAGGCCTCGCCGATCGGCGTGTCCTCCGGCGGCCAGTCCGCGGCGTCCCCCTCGGCGACGAGCCCGCGGAGCGACGACCCTCCCCAGACCTTGGGGACGGCGATCGGAATCAGTCGGAGCGGACGGGCGATCGTCATGCGGTGTGGTGCCGTCGGGCACGGCCCGCGGTGCGATCGGGCGCGGCGCCCAGAACTCCCATTCTGAGCTCCCCCGCCGGGGATCTGGCGAGGAGAATCGCGCGTCCGCGGCCGCGGGTCCAGTCATGCAACTCCTCTTCCATCTCCTCAGCGGCGCCGTCGGGGGCAACCTGCTTGGCGCGCTCACCAAGGGCAAGCCGCTCCTCAATACGCTCTTCGGCCTCCTCGGCGGCGGAATCGGGCATTTCGGCGCAGAAAAGATCCTCGAGCTGGCCGGTGTCTACAGCGACTTCGGGGCCGTCGGCACCTACGGGGTCTCCGTGGCCCTCGGCGCGGTGGCGGCCGTCGCGGGGCGCATCTTCCTCGGCGGCAAGAAGGGCTAGGGCCGGGCGCGGCGCGCACCGAACGCGGGCGGCGGCCCGGCGCCGCGCCGCTGGATCGATGTGAGGCGGGCTCCGCGGCCCCTTCTCAGCTCTCCAGGAGCCGTTCGGCCTCCGCGATCGCCGTCGGCTCGTCCGCGCCGCCGGCGATCATGTCGGCGATCTCCTCGACGCGCGCCCGGCGCTCGAGGAGCTGCACGCGCGTGACCGTGCGGCCGTCCTCGACCGTCTTCGTCACCTTGAGGTGCCGCTGGCCCTTCGCCGCAATCGACGGCAGGTGCGTGACGCAGAGGACCTGGTGGTGCTCGCCCAGCGCAGCGAGATGGTTCGCGACGCGCGGCCCGAGCCGGCCGCCGACACCGGCGTCGACCTCGTCGAAGACGAGCGTGGGCGTCGAGCGCCGGACCGCGAGCGCGCCGCGCAGCGCGAGCAGGATGCGCGCCGCCTCTCCGCCCGACGCCACGGCCCGCAGCGGCTGGGCGTCTTCGCCCGGGTTTGCGGCGAGGAGCAGCTCGACGCCCTCCGCGCCGCTGGGCCCGAAGCGTCGGCGGTCGGCCGCGACGCCCGCCGACGCGTCGGCGGCCGCGTGCGGGACGAGCGTGAGCGAGAAGCGCGCGCGCTCGAGCCCGAGGTCGCCGAGGCCCGCTTCGACCGCCTCGCGCAATCGGGCGCCGAGCGCGCGCCGGGCCTCCGTCAGGCGGCGCGCCGAGTCGGCCATCGACTCGCGGGCGCGCAGCACCTCGTCCTTCAGGTCCTCCCGCGAGAGGTCGTCGCCCTCGAGCGAGGCGAGCTCGGCCTCGAGGGACGAGCGCTTCGCCTCGAGGCCCGCGACGTCGGTGCCGTACTTGCGCATCAGCCGCTCGAACAGGCCGAGGCGCGCCTCGACGTCCTCGAGCCGCGTCGGATCCGCCTCCACCTCCGAGAGGAACCCGCCGAGACCGCGCGACGCCTCTTCGAGGTGCAGGCCCGCCTCGCGCAGGCCCGCCGCGCACTCCTCGAGCGCGGGCACGCGCTCGGCCCAGCGCTCGAGCGCCTGCGCGCCCCGCCGGACGGCATCCAGCGCGGCGCCCTCGGCCTCGACCAGCCCGTACTCGACCTCGCCCAGCTCAGCCGAGAGGTCGGCGGCGTGCCGCAGCACCGCGCGCTCGGAGTTCAGCGTCTCCGCCTCGTCCGCCCGCGGGTCGGCCTCGGTGAGCTCGGACACCTGGAAGCGCAGCATGTCGATGCGCTGCAGCCGCTCGGAGTCGCCGGATTCGAGCGCCTCGAGGCGCTCGGCGAGCTCGAGCCAGCGCGTGCGGCGCTCGCGGTACCCGGCGAGCGTCGGACCCAGCTCGCCGAACGCGTCGACGAGGCGGAGCTGCTCGCCGGGATCGAACAGCCGCTGATGGTCGTTCTGGCCGTGGATCTCGACCAGGCGGCCGGCGAGCTCGCGCAGCAGGCGCTGGGTCACCGGCCTGTGGTTCACGTGCGCGCGGCTCTTGCCGTCGCGGCCGATCGTGCGCGTCAGGATCAGCTCGAGCGTCGCCTCGTCCTCGCGCTCGTCGAGGGCCTCGGGCAGATGCTCGCCGAGCCAGGTCGCCACGACCTCCCCGTAGCCGAGCAGCGGGAGGAGGAAGCGCCCCTCGACGCGTGCGCGCTCGGCGCCCTTGCGCACCATCGCCGCCTTCGCGCGCTTGCCGAGCAGGAGCTCCAGCGCGTCGATGACGAGCGACTTCCCTGCCCCCGTTTCGCCGGTGACGGCGTTGAGGCCCGCGCCGAACTCGAGCCCCGCGCGCTCGAAGAGCGCCAGGTCCGTGAGCGTCAGTTCCACCAGCATGGGGACACGATCGCACGCAGAGGCTCCGGGTTGCAATCATCCCAGGGAACGGGATCCGAGTTCCCTGCCAGGGGGTCCGAGTTCCCCGAGAACGGGGCCCGACGCGGCGACCCCCGCGGTCCTGCGGCCGGTACGGCCGCGCATACTCGGGGAGATGAATCGCCCCACGTCCCTCCTTTCCGCAGTCCTCCTCGCCGCAGCGCTGAGCTGCGCCTCCCCGGACTCCGAGGCACCCCCGGCGCCCGCGACGGCCGGGCCCGACGCCGCCACGCGTCTGGCGGCGATCGTCGGGGAGGAGTGGGAAGCCCGACTGGCGGACGACCCGCTCTTCGCGTCCGCGGTCGGGCGCCGCGAGTGGGCGGATCGGCTCCCGGACGTCTCGTCCGCTGCGCAGGCGCGGCGCTCGGACGCCGCGGCTGGATTCCTGAGCCGACTCGTCGAGCTCCCAACTGCGGAGCTCGACGCCGAGGACCGAGTGACGCACTCGATGCTGACGCGGCAGCTCGAGGACCGCGTGCTGTCGATCCGCTTCCGCGAGTACGAGACGCCCCTCAACGCGGACTCCGGCTTCCACAAGTCGCTTGCACGGCTCGGCGCGGAGACGGAGCTGGGCTCCGCCGAGGACGCGCGCGCGTACATCGCACGCATCGGGGGCATCCCCGCGTACGTCGACCAGCAGATCGACAACATGCGAGCAGGCATGGCGGCGGGGCGCGTGCTGCCGCGGGTCGTGATGCTCGGCTTCGGGTCCGAGCTCGCGTCGGTCCTCGTCGAGGACTCGGGCGCACATCCCTACGTGCAGGCCATCGACGGGCTGCCCGCCACCGTGTCCGACGCGGAGCGCGCCTCGCTACGGGCGGCCGCCGCGCGCGCCGTCGACGAGCACGCGCGCCCCGCGTTCGCCCGCTTTCGCACGTTCCTCATGGAGGAGTACGTGCCGCGCGGACGCGCCTCGCTGGGCGCCTCCGAACTGCCCGAGGGCGAGCGCTACTACGCGTGGCTCGTGAGGAAGTACACGACGCTGGACACGATCCCGGCCGACGTCCACGCGCGCGGGCTCTCCGAGGTCGCGCGCATCCGCGCCGACATGGACGCGGTGATCGAGGAGCTCGGCTTCGAGGGCACG
This sequence comes from Planctomycetota bacterium, assembly GCA_039821985.1. GTDB lineage: Bacteria > Planctomycetota > UBA1135 > UBA1135 > Saltatorellus. The sequence continues at coordinate 210,529 of JBCBNC010000004.1, forward strand.
TTCGAGGACTTCCTCGCGTTCCTCCGCAGCGAGCCGCGCTTCTACGCCGCGTCGCCCGACGAGCTCCTCACGCGCGCCGCGCGCATCTGCAAGACGGTCGACGGGCTGCTGCCGCGCTACTTCGGCCTCCTGCCCCGCCAGCCGTACGGCGTCGAGCCCGTGCCGCCCGAAATCGCGCCCAAATACACGACCGGCCGCTACGTACGCGCGCCGCTGAACAGCGACCGCGCGGGCACCTACTGGGTCAACACGTACGACCTGGCGTCGCGCCCGCTCTACGCCCTGCCGGCGCTGTCGCTGCACGAAGCGGTGCCCGGCCACCACCTCCAGATCGCGCTCACGGCGGAGCTCGAGGATCTGCCGCCGTTCCGGCGCCACTCGTACGTCACCGCGTTCGGCGAGGGCTGGGCGCTCTACACCGAGTGGCTGGGGAAGGAGATGGGCGTCTACGAGGACCCCTACGACGAGTTCGGACGGCTCACGTACGAGATGTGGCGGGCGTGCCGGCTCGTCGTCGACACGGGCCTCCACGCGTACGGCTGGACGCGCGAAGAGGCGATCGACTACCTCGCGTCGAACACGGCGCTGTCGCTGCACGAGTGCACGACGGAGACCGACCGCTACATCTCGTGGCCAGGCCAGGCGCTCGCGTACAAGACGGGCGAGCTCGAGATCCGCGCGCTGCGCGCGGAGGCCGAGGAGCGGCTCGGACCCGCGTTCGACCTCCGCGCGTTCCACGACACCGTGCTGGGTAGCGGGTCGCTGCCGATGGAGGCCTTGCGCGAGCGCGTCCGCAGCTGGATCGCGGCGGGCGGCTGACGCGGGCCGGCGCGCTACGAGCGCAGGCTCGCCAGCGGCCGGCTGACCAGCGCGCGCCGGCTCGCGGCCAGACCCGCGAGGACGGCGAGCGCGGCCGTGCCGAGCGCGGCGGCCGGCACGCTCCACGCGCTCGGCATCCCGTGGAGCTGGAGGCCCACGTCGAGGAACGTCCAGGCCATGAGCAGCGCGCCGAGGCCGCCGAAGAGGCCCGCGACGAGGCCCAGGAGGCCGAACTCGACCGCGAAGAGTCCCGCGACGCCCCGGCGCGTCAGGCCGAGCGTCTTGAGCAGCGCCGCCTCGCCGCCGCGGCGCGCGCTCGACGCGGCGACCGCGCCGGCGAGGATCGCGATGCCGACCAGCACCGTGAAGCCGCCGAGCAGCCGGACCGCGAGCCCGATCTTCCCGAGCGTAGCGGCGACGCGCTCGAGCAGCGGGCGCAGGCGCAGCACGCCGACGTTCGGGTACGCGTCGACGACGCGCGTCTGCAGCGTCGTCTCGTTCGCCTCGGGCACGCGCGCGGCGGCGAGGCGCCAGCCCGGCGCTTCCTCCAGCGTTCCGGGCTCGGCCAGCAGGAAGAAGTTGATCCGCATGCTCGCCCAGTCGACCTCGCGCAGGCTCGTGACGGTGTAGGTCTTCGGGATGCCGCCGACGTCGAAGCTGAGCGTGTCGCCGAGCTCGACGCCGAGGGAACGCGCGAACTCGACCTCGACGCTGAGTTCCGGGAGCTCCGGGTCCGTCCACAGCGCGCCCGCGACGAGTTCGTTGCCCTCGGGCAGAGCATCCGAGTAGGTCAGGCGCTGCTCGCGCGTCAGCTGCCAGCGCGAGCGGCCGCGGCGCGACGGGTCGTTCAGGAGCTCGTCGACCGTGCGGCCGCCGATTCCGGCGAGACGCGCCATCACGACCGGCGTCGAGTCGACGCCCTCCGCTCCCTCGTCGAGCGCGATCTCGAGCACGCCGTCCCACTGGTCGGGCTGTACGTCGACCAGGAACACGGTGGGTGCGTCCGGCGGCGCGCCGTTCACGAGTTCCTCCTCGAGGCGCGAGCCGACGAGCCCGAGGGCGACGACGACGAGCGTCCCGAGCCCGAGCGCGACCGCTGCCCCCACCACGCCGGCACCGGGCCGCGCCAGCGCGGCGACGCCGTGCCGTAGCGTCGGGCCGAAGGCTCCACGCGGGAGGCGCTGCGCCGCGCGCGACGTCACGAGCGCGGCCACCGCGAGCACGCCGACGAGCAGCGCCAGACCCGCGGTGAACGCGAGCGCGGGCAGCGGCGCGTCCGCCTGCAGCCACGCGAAGAGGAAGACGCCGAGGACGAGCGCGACCGTTGCGCCGTAGCGCACGGCGGGCGGGGCGGGCAGCGGCGCGACCTCCGCGCGCAGGACGCGCGCGGGCGACACCTGCCACACGGCGACGAGCGGCGGAACGCTGAACACCAGCGCCGTCCCGAGGCCGAGGACGAAGCCGCGCACGGCGGGCGCGGCCGAGAACACGGGCGCCGTCCCGCCGAAGAGATCCGGCGCGAACGCGAACACTCCGAACGGCGCCGTGAGTCCGACCGCCACTCCGATCGCGCAGCCGACGAGGCTCAGGAACAGGACGTGCCCGAGGTACGCGGTGAACACCTCGCGCGGCCGCATGCCGAGGCTGCGTAGCGTCGCGATGGCGGGCGTGCGGCCGGCGAGCCAGGCGCGCACGACCTGCGCGACGCCGACGCCGCCGAGCACCAGCGAGAGCAGCGCGACGAGGCCGAGGTACGCGCCGACGTTGTCGAGGGCGCGCGTGAGGCCCGGGCTCGGGCGATCGAAGGTCTTGAAGGTCAGGTACTCGGCGTCCTTCGCCTCGGCGCGCAGGTGCGCGACGAGCGCGCGCGCGGCGCGCTCGGGCTCGAGCGCGTCGAGCGCGTCGAGCGCGATCATGCGCTTCGTCTTCACGCGGCTGCCGAAGCGGACGAGGCCGGTGCGCTCGAGGCCCGCCTCGCTCGTGAAGATGCGCGGCCCGAGCGTCATCGCGAAGTCGACGCGGTCGGGCTCGTCGACGAGAGCCGCGACGAGCGTGAAGTCCTGTCCGCCCAGCTCGACGGAGTCCCCGACCGCTACGCCGAGCTGCGCGAGCAGCTCGGGGGCCGCGATCGCCTCGCCCTCCCCGAGCGCGCCGGGCGCGAAGCCGGCGGGTTCGGTCACGATCTCGCCGTAGAGCGGGTAGGCGGCGCTGCCGGCCTTCAGCTCCGCGAGCACCGTCCGCGCGTCCTCCGCGCCGGGTCGCGCCTGCACCATGACGCCGAGCTCGACGACCTGCGCCGTCGCCCGCACCTCGGCGTCGTCGAAGCGCGCGAGCGCCTCGTCGACCGCGTCCGGGATCCCGCGGCGCGACTCGATCGCGACGTCGGCCGCGAGCAGAGTGCGCGCATCGCGCGCGACGGCGCCGCGCACGGCGGTGACGAGCGACGCGACGCCCGTGACGGCGGCGACGCCGAGCGCGAGGCACGCGGTCATGAAGACGAGCCGGCCGCGGGCGCCGCGGGTCTCGCGGCGCATCAGCGCGAGGAGCGGAGACACCATCGTCAGGACGCGGGCGCGGGCTCCGACTCGGATGCGGACGGCGTACCGGGCCCTGGCCCGGACGGGTCCGCCGCACCGCGCGTGACGCTCTCGACCTTGCCGCCGCGCAGGTGGATCGCGCGCTCGGCGCTGGCCGCGATGTCACGATCGTGCGTCACGAGCACGAGCGCCGCGCCCTCGTCGCGCCGGAGCGCCATCAGCATGTCGAGCACGCGCCCCCCGGTGGCCTCGTCCAGGTTCCCGGTCGGCTCGTCCGCGAACAGGAGCCGCGGCCGGGGGCCGAACGCGCGGGCGAGCGCCACGCGCTGCTGCTCGCCGCCCGAGAGCTGCGACGGGTAGTGGTGGCCGCGCTCGGCCAGGCCCACCTCGGCGAGGAGCGCGTCGGCGCGCGCCGCGGCGTCGGCCTCGCCCGTGAGCTCGAGCGGCAGCAGCACGTTCTCACGCGCCGTCAGGTTCCCGAGGAGCTGGAAGGACTGGAACACGAAGCCGATCCGGCCACGGCGCAGGAGGGCGAGTTCGTCCTCCCCCAGGCCGGAAAGGCCCACACCCTCGAACTCGACCTCGCCGGAAGTCGGACGGTCCAGGCCCGCCAGGAGCCCGAGCAGGGTCGATTTTCCGCTGCCCGAGGGCCCGACGATGGCGACGAACTCGCCGGCGCGCACCTCGAGGTCGACCCCGTCCAGGATCGTGAGGTCGCGGTCGCCGGAGCGCAGGGTCTTGGTCAGCCCGGCGCAGCGGAGGAGCGGGGGCGCGTCGTCGCGTGAATCGGATTCCATCGAGCGGGTCGTGTCGGTGAGGCGGGACGCCTATTCAATGCGGCATTCTCCTCGCACTTCGCCATGGACTCATCGACTCCGTTCCGAATCCGCAAGGCGGTCCGCCGGGCCGCCCCACCGGCCGCCCCTCGCCCCTCCGTCGCCGCCGCCCGCCCCTGCGCGGGCCTGCTCGGCGCGGGCCTGCTCGGCCTCGGGGCCACGCTCGCCGCGTGCGGGGGCTCGGGCGCCGGCTCCGACGAGACCGACCCGCCCGCGCGCGAGATCGGCGGCGGCTACCAGGGAGTGGACCTGCCCGTGTACCCGAGTCTCGATCTCCCGTCCGACGCGCCCACCGTCGCCTTCCTGGGCGACTCGATCACCGCCGGCTACCACCTGGGCGCCGAGCACTCGTACGCGGCAGCGCTCCAGCGCAGCCTCTTCGCCGAGGGCGTCCCGTTCGAACTCGTGAACGCGGGCGTGAGCGGCGACACCAGCACGGGCGGCCTGCGACGCCTGCCGGGCGTCCTCGCGCAGGAGCCGGACGTCGTGGTGATTGCCCTCGGCGCCAACGACGGCCTGCGCGCGCAGGCGCTCGACAACCTCGAGGCGAACCTGCGCGCGATGATCGAGGCCGTCCAGGGGGCCGGCCGCGCGCCCGTCCTCCTCGGCATGCAGGCGCCCCCCAACTACGGCCAGTTCGCGATCGACTTCCAGGCGCTCTACCCGAGGCTCGCCGAGGAGTACGGCATCGCCTTCGTGCCCGAGTTCCTGGCCGGCGTCGGCGGCGACCCCGACATGAACCTCGCGGACGGGATCCACCCGACGGTCGAGGGACACGTGCGGCTGGCGGAGAACGTGGCGCCGGTGCTGAGGGGCGTGCTCGAATAGAGGTCCGGCTCCAGGCGCCCGACGCGTCGAGACGGAGCCGATCCCGGAGACGGGGCCGATCCTCGATCCTGCCGTTCAGAGGAACGACACCGCGACCCCCGCCGTGAAGTTGGAGGTCGCCATGCCCCCGACCGTATCGCGGTGCCAGGCCTGGAAGCGCCAGGTCTCGCCGGCCATGGCGCTCTCGAGCGAGCTCGGCTGCGGTATGGCCGACAGGTCGAGTTCGATCGAGATCTGCCGGACGGTGCCACTGCTCTGGATCTGGCCCGGTCCGACGAGGCGCCCGAGCGCGCCGCCGAGGCAGAGGTTGCCCTCGCTCCCGCCGAGGTTCGCGACGAACCCCTCCGTGCGGCTCGCGAGGAAGAAGCCGAACTGCTGCGCCGGAAGGTCGAAGGCGACGAGCGTCACGTCGTTCGCAGACGCGATCCGGGAGCCGCGCGCAGCGGCGCCACCGACCTGGCCCGAGGAGTTCGCGTTCGCCGCGCAGTAGGCGTCGCCGATCTCGGGCTCGGGCGTGTGCACGAAGAGCGCGCCGTAGTTGCCTGCAGAGGGTGTGACGTTCCGGGGCGCCGCGGTGAAGACGGTCCCGGCGCCGTCCGTCGCGACCGACGTGCCGAACAGCCCGGCGGGAGCGCCCGGCGACTGGGCGAGGCGGGCACGCGCCGACCAGACTCCGCCCGCGCGCCCGAAAGCCCACGACGACCCGAGCCCGAAACCCGTTGCGCCGTCGCCGGGTGCACCGACGACGAGCTGATCGCCCGCGAGGTCGACGGAACTTCCGAAGCGGGCGAAGGTGGTCAGGCCGTCGGGCTGGATCCGCTGCTGGAGCGTCCACCCCGGAGCGCCGTGGACGAAGACGTAGGCCGCGCCGACTTCGTTTCCAGTCTGGGCGCCGACGACCGCGGTGTCGCCGTCGAGATCGACGTCCGCGCCGAACCCGTCGTCGCTGCTCCCGGCTGGAACGCCGAGCGCGAGAACCTCGCCCCAGGTGCCACCCGACCGCTCGAACACGTACGCCGCGCCGGTTGCCCCGTGGCCCGGCGCCGACGCGACGAGTCGATCTCCGGAGACCGCGACGTCGTCGCCGAAGCGGTCGCCGAGTGCGCCGTTGCTCGCGGTGAGCGTCGCCTCGAGCGCGAACGCGCTTCCTGTGCGCCGAAAGACGTGCACGGCGCCGCGCGTCTGTCCCTGCACGAACGCGGAGGGTGATCCGACGACGAGCGTGTCGCCGTCGAGGCCGACGCTGTCGCCGAAGCTCAGGATGAAGACGCCTCCTGGATCGGCGAGGGACTGAGTGCGCTGCCACTGGCCCGCGCCGCGCTCGTAGAGGTGGACCGCGCCGAGGTTCCCGAAGAGTCCCGAGCGCAGCTCGGAGACGGCCAGCGCGTCGCCGCTGAAGTCGAGCGCCTGCCCGAAGCGGTTCGACGTCGTGACCCCTGGACTCGTGATGAGTTCGGGCGCGCCGATGGTGGCACCGACCCGAGGCCAGACGAGGGCGACCCCTTCGGACGCGCGCTGCGGGGCCGTCGCACCGACGAACGAATCGCCGACGGCGAGCCCCCGGTTCGCGAGCTCGTCCGCCGAGGACGAGGACGTGTACGGAGGGAAGAGGACCTCGCTCGGGAACGAGGGGGCCGGGGCCTGGGCCAGGACGGGGAGGCAGAGCGCCGGGGACAGGAGGAGGAGCAGCAGCAAATCGGGACGCGACATGGCCGTTGGTGTGGGGTCGAGGGCGAGGGTCGGGAAGGTGCTCTCTCGCTCGAAGGCACGGCGCGCGCCCGCGCAACGCGTTCGGATCCAGCACTTGGTTCGGGCGTTCGATTCGGGCTCTCGGACGGGGCCGTCGCTGAACAGGGCTTGGCGCGGGGGGCGACGGGGCGCCCTGGCCGGGGTGGGCGCAGATCGGCCGTTGCGGCCGGGCGGGGACGTCCTTCGAGCAGGTGGGCTCACGCCCCCCATCCCCACGGACCGACCCATGCGACGATCACGACTCCTCCTCCCCCTCACGGCCGCGGCACTCGGCGCGGCCCTCCCCCTCTCCTCTTGCGGCGGCGGCTCCGGCGGCGGGTCGGGGGGCGGCGCCACCGGCGCAGCGCTCTTCGCCAAGTCCTACGGCGGGACAGACCTGGACGGCTTCGCGGACGCGGAAGAAGCGCCGGACGGCGGATACGTCGCGGTCGGCTCGATCGCCGGTGCCGCCGACGTTGCGAGCGGTCGTATGGACGACCTCCTCGTGGCACGCCTCGATGCGCTCGGGGACGTCGGATGGACGCGGAGCATCGCGCTCGGCGCGCCGGCCGCCGGGCCGGGGGCCTCGGTGCAGGTCTACGTACGCACCGTCGTCGGCGCGGGCGACGGCGCGGCGTTCGCCGCGGGAACGGTCGTGGAGGAGATCGCGCCGGGCGAGCTCCACTACTCCGTCCACCTGGAGCGCGTCGGCTCGGCGGGCGTGCAGTGGACCTCCCGCTTCGACGTCGAGCTGCTCGGCGGTTCGGAGGCTCCGTACGGGAGCCTCGCGGCGGTCGACGCCGTCGAGCGGGTCGTCCCCGCCCCCGACGGGGGAGCGTTCGTCGCCGGCGCAACGACGGGCGTCGGCGTCACCGACGGCGAGGGCAACTCCCTGCGCCGTTCGGCCTGGGTCGCGCGCGTCGATCCGAGCGGCACGCCGCTCTGGGCGCGGCCGCTCCACGAGAACCTGGACGGTCCCAACCTGGTGGACGGAACGCTGCGTCTCGTCGCGACCGGGGACGGCTCCGTCTACCTCGCCGCAACGGCCTACGACGGTGGACTCGGGTCCTCGCGCCGGCTCGACGTTCTCCGCGTCGGCCCTCTCGGCAACGTGTCCTGGCGGGCGTCCCGCGGCGACCTCGTCCTGCGGCACGCGAGCGCCTCGATCCATCCGGGCTTCGGCGCCGCCGACGGCTTCGTCGTCGCGGGCGACGGAGGCGGCGCGGACGAGTCGCGCCTCGTCGCCTTCGACGCCGAGGGCACACGCGTCCTCGACGCGACCGTCCCACTGACCCGCGCCGACGCCTGCGCCGGCTTCCTTTTCACGCCGGCCGGTGAGGTCGCCTACCAGGTCGCTGGCGTGAGCTCCGCCGCTCCAGACGCGCTCAGCGTCGCGCGCGTCGACACGAACGGCGCTGCGCTCGGGACCACGACGAGCGTCCTCGATCGCCGGTGCCACGACATGCGCGCGCGCATCGACGGCGCATTCCTTTTCGAGTCGATCGTCGCAGGCGCGCCCGCGTTCGCGACCGATCCGATCGGACCCGGGGCGCTCGTGACCTCGCGGACGACCGAGCCTCCGTTCCAGGCGCGCGTCGTTGCGCCCGTCTCGCTGGACGTGCGGCGCCCGGCCGGCTTCGACCCCCCGACGGTCGGCTGGCGCGCCGCCGACGGATCCGTGTGGGCGTGGTTCTCCGGCGGCGGCCGGGACTCGACGTTCAACGCATTCAGCGCCGCGGGCGCGCTCGCGTGGAGCGCCACCTTCAACGAATCGGCGCTCGAGCGCCTCGAGCGGGCCGTGGACGTGGAGATCGTCTCGAGCGCGACCGCGCCGGACGACTGGAGGATCGTCGCGCTTGGACGCGTCGAACACGACGTCGACGGCGACGGCTCGCCCGAGCAGGACGTCCCCTGGCTCGTCGCGCTGCTCCCGGACGGCGCCGTCGTTTCCGAGGCGGCGCTGAGCGTCGGCTCACTCCCCGCTCGAGCGACGTCCGGTGCCCTCGATGCGTCGACCGACGGCGAGCTGTTCGTGGGGCTGGTCGCGGGCGGCCTTCCGCGGGTCGCGAAGGTGGCGCTGGACGGCACGGTGCGCTGGGTCAGCGCGCCGGCAAGCGGGGTCCCGGACGGTCCGATCGACACGATCGAGGTCGCCGCGCTCGGCGACGGCGGTGCCGTCGCGGCGACGAGTCAGACGATCACCCGCTATGACGCGGACGGCGTCGTCGTCTGGCGCAGGCGGCTGCCGCGGCCGTTCGTCATGGGCCTCGCCGCGAGCGGAGAACGCATCGGCGTGCTCACACGCGGCGTCGGTCTCACCCCCGCGTTCTCGAGCACGGTCGGGCTCGACATCGTCGACCTCGGCGGCGAGCGACTCGCAGAGACGCTCTGGAACGTGGACGTCGACGTGTTCGAGAGCCGCGGTGGCGCCCTCGTGGCGCTGAAGGACGGAGGCTGGGCCGCGGTCGCCGACGCGAGCTACTTCAGCGGGAACGCAGCCCTCTCGACGGGCGCGTCAATGATCACCGTGCTCGGCATCGGACCCGACGGCGCTCCGGCCTGGCGCTCCGAGTACGGCGGGCGGCTGGACGAGCGCGCGACGGGCCTGTCCACCGCCGGCGACGGCGGCCTGCTCGTGACGGGCACGACGCGCTCCGTGACTCTGAACCAGGACGCCTGGCTCTTGCGGCTCGACTCGTGCGGCCGGATCGGCACGGCCTGCGCGGCGGAGTTCGTCCGGCAGGAGGCCGGTTTCGACTTCGAGTCCCAGATCCTCTTCGGCGGCCCGGCGCTGCCCGAGCTGGCGCTCGAGGCCCAGCTCGACGCGTCGGTCGCGCTCACGCCGTCGGCGACCGCCGCGGCGTCCGTCGACCCCGGCCCGCTGCTCGTCACGCGCCAGTGCAGCGGAACGTCGAAGGACGGTCCGGCGGCGCCGAACGGCAGCTTCGTCACGCTCAACGTGCGCATCGGCGGGATCGGGACCGTGTCGGACGACGCGGGCGCCGTGCCGCCCGTCGGCGTCTCTTGCACGAGCGACTGCCAGTTCGTGGTTCCTGCCGGGACGCTCGTCGAGCTCACGGGCACCCCGGCGACCGGCTTCGGGACGCCCACGTGGAGCGGCGGCGACTGCGGCGGCGGACCCTCCGAGACGTGTTCGATCCTGATGGACCGCGCGCGGACACTCGTCGTGACGTTCCCGTCCGACGGTACGTACAGCGGGCTCGGCGACCTGATCGTTCAGCACGCCGGCACGGGCTCCGGCCGCGTTCTCGTCGAGCCGCCCGGACTCTTCTGCGACGACTCGTGCGTCGTCGTCGACATCGCGGCGCCGGGCGAGACGATCTCCGTGACCGCGTTCCCGGACACGGGAAGCACGTTCGGCGGTTTCACCGGCCAGACCGACGCCGACGGAAATCAGGCGTTCGTGACGTTCGGCGCGGGCGATCGCACGCTGACCGTGCGCTTCGACTGAGCGCGACCCAGGCGGAGGCCGGCGCTCAGTCGCCCTCCGCCTCGAGCTCCGCGATCCGCGCGTCGAGGTCCTTCACGGCGTCGATGCCGTCGCCGAAGCGCGCGACGAACAGCCGGCGCGACTCCCGGAAGTCGTCGAGCGCGCCGGCGCGGTCGCCCGCTGCGGCCCGCAACACGCCCCGCTTCTGAAAGCTGTACGCGACCTCGGGCCGGTCGACGCCGAGGGCGGCCCGCTGCACCTCGATGACGCCGCCGAACTCCTCGGCGAGCCCGTCGTGATCCCCCATCTGGAAGCGCACGCCGGCAAGGTTGCCCCGCGCGGTGACGGTCCAGGGATCGGTCGGGCCGCGCGCGGCGTCGAGCGCCTCGTATGCCTCGCGCAGCTCCGATACGGCTTCCTCGAGCTCCCCGCGCTGCTGAAGGATGCCCGCGAGGTTGATGCGGCTCGCCACGACGTAGTCGCTGTCGGGCGCGAGACGCTCGAGGAAGAGCTCGATCGCCAGGTCGTACTGCTCGCTCGCCTCGTCCAGCGCGCCGCTCTGCTTCAGCGTCACTCCGTACGACAGGTGCGCGGTCGCTCGATCGATGGCCTCGTAGCGTTCGCAGCGTTCGAAGGCAGCGATCGAACGTGCGAACGCCTCCCGCGCCTCGTCGAACAGCGCTCCCGCCTCCGAGGGGGGCACGGACTGAGCGACGCGCACGAGCTGCTGGCCGAGCCAGCCGTTCATCTGGGCGATGTCCTCGTACGTCGAGCCGTCCTCTGCCTTGAGAGCAGCGGCCGCGGTACGCAGCGCGTCGACGAGGTCGGTCACGGGCGGTCGCGGGTCGTCTCCGCGCGCCTCGTCGTCCAGCTCGAACGCGCGCTGCATCCGGTTCGCGCGCGCGTGCAGCACCTGCCAGCTCTCGGGCGCACGCAGTCTTCCGATCTCGTCCTCGAGCCGTACGAGGTGCGGATAGGCGTCGGCAGAGAGACCCGCGTCGTGCAGCGCCTCGGCGAGCGCGACCCGGCTCTCGATCACCTCGTCGAGGGCGCGGTCGCTCGCCTCGTCCGCGAGGAGCGCTTCCGCTCCTGCGAGACTCGCGCCGAGGAGCTCGATGGACGCTTCGCGCAGCCCCATGCTGGCGTGGATCCTGCCGAGGACGCGCCGCAGCTGGGACAGCCGGCGCGGCCGCGCCCCGAGCACCTCCTCGAGCCGTGCCGCGCTCTCCTCGAAGAAGGCGCGCGAAGCAGGGCTGGGCCGAGCGAGGTTCGGGTCTGCCGTTTCGAGGACGTCGATGACGAAGCGCGCGACGTCGGCTTCCGCCCGGCGCGCCTCGCGCTCCTCCTCGTACGATGCCTCCAGCTCGTCCGCGTACGCGCTCTGGACCGCGATGATCGAGGCCGGGACGGCGATCACCCCCGCGAGCGCAACGGCAGAAACGGCGGCGAGCAGCGGCTGCCGACCCGCCCAGCGCCGCACGCGGTACAGAGCGCCGTCCGGACGCGCGGCCACGGGACGCCCCGCACGGAGCCGGTCGAGGTCCTCGCCGAAGGCCCGCATGTCGACGTAGCGTCGCTCGGGATCGGGGTGCAGCGCCTTCTCGAGTACGGCGTCCACGTCCACGGGGAGCGAGCGGTTCCGCGCGCGGGGCGGGCGCGGGCGGCGCTCGCGGATGCTGCGTTCGAGCTGCGAGCGCGAGTCTCCCTCGTGCGGCGGGGCGCCAGTCAGAAGCTCGTACAGGGTCGCTCCGAGCGCGTAGACCTCGCTGCGCGCGTCGTAGGTACCGTCCTCGACCTGCTCGGGCGCCATGTAGAGGAGCGTGCCGGGCGCTCCCCCCTCGCGCGTCAGCCGCGAGCGTGCGTCGTCGCCGGTCTCCGCCAGGTGCAGTCCGAAGTCGATGAGCTTCGCGCGACCGTCGGGATCGACCAATACGTTCGACGGCTTGACGTCGCGGTGCAGCACGCCCCGCTGGTGCGCGTGGTGCAGCGCGTCCGCGAGCTGCGCACCGATGAGGAGAACGGCGCGCCACCAGGGACCGCCGGTGAAGGAGTCCCCGAGCGTCTCGTCCGTGCGGGGCGTGGACCCGCTCTCCCACGCTCGACCGCGCGCGTCGTCGAGCGCGACGCCTTCGACGAGCTCCATCGCGATGAAGGGCACGCCGTTCTCCTCGCCGGTCGCGTGCACGGCTGCGATCGACGGATGCGCGAGGCGCGCGACAGCTTCGGCCTCGCGCGCGAGGCGCTCACGCGAGCGGCCGAAGTGAAGGAGCTCGGGCCGCACGAGCTTGATCACCACTTCGCGCTCCAACCCGCGCTGCGTCGCACGGTGGACGACGCCCATCCCGCCCTCGCCGATCACCTCGTGCAGCACGAAGGACCCGAACCGGGGCGTCTCCGCGTCGTCCGCGCGATTCGCGGCCGCGACGTCGGCGAGCCCGAGCTCCTCGAGAAGCGCGAGCCGCTCGCGCAGGTCCTTCGCGAGGTCAGGATGCGCGCGGGACGCCTCGTCGAGGGCGTCGCCGCGTTCGCCGGCGGGCAGGCGGAGGCAGTCGGCGAGAAGTTCGTCGAGACGAGACTCGAGGGACGCGTAGGGGTCGTGCTGGGATTCGGTCATGGGTCGCCCGCTCCAAGGCCGATGCTAGAGTTGCGCAACGGCGATCCCGTGGAATTCATGGCGATGGACGGAGAACGAGCGGGGCCGGACGGGCCCGACGGAGCGCGGATGGCGCAGCTCATGGAGCGGCATCTGCCCGCTCTCGAGCGCTTCCTCGCCGCCCGGGCGGGCGATCTCGTCCTCGCGCGGGAGTCCGCGGCCGACCTCGCTCAGTCGGCGTGCGGCGACGTGCTCGCGCAGCTCGCCGACGGCCGCTTCGAGCTGCGCTCCGAGCCCGAGTTCCGGCAGTGGCTCTTCGAGGCGGGGCTCTTGAAGCTCAAGGATCGCGCGCGTTCGCTGCGCGCCGCGAAGCGTGACCCCGGCCGTGAGGTGCGACCGATCCATCCGCTCGCCTCGGAAGACCCGGGCGTCGAGCCCGGGATGAGCGCGACACCGAGCCGGATCGTGGCCACGGCGGAGGCACGCGAGCGGCTCCGCGCAGCGGTCGATCGCCTGCCCGAGCGCGACGCCGAGGTGCTCCGCCGCGTCGTCCTGAACGGCGAGCCGCGAGAGGCCGTGGCCGAAGCGCTGGGCGTGGACGCCCACCACTTCCGCACGGTGCTCTCGCGCGCGATGGCGAAGCTCGCCGGACGGCTCGGGGACGAGAGCTAGCGGTCCAGGTTCTCCGCCAGGATCGGCGTCAGCTCGAAGCGGCGGCTCAGGATCCACTCGCCCACCGGCGTCGTCGGATCGCCGGACTCGTAGCGCTTGAGCGTGTTGGCGAACAGCCAGACCTCGTCGCCCACCTTCTCGGCCGTCGTGACCTGGAACTGCTCCCAGGTGTAGTCGTAGAAGGTGATCGTCCCGCGCGCGCCGCTGGAGCTGAACCAGGCTTCGCGGCGCGTCTGCTTCTTGAGAGGCGCGTTGACGACGAGGCGCTCCCAGCCGGCGATCTCGTACTTCTCGAGGCGCAGCGTCTCCGCGGCCGTCTTCAGGAGCGCGGGGTCCTCGGAGACCGGCTTCGGCATCCGGACCTCGGAGAGAGTGAGGCGTACCAGGCGCTGCAGGTGCTCGGACGCGCGCTCGAGCGACTCCTTCTGCTTCGTGCGGTCGGGGGCGTCCTTGCGCAGGAGCTCGCCGTCGACCATGCGGGCGAGCTCGACGTCGTCGAGCCCCTCGCGCAGGCGCAGCATGTTCTCGTCGAAGCGGCCCTTGCCGAGCACGCGGCTGATGACCTGATTGCGGTCCTTCGGATCGGTCCCGAGCAGCCACTCACCGAACTCGACCGCGTCGGAGCACTGCCCGTCGAGCGTCTGGACGGTGACGAGCTCGGCCTCCTCGAGGCGGCGCTGGATCGAGCCCGTCAGGTTCGACTGCGCGCTCAGGTAGCGGTTGTAGCCGACCTCGACGTTGTTCTTCCACGTCTCGATCCACTGGAGGTCGCCGGGGATCTTCTCGTCGCGGCGCTGGCGGATCTCGCGCGCCCACGAGCGGAGCTGCGTCTCGTTGAACGGCGGGTAGATGCGCGTCGGGTACTTCTCCTCGTCGTACTTCTCCCAGAGCGCATCGAGCTGCTCGAGGATCGCGGGCGCGGCCTTGCGATCGGCGGCGATCTTCGCGCTGGCCGACGTGACCAGGTTGTCGAGCAGCGCGATGTTGTCGAGCACGACCTTGACGTTCGGGTGCGTCTCGGGGAACGCCGCGGCGCGTTCTTTGAAGCGCGCGACCGACTTCTCGAGCCCCCTCATCCGGTTGTCGTCGAGGAACAGCTTGATCGGCAGGTCCTTCGTGTTGTTGTACTCGCGCTGGATGTCCTCGTTGAGGCGCACGACTTTCGCGTGGTCGTAGGCCTTCGCAGGCGGCTGGCCGGTCGGGGCGGGCGCGGGCTTCGGGGCCGGCTTCGGCGCCGGTGGCGTCCCGCCCGAGCCCGGCTTCGGCGCGGGCGCAGGCTTCGGCGCGGGCCCAGGATTTGGCGCGGGCGGGGCGTCGCGCTTCTTCTCGAGTCGAGCGAGGCACGCGTCGTGCCGGCCCATCGCGCCCTTCCACTCCGCGGTGTTCTGCTGGACGACCGCGTTGAGGCGCTTCTTCGCCCAGCCGAGCTGCGAGATCTGCTTCGTCGCGCCGGCCCTGTCCCCGGCCGCGAGCTGCTTCTCGGCGGCCTCCACCTGCGCGATGCGCTGGAGCGCCTTCGCGACGAGCGGGTCCTGGGCGGCGGCACGCGCCTCGGGCACGGGGTGCGCGGGCGCGGAGGAGACGAGACCGCCGCCGAGGGCGGCGAGCGTGAGGAGCATTCGGAGCATGGCAGCGCCCAGCAGCGGGCGAGGAGGGCAGAGGCGGGAGAAGGGCCGTGGGAGGTCCCCCCTCTCCTGCGGGAGTCACGGCGCCACCACCGGCGACCGCGGCGTTTTTCAGAGTCCCATCCGAACGTCGCGGGCGCGCCCCGCGCCGAACCGAGGGGCGCGCCTGGGGTCCGAGTCCGCCCGCGGCCCTAGGAGGCCGCTCGCCGGCGGCGGCGCTCGGTCCGGATCATCCCGAGCTCGCGCCCGACCTCGCCCGTCACCGAGGTGTTCTCCTGCGCGCGTCGCACGAGGTACGGCAGCACGTCGGTGACCGGGCCGTAGACCAGGTACTTCGCCGCGTTGAAGCCGGCCGCCGCCAGGTTGAACGTCAGGTTGTCGCTCATCCCGAGGAGCTGCGCGAACTGGACGTGCGGGTGCGCGCGCGGAATCCCGAGCTCGTCCACGAGCCGCGCCCCGAGGCGCATGCTGTTCTCGTTGTGGCTGCCGATCACGACGCCCACGCGCTCGTGGTGCTCGAGGCAGAAACGGACCGCGTCGTCGTAGTCGCGGTGCGTCGAAGCGAGGTCGGGCTGGATCGGCGACTCATAGCCGTTCTCGCGCGCGCGATCGCGTTCCTTCTCCATGTAGGCGCCGCGCACGAGCTTGGCTCCCAGGAGGTAGCCGCCGGCCTCCGCGCGCTCGAAGCTCGTCCGCAGGAACGCGAGGCGGTCGTGGCGGTAGAGCTGGAACGTGTTGAGCACGATCGGCTGCGCGCCGTTGTGCCGCCGCATCATCTCGTCAGCGAGCTGGTCCACCGTGTTCTGGAACCAGCTCTCCTCCGCGTCGATATTGACCTGGACGTTCGCCTTCGCCGCCGCTGCGCAGACGGCGTCGAGACGGTCGACGACGCGGGCGAGCTCGGGCTCGAGGTCCCCCGAGAAGTCGATCCGCGCGTCGTTCAGCGCCTCGAGGATCTCGTTGCGCGCGAGGCCCGTGACCTTGAGCGCGATCGAGTTGGCGGCGGGCGTGCGCTCGCCGAACGCGATCGCCTCGAGGATCTTGCCGCGGTAGAGCTCGAAGTCCTCCTCGCTCGACTTGGCCTCGGCGCCGTAGTCGAGGATGCTCGTCACGCCGCGCCCGTGCAGGCGCTGGATCGTCGGGAGCGCGCCGTCGAGGCTCGTCCCGCCCACGAACTGCCGGTAGATCGTGCGCTTCACGCCCCACTGGGCGCCGGGGATCCGCCAGCGGACCGCCCAGGTCCCGAGCGTGCTCAGGAGGTTGGTGAGCCACGGCAACCCCATGAGCCGGAAGAGCCACGCGGACTCCCGGAGCTCGGAGTTCGAGAGGTGGCGGAACGTCTCCTCGGTGTCCGAGAAGTCGGGGAGCGCGGGGCGCGGCGGAGCGCCGGGGGCGCTCGTGTTCGCGTCGTTCTGGATCGTGTCGGCCATGCGTGCGGCGGCGCGGTCCGCGCGCCACGCCCCTATTCGATCCGCTGGGCCGACGCGACGCAATCGGCCGCGGTCGCCCAGCGTCCGGGACACGTCCCGGAGTGCGACGGACGCGGCCCGGCGAGCGCCGGCTCCGGTCCGTCAGCCCGCGGGCCAGAACCACATGAACGCGGCGCCGGTCAGCATCCCGTAGATCAGCCCGTCGACGGCGAACTTGGCCGAGATCGACCACGGCTCGCCCTTCCAGATCGAGTTCATCATGTTGGACGTCGCGTGCGCGAGGACAGCGATGGCGCTCGTCACGCGGAGGACGAGCATCCCGTCGGAGTCCCCGTTCAGCGTCATCGATGCCACGTAGCCGGCGACGGCCGCGACGAGCAGGCTGTACAGGAACCACGTGAACAGCGCGCCGCCCATCTTGGGCATGCCGGTCGGCAGGATCGTCATGAGCCCGACCGGGCCATCCTCGAACTTCTGGAGCATGGCCGGCTCCTTGAAGTCGGCCATCGACGTCGCGTGCGGGAACCGGTAGCAGCCGCGCGGCAGGTTCGCGTCGCGCAGGCCGGCGAGGACCGAGTCCTCGTTCGGCAGCTTGCCGAAGTCGTTCTTGTGCCAGGGCAGCGCCATGTGCATGACGCAGCTCGCGATGAAGACAAAACCGGCGCCCGCGAGGATCGGGAGCCACAGGTCGATGAGAGAGAGGTCCAAGGGAAGGGGGCCCGGGGCGGGCTTGCGTGGGAGAGAGGGGCGGTGTGCGCCGCCGCCAGCGTACGGTCCCCCGCTCCCCCGGATCATCACAAGCCCTGCGTTGGCTCACTCCTGGCCGGTTCGAGGTGCATCTCGCCGGAGAACAAGCCGTGAGCGGCGGGCCAGCCGGCCCTCGAGGCGGGCCGGGCGCCCGTCACATGCAGAGACGGTGGAACCGCCCGTCGATCAGCGTCGAGCCCTGGGCATGGGCGGTCCAAGCCACTCCCCGAAGCTTCAGTTCCCGGGCCGCGGCACGAGCTGGAACGCGAAATCGGGCCCGACGCCTGCGGAGTAGGCCAGCGTGATCCACGTCAGGGCGAACGACTCGAGTGCCCCCGCCATCGACAGTGGACCGACGCGGATCGGCGCGAACCCGACGCTCCTCGCGAGCTCCTCCGCGACCTCATTCGCCCCCGGATGATCGCCTGCGTAGAGCATCGTCAGCGCGGTCCCCCCGTAGTCCGGCCGCCGCATGTTCTCCGCGCCGGTCGTGTTGAACATCTTCACCACGTGCGCGCCCTCGGCCCACGAGGCGATCCGTTCCGCACCGGAGGCTGAACCGTCGACAACCAGCCCCGACAAGTCGGGGCGCAGTGGATTCGTGCAGTCGACCACGACCTTTCCGCCGAGATCACCGCACGCGCGCACCGCGTCCTCGGCGGCCGACCATGGCGTCGCGAGGAGGACGACCTGGGACCGCGCCACAGCCTCAGGCACGCTCGCCACGTCCGCGCCCGAGGACTGCGACAATTCGACGGCCTTCGAAGAGTCGGGGCTACGCAGTCCGAGAGTGACGCGATGGCCGCTGCCTGCCAGGCGCTGAGCGAGGGCGCTGCCCACGTTGCCGCCGCCGATGATTCCGATGTTCATGCCGTTGCTTGGTGCTGTTGATCTCGGCATCGATGGGTTGACGACCGCCGAAAAGGGGCCCAATCCGACTCAATGCCCGCAGTCGTCTTCAGGGGGAAACAGTTCGACAACCCGGTTCAGCTGTCGCTCGATCTGATCGGCGGGAAGTGGAAGATGCCGATCCTCTGGCGCCTCCAGGAGGGCCCGCTCCGCTACTCGGAGCTCATGCGCAGCCTCAACGCGCACCTGGTGGCCACGTGTGTCACGGACAAGATGCTTGCGGCGCATCTCCGCCAGCTGGAGTCCGATGGGCTCATCGAGCGTCGGGTGTTCTCGTCCGTTCCACCGAAGGTCGAGTACTCGATCACGGAACACGGCCTCCGAGTGATCCCCGCGATCCGAGTGCTGCAGGAGTTCGGTCGCTGGTACCAGGCACACCCGCCGCACTCCCGTCACGAGGATGGACCGATCGCGAGTGATCCGGGCCCGAGGCCCGGATCAACGTCGGACACCTCGACGGGTCACTGACCGTCCCGCTCGGCCAGCGCTTCGACGATGAGCCGCGCAGCGGCCGCACCCGAGTTCTGCTGCTGTCCGGTGATCAGGTTCCCGTCTCGGACCGCGTACGCCGCGAAAGGCGCCGAGACCTGGAAGGACGTGTCGTCGATGAGCCGCGCCTCGTCCTCGATCCGGAACGGCTGGATCTTCTGTCCGACCGCTGCATCGGCGAAATCCTCCTCCGCGTTCGAGAAGCCGGTCCACGTCTTACCGCGGACGAGCAGCTCGCCCGACGCGTTCTTGGTGTCGAGCAAGATCGCCGTCCCGTGGCAGATGGCAGCCGTCGGCTTGCCCGTTGCGTGGAAGCCGGCGAAGAAGTCCATCAGCGACTGATTTCCGCGGAACGTGTACATGGGAGACTGCCCGCCGCAGACGAGAACGGCGTCGTATCGACTCGGATCGACGTCGCCGAGGCGGAGCGTGCTGCGGGTCCGCTCCATGAGCTTCGGCGTCATGATGAACCCCATCGAGATGAGATCACCCGCTGAATAGCCGCTCGGATCACGGGGGTCGCTGTAGGAGTCGAACTCGATCGCGCCCCCCTCCGGGCTCGCGATGTCGACCTGATACCCAGCGGCCGTGAACTCCTGGTACGGGTGCGTGAGCTCCGCCGCCCAGACCCCGATGGGCCAGCCGGTCTGCTCCGACACGGCAGGGTTGGCCGCGACGAGCAGGACACGGCCGATGGAAGGCGCGTCGTAGGCGCGGACCGGCTCGTCGATGACGGTGATCTCCGTCGGGGCCGTGGAGCAGCCGACGGCGACAGCGAGCGAAAGGGCGAGGAACTTGGGGCTGTTGTGCATGGCGATGGAGGGGACGGGCGCGCAAGGTCGCGATCCGCTCCGCGGCTGTCCAGAACGCACCGCTGGGTGAGGTCCTTACCAGCAGGTAAGTGCTGTCACGATCGACGGACGTGAGAACCGGCTCTCCGGGGCGCACGGCACGGACTTCACGTACGGCCGGCGAGGTCATGGACCCGGCGACGGCTTTTGGCCTTGCCCAGCTCGTACACGATCTTCCGGCCGTCGTGTCTCTCCGCTCGCGCGGGTCAGAAACCGCCGCGCCCCGGTGCAGTCTCTCCACGCGCCCCCTCGCACGCAGCCTCGGAAGCCTGCCGTAGTCGTTCTTGTGCCTGGGCCGCGCCATGTGCATCCCGCAGCGCGCGACGAAGACGCAGCCGGCGCCCGCGCGGATGGGGAGCCACAGGCCGATGAGCGAGATGTTCAGGGGAAGGGAGGCCCAGGGCGGGTTCGTGTGGGAGAGAGGGCGGTTCGCGCCTCCCCGGAGGGGTAGGACCAGCCCGCACCCTCACGCCGAGCCCATTCCGCCCCCCGTCCGTCGAACGGGCCGGACGGCGGCGATCAGGAGCCCACGGTCACGCTCACCGCATCGCTGTAGTTCGAGGTCTGCGCGCCGCCGACGACGTCCCGGTGCCAGAACTGGAAGTGCCAGGTCTCGCCGGGCTGGGCAGCGACGAACGTGGTCGGAGTGGGGATCGACGAAAGGTCGACCTCGACGAGGGCGCGCTCGAACGCGCCGCTGTTCACGACCTCTCCGGGCGCGGTGTGACGGCCGATCGCCCCGCCGACGCAGAGGTTGCCCATGCTCCCGCCGGCCGCCGGCGTGAACCCCTGGGTCCGCGAGGAGACGACGAACCCGAACTGGTTCGGCGGGAGTCCGTGGACCTCGAGACGCAGGGCGTTGTCACCGACCGAGGCGGACCCGAGGGCCGCGATGTGCGCCGAGTCTCCGGTGCTGTTCGGGACCGCCGGAGCGCAGTACGACTCCCCCACGCTCGTCCACCAGTTCTGCGGGAAGCGCAGGAGGAACGTCTTGGAGTGCAGGTCCGGCGCGACGCCGTAGCAGGCCACCGTGCTCGCGTCGGCCGACACGTGCGACGAATACAGGTTCACACCCCAGCCGGTCAGGTCCGCGCCGAGCTCCGTGGCGTACGACCGGAGGTCGATCGCGCCGAACTCGCGGTGCCAGAGCGCCGGGGAGACGACCGTCCCCCCGCCGGGCGCGGGCGCGACCCAGCGACCGACCGCGACGTCGCCCGTCGAGTCGCAGTCGGAGACGAGCGCGAAGGCGGCGCCGAAGGTCGGGCCGGGCACGTCCCCGAGGGCCTCGACGTCGCCGGTGGCGAGCTCGTAGCGGTACGACGGACCGGTCGAGTCGGCGCAGAAGGCGACGCTGCCGCTCGCATCCATCGCGCGCCCGACGGCGGGCAGGACCGGCGACGGGAGCGTGCCGGTGGTGTCGGTCCACACGTAGCGTCCGAGCGTCGCTGCGGTCCCGTCGCCGGCGACGCTCCCAAAGCCCGCGGCCGGAGAGAACGTCAGGGGCTCGATCGTCCCGTCGGGCTGCCAGACGACGAGGCCGACCCCGTCCGCTCGACCGAAGAGCTGGAGCCCGTCGTCGCGGCAGTGCTGGACGCGCGTGCTGCCCGCGCCGGGCGGTCGGTCGAGGAAGGTGTAGGCGCCCGAGGCATCGACGCGGACGGCCGTGAAGCCGCTGGCGGGGTCGTTCCCGCGCCCGAAGGCGAGGCTTCCGTCTGCGGAGACCGCGACGACCGACGTCGAGACTCCAGCCGCGAGGAGCTGCGTCGCACCGACGCCCTCCTCCCAGCGGTAGTCGTAACCCCAGCCGGCACCGCCGCGGCCGCACACCACGGTGCCGTCGGCGTTGAGGCATGTGGCGAACGAGCCGAAGCCGAACAGCGAGCTGCCGCCGTCGGCGACCTCGATGAGCTGCACCTGTGCGGTCAGCGGAGCGGCGGAGAGGGCGAGCGGGGCGAGGTAGAGGGGAAGTCTCATGGCCCGTTTGGACCATGGAACCTCCCCGGCGGCAAGCCGCGCTCGTTCGATCTCGCGCCGACCCGCGCCGGCGCCCTCAGACCCGCGCCGGCTGGCACGCCGGGCAGATGTACAGCCGGCGCGACGCCACCTCGATCTTCTCGATGCGGGTGCCGCACTCGCGGCAGCCCTGCCCCTCGCGCGCGAACGTCGCGTGGCGGTAGTCGCGCCGCGCCTCCCCCGCGAGTTTGGCCGAGTCCGCGCGCAGCATGCAGTCGGTGATCCCCGCGGTCCGGTACGACTGGCGCGTCACATCGAGGATCCAGTGCGCGAGCGCGGCGGACTCATCGAAGCCGAGGTCCTTCGGCCGCCAGCTCGGATGCAGTCCCGACCACCAGAGGATCTCGGTGCGCAGGTAGTTGCCGAGTCCCGACACGAAGCCCTGGTCGAGCAGCAGCGCGCCGAGCTGGCGACCGCTGAAGCGGCGGTCCTCGAAGCGCATCAGCAGTTCGTCCTCCGTCACGCGCGGGTCGAGCGCGTCGGGCCCGAGCTTCTTCAGATACGGGTGACCGGGCTCGTCCTCCGGCCGCAGCACCGTGATGTCGGACGCGCTGTAGAGCAGCGCAGACTTCTTCGGCGTGCGGATCTCGAGCCGCAGCGAGCGGCCGGTCTTGGGGTACGTGCCCGACCTGTTCACGTACCAGCGGCCGTAGAGCTGGTTGTGGCTGTAGACGGCGACGCCGACGTCGAAGCGCGTGAGGAGCGCCTTGCCGCGGGCCTCCACCGACGTCACGCGCGCGCCGGTCAGCTGCGCGTCCCAGGGGCGCAGCTTCTCGAGGCCGAACTCGACCAGCTCGGCGCGCTGGCCGGTGATCGCGCGGGCGATGCGGTCCTTGGCGCGGTGGATCTCGGGTCCTTCGGGCACGGTTCTCTGGGCTCCGTAGCTCTGGATGCGGGGGGTCTTCGGCCGCAGGAGGCCTGCGGCCGGGTGGGTCTTCGAGCGCTCGTTCGGACCGCGGCTCAGGCGGGCGGTTCGTCCGCGGCGACGCGGGCGCCGCCCTCGAGCGCGGCCTGCGCGGCCGGGCTGAGCGCGGTGCCCTCCTCCATCCGCCGCCAGCGTGCCTGCGGCTCGACGGCGGTGATGCGGTTCTCGCGCCACTCGCGCGGACGGCCGCTCGGGTGCACCTCGCGCTCGGCGTGCTTGCGGATCCCGCGGAGCATCCCGCGGAACACGAAACCGTGCAGCGGGAGCACCGCGTACCAGTACGCGAGCCCGAAGAGCCCGCGGGGGATGAAGCACGCCGACTGGACGAGCCGAACGACGCGCGCAGGGTCTTCGGCGGGCGCGTCCTCGGGCGCCGGCTCGATATGGAACGACAGCAGCGCCTCGCCCGGCACCTTCATCTCGGCGCGCAGGGCGAGGTGGCGCGGGGCGTCGATGCCCGTCACGCGCCAGAAGTCGAGCGCCTCCCCGTACTCGACGTTCTCCGGATCGCGCCGCCCGCGGCGCAGGCCCGGGCCGCCGACGAGCTGGTCCATCCACCCGCGCACGCGCCAGAGCCAGTCGAGACCGTACCAGCCGTGGCCCCCGCCGACGCGGCAGACCGCGCGGTAGCACGCCTCCGGCGGCGCGGCGACGAGGCACGTCCACGTGTCCCGGAAGACCTCGCCGCCCGCCCAGTCGGGGTCGCCGGGGATCGGTCCCGCGGCGCTCCACGTCGTCTCGACCTCCTGCTCCTCGACGCGCTTGAGCGCCATGTCGATCGCGGTCCGCACGTCGAGCAGCTCCTGCGGCATCAGCCTCGCCGCCGTGTCGTCGCGCACGACGACCTCGTTGCGCAGCCCCTCCGCGAGCGGCCGCGCGATGCGCGCGCTCAGCGGCGTGACGAGGTGGATCCAGAGTGAGCTCAGCCGCGGCGTCAGGAACGGCAGCGGCACGACGCGGCGCCGTGGCAGGCCGCGCTCCGCGGCCATCACGTTCATCAGGTCCTTGTAGCTGACGATGTCGGGCCCGCCGATCTCGAGCGTCGCGCCGATCGTCTCGGCGACCTCGAGCGCGTCGATGAGGTACTGGAGGACGTTTCGTACCGCGATCGGCTGACAGCGCGTCACGACCCAGCGCGGCGTGACCATCAGCGGCAGTCGCTCGACGAGGTAGCGGACGATCTCGAACGACGCGGAGCCCGAGCCGATGATCATCGCGGCGCGGAAGACGGTGACGGGCACGGGGCCGGCGCGGAGGATCTCCTCGACCTCGCGCCGCGACGAGAGGTGCTCGGACAGATCCGCTCCCGTCTCACCGAGTCCGCCGAGATAGAGCACGCGCTCGACGCCGGCGCGCTCGACGACGCGAGAGAACGTGCGCGCAAGACGCCGGTCCGCCTCGCGGTAGTCGCGGCCCGCGGCCTGCATCGAGTGGACGAGGTAGTAAGCGGCGACGCAGCCCCGCGCTGCGTCCAGCAGCGCTTCCTCGTCCTCCAGGTCCGCGCGCACGACCTCGACGCGCGGATCGGAGTACCACCAGCGCCCCTCGAGCTTGCGCGGCGACCGCACCGCGCACCGCACCCGGTACCCCGCCTCGAGCAGGCGGGGGACGAGGCGTCCGCCGATGTATCCGGTGGCGCCGGTGACGAGGAGCGGTCGTGAGCGGTCCACGCGCGGAAATCGTGCGGAAGCGACCGTCGGATGCGCTGGCGGGCCCGCCTAGGGCGGCCGGCCCGCGTCGATCCGCCCCTGGCACGGTTCGTGCTTCGCGCCGCGTTCGCCCTGTCGCCCGCTCACGCCCGCCCCGCGCCCTGGGGTCCCGCGCGCGACCGGCCCAGGAAATCGCTCGCCGTCCATCCCCCCTTGCCGCGGCCCACACGCCCGGCTGCAACCATGACGCTGCCGCTCCGCTCCACCGCTCGCTCCGCGGGCCCGCTCGCCCGCCTCGCCGCGGGCGCCCTCGCCCTCGCCGTCCTCGCCCTCGCCGTCCTCGCCCCCACCGCGCTCGCCCAGACCACGGTCACATCGCTCCTTCGCGAGGGGCAGACGCTGCCCGGCGGGATCACGGTGTCGAGCGTCGAGGGCTGGCGCGCGAACCGCGCCGGCGCGGGGTACGCCGCGCTGCTCACGACCGAACCGGGCGCCCGCAAGCAGATCTGGGGGGACTTCGTCGACGACGGGACGACGTCGCCGGCACTCCTCTTCGACCTCGCGCCCGAGGTTGGCGCGACGGTCTGGACGGCCGAGCTCCAGGACGTCCATGAGGGGAGCGTCGTCTGGAACATGTCGTGGACCGGCGCGAGCGGCACGACGTTCGAGGCCGGCACCTACGTCGACGGCGCGCTGGTGTTCGACGTTTTCGGCAGCGGTCCGCTGCCCGGGACGACGTGGTCAGGATTCCCGGTCGTGCGGCGCTCCGGCCTCACGGAGCTCCACGCGCGCGCCAGCCTCGTCAGCGGCGGGTCGGCGGAGCGCTATCTGATCCGCGTGGGTGCGACGGTCGAGATCCTCCTCGGGCCAGCGCAGCCGCTGCCCGGCACGGACGGACGCACGGTCGAGGACATCGTGTCGTTCGAGCTGAGTCCGGACGGAGCGCACTACGTCGCGCACGTTCGCACGAACGTCGGGAGCGACGCGCTCGTCGTGGACGGCGCGCGCGTCCAGGTCGACGACGTCTTCGCGGAGAGCGGCAGCCCCGCTCCGCCGGAGTACGTCGCGATCGACCCCGACGTGGTCGCCGTCGGGCGTCCGATCGAGTACGCGGTCACCGACGACGCGGACTGGCTCGGCCTCTTCGAGTTCTGGACACCGACCTCGCCGACGCCGCGCTTCGCCGTGCAGAGCGGCGGCCTCGTCTCGGACATGGGCGTCGACACGAAGAGCGCGACGCTTTCGGCGGACGGGCTGCCCGTGGCCGCGACGGCGGCGGGCCCCGTGCGGGTGCCGTTCCAGGACCTCGTCGACCTCGGGACCGCGGCCGACATCGACGGCGACGGCTCGGCGGACGCGGGCTGGCGCGTGACGATCGTCGAGAACGTGGCGACCGACGCGCGCGAGCGGGTCTACTTCACCGCCGACGCGACGCAGGGCTTCGGGCTCGTGCGCGGCGTGTGGCGCGTCGACGACGCCGTGCACGGGGCGAACGTATGCGACGGCGTCCCGAACTCGACCGGGCGCGCGGGGCGCCTGTTCCTGGCGGGCAGCCGGAGCGCCGCGCAGCAGGAGCTCGAGCTCGTCGCGCTCGGCCTGCCGCCGGGTGCGCTGTCGCTCGCGCTCGTCTCGACCGGGCCCGGGCTGAATCTGAACCCGGGCGGGAGTGCGGGCATTCTGTGCCTGCACGGCGAGATCGGCCGCTACGCGGATTCGATCGGAGTCGCCGACGCGAGCGGCGGATACGGGACGAGCGCATCGCTGGGCGCGATCCCCCGCCCGTCGAGCGAGGCGGTCGGTGCCGCCGGGCAGCAGTGGTTCTTCCAGGTCTGGCACCGCGACGTGGGGCCGGCGGGCCCGACCTCGAACTTCACCGAGGCGGTTCGGGTCACGCTGCGCTGACGCGGGCCGTCCGCGCTCGTCGCCGCCGCGGGCGCGCGTCCGGTTTCGGGCGCGCGTCCGCGCGTGCGTCCGGCCGGCGCGACGCGGTGCGGGGGCCGGCCGCGGAGCGTATGGTGGCCCCGCCATGAGCGATCTCCTCCCCGACGCGCAGTCCTCTCCCTCCGACGGCGGCCCGCTGGGCACGCGTCGCTCCCTGCTCGCCTCGGCGTTGGGCCTGGCGGCGGGCGCAGGGGCGCTCGCTTCCTGCGGCGAGGAGCCGGCGATCGAATCGGCCACGGCCGACGACCCCGACGCGCTGCCGTTCGACCTCGACGCGTCGTACTTCGTGAACCACGGCACGGCGCCGCTGACGCTCGAGACGAAGCGCGCGCTGCTCGACGGCCTCATCACGCCGACCGAGCGCGTGTTCGTGCGCAACAACAACGGCCCACCGGCCGGTAAACGGCTCGTGGACCCGTCGAGCTGGAGCGTCGCTTTCGAGGGCTTCGGCGACGGTCGCTCGATGACGCTCGCGGAGCTCCAGGGGCTCGGGCGCGAGACGATGGCGTGCGTGCTGCAGTGCTCGGGCAACGGGCGCAGGTTCTTCTCTCACGGCGCGTCCGGGTCCCAGTGGGGCGTCGGCGCCGCTGCGAACGTCGTGTGGACGGGCGTGTCGCTCGCCCGCGTGTCGGAAGCGCTGGGCGGGCCCGCCGCCGGTGCGCGCTTCGTGACGGCGACCGGCGGCGACCAGCTTCCGCCGATCGACGACGTGAGCAGCGTCGTGGTCGAGCGCTCCGTGCCGCTGGAGCACGCGCTCTCCCACGCGATGCTCGCGTGGTCGATGAACGGCGCGCCGATCCCGGTGACGCACGGCGGGCCGCTCCGCCTCGTCGTGCCCGGCTACTACGGCATCAACCAGGTCAAGTACGTCGAGCGCCTCGCGCTGACCGCCGAGGAGTCGACCGCGAAGATCCAGGCGCGCGGCTACCGCGTGCGTCCGATCGGCGAGTCCGGCGACCCCTCGCAGCCGTCGATGTGGGAGATGAACGTCAAGTCGTGGATCACGTCGCCGCTCGAGACGAGCGCTGCGGGCGACACCTTCGTGACCGGCGTCGCGTTCTCGGGCGCGGGCGCGATCGACCGCGTCGAGGTGAGCGTCGACGGCGGCGCGACCTGGGGCGCGGCGGAGTTCCTGGGCCCCGACCTCGGCCCCTTCGCGTGGCGCACGTTCGCGCTCCCGTGGAAGGCGACGGCAGGCACGCACCGGCTCGTGTGCCGCGCGACGGACGCCGCCGGCGAGACGCAGCCCGAGGAGCGCCTCGAGAACGAGCGCGGCTACCGCCACAACGGCTGGCGCGACCACGGCGTCGACGTCACCGTGTCCTGACGCACATGAGATCCCACGCCCCCACGCTCTTCCTCCTCGCCCTCCCGTTCGCGCTCGGCGCCGCCGCGTGCGGCGACTCCGGCCTGAGCGAGTCCGCCCTCCGCGGCCGGTCCGTCTTCTTCGAGCACTCGAGCCCGACCTGCGCGTCGTGCCACGGCCTACCCTACGAGGGCACGAAGTCGGCCGTGAACATCCCCGAGCTGAGCCGCCGCCCCCTCGACCTCGCGAAGGTGCAGAAGGCGGTCGCGCAGGGCATCGGCATCATGCCGGCGCAGAAGGGCGTGCTGACCGAGGAGCAGATCGCGGACGTCGCGAAGTACGTGACGGAGGCGGCGCGGCGACCGATGCCCGAGGGGCACGTGCCGTACGCGAAGAGCGCGGACTGACGCAGCGCTGCGGGCGCGGATCGGATCGGATCGGATCGGATCGCAGCGCGGGGCACCGGGTTCGCACCGCGGACCAGACCGGGACCCGAGCCGTTGCCGGACAGGGCGAGCGCGCTTAGGTTCGCGCGATGCGCGGAATTCCCCTCTACGCCACGCTCGCCCTGCTCGCCGTCACTGCTCCGCCCGCGGCGGGGCAGATCGTCTTCGTCGACGCAGACCTCACCACTGGTGCGAACGACGGAAGCTCCTGGGCGGACGCCTTCCAGGGGTCGCGCGGTCTCCGTGTCGCGCTGGCGACGACTTCCTCCGGATCCGAGATCTGGGCGACGGAGGGCGTCTACCGCGCAGGCTTCGCGGGCGCCGGGAGCGCGGGCGACGGGTTCGAGGTGCTCTTCCCCGAACTGACGCTCCGGGGCGGGTTCGTCGGCGGAGAGACCTCCATCCACGAGCGACCCGCTTTCGACACACCGACGACCGTGCTGAGCGGCGACACCCTGGGTGACGACGACGGCACTCCGGCGTCGCTCTGTGACAACGCGCCGACCGTGCTCTCAGCGGAGACCGTGGACCCGTTCTCCATGGACCGGATCGCGGTCGAGGGCGGCACGGACGTCGGGTTCTTCGCGCGCAGGTCGGCGGTCCGCGTGACCCGCTGCACGTTCCGCGGTTCGACGCGCGGCGCCGTCGCGAGGGACGGGAACGTCGGCTTCCAGCTCCGCGCCGCCGGCACGTTCGTGGACTGTCGCTTCGTCGGGAACACCGAATGCGGCCTGGACTACTCGGGCTTCCCCCCCGCCGAGCCACCGGTCGCGATCGACCGGTGCGTGTTCGAGGAGAACGGCGGCAACGGGGTGGAGCTGGCGAACGCGCTGATGCCCGCGGTCGTCGTGGCGAACTCGGTCGTCCGCTCGAACGGCGGTGCCGGGGTCCAGCTCCGCTCGGTGTCGGACGGCGCGAACGTGCAACTCAACCGTCTCACGATCGCGGGCAACGGCACGTTCGGTCTCTCCTACGTCGGGGCGTGCGGCATCTGCTTCCAGCCCCGCGCCACCGACTGCATCCTGTGGGAGAACGCCGGTCCGGAGACCGACTCCTCCGGCAGCCTCGTCGTGCGCGACAGCATCGTGCAGGGCGTCGGTGCCGCGGGGAGCGCGAGCGCGGACGCGCTCTTCGTCGACTTCGCGGCCGGCGACCTGCGGCTCGCGCCGGGCTCACCCGCGATCGACGCGGGGACGGACGCGCCGCTCGGCTCCGAACCGACGCTGCTGGACGTCGAGCGAGGACGCCGCGCCTGGGACGACCCGGCCGTCGCGGCCGGCGGCTCGCTCGCCGCAGCCGCCGACGTCGGCGCGTACGAACGCACTTCCTTCATCGGCACGTACGGCGACTGCGCGGCCGTGCCCAACTCGACGGGCGCGGTGGGGACGATCCTCGCCCGGGGAAGCCTGCGCGTCGTCGACGGGAACGTCACGCTCGGCGCGGAAGCGCTGCCGCCGAACCAGTTCGGCATCTTCATCGTGAGCCGCACGTCGGGGATCACGGCCACGGCGGGCGGCCCCGGCACACTCTGCCTCGGCGGCGACATCGGCCGCTTCAACGGCGCGGGGCAGATCCTCGCCTCGGGAGCGACCGGAGCGTTCACGCTTCCGCTCGACCTGGTCCGGATCCCGCAGCCGAGCGCGTTCGTGACGGTGCTCCCGGGTGACACGTGGCGCTTCCAGGCCTGGCACCGGGACGCCGGGGCCGGCGGCGGATCGACGAGCCAGTGGACCGACCTCGTCGCGCTGCGATTCGAGTAGGTGCGGCCGGTGAGCATGCGTGCCAGGGTGACGACGCCCTTGCACTCGAATGCACATGTATCGCTCACGAAGAGGGACCGATGGCTCGGCAATCCGCAGGCGCTGACACTCGATCCCGGAGAGGGCGCGAGCCGCTCCGCGTCCGGCCGACTCACTTCGGCCGTGGTAGACTGGCCAAAAGTTCCTCCGTCGCTCGCATGAAGTGAGCGACGCGATCCGGCGTGAGCCTCGAACTCGCCTTCGTCTTCCGGCCCTTCGAGTCGAACATCGTCCCCGAATCGGCTCCCTCCTCCGGCGCGAGCAGCGTGGAACCGATTCGGGCGGCGTACTCGTCGGTCGACGGCCGAAGTGTGCCGATAAGCCACTCGACTGCTTTGAATCTGAGCGAGTCAGCACCGCCGAGGAAGGGTGCGCGAATCTCGCCGGAGGCGACGAGTCCGGGGTTGAGCCCGTAGACGCCGAACTGCGGATAGCGATCCTTGGCATCGAGGACAAGCGCCTCATTGGCAGCCACGGTCTGCGTATGGGCCGCGAGCTGAGCGTATCCTCGCTCCGAGTTCAGGTCGGACGGATCGCCTGCGACGTTGGAGCCGGGGGCCCCCATCACGAAGACACGCGACCGAGCTTGAGCTCGGGTCCCGAGCCGTTCGGCCAGGGACCGAAGGATCACGAACCGACTCAGGTAGCTGACCGCGAGGTCGATCTCGACGCCGTCCTCCGTTGTCTCCCTTCGCTTCGGGCTCAGGATGCCGGTCGTGAACACGAGGAGACTCAGCTCCTCGGCGGGAAGCTCGGCGGCGACGCGCCGCTGCTCGGCGACGGTCGAAAGGTCGGCCCGGATGAAGTCGAGCCCTGGAACCCTGCCATCGCGGAGCGTCCGACCGACGACCGTGACGGCTGCGCCCTGAGCGACGAGCCATCGGGCCAAGGCTCGGCCCAATCCGTTGGTTCCACCGACGACTGCCGCTCGAGTCTCGCGCATTCGTTTTCCCCTCTCGTTCGAGGGCCCGGATGTGGTGTCTCGGTCCGTCATGCTTAGTTTCTAACTAGTTCGAAACTAATCGCGCGAGCACGGAAAGTCAATGCGGCAGGTCACCCGATGCAGCACTCTCAGCACCGGACTCGAGACGAAGGTGGGAAGGCCGAGAGAAACAACGGACGCGGAGATCATCCATGCCACACGGCAATGCCTCCTCGAACGCGGCGTCGGCGTTTCGGCGGCCGAGATCGCGGCAGTGCTCGGTGTGAGCCACACGACTCTCTTCCATCGATTCGGATCGAAGGAGGCGCTTCTCATCGCAGCGCTCGGGCCGTCCGAGGACGTTGAGTGGATCTCGGCCGTCAATGAGGGTCCGGACGAGCGACCGATTCAAGCGCAGCTCGTCGAGCACGCGCGCTCCATCGCATCGTACTTCCGAGAAATGCAGCAGAGACTCGGGCTCCTCCAAGCCGCAGGCATCGATCCAGCACGGGTGTGCGGATCGACAAACGCGCAGAGTTCCTCACCGGAGCGTGCATTCCAGGCGTTCGTCGCCTGGCTTCAGCGTGCACAAGACGACGGCCGGATCGCGGACTGCAACGCGGAAACAGTTGCGTCGACCGTCCTCGGCTCACTCCACGGACATGCGTTCCTCACGCAGACGCTTGGGCTCAACCGTGCGCTTCCTCCCGGCGAAGACCATGTCGAGCAACTCGTGAACGTGCTGTGGAGTGGCATCGCCGATTGATCGCTCGAGGCTTGTCGGCCCCTTCGTGACGCAGCCGCCGCGCTTCCAGGCGCGGCATCCGCGGCTCTACGGGCCTCGAGCGTCGATCCGCTGCAGTGTCATTCCCATGAGGGTCGGCCCGACTCGGTCACCGGAATCGGCCTCCAGTACGTCATGTCGACCGTGAGGTCGGCCCACCGACCTGTCGATGAGTCGAGCGAGCTGACTCCTTTGCCATTCGCGCGTGAGGTGATCTGGAGCGGGAGGACCAGACCCCGCCTCGCGCCGCGCCCTCGCTGCGAAGGAGTTGCCCGGCGGATAGCCCGACTCTGCGTCGCGGCGCAGCGCACCATCACCGAACGCGAACTCGCACGCCCGGTACTGTGCCGGTGAGACGGTCTCGACTCCCTCGCCGTGGAGTGGTACTCGAGCCGCTGCGAACGGCACTGAAGGATCTGTTCGCCATAGGTGAGCTGGGGCGTTCCAAGCCCGCCCCGTCGACTAGGGGTACCAGAGGTCGATCGACAACCTCGTGCCCCCGTTGTGCCTGAACCTCGCGTCCTCGAAACGCGGGGGTCCGAGCCGACCGGTGGGGTTGAGCGACACTCCGAGACCCTCTTTCGGAATACCGAGGAAGTTGGTCGTCAGCGATCCGCTCGCGTCCTCGTCGTGCAACACGCAGACCGCGTACTCGCCGGGCGGAATCGATTCGAATGCGACCGACGCGGCGGGACCGTCGAGCGTCACGACTACCTTTCGGATCGCAGCGTCGAAGTCGGCCGGGAATCCGGACGCGCCGTCGAACAGAGCAACGATCATCTGCCCGTCGCGGCTCTGTGGGAGAGGGACGGTCACCTCGACCATCGCCGTCCCCGTGTTCGTCTCCACGGACCCGCCGCCGTCGGTACCACGCTCTTCCGCGTCGGCGTGACAGCCCACCGCCAAGGCGATGCATGCCGTCATGGCTGGCCATCTCATCACTCGAACCCGCATTCGTCGGAGGCGGGTCACACGTCCACCCTTCGGGGGTTCGAACTCGCTGGGCCGCGAGCCCCCGGAGTCTTGACTGAACCCACTCAAGGGCGGACGGCGTCGTGTCTCTGGTCGGTGATCGTCGATCGAGCGCCGCCCTCGGACACCCCGGGAAGACTCCAGAGAGTCCGGCGATCACGCAGGATCGACCCCATCCAGGACATGACGAGAAGAGCCGCGGGCTGGGCGTACGAGGTCTCCTGGAGCATGTGGGTGCAGATCGCGCCTCCCCAGTAGGAGCTGCTCAAGAGGATCCCGATCGCGGCGGTGCGGGGTGTCAGCAAGAGAACCCCGCTTGCGATCGCGCCGAGCCCGATGAGCTCGAGCTGGTTGGAAAGGGGCCCGAGCTCTGCCACGCGATCCTCCGGCAGTCTACCGGAGACCTTCAGGAGCCCGGCGAGGATCAGCATCCCGCCCACCACGACGAGGAGGATCCAACCGCTCGTCTTTCTCATGGTCGTACCGCTCATGTGTCCATCCAGTGGTCCGTGGAGAAGGTGAAGCCGCCGACTCGACAGCTCCGTTCTCGCCAAGCTAGGCAACTAACTTCACTTTCGCAGGCCAGGGACAGTGGGAGCACAGGGACCCTTACGAAGCGTCGATCGAGGCCCGCGGCAGTGTCGGTGATTCGCTCTCGATCGCGGCAGCCGTCGCACGAGCGCCACGTCTTGCAGTGTGCCTGGATCGACGCTCGGAGCGCGCTGTTGCGGCCTCGCCCGAGCGCGCATAGTGTCCGGCCGAGAGCGGCGCCGGCCCGCGTCGCCCAACGTCCCGCTCGCCATGAGAAGCCCGCGCTCGCACTGCCCGCTCTCGGGTGCCCTCGACCTCGTCGGAGACAAGTGGACCCTTCTGATCCTGCGGGATCTGTCGATGGGCAAGTCTCGCTACTCCGAGTTCGAGGAGTCACCGGAACGAGTTCCGTCGAACCTCCTGGCGTCGCGACTGCGAATGATGGTCGAAGAAGGGCTCGTCGAGAAGGCTCTCTACTCGAACCACTCGGGCCGATTCGAGTACCGGCTGACCCCCAAGGGCAGAGGCCTCCTTCCCGCGATGCACGCGCTGGCGCGGTGGGCAATCGAGCACGTCGACGGGACAGCACCACCACCGGGTTCCTTCTGGAACGCTTGAAGGCGCGATCCTCGGGATCATCCCGCGAACGGAGGCACGTGGGCGACGACGTGACGCAGGGCGAACGCACCGCCGCATCCGGATCGGCTTGGATCAGACCGCCGTCGCGCTCAGGGTCGGTGGACGGCCAACGCCTCGAACGCAAGCCGAAGTTCCGCCCGCAGCGACGGGAACGCGTCGAGCTGCATCAGCCGCGCGTCGACCGCCTCGACGAGGCGCTCCGCCATGTCGATCGTCTGCTCGGGGCCGCGCGAGAAGGGGCGCCAGGCCTCCTCGGGGCTCGACGCCTCGGCGAGCTGCTGCACGAGCGAACGCATGTTGTGGGTCTTGTCGCAGGCCTTCACCGCGGCGGCGCGCGCGTCCATCGTCGGCACGCGGGCCAGCGCGGCGAGCTTGCGCTCCTCCCACGACGGGCCCTTGATCTCGGTCAGGGGCTCGACGACGGCCGCGACCTCGGCGCCGAACTCATGCGCGAGACGCTCGATCGTCCAGCCCTCGCAGTCCTCGACCACGTCGTGCAGGAGCGCGCCCTGGATCGTGATCGAGTCGGCGCCCGCGCGGGCCGCCAGCATCGCCACGTGCACGCAGTGCGTGACGTACGGCAGCTGGGTGCCCTTGCGCGTCTGGCCGGCGTGGGCCTCGAAGGCCACGCGCAGCGCGCGTTCCGTGTCGGGGGTGTAGAGGAGCATCGGTACGCACCGCGCGCTGGGAGCTCAGGTGGCGGGCCTCGTCGACTAAGGATTCGTTCCGGCGCCGCCGCGGATGCGGAGGCCGGAGTGGTCGGACCCCGCTAGATCTGCACGCCCAGCGGCTTCAGCGCCAGCACACCGAACAGCATCGACGCGAGGACGAAGTTCGCCAGCACCCCGAACGGACCCGACATGGGAAGCCAGCCCAGGTCGCTCTCGGCGTAGCGGAAGCGGACGGAGGTCAGGCCCGAGTCGGGCGAGAGGGTGTCTTCGGCCGGCCACAGAATCGCCTCGAGCGCGCTGTGCACGCGGCGGTCCTGGATCGCTCGAGCTCCGGTGCCGTCGCCGACGACGATGCGCTTCGTCGTCTCGCCGCCGGGTGTCCGCAGGAGCAATTCGTAGCTGCCCGGGCCCGAGGCGATGAACTCGACCTCGGCGTTGCCCTGGGACGCGATGCGCGCGAGCGGCGACACGGGCTCGAGTCCTTCGGGGAACACGACCTCGAGGCCTGCGATCGCGGCCTTCTCGCCCTCGATGATGAGCGTCTGGCCGTCGCCCGCGGCGACGAGCGCCGACGTCTGTTGGACCGGGGCCGGCTCGAAGCCGTAGCGCACGACGAGCTGCGCCGCGACGAACGCGAACGGAACCGCCAGCGGGATGAACGGCCCGAAGTTCAGCGTCACGTACTGCAGGTTGCGCAGCAGGATCTTGCCGATCGCCTTCGCGACGACGCCGAGGTCGTCCTGGTAGATCCGGATCTCGATCAGGTGCGCCTTGATCTTGTCCTTCGTCGCCTTGATGCCCTTCTGCCACGAGATCTGCTTGAAGATCACGAGCGCCAGGACGCCGAAGACGCCGCTGACGACGATCAGCGCAAACTCATCCCCGATCGCCTCGAGGGGCGTGAGGAGGACGTCGAAGAGCGTCGTGACCGCTCGGTTGACCGCGTTCACTGAGCGGAGGCGTGGGGATCCGGGAGGAGCGGGGCCGCGCGCCGGGGAGTCCGGCGCGCGGCGCGTAGGGAGCGGAGAGCGGCCCGGGGGCCGCCGGACACGTCAGGAGATGTAGCCGAGGCCCTTGAGCTTCTCGGTGATCGCGTCGTCGGTGTCCGCGCCTTCGAACTGGCCGACCTCGCGCTCGAGGACGTGCTGGATGAATTCGTCGTGGGAGGCGTAGCCCGCGACCTCGGCGATCTTCTTCACGCGCGCGAGGAGGTCGGGGTCGATCTTGACCTTGCCGGAGGAGCCGAACATAGGAAGGGAGTCAGTTGTTGGGTTTCTCGAGTGCCTTTCGTCCGACCATGCCGTCGGTCGGGGCGACGCCGTACAGGTCGAGGATCGAGGTCGTGAGATCCTCGAGCCGCGGGTCCTCCACCGTGACGTTCCCGTTCGTGAGCAGCGTGCCGTTCACGACGCTGGGGTGCATCAGGTGGCTGCCGTTGAAGGTGCCGCCGGTGTTGTCCGAGAGCACCGCGTGGGGAATGCGCCCCTGCGAAGCTGCGTCGGAGTTGCCGTACCCCCCATTGTAGCCCACGACGATGTCCGGGGCCTCGGCCAGACGCTCGCCGCCCGCGTAGACGTCGCTCGCGAGATCCGCGACCAGCACCACCTGCGTGCCGCGGTCGTCGATGCGCTCGAGGCGCGCCTTCAGGTCGGCGAGGAGGCGCTCGGCCTCGGCCCCGGGCTCGACGATGCCCTCGGCCTCGCGGCCCTTCAGGTTCAGATAGAGACCGTTGAAGCCCATGCCGTAGGCCCGGGTCTTCGACCAGTCGACCGCGGTCGTGATCGAGACTGGCACGTACGCGGGGTCGTCCGTCGGAAGCTGGCGCGTCTCGCCCTCCTTGAGCACGAGGAAGCCCTGCTCGAGCAGCCACGTGTTGAGCGCGAACTCGCGGCGGTACGACGCGAAGCCGTGGTCGCTCATCACCATGACGAGCGCGTTGTCACCGACCCGGTCGAGGACACGGCCGAGCAGCACATCCATCTTCAGGTAGAGGTCGTCGACGACGTCCGCCCAGGTCGTCTCGTCGCGGCCCGACCACCAGCTCGAATCCTCGGCCGCGACGCGGGCGTCGTACGCGGGGTGCTCGGGGTCGGTGTGCCTCCACATCATGTGCATGGAGAGGTCGACCGACGACACGTAGAAGAACAGGAGCCCGCCGCCCTCGTTCGCCGCGTAGCGATCGAGCGCGTAGTCGAGCATGCGCCCGCGCTCGACGAGCACGAGGTTCGCCTGGCGCATGAACTCCTCGTCGGTGAACACGCCGTCCTTGAGCGCGTTGACCTCCTCGGCCATGCCCTGCGTGAAATACGGGCCGATGGCCTTGGCGAGGTCGGCCGAAGCGTCCTCGGGCAGCGAGATCGTGTCGGCGGGCGCCGCCGGATCGAAGTTGACGGGCGACGCGTAGACCACGAGCTCGGGCGACACGCTCTTGACGTAGAAGCGCACGATGCCGCGCAGGTTCATCGCCCCCATCGGCAGGAGGCCGAAGTCCGCTGCCATGAAGCGGGACCACTGCCCCTCCTGCATGACGACGCGGTCCTCGCCGAGCTCGACCACGACGGCGGCGCTCTCCTCGTCGACGTAGAACGTCAGCGGTGTGGTCGACTGCGGGTCGCCGTCCTCGAAGACGTTCGTCGGCCCCGCGAGCGTCGTCCGCGCGGCGCCGGAGCGCACGCGGATCGGTCGGTAGTTGCCGCCGCCGAGGCTCGTGTCGATCGGCGGGTCGGTCGTGTAGACCGTGTAGATGCCGTAGGGCGAGTCGAGCGCGGGCGTGAGCATCCCGGGGAAGCTGACGCCGTCGGCGGGTTCGACGGGGTAGTTGATCGGGACGCGGTAGAGGTCGGCGGGCACGCCCGCGTCCATGAGCTCGGACCAGAACGCGCGACCGCTGCGGTTGGGCTCGGACCCGCCGCCCGTCGGCAGCTTGAGGTCCGTGAAGGGGACGCCGATCGAGTCCCCCTCTTCGAGCTTCACCGTCGAGGCCGCGACGTCGTACGTCTCGGGGTCGCGGTGGATGAAGTCGAAGATCCCGTGGCCGCCGGGGCGCCGGCCGGTGATGAAGTTCGACCAGGCGACGGGGCTCTGCGGCGGGTACGAGGTCCCGAGCGCGCCGACGCCGCCGCCGGCGGCGGCGAGGCGCCGGAAGTTCGCCATCCCCTCGGGATAGCGGTCCATCACGTCCTGGAGGATGTCCGGGTCCATCCCGTCGATGCCGAGCACGACGACGCGCGGGTGCTCGACGTCGGAGGCCGCGACGGGGCGGAGCCGCGCGGGCTCGCTGCGCCTCTTCGGGATCGCCGACACGAGGAGCGTCGCGACGACCGCGAGCGCGACGTAGGCGGTCCAGCGGGGGAGGTTCATGCGCGGGCCTCGGGCGTGGACGAGGGAGCGGGCGCGGCAGCGCGCGTCGCGCCCTCCGCGAACATCCGCCGCCCCTTCATGTACCCGGGCACTTCGACGCCGAACAGGTCGAGGACCGACGGCGCGATGTCCGCGAGGTTCGGATCGTCGAACGGGATCTCGCGGTTCGACCAGAACACGCCGGGCACGAGACGCGGGTCGACGCAGTGGTCACCGGACCAGCTCTTCGTGTTGTCCGTGAAGACGTCCTTCGACACCGCGCCGACGGCGCAGTCCCACGAGTGCCGGAAGCCCTTCTCGTAGCCGATGAGCAGCTCGGGGGCCATGTCGGCGTAGGGGCCGTCCTGGATCTCGTGCGTGAGGAAGACCTCGTGGATCGCGCGCTGACCCGTCTTCGGATCGACGAGCGCCTCGAGCTTCTGCTTGAGCTCCCGGCTGAGCGCGTCGAGCTCCGCGCCCGGCTCGACCTGACCGAGGCGCTCGCGCCCCTTGCGGTTGATGAAGACGCCGGTGAGCCCGAGCGTGAACGCGCGCGTCTTCTCCCAGTCGACGGTCTCGAACCAGTCGCCGGACGTCTCGGCGCCGTCCTTGAGCACGAGGTAGCCCTCGTCGCGCAGCCACGCGTTGAGGTTGACGCCGCGCTGGAACGAGCAGAAGCCGTGGTCGGAAACGACCATCAGCACCGTATCCGGATCGTCGCCGATCTTGGCGCGCGCCTCGCCGATGAGCCTGTCCGCGTCCTCGTACAGCTTGGGGATCACGCCCTCCCACTTGGGGTCGTTGTCCTTGCCCTCGTTCGCGGGGTGATCCTTCTCGAGGAAGCGCCAGAACATGTGGCTGACGCGGTCGGTCGTATCGAAAACGACGGTGACGAAGCCGCGCTTGGTCTTGTCGAGGACCTCCCAGAGCTGCTTCTTGCGCTCCTCGAAGATGAGATACGCCTGGTCGAGGAACGCCTGCTCGTCGATGACGCGTTCGTTCAGCGCCCACGTGTCCTCGGCGAGGCCGAGCGTCGTATACTTGCCCAGCATCTTGGCGAGGTAGATCGAGTACACGAACGGGTGGCTGATCGGCATCGCCGGCGACTCCGGATCGATGTTGATCGGAGTCACGTAGATGGAGACGGCCTCGTCGTCCCAGCGCTGGATGCGGAGGCGCGCGATGCCCTTGACCTTGCCGAAGGGCACCTCCATCCACGGCGTGTACTCCTCGAGGCCGACCTCGACCGTCTCGCCGTCGATCGTGATCTTCGCGCGCCCGGTGCCGCGGTCCATCTCGACGCGGAAGGGGCACTTCATCGCCGTCTTGTCGGGTCCGGGCGGGCCCTTGAGGTTCGACTCGACGACGTCGCCGCGACGGACGACGCGGAAGCGCTGGCCTCCGGTCGCCGCGCCGAGCCGGCTCTCGTCGCTCGTGTAGAAGCTGAACGAGCCCTGCGTGCCCTGCAGGTCCGGGACGCACATGCCCGAGAGCAGCGTGCCGTTCTTGAACTTCTGCGGCGGGAACGTGATCGGCACGCGCACGATCGACGACCAGACGTAGTGCGCGCCCAGGAGCTTCCAGAACGGCTGGCTCTTCTGGAGGAGCTTGTAGACGGCGCGCTGACCGAACGGCACCTCGGCGAAGCCAAGGTTGATGTTGCGCGGGACGGTGCGCGTGTCGGTGCTGGAGAGCACCGGCATGTACGAGCACGGGTCGCGCGTCAGGAAGTCGTAGATGTTGTGGCGCGAGGCGTCGACGCCGGTAGCGAACGTCGACCAGGCGACGGGCGAGATCGACGGGATCGACGTGCCGAGGGAGTGGTGGCAGCCTTCCTCCGCGAGCTTCGCCAGGTTGGGCATCCGGTCGGCGTACTTGGCCGCCATGCCCGGGTCGAAGCCGTCGAGGCCGATGACGATCACCCGCTTGGCCCGCGCGGTGCCGGTTCCACGACGGCGGACCGACTTCAGCACCGCCTTGAACGGCCAAAGGAGGATGATCCCGAGGGCGATCAGGAACGTCCCGAGGAGTACGAACACGGATCCCGCGGCGGCGAAGCCGGCGCCGGGCCCGATGTAGGCCAGGTCCGCGGGGACGAGTTCGAGGAGAGCCGGAAGGGAAGGGTCGAGAGAGGCCATCGGGCGGGAATCCTACAACGCGTATCGGCCGTCGAAGGCGCCGAGCTTCGGTTGAGGCGGGGCCGACGATGCCGCCCGCACCGGATCGAAACGGCACTGGGCTCCCACGGTGTGGATCGTCTCGCTCGGAGGCTCTGCGGGGGCCCGGGTTGGGTGCGCTCGAGCCGTCCCCAGGGCCTTCGGAAGGGGCGCAGCGGACACAAGGGCGCGGAGCCGCGCACCTTGGAGCCGGCCACCCGCGCACGAATCCACACCGTCCGAGCCCAGTCCCGCCGGGTCAGTCCCGATCGTGAGCCGGCCGGCGAGGCGCGAGCGGCCGAGCGGACGCCGGGCCCGGGCTCGCGGCCGAGGCGCGGCGCCGCTCGACGGGCCCCGGACGTGGCCCAGCGCGGGACCCCGGCCGGGGCAGGGAGAGTCCTGATCCGAACCGTTGAAGTCGGGACGGGAAGCGAGCCGATGACGCCCGCGAGCGCCGAGTCTCAACCGCTGCCCCTCCCGGCCCTCCCATCGATGCTGATCCTTTCCCAAGCCGCGCGGTCGCACCGCGCCCGCCAAGGCCCCCGAGGCCAGGTGACTCCCCGCGGGGGGTTCACCCTGATCGAGGTGCTCGTGACGGCCTCGGTCCTCCTCATCGGGCTGCTGGCGATGACGTCGACCTCGGTCGTCGTCAACTCGCTCCGCCGCTCCGCCGGCGACCGGAGCATCGCCCAGGCCGCCCTCCAGGCCATCGTCGAGGACCTCCACGCGAGCGCGAGCGAGGCCGACAGCGACGCCGCGAACTGGGCGAACGACATCCTCGCCGACTACGGCCCGGGCGGGACGCCCGGCGACGCGTTCGCGGTCCCGGGGCTCGATCCCTGGGAGGGCGAGACCGACGTCGCGACCGTGCAGATCGTGCTCGACGAGATGGCAACGGACGCGGTCCTCGGCGTCGCGGCGGGGATGCCGCGCGACCTCGACGGCGACGGGAACGTCAATGCCACCAACGTCAGCGGCGACGCGTCTCTGCTGCCGGTGATCGTGCGACTGCGCTGGCGCGGCGAGACCGGCCAGCAGCAGCTCCAGCAGGTGGTCTACCTCCTTCGCTACTAGAGGCCTGCCCGCCGTGTCCTGCCACCCCCGAACGATCGCGCGCAACCCCCGCGCCGGCTTCACCCTCATCGAGGTGGCCGTCGCGATGGTCATCGTGACGGTGATCCTGCTCGCGACGACGATGTCGCTGCAGAAGGAGGCCGAGCAGGTCACCGACCTCCAGCGCCTCACCTACGCCGAGCGCCAGATCCAGGACTTCTACTCGCGCGTCGAGGAGCGCCTCGACTTCGCGCAGGGCATCGATGCGACGACGACGCTGTCCACGAGCCTCAGCGCGGGTGCGACCGGCACGATGCTGCTCGAGGACGCGTTCGGGTTCCCGTTCGAGGGCACGGTCGTGGTCGAGCCCGGCGGAGCGAGCGCCGAGCGCGTTACGTTCGCGACGCTCGACGCGCCCAACGACGCGCTCGACGGCCTCACGCGCGCCGTGCGGTCGACGGCGGCGAGCAGTCACCCCGGCGGCTCGATCGTCGCATGGGAAGGCGTCTGCTCGCCCGTGGAGAACCAGACCGCGCCGCCGGCCGGGACCTTCGACGGCCTCACCGACGACCTCCGCGGGAACCTGTTCTTCCGCGGCGACGGAATGGGCTTCGCCTACCGGCGCCCCGTCGACCCCGCGAACAACGGCGTCTTCATCGACGCGGGCGGCGTCCGCTGGGGCGCCCAGGTCGGGAGCACGAACACACTCGACGGCTGCGCCGCGCTCGTCTTCCAGCCGACCGCGACGTTCACGGAGGCCGACCGCGCCTTCGACATCAACCGCGACGGCGACCTCGACGACGTCTTCGACCTCGGGCGGATCGTGGATCTGTCCTGGGACGCGACCGACGTCTCGAACGGCACGCACGACGTCACGCTCCTCAGCGCGATGGTCCTGCAGGAGCAGAACGCGTACGCGTCCGACCTCGACAGCGACGGCTTCGCCGACCCGATCTTCTTCTGGAACCCCGACTCCGGCCGGCTCCGCATCCGCCTCTTCGTCCTGATGGGCGACGTGCGCGGCCGCGAGGTCGTCAAGCGGTTCGAGAACGTCCTCTACCTCCGCAACGGTGCTGCGGAGTGACCCCCCCAAGGCTCGACACCCCCCACACCGCCATGGCACAGGATCAGCCCAACACGAAGCCCGCCTTCAAACGGAAGAAGCGCCTGATCAACAAGCGCATGCAGCTCAAGATGATCGGCGTCTTCGCGGCGATCGGTCTCGTCTCTGCGCTCTTCCAGATCGTCCTCGTCAACTCCAGCCTCATCACCATCGCGCGTGAGGCCGAGGCGGGCGGCGACTACATCCTCCAGCAGTCGCGCCCGATGATGCTGCGCAACGTCCTCTGGACGATCGCGGCCCTCATCCCGCTCATGACCTGCGTCGGCATCGTCGTGACGCACCGCGTCGCCGGTCCGGCGTACCGCATGACGCAGCACTGCAAGGAGATCGCCGAGGGCGGCCCCGTCACCACGTGCCGGATCCGCAAGAACGACGAGATGCAGGACCTCTGCGCCGCGATGAACGCCGCGTTCGAGCGCCTCGCGCCTTCTGCCGACACGTCCGAGGACCACACCGAGGAGTGGAAGCTCGAGGGTACGCCGTCGCTCGTCCGCTCGAAGACCGCGGGCGCTGGTGCCGAATCGGAGACCGCCGAGCCGGCGAAGTTCTTCGGCGACGACAGCACCGCGGCCTGAGTCCGCAGTCGAGAGCTCGCGCCGACGCGGCGCCGCGAGGGGGTCGCGGCGGAGCACACGGCTCGGAGCCCCAATCGAACCAGAGCAGCCGCGCGTCCTTCAGACGGAGGACGCGCGGCTGCAGTCATGACGCGCAGTGCAGATCACCGCGCAATCACGGGATCAGGGTCGATCGAGGTAGGTGATCGTCGTCTGGCCACCGGCGCTGAAGATCGTGTCATTGCTGAACTGGCCGAACGTCGTGTCGTCCGTGCCCATCAGATAGAAGCCACTCGATCCCCGACCGATATCTCGGATGTCGACCGAAGTCGCAGAGTGCATGCGTGTCGCGACGCCACCTTGGTACTCGTACAGGAGTCCGGCGGCCCCACCAATGACGATGCGAGGGTTCACGGCAACACCGCTTTCGATCGAGAGCGAACGAAGTGCGACGTTCGAGTATGCCGGCACGCTAACGGGGAAGAAACCCGATCCCGCGCTGCCGCGCTGATAGGTCCAGAGCGAGCCGTCATCACCGACCGCTGCGGCGTAGAACTCCGTGCACTTGACCTCGAGAATCTTCGGGGCGACGAGGGCGCCCCCGACGGCGTTCGCGAAGAGCGGCGACGTCGACGTGAAGTTGCCCGTCAGCGCGAATGCATCGTTGCCACCGTCGCCGCTCGCGCAGAACACGATCGCCGAACTGACCATGCTGACATCGGTCATACGACCGACGCCCGACGGAACACCGAGA
Source organism: Planctomycetota bacterium (assembly GCA_039821985.1). Taxonomy (GTDB): domain Bacteria; phylum Planctomycetota; class UBA1135; order UBA1135; genus Saltatorellus. The sequence goes on from JBCBNC010000004.1 coordinate 253,621, forward strand.
TTCGTCCACGTGGCACCCCCGTCCACGCTCCGGAGGATCTGCCCGAGACTCGTGGTCGCCGCGAACACGAGGGGATGATTCGCGTCTCCTACTGCAACCGCGTCCGGGTTGTGAGCGACGCTCGTGACCCTCACCTTGTCCTCGACGATGACGTTGGGCGGACTGCCCGGCGGCCCCGGGGTGCTCAGGAGATTCGGCAGAGTCGCCTCGAGCCAGCCGGTCGGTCCGCCATCCAGCGTGTAGTAGATGATGGGCGTTTCCGTCACATCCCCGTTGGCCGCGGTGTTCTTCATGAACCCGACGGCGACTCCAACGTCGTCCCCGGACCCCGGCCCGTCGTCGAACACGGACACGTCGAGGAACTCGCTGCCGTGCAGGTCGGTCCGCCACCGCTCCTCTCCCTGGAGAAGGGACCAGGTACGACCGCTGTCGTCACTCCGCGCGATCCGTAGCTGCTGTCCTACCGCGTAGACCCGGTCGTCACCGCCGCTCTGCGGAAGAGTCTCGAGCTCTCGGAGTCGCCATCGTTCGAACCCGGTCTCGTCGGTCCATTCGCCCGCGTTGTCGTCCCATTCCCGGCCCATGCCCCATGCACCGACCGCGTTCACATCAGAACCGCCTTCCACGCCCGTGAGACTCCAGACGGTCGACGGGTCCATCTCGCGGCGGCAGTACTGTGAGATGTTCTCCCACTCGTACAGACCCGTGGCACCTGGCGCGCGCCGAAGCATGGCGCCGGTGTACCCTCCAATGAAGATCTCGCCGTTGGCGCGCCGGCGAATCGCGTAGAGCGTCGCGAGGTTGTGAGTACTCGGCTGATTGCCGACCGCACCACGTCCCGTGTCACCGAGGTCCCAGCATGCAGCCCCTGGGGGGGCGCCCAGCCCTGTGGGCCCCGGCGGCGGGCAGTCGAGATCAGCCGGCAGTCCGGAGCATTGCTGGAACTCGGGCTCCGGCGCAACGGCCCTTCCGATCGCAGAACGTTCGCGCACGAACGTCGCGCCGCCGTCGGACGACCCGTAGATGAACTGCCCCGATTCGACGGCGATTCCGCCCACGATCAGCGCATTGGGGCCGTCGGGGTTGTTTCCATAGAGGACTGCGTCCCAGAGCTCGAGACTTCGGCCGACGCCCGGATACTTGATGAACTGCGCCGGGTCAGGATTCGGACCGTTGACCTCGTACGCAGGGGTGTCTTTGAACTTGCACGGAAGCCACGAGTCCCCGCAGTCACGGGTGTAGTACGCGACGTTGTCGCCGACGAGGATCCCGTTTCGGCCGTCCTCGGAGAACGCGATCCCACGCAGATCCGCAGTCGTCGAGTTGACGTTCGGGTAGGCACCGAGCGGGAAATCCGGGACGACGAACGGGCTGGGCGAGACCGGCGTCGGGCCCGCGGTTCCGAGCGGATCCATCAGGGCCGTCGTGTAGCCGATCGTATGGTCGTCACCGACGAGCCAGATCCGGACCGCCTCTCCTGCTTCCGCGCATGCGGGATCCAACGTGACCTCGACGTCCCAGATGTCTGGGGAGTTCGTTGCGACACCGAAGGGGTTCGTGGGGTTGAAACCCGCAGGGTCGAGCTCGTTCCACTCGAGATCCGCGTTCGCGATGTCCATGAGATCGCCCATCGCCCACGCGTACTGGCCGCGGTCCCCCACCGCAACGCCGCACCATTGGTCGATCGCCTGATCCGGCTGGAATACGACCAGGTCGCGGTAGGGTCGTTGATGGTGCCGGCCCGACAGGTTCGTGGCGTCCGGGACCTGGCGAGCGGGCGACCACGCCCCCATGCGCTCGTCGAGGAAGCGGATGCGTCCACCATCCTCGGCCGACCAGAAGAGACGCGCGGTCGACCCGTTGTGCGGGACCTCGGAGACCCACATCCACGAGCGCATACCGAACGCGCGGATGTCCGCCTGCGGCTCGGTGAACTGCGCCTGCGCGCTTGCGGCGAGGCCGAAGATCGCCGCCGAAGCGGCAAGAGTCGCGCGATTACGGGCGCGCGAGAGCCCGGGGGCCGAGGGCCACCACTGCGTCTCCGAGCTGGGAGCGCTCGGGTCGCGAGGGATCTGATTCATCATGATTGGGAAGCAATGCGAGACACCGCGTGAGCACCGGACGATCCGGAGCTCCATCCACACCCACGACCTCGCGCCGCCGCCGGTGAGGCGATGCGGCACGTCGTCGGAGAGTGGTCGCGGCCGGGGCGCTCGAATGGAATGGGCACCGGCTCCGCGAATGCGGCGAGCGAATGCACGCGGAATTCCGCGTGCTCAGTGGTGAACCGGAACCAGGCGCCGAAACGTGCTGTCCGATTCGAGAAACTCCCTCGAACGCGATCGCGCCGGAGCGTTCACTGTCAGCGTCCGCGCCCCCGGTCGCGGCGAATCCAGCCCGAGCGATCGACGGGAATGCACCGATGCACGACACCGAAAATCCACCGAATCCCGGTGGCAACCGCAGACTCGATCGACACTACCGCGTGACCCATGCCGGAGGAGGAGCACAAAGCAGCACGTCGACCAGGACCGAGCGACGCGCGTACCGCCTCCCGTGTCGCCAGGCGTGTCCTGGGTCACGAAGACGTCGACGACGTCGTGCAGCTCACGCTGATCGAGGCACTCCGCGCGGCGCCGCCCGACGCGGCGCGGCGGATGCCCTGGATCCGCACGGTCGCGCGCCGCTTCGCGATCGATCAGCTCCGTCGAGAGAAAGCGACCAAGCAGCGCGAGCAGACCTACGCGCGCTAGAGCTCTGCCGTGGTCGGTCCTCCGGTCCTGGAGGAAGGTGACTCACGCCTCGAGCGGGCCGTGGAGCAGCTCCCGTCCGCGTCGCGCACGATCGTCCGACTGCGCTACACGGACGGCCTGCGCTTCGAGGAGATCGGCTCGCGGCTCGGGGTGGGGCCCGCGACCGTTCGGTCGCGGCACAGGCGCGCGCTCGAGCAGCTTCGTCGGTCCCTCGCAGACACACCGTCTCGCAAGGGTCGCTCCGGAGTCTTCGCTCCGTTCCTCAGATGGCTCCGAGACCGAACACGCCGCGGCCCCGCACGCCTTGCGGCAGCGGGGGCATTCGCCGTGTTCACACTGGCCTGCGTGCTCGCGGCTCTCCGCATCCTCGCGCCGGACTCGTCAGCCGAACGCGGGTCCGACGCGCTCGACACGGCGCCTGCTGTCCGCCTCGCCGACACGGGGACGGAACCGCTCGAGCGCGGGCCGGAGACCTCTGCCCCATCACGGGTCGCGGAGGCCGTCCCGGCTCCACCGGGACGAACGGTCCGCGTTTACCACCGGGATCAGACTCCAGCGGCTGACATCCACGTACTTGGAATCGGTGACGACTACCGAGGCGAAGCCAAGCCGATCGGACGGACCGCCGCCAACGGAGAGTTGCCCGTCCCGCCCGGAGTCCGCTGGGTGTTCGCCGAGCACGACGAATTCGGCCGCACGAACGTGACCCAGGTGCTGGACGATCCCGCCGTGGGGCCGATCCCGCTCCTTCTTGGGCCTCTGACCAGGGAAATCCGGGGACGGGTCCTCGCACCGTCCGGGGTCCCGGTTCCGTCCGCGGTGGTCGAGCTGGAAGTCGTCCCCCGTCGTGGATTGACGCGCATGGGTGACGGTCGATACGTCGCTCCGATCCGTCCGTCGGTCGTGCGGACAGACCGACGCGGCAGGTTCTCCTGCAAGCTGGGGCGCTCCGTACGCGACGTGAGTGTCGTTGCGCGAGCGGGCGGCCGCTCCAGCGCGCCTCGGACGGTGCGAGTGGCCAGCCCAGGGACGATGCAGTACGACGAGGTCGAAATCCGACTCCGCAAGGACGTGCCACCTCCCAGGCAGCCTGTCCACGTTCGGAGTGCCTCCGGAGCTCCCGTCCGGAATGCCACCGTCTACTTCGACCTCGACCGCATCGGTCGCCACCACATTGCCGCAGTGATCGAAGGGGTCGTGCGCGGGGAGGACCCGCTGCAATCGGACCCGGACGGAATCCTGGCGCTCGACTCCCGAATCACGGACGACTCGATCCTCGCGCTCACCCTCCGCGAAGACCCACTGCACGAGCTCCTCGCGTTCGTTCGAGCTGGAGATCTCGGCGGAACCTGGTCGCTCCCCGAGGGCGCACGGCCTCGGGCGAGGCGTGCTGTCGACGTAGGACTCCCAAGCACGTTCGAGGTCTACGCGGCCGGGGCGACGCTGGCACACGCCGCTCGATTCCAACCGACGAGCGGAGGATCGACCCTGGCGCCACTCGAGCTCCCCGTCGGCGAGTACACGCTCTTCGGATGGGACGAAGACCAGTACCCGCTGAGGACCCAAGCCGTGGTGGTCGGGGAGGGAGACGGGACCATCACAGCGGAGCTCACGGTGATCGACACCGTGACCGTGCGGTTCGAGGTCGAGGGACCGACGCACTCCGGCGCTGGCCTCGCGGTGGTCGCCGGAATGCGCCCTGAGGAGCGCGGAGCACGCCGTACACGCTACGAGTTCTTCGGGCGCTCCAATCATCGCGAGACTCCGTACACGGCCCAGCTGGAGATGACTCGCGCCGACGAGATGTACGTCCGGCTCCGGGGAAAGCACTGCATGCTCTGGGAGAGGATCGATCTCGCTGGCCACAACCCCAGCCAGGGTCCGCACGTCATGAAGCTGAAACCGCAGTTCAGCGACAGCGTCCGGTACCGCTGCGACACGCCCGAGTGGACGAGGGCCAAAGCGACGCTCGAGGTGTTCGACCGCGACGGCCAGCTCGTCTGGTACACCCGACGCCGAGCTCCGACCGCCGAACGGCCGCTGCTCCTTCCCAGAGCCCTCCGAGCTCACTCCATCCGACTCTCGGCAGCCGATGGCCAGGCATTCGAGTACGTGCTCGATCGTTCGCCGCACGAGGCCTGGGGCATGGGCGAGCTCCTGCCGATGACGCCTTCGACGGGCGCGCGCGACTGAGGCGTGCGCCGTCCGGCTATCGTCCACACGATGACGGACCGAGCCGACCCCGACCGCCTCGCCTCCCTCGCCGAGCGCCTCTCCGAGCTGCGCGAGGAGAAGCGCTACCTCGAGAGTGAGATCGAGAAGGTCTCCGCCGAGCTGTCCGAAGCGCTCGAGCCCGGGTTCCAGGGTGAGCTCGGCGCGCTCGACGTCCGCGTCGCGCCCGGGCGGCGCACGCTGCGCATCACGAGTCCCGACGAAGTGCCGCCCGGGCTCTGCCGGGTGCAGCCCGACCGCGCGCTCATCAAGGCGCATCTCGACGCGGGCGGAGAGGCGCCGCCCGGCGTCGAAGCGAACGTCGGCCGGCCGGTGGTCACCGTGCGCCCGAAGGGCTGACAGCGCCGTCGGGCGGCGCGGGCGGCGTCACGGCAGCGGCGCGCCCGTCGACGCGCGCCAGAGGTCGAACCACTGCTCGCGCGAGAGCGCGACGTCGCGCGCCTCGGCCTGCCGCTCGAGCCGCACCGGGTCGCGCGTACCCACAACCGGGCGAACACCCGACGGGTGGCGCATCAGGAACGCAAGCGCCACCGCCTCGGGCGGCGCCTCGACCTCCGCCGCGACGCGCTCCAGCTCGCTCAGCACCCGCGCCTGACGCTCCGGCGCGCCGGCCGCCGCAAGCTCACGGACCAGCCGGCCGCCCGCGAGCGGCGACCACGCCATCGGCGGCATGCGGAGCTCGAGCGCCTGGTCGAAGGTGCCGTCCTCGAACGGATCGAGCCGCAGGAGGGACGCCTCGACCTGGTTCGTGACGAGGGGGACGGGGACGCGCGCCCGCAGCATCGCGACGTAGGAGGGCGCCGCGTTCGAGAGACCGAACTCGGCAACGAGGCCTCGCTCGGCGAGGCGCGCGAACGCGTCCGCCACCTCGTCCGGATCGCACAGCGGGTCCTGGCGGTGCAGGAGCAGAAGGTCCACGCGCTCGACGCCGAGCTCGGCGAGGCTGCGCTCGACCGACGCAACGACGTACGCGGCGCTCGAGTCGTAGACGTGCGCGGTGTTCGCGGGCGCCGCCTCGGCGGGCACGCGGATGTTGCACTTCGTCACGATGCGCGCGCGCTTCGCGAGACCGGGGTCGGCCCGCAGCGCCGCGCCGAACGCGCGCTCGGTCGTGTAGCCGCCGTAGATGTCAGCGAGGTCGAACGTGTCGATCCCGATGTCGAGCGCCGCGCCCGCCCAGGCCGCGACCTCGGACGCGCTGCGCCCCCAGTCGTGCAGACGCCACGTGCCCGCGACGAGGTCGCTCATCCATTCGAGGGCTCCGTCGCTCACGACGCGGTTCCCCCCGAAGCTCGCTTGCCCGCCCCTGCCCCACGCCGCTCGGGAACGAGCTCGAGGATGCGGAAGCCCTCAGCGGTCAGCGCGCGCTCGATGCGCACGCCGAGGTCGCCGCTGCGGAGCTCGACGAGCAGATCGAGGTCGACCGCGCCCACCGGCACCTTCCAACCGGCCCGATCGTGGCGCACGTCGAGGATGTTCCCGCGGACGCCCTCGACGGCGGCGAGCACGCGCCGCAGCGTGCCGGGCTCGTCGTCCACGCGGAGATGGATGCGGTGCAGGTTCCCGCGGTTCGAGAGCCCGCTCTCGATGAGCCGGCCGAGCACCGTCAGATCGATGTTGCCGCCCGAGATGACGGCGGCGAGCGGCTCCTGCGCGCGGACCTTGCCCGTCAGGAGCGCCGCGATCGGCGTCACGGCCGCAGCCTCGGCGACGACCTTGTTCTTCTCCATCAGCTCGACGACCGAGCGCGCGATCTCGTCCTCCGTCACCGTCAGCGTGCGGTCGACGAGGTGCCTCACCACTTCGTACGTGCGCTCGCCGACCTTGCCGACGCGGATGCCCTCCGCGAGCGTGCGCGGGTTCTCGACGACGCGCTTCTCGCCCTCCTGGATCGACTGGACCATCGGCGACGCGCCCTCGGCCTGCACGCCCACGATCTCGATCGATCGCCCGAGCGCCCGCGCCTCCGCCTTCAGCGCGATGGCCACGCCCGCGATCAGTCCACCCCCGCCGATCGGCAGGACGACCGAGCGGATCTCGGGAACCTGGCGCAGGATCTCGAGCCCGACGGTGCCCTGGCCGCGGATGATCTCCCAGTCGTCGAACGGATGGACGGGCGTGCGCCCCTCCGCTTCGACGAGCTCGACGGCGTGCGCCGCGGCCTCGTCGTAGTTGTCGCCGTGCAGCACGACGTCGGCGCCGTAGCCGCGCGTGCGCTCGACCTTCGTGATCGCCGTGGCGACCGGCATCACGATCTTCGCCGAGCACCCGGCGAGCTGCGCCGCGAGCGCGACGCCCTGCGCGTGATTGCCCGCGGACGCGGCGACGAGCCCGCGGCCGCGCTCGGCGTCCGTCAGCTGCAGGATCTTGTTGAGCGCGCCGCGCACCTTGAACGAGCCCGTGCGCTGGAGGTTCTCGAGCTTGAGGTGCACGTCGCCGCCGGTCGCGTCGGAGAACGTGTAGCTGTAGACGGTCGGCGTCTCGCGGATGTACGGCGCGAGACGCTCGGCGGCGGCCTGGAGAGCGCGGCGCTCGGCTTCGAGGTCGATGTCGGGCTGCATGATCGGCGGCGCGGGCCGTGGAGGGATCCCGTCGCGGCTGGTAGCGTACGCCGTCATGGCATCCGCCACCCGAGTCCACCGAGCCGTCGTGCCGCCGGCGCGCAGCGAGGCGCTGCGTGGCTGAATCCGAGCTCGCGCGCCGCCTCGGCGCCCGCGTCGACGAGCCGCTGGAGCTCGTGCACCCCGACGGCACGGGCGCCGGCCTCGGAACGCTGCTCGGCGCGCACGAGGCGCCGGGCCAGCTCCACCGCGCCTTCAGCGTGCACCTCTTCGACGCGGAGGGCCGCGTCCTCGTGCACCGGCGCGCCGCGGACAAGGCGCTCTGGGGCGGCTTCTGGACGAACAGCTGCTGCAGTCACCCACGGCCCGGCGAGGCGCCGGTCGACGCGGCAGCGCGCCGCGTCCGCGAAGAGCTCGGGGCCGAGGCCGCGGGCTTCGTCGAGCGCCTCCACCACGTGTACCGGGCCGCGTTCGAGGACGTCGGCGTCGAGCACGAGTTCGTCCACGTCTTCACCGGTCGGTTCGCGCCCGAACGACTCGCGCCCGCGCCCGGCGAGGTCGACGGTGTGCGGTGGCTCGTCCCGGAAGAGGTCGACGCGCTGCTCGCGGGGGACGAGCCGACGACGCCCTGGTTCGAGCTCGCGTGGCCGCGGCTGCGCGCCGCGCTCGAGAACGATCCCGTAGTTTGAGCGCGATGGAGACTCCGACGAAGCAGCGCACGATCTGGCCCACCGCAGTCTTCGCGGCGACCTCCGCGGTGTTCGTCGCGCTCGCGGGCGCGTTCCTCGTCGGAGCGCTCCTGATCCTGACGCCCGAGCTCTTCATGCCCGCCGACGCGGTCCTGCCGCCGGAATCGCGGGTGAACGCGGAGCCCGTGCTCTACGCGGTCTACGGGGGCGCGGTGTTCTGCTTCGCGGTCGCGCTCGCGTCCCTCGTCCTCGCGGTCAAGAAGGCGCCCTGAACCCGGACCTCGGGCCAGACCGTCGGGGACGGATTCAGTCCTCGGACCCGAGCACGAGATCGCCGGCCTCGAGCGCCGCGCCGAGAGCCTCCGGCAGCTCGACGACCGAAGTCGGCCCGCGCGTCCCGACGTCCGCACGCAGCCGCCCACCCATCGCGATGCGCCGAGGCGCGTACCAGCGGAAGCGTCCGTCCGCGCCCGTGCGCGTCGGCCACGTCCAGCGGGGCCGGCCGAGCACGCGGAGGACGATCTCGGTCTCCGCGAGCGGCGCGCCGTCGGTCGCGACCACGCGGCCGCCGAGCTCCAGGTACTCGTCCAAGGGAAGCTCGATGGTGCGGTCCCCACCGCCGACGCCGCGGGGCACGGCCCACTCCAGGCGGCCGAGCGGGGCGCCCGTGGCCGCGTCCACGAGCGCCGCGACCGCGCGCAGGTCGAGTCCACGCTCGACCCGTCCGAGCCTGGCCACGCCGTCCTTCGCCCGGTGGACGAGCGTCGCGTCCGAACGGCTCCCGTCGAGCGCCGGGAAGACCTGCCACCAGACGTCGACGCCCTCGGCCGGGACCGCGCCGCGAAGCTCGACCGTCGGGGGCAGCTCGAGAACCGTCGCGCCGTCCGGGTCGAGCGGAGCGCGCACGCGCTCCGCGCTCGCGATGCGTGCGACCGCGACGCCGCTCCGCCCGCCCAGCGCGCCGGCCGGGACGCGCAGGAGTGCCTCGCCGTCCACGCCCGTCCGCGCGGTCGCTGGCAGGAGCTCGATCGAACCCGTGTCGCTCGCGACGGCGGCGCTGACCGCGACGCCCGCCATCGGTTCGCCGTTCGGCGCTACGACGCGCACCCGGTGCTCGACGCGCGCGCGCGCAGCGACCTCGATCGGCCGGGCGGCGGCCGCCGCGCCCACCTCTGCCGTGCCGAAGGATGCGCCGCGCTCGGCCGCGACGAGCACGCTCGTGCCCGAAGGGCGCCCGGTCCGCGCGCGGCCGTCGGGGCCCGTCGTGGCGACGCACTCCGCAAGAGCGCGCAGCGTCGCGGCGTAGTCGCCCGTCGAGCGACTCGCGAGCCGTGCCGCCGTCGACGACAGACCGGCGTCGCCGAGGACGAATACGGTCGCGCCGCGCAGCGGGGCGCCGTCGGCGTCGACGACGCGGATGTCGAGCGGCGCGGAGGCGGGCGCGGCTGCACTCGCTGCAGGCCTATCCACCGCAGGCGCGGCCGCGCCCCCGGGCGACGAGGCGCAGGCGGTGTGGAGCAGCGCGTGGGCGAGGAGCGTGGTCGTCCGGAGGATCATGGCGCACACAGCGTGCGGTCCCGGGCCGCCGCCGCGGCGCTGGCTCCCGGGGAATCGACGGCGACGCTGCCTCGCCGCGGCGGACCTCATCGAGCGGGGCAGGGAAGCAGCCCGATCCCGCGCCGCGCCGCGCGCAGCCGGTTCGGGTCGTAGCTCCGCGGGTCGACGCCCGTGCCGGTCGGGTCGCCGGTGCACCAGCCCGAAGGGTGCACGAGGAACCGCGGGACCCCAGCGGGCGGAGCGAGCTCGGAGCGGCGCTCCCCCGTGGCTCCGTCGAGAACGACGACGCGGTCGCCGCGGCGCGCGAGTAGCGCGGGGCCGGCGGTCCGAAGCACGCGCAGCCCCTCACGCTCGGCGCGCCAGCCGCCGATCGGCTCGCCCGACTCCAGGTCCCATGCGTACGCACCCGCGTCGCCCACGACGGCGCGGTCGGTGACGGCGAGCGGCAGCGCGCCCCCCATCCGGCCGCCGAGGTGGTCCGTCCGCCAGAGGCGCTCGCCCGTGCGCGCGTCGAAGCACGCGACGAAGAAGCCGGACACGGTGCAGACGGCGACGTGCGTGCCCGACGGGCTGAAGCGGATCGGCACCACGCCGAGCGGATCGCCGAACGGGTCGATGCCGGAACCGGTCATCGTGTCGGGAACGGCGCCGCGCCAGCGCTCCTGAAGAGTCGCCGCATCGAGCAGGACGAGCTCGGCCTCTTGGAGGCCGACGGCGAGGGCGTCGCCGGAGGGTGACCACGCGAGCGATGTGATGCGGTGCTCGAACTCGAGGGCGGCCGCGGGCGCGGCGCCCTCGCAGCCGTCCAAGAAACCGAGCGTGCGGCCGCGCGCCCACGCGACCCGCGTGCTGCGGGCGTGCCCTGCGAGCAGCGGTCGGCGGCGGCCGTCGCGAACGAGGCGCGCGCGGCCGGCGCGCTCTCCCTCGGCGCTCCAGAGCAGTACGTCCTCGCCGATGCGGGCGACGAGACGCTCCCCTCCGCACGCGCGAAAGAGGACCGGTCGCGCGCGCGAGACCTCGGAGGCGAGCAGGCGGTCCACGACGCGCGTGTGCCACGCCGCAACGTCCGAGAGCGTGAGGGCCCCGTCCGCGTGGATGCACGCGACGCGCGCCCCATCGGGGGTGAAGTCGAGCGCGACGACGGGCGCGTGCTCCGCGGCGAGGTGTGCGATCGATCCCCCGGTCCGCGCGTCGAACACGTCGACGCCGCCCGCCGCGTACGCGCGTGCCACGAGCACGCCGTCGGACGAGGGGATCACGAGCCCGTCCTCCGAGGCGACGAGCGCGCCCGTCGGCGAGAGGAGCCGCCCGACTCCGCCGAACAGGAACCAGCGGTCGGGCCCGGTGCCGGCCGGGCGGTCGCCCCGGGGCTCGAGGCCCTCGGGTTCGGGGAACAGCGCCTCGAAGCGCGGGTTCCCCTGGAAGAACCGGTTCCGGAAGTCGTGGCGCGCGACCGCCTCGTCCCGGTAGCCGAGGTCGACGGCTCGCTCCAGCCAGCTGAGCGCGTCCGCGACGCCGTCCTCTCCGGGGAAGCAGCGCGCGATGCCGTAGGCGAGCGTCGCGTTGCCGGGGTCGAGCTCGAGCGCGGCCCGGTAGAGCTGCTCGGCGTCCTCGAAGCGCCGCTGCATGCGCGCGGAGTCCGCCGCGAGGTGAAGGGCGATCTCCGGATGCGTGCGCCGCAGCCCGTCCTGCGCGCCGCCGGGTTCGGCCTGCATGGGCGCGAGGAAGAGCGCGAGGGCCAGCGCGGAGGTCGCCATACGCGCGGGGACGACGGGCGAACGGCGATCTTCCCGGGAGCTCGGCCCGCCGTCCGATGCGGAGCTGCGCTCGCCGCTCTACCCTCTCCCCGATGCCGGGGAACCCGAAGAGCCGCGCCGAGGCACTGCAGGACGCGCGCGTGCAGCGCGTCCTCGCGACCGTCGATTCGATCCCCCGCGGGAGGGTCGCGAGCTACGGCCAGGTGGCGGACGAGGCGGGGCTGCCGCGCGCCGCGCGCTTCGTCGGGCACGTGCTGAGGCGCTTCGTCAACGACCGCGGCGTGCCGTGGCACCGCGTGCTCGGGTCGGACGGAACGATCCGGGTCACCGGCGGGATCGCGCGCGATCAGGCGCGCCTGCTGCGGGCGGAGGGCGTGAAGGTCACGAAGGGGCGCGTGAGGCTCTCCGAGTGCGGCTGGGAGCCCGACGGCGACTGAGCCCCGGGACGAGCGCCCCTGGGCCCTCCATCTGCCGGCGCACGGTCGAGAGCGGCCGCCGTACCGCCTGGCGGGATTCGAGCGCGCGACCTACGGTCAGCGCGGCAGCCGGCGCGGGATCTACCACCGCATTCGGCTCGCTCGCCCCGAGCGACTCCGCTCACCTCCAGGAGCCCCGGACGCCCGACGCGTCCGCCCTTTTCCACCTCGCATGGCACCCACAAGACTCGCGCTCGCCGCGCTCGCTCTCGCCCTCGCTTCCCCCGACGCGCTCGCCTCGCCCCAGGACCGCTCCGCGCCGATCCCCGACACGAATTCCGTGCGCGCAACGCCCGCGAAGTCCGCGGGCACGTACTACGCCGCGACGGGGCAGTTCGTCCGGAACGGTGGTGCGAGCCGCTTCTCCGCTGCGGAGGCGATCTACTCGAGCACGGCCGAGACGCCCTACTTCAGCGACGTCAATCCGAACTTCATCGGCGGCGCGGAATTCGTCGTCGACGACGGCGTCATCCCCGGCAGCACCAATCCCGTTGGCTCCGTGACCCGGGACGACAACCTGGTCACCAGCTTCGACTTCGGCTACTGCGACCTCGACACGGCGCCGGGAGCGTCGGCGTGGGAGATCGCCTTCTACGAGTCCCTCGCTCCGTGCACGTCGCCGACCGGCATCACGCCCACCGCCGTCGTCACGGCGTCCGGACTGCCCACGAACGGCTGCTGGACCGTCAACGTCGATCTCAGCGGTGGGCAGGAGTTCTGCATCGGAGGGGACGGCGGCGACGGCGTCTACGACGACGATCTGAACCTCGACGCATTCGGTTGGTCGGTCCGCTACACAGGGTCCAGCACCGCACAGGCAGGACCGCGGATCGGCTCCGATCCGTCGGCCACGGACGCGGGCTACTCCAACCCCAACGGGCCGCCCAGCCTCGACTCGTCCGGCGTGCCGAACAATCCTCCGGCGCCGGCGCCGACCGAAGGGACGGGCACGTACTACAACCCGCTGAGCAACTGCACGAGCATCGTCAACCCGTCGGCGATGCCCACGCCCACGGGCTCGGGCCTGCTCAACCAGGACTTCTTCTACCGCGAGGACAACAGTGGCGGCCTCTCCGGCTGCTTCTACTTCCTCGGCTACTTCAACGTGACGGGGACCTGCGGCAACGCGGACGGGAACGGCAACAACGTCTACTCGGCCTTCTACATGCGCATCCTCTCGAGCGGTGCATGTTCGTCCAGCGAGGTGAGCGTTCCGACGTCGTGCGCCGCGACCCCGAACTCGACGGGCGTCGCGGGTACGTGCAGCGCCGTCGGTTCCGCGGTTGCCGCGGACAACGACGTGGTGCTCCGCGCGTGCGACCTGCCGACGAGCCCGGCGGGCGTCTTCGGGGTCTTCATCCACGGGCTCGACGACATCTCGGACGCTCCGGTGGTCTCGGGTCAGGGCGTGATGTGCATCGGCTCGGTCGGCCGTATGCAGGGCGTGATCCAAGTGACCCAGGCGAACGCCAACGGCGTCGCGGAGCTCAGCACCGCGGCGGGCCAGTTCGATCTCAGCTCGCTCCCGATCTCGGCGGCCCCGTTCACGATCGCAGCGACGGCCGGCCTGACCTCCTACTTCGGCTTCTGGCACCGTGACTTCGTGACTCCGCCGAGCGAGGCCTTCAACTACACCGGGACCTGCGCGGTGACCTGGCAGTAGGCGTCGCGCACGCCCCGCGTCCAACCGGACCTCTGACGGCCGTCCGCTCCCCGCCCCGCGCGGGGGTCTGGACGGCCGCTCTCGTTGTTGGCGTCGGGGCGTGTGCAGGAGTGCGAATTCAGCGGCTGGACGGGGCGCCGTTCCGACCTGGCCACGGGGCCCCGGGTAAACTGCTCGGCCGAGTTCCTTCCTTCCCGTGCCGCACGCACGCCCTCCATGTTCGGACTGTTCAACAAGAAGAAGCCCGTCGACCGCGGCGCGCCGATCATCGTCGTCTCCGGCCTCCCCCGCTCGGGGACGTCCATGGCCATGAAGATGCTCGACGCGGCGGGGTTCCACCCCGTCCAGGACGACAAGCGTCAGGCCGACGAGGACAACCCCAAGGGCTACTACGAGGACGAGCGCGTCCTGCGGCTGAACCAGACCCTCGACCGCTCGTGGCTGTTCGACTGCCGCGGAAAGGCGCTGAAGGTCGTGTCCCACCAGCTCAAGCACCTCCCGGGCACGCACGACTACCGGATCCTGTTCATGCGGCGCAGCCTCGACGAGATCGTTGCGTCCCAGAACAAGATGCTCGTCAATCGCGACGAGACCGAGCGCAACCTCATCGACGACGAGGGCACGAAGGCCGAGTACGAGCGCCACCTCGCCGAGGTCTACGGGATGATCGAAGGCAAGGAGCACTTCCAGATGGTCGAGGTGCAGTACCGCGGAATGATCGACGACCCGCAGAAGGAGGCGCAGAAGATCAAGGACTTCCTTGGCGGCGACCTCGACCTCGAGAAGATGACCGCGGTCGTCGATGGCAAGCTCTACCGCAACCGCGCGAAGTGATGTAAGTCCGCCCCTGACGGCGGGACTCCGCCGGGGGTTGAACGAAGCAGGGCGCGCGCTCCCCGTCGGGAGCGCGCGCCCTGCTTGCGTTCGAAGGCCGGCGCGGCGTGTCCGCCGCGCCGCGCCGACTCAGACGGTCGCGCCCGGAACGAGCTGACGCGCCTCAAGGTAGCTCAGGATCTTGCCCATCGACTCCTCGATCGACTCGTCGCCCGTGTGCACGACGATCTCGGCGCTCGACGGCGCCTCGTAGGGGTCGCTGACGCCGGTGAAGTTCTTGATCTCGCCGGCGCGGGCCTTCTTGTAGAGACCCTTCGTGTCGCGCTCCTCGACGACCTCGAGCGGCGCCTCGACGAAGACCTCGATGAACTCGGCGCGGTTCGGGTCGACCATGTCGCGGCACTCCTTGCGGACGGCCTCGTAGGGCGAGATCGCGGCCGTGATGGCGCACGCGCCGTTCCGCGCGACGAGGTTCGCGACGAAGCCGATGCGGCGCACGTTGGTGTCACGGTCCTCCTTGGAGAAGCCGAGACCCTTCGAGAGGTTGGTGCGGACGACGTCGCCGTCGAGCACCTCGACGTTGCGACCGCGCTCCTGGAGGACGGGCACGAGGCACTCGGCGAGGGTCGACTTGCCGGCGCCCGAGAGGCCGGTGAACCAGAGAACGAAACCTTTGTCGGACATGGGTGGAGTGGAGTGGTGGGCCGGACGGCCCGGGAGGGTCGGGAGGGTTCAGTCTTGTACGGAGGTCGGGCCGGCGCGCGTCAGCGCACCTTGCCCTCGAGGTAGGGCACCTCGAAGCACTTGTCGTGCACGATCGGCCCGTGGCCGAAGTAGCCGGCCTCGCCGAAGAGCTCGCCGTGGTCGGCCGTCACGACGACGTAGGTGTTCTTCGGGACGAGGTCGTAGAGCGCCTCGAACACGCCGTCGAGATAGCGGACCGTGTCGACCTGGCGCTCCTTGAGCTCGTCGAGCCGATCCTGGTCGAAGCGCTGGGGCGCAGCACCGCTGGCCTCCACCGCGTCGCCCGCGTGCTGGAAGACGCCGCCTTCCCCGGAGACGCGCGGCCAGTCCGAGCGATCCTCGTCCGGCCGCGCGTACGGGAAGTGCGTCTCCCCCACGTTGAGCATGTAGAACTTCGGCCGGTCGCCGTCGAACGACATCGTGGGCAACATCGCCGCCATGTCGTTGTGGTTCTCCATGAGCTCGAAGGAATCGAAGGAGCGGTTGATGCCGCTCCACGGGTTCAGAACGGGAAGGGACACCCGGGCGTGCGTGTCGTAGCCGAGCTTCGTCTGCAGGAAGGTCGGCAGCCACAGGGAGGGGACGAAGGCGCCGAAGTCGATGTCGACGTCCCTGGCCCCGAGCCGGGCGCTGTAGTTGTGAAAGTCTTCGCGGTAGTAGTCCGACGCGTAGACGTGCGACGGAGAGGTGTGCGGGAGGAGGCCGGTGAGGAGGCTGTAGTGGGACGGCGCCGTCCAGGACGCGTAGGCGTAGCGCCGCTCGAGCTTCGCGCCCGTGAGCCTCGGGATCGTGCTCGGCGCGGCCGCGACGAACGAGTCGTAGCGGCAGGAGTCGAGCGTGATCAGGACGAAGTGGTTGTCGGCCCGGGGATCGGGCTTCCCAGCCGCGGCCGACGGCCCCGGGACGGCCCCGGGCGCGCGCGGCGGGAGAGGCGGGCGCGCTTCGTCCTGCGCACTCCGCCCCTTCGCCAGGAGCCGCTCGAGGCGTCCCACCGGGCTCAGCCCTGCTTCGACTTGTAGTAGTCGACGAGGATCTTCGCGGTGGACTCGCGCATGATCCGCGGGTCGGGGTTCTCGCCCGACACGAGCTGCTCGCGCACCTTGGTGCCCGAGATGAACACCGAGGTGTTGCCGTCGTTGTCGGAGATGAGGCCGACGCGGCCGATCTCCTCGAAGTACGCGGCGAAGCCGACGTTGACGGTGTCGATGTTCAGCTCGCCGCCAAGCTCGTCGAACACGGTCTGCGCGTCGAAGTCGCCCCAGATCGCCGTCTTGTCGTCGAACGGCGCGTCGGCGTGCTTGCGACCGATGATGAAGTGCGTGAACCCGAGGTTCTGGCGGTAGATCGCGTGCATGACGGCCTCGCTCGGGCCGCCGTAGTACATGCGCATGTCGAGGCCGATGAGCTCGAGCTGGTCGTTGAGGTCCTGCCCCTTCGAGTCCCAGAGCTCGGCGTCCTTATCGCCGTCGCCGAGGCCGCGGCTCGCGACGAGCGCCTCGTACGTCTCCATGCGCGTCGCCGCCGGGACGTCGTCGCCCTTGAGCTGGCCGACGAGCGGGTTGAGGATGACGCCGGTCTGCTTGCCGGTCTCGCGCAGGATCGACTCCGCGCCGTAGACGAGCGCGTACTCGTGCGCGCGGTGGAGCGGGTTGCGCGTCTGGAACGCGACCGACTGTTCCCAGCCCTTCTCCTCGATGAGGGCGCGGGTGTGGGTCGGCGACATCACGCGCTTCGCGAACGGACGGTCGTCGTTCGCCGGGGCGAGCGTGATCGTGCCACCGACGAGCTTGGTGCGCTCGTCCGAGGTCCAGAGGCGGGCACCGGGGTGGTCGGTGCGGTCGGTGCGGTAGACGGCCTGGATGAACGCGGCCTTGTCCCAGTCGTAGGCGCCGCCCGAGACCTCGAGCACGCCGAACGGCTTGCCGCCGTGGGTCAGCGCGAGCTTCGCGCCGTCGGTCGCGGCGGCGGCCTCGGCGTCGGTCACGGGGAGAACGATCGGGATCGTCCACGCCCACTTCTTGCCGTCGCGCTCGATCGCGCCGGAGGCGAGCACCGAGTCGTAGTCGGCCTTCGCCATCGGGCCGACGAGCGGCGACAGCGTGCCGTCGGCGATGCGGTAGAGCGTCGTGGCATCGACCTCGCCCACCTCGATCGTCGGGAGGCCGGCGGCCGCGGAGGCGGCGGCGGAGTCGATGCGGTCGACGGGGGCGGAGAGCCCGCCGTGGACGGGGGACTGGACGGCTGCGGTCATGGGTGCAGTTGCTGACGCCCGCGGGCCGCGGGCGGCCGGAGGGTCAGAGGTAGCCGAGGTTCTCGAGCTTGCGTTTCACGTCGTCGAGCTCCTCCTTCGTGTAGTCCGCCGGGGCCGCGTCGGCCTCGGGGTCCGCCTTGGCCTGGGGCGTGTCGCCCAGGAGGTCGCGGAGCACGAAGACGATGAAGTCGGTCGGCGAGCTGAAGCCCGAGCCGTCCACGACCTGCTGGATCTTCCGATACAGCGGACGCGGGATCTTGACGGTGACCTTGGGCTCGCGCACGGGGAGGAGGAGTACGATTGGAGTGCGATGAGCGCCAAAATGGGGCCCTTCGCACTCCGATCGTACTCCGATCGGAGATCCTGATGGGGCGACTGATGCCATTCTGGGCCAAAGGCTCCGATTGGAGCACCAGGCGGCGCCACCCCGCCCGAGTGGATCGGGAACGGGTCCAACCGGGGCGCCGGGGGCGACGTACCCTTCCGCCGAGCCCACTTCGACCCCCATCCGACCCATGCAATTCCGCCCCCAGACCCTCCGACTCGCCCTCGCCCCCGCCCTCCTCGCCGCACTGGCCGCGTGCGGTGGCGGCGCTGCCGACGCATCGGCCGACGAGCTCATCCAGGCCGGCAAGTTCGACGAGGCGGTCGCGCTGATCGAGAAGCAGCGCGAGACCGTCGAGAAGGGCTCGGAGGCCGAGAAGGAGCTCGTGCTCCTGACCGTCGACGCCACGGCGGACGAGCAGCCCGAGTTGGCCAAGAAGGCCTTCCTCGAGTTCGCCGAGGCCGCGCCGGACGCGGTCAGCGCCAAGGACTTCGAGTATGCGGTGAGTCAGCTCCGCACGTACCGGAAGTACGTCGAGGCGATCGAGGTCATGGACAAGGGCATGAAGCGCTGGCCCGAGGATCCCGTGATGACCGAGCTCCTCTCGTTCCTCCAGGCGGACGCGGAGAAGGACGACGGCGCCGCAGCCGCGCTCAAGGGCCTCGGCTACACGAGCAAGTGAGCCCCGCGGGCGGCGCGCCGTCCGCCTCGCCGCCCTCGGCGGACCGATTCCCTCGCCGCACACGCGGCGGCCCGATTTTCTCGCCGCGAGCGCGGCGGACCCGAGGCCTCGCCAGGACACACCCCGGCGAGGCCTCGCTGCGTACCCCGCGGACCCGTCCCGCGCGCATCGCGGCGCGCCCGTCCCCGGCGGAGGACACCGGAACCCGCGAAGTCGGGCCAGATCCAGGGCGGGCCCGCCGAAAACGAACGGTGAATCCGCGCGACGGGAGGCTATCCGTATGCCCCCCATCCGCCAGCCCTTCGAGACCCCATGCGCGTCCACATCAAGGCTCTGGCATCCCTTCTCGCCCTGCCTTTCCTCTCCGCGTCCTGCGTGACACCGCCGCCGATGCCGTCCAGCCCGGACGCTCGCACGGCCTCCTACACCGGTCCGGCTGCGGTCCCTGCGAACTACCGCGCGTCCCAGGATCGCTACGGCGACCGCTACGACGGACCGCCGGGCCGCCAGGGCGACTACGGCTACTCGGACGAGTTCGACCCGCGCTACAACGAGCGCGGCCAGTACGCGCCCCCGCCCGAGGCCCGGCTCCAGGTCCTGCTCGGCGGGCGTAGCCTCGACGACGAGGGCTTCGAGCCGACGGACTCGCCTGGCGTGATCGGCTTCGAGTTCAGCCAGGTCCCCAGCCCCGGCGGCCTCGGCTTCGAGTTCGGCGTCAACTTCGGCTTCGACGAGGAGAACGACGTCAGCGTGCCCGGGATCGGCGTGGCCGACCTCGAGCTCACGCAGGCCGAGATCTACGCGGGCGCGCGCGCCGAGTTCGGCCAGGGCGCGGTCCGGCCGTACATCGGCGGCGGCGGCACGCTCATCTCGACGACGACGCGCGTGCAACAGGGCTTCCTCGAGCGGGAAGAGGACGACACGACGCTCGGCGCGTACTTGCACGGCGGCATCCAGGCGGACCTGAACGACAACTTCTTCCTCGGCATCGACTACCGCCGCGTGTTCGGCGGTGAGTACGAGGTCGGCGGCGAGGACTTCGACGTCGACTACGGGCAGCTGTCCCTCGTGCTGGGCTTCAGCCTGTGAGCGCAGATACGGTGCCAGGATCACCAGCGGCA
>JBCBNC010000005.1:0-239798 GCA_039821985.1 Planctomycetota bacterium
AGAAGCAGCCAGGGACGTCCATCGAATGGACGTCCCTGGCTGCTTCTCGCGCTGCTGGTGATCCTGGCACCGTATCTGCGTTCACTCCCCCGTCAGCTCGTCCGCGAGGCGCTCGAGGAAGAGGCCGACGTCCGTGACGATGCCGACCGTCTGCGACGAGCCCCGGTCGCTCAGCTTCGTCACGACCGCCGGATTGATGTCGACGCAGACGACGTTGACCCACGACGGCAGCATGTTCCCCACGCCGATCGAGTGCAGCATCGTGCTGAGCATGAGAACGAGCCCGGCGCCCTCGAGCTCCTTCGCGTAGGCCTCCTGCGCGTCGATCAGATCCATCAGCGTGTCGGGCAGCGGGCCGTCGTCGCGGATCGATCCCGCCAGCACGAAGCGCACGTCGGACTCGACCATCGCGTGCATGATCCCGCTCTCGAGTACGCCGCCCTCGACCGCCGCTGGGATCGAGCCCGCGTGGTTCACGCGATTGATGGCGCGCATGTGGTTCTTGTGCCCGCCCATGACCGGCTTGCCCGTCGTCAGGCTGACGCCGAGCGACGTTCCGAAGAACGAGTTCTCGATGTCGTGGACGGCGAGCGCGTTGCCGCTCAGGAGGGAGTCCACCCAGCCCGCGCGCACGAGTCGCGAGAACGGCTCGATGCCGCCGGTGTGGATCACGACCGGACCCGCGACGACGACGATGCGCTCGCCGCGCGACCGGACGTCGCGCATTAGGTCAATGACGCGCTTGATGCTGGTCTCGACCTTGCGCTCCGAGCTGATGTCGTTGCTCATGAACGCGAAGCTCTCACGTTCGCGGTCGGGGTGCTCGAGCTGGATCCGCACGCCCTCCGGACCGCACACGACGGGGTCCCCGGCCTTGATGTCGCGCAGCTTGACGCAGCGCGCCGCTCCGTCCTCGACGACGACGACGGCGTCCATGCGCTGCAGGGCCACCTCGGTCCAGTCCCCGTCCAGTCGCACCTGTGTGCGGTGATTCGTCGTCGAGTAGAAGTCGTCGGGCACGCACGCGTCCTTGGGCGCGGACTCGATGCGAGCGTCGGTCTCCTTCTCGATCACTGCGCCGAGCGACACGACCGCGCCCACGGCGTCGTCGAGGGCCGCGTCCGTCTCGGCGGAGATCCGCAGGGAGACCTCCGACTCGTCGTCCGCGGTGCGCCCGAGCTCGAAGCGCAGGACCTCGTAGGTCGCGCCGTTCTCGACGACGTGCTCGAAGAGGCGCTTGAGGAGACGGGTGTCGAGGAGGTGCCCGCGGGCGTGGACGGTCTCGTGGAACATGCCGGGATCTTGCCGCGCGCCGGTGCGCTTGTCCAAGCGGCCGCGGCGGGGCGGTTTCGGCGTCGAAATCATCCCGCTGCGTCCCGATCCGGCGCGCGGCCCCGATTCGCGAGCGCTCCGCCCGCCGCCCGCGTACACTCCCGGCCGAAGCGCTGCTCTGGTTACACCGGGTTTCGAAGAGGGCGCCGCGAAGATAGACAGGAACGGGCTCGATCCGCACGGCGGAGACGGGGCTCGACGGGCCGCAGCGGCCCCTCGGAGACACGGATGGGTGAAGAGCAGACCGGCGGGGAGCACCCCGTCGACGTGGACGCTGTGCGTCCGGAGCAAGGGGCCGACGCGCGCGATGCGGGCGAGTCCACGGCGACCGAGGCCGGTGACGGCATGGCCCCGCCGGAGGGTGCCGGGCTCGAAGGCGCGCCGGATGACGGATCGGCCCAGCCGGCCGAGAGCGCCGTTCCGGACGAGGGCACCGACCCGCGCGGCGGCACCCGCTCGGGCGGGGGGACCGACGCCGCCGGTGCAAGCGACGCGGACGGCGGCGACGGGGAGCCGGCGGACGGAGGCTCGCCGCCCGAGGGCGCGTTCGACGCCGTGCCCGAGGCCGTGCGCGGCGCGGTCGTGGCCAAGGGATTCGACGGCCTGACGGCCGTCCAGTCCTCGATCCTCGCAGCGGACCGGGACGGGCGCGAGCTCCAGATCTCGTCCTGGACCGGATCGGGCAAGACGGTCGGGCTCGGCTTCGTGCTCCTCGACGCGTTCGGCGATCCGGCCGACGGCCCGCCCGCCGATCGCCCGGGCCCGCTCGCGCTGGTCATCTGCCCGACGCGGGAGCTCAGCGGCCAGGTCCGCGGCGAGCTCGAGTGGCTCTACGCCGACCTCCGCGGGGTCGAGGTCGCCTCGGTCACCGGGGGCACCCCGATCTTCCGCGACCGCTCCGCGCTCAACCGTCGGCCCGCGGCGCTGGTCGGCACGCCCGGCCGTCTGCTCGACCACGTGCGCTCCGGGGCGCTCGATCTCTCCGCGGTCCACGAGGTGGTCCTGGACGAGGCCGACCAGATGCTCGACATGGGCTTCCGCGAGGACCTCGAGGCGCTCCTGGACGCGGCCTCGGGCGAACGCCGCGTGCACCTCGTCTCCGCGACGTTCCCCGACGAGATCCAGGCGCTCGCGCAGCGCTACCAGACCGACCCTCTGCGGGTCGAGGGCTCGCCGCTCGGCGACGCGAACGCCGACATCGAGCACGTCGGGCACGTCGTGCACGCCGACGACCGCTACGTGGCGCTCGTCAACCACCTGCTGCTCGAGCCGAGCGCGAAGGTGCTCGTGTTCGTCGAGCGACGGACGGACGCGTCGGAGCTCGCCCAGCAGCTCGAATCGGACGGCTTCCCGGCGCTGCCGCTGAGCGGTGATCTCGTCCAGACCCAGCGCGACCGCGCACTCGCCGCCTTCCGTTCCGGGCGGGTCCGGATCCTCGTCGCGACGGACGTCGCGGCACGCGGGATCGACGTCCCCGACGTCGCCCTCGTGATCCAGACCACGCCGCCCATCGATCCGGAGACGTACACGCACCGCTCGGGCCGCACCGGCCGGGCGGGCAAGCGCGGCCTCAGCCTGCTGTTCGTCTCGCCGCGGCGACGGCGGGGGACCGAGCGGCTCCTGGCCGGCGCGGGCGTCGACGTCGACTGGCGTCCCGTCCCCTCGGCCGCCGAGGTCGAGGAGGCCATGCGGGCCGAATCGCGCCGCGTCGTCGAGCGACGCGTGGCCGGCGCGCTCGAGCGCGGGCATGAGGACTCGCACCTCGAGCACGCGCGCGCGCTCCTCGAGGAGCACGGCGCCGAGACTCTCCTCGCGTCGCTCCTCCACGCCATCGAGCCGAAGAAGCGCGCGCGTGCCGCGGACGTGACGGACCTCGGCGCAGGCGGTCGCCGCGAGCGGGGGGCCGGGCGCGGCGACGTCGGTCCGCCGCCCTCGAGCACCAACGTGCGGTTCTTCATGAACTACGGCCACAACCAGGGCGCCACGGCGGGCCGGGTCCTCGCCAGCGTCTGCCGCCGCGGGGAGATCCCGGGCGAGGCCGTCGGCTCGATCGCGATCCACCCGAACGCCTCGACGTTCGACGTCTCCGCCGAACTCGTGCAGGAGTTCGAGGAGCGCGTGAGCCGCCGCGACCCGCGGGACCCGCAGACGTTCATCCGCCGCGACCGGGGCCCGAGCGGCCCCGGCGGGCGCGGCGGCCGCCGCGGCGGCGGACGTCGGCGGCGCAGAGGTTACGGCGCGCTCCGGCGAAGGTAGAAGGGGGTGGGCGCCCCGCGCGCCCGTTCCCGACCGTCCTCGCCCCGCCCGCCGGGCCTCCCCGTCCAGACCGGCCCGTCCAGAGCGGCCCGTCTCAACCCGGCCGTCTCCACCCATCTGGGGCCCTCCCGCTGCCACCGGACAACATGCTCGGACCGCTCGGCCTCCGCT
Organism: Planctomycetota bacterium; assembly: GCA_039821985.1. Taxonomy (GTDB): domain Bacteria; phylum Planctomycetota; class UBA1135; order UBA1135; genus Saltatorellus. The sequence continues at coordinate 3,760 of JBCBNC010000005.1, forward strand.
TCGCACTCCTCCCGGCCCTCTTCTCGCTGCTCGTCGCCGCCGACGCACACGGGTCGTCGGCGCCTTTGTCGCCCGCTCTCGCCGCTCCGGTCGCGGGCCCGGACGACCCGGACGTCGAGGCGCTCGGGCGCCGCTTCCTGCGCGTGCGCGGTGAGGAGCGGGACGCGGTCTGGACCCAGCTCCTGGAGCTTTGCAGGCCCGAGCAGCTCACCGAGCTCGTGGGGGAGCGCGCGACCGAGCTGTCGCGCAAGGTCGGCCGCTCCGGCGTGCTCCGCAAGCTGGCCCGTATCGCGAAGGACCGAGCGCGGCTCGACGGGCTCCGTGCGAACGCCCTGGCGCTCATCGACGACGAGGAACGCTACTTCTTCCCCTTCGGCGGCCCCGACGTCACGAAGAAGCGCGCGAAGGCCTACGCCAAGGTGCAGGAGGAGATCGACGGGCTCGTCGAGGAGATCGAGGAGCTCTGGACCTCCGAACGCACGGTCGAGATCGACCGGACGTCCCGCGCGGATCTCGCCGACCTCGTCTGGACGCTCCGCGAGGCCGCCGCGCGCGGCGCCAAGCCGAAACTCGACCGCGCTCTGCCGGAGTGGGCGACCGCGCTGCACGTGGTCGTGGACGACGGCCGGGAAGAGGTCGGGATCCGGTCCATGCCGATCGACGAGGGCGACGCCGTCCGGCTCCTCCGCGACGAGCGCGTCGCAGCGCACAATGCCCTGGTGCAGAGTGAGCTCCGCACGCCCGAGCGCATCGGACTGGGCGACATCGTGCTGCACGTGGCCGAGGCCGCGCTCGTCGACGAGGTGAACGCGTACCGGACGATGCTCGGGCGCCCGGCGCTGACGCACGACCCGAGGCTCTTCCGCGCTGCGCGCGTGCACGCGGACTACTGCGCCGAGCGGAACGAGCTGACGCACTACCAGCACGCGAGCGACACGCGCCGGACGCCAAAGCTCCGAGGGCGAACCGAGGGCTATCCGAGCGCTTTCGGCGAGAGTCTCTGCGGGGACCAGCCGCGGCCGCGCGACGTCGTGCGCTCCTCCTGGTGCGCGTCGTCGGCGGAGCACCGCAACGTGCTCTCGAAGAAGGCGCGCGAGATCGGAACGGCGCGGAACGGTCCCGTGTGGGTCCAGCTCCTCGGTGCCGAGCGGGTCACGGACGAAGAGCTTCGCGCGGAGGGCTGACGCGCGCCGGGCTCACGCCGCTGCGCGCGCAGCGTCGTGGACCACGGGAACGCGGAGGACCGCCGTTGCGCCCAGGCCAGCCCCGGGGCTCGTGACGGTCAGGTCGCCTCCGATCTCGTTTGCGAGCAGGGCCGCACGGTGGAGGCCGAGCCCCACGCCGCCGCCTTTGGTGGTGAACCCCTGGCGGAACAGTCGCGCGCCGGCGTCCGCCTCGAATCCGACGCCCTGGTCGGCGACGACGATCTCGACGTGGTCGCCCTCGCGGCTCGTCTGGACGGTGACGGAGTCCGGCGCGAGTCCGGCGGCGGCGCTCGCCTCGACCGCGTTTTCGAGGACCGCGGCGAGCACGTCGCGGACGCGCTGCGCGTCGACCCGCGTCTCCGCGTCGCCGCGCGCGAGGCCGGGCACCGCACCCCGCTCGACAGCGGCTCGGCGGGCGAGGTCGGCGAGGCATACGCGGTCCTCCGAGCCGTGGTCGCGCGGGGACCCCTCGTCGCGGAGACGCGCCAGGATCGCGATGCACTCATCGACGGACGCCTCGAGGTCCTGCGTGTCGTCGGCGAGGCCGTCGACCTGCGTCCCGAGCGCCTGGATGCTCGACTCGAGGAACGGGAGCAGGTGCCTGCCCTGCTCGTCCTCGGCGAGGTAGCGGTCGAGCCCCTCGCGGTTCTCGACGAGCGCGGCGTGGATGGCACGCAGGTCGTCGAGTCCCATGCGCTTGAGTCGCTGCCGCGCGAGCTGCGAGGTGACGGAAACGCTGTTCAGCGCGTTGCCCGCGCTGTGGGCGACGTCGGCGGCAACGTCGGCGCGACCGCTGAGGCGCGCGACCTGCAGGCTCGCGCGCCGCGACTCCTCCAGCTTCCCGAGGAGGCCGTCGAACGCTGCTGCAAGCGTCCCTATCTCGTCGCCCCGCTCGAGCTCGAGGCGCGCGGCCGCGTCGTCGTCGTTCGCGATGCGCTCGACGCGCTTCGTGAGTATCGAGAGCGGCCCGGTGACCACGAGCTGAAGCAGGGTCAGGAGAACGAGCGGGAAGAGCAGGGCGACGCCCACGGCGGAGAGCAGCTCGGAGCGCTCGAGGTCGGCGCGCAGCTCGGCGAGTCCGGTCTCCGCGGGCGCTTCGACGGTGCCGACCGGCCGACCAATGGCGTCGGTCAGCGGACCGCGGGCGACACGCTCGCCGCCGCGCCCCACGGCGAAGGTCGTCTCCACCGTGGGCGATTCTCGGCCTTCGAGCTGCGCGCGCCGACCGACCTGGAGCTCGCCCCGCGCACCGGCGTGGGAGAGCAGCGCCGCCAGTCGATCGTCGGAGAGCTCCTCCGCTGCGACCACCATGCCGCCCGCGAAGGGGCCGTCCGCCGGCTGACGCGCCGCAAATACAACCATTCGGTCGGCGATCTCGAGCAGGCCGCGGAGCGGAGCGCCGGCGGGGTCCTGTGCCGCGAGCCGTAGCAGCGGATGCCCCTCGAGCCACTGCTCGTTGGGGAACGCGCCGATCATCCGTGCGCGCGCCTCCGGGGCCGCGTAATGCGCCGCAGCGACCTCACCGTCGCCTCCAACGGCGATCGCCACGTCCGCGCCGAGCTCGACGAGTACCCCGGAGGACACCTCGAGCCCGGTGGCAAAGGCGGTCGCGAGCGCGTCGAGGGCCGCGGCGCGGGCGAGGACCGGGTCCGTTGCGGCTTCCAAAGCCTCGCGCGCCTCGCGCGTCGTGACGTTGTCGAACGCGCGCCCGAAACCGACTCGGTTCAGCCATTGGTCGAGCCCGACGTAGATCGCAACGGCGCCGAAGACGACGACGGCGATCCGCGCGCGGATGCTGACTGTGTGGCTTCGTTCGCGGTCGCTCATCGGCTCGTCACGAACTCCTCGCGCCAAGCTTCGGGATCGGGGCCGAGGTCGCGGCGGGTCGCGAAGCGCAGCGAACGGTACGCGGCCGTCTGCACGCGTGTGTCGTCGTGCCCGAGGAGCTGGATCAGGCGCAGGACGGTCTGTGTGGTCGCGAGCTGCCCGAGCACCGCGATGGCCGTCTCGAGTGTCGCGACGTCGGTGGTCCGGGTGGCGGCGATGACGATCGGACCCGTGTGGTGGCGGTGCGCGCGCTGCCGGGCGATCTGGAGCAGCGCTCGGTGCACCCGCTCGCGGTCGGTCGCGTCGAGCTCCTGGCGGATCCGCGGGAGTTCGCTCGACCGCCAGCGCTCCGACTCCGCGTGCCAGGTCCGCCACGCTCGGTGGTCTGCGCCGAAGCGTTCGCCGGTCACCCGTTCGAGTGCCTGGACAGCGCTGCGGCGGATCCCGGGTTCGTGCGCTCGCTCGAGCAGCGCAACGAGCGCGCTGGTGCTCCTGACGGCGTCGATGGAGCGGAGTGCACGGACTGCCTCGATCACGACCGACGGGTCGTCGGCGTGGAGGAGCTCCTCCAGGGGGCCCTCGTCGAGGTTCTTGAACGGGGGGCTGAGCTTCTGGGCGAGATCCCCGATTCGCGCGGCGGCGAACGCGTCGAGGGCGGTCAAGACGCCGATGCAGCCCGTCGCGCGCGCGAGCGCGGCCTCGTCGCCGCCGGCGAGCGCGCCCTGGAGGAAGGCGGCGGCGAACGGCGCGGGGGTCGACTCGAGCGCCGAGCGTACGGCGCGCGGATGCAGGACGTGACGGTCGCACCACGCGCCGACCGCATACGCGACGGCCGCTCGGAGCGCTCGGCTCCGCGTGTCGGTTGCGAGTCCGCAGAGCTCGCCGAAGACGTCGCCCTCCGTGGCGGGGGCGAGCCGGCCGGCGGCGCGGATCGACCCGGCGGTCGTAGCCTCGGAGCGCGCTCGCGCCAGGAGCCTCGCCCGCACGTCGGGCCACTGGCTTCCGCTGAGTCGAAGTCCCTCAGCTAGAACCGAGAAGTGCCCGCTTTCCATCTCTCGGATCTCGGCGAGGCCGTGTTCGCCGCGCCAGGCGAGGACGCTCAGGCACGAGAGTTCGATCCACTCCTCGGGCGTGATGAGGAGCTCGGCCGCGCGAAGCCGCGTCGCCTCGCGCACCGGACGTTCGTCCGTCGCCGCCTCGTCGACCGCGCGCGCGAGCGCAGCGATGCGTGTTTCCACGGCCGCAGTGTGTCGTTCGCTGGATGCTTCCGCGCGGGCCATGAGGCCGCCGGAGGCGACGGTGCCTGCGATCAAGAGCAAGGCGAAGCTCGGTATGGGGATTCTCATCTCGGATCCGGACGTGCGGCGCTGTCAGAGTCCCGCGGTGCTCGCGCTGCCGGCGTCCCCGTGTTCGGCCCGCGCTTCCCGAACACCCTCGACCCACTCGACCAGCCAGTCCGGCGTCGGGCGCGCCGGGCCCGGCGTCGTGTAGCGCTCCTCGCTGAGGACGTGGGCGACGACGCTGCGGTCGAAGTCGGCTTCGGGGCCCTCGTAGTGCTTGGGAATGATGTCCCCGTCGACCCAATACCAGATCGACAGGTTCACGTCGCCGATGTCGTGGGCTTCGCTGAGGGTGGCCTCCGGGTCGGACCCGACGGGCAGCGCGGCGACCGGCGCGTCCGGCATCGACAGGATGCGCCACGTGTCGATGATTGGCATGGGCAGGCTGCCGTCGTACGTCTCGCTGTCGAAGTGGAGCCGGCTGCCCTTGGCGATCTCGAGTCGCTTGGCCGCTACGGAGCCGAAGACCTCGAAGTTGGGTCCCAGGCGGACCGTCGAATCGGGCGCGTAGATCGTGCCGTGGAACTCGCCCGTCGCTTCAAGGGACAGCGTGGACGTCCCCGTAGCGTCGCCCGCGGCCTGGACGGAGGCGCCGAAGCCGGGGATGGTCGCCGTCGCGATGGCCGATGTCGGATCCAAGGTGACGTCGCGACGGACGAAGAGCTGGACGTCTCCCGCCGTGGTATCGAGCGTGAGGCGCGCGCCGGATTCGAGGATCAGGTCCGTGACGATGATCGTCATCGGGCCGCGCAGCTCGAGGTCCTCACCCGGACCGACGGTCACGACGCCGTACCCGACTTCGGGTGTCGACAGCACGGTCGGGATCCCGCCGGAGACGGAGAGATCGCCGCTGCTCGAGATGTCGGGGACAACGACCGGGTCCATGGGTACCGCGACGGCGCGCGCCTCCGTGGCGCCGGTTACGTTCGATTCGGGGAGGCCCGTCACGCTCCCGTCCGGGCCGGGACGCACCGCTCCGAAGATCTCGGACTCGGCGGCGTCGGCCATGAAGACGACGTCTCCGTTGCTGCCCAGGAGGCCTCCCGTCGGCGTGTGGTCGCCGGTCGTCGCGGTGGGTTTCGTGCGCGTCGGCGTCTCCGGGGCAGTGACCTCGGGCTCGGGTGTCACGCCGCCCGACCCCATCGTGCTGCCGAAGAGCGTCGCGAGATCGGAGTCGACGGCCCACGGCGAGGGCGAGCCGTACGTCGCTGCGAACGAGAGAGCCTGCGCCTGGAACTCGGCGAGCTCCTGCTCGGTGAGTAGCTCGGTGACGGCCACGGGAGAATTGACGAGCACGCCGGCGCTGCCGCCGAACGTGATGATCTGGTTCTGGACGACGCTCAAGAAGACGCTCTCGCCGAAGACGCACATGAAGTAGTTCGCGTCGTACACGATCGGACCGTCGTCGTCGTCGTGATCGACCGGCGGGTCGGAGGCGGCCCCCCCGTTCACGAACGCCACCTCCTCGGCGTAGCTGCGGACGGTGCTGTCGAAGCCGTCGACCAGGACCGCGCCCTATAGCACCAGCGTCTCGTCGGAGAAGAAGCCTAGCTCGGGGGGCTCGGGGCGGATGACGAGCGCGAGCGACGCGTCGGAGCGCGCGCGCCGCGCGTTGGAGCGCAGGAACGTTGTGTCCCCGTCCGTGTAGGACTCGACCCACACGTCCGCGCCTCCGAAGCGGGCGGGCACGGCCTCCGACGCGATCTGGCCGGTGCGGCCCATCCGGACCGCGAAGAAGCCCTCGGCGAGGCCTGCCTCGGCGACGTAGAACGCCTGGAGCTGGGCGACCTCGTGCGTCTGCTGGCGGGCGGCGCTCGACGCGAGCTGCGTGAACGCAGCGCCGAGGCTCGCGCAGACCATCACCATGATGAGGGAGAGCACGAGTGCTGCCCCGCGTCGAGAGTCGTTGCCGGGGCCGCGGCGCGAGTCGGGGCGAAGGCGGTGCGGATGGGTCATGGGCGTACCTCTCACGCAGCTGCGGGCGTCCGTCCTGCGCGGCGCGTAGGACGTCCGTGCGACGGCCGCACTCTGGAGGCGTTGGCCGGAGATCAGCGCCGGGCCGCCGACGAGCGAACGCATCGAGGCCGACGAGCCCGCACCGAGTGTGCCGGATCCGGACACACCGTTTCGGATCGACGCTCGTTGCCCGCCGGAGACGCTCATCGCACCTCCATCGTGTCGTTGAAGAGGTTCCGGCACGCCACCGTCGACTGGTATGTCTTGCGCAGCAGCGAGCCGTCGTTCATCACCCGCTCGAGCGTCAGGTGCATCGTCACGTTCACGCCGTCGATCGAGAACGCGAGGCCCTTCTCGTCGATGAGCCCGTTCCCGTTGTCGTCCATGCCGTTCGGCAGCTCACCTTCCAGATAGGGCGCGACGAGCCTGGACCACGTCACGCGGCGCCCGTCCGCCGCGTCGGGCGAGTCGGTCCAGTAGACCTCCTGGGTCGGCTCGATCAACGCGATCTCCTCGGGGTCGGTCATGACCACCTCGCCGTCCGCGACGCCGAGGTTGATCTGATAGCGGATCCTCGAAGAGGGGGTCGACGAGCCGAGGTTCGGACGCAGCGACTCCGGCGACGAGCCCATGATCGCAAACCCGATCTGGCGCAGTATCTGCCGGACCTCGCTTTCGAGCTGGGTCCTTGCCGTGTCCTGGTCGTTCTGCTCCGTGGCGACGTTGAGCACCGTCACCACCTTCGTGGCGACCACGCAGAGAAGCGACACCGCGAGGATCACCTCGAGCAGCGTCATGCCGGCACTCGTGCGCGCCGGAGCGATCCTCGGCCGTGCGGTCATTCCTTCGAGTACTCCGTGATCGCGGTGAAGAACTCAAGCTGCCGCGGGCCCCGCTGGCTCTGCCAACGGACGCGGACGACGACGGGAATGAGGACAGCGTCGAGCGTGTGGTCCGCGTCGTCGACTGTCGCATCGCCATTCAGATCCCTCGGCAGCCCGAGTTCGGTGGGACCCACGTCCTCGCGGAACTGGTAGACGGGCGCGACCTCGGTGCCGACGTTCAGGATCGGCAGCACGACCTCGCCGACGACGCCGTCCGGGTCGTCGCTCGCGGGCTCGAGCCCGGGCACGTCGAACGTCGCGCCGTGTGCCGTGCCGGGCCCCCGCGGGTCGTTGAAGGGGTCGGGATCGAACCGGCGAACGACCTCGTCGAATCGTGCGCCCCGCATGAGCTCGAGCGCGGTCTGGGCCGCGGTCGTTGCGAGGCCCTCCTCGTGGGCCTGGGCGCGGAGATCGTGCCCCGCGCGGTAGGTCTGCGCGAGGATCGACGCGGAGAGCGCGAAGATCGCGAGTGACACCGCGACTTCAGCGAGAGCAAAGCCTCGCCGGGTCCGCGGGCCGCTGAGAGAGAGGGGACGGCGCATGGACGGAAGGGACCGTTGTGCGTTGGTGGAACGCTGCTCCACCGAAATCGGCCTTCGTTGCGTGCCACCCTGATGCAAACCCGCACACCCCGGACCGTGTCTCACCGTGGCTCGCGCGGGCGGCCTGGCGGTGCCAGAAACGCGGCGCGCCCCGCCCGCCGGTCCCGGGAGGGGACACGGCGCGCGGGGCGCTGGTCCTGCGTTCGTGACCGCGCCGGAGCGGGTCGCTCAGCGCTTGCCGCCGCTGTGCGAGTGGTCCAGCCCCTCGCCGTGCTCCTGCAGGTGCTTGATCTTCTTGAGGTCCTCTGCGGTGAAGTACGCCTCCGCGAACTGGTCGAGCGCCCTCCGGAGCGCAGCCACGTTCTCGACGTCCGTCGTCTGCTTGCACTTCATCGCCGCGACCATCATCCGGTGCTGCAGCATCAGCTGACGGACGTACTTGCCCATCGCGTCGTCGTCGCCGGCCCCCGGCTCCTTTACGCGCTGGGCGAGCCAGTAGCTCTGGAGCTGGTCCTGGACCTTCTGCGCGTGCTCGTCCTTCGTCTGGATCCAGCGCACGAGCTGGTTCCAGTTCGGGGTCTCCGCAGCGCCGAGCTCGGCGATCTGCTTCATCGCCTTCTCGATCGTCGCGCAGTGCTCGCGCACGAGCTCGACGCGGAGGTGGTCCCCGTAGATCCCGCACGGGACCTGACAGTGGACGGCCGGCGCGGCCGTCGCGGGGGCCGGGAGGGCGGGCGTGGCGCTCGGCTCCGTGGCGGGGACGAGGAGCGAGGCGGCGAGGGTGGTGGTGACGAAGAGCATGGCGGGGTTCGGGGTGAGCGGCGGTCGCCCGGCGCTGCGGCCGAACGGGCGCCCCATCGTGGACCGAGCCCGCGGCTCGCCTCAAGGCGTGACCCGCGCTCTTCTGCTCCGCGCCTCCCTCAGGGGAGGGGACGGGCCCGAGCTCACGCGGCCTGGGCCCGCGGGACGACCCACTGGGCGCACGCCTGCACGAGCGTCTCGGGGGCCATCGGCTTCGTCACGAACCCGTCACAGCCGGCGAGTGCGCACCGTTCCCGGTGCGATCCTCCCGAGTCCGCCGACAGAGCGACGACCGGGGCGTTGCAGCCGAGCTCACGCATCATCACCGTTGCGTCGATCCCGTCGAGGCGCGGCATCTTCGCGTTCAGGACGACCACGTCGAACGGGCGCTCGAAGTCGAGCGCCGCCAGGATCAGCTCGACGGCTTCCTGTCCGTCGCGGACGCAGCTCACCTCGGCGCCCGCGCTCTCCAGCGCCCGGCGCATGAACGCGCGGTTGTCGTCGTCGTCCTCGGCGAGCAACACGCGCTGTCCTGCGAGCGGGCGCCCCATGAGCGGGACTTCCTGCGTCGTGGACGGCCGCAGCGGCGCGCTCTCGCCTTCGCTCCAGCGGACCCCCGAGGGAACGACGCCGGCGTCGATCCGCAGGGAGTACGTCGTGCCGGCCCCGCGGGTCGACTCGACGCCGAGCTCGCCCCCGAGGAGCCGTGCGACGTGGCGGGCGATCACGAGTCCGAGTCCAGTGGAGAACGATCCCTCGACGGCGTCCTCGCGTGCGCCGGGCACGGCGCCGAAGGGCTCGAACAGGCCGTCGAGCAGCTCGGGCGGCAGGCCGTCGCCGGTGTCGACGATGGTGATCTCGAGCCACTCGCGGCCGGACGCGCGCACCCACGCGGGCTGTACGCTGACCTCGGTCGCCCCCGAGAGCTGCAGCGCGGTCGCGAGCAGCGTCCGGAGCACCTGCGCCAGGCGCCGCTCGTCGGAGGAGATCACGTCCGGGATCGCGCTGAGGTAGTCCACGCGGAGGTCGACGCCGAGCGCCTCGGCGCGGCCCTGGAACTCCTCGACGGTCTCGTGCAGCGTTCGGTGCGGGTTCATGGCGGCCAGGCGCAGGCCCGTGCGACCGCTCTCGATCCCGGCGAGGTCCAGGAGGTCGTCGATGAGTCCGAGTGCGCGCCGTCCGCTGCGCTCGACGACGCGCAGCATTCTGCGCGTCTCCTCGTCCTCCGACTCGGACGCGAGGATGTTCGAGAAGCCGAGGATCGAGGTCATCGGCGTGCGGATCTCGTGCCCGAGTCGCCGCAGGAAGTTGGCGCTCTGGATCCCCGTGCGCTCGGTGTCGTCGTCGCTGCCGCTGGACGCTGCGCCGGTCGCGGCGTCGAGGGACAGGGATGCGTCGCCCTGCAGGTCCCGCACCAGCAGCAGCAAGCCGTGGAGGCTTCCGTCGGGACGCTGCGCGCGGATCCGCGTTACGGCGAGCCGGCGCGTCTCGCCGCCGGGCAGACGGCGCGTTTCGACCGAGTTCACGGTCCGGCCGGTGCGCAGCACGCGCTCGTCCCTGCCGAAGGCCGCGCCGTCGTCGGCACCGTAGAGCGGGAGGTCGTCCTCGTGGCGACCGACGATCTCGTCGGGGGACGCGAGGCCCGCGAGCTGGGCGAACGCCTCGTTGCAGCCCTGGAAGACGTGATCGGCGTCCTTCCACGCCACGGCGAGCGGCGCGTGTCCGAGCAGCTCTCCAACGAGCTCGGAAGTGTCGATGTGTGCAGTGTCCATGGCGAGCGAGACCTCGCGGTGGCCCGCTCCGGCGGTCCGGGCGGGGCACTTGCGTACCGGGCAGGCGGTCTCTGCAGCGGACATCGGCGAAACCCCAACCCCCACGGAAGCGGATTCGGACTCCGTGGCGCGCGTCTCAGCGCGCGACGATCGGACCCGCGACCGAGGGGCCTGGAACGCGCTTCCGCGGGCGGACGGGAAGCACGTGTGTTCCGGACCGAGCTTCGGGCGGTAAACTCGCAGGCGTGCGCGTCCGCTTCGTCCTCCTCCTCGCTGCGCTCCTGCCGGGACTCCTCGTCTCGCAGGGGGTGACGGCGGAGATCTGCCGCGGCGGGAGCCTCGTGCAGCAGGTCGCCGACCTCGTCGTCGGCGGGGTCTGTTGCGGTGCGGAGGCCCCCGGCTCGACCTGCTGCGGGGCTCCGGCCGAGCCCGGCTCCTGCTGCGGGGGCGGCGCCCCTGAGGCGCCGGAAGGGCCCTACGTCGACGTCGAGGCGGACTGCGGCTGCTGCGCGACGGTCGCACTCGACCCCCTCGAGCTCGTCTTCGACGGCGACGACGATCCGAGCCTCCTCCACGCGGGCATCGCGTCCGCTCCCATGCGGCGCTCCGCGTCGATCCCGGAGCAGCTGCGGGTGCGGTCGGTCGGGTCCGAGCGCGCACCGCCGCCCGGCGTGATCGTGCCACCGGGCCTCTGGGCGGGCGTCCGTCCCCTCCGGATCTAGGCCGACGCGGGAACCGACCGTGCGGCGCGCGCGGGGCTTCCCCATGGAGCTCCGTGTCGGCCGTCGAGTCGGGCTGCTGTCGCTCCGCATCGTCGGAGCGTCGTGGGCGTGCCGCGGCACGCCGTCCCCGCCCGTCGTTCCTGGAGTCCCTCCATGTCCCGTCCATCGTCCGCGCGCGTCGCGGCGCTCGGCTGCGCGGCCCTCGCCGCCTGCGCGAGCGCCCCGCCCGCCACCCGCACGCTCGAGGGAGCCGCCGAGGTCCTCGCCGCGCGCGGCGTCGAGGAGACGCTCGCGTCGCTGGAGTGGTCCGCGTCCACGCTCTCCCTCCCTCCGGCGGAGGCCCGCAGCTCCCCGTCGATGCCCGGCTACTGGCTCGCCCGCGCCGTCGCGTTCGCGCCCGACGTGCGCGCGGCGCGTCGCGCGTGGCGAGAGGTCCGCGCGGCGCGCGTCGGCGCCGGCGCGCCCGAGCCCGTCTTCCTCCAAGCGATGGACCACGCCTTCAGCGGCTCCGACCCGTTGTTCGAGGCGATCGCGGTGTTCGACGTCCTTGGGCTGGCGAAGCTCGGACCGGCCGCCCGCGAAGTCGACGCCGCGCGCGCGCTCGAGGCGCAGCGCCTCGGCGAGCTCGAGCGGGCGGCCTGGCGCGCGTGGCTCGAGGTCGAGCGCGCGCGTGTCCGCACCGCGTTCGCGGCCCGTCGACGCGCGGAGACCGCGCAGCTCGCTGCCGACGCCGAGCTCGACCTCGCGCGGATCGAGATCCTCGAGCGCACCGGGAGGATCGGCGCGGCGGCCGCCCGTTCGGCGGAGGGCGCGGCCCTCAGCGTGGTGCGGCGCGCGACGCTCGGCGCCGACGCCGCCTCGGACGCCGCGGCCGAGCTGTCGATCCTGAGCGGACTCGCGAACGCTGGAGCCGTGGCGGACGCGTGCGCGTTCCCCGAGCCGCTCGCGCAGGAACCCGGTGCGGATCCCGCGGAGCTGGGGGCGAGCCACCCCGAGCTGCGCGCCCTCGCTCTGGCATTCGAGGCCCGCGACGCCGAGGTCCGGCTGGCCGCTGCGGGGTCCTGGCCGATGATCGGTCTCGGTCCACACCTCGGCTTCCCCGACGGCCCGGGTGGGAGTCGGAGCCGCGTAGGCGGAGCCCTGCGGATGCGGCTGCCCTTTCCGTCCGAGTGGCGGAGCGCGATCGACGCCGCCGTCGAACGGCGCGAGGCCGCGATCGACGCGTACGAGGATCGCCTGTTCGCGCTGAACGAACACGGCCGCCATGCGGCACGAAGACTCGAGCGCGCGCGCCGTCGGCTGACCGAGTCGAGTGCGCCCCTCGACGCCGCGACCGACGCCGCCTGGACGGCGACGCGAGCGGCGTTCCGGACGGGCCGTGCGGACGTCGCCGTGTGGCGCTCGGCGCTGCTCGCGCGCGCGGATGCGATCGATGCGCGACTCGCCGACGAGCAGAGCCGCGCCCTCGCCGGGCTGCACCTCATCGAGGCGTCGGGACCCCTGGCGACGCCGTTCGCGTCGAGTCGGGGCGCCGCCCCGGACGAGGGCGAGGGTCGAGCGCGCCTGGAGGTGATGCCGTGAGCGAAGTGGACGCCTCCGTCGATCTTGGCGCGCTCGCGCGCGCCGCCGAGCCGATCCGGCCGCCGCGCCGGGGCGGCCTCGCGCTCGGGGCCGCCCTCGTGCTCCTGGTCGCGCTCGCGCTCGTATTGCGCGGTCCGCTCCTCGAGTGGATCGATCCGCCGCCCCGCGTGACGCTGGCGCGCCCCGTCGCTCTGGACGGCGCGGCCGCCTCGGGCGTGCCCTCCACGGGCATCGTGGTCCAGGCCGCTGGCTGGATCGAACCCGACCCCTTCCCGACGTTCGCACCTGCGCTCGACGGGGGAGTCGTTGTGGAGATGCTGGTGGAGGAGTCCGACTCCGTCGAGGCCGGCGCACCGGTGGCCCGACTCGTGGACGACGTCGAGCGGATCACGGTCGCGGACGCGGAAGCCGCAGTGGCCCGGGCCGAGGCGACGCTCGAGACCGCGCGGGCGCGCGCCGGGATCGCGCGTGAGCGATTCGACGCGGCGCTGGGCGTCACGGAGGCCGCGGAGCGCGCCTCCGCGAGGCTCGACGGCGCCGAGACCGAGGCCGAGCACCGCGCGGAGGCTGTCCGCGAGGGCGAGGCCCGGCTCGAGCTCGCGCAGAGCGAGGTCGTTGTGCAGGAGGAGCTCCGCGCCGCGGGTGCGTCCGGGGCGAGGCAGGTCGAGATCGCGGAAGCCGAGGTCGAGGTCGCTCGCGCCCGGCTCGCGATCCTCCGCGCGGACGCGGCGCTCGCCGTTGCGACCGCGGACGAGGTCCGCGCGACGCGGACGCGGGCCGAGGCGGACGTCGAACTCCGCTTCGAGGACAGGCTCGTGCGCGATACGACCGCCGCGGACGCGCGTCGAGCGGAAGCCGAGCTCGCAGGGGCGCGCGCAACGCTCGCCCGCGCCGCGCTCGGACTCGAGCGAACCGTGGTGCGCGCGCCGCGGGCGGGCGTCGTCCTCGAGCGCCTCGCCTCCGACGGGGAGTCGCTCTCGCCGGGCGCTCCCGTCTGCTCGCTCTACGCGCCCGACGCGCTGCGTGTACGCGTGGACGTGCCCCAGGGAGACGTCGAGCGGCTCTCGGTCGGCCAGCGCGCCGAGATCCTGACCGACGCCCGGCCCGGCCGTCCCTACGCGGGCGAGGTGATCCGCGTCGTGCAGCGCGCGGACATCCAGAAGGTGACGCTGGAGGCGCAGGTGCGCGTCCTGGACGCCGACGACCTCGTGAGGCCCGACATGCTTGCGCAGGTGCGCTTCTTCGGAGCGCGCGAGGACGGAGCCCCGAGGACCGCGCGCGCCGGTGAACGCTTCGGCGTCGAGGCGCGGCTCCTGCGCGGGGACCGCGCGTGGGTGTACGAGCCGGCGGCGGGCGTCGCGCGGGACCGACAGCTCGAGCTGGGTGCCGAGGTCCGGACGCAGGACGGGCGGCGGGTGCGCGAGGTGCTCGGCGGGCTCGATTTCACCGAGGAGCTGATCGACGAGGGCCGCGACGCGGTCGCCGCGTCCGCGGGCGACGCCGGAGTGCTCCGCGTGCGCGTACTGCCGACGGCGCTGGCGCCAGGAGGAACGGAGCGATGAGCCTGATCGAACTCCGCGGGGTGACCCGCACCTACAGGAAGGGCGAGCACGAGGTGACGCCGCTGCGCGAGGTCGACCTCACGATCGACGAGGGGGAGTTCCTCGTCCTGCTCGGCCCGTCGGGGAGCGGCAAGACGACGTTGCTCAATCTGATCGCCGGGATCGACCGGCCCCAGGCGGGCGCGGTGACGGTCGCTGGAACGGACGTGGGCCGAACGCGGGCCGGCAAGCTGGCCCGCTGGCGCGCCCGGAACATCGGCTACGTGTTCCAGCGGGCGAACCTCGTACCCGTGCTGACGGCCTACGAGAACGTCGAGGTCCCGCTCTGGCTCCAGCGTCTTTCGCGCGCCGCGCGGCACCAGCGCGTCGAGATCGCGCTGAACGCCGTGGGCCTGGCCGACCGGGCGACCCACCTGCCGAAGCAGCTCTCGGGCGGGCAGGAGCAGCGGGTCGCCATCGCCCGCGCGATCGTCGCCGACCCGCGCGTCGTCGTCGCGGACGAGCCGACGGGCAGCCTCGACGCGGACAGTGCGACCGGGGTCCTCGAGCTCCTCCGGCGCCTCCACGCGGAGTTCGGCAAGACGGTCGTGATGGTGACGCACGACGCGCACGCGGCGAGCTACGGAACGCGCGTGCTCGAGCTCGACCGCGGCAAGCTCGTCGAGCGGGAGGTCCAGCGATGAAGCTCCTCGCCCTCGTCGTCAAGAACCTGCGGCGGCGCCCGTGGCGCACGGGCGTGACGGTCACGGGCGTGGCGAGCGCGCTGGCGCTGCTCGTGATGGTCGAGAGCCTCGCCGCCGGGATGGAGCGCGCGATGTCGTCGACGGACGCGGCGCGCACGCTGGTGGTGTTCCGCAAGAACCGCTACTGCCCGCAGACGTCGTTCCTCCCCGAGTCGTACACGCGGAGGATCGAGGGGGTCGCGGGCGTCGAACGCGTGCTTCCGGTCAAGGTGTTCCTCAACAACTGCCGCGCGAGCCTCGACCTCGTTACGTTCCAGGGTGCTCCGGTGGGCGAGCTGCTCGCGCAGCGCGACCTCGAGGTCGTCTCGGGCGACGCCGATGCGTTCGCCCGCGAGAAGGACGCTGCGCTCGTCGGAGCGCGCTTCGCCGCGCGCAAGGGCCTCGGCGTCGGCGACCGTTTCACGTTCGGCGAGATCGACGTGAAGGTTGCCGGTCTCTTCGAGTCGGAGGACGCGACGCAGGAGTCGCTCATCCTCACGCACCTCGAGTACCTGCAGCGCGCTGGGCCCGTCGATCGACTGGGAACCGTCACGCAGTTCGAGGTCCTCGCGCGCTCCGGGGCGGACGTCGACCGCGTCGCCCGGGAGATCGACGGGCTTTTCGAAACAGCGGAGGAGCCGACCGACACGCGGCCGCGCGTCGCCTACCTGGAGTCCGCGACCCGGGACCTGACCGAGATCCTGCGCTTCGGGCGCTGGCTCGCGCTGAGCTGCGCGCTGGTCGTTCTGTCGCTCGTCGCCAACACGGTCCTGATGGGGGTGCAGGAGCGCGTGCGCGAGATCGGCGTCCTCCGGGCCGTCGGGTTCGACGAGGGCCGCATCGCGTGGATCGTCGTCGCCGAGGCGCTCTGCCTGAGCCTCGCCGGCGCCGTGCTGGGCGTGGGAGCGGCGCTCGTCGTTCTCCACACGACGCAGCTCACCGTGGGCAGCGAGGGCGTTTCCGTCGGGTTCGAGGTCACTTGGGGGCTGGCCTTCCGCGGCGGCGCTGTCGCGTGCGCGTGCGGCGCGGTCGCGGGGCTCCTGCCTGCGTGGAAGAGCGCGCGGTCGGGGATCGTGGAGGCGCTCGCGCCGTGACGATGGGACTCCCGCTCGACCACGCGCTGCGCAACCTCGGCCGCCGGCCGCTGCGTACGCTGCTCACGGCCCTTTCGAGCGCGCTCGTGGCCGCGCTGCTCGTGGGCACCGCCGCCTTCGCGCGCGGCCTCGGCGACACGTTTGGCGGCGCTGCGCGCCCGGAAACCGCGCTGCTCCTCTCGAAGGTCGCGGACGGCGACGTCGTTCGTTCGACGGCGCAGGCGGGGCTCGGCTCCCTGGTGATCGCCAGCGTTCCGGGAGTCGCCGTGGCCTCCGACGAGATCCACGCGGGCACGTCGATGTCCGTACCAGGGTTCGAGGGCGAGCGCGCCGGATTCGTGCGCGGCGTGACGCGGAACGCATTCGACGTGCACGAGGCGGTGACGCTCGTCGAGGGCCGTGTGCCCGGTCCGGGAGAAGCTATCGTCGGCCGACTCGTGGCGCGGCAGCTCGGCGTGCCCGAGGGCGCGCTGGGAGTCGGCGCCACGCTGCGCTTCGAGGGCGCGGACTTCGCGGTCGTGGGCCGCTTCGTCGCTCCGGGCACCACGATCGAGGCCGAGGTCTGGACGCCGCTCGAGCCGCTGCGCGGGCTGACGCAGCGCGACGACTCTTCCGCGGTGTTCGTGCGCCTCGAGGACGATCGCGCGCTCAAGCGGCTCAGGCTGTTCGCGGACCGGCGCCTCGACCTCGAGCTCGACGTCGTCACGAGTGAGGAGTACTACGGCGAGCTGTCGGCCTACTTCCGGCCGATCCAGCGCATGGCGTGGTTCCTCGCGTGCCTCGTCGGCTTCGCCGCTCTGCTCGGCGGGGCCAACGTCATGGCGGCCGCTGTCCAGGACCGCGTGCGCGAGCTCGCCGCGCTGCGCGCGATCGGCTACTCGACGTGGGCCCTCGCGCGCTCGCTCCTCGTCGAAGCACTCGTGCTGGGCGCCGCGGGCGCCGTGGTCGGGATCGTCGTCGCGCGGGTCGCATTCACGGGCGGCGCCGTGCGCCTCGCCATGAGCGCCTTCGAGCTGCGCCTCGACGGCGCGGCCACCCTCACCGGGCTGGCCGGCGCGCTGCTGCTCGCGCTGTTCTCCGTCGTGCCCGCGTCGCTGCGCGTCGCGCGCCTCCCCATCGCTCGGGCGCTGTCCGAGGACTGACCCGGCGCTCGCCTTCGAACACTTCCATCGACCTCTCCGATACGCCGGCGCCGACGCCGGTCCGAGACCATGAAGACCTCATCTCTAGCTCCTCTCCTCCTGACCTTCCTCGCCGCAGCCTGCGGAGCGGAGGCCGACGTGGGAGGGGCCACGTCCACGGGGACCGCGGGCATGCCCGCGGGCGCCTGGTCGTCCGCGCCGCTTGCCGGGGCCATCGACGTCAAGGACGCGCGCGCATCGCACGCCGACGGGGACGCCGTGGTCGTCCGGGGGACGCTGCAGGACTTCGGTGACCTGGCCACGTTCCTCCTCGTCGAGGACTCCCTCGAGGACTGCAGCGAAACCGGGGAGGACCGCTGCGCGACGCCGTGGGACTACTGCTGCGAGGACCCCGATCGACTGCGCGATTGGACGATCAACGTCGAGTTCATGGAGGGCGAGCTGCCGGCGGACTGGACCCTGCGCGGGGCGTATGGGCTGGACCATCTGAGCGAGGTTCTCGTCGCGGGGACGCTGCGCTTCGACGAGGCCGGGAACATGCGGCTCGAGGCCGAGCGGATGTCGATGCAGTGAGGGGGAGCGGGCGAGGCGCCGCTGGGGCGCCTCGCCCTCCGGGTCTCAGTCCGCGAGGAACGGGGTCCGGACCTCGTCCTCGGACAGCCCCGTCGTACGCAGCAGCACGTCGGCCAGGCGCTGCCGCTCGACGAGTCTTCGGAGTCGACGCGGAAGCTGACGGTCGTACCAGAGCCGGTCGCCGTCGCGCAGCGCGACGAACTGCTCGAGCAGGATGGCGGCGAACGTGGGTCCGACCATCGCGCCGGGCAGGTCGTCCTCTGCGAGGCCGCCGACCCAGAGGTCGAGAGTGTCGGGCGTGCGTGCGACGGACTCGAGTCGCGCCACGACGTCGGGGTCGCTGGAGATTCCGGACATGGCGCCGGGAACGCTCAGCCCGAGCGCGGCCCGCGCCGCGCCGTACGACGGCAGGCCGTGGTCGCGCGCACGCTGCAGGTTGAGCGCGGCGAGGTCGAAGCCGCCGGCACCGGGCGCGCCGAAGAGGAAGTTGCGAACATCGTCGACCACGAACGCGTCGAGCTCCTGAGCTTCCTGCGCGAGCAGTCCTCGCACGAACGGGTCGATGCCGTGGGTCTCGACGTGGTGGGCGGCGAAGAACGCGCGCGCGAGGCGCAGGTTCCCCGGTGCCACGGGCCGGCCCGCTCCGTCGAGGACGAGCAGCTCCGGGCTGAGCATGCTGTGCCCGAGGCGGAATGCGGCCGTCGCGAACGCGTTCCGGATCCCGCCGTCGAGGTCCGGGTCGTAGTCGGACCGCGCAGCGGGCGCGCGGTCGCCGAGCAGGAGCGGCAGCCACTCGCGGTACGTGATGAGCTGGAGCTCCGCGGACACGATGCCGCGCGCGAGTTCGTAGATCTCGTCGCCGGTGAGCGGAGGCCTTCCCGAGCGCGCTGCGGAGGCCGCGTCCTCGGCCGCGATGCGGGCGGCCCAGACGTTGTGCTCTCGAACGAAGATCGTGTGGAGCGTCGTCAGGCCGACCTGCTCGTTGACGCGGATGTCGCCCCCGACGAAGTGCGCGTCGGAGTCGTCGGGCAGGTTGTGGACGCCCGACGTGTTGTAGGGGAGGAGGTTGCCCTCGCTCGTGCGGAGCCGACCCGTGCCGTCGAGCGCTCGGAGCGCGCGGGCGCGGTCCGCGTCCGAGCCGTAGATCTGGCTCCCGTCGATCCAGGCGGTGATCGCGTTGATCTGGTTCCGCACGCCGTCGACGAGGACCGCGTCCGAGCGCCCGAGCGGGATCGTCGCGGTTCCCGTCGTATCCGGGTCGAACCAGGGGTCGCCGGCGGGGACCTCGATGGGGAGCTCGACGCGCGGATCTGCCAGCGGAGTCTCGACGAGATCGTGGTCGAGGAACTGGCCCCACTGCCAGAACATGTCGGTCACGCCGGACGCTGCGGGTCGGTCCAGGTCCTGTCGGAGCGCGCCGTTGCTGACGAAGCGGGCGCTGGGCCGGACCGGGCCGGAGGGCGCGCTCGTCCCGTCGGCGTAGGCGGGCGCGAAGAGGCGCACCATCGGCGTGTGTGCAGCTCCGCGCGCGGGGTGGCTCGAGCTGTTGCCGGATCCGTCGAAGGTGCGCGGCTCCTGGAGCGGAGGGAAGGGGCGGTCGGGGCGCTGCGGCCGGTTGGATCGGGCGCTCTGGGTGAAAGCGGGCGCGCAGACGAGCGCGCATCCGAGGAGCGCTCGGGCGGGTCGAAGGTCCATGGGTTCTCCGGGTTCGGGGTCGGGTCCGGGCGGTCGTCTCCGGGCCCGGGCGCCGGGAGGGCCTGGTCGGGACGGAGCGGGATGGGCCCGGCGGGGAGCGCGGACGGGGACGCTCCGGACCTCACGAGCGCGCCGGAGCGCGGCTTCGAACCCTGAGAAGCACATGAGGGGGTGCCCGTTGGACCGGCGCGCGCGTACGTTCGTGCAGCCCGAAGGGGCGATGGAACGGATGGGTGACACGGCAGGCGCACCGCGGAACGGACCGAGCGATCGTCCGTGCGCCTCATCCTGCACCCAGCGGAGGTGGGCGCGCGCGCGGTGACGTCCCGGTCCCAGGCGCCCGACGGCGACGCCCGCGCATGGTCGCGGCGCGAGCTCTGGATCTTCGCGGGCATGAGCCAGGAGCGCGGGCAGGACGCGGACGCGGTGCTCGAGCCGTACGGCGCGGACGCGCCGGATCCGCGCGTTCTCGAGGTCTCGCGCGGCATCGGGCTCGACGGCGTTTACACGCCGACGGTCCCTGGCGAACTCCAGCTCCTGCGCAGCAACGGAGAGGACAATCGCGGATTCGCGCTCGGTCCGAAGCTCGCGTTCGGGAAGGAGCGCGTGCGACGGAACCAGGGGATCGAATCCCTGGCGGTCCTGAGCGTGTCGTTCGGGGGCTCGGGGTTCCGCGTGCCCGAGCTGTCCGCGCGCTGGAACCCGGGCGACGCGCTCTTCGAGACGGCGCGCGCCGAGGCGCTCGCGTTCCTGAAGCGTCGCCCCGACCACCGGTTCATGGGGATCGTCAGCGGTCTCCCCGTCGCGGACAGCGAGCCCGAGGACTTCGGCGGGCCCGCGCGGATCCGCGCGATGCGCGCGTACGCCGACGGGCTTCGGGATGCGCTGCCGGGCGGCGCGTCGGCGAGCGTGCTCCTGACCCAGCCTCCCCGCCGGTACATCGAAGCCTCCCGCTCCGCCGCGATCGGGGACCGCGTGCAGGCGGCGCTGGCGGGCGGAGAGCTCGCCCGCTGCCTCCAGGTTCCGACCGGCGATCTCGATTCGCCCGCGGACGACGTGGCGCACTTCAAGGGCGACACGCTGCGCGCCTTCGGCCGCCGGATCGCCGAGGTCGCCGACGCTGTGCGTGAACGGCCCGGCGCCGCGCCGCCCGCCGCGTACCGGCTGCGCTTCGATCGGGGGACCGCCGAGTTCCGCGACGCGTTCGGTAGTCCTGCTCGGGTCCTGGCGGGGCGCTACGAGACCGACCCGGAGCGAGGGCGCGTCCTGCGCTTCAACGGAACGGGCGGGTTCGATACGACGCTGACCCTTGGACCCGCGGCGTACACGAAGGCGCTCTGGGTCAAGCGCGCGCGCGTCGTGCAGCCCGACGAGGTGCTCATCGCCGGCAACGTGCGCGACGAGGCGCTCGCGCGCTTCGGCGGACACTACTTCTCGCGGCGATTCGCCGGCCACGTTCCGGCGGACGTCGCGGCGCCGATCCCGCTGCGCTTCAACTCGAATCCGGTGTTCGCGCCGATCGGGCGCTGGGACCATATGGCGCTGACGTACGACGGAACGACGGGCCGATTCGCGAGCTACTGGAACGGCGAACTCATCGGCCAGGGGGGCGCGGGGTATCCGGTCACCGACGAGGCACTCGTCGTGCAGCTTGGCTGCCACGGCGATCGGCGCGGCGTGCGGCTCGACGACGGCCCGCCGCCGACCTACGGCGCGTCGCCGGACGCTTGGATCGACGACGTGTTCGTCGCGCCGATTGCGCTGGGGGACGAGGACGTCCGGGCGCTGTTCGAGTCTGGACGAGCGTGAGACACCGGTGAGCGCGGAGGGCGTTCACCGGCTCGTTCCGAGCGCACGGCGCACCGGGCGTGAGTCGAGAGTGAGAGCGGCGCGCTTTCACAGCGGGGTACCCCGCGATCTCGCGCGGCGGCACCTAGGCTCGAGTCGAGCGCTCCGAGGCGAGTCCTCGACGCCGCGCCCACCACCCGGCGCACCCCACCCCAGCACGACGCGACGCCCATGCTCCAGCTCCGCTCCGTTCCGCGTTCACACTCCGCTCTCCTCTGCGGCCTGCTGTGCGCGCTGCTCTCCGCCGCGCAGGGCGCGAACGCGTTCGGAGCCGTGCCGCAGCGGACCGTGGCCCAGGCGCCGTCGCCCAAACAGGCGGCGACGCCCGCGCCGCTGGAGCGCAACCTCGCGCTGATCGCGAGCGCGTCGGCGAGCACGACCGGGCCCGCCGGTCCGCCGAGCTTCGCCGTCGACGGGAACCCGTCGACGCGCTGGGAGTCGCAGTTCGGCATCGACCCGACGACGCTCACTCTCGATCTCGGCCGTCCGTTCGAGCTCTCGCGCACCGTGATCCAGTGGGAGGCCGCCAACGCCGGCACGTACACGGTGGACGGCTCCGCGGACGGCGCGGCGTGGACGACGCTCGCCACCTTCAGCGGCGGACTGTTCGGCGACCGGACCGACGCGCTCGCGCTCTCCGGCGCCTACCGCTACGTGCGGATGAACGGCCTCACGCGGAGTCCGGGCAACGTCTACGGCTACTCCATCTGGGAGTTCGAGGTCTACGGCTTCCCGGCGCGCGACGCGGACGGCGACGGCGTCGCGGACGTGTTCGACGCCTGCCCGGGCACGCCGCCGGGGACTCCCGTGGACGGGACCGGCTGTGAAGTGATCGTGCCGGGGCCCGAGGTGGGCTTCGCTGGAGGCGTACTCGTCGGCGGCTCGGCATCGGATCTTCCGGGGTTCACGCTGTACGTGACCGACGACGACCTGGCGGCGCCGGGGACGAGCACCTGCGACGGCGCGTGCGCGCAGCAGTGGCCACCGCTCCTGGTGGAGGACGGGGATCCGAACGGCGTGTCGAGTCTGTCCTCGATCGGTCGCGCCGACGGCACCGAGCAGGTCACCTATCTGGGCCGTCCGCTCTACTTCTTCAGCGGGGACGCGCAGCCCGGAGACACGCTCGGCGACGGGGCCCTCGGCGTCTGGGAGCCCGTGCCGTTCGCGCCGACGTTCACGCCGCTCTTCGACGCGAGCACGCTCCTCGAGCCCGCGCTCCAGGAGACGACGCCGACCGCGCTCATCACGCGCCTGTCGGACCGCGCCCGCGACCGCCACGCCCGCGAGGACCAGTTCCAGAGCTACGACCACTACCTGTCGCACTACTGGGAGCACCGGACCGCCACGATCGAGATCGTCGACACCGTGCCGATGGGCGGCAACACGATCACGTTCAACGTCGCGACGCAGTGGAGGCTCAACCAGATCCAGGCCGAGCTGCGCTTCTTCTACCGCGGCATCAACACGGTCGCGGAGTACTTCAACAACGGCGTCATGGCGCCCGTGCCGGCGCTCGACCAGCCCGGGAGCGACGTCCGACACTACACGCGGTCCGTCAGCTTCAATGTGAAGGAGGGACGTGCACTGCAGGTCGGGGATCGGCTCGAGTTCGAGCTGAGCCAGTTCCTGGACGGCGTGCCGCGCGGCCGCAACAACTACTACGGGACGGCGATCCTCTACGTTGTCGGGGAAGGGATCGTCCCGTGGGAGGCGCGCGGCGTGTTCGGCAATCCCGCGACCGAGCGCGAGGACTCATACCCGCTGCCCGCGCAGGCGCTGGGGGGGGGAGGCACGACGCTGTCGTATCCCTACTCGAACGAGCCCGACAAGCGCTTCATGCAGCTCGCGACGAACCTGGCGCCCCACAACGGGCAGCCCTTCGTCGAGGGGCGCCGCGTGCACCACACGGATTTTGGCGACGGCACGCACGACGAGACCGTTCTCAATCCGACGTTCGGTGCGCTGGCCGGGATGCTCGGCCCGGGCTACACCGCGCGTTCGTGCGTCGCCTGCCACGAGAAGAACGGCCGCGCGCTCCCTGCGTCCACAGGTCAGACGCTCGAGCGGTACGTCGTGATGGTCGGCGACGCCGCGGGCAACCCGCATCCCGACCTCGGCTCGGTGCTGCAGCCCCGGAGCACGGCGGGCGCGCCCGAGGCGAACGTCTTCTTCGCGGGCTGGAGCCCCGTCGGCGCGCTCCGGAGGCCGAACTACGGGTTCGGCGGAGTGACGCCCGGGCACTTCAGGGTGAGCCTCGCGCCGCAGCTCGTCGGCATGGGCCTGCTCGAGGCCATCGACGAGGCCGACGTGGCCGCGCTCGAGGACCCGACCGACGCCAACGGCGACGGGATCTCGGGGCGCATGCGCCTCGTGGTCGACCCCGAGAGCTCGGACCTGCGCCTGGGCCGCTTCGGGTGGAAGGCGTCGCAGCCCTCGGTGCGCCTGCAGGTGGCCGCGGCGCTCAACACCGACATGGGCGTGCTTTCGTTGCCGTTCCCGTCGCCGGACTGCGGTGCGACCCAGGGGGGCTGCGAGGCGCCGGGGGCCGAGATTCCGGACGCGGAGCTCGAGAAGCTGGACGCATACGTCTCGCTCCTCGGCGTGCAGGCACGTCGAGATGTCGACGACCCCTTCGAGCTCGCGGGCGAGACTCTGTTCACCGCGGTGGGCTGCGCGGACTGCCACGTGCCGACGTTCGTGACGTCGCCGTACCACCCGCACGCCGAGCTGCGAAGCCAGACGATCCACCCGTACACGGACCTCCTGCTCCACGACATGGGTCCGGGCCTCGCGTCCACGCTGGTCGAGGGCAACGCGTCGGAGTCGGAGTGGCGCACGGCACCGCTCTGGAGCATCGGCCTCACCGCGGGCGTGAGCGGCGGCGAGGGCTACCTACACGACGGCCGCGCGCGCACGCTGGAGGAGGCGATCCTCTGGCACGGCGGCGAGGGAAATGCTTCGCGAGCGGCGTACGAGGCCCTGTCCACGGCGGACCGCGCGGCGCTGATCGCGTTCGTGCGTTCGCTCTGATCGCGTGCGCTCGAAGCGTGCGGCGAAGGCGCGCACGCGCTCCCGCGTTGCGCCGGGCGACTGCGCTCGCTTCGATTAAGGCGTAATGAGCCTCGAGCGCGCGCGGCGGACTGCGCGCGTGAGAGCCGTAGCGAAGCGTCGTTGCGTGTCTACGATGGAGCCAACGCTCGCTTCATCCTTCGCCGCGCCGCGGCGCTCGGGCGTGCTCTTCACTGCAACACTGCATCGATGCAAAAAGCACAACTCCTCACGCTCGTCGCTGCGCTCGGACTTTCCGGCGTCGCGTCTGCCCAGATCGAGCTCGCCGAGAACGGCGGCTTCGAGACCGGTGACACCACCGGCTGGACCTCGTTCCCGAGCCCGACCTCGACCTTCGACGTCACGATGGACTCGAACAGCGGCATGTTCGCCGCCGAGCTCGTGAACGACTTCGCGCCGTCCGGCGCGGTCATCAAGAACGATTTCATCGGCGCCGGCCAGGTCCAGCCCGGCGACCGGATCATCGTCTCCTTCGCCGCGAAGGGCATGACCGCCAACGGCGGCGTCGTCTTTGCCGAGTTCTTCTCGGAGGGCGCCATGGGCGTCTCGATGGCGGAGATCCTCGGCGGTGGTCCGCTGCCGATCACCGACCAGTGGCAGTCCTTCTGTTTCACCACGACGGCCGGTCCGGACGTGGCGCAGGGCGTGACGTTCCAGCTCGGCGCGATCACCGGCGCTGTCGACGGCAGCATCTCGATGGTCACCGTGGACGACGTGTCGGTCAGCATCGAGAGCGCCGAGATCAACGGCGGCTTCGAGACGGGCGACACGACCGGCTGGGACCCGTTCCTCACGCCGAACGCGACGTTCAACGTCACCGGTGACGCGAACACGGGCAGCTTCGCCGGCGAGATCCAGAACCCGGACTTCCCCGCCGGCGCAGTCGTCAAGAACGCCAACATCGGCGCGGGCTCGATCCAGCCGGGCGACATGCTCGAGATCAGCCTCTCGGCCAAGGGCGAGCTCGGCGTAAGCGGCGTGATCTTCGTCGAGTTCTTCTCCGAGGTCGCCGGCGGCGGCGTGTCGATGGCCGAGATCCTCGGCGGCGGCCCGCTTCCGATCACGAGCGACTACCAGGACTTCACCTTCACCGCGATGGCGGGCCCGGACGTCTCCGGCGGTGTTACGGTCCAGATCGGCGCGATCACGGGCGCGGTCGACGGCGCGTTCGCGAACGTGACGTTCGACGACGTGTCGGTCCGCTCGCTCGAGGGCGTCGTACGCAGCCTCTGCGGCACGACCCCGAACTCGGTCGGCCCCGGTGCCGTGATGTCCGCCTCGGGCAGCGCCGGTGTCGCCGCGCAGAACTTCACGCTGGAGACCTCGGGTCTCCCGCCGTTCCAGTTCGGCCTCTACTGGGCCGGCACGAGCGAGACGCGCGCCGTCAGCTTCGACGGCACGCGCTGCATCGACGGCTTCACGCGCCTCGAGCCGGTCGTCATGGCCGACGCTTCGGGCAACGCCTCGCTGGCGCTCCCCGACTCGGTCTACATGGCGAACGGGGGCATGGCGCCGATGGTCGGCACCAGCCTCTTCTACCAGCTCGTGTACCGCGACTTCAGCCCGAACGGTGCCAACTGGTCGGACGCACTCTGCGTGACGTTCGGCAACTGAGCCCGAAGTCGAGCAGGACTCCGGACCGGCGCGGCGCAGGACCTTCGGGGCCTGCGCCGCGCCTTGCGTATCGGGGCACCGGGGCGCGTGTGGCAGCGCGCGTCGCGACTTTTGAGGAGGTTGGCGCACCGGAGGAGGCCCCCGCGTCACTCACGCTGGTGCGGCCGAGGCCGCCGTCCCCCGCCCCGCGCCCCGAGTCGGCGCTCACCCACGATGGACCCGATGTGCGATGCACCGGGTCACCGGAGGTCCCACCATGCCTGTCCCCCTGCCCGTGTCCCTCGCCCTGCTCCTGGTCGCCGTTCCGGCGGCCACGCTCTGCACCCCGAGCTCGGATCCAGGTGCGAAAGCTGAGCCCGGCGCGGACGCGGCGCCGGCCTCCGAGCGTCCCCCGATCCAGGGCAGCGACTGGCTCACGATTCCCGACGAGGAGTTCGCTGCGCGCTTCGCCGACATGGCGTTCGGGGAGAGCCTCCTCGATCGCGAGCGTGTCGCCTGGATGTGGTTCGTGCGCGTGAACCAGCTGATCGAGGATCCGAGCGGGCGCGGAATGTCCGGCACGGGCAAGGTCCCGCTCTGGATGGCGTGGCCGACCGACCCCGACACGTTCGGCAGCCGGAAGCGCTTCGAGTTCGGCGCCCCGCCCCGGACCGAGATGCAGCCGTCGGCGGAGAAGACCGACCTCGAGGCGGGACGGATCGCGACGGCCGCGCCCGACGCATCGAACGAAGAGGTCAACCGCAACAAGGTCTCCTACGACTACCTGGTCGACTCGGGTCTTACGACCCAGGCCGACGTGGCGACGTTCTTCGAGACGCACGACTACGTGAACATGCCGATCGGGTCGGTCGAGCTCAAGGCGTCGTGGCTGCAGGTGACGGAGGGCAGCCCCGCGCCCACCGGCGCTCTGACCTTCGCCTTCGGCAACCAGGTCTACTGGTGGAGAGGGCTGCACGTGCAGGCGAAGATGCGGCTGCTCGACGATCCGAGCACGGTGTTCACGAACGAGGATCCGAGCTGGTTCTGGGCGACGTTCGAGTTCAACGGGAACCCGGGCGTGCGCCATGTCCGTGAGACGCTGATTACGCAGCGCGCGCCGCTGCCAAAGGCCGAGATCGCGGCGCTCCTTGACCTCGGTGGAATGAAGGGCTTCGGCTTCGAGTCCTACGCGCCGAACGGAACCCAGATCCGCTTCACGGTCGGCGGCAGGGGGAAGACACCGGTCATCCTCGGACACACCGACATGGAGGACTTCGCCGGCCTGCCGAACGTCGCGCAGCCGCAGTACTGGACGAGCTTCCAGGCGAGCTGCCACAGCTGTCACGCGACCGCGTCCTACAACCCGGCGACGGACCAGTTCATCCCGTTCTCGGTGCCGACCGGCTCGCTGAACCTCGGCTACAACATCCAGAGCCCGACCGCGCCGACCGTGTACCTCGGCCAGGGCTTCAAGCCGCTCGACTTCATGTGGCCGATCGTCTTCCAGGCGAAGTGACCGGCCGCGTCGATGAGCGCGTGCGTCCACTGCCCGGTCGCGCGTTCCTCCTGCCCGTGCCTCGCCCCCTCTGCACCCCGCAATGACTGCCGCACACGCTCGCAAGAGCCGCAAGATCGATGTTCCGCCCCAGGTCGCCCGCCCCGCCGACCTGGTTCTCAAAGGAGGCGTGGCGAGCGGAATCGTGTACCCAGACGCGGTCCGCAAGCTGGCGACGAAGTTCCACTTCGTCGGGATCGCGGGCACCTCGGCCGGTGCGATCGTCGCCAGCATCGCGGCCGCAGCCGAGTACCGGCGCCGGCAGACGGGGAGCTCGGAGGGCTACGACGTCCTCGCCACCGCGAGCGAGGAGCTCATGGGCGAGGGCCGCATGCTCGAGCTCTTCCGGCCGGACGCGGCGACGGAGCGCGCGTTCGCTCCGGCGAAGGGGATGCTGGTCGGCCATTCGAGGCTGAGGCTGGCCTTGCGCTGGCTGGTGCTCCCGCTCTTCGCGCCGGCGCTGGTGGTGCTTGCGATCTCCCGCTTCGCGTCGTTGGCGTCGGTCGGGTTCCTGGGGTGGCTCACGTTGGCCCTCATCGCGGTGTCGCTTGGCGCACTCGTTCTTTCGGTCCTGAGCAATGCCCGGCGCTGGCGCGACAACGACTACGGGTTCTGCTCCGGTACCGCGCAGGGGCAGACGAAGTCCAACGGGGCGCTTCCCCCCTTGAGCGAGTGGCTGCACGAGAAGATCCAGTCGGCAGCAGGCCTCCCGCTCACGAAGCCGCTGACCTTTGGCGACCTGCACGGCGCGCCGCTCCCCGACTGCCTCGCGCACATGGAGGGTCGGGACGGTTTCCGGTCCATCGACTTCCGGGCGATCACGACGTGCCTCTCCCTGGCGCGCCCGTTCGAGTTCCCGATGTCGAGCAACCTGTTCGGTTTCCGGCCGGAGGAGCTCGAGCGCGTACTCCCGGACGTTGTCGTGCAGCACCTCGTCGACGCTGCCCAAGACCGCACCGCGCGCGAGCGGGCAGTGCGGGACGACCCGGACTGGAGGTCCTCCCGGGAGTGCCACGTCGAGGGCACTCTGGCGCTTCCACACACGAGCGAGCTTCCGGTCCTTCTCGCGACCCGCATGAGCCTCAGCTTCCCGGGGCTCTTGAGCATGGTTCGGCTCTGGAAGTACTTGCCCGGCCACGAGCCCTACGGGCCGAGCCGCACGGGTTCGCACATGGAGCCCCTCTGGTTCTCGGACGGCGGGATCACCTCGAATCTGCCCGTCGCCCGGTTCGACTCCCCCCTGAGTGCCTGGCCCACGCTCGCCATCAATCTCCTGTACGAGAGGGAGTCCGATCGGCCCGTCCGCGGCGCCGACCGCGGGAAGGACAAGACGATCCACCTGCCGAGGATCGGGCAGGACGAACTGCCGAAGCTCCTCTACCCGTGGCGGGATTCCGGCGCGCTCTGGCCGTCGCTCGGCGGCTGGGTCATGGGGATCTTCACCAGCGCGCAGGTCTGGACGGACAACAACGCCGTTCAGATGCGCGGGAGTCGGGAGCGCGTGCTCGAGGTCTGGCTGTCCAAGGACGAGGGCGGGCTCAACCTGAACATGGAACCGCACGTGCTCGCGAGTCTCCTTCAACGTGGGTACGAGGCGGCCGAGCGTCTGATCGACCGATTCGCGGACGAGCCGATCGAGGCGGACGACGCCCCGGTCGAGGAAGACTCCTGGGATCAATACCGCTGGGTGCGGATCCGAGCGAGTGTGTCCGCCCTGTCGGACACGATCCGCGACTTCGTCGAGCGGTTCGAGAGGGACGCGCCGGGCGATCGACCCTGGAAGTGCTACTTCGAGATCCCCCCGGAGGCGCACCAGAGTTACCGGCCGAGGTCGGTCAAGCAGGCGAACGCGATGCTCGATGACCTCCAGGTCCTCTCGAAGCTCGCCAGGAAGTGGGACCTCGTCCCGCTGGCGCCCGATGCGTCGAAGGACCGTTCGCGGTTCAAGACCAGCCCCAAGCCGCGTGCGGCGCTGCGCGCCGAGGGGCCGCTCGACGCCTGAGCTCGGGCGCGCGGCCTGGGGCCTGGATTCCGGACCTCGCGCCGGTCACGATCAGCGCTCGATGGGGGCGGGATACAAGATCGGTGCGGGCGGAGAGGGCGCGGTGACACTCGCCGGATCGCTCTCGCTCGCCGACGCCGGTCACCTGCGGCGCGATCTCGTTCCCGCGCTCGAAGGCGCGCGCACGCTCGACGTCGCCGGAGTCACGGCCCTCGACGGCGGCGCGGCCGCCGTGCTGGCGGCCGTCGCCGCGCAGCGGGGTGCCGAGCTCGTCGGCGCGGACGGAGACGTCGCGCGCGTGCTCGCCCTCTACACCGAGCGTACGAGCCGCGCGCCGCTGCGCGCGCCAGCGGGACACCGCGGGCTCCTGAGCCACATCGGTGACGCGACGCTCGAGCTGTGGGCCGCGGCGAAGGATCACCTGGCGTTCGCGGGCGAGCTCGCGAGCTCGACGTTCGGCGCGTTTCGGCGGCCGGGCGACGTGCGCTGGCGGGACGTCGGCCACCTGCTCGAGCGGCACGGCGCGGACGGCGTGCCGATCACGATTGTCATCGGGTTCCTCATCGGCGTGATCACCGCGTTCCAGTCGGCCCTTCAGCTCGGGAAGTTCGGCGCCGATTCGCTCGTCGCGGATCTCGTCAGCCTGTCGATGACGCGCGAGCTCGCGCCGCTGATGACGGCGATCGTCGTCGCGGGCCGCTCGGGTGCAGCGATCGCGGCCGAGATCGGCACCATGAAGGTCTCGGAGGAGGTCGACGCGCTCCGGACGCTCGGGCTCGACCCGTACCGTTTCCTCGTCCTTCCGCGCATCCTTGCGGTGCTCATCGCAGCGCCGCTGCTCACGCTCCTCGCCGACGTCGTCAGTATTGCGGGCGGCCTCTTCGTCGCGATGTCCTCGCTGGACGTGAGCTGGCAGGGGTACGTGCTCTCGGTGCGCGAGGCGCTCGGTGTGGCAGACGTCTTCGGCGGCCTCTTCAAGGCGGCGGTGTTCGGAGGGATGATCGCGCTCATCGCGTGCGAGCGCGGCCTCGGCGCGCGCGGCGGCGCCGAGGGCGTGGGGCGTGCGACGACCTCGGCGGTCGTCACGATGCTCTTCGCGCTGGTGGCGGTCGATGCGCTCTTCTCCGTCCTGTTCAACCTGTGGGGGATCTGACCGGTGGCGAAGGACAGCATCATCCGCGCGCGCGACCTGGCCATCGGGTACGGCGATCACGTGCTCATGGAGCGCATGGACTTCGACGTCGCGCCAGGCGATGTCTTCCTGATCCTCGGCGGCTCCGGAACGGGCAAGTCGACGCTCCTTCGCACCCTCATCGGCCTGCAGGCCTCGCTCGGTGGGCGCTTCGAGATCGAGGGTCGGGAAGCGCCGGACGGGCCGCCGCCGTACGGGGTCCTCTTCCAGTCCGGCGCGCTGTTCGGATCGATGACGCTCGGCCAGAACGTGGCGCTGCCGCTGGAGACGTGGACCGACCTCGATGCGCGCACGATCCAGGAGCTCGTGTGCGCGAAGCTGCGGATCGTGGGTCTCGACGGGTACGAGAACCACATGCCCGCCGAGCTCTCGGGCGGCATGAAGAAGCGCGCGGGGATCGCGCGCGCGATGGCGCTCGAGCCGCGCCTGCTCTTCCTCGACGAGCCCTCCGCGGGGCTCGATCCGATCAGCATGGCCGAGCTCGACGATCTGATCCTGACCCTGAGCGCGTCGCTCGGCGTGACGTTCGTCGTCGTGACGCACGAGCTGGCGAGCATCGAGAAGATCGGGTCGACCTGTGTGCTCCTCGACCGCGACGCCCGCACGATCGTCGCGCGCGGCGACCCGCGCGAGCTCAAGGAGACCTCGGACGATCCGCGCGTGCGGAGCTACTTCCACCGCGGCGCGGAGGCGCCTGCCCGATGACCCAGAAGTCCAATCCGGTGAAGCTCGGGCTGTTCGTCGTGCTCGGCGTGCTGCTGGGCGTCGCGACCGCTTTCTGGCTGGGGGCGCAGCGGCTGAACGAGCCCTTCGTCCGCCGTGTCACCTACTTCGACGAGTCCGTGCAGGGGCTCGAGCTCGGCGCGCCGCTCAAACTGCGGGGCGTCGTGATCGGGCGCGTCTGCGGCATCGGCTTCGGGCCCGAGCATCGACTCGTCGAGGTCTCGATGGAGGTGTTCGTCGACAAGCTCGTTGCGCTGCGCATCGTGCCGGACGCGTCCGCGATCACGGACAGCGTCGCGGACAGCAACCTGCCCGAGGACCTGCGGATCGAGCTGGCCTCGTCGGGGATCACGGGCGTGAAGTTCCTGCAGGTGGACTTCTTCCCCGACGTCGGCCCACCGATGGAGCTGCCGTTCGAGCCGCCGTCGAGCTACATCCCCTCGGTGCGGTCGACCCTCAAGGGCGTCGAGGACACCTTCGACGAACTCGCGCTGCGCATGCCGCGCATCCTCGAGGAGGGCGAGGCGCTCCTCGTTCGGGTGCGGACCGACCTGGAGGCCGCGGACCTCGGCGCGCTGGTCGGGGACGTGCGCCGTCTCGTCGACACCGTCGACGGACGGCTGGCAGCCTTCGACGTCGCGGCCGTGAACGGTCTCGTGGGGCGCGTCGCCAACGACGCCGACGAGCTCTCGAACACGGTCCGCGGGCTCGGGGACGACGCGCGCGCGACCCTCGAGGAGCTCCGCCTCGCGCTGGCCGAGGCGCGCGTGGCGCTCAACCGTGTGACGGCGGACGCGGGGCCCATCGACCGCGTCGTGGCGAGCGTGGAGGACGCCGCGCAGCGCGCGGGATCCCTCGCGGGCACGGCCGAGGCCGTGCTCCGAGAAGGGCGGCTCGGCGAGACCACGGCGAGCCTGCGCGGTGCCGCCGGCGCGGCCGAAGGGCTCTCCGGCGAGCTCGGAGCCGTCACCGTCGAGCTCGAGCGCACGCTCGTCACACTCCAGAGCGCACTGCGCGCCGCGGGCCGGCTCGCGGACCACCTCGAGCGACAGCCCTCTTCCATCCTGCGCGGCCGCCCCGCCGTCGCGGGCCCCCCGCCCCTCGCCTCCGACCGATGAACTCGTCCGCCCGACCGCTTTCGATCGCCACGCTGCGATTGCTCCTTCCGACACTCCTTCTCGGGGGCTGCGTCGACCTCGGTCCGAGGGACTCGACGCCGATCCGGTTCTTCTCGGCGGACCCTTCGCGCGCGGTCGACCGGGCGGGCGCGACCGGGAACGTCGTCGTCGAGCGCGTGCGGGGCGCGGAACACCTCGCCGAGCGCGTCGTCTGGCGCGGCGCTGGACCCGAGCTCGGATTCCACGAGGACCTGCGCTGGTCCGAGCCGCCCGCCGTCTACCTCGAGCGACGCCTCCTACGCGCGTTCCCCGGCGTGCGGGCGCTGCCCTCCGCATTCAAGCTCGAGGCGACGCTCGAAGCGCTCGAGGAGGTGCGCGTGGGGTCGCACGAGGGGCGCGCGATCGTCTCGGTTGCGCTCCGACGCGGCACCGGCACGCTCGTCCTTCGGCGCACCTGCGAGGGACTCGCACCCATCGCAGCCGACGACGGCGCGTCCGTCGCGCAGGGACTCGTCGACGCTCTCGACCGGGCGGTCGAAGCTGCGGCGTCCGCCGTGCGGGCGGAGGTCGAGCGCGCGGGCGGGTGAGCGCACGGGCGCCCGCGCGCCGCTCGCGCGGGGCCGAATGGCGCGCGGCTGCCTGAGCGGCGACGCGTGGAAAGCACTCGTTGGACCGGTCCGGATCCGCTAGAACCGGGGCGGATCGTCGCAGGTCCATTCCCACGCACCCAGCGCGCGACGCCCGACCGGGGGACGCGCGTGCCGTTCCTTTCCCGGAGCCGCGCCATGCAACTCGTCCTTCGTCCGCCCGCCCTCGTCGCGCTCGTCCTGATCGCGCTGGGCGGCGCGATCGCCCTCGCGGCCCGGCCCGAGGCCCGTCCACCGTCCGCGCCGAGGACCGCGGCCGCCGCGTTCCAGGACGTCGCCCGCGTCCTGCGGCACCCGCGCTGCATGAACTGTCACCCGTCGGGGGACCGTCCGCACGTTGGCGACGACGTCCGCGTGCACGCGATGAATGTCCAGCGCGGCCCCGAGGGCCAGGGCCGGGTCGGCCAGCGCTGCGCCACCTGTCACCGCACCGAGAACAACGACGACGCGCGTGTCCCGGGGGCGCCGCACTGGCACCTCGCGCCGCGCTCGATGGGCTGGGAGGGCCTCGACGACCACGACCTCGCCGAGGCGCTCAAGGATCCCGAGCGCAACGGCGGCCGTTCGCTCGCCGACCTCCGCGCGCACATGGCGGAGGACCCGCTCGTGCTCTGGGGCTGGGAGCCCGGCGTGGGCCGCGCGCCCGTGCCGGTTTCCCACGAGGCCTTCGTCCGTTCGCTCGACGCCTGGATCGAGGCCGGCGCCCCGACGCCGGGCCCCGGCACGGTCAGCACCTTCTGATCCCGGAGCTCCTCCCATGACCATCGAGACCACCATCAACGGCGTCGCACGTCGCATCGAGTCGACGCCGGACACTCCGCTCCTCTGGGTGCTGCGCGACGAGCTCGGCCTCAGCGGGACCAAGTTCGGCTGCGGCCGCGCGCTCTGCGGCGCGTGCACCGTGCACGTCGACGACCAGCCGGTGCGCGCCTGCGCGTATCCGGTCCGCTTCGCGGCGGGCAAGAGAGTCCGGACGATCGAGTCGATCGAGGAGTCGACGGTCGGGAAGGCCGTCGTCGAGGCCTGGGTCGAGGAGGAGGTCGTCCAGTGCGGCTGGTGCCAGCCCGGACAGTGCATGTCCGCGGCGGCGCTGCTGTCCGAGATCCCCGCTCCGACCGACGACGACATCGACGCCGCGATGAGCGGCAACCTGTGCCGCTGCGGAACGTACGTCCGTATCCGAAAGGCGATCCACGCCGCTGCCAAGGGGCTGGAAGGCAACGAGGGAGGTGAGGGCCGATGAGCGCCCCGAATACACCGACGCGCACGACGCGGCGCGGCTTCCTCAAGGCGGGAGCCTCCGCGGGCGGCGGTCTCCTCGTCGCGTTCTCGCTCGGCCGCACCCTCAGCGCACGACCCGCGGCTTCGGCCGCGTTCGAGCCGAACGCCTTCCTCCGCATCACGGCGGACGGCGCGATCCGCTTCTACGCGAAGCACGACGAGATGGGCCAGGGGATCCACACCGGCCTCGCCATCGCGGTCGCGGAGGAGCTCGAGGTGGACGTGTCCGAGATCGAGGTCCTCCCGGCGCCCGCCTCGCCCGCGTTCGCGAACCTCGCGTTCGGCGTCCAGGGCACCGGGGGCAGCACGAGCACCTGGAGCTCGTTCGACCAGATGCGCCTCGCGGGCGCAACCGCCCGCGCGATGCTCATCGCGGCCGCAGCGGCGCGCTGGGGCGTGAAGCCCGTCGAATGCAGCGCGCGGAACGGGACCGTGAGGAGCCCGGACGGGAGCCGTTCGGCCACCTACGGCGCGCTCGCGGAGGACGCGGCGCTCGTGATCGTGCCCGAGGACGTCGCGCTCAAGGACCGCGCCGACTTCACGCGCATCGGCCGCCCGACTCCGCGGGTCGACTCGCCTGCGAAGGTGCGCGGCGAAGCGCTCTTCAGCTACGACCAGCGCCGGCCCGGAATGCTCACTGCAATGGTGGAGCGTGCACCGACCTTCGGCGGCCGCGTCGAGTCGTTCGACGGGTCCGCGGCCGAGGCCGTGCCCGGCGTCGTCCGCGTGGTCCAGGTCCCGTCGGGTGTGGCGGTGATTGCGACGGGTTTCTGGGCCGCCAAGAAGGGCCGCGAGGCCCTCCAGGTCGCGTGGAACGAAGGGCCCGGCGCACACGTCGACACAGCGTCGATGCGGCGGGAGTTCACCAAGCTCGCGCAGCGGTCCGGTCTCGTCGTCCGCTCCGACGGCGACGCCGCGTCGGCGTTCGAAGGCGCCGACCAGGTGCTCGAAGCGCTCTACGAGGTGCCGTACATGGCGCACGCGCCGATGGAGCCGCTGTCGTGCATGGTCGAGCTGAAGCCGGACGGCGGAGCGCACATCGTCACGGGGTCGCAGTTCCTCGGCGTCGACCACGGCGCCGCGGCGGCGGTCCTCGGCGTGGAGCCCGAGCGCATCACGTTCGAGAACAGCTACCTCGGCGGCGGTTTCGGGCGGCGCGCGAGCCCCGTCGCCGACTTCACGGTCGAGGCGATCCAGGTGGCGCAGGCGGCGCCGGACCTCGAGGCTCCGATCAAGACCGTCTGGACGCGCGAGGACGACCTCAAGGGCGGCTGGTACCGGCCGATGTGGATGAACGGGATGCGGGCCGCGCTCAAGGACGGCGAGCTCGTGGGCTGGCACCACCGCATCGTCGGACAGTCCATCGCCACCGGCACCGCGTTCGAGGGCGCCATGGTCCGGAACGGCGTCGATTCGACCTCCGTCGAGGGCGCGGCCGACATGCCCCACGGCGTGCCGAACCTGCAGGTCGAGCTGACGACGACCAACAACGGGGTCCCGGTGCAGTGGTGGCGCTCGGTCGGGCACTCGAACACCGCCGTGGCGAAGGAGTGCTTCCTCGACGAGTGCGCGACAGCGCTCGGCAAGGACGGCTACGCGTTCCGGCGCGATCTCCTGGGCGGGCACCCGCGCCTCCTGGCGGTGCTCGATCGCGCGGCGGCCGAGTCCGGCTGGGGCACGCCGCTGCCGCCCGGCGTCGGCCGCGGGATCTCCGTGCACGAGTCGTTCAAGGGCTTCTCGGCGCACGTCGTCGAGGCGTCGGTCGTCGACGGTCGACCCAAGGTGCACCGGGTCGTCTGCGCGATCGACTGCGGGCTCGTCGTGAACCCGGACCAGGTGAAGGCCCAGATGCAGGGCGCCGCGATCTTCGCGCTCTCGTCCGGCATGGCCGAGATCACGCTGACCCGCGGCCGCGTCGACCAGTCGAACTTCGACGACTTCCCGCTGATGCGCATGCACGAGTCGCCCGACGTCGAGGTGCACCTCGTCGACACGGGCGGCGAGATGGGCGGCATCGGTGAGGTCGGCGTGCCGGGCGTGCTGCCGGCGCTGTGTGCGGCCCTCTTCGAGGTGACGGGCGAGCGCGTGCGCCGCTTCCCCTTCGGCGACGTGGCCGGCTGAGCCGGGCGTCCGGGATCGCTGCTCGTACCGCGCAGCGATCCCGCTACGCCCGGCCCCTCGGCTCTCCGCCGGTCGCGGCTCTCAGGGCGTGCCCGCGCCGGGAACGGGGAGGCCGCTCGGGACGGAGGGCGGGCTCGTCGTGTCGAAGCCGGTGTCCGTGAGCGCTTCGAGGAAGCTGAGGAGCGCGAGCCGGTCGGACGCGCTCATGCTCTGGGACTCGATGTCGATGCTCGACACGCCCGGGTGGACGCTCTCCGCGGTCGCGTAGTACGCGATCACCTCCTCGAGCGTCCCGATGGAGCCGTCGTGCATGTACGGGCCGGTGAGTTCCACGTTGCGCAGGCTGGCCGACCGGAACCGGAAGTCGCCGGCGCCGGTGTCGCTCATCGGGCCGTCCGGGTGGGGCCCGACGCCGAGCCGCTTGAGGCTCCAGTCGCTGAGCATGGGGCCGTTGTGGCACCCCGCGCAGTCCGCGTCCTCGAAGACGTCCATGCCGCGCTGCTGCTGGGCGGTGAGGGCCGCCGTATCCCCGCGCATGAAGCGGTCGAACGGCGAGTCGCGCACCACGAGCGTTCGGACGTACGTGGCGAGCGCGTGGGAGAGCCGCGTCTCGTCGGCGCCCCCGGGGCCGAACACGTCGTCGAACCGGTCGACGTACTCGGAGATCGCGTTCATGCGATCGACCGCCGCCTGCACCGCGTTCTCCGGCTGGACTGCGCTGCCCAGCATCTCGGACGGCGTGCGGATCGGATCGAGGACCTGCGCCTCCAGGCCGCGGATGCGGTGGTCCCAGAACATCGGAGCGTTCGCCGGGTCGTACGAGGAGCCGGGCTCCGTGAGGCCATTGAAGGCGACGTTCAGGAGGGTCGGTGCATTGCGGCCCGCATTCGGGAACTCCGCCCCTGGGATCCGAGCGGGCCCTTCGCCCGTCCCGCCGACGCCCACGGCAAGGGCGCGCCCGTCCGCGTACGCGAACGCGGGGAGGTGGCACGTCGCGCAGGCGACGTCGCCGTCCGTCGACAGCACGGGGTCGAAGAAGAGCAGCTCGCCGAGGTCGGCCTTCGCGTCGGTGATCGGGTTGTCGGGCGGGGTCAGCACCGCGGCGTCGAGGGGGAACAGCGGTTCGCCGCCGTATCCGCCGTCGTCGTCGTCGCATGCGCTGAGGGTGGAGAGGCACATCACCGCGAGGATCAGCTTCGGGCCTCGGATTCGTTCGTTTCGGTTCATCGTCGTGGGTCGGCCCGCATCGGCCGGGAAGGTGGCTCGCGCGAGAGCCGGTCGTCGAGTCGAAGGTGGTGGAGATCCGGGTCGGGCGGCCAGGCGCACGCGCGTCGACGCGCACCTCCGGCCGTGTGCAGGGTGAGCTCGAGGCGCCCGCCACCCGAGCGGGCGGCCTCCGTCGGGAGGAGCGCGTGGAAGCCAGAGGCGCCGCGCGCGCGCGTCGAGCCTCGGCGCGGCCTCCGGTCACCGACGGCGATCGACCACTCGAAGCGGGCGCGGCCGTCGCCGCGCGCGAGGTCGTGGTCCGGCGATCGGATCGCGAGCCAGCGATCGCCGGGCGCGACGGTGCTGCGTGTGCCCGGGGCGAGATGGACCGCCGCGCTCCACGGCTGGCCGAGCGAGTCCCACGCGGTGATCGTTCCCGCGGAGGACCGCCCGAGCGGCAGCCCCCACGCAGACCCGCCGTTCGCCGGAACGAGCTCGATGGCCCGGGCGTTCTTCGATCCGTCGGCGCGGTACACGACGCGTCGCGCGCCGAGGAGGGGCTCCCCTGCGCGGGTCCGGAGCGCGACCTCGGCGAGCCCGGGCGCGTCGAGGTCGAGTTCGATGCGCCGCCGCGCGCCCACGTCGACCGGACGCGGTGCGCCGGCGAAGTCCGCGCGCACGCGATAGTCGCCCGCGGCGAGCAGTCCCTCGAACCGGGCGTCGCCGAACGCGTCCGTCTCGACCCGCCGCGCGGCGAGCCAGTCCCCGCCGTCGGACGCACCTTCGAGGACGAGCGCGACACCGCGCGTCGGCGCGAGGCTCGTACCGCGGGCGTGGACCAAGAGCGACCTCGAGCCGCGTGGGAGGACGCGCCCGCGCGGGTCCGCGTCCCGGGCGCGGACCCGCGCCTCCGTGTCGGGCTCGACCGGCAGGAGTGCGATCCGGCTCGGGTCCGAGGCGGTGCTCGAACGGGCCGGGTCCGAGGCGCGCAGTGCTTTCGGCGCCGGCGCCGGCGCCGGCTTCGCGCGCGCCGACGCGAGCGCCCCGAGCGCGGCCGCGGACGCGGCCGCGGCGAGGAGGAGGAGGCGTCCCTTCACGGCAGGAGTATCGAGCCCCCTTCGAGCCGTTTGCTCTTACATGGGTGCAAGGTGCCTCGCTCGCTCCTGCCCGAGCGCTAGCCTTGCAGCATGGCAAGGTTGCTCACCGTCGAGGACGACCCGCGGATCCGCGAGTCGCTGGTCGAGGCGTTCGTGGAGGAGGGGCACGCGTGCGACCAAGCCGCCGACGTCCGAACGGCGCGCCTCCGCCTCGCGTCGGAGACCTACGACCTCGTCCTGCTCGACGTGATGCTCCCGGATGGGGACGGCTGGGAGCTCCTCGAGGAGATCCGCGAGCGGGCGGCGTCCACGCGCGTCATCTTCCTGTCCGCGAAGCACGAGGTCGACGAGCGTCTTCGCGGGCTCTCGCTCGGCGCGGTCGACTACGTCGTCAAACCCTTCGACCTCCGGGAGCTGGAGGCCCGCGTTGAGGTCGCGCTCCGACGGGTCGTTCCCTCCGAGGTCCCCGAGCGTTTCGGGCTGCGGCTGGACCTCCTGCGGCGCCGCGCGTTCCTGCGCGGCGGGCTCCTGGACCTGACTCCGAAGGAGTTCGAGTTCCTCACCGCGCTCCTGCGCGCGGACGGCGGGGTCGTCGAGCGAGGAGATCTGCTGCGCGAGGTCTGGGACCTGGGCGACGCCGACAGCAGCAACGTGCTCGACGTGCTGGTGGCGCGCCTCCGCCGCAAGCTGCGGGCGCGCCGCGGTCCGACCGTGTTCACCGAGCGGGGCGTGGGCTACGGCCTGCGCGAGGAGGTCGAGCGATGAGCGGCTGGTCCATCGCGCGCCGCTCGACGGTTTGGTTCGGCGGCCTGTTGCTGGTGCTGCTGCTCGGGCTCGTGGGATCGTCCTACCTCATGCTCGAGCGCTACATGGCGAGCCAGCTCGACGAGGAGGTCGAGGACCTCGGACTGGCGGCGACGAGCCAGCTCGTCGATGCGTCCCGGAGCGAGGCGGCGGCGGTCCTCGAGCTCCTCGTCGAGGAGGGCCGCGACCTCGGCATCGGATTCGTGCTGCGGCGTGCCGACGGAGAGATCCGTTCGGGGCGCGCCGAGCTCGCGCTCGACCGGCCCGCGGAGGTGGAGGCGCGCGTGTGGCGGAGCGGCTCGTTCCCGCTCCAGAACGGCGGAACACTGCTCCTCGGCATCGATGGCAAGACGCGCATGGAGGAGCTCAGTACCCTCCCGCGCTCGATGGGGCTGATCGCTGCGGTCTTCGCGGCCGTGGCCGCCGTGGCGAGCTGGTGGTTCGGCCGGCGCATGGCGGCGATGCTGGCCCACGTCGCGGACGACGTGGATCCCGGCGGTGCGCGGCCGCCGCAGGGAGCGCCCCGAGAGATCGCGCGCCTCGTCGACGCGATCAACGACGGATTCTCGCGCGCCGAGGAGGCCCAGTCGCGCTCCAAGCTCCTCATCTCAGGGGCCGCGCACGCGCTACGGTCTCCGATCCAGGCGCTCCTCAGCCAGGCGCAGAGCACGCTTCGCAAGGAGCGGTCCGTCGACCGCTACCGTGACACGCTGGAGGGCCAGGAGCACGAGCTGACCGAGTTCGCGCGGTCTGTGGACAACCTCGTGGCGCTCTGCGCCGCGGGCGATCATGCGCACGCGTCCGAGGCCTTCGACCTGATGGGGGAGCTCCGGCTCCGGCTCCAGCCGGACGAGGACCGCGCGAATCGCGGTGGCGTGGAGCTGTCCGTGGAGGGCCCCGATTCGCTCCTCGTCGAGGCGGAGCGTGAGTCGGTCGTGCTCGCGGTTCGGAACCTGATTTCGAACGCGCTCAGCGTCAGTGCCTCCGGGCAGCGCGTCGAGCTCCGCGTCGAACACGTGGACGGGCGGGTCGAGGTCTCCGTGGACGACGCGGGGCCAGGCGTGCCGCCCGAGGACCGCGACCGGGTGTTCGAGGCGATGCGGCGCGGGTCCAACGCAGGACGGAGCGGGGACTCGCGTGCGCGCTACGGGCTCGGTCTCGCGCTCGTGCGCCGTGCGATGGACGACCACCGCGGCCGCGCGTGGATCGAGGACTCCGCCTCGGGCGGCGCGCGCGTGCGGCTGAGTTTTCCGGCAGTCGCTCCGGTGCCCACCGGCTCGGAACAGGAGCCGTAGCCCTCGTCCGAAGGGCCGGGGCGAAGCGTCGAGCGGCGCCTCTCCGCGCGGCAGCGCGGATCACGGGCGGCCGATGCGCTCGTCGGCGCGCTTCAACGAGTCGTTTCGTCCTGACAAGGCTGCAACGTCGCGCCGGCGCGTGCGTCCGTCCCGCTAGGTTCCGCGCACATCGACGCGCACACCGCGCGAGGAGTGAACGACATGACGCTGCTCGAAGAGCACATGAGGACGCAAGGGGACGTCCTCTTCCGAACCCGGAGCCATTGGCCCCTCGGGCTGTTTGCGGCGGGCCTGGCCGTCAAGGTCCAGCACGAAGGGAGCCTCACCGGAGCGCACGAGACGCCGGTGGCCGAAGTCCTCGAGGGCGCTGCGCTGACGGTCGCTCTCGCGGGACTCGCGCTGCGCGTCTTCGCCGTGGGTTGCTCGCCGGCCGACACGTCCGGCCGGAACACGAAGGCGGGGCAGGTCGCAGCCGTGCTCAACACGACCGGGGTCTACTCGCTCACCCGGAACCCGCTCTACCTCGGCAATTTCCTCGTCTGGGGCGGGGTCGTCCTGTCGGTCGGGAGCCTCTGGTTCCTCGGCCTGTTCGTGCTGGTCTTCGGGATCCTCTACGAGCGCGTCGTGCTCGCCGAGGAGACCTTCCTGCGGGACCGGTTCGGCGACCGGTACACGCGCTGGGCAGCGACCACGCCGGTGTTCCTGCCGAGGCACCTGCGGTACGTGCGGGCTGCGCTGCCGTTCAGCTGGCGCAAGGCGCTCAAGAAGGAGAAGAACGGGATCGCCGGCCTGTTCCTGGCGCTGTGCGCGCTGGACCTCGCGGGCGACTGGGCCGAGGGACAGCTGTCCCTCGAGGCGGAGCGGGGGCTGATCGGAGTGACGCTGGTAGCGGGCGTCCTCTATCTCGTCCTGCGCGCACTCAAACGTCGCACGTCCCTCCTGGACGAGACGGGGCGGTGACGCGGTCGAAGTCCGACCTCGCCACCGCCCCGGCGCGCAGACGCGATCGAGATCTCAGTCGCAGAACTCGATCTGGAGCGCGTCGGTGAAGTTCGAGCCGGCGCCACCCGACTGGCGGAACCAGAAGCTGAAGTTCCAGTTGTCGCCGGGCTGGATATCGGGATACCCGGCGGGCAGCGTGGCCGGATTCAGGTCGAAGGTCACGTCGCCGAAGATCGACGCCTGCACGACCGGGAGCCGGAAGAACGGGTTGTCGACGCAGAGGTTCCCGTCACCGACGGGCACCTGCGTCTGGTTCTGACCGAAGTAGAAGATGCCGAAGGTCAGCGCCGGCACGTTCAGCGCGACCAGCTGCAGATCGTTGGCTGCGAGGCTGGTGGAACCGAGCGTGTCGATGATCCCCGGGAACCCG
The DNA here is from genome assembly GCA_039821985.1 of Planctomycetota bacterium. Lineage (GTDB taxonomy): Bacteria > Planctomycetota > UBA1135 > UBA1135 > Saltatorellus. The sequence goes on from JBCBNC010000005.1 coordinate 46,101, forward strand.
GACGGCGTGGGCTGCGCGTCGCAGTAGCGCTCGATGCGGCCGCAGCCCTCGAACTCGACCTGGCAGATGCGCGTCGTCCAGCGGTTGGCCACGTTGCGCGTGCGCTCCTGGATCGTCCAGAACGATCCGTCGACGGGGTCGAGGCTCGTGACGCTGTAGTCGCCCCAGCGGTTGCGCCCGAAGCCGTCCGTGATCGTGTACTGCGCCTGGCCCGCCGAGTAGAGGACGGGCGGGGCCATCTCGCCCGCGGGGTCGTCCGCGGCGCGGCCGGTGTAGTACGCGCTGGGGAACGTGCTCGCGTCCGAACCGCTGAAGCCCATGGCGACGTTGCCCTCCGCGTCTGCGGCGACCGACGGGAAGTAGTAGTGCAGGACGGGGTCGTTCACGATCCCGGTCTGGATCGTCGTTCGGTTCACGGGGTCGACCTCGTACCACTTGGCGGCAGCGCGCCCGCTGGACGCGACGCAGTGGGTCGTCCAGATGGAACCGTTGACGAAGATCGCGTTCATCAGCCGCGTGTCGGCGGTGTTGATGTTCACCGTGCTTCCGAGCGCCGGCGCCTCCGGCGGGTTCGAGTAGCCGCCCGCGTTGCTGATGATGTTGGTCTGCAGCGTCGGGTTGGTCATCGGGGGCGAGACCGTGCGCAGGCGGAGCGTGCCGCTCGAGCGCGTCGAGACCAGGTAGGAGACGCCCGGGTCCGTGTACTGGACGGCGTGCTGGATCGCTCCGTTGAACGTGAGGCTGCGGAACGCGGTGATCGTCCCGATCGACGCGGGGCTGGCGAGCAGCGGCGCTTTGTCGATCGCGAAGATCGTCATGCGTGCCGGGTTCCCGACCATGAACGCCGCGATGAAGATCCCGCGCTCATCGACGCCAAGCGTCGGGTAGTCGACCCAGCGCCCCGAGTCGCTCCCCTGCGCCGCATTGAAGCTGGTCTTGAACCAGGCGCCCGTAGGGTCGTTGGTGAGCGAGTAGGCGATGAAGATGCGGTTGTCGAAGGGCGTCGCGATCGCGACCCAGCGGTCGCTCGCGAAGTCGTAGGCGACGCGCGGGTCACCGACCTGGGCACCCCAGAAGCTCTGGAGCGACGTGCTGAGCACGCGGTTGCCCGAGGCCTTGTCGTACACCGAGAGGTTCGAATTCACCGCCGCAACGAAGTGATCGCGCCCGACGGCGCCACAGGTGTCGGGCGGAACGGACGTCGCGCCCGAGTCACCGAAGCGCGGACCGGAGAACTCGCGCAGGAAGATCGGGAGCGTGCCCGCGCCGCCTCGGCTCGAGGCCAGCGTCTGGGGCCCCGACGGGCCGCCGACGACCGCGGGCGTGCGGGCGTCCTCGACGGTCTGCGGCGCGGGGACGATGCGGGGGCGGGGCTCGTCGAACACGTTCCCACCCGTTTCCCAGTCGAGCCCCGCGTAGTCGCTGCCGGTGAGCTTCGTGTCCCACGGGGCGTCCTCGAAGTCGATCACGACGCGCTCGCCGCCCTCCGGCGTGAACGCGAGGTCGTCCAGCGCGTAGAAGCCCGCACCGCCGGGGGCGGAGCGCGCTTCGACGACGACGCGGTCGACGCCCTGGAGCGCCACCCGCATCCGGGACGGCTCGAGGTCGATGCCCTCGAACCACTCGGTCGAGGCGGTCTCGCTTCCGTCCCGGAAGCCCACGAAGCGCACGCCCTCGGCCCAGATGCCGCGGCCGCCCTGCGCGGCGATCCAAACGTCCTCGACGTCGACGACCTGGCCGAACCCGATCCCCATCGAGAGGTCGCCCCAGCGGTTGACCACGCACTTCTCGCCCGAGTGGGGGTAGTACTTGATCTTCGGGTTCGGGGTCTGCCACTCGCCCGGCCGGCCGTTGCGGGTCCGTCGGTTGACGGTGCTGATCTCCGCCTCGGCCTCGCGCGCGAGCACGACCTCCATCGTCTCGACGCGGCCGGGCCCCATGTGCTCGGCAAGGACGCGCTCGCCGTGCACCGGGCGGTCGAGCACCTCGCCGCCCTCCGGGTCACGTTTCACTTCGTCGTCCGTCGCCGGAGCGGGAACGACGCGGATCGTCTCGTCCAGGTCCTGCGGCGCGGCGGCGGCGAGCGCCGTCAACGGAACGGCGGCAAGGGATGCGAGGAGAGCGCGGGGGATGCGTTGCATGGCGGTGCGTTGGATCGGTGGCCGTGGGTGTGCCGCGCAGACTCGCGGCGTGCCTCGGATGTTGCGTCGCCTCTGCGTGTTCCCGCTTCTCCGTCAACTTGCGCACGTGTGCGCCTTCGTGCGACGGCTCGGTGCGCGCTCGCGCCGCGTAGCGCGCATTGCTGTCTGGACACGAAGCACCGCTCTCTGGACACGAAGGCGCCCCGGGCCGCACGGGGCGACGCCGGGGCGTGGCAGGTTGGCGAGTCCTTCCAGCCGGAGCTCGTGTTGCGCACGTGCCGTCGCGGTCTGGAGCCACCGGGCGGCCGATGCGCTTCGCGCTACAGCTTTTTCTCTCGGTGCAGTGCGTGCTTCCTGCACCAGCGGCAGTACTTCTTCTTCTCGAGCTTGTACGCCGCCTTGAGGCGTTTGTGCGTCGTGTAGCGACTGCGGCCGGGGGTGTCGCACCCGGTGCAGGCGAGCCAGACGTAGCGTTCCTTGGTCTTCATGTGCGTGGGGAGCGGAGTCGACCTCCGCTTCGATGGCGAGGAGAATGGCGTGTGCGATCGCGCGACGCTTGCACGGTTGCACATCCGTTCGCGAATCGCGGCACCTAGTTTCCGCCTCGGAGCGGCTCGGGGTCCTCAGGTGACCCATGGGCCTCCCGGTGCTCGGATGCAGTTTCGACGGATCGACTCCTGGGGCGGTGAGTGGGCGGACGAGACCCTCGACGACGCGCTGGCGACCGGCGTGTCGTTGACGCGCCGTCGCGTACTCCGCACCGGGATCGTCGGCGTCACCGCGCTCGTGTCCGGCGCCTGCGGAGCGGTGCGGCGCGGCAACCCGATCGAGGACGCGCCGGAGGCCGACGCGCTCCCGCTCGAGGCCTTCGTGGCGCGGACCCGACGCCTCGCCCGCGCACTGCTGGCGGAGGACGACCCGGACGAGGACGCCTACCTAGCGGCCGTCGCGGAGCTGCTCCGGCGGCACGCGCCCGAGCGGCCCTGGCGCATGAACCCGGTCGGTGAGTCGGGGCGCGCAATGAACATGCTCGCGTGGATGCCGCCGGTCATCGTCTACGACATCCGCATGAGCGCGGGCGCGCGGATCGACCTGCACGACCACCGTCACTACAACGGCATCATCCAGTGCCGCGAAGGATCGCTCCGCTGCTCGAACTTCGACTTCGTCGACGACGCGGGCCGGCGCCTGGACACGCGGGTCGAGGGCGTGCCGCCCGAGGGTGCGGACTTCCACATCCGGCGTACGGTCGATACGACGCTGCGCCCCAGTGACGTCGCCGCGCTCCAGCGGGACCGGGACAACATCCACGAGGTGGTGGCCGGGCCGGAGGGGTGCGTGCTCACGGACGTCTTCACCCACTTTCGGCCCGAGGCGCGCTCGTACGGGATCGAGTGGGATCGGCAGCCGCTTCGGGCGGGGGGCGACGTCTTCCGCGCGAGCTGGGCGAGCTGATCGGGCGGCAGACGGATGGAGCGACCGATGGAGAGAACGTACGTCGATCCGAGCAGCGGCTCCGCGGGCGTCGCGGCGGTCGTACGCGGCGAAGAGCTCGCGGACCTGGCGGAGCTCTACGAGCCCGAGGTGATGCTCGTGTCCGTTCCGTTCACACCCTCGCCGGGCGCGCAGCGCCACGCGGAGGCGATGATCGCCGCGCGCGCGGAGCGCCTCTCCGTGACCGCCCGCGTCGACGAGGGGGCGATCTCTCCGGACGCCCTGGCGGAGCTCGCGCCGAACGGGACGCCCGATGCGCGTGCCTGGCTCGACTACGTGGCGGAAGCGACTCTCGTCTTTGCGGACCTCCTCGGAGCAGATCTCGTGGGCGTCCGGCAGGTCGTCGCCGACGGGCCGCACTGTCCGCGCTTCCACGTCGACCGCGTGCACGTCCGCGGCGTCCTCAACGTGCTGGGCTCCTGCACGGAGTGGGTGGACGAGGCCGACCTCGACCGCACGCGCCTCGGGCACGCCGGCGGCGCGGACGACGCCGTGTCCGGGCTCGTACGTCGCTGGGACCAGCTGAGGCGCGCCGAAGCCGGGTCGTTGACCCTCTTCAAGGGCACGGCGTGGCCCGGTGCGGCCGAGCACGCCGTCGTCCATCGTTCGCCGCCAGCGGACGGAACGCGCCGGGTGCTGCTGACGCTCGACTGGATGGAGTGAGGGGCTGCCGGGCGCTTTCCGCACGACGGCGGCTCGCGACCTCGAGACCATGATCCACATCGACCAGCTCACCGTCCGGTTCGGCAGCTTCGTCGCCGTCGACGGGCTCAGCCTCGACGTCCGCCCGGGCGAGATCCTCGGATTCCTCGGTCCGAACGGGGCAGGCAAGACGACCACGATCCGCGTGTTGACCGGAGGCCTGCGCCCGACCTCGGGAACCGTTGAGATCGGTGGGCATTCGATGCCTCTGCAGCTGCAGCGCATCAAGGACGTGTGCGGGTACGTGCCCGACACCGAGGACCACTTCGAGGAGCTCAGCGGCCGCGACAACCTGCGGATCTTCGCGCGCCTGTACAGACTCCCGCGGAAGCGCGTGGACGAGGTGCTCGCGCGGCTCGAGCTGACCGAGGCGGCCGGCCTCGCGGTCGGCCGTTACTCCAAGGGCATGCGCAAGAAGCTCATGATTGCGCGGGAGATCATGCACGCGCCGCGCGTGCTCTTCTGCGACGAGCCGACCGCGAACCTCGACGCCCACTCGACCGGCGTCGTGCGTCGGATCCTGGCCGACCTGCGGGACGATGGGACGACCGTGCTCCTCACGACGCACAACATGACGGAGGTCGAAGAGATCTGCGACCGCGTCGCGATCCTCGCGGGCGGACGACTGATCGACCACGACTCGCCGAGCAATTTCATCCTCAGGCACGCGGAGCGTCGCGTGCGCGTCGAACGCGACGTGGACGGACGGCAGGTCCGCGATCAGTTCGACATGGACGACGAGGTCCAGCGCGCGGCGCTCGCCGACCTCGTCCGGGATCGAGCCGAGCTGCGCATCCACTCCCTCGATTTCCGCTTCGAGGACGTCTTCCGCAAGATCACCGGCGAGGTGTATCGGTGAGGCTGCGTCCGCACGTCGTCAGCGCGCTGGTGCGCAAGGACGCCTCGCGCCTCGTCCGCAACGGGCCCGCGCTGATGCTGCTCGGGCTGTTCGTCCTGGTGGGAGTGCTGCTCGGTTCGAGCGGCCTCGTGGACGAGGAGCCCGGGGAGGCGGGCACGCCGGCGACGCAGGCCCGCAGGGAGGCGTCCTGGATCGTCCACTGGGAGAACGGCCCTTGGATCGAGCTACTGAAGCGGCGTTCCCCCCCGGAGCTGGGCCTGCGCTTCGTGGATGCGACGGAGTCGGAGGGGCTGCGCTATCCGCCGGACGTCTGCGTGATCGAGATCCGTGGCTCGCGCTTCTTCGCGGACCGCGGGCAGGTCCGACGTCCGGTGCACTACCGCTATCCGGGGAACGACCCGAAGGTTCTGTGGCCGGTGACGCGCTGGTTCCTCTCGGTCTCGCTGGAGCATTTCGGCCAGATGCCGCAGTTCTTCGAGACGATCCAGCCGCTGGCGCCGCCGGCGCGTACGCAGGATCCCCGCGCAGCGCTCGAGCGCGTGTCGATCGCGGACGTGCTCAACGTCTCACTGCTTGGCTCGGCCTTGCTCACGACGATCCTCTTCTTCGCGTCGTGCGGCCTGCTCGTCTCGCTGACGGCCCAGGAGCGCGAGCGCGGCGCGCTGCGCGCGCTGCTGCTCACGCCGGCGACCTTCCTGGAGTTCGTCCTCTCGAAGATCGTCGTCCACGTCGGCATGGCGCTGACGGCCTCAGCGGTCGTGATGGGGGCGCTCCAGCCCGCCGTCCTCGGCTCCCTGCTCTTCTGGAGCACGATGCTCGCGCTTTCGCTCGGCTACTTCTCGATCGGGCTCCTCATCGCGTCGTTCGCGAAGGACCAGGCTGCGCCGAACCTGCTGTCGTTCGGCTACCTGATGCTGATCGGTGCGCTGAACCTGCTGTCGTACCGCTTCGAGGCCTTCCGGCTCGTCAGCGGTCTGACGTTCGAGCGCTACGGACTGCGGTTCACGCTCTTGAGTCTGGAGAACCCCGGTCTCGACGTCGCCTCGAGCCTCGCAGTGATGCGTTCGACGGAGTTCCGCTCGCTCGTCCTGATCGTCGGGGCGCTGGTCCTGATCTCGAGCGCGATCGGCGCGCGACGCCTACGGGCGCACTGAGCCCGACCGTGCGAGGCTAGCGATCCTCCGTGCGCTCGACGACCGGCCGGCCGTCGTGGTGGGCCGCGTGCCCGTAGAAGTCGGCGTCCTGCGTTCGCGCATCGAGGAGCTGCAGCGTGACAGCGCGGTGCCCAACTCCCGGGTAGTGGGTCCAGCGCGTTTCGAGGCGTTGGATCACGCCGCCGGCGTCGGCGCGGAAGCGGATCCAGCTCGGCCGAGCCGCGCTCTCGGGCCGGGACACGAGTTGGGCCGTGATCTCGCGGACGCCACCCTCGAGATCCTCGACGGCGAGGTCGTACGAGTTCCGCACGCGCCCGAGCGCGGTCGCGAGGCGAAGCGCGGGCAGAGACGTGTCCTCGGTGCGGAAGACGGCTGCGAAGATCGTGCCCCTCGGTCCGGTCAGGACCGGCATCAGGGGCTGGGGCGGAACGACCCACGACCCGCTCGCGTCCTCTCCGATCCAAGTGGTTCCGCCTTCGCGTTCGAGCCGCACGGCAAGCTCCGCGTCGCCCCGCAGGTAGAGGTCGCCGGTCAGGGCCGGATCCTCGCCGCCGCTCCCGGCCTCGATGACGAAGGCGTAGTGCCGGTCGACGGGCGCGGTCATTGCCTCGATGGAGCGTTCAACGGCCTCGGCTGCGTCCGCGTCGGGCCCCGAACCCAGCAGCACGGTGGCCGCCCATACAGCCGCTGCCGTCGCGGACAAGAGCGTCCAGCCGATCCGACGGACGGACGCCCGAGGGCCCACGGCGGGCGCCCAGTGCTCGCACCGGATCCGATCGAGCGCTCCGTCGACGCGCTCGGCGCGAGTCTCTCGGTCGGCGTCGTGGACGCGCTCGAGGAGAGCGTCCATGAAGACCTGGTCGGCGTTCTGATCTCGATCGTCCATGGCGCTAGTGGGCCTGCGCGTTCATGCAGTCGAGGATCTTCGTCCGAGCGCGCTGCACGATCTTGCGCGCATTCTCGAGGGACGTCTGGAGGCGCTCGGCGAGCGGAGCTCCGCGGAGACCGAGGGCGTACCGGCCGTCGATCGCATCGCGATCGCGCGCGCTGAGGCGCTCGAGGCAGCCACGCAGCGCGGCCAGCTTCTCGTCCAGCGTGTCGCCCGCGCGGGCGTCCAGCGCGTGGAACCGGACTTCGAGCTGTTCTGCAAGGCCGTCGCTCAGGGACCGGGACGTCGAGCGCTCCCGGCGCTTGGCCTGGAGGATCCGGCGCGCGATGCCCCGCGTCCACGCTGCGAACGGTCGCCGGGAGTCGTAGTCGGCCAGTCGCTCCCACGCCACGACCAGCGTGTCCTGGAAGACCTCTTCCGCGAGTCCCGCGTCCCGCGCGCACGCCCGAACGTAGACGAAGAGCGCATCGGCGTTCTGCCGGACGAGCGCCTCGAAGAGGACCTGCTCGTTGCGCGAGGCGGCGCCCGCGACGCGCGACGCGCCGTGGCGTGGCAGGGCGTCGGCACGGCGTGTTTCGTCGGGATCGGTGCTGGGAGGACGTTCCGTCATCGGGGGGTGCACAGCGCGGGCGCGGAGCCGCGGCTCCGAACCCGAACGTCCGGACTCTACGTCGTGCCGGCCGTCCATGCGGACTCGAACGCGGCGCGAGGGATTCTCCGATCCGGCCGTCCCGGTTCGCCGGCCCGCGACAACGACCGCAGCGCGTGCGGGCCTCGCCGTTCGCCGAGGCGTGCCTCCGTCGGACGAGGCGCGGATCGCTCCGGCCCGGGCCCCGGCCGCCGGGGGGGCGGCGTGCCCAAACCCATCGAACTCCACCGTGCACCGAATCGATCGGATCCAAATCGTCGCTCTCGCGCTCTGCGCTGCGTCCTGCAGGCCGGGAGGCGCGCCGCGGCCTGACGTCTCTTCGCCCGCGCCGGCGGCGCGCGACGCAGCACCCGGGCCGGGCCTGGCCGAGGCTCTGGTCGACCGCGAGCCCGCGGACGGCATCGCCGGGACCTGGCGGCCCGTCGAAACCGTCGACCAGCGCGAGCGCCGTCTCGCCGCCATCGAGGCGGCCACGGAGGATCTCGGGCGTCTCGCACGGGGCCGGGCGAAGTCGCGGCTGGAGGAGCGCACGACGCACACGGGCACGCTCCGGATCGATCTCGGCGGGACCGAACTCGGGTCGACGCTCTCGATCGTGGCGGACGCGGTCCGTATCGACGCGGCGCTCGGCGGGGAGCCGGTCGGCGTCGGGACGGGGGAGGACGCCGCTCGCGTCACCGCTCGCTGGGAGGCCGGACGGCTCGTGCTGATCGCCGCAACGGCCGGCGGACGCCGCACGACCACGTACCGGCGCGAGGGCGCGGCGCTCGTCGCCGGGGTCGTCCTCACGTCCGAGCGTCTCGACGCACCCGTGGAGTACGAGGTCGACCACGTGTGGGTGCGGTGATGCGCGCACGGCCGTTCCCCTGGCATCGCGTGACGGGTCGCAGATGAAGCCTCCTCGCCCATGAAGTTCAGCCGCAAGCTGCTCGTCCTTCCGCCGGTCCTCGCCGGGATCGGGCTCTTCGCGACCGTCGCGCTCACGGGCGACCGGTCCGTCGTATCGACGCCCCGGGAGCGGGCCACCCTGGTGCGATCGCTGCGCGTGGAGCCGTCCCGCGTCGTCCCGGCCGCGATCGGGCTCGGGTCCGTGGAACCCGCCCGCACATGGCGCGCGGCGGCCGAGGTCTCCGGGCGCGTCCAGTCGGTGCACCCGAGGCTGCAGGTCGGCGAGATCCTGTCCGCGGGTTCCGAGCTCGTGCGCATCGATCCCTCGGAGTACGAGCTTCGTGTGGCGCGGCTCGAGGCCGACCTGCGTTCGATCGAGGCCGAGCGGGACAAGCTCCGCATCGGCGTCGAGAACACGGAATCGTCGCTCGAGGTCGCGCGTGCGAGCCTGGCCTTCGCCGAGCGCGAGCTCGCTCGACTCGAGGGGCTCGGCGAGGGCGGAGTGGTGTCGACGTCCTCGGTCGATGCGCAGGAGCAGGCCGTTCTGCGCGAGCGTGCATCGGTCGTCGAACTGGAGAGCGCGCAGCGCACCGCGGCCGCGGACGAGGCTGTGTTCGACGCGAAGCACGCGGCGACCGCCGCACAGCTCGCGGAGGCGCGCCTCTCTCTCGACCGCACGGTCGTGGTCGCTCCCTTCGATCTGCGGGTCGCGTCCGTGGCCGTCCAGGCGTCCCAGTTCGTAGCCGTGGGCGCGTCGCTGCTGGAGGGCGACGGCATCGAGGTCGCAGAGGTCCGGGTCGCGCTCTCGGTGGACGACGCACGCCGGCTGCTCCCGCCCGCGCGAAGGGAAGCGCTGCTCCAGCACGCAGACACCGCTTTTCCGTGGGAGGAGCTCGGGATCGATGCGACGGTCCGGTTCGCGAGCGGAGGGTCCGAGCCCGCCTGGACCGCGCGGCTAGCGCGCGTCGCCGGCTTCACCGACGTCGGCACGCGAACCGTGACGTTCGTTGCGGCCGTGGACGACGCCTACCGGGGTGCGGCGGCGAGCGGCCGCCCGCCGCTCGCGCGGGGGATGTTCGTGGAGGTGACGTTCACGGGCGACGCGCTCGAGCAGCGGCTCTCCGTTCCTCGCCACGCCGTCCGCGCCGGGGCCGTGTTCGTCGTCGACACCGAGTCGCGGCTCGAGGTCCGGCCGGTCGCGGTCGACTTCTTCCAGGGCGGCGACGCAGTCCTCCGCGGCGGATTGCGCGCCGGCGACGAGATCGTCCTCACGGACCTGATTCCTGCGATCCCCGGGATGCTCCTCGAACCGGCGAGCGACGCCCGATGATCGAGGCCTTCACGCGCCATCGAACGGCTGCGGACCTGCTCATGGTCGCACTCGTGGCGATGGGGCTCGTCTCGCTCGGGGGGCTGCGCCGCGAGACGATGCCCGACTTCGCGGCGGCCGAGGTCGAGGTGCGCGTCGTGTACCCGGGCGCGAGCGCCGCAGAGGTCGAAGAGGCCGTCTGCGTGCCCCTGGAGGAAGCCGTCGAGGGCATCGACGGGGCGCTCGAGGTGCGCTCGGAGGCGCGCGAGGGGCTCGGAAGCGTCGTGCTTCAGGCTACGGAGGGAACGGACGTCTCGCGGCTCCTCGCCGACGTGAAGCGTGAGGTCGACGCGTCGGCGGAGCTCCCCGAGGCCTCCGAGGCGCCCAGCGTCTCCGAGCTCGGCTTCCGGGACCGCGTGGTCTCCGTCGCGGTCACGGCGGAGGGCGCAGATCCCATCGATCTCGAAGCCTACTGTCAGCAGCTCGCGCGCGGCCTGCGGAACGACGCCGGCGTACGGCTCGTCGAGGTCGCCGGCTTCGGCCCGCATCAGCTCCGCGTCGAACTTCTCGGCGCCGCGCTCGACCGCCATGCCCTCAGCGTCGACGAGGTCGCCGACGTGATCGCGTCGCAGAGCGTCGACGCGCCGGTCGGGACGGTCCGCACGGAGGGCCACGACGTGCTCCTCCGGGTGACCGAGCAGCGCCGGAGCGCGGGCGCGCTCGAGCGGATCGTCGTCGTGCCGAACGCGACCGGCGGCGACGTCCTCCTGGGCGAGCTCGGCCGCGTCGTTCCAGCGCTGGACCACGACGAACGGAAGATCCTGGTCGGTGGACAGCGCGCGGGCCTGCTGGAGATCCAGAAGACCAAGGCCGAGGACGCCCTGGAGGTCTTCGCGGCGGTCGAGGCGTTCCTCGAGCGCGAGGAGCGCGCCAAGCCGCCGGGCGTGCGCTTCACGCTCATGCAGGACACCGCGTCGGTCGTCGAGGACCGGCTCCTCATGCTCGTCGAGAACGGGTGGCAGGGAATGCTGCTCGTGTTCCTCGCGCTGACGCTGTTCTTCCCGCCGCGCTTCTCGTTCTGGGTGGCGATGGGGATCCCCGTGTCGTTCATGGGCGCGCTGTTCTGCATGCACCAGCTCGGGCTCAGCGTGAACATGATCTCGATGGTCGGGCTGCTGCTCGCGCTCGGGCTCTTGATGGACGACGCGATCGTGCTGGCGGAGAGCGTGGCGCTCCACCACGAGCAGGGGCTCGGCGCGGTCGAGGCCGCGGTGGCGGGTGTGCGCAAGGTCGGGATCGGGGTGCTCTCGTCCTTCCTCACAACGTGCGCGGTGTTCGGGCCCCTCGCGTTCATCGACGGTGACATCGGCAAGGTCCTCCGCGTCATGCCGATGGTGCTGATCCTCGTGCTGGCGGTGAGCCTCGTCGAGGCGTTCCTCAGCCTTCCGCGGCACCTCGGGCACGCGCTCTCGGGGTCCGTGCCCGGGAATCAGGGCGCGCTTCACCGAAGGGTCGACCGCATTCTCGACACGCTCCGCGAACGTGTGCTCGGGCGCTGCGTCGACGCCGCGGTGCGCTGGCGCTACCTCTCCGTCGGAGCCCTCGTCTTCGCGCTCCTCGCGTCCGGCGCACTGCTCGTGGGCGGCGGTCTCCGCTTCGAGGCCTTCCCCGACGTGGACGGAGATGTGGTGGAAGCGCGTGTGCTCCTTCCGCAGGGAACGCCGCTCGAGCGCACGGAGGCCGTGACCGAACGACTCGACGCCGCGCTCCGGCGAGTGAGCGAGGAGCTGCGGTCACGCCAGCCGGACGGCGAGGACGTCGTCCAGAGCGTCGCGGTGTTCTTCGACCGGAACGTCGACGCGGGCGAGTCCGGGCCGCACGTCGCCACGGTCGTGGGGAACCTCCTGACCGCGGAGCGGCGCGCGGGGTCGGCCGACGAGATCCTCACCCGCTGGCGCGAGGAGGCCGGCGGGTTCCCCGGCGCGATCTCGCTCGTCTTCACCGAGCCGAGCTACGGACCGGCGGGCAGGCCCATCCAGCTTCGGCTCAGCGGTGTCGGGCTCGACGAGCTGGGGGCGGCCTCACGCGAGCTGCGCGGCTGGCTCGAGGGGGTCGACGGCGTTCTCCACGCGTTCGACGATCTGCGCCCGGGGAAGCCGGAGGCGCGCCTCCGGCTCCGCGAGGGAGCGGCCGCCCTCGGTCAGCGCGCCCGTTCGCTCGCGGCGCAGGTGCAGGCGGGGTTCCAGGGAAGCGTGGCGCAGGAGACACGGTCCGCCGGGGAGCCGTACGAGGTCGTGGCGCTCCTCGCGGAGACCGAGCGGACCAGGCTGCGCGACCTCGAGCGGTTCGAGGTGGCGCTGCCCGACGGGACCCGGGTGCCTCTCTCATCGGTGGCCTACGTCGAGGAGGGCCGCGGATACGCACGCATCGCTCGCGTGGACGGGGCGCGCTCGGTCACGGTCACGGGAGACATCGACACCGACCGCGTGAAGACGTCCGAGCTCGTGCCGGCGCTGGAGACGTCCTTCCTGCCCGGCCTCCTCGAGCGCTACCCCGGACTGCGCGTGGAGGTCGAGGGGGAGCAGCGGGAGACGGCGACGACGATGGGATCGATGCAGCGGGCGCTCGGCGCCGGGCTGCTGGGGGTGTTCCTCCTGCTCAGCTTTCAGTTCCGGAGCTACTCCGAGCCGTTTCTCGTCCTGCTCGCCATTCCGATGTGTCTGGTCGGCGTGATCTGGGGGCACTGGCTGATGGGCTTCGATCTCACGATGACGAGCGCGCTCGGGTTCGCGTCGCTCGCGGGGGTCGTCGTGAACGACTCCATCCTCCTCGTCGAGTTCACCAAGCTCGGACGGAGCGAGGGACTCGGGGCGGCCGACGCCGCCATGCGTGCGAGCCGCGCCCGCTTCCGCGCGGTGCTGCTGACGTCGCTGACGACCGTGCTCGGTCTCACGCCCCTCCTGTTCGAGACGAGCCTCCAGGCGCAGTTCCTGCTGCCGCTCGCGGGCAGCATCGTGTTCGGGATGATCGCGTCGACGTTGCTCGTGCTGCTGGCGCTCCCGGCGCTCTACGCAGTGCTGGACGACCTCGGTCTGGCCGGCGGGCCGGATCCGGACACCCCGCACTGAGTGGAGCGGACTCACCGAATCAGGGTCGAGAAACCCGCACACGCCATGGAGAGGACTGAAACGCCCGCGCGAGGGATGGAGCTGTTTGGACGTCGTGCGCTCGCTCTCGCGGGTGCTGCGTTCGCGGTTGGCGCGTCGTGCGCGTCGCGCGCCGGCTCGATCGACGCCGCGCCGTGGCCGGCCATCCACCGTCGCGTCGACTCGGCCATGGGCACACGCGCGCCCGGGGCCCGGGGTTCGATCTCGGAGGTGTTCAAGCGGGTCAAGGACTCGGTGGTCGTGATCGAGACGACCGAACGCGACGCGCCGTTCGGACCGGGGGCGGCGCCGGCACGGTTCGGAGGGCTCGGGTCCGGGGTCCTCGTGGATGCGTCGGGGCTCGTCCTCACGGCGGCGCACGTCGTGCAGGTGGCGGAGACCATCGAGGTCAGCTTCCCCAGCGGCGAGGTGCTTTCGGCCGCCGTTGTTGGCTCGGTCCCCGCCGTCGACCTCGCCCTGCTCCGGCTCGAAAGGGCTCCCGCCGAAGGCGTGGCCGCGACGCTCGGCGACTCGGACGCGGTCGAGGTCGGGGACCAGATCCTCGTCGTCGGAGCGCCGCACGGGATCACCCACACGCTCTCGGTCGGACACGTGAGCGCGCGGCGGGCCTCGGAAAGCGTCATCGGCGGGTTCTTCGACGCAGAGATCCTGCAGACGGACGCCGCCATCAACCCGGGCAACTCCGGGGGCCCGATGTTCGACATGCACGGCCGCGTCGTCGGGATCGTCAGCCACATCGTCTCCGAGACGGGGGGCTACGAAGGGCTCGGGTTCGTCATGACCTCCAATACCGCGCGCGAGCTCCTTCTCGAACAACGCTCCGCCTGGACCGGCGTCGAGGCGCAGCTCGTCGACGGCGCACTCGCCCGCGCGCTCCATCTGCCCCAGGACCAGGGGATCCTGGTGCAGCGTGTGGCGGACGGGTCGCCGGCTGCGGCCATGGGACTTCGCCCGGGAAGGCTGTATGCGGAGATCGAGGGGGTGCCGATCCTCCTCGGCGGGGACGTCCTCCTGGGAGTCGAGGGCGTGCGGTTCTCGGAGCCGATGGCGCGGCTGCGGATCCAGACCCTGCTCCTGGGTCTCGAGCCCGGCGACGAGGTGCACGTGACCGTCCTGCGCGACGGTCGAGTCCGGGAGCTACGGACCGAGATTCCACGTCCTCGGTAGTGGAGGGCGATCGTTGGTGGAAGACGCTTCCAACGGTCGCCGCTGCGGTCTAGCGCACGAGTTGGATCCGGAGTCCGCGGGCGTCGCTCGCGATCCCTTCGAGCACGGTGCGTGGCGACGTCGAGTCGGACCCTCCGTCGTTCGCGTCCGTCGCGCTGGCGGGGGCCTCGACGACGAGATCCACCCTGCAGTTTTCGGGCAGATCGAGCTCGAACGACCCGCCGCGGTCGCACGTCGCTCGGGCGAGCGCTGCGGCTTTCGTGCGCGCGGCACCGCTCGGGTACGCGGTCACGGTTGCGTCGAGCGCGAGGTCTCCTCCCGGGAACTCGACGTGGCCGCTCAACGCCGTGAGCCCGCTCAGTACGAGGACGAGGCCCGCGTCGCCCGGTCGAGCGAGCGTGCGCGGGCCCGCCCCGAGGGGGGCGTCGGGGTGGTACCAGTTGTAGGACGCGACGATCGTGAACAGCTCGACCTCGCCTTGGTCGTCGTCGAGTCCGAGGAGCTCGAACCGGCCGCCGGAACCCGACCGTGCGCGGATCCGAGGGCCGCCGACGGGCCCGGCGACCTGCACGAACACCCCGGGCGCCGGGGCGCCATCGGGTCGCTCCACGCGGCCCGAGATGACGCCACCGAGGTCGAGCCGCAGCTGTACGCCGTCCACGCGGTCGCCCTCCGCCAGTTCGACGACGGCTTCCGCGCGGGCGTCCGGTCGGCCACGCACGGAAGCGGTGGCGCGCAGCGTGCCTCCCGGAAGGCCGTCGAAGTGGAAGCGACCGCGCGTGTCGGTGCGCGACTCACGCACCGCCGTCACCCAGGTCTTCTCGATCGGATCGGCGTCGGGGCGGAGTCGATCGAGGTCGCCGTTGGCGCCGCGCAGCTTGACGAGGTGACCGCGAACGGGGGACCCGTCGCGCCCGACGAGCGTCCCTTCGATGCGGCCTCCGGAGTGCAGCACGAACGTCCCGAGGTCGACGCGATCCTCCGCGCGCTCGCCGACCGGGAAGTCGTACACGCGCGTCCCGTATCCGTCGCGCTGCAGGAAGATCTGGTGCGCGATCTCGGGGTGCAGTGTGTCGAGCACGAAGCGACCATCGGGCCCCGTGCGAGCCGTCTCCCAGTCCGAACGCGGCGCCCCGTTCGCGCTGGACGACCCGCTCGCAGCGACGTAGACGCCCTCGATGGGCGCGTTGTCGCGGTCGACGACGCGCCCGACGGCGACGCGCCCGGCGCGGAGTTCGAAGTCGATCCGCACGTCCGTCGCAGATGGATCGAGGCGGAGCGGCACGGTCTCACGGCCGTGCCCCGGAGCGCGTGCGCGGATCCCGGTCAGATCCCTGCGCTCCACGCCGCCAAGGCCGAGCAGTTCGTACCGACCGTGCACGTCGGTCCGTACCGCGCACTGGTAGGTGGCGCCGAGGCCGACCTCTGCGCCTGCGATGGGCATGCGATCCTCGCCCAGGACGACCCCGTGTACCCGCGACCCGCGATCGAGCGAGAGGTCGAGGCGGCTGCGCTGGCCTGCGCGGAGGTCCACGCGCTGGGACGGAGGCGTGGCCGCGCCCACGGGCGTGATCTCGACCGTGAGGAGCCCCGGGGCGAGGTCGTCGAACTGAAATCGACCGCCGATGTCCGCGCGCGAGCGGCACACCTCGATCCGGTCCTCGTTCCGTCCGACGACCAGCGATCCTTCGAGCGGTGCACCGTCGTCCGACCGGGTCAGAGTGCCCTCGAGCCGCGCTGCGCGAGCGAGTCGGACCGTGATGTCGTCGCCTCCGAAGAGGTGTTCGCGGCGCGCGGCTGCGTGATCGGCTGCGCGCACGTCGAGTCTCAGTGGAACGGCGGCGGGCACGCTCAGAGCGAACCGGCCGTCCTCATCGCTCAACGTCGAAGCGATGGGCGTCAGCGAACGGAGGGCTTCGCTCCCGGGGATCCTGAACTCGCCGAGCGGGCGACGGGCGACCTCGACGCTGGCGCCGGCGAGAGGCGCGCCGAGCTCGTCGGAGACGACGCGCCCGCGCAGGACACCCGGCCTGTTCTCGACGGGTGCCCGCGACGTGTTGTCCGGGTCACCGGCCGGGTCACGACGTCCGGGGTCGACCCGCGGACCGGCCCTCTCGGGTGCGGGCGTGGCTCCCGCGCCGAAGATCGGGTCGATGGGCGCCTCGTGGACGCTGCGCTCGGCTTCGATCCGTTCTGCGCTCCGCTCGGCACGCGGCGAGCGGCCGATCAGCCAGCCCGCGACCACGATCAGCGTGAGAGCTGCGGCGGTCGTCGCCGTTCGGTCGCTCCAGCGCATGGAGCGATGCTAGCGCAAGGACGCGAGGGGCGCGTGCGCATCGTCGCGGCGCCCACCGGTCGATCGTCACTCCACCAGGAACGGAACGTTGGCGTGCGCCGTGTTCCCGTCGGTGTCGTCGCAGTACGCGAAGAGGCGGTACGCGCCGGGCTCCTTCGGAGCACGCAGCGAGATGCGGCGCTTGGTTCCGCCCTGGATCCTTCCCTCGATCGACTTCGGCCTTCGCTCGCGGTCGCCGCCCGTCGCGCTCGAACTGCTCTCCAGCATGAGTTCCCAGCGGAAGCCCAGGCGGTCGCGGTCGGGGTCCTCGACGTCGAACTCGGCGCGCACGCGCTGTCCCGGCTCGAGCTTGATGCTCGCGGTCGCCGGGCGCCCGTCGAGGCGCAGGCCCGACACGCGCGGTGCGCGGTTGCCCGGCCACTCGCCGGTCCAGATCCGATGCATGACGTCGATCGACTCGGTCTCGCGCCCGTCCTCGGTGAACATGCCGAACCAGGTCGGCGTGCGCTCCTGCTTCTGACCCCAGAGGAACACGTACGAGCCGATCACCTGCGCGCGCTGCGAGGCGATGCTGTTCTCGTAGCGGCTGCCGTAGAAGTCGGCCTTCGTCGAGCTGTCGTTCTCGATCGGTGCACCCCAGGACGTCTTCTGAACCTCCCAGTAGCCAGTCGCGCCCCACTCGGTGACGAGGATGGGCCCGTCCCAGCCGGACGCGGCGATGCGCTCGGGCAGGATCTCGATCTCCGCGTACATCTGCACGCTGAGCACGTCGAGGTCGGGCGCGCGCTCCTGGACGAGACGCACGACCGCGGGGTCCATGCCGGACAGCGACGTCGTCGTGAGGTGGTGGGGGTCGACGTCGTGGATCATCCGCGAGATCTCGTCGACGGCGTCCCAGACCTTCGGGTTCTTCGCGTGGTGGTTCAGCTCGTTCCCGATGCCCCAGAGGATGAGCGCGGGGTGGTCCTTGAGCGCGATCACCTCGGTGCGGATCCGGTCGAGCTGAGCAGCAACCGCGGACGGGTCGTCGTAGTCGAATCCGTGCCGCTCGCGCCCGACGTCGATGCCCATGGCGACCTTCAGCCCGAGCGCGTGCGCCTGGTCGAGGACCTCCTTGCCCGAGCGCCGTCCGTTGTCCGTGCGCCAGGTGCGGATGGCGTTCGCGCCGTGCGCGGCCAGGGCCTCCATGTCGCCGAACTCGACGCCGGCCCCCTTGACGTAGAAGGGCTCGCCGTCGACGAGGAGCTGCCAGCCCTCTTCGGCGCGGCGGACCTCTGTCCGGGTGACGTCGTCACCGGAGCGTGTCGACTCATCGAGCACAGGGCCGAAGGCGAGGGCGACGGGCACCGCGAGCGCGGCGAGCGAGCACAGCGTGAAAGGGGAGGGGCGTTCCAAGCGAAGTGTGGGGAAGGGGGGACAGTGGACAGAGTAGTCCGACCGCCCGCGCCGGACACGGCCGCGGTGGGCGCGTGATTTCCCCACCGTTGCGCCATCGGGCGAGGCTCTCGGGTCCCATCGTGCGAGCGCCCGCGTCGACGCGGGATGGAACGAGCGTTCCAGGACTCGTCGGGCCGTCCGTCTCACGGTTCGCTCAGGAAAGGGCAGCGATGTTGCCGTCCGTCAGGGTCTCGCGGCCGTGCCTCTTTCCTGGGCGGTGAGACTACCTTCCCTGCGGATTGCGCGCGGCGAACGTCGGCCACGGCGGGTCCCTCCCGGAGCGTCCCCGCCGCGACCGCGGCGTGGCCGACGCCGGGGCGGACCGGCGGGCGCCGCCCCCGGGGCGCGTTCGCTCCTGCGCTTGTTCAACCCTGCAAGCGGCACGCTCCGGAGCGGGCGACGCTCCTAGACAGACCATGAAGCTGAACACCTACCAGGACTGGCGCACGTGCATCGAGGTCCACTGCGGCATCCCGCTGACCGCGGAGTTCATCGAGGAGCGCCTCGCCGAGCTCACGAACGGCGGGCACCCGAAGACGGCCGAGTTCGCGCGCCTCTACGGAGCGGAGCACCTCCAGCGGACGATCGGCTGGTTCGAGCGCGCGTCGGACGAGCTCGTGCGGAGCGAGTGACCAAAGACTCCTGAGCCCGAGCTCGGTCCTCCCCTCCCACCCGTATCCGGTGAGGGGGCCCACGGGTCTGCTAGGCTGCTCCCGGTGCGGATCTTCAAGTTCAAGATGGCGGGCGACGTCGAGTGCTTCCTTTCCGCCGGTTCGGACGACCATCAGGTGATCACGTCGTTCCTAAGGGGTGCTTCGCGGAACGAGCTACCGGACGCCGTCCGCGTGATGCAGATGCGCGCCGATTCGTCGGGCCGGCTGCAGAAGGCGGATGTCGTCTGGGGACAGACCTCGAAGCACATTGCACTTCGCCGATCCACCATCGAGCTCCTGGGCGCTGTGGTTCCCGCCGACTCCGCCTGGCTCGATCTGGAGTCGGGTGGCGACGTCCTCCACCTCTGGCGGCCTCCGCTCGTCGAAGGCGCGGTCGACTGGGAGCGGTCCGATCTACTGCGTCTGAGCACGGGCACAGTTCTCGCGGTGCGCGACCCCGTCTTCCGCGCGGAGTCTCTCGACGGACGCACGGCGTTCCGGGTGGAGCAGCCAAAGTTCTCCGATCTCTTCGTCACGGATCGCTTCGTGGAGGTCTGGAACGAGATCGGACTCACGGGCGTTCTGTTCTCCGAGGTCTGGTCGAACGACTGACTTGCTCGATGCCGCGAGCTCGGACGTAGAAGGTCCCCGCGCTGCCGACGACGATCCCGCAGCGCGGCATTCGCGGGGTCGTGATCCGTATCCTCCGTTCACGTTCACCGGCGACGACGCCGGCTTCAGCGCAGGGATCGACGGTGAGTGCTCGGCGAACGCCTCCGTCGCGTACGCGACCCTGCCTCCGGCGGCCCTGAGGGTCGACGTGGTGTCGCGGATCTCGGCGTCTGGCGACGACTGGCCGCCGCGGTCGAGGATCGCGAGATCCGCGTGCTCGCCCTCGGGGATCGCGCCGCGTCGAGCTGCTCCTCGGAGCTGAGCTTGGGCGTTCGCGCGAGCGTCCCGTAGAGAAGGAGACCGGAGGGGTCGGCCACGATCCCGTCGGCGGCGTTCTGGACGGTTCGTTCGGCGCTTCCGCGGGCGAGGGGCAGACCCGACCACGCGTCCACGCCCGCACGGACCTCTCCTGCACATGTGCCCATCCGTACAATCGTTGGGTCGTTGCGCGAGCGATCGTCTCCGCAGCGAAGCCGTCGCACACGATCACGCGACGCTGCTCACCGACGAGTCGACTCCCAAGCATGCCCCCGCACTCCCCGCGCTCTCCCTGGCTGCCCGTCCGTCCGGTCCTTCGTTGCGCTCCTCGTCGCCGTCTGCCTCTCGCTGGGAGCATGTTCGGACGGGGACTCTGACGACGCGGTCGTGGTCTGGCCCGAGCTCGTTCGCTTCGACGAGATCGCGTACGTGGCGGACGGACACGCGCGCACCGGCGACTTCGACGCCGTGGCCGGCGCGCGCGCCGAACTCCTGGACGCGGGTCGAGCGCTCACGGCGACGACGATCCCCGCGAACGTCGCGGACCGGGCCCAGGTCGAAGCGTTCCTTGCGGACCTCACCGGCTTGGTCGACGGCGTCTCGGACGAGCCGGACCCCGAGAGCATGGGGACCCTCGTGCTCGGCATGCACCCGGTGATCGAGGAGCTCATGAAGGCGGCCGGGATGCCCCACGTGCACGCCAACGAAGGACCGAACGGAGGCTTCCGATTCCCCGTCTTCGATGCGGAGGGCGGGCAGCTCGGCACCGCGGAGTTCAAGCTCCACGACGACGCTGGCGACGTCGAGGTCTGGCTCACGCAGGGCGGTCACGGAGGGGACCCGTGGCGGCTCGCGGTCGACACGACCCTCGAGCTGCACTTCCCCGACCTGGAGCGCGGGCTGACGCTCGCCGCGCGTGACGCCGAACGCAATGAGGACGAGTCCGGTACGGCGACCGTCGTGGACGGAACGACCCACTATTTCGTCTTCCCGGGTGCGACGGGAGCGGACCCGAGCTGGCTGATGGGCGCCGAGTTCGCTGCGAAAGCCGAGCTGCGCGCGGGGGATCGCACAACGGGGGCATTCGTCCTGCGGCCGCACGTCCATTGAGCCGCGGCCGGGCGGCCGGAGCACCGGGCGCGCCCGGTGCCGCCATCCGCCCGTGCCGGAGCTTTCGTACTCGACCATGATTCGACTCGAAGCGGTCACCCTGCGCCTCGGCCGAGCGGGCCCGGCCTCCGAGATCGTGTTCTCGCTTCCTGCGTTCGAAGCCGCAGCGGGCGAAGCGATCGCCCTGACCGGACCGAGCGGCTGCGGGAAGAGCACGCTGCTCAACGTGGTCTCCGGGCTCCGCCGCGCGGACGCGGGCACGGTCCAGGTCGCCGGCGCGGAGCTCACGCGCATGGGCACGGCGCAGCTCGACCGACACCGCGGTGCGCACTGTGCGATGGTGCACCAGACATTCCATCTGCTTGCGCCGTTCTCCGCCGTCGAGAACGTGGCGATCGGCCTTCGCTTCGGCGCGAGGAAGCGCGGCGATCTTCGGGCTCGTGCGGCCGACGTGCTCCGGCGCGTGGGGCTCGGGGAACGCCTGAACTCGCGCCCGGCGGAGCTCTCGGTCGGGGAGCGCCAGCGCGTCGCCATCGCGCGCGCGATCGCGGGCGAGGCGCCCATCCTCCTGGCGGACGAACCGACCGGTTCCCTCGATCCAGCCACGGGGCGCGAGATCTTCACGCTGCTGCGCGGGGTGGCGGAAGAGGACGGACGCACGCTCCTGATGGTGACGCACGACCACGGCCTCGCCGCCGAGCTGCCCCGGCGTTTCGACTGCTCGGGACTCGTGGCTTCGGTGCCGGGTGCAGCCGTTGAGCGGAGGGCGGCGCCGTGAGGATCCTCGCCATGGCCGCGCGCTACCTGCGCTTCTGCTGGCTCGTGACCGCGCTGACGCTGGCGGGGATCGCGCTCGGCGCGGGGCTCGTGTGTGCGGTCCTGAGCCTGCGCCACGAGGCCGAGCGGGCGCTCTCCCGGGATGCAGCCCTCTACGACCTCGTGGTCGGGGGCAAGGGAAGTCCGCTGCAGCTCGTGCTGTCCAGCGTCTACCACCTCGACGCGCCGACGGGCAACGTCCCGTACGCCGAGTACGAGCGCCTGCGCCGGGACCGTCGCGTGCTGTGGGCTGCGCCGATCGGACTCGGCGACAACGACATGGGGTTCCGGATCGTCGGGACCGAGGCGCACTTCTTCGACCTGCCTCACCGGGACGGTGAGCCCTTCTTCCGCATGGCGCAGGGCCGCCGCTTCGAGGAGCGCTTCGAGGTCGTCCTCGGAAGTCAGGCGGCCTTGGCGACCGGACTCAGCCCGGGCGACACCTTCTTCGGGACGCACGGCCTCGTCGACGTTCCGGGCGGCGAGGTCCACCGCGACTTCCCGTACGCGGTGGCCGGGATCCTTGAACCCACAGGGACCGCTCAGGACCGCGCGATCTTCGGCACGCTGGATTCTGTGTGGGAGATCCACGAGACGGAGGACCGCCTCCACTCCGCGATCCAGGGGACCGCGATCCTCGCCGGACGCGCCGAGCGCGAGACGACCGCGATCCTCCTTCGCCTCGGGACTCCCGGTCTGCGGCTCTGGATGGCGGACGAGATCCGTGAGCGCAGCGCGGGCATCGCCGCCGTGCCGATCAACGAGATCCTCCGCTTCCAGCGCGGGATCGTCGGGCCCGTCCAGCGGTCGCTCCTCCTCGTCGCCGCGGCGGTCGTCCTTGTGGCCTGCTTGATCGTGCTGACGACCCTCCATCAATCCGCGGAGCGCCGCCGACGGGACATCGCGGTCCTGCGCAGCGTCGGTGCTGTGCGCCACGAGGTCGCCGCGCTGGTCTTCTGTGAAGGGGCGCTCCTGACCGGCCTCGGAGTGCTGCTCGGCTGGGCCCTCGGCCACGGGGGGCTCTTCCTCGGGGCATCGTCGATCCGCGACGCGACGGGGCTCGTCTTCGACGCCTGGCGCATGACCCGCGCCGAGTGGCTCGCGCTCGCCGCGATCGCGCTCTCGGGCGCCCTTGCATCGCTGCTGCCCGCGATCACCTGCTACCGGCGCACACCGATCGCCGATCTCGACCCGAGCGACTGAGTCCGCCGCGGAACGACCGAACATGAACCGAGAACGACACGGGCCGTCGTGGCTGCTGATTGCTGCGCTCGCCGCCGGATGTGGCGGGGAGGAGGCCGCGCCACAGAGCGCCGAACCCGCAGTGGACGTGGCCCCGCACCAGGACGCACCGCAGCCCGCTGCGCGCGACCGAGGCGCGCCCGCTCCAGCGGGTGAGCCCACTGCCGCGGTGCCGCCAGGGCCCGGCGCCGACGGTGCGGAGATCGAGATCGACTTCCCGCTCCTCGACGGTGTGCGCTCCCTCGATCTGATCGACCCGTACCGCGTCTTCCCGGAGCACCTCGCGGCGCTCGACGGTCGACGCGTCCGCATCGCCGGCTTCATGGCGCCCTTCGACAGCCTCGACAGCATGCGGCGGTGCATGGTCGTGCCGAGCTACGTCGGGTGCACCTTCTGCAGTCCGCCTGCCCTCAATCAGGTGGTGTTCGTCGAACAGGGCGACCTGGACGGCGGCGCGTTCCCGTTCGTCGAGTCCGTCGCCGTGTTCAGCGGGACCTTCCGGCTCTCGCTCCCCGAGAGCGACCACGGAGGGAGCCGAGAGGGGTTCATCTACACCCTCGAGGACGCGACGGTCGAGGCGGTCGACGGCGCGGCGCGCGTCGCCGCGCCGGGACACTCGACGTCGCCGCACCAGGCGGGGTCGCAGGAGGTCACGTCGGTGACCGCTGCCGAGCTCGTTGCACAGGTCGCGGAGGCCGTCGGGCTCGCTCCGCTCCGACCGATCGAGATCGAGCTGGTCGAGGCCGAACGCTTCCGTGCCCTCGTCGAGGACGGCGTCCGGGCGAGCTACCCGGAAGCGACGCACGGACTGCGCGCGGGTGCGTTCGAGCTACTGGGTCTCCTGCCGGAGGGGGCGGACTGGCTCGAGAGCGCGACCGAGTTCGAACTCTCGCGCCGCGTGGCGATCGCGTCCGGTTCGGAACCCTGCGTCCTGGTGTTCGACTCTGCGCCGGACCGCCATCCGTACACCCGGCTGGATATCGTGGGCGAGATTGCGCTCCTTCTCGCGCGCCAGCACGGCGCGCTCCCCGGGCGCACGGACGACGCGTCGGCGACGTCCGACGACGCGCTGCGCGCCCGGGACTGCGTGGAACAGGGCTACCGTGCGATGGCGATCCGCCGGTTCGCCACCGCGCAGGGGCTCCCGCCCGGGCCCGCGGTGCCGGTGGAGATCGTGCGCCGCTCGAGGACGCCGGACTTCGACCTGTGGCAGTCGATGACGCGCTTCTGCGGCTACTTCTTCGTGCGCGCTCTCATCGGCGACGCGGGCCCGCTCACCGACCTGGCGGAAGAGCTGGACGCGCTGCCGAGGACGACGATGGAGATCTTCCGCCCGCGCTGGTACCAGGACCCCGAGAGGTGGCGGCCCGATCCCGTACCCGCGGACTTCGCGGACGACTGGCTGGACATTCCTCCCGACCTGACCGACGTCCTGGGCGTGGGCGGGCTCTTCCCCTTCCTCCGCCGCTGGTACGCGATGGAGGAGACCCTCGGCTACGTCTCCGGCTGGACCGGTGATCGGTGGGCGTACTGGCGGCTGCCGGACGAGCGCTCGAAGCTCTTGCTCGAAGTCCGCTGGCGTGACGAAGAGGCGGCGCTGCTGTTCCGTGACACGATCCCGGACGGCGCGGGCTGGTCGCTGGAACCGCACGAGGACGGGAGCGACCGTGTGCGCCTGAGCCGGGCGCGCTGAGCCGCATCGATGCCCCGCGGCCGCGGCTCCTCTCGCACGCCGCGATCGAACTCCGCTCAGTCGACCTCGGAACGCGCGCTCCGCGCGTCGCGGATCTCGGCGGCAGACGCCGCAATCCCCTCGAAGCGGCGATCCAGCCCCGCGAGCGCGGCGATCAGAGAAGTCGCGTCCCGCAGCGTGTCACGGCGCTCCGTGTAGGCGTCTAGGATCCGCTCCGCTGCGTCGGCCAGTGCGTCGTCCGCAGCGCTGCGCTCGTGGTCCAATTGCTCCGCGTACGTGAAGCGTCCCGTGTCCGCCGCGAACGTGGAGATCTGGACGAAGCGGCGGTCCTTGCCCGGGCCGACCTCGCCGCCCGCGTGCGCCGCGAGGCCCGCCGCGACGAAGAAGTCCACGGCGTCCGCAGGGAAGCCGAACAGGTGCCCGAAGCCGCGCCAGCGGTCGGCCTTTGGCATCCGGTCGAGGACGGCGAGGACCTCGGACGGGTGGGTGTCGGGCGCGATGCCCCAGGGGCTCCAAAACGCTTCGAAGCGCTGGATCGACCGCGCGAGTGCTGCGCGGTGCACGACGAAGGCGTGAGCGGCGCGCTCCCCGTCATGGACAGCTGCGAACACGTGGACGTCCGCGTACCAGCGCTCGTTGCGGAGCGGGGCGAGCGCCGCGCGCACGCTGCGGAGCTCGGAGAGGTCGGGTGCGGCCACCTCGAACGACCCCTGCCAGAAACCGGTGCTCAGCGGCTTCAGGCCGCCCGCCAGGGTGAAGAGTGCCTCGTGGTCCGCGGCCTCGAGGACCAGGGACAGCGTGTCGACCGCCGACGCGGTCGACGGCGGCACGTCCGACCGTGGCGCTCGTGTCGTCGCGCAGCCCGGAGCGCTCGCGGCGACGAGGACACAGGCCGCGAGAAGCACCGCCCGCGCCAGGGCACGGGGCCGGGACCGCGCGCGCGCCGATGGACGCGAGCGATGGGGCGCACGCGCGCCGCGGAACGACAGCGGCCGCACTACTCGGCGCCGGCGCGGTTGTAGCGGACGAGCGGCATCGCGGGGCCTCCGTGCTCGGTCAGGAGGTGGTGCTCCGAGCACTGGATGATCAGCTTGGTGAACAGGCCCCCGCGCGTCTCGTCGGCCTCGTTCCCGGCGACCCCCGGGGGCAGCAGCCGATACTCCTTCAAGGAATCGAACAGCTCGCGCGCCCGACCCTCGCACGTGAGCTCCCCGGTCCGTTGGAGGAGCAGGCGCACGTACTCCTCGAAGAGCCCTTCACGCGTCTCTTGTGCCGTCTCTCGGTTCATCGCGTCCCAGCGGGCCCGAGGGTAAGTCCCAGGGGGAGCGCTCCGAAGTTGCAATGCGGCCGGCCCGGTCCAGGGGCGTACCGCCGTGCATCGCGGGTCGATCCGCGTCCGCGTCGACGACGCCGTCACGCGCTGGCGAGCTCCGCGGCGGCCTTCTCGAGCTCGCCGCGCGCCGTGCGTATGCAGCTGCGCACCTCGTCGACGTACCCGTCGGCGGACGCGGACCAGGCCCGGTTGAGGTGGCGCTCACCGTTGGCGAACGGCGACATGACGTCGGCGTACCGCTGCATGCCGAGCGTGGGAATCATGCTCTCGCGGGCCTCGACGAAGGCGCCGATGTCCTCCATGAGCTCGTCGTCGATGCGATGGTGGAGGGCAAGTTGCTCCTCGTCGCTCCGCGCCTCTTCCATGGCGCGCACCTTCTGGATCAGCGACGCGAGGCTGTTCTCCAGCACGGCGATGTCGGCCTCGTGCTTGTCGCCGGCCTGGCCGATCTTGGCGACGCGACCGGCGCGCAGCGTGAGCATGCCGACCAGCATGAGGCCTGCACACACGCCGTAGTGCGTCCAGTTCACGGCCTCGACCTGGGCGACCGACACGAAGGCGCCGGCGAGGAATCCGGCGGCGAGGAGGAGGGATCCGATGAGCTTCATGGGGGCCTCAGATGTTGGACGCGACGATCACCATCGCGTTTCCGACGCCCACGAGCGCCTCGCCGACGATGAGGCCCGCCGCGAGCGGGATCCCGACGTCCTCGACCCACTTGGCACCCAGCGACCGGTCCGCGCCCATGCGCAGGAAGTTGCCGATCGTGTAGGTGAGCACGATGTAGAACGGCATGTAGAAGCCGAGGCCCACGAGCACGCCGATTCCGCCAAAGCCGGAGAGCGCGAAGAGGAGCCCGAGGCCCGAGCCCGCGCCGTACCGGTAGGTGGGCACGTCACCGCCCACGATGCCCTGGATCGTCGAGGCGAGCGCCTGGCCCTGGGGCGCCGGCAGCTTGTCGGAGCCGAGGCCGTACGCTTCGTGCAGCAGCGCGATCAGCGTCATCACGATGATCGGCCCCAGCCACGTGCCCAGGTACTGGCCGTAGGCCTGCATCTTGGGCTTGGCGCCGACGAGGTAGCCCGCCTTGAGGTCGAGCATCATGTCGCTCGCCTGTGAGATCGCGACGCAGATCGCGGCGCCGAGCATCACCGAGGCGACGATGGTCTGGGCGTCCGTGAGCCCGCTCGCGAGGAACGTCAGCAGCGTCACCGCAATGAGCGTCATGCCCGACAGCGGCGACCAGTTCGTGCGACCGACGCACTCGGCGACGATCACGCCGGCGACCCAGATCCACAGGACCCCGACGAGGGCCATCGCGATCGCGGTTCCGAGCGTCATGTCCGGCACGGTGAACAGGCCGATGCCGATCAAGAGGAGGGACCCGACACCGACCCCGAGGTAGAGCAGCTGGATCGGCATCTCGTCGCCGCCCGCGTCCGAGCCATCCTTCGCGGCCTTCTGCATCGACTGGATCGCGCTCTTGATCATCGGAGCGGCGAACACGATCGAGCCAACGGCCGCGCCGATCAGCATCCCGATCCCCGCAGGCTGGAACAGCACGGAGCGCAGCGGGCCGGGACCTCCCTCGACGACGGTGAGGACGTCCTCGCCGCCGAACTGCGACAGCAGCGGCGCGAGGAACCAGTAGCAGAGGAAGCCACCCGCCCCGAACCAGAGTCCGTTCTTCCCGGACAGGAAGCCGACCCCGATCGTCATGACCGACAGGTAGAAGGCGACGTTCAGGTACTCGGGGATCCCGAGCAGTTTGCCCAGGTAGAACTTCTCGCCTGCGATGTAGCTCGACGCGGAGTCGGAGTGGTTGATCACCCAGAAGTGCACGGCGCCGGAGAACGCGGCGGCGCCCAGCATGTACATCGCCTTCTTCATCCCCGCGCCGGGCGACTTGAGGATCGCCGCGGTCGCGATGCCGCCCGGGTAGGCCAGGCGGTTGAAGTCGATCATCTGCTTGCGCAGCGGGATGACGAACGAGAGCCCGACGACCGCGCCGGTGATGCAGCCGAAGATCATCAGGCCCCGGTTGAAGTCCGTCAGCCCCTCGTAGTCCTTCGACAGGATGAAGAGCGCGGGCACCGAGAACATCATTCCCGAGGACGCGGCGTTCACGGCCGACGCGATGCTCTGGTTGATGTTGTTCTCGACGATGCTCGTCCGGCGCAGGAGCCCGCGCAGGACCCCCCAGCCGAGGATCGCCGCGAGTTCGGAGCCCTCGATCGAGAAGCCGAGGATGAGCGCGGCGTAGCCGATGGACGTCGCGATGATCGCCCCGAGGATCCAGCCGACGATGACGCCGGTCCAGGTGAGCTCGGGGTAGGGGCCGTATCGGATCTGGGGCAAGGTGTCGCTCCTGGGTTTGGCGTCTTCTACCAAACGGAGGACGTCGATGCAGGTCTGCTCGCTGGACCCTCGGCGTGGACCGCGCTGTTGGAGCGGGCCGCTAGGGGCCTCCGCGCGGCGGAACGAAGGGCCCGCCGCGGGCCAGGGCTCGACCGGGGATC
The DNA here is from genome assembly GCA_039821985.1 of Planctomycetota bacterium. Taxonomy (GTDB): domain Bacteria; phylum Planctomycetota; class UBA1135; order UBA1135; genus Saltatorellus. The sequence goes on from JBCBNC010000005.1 coordinate 74,549, forward strand.
ACAGGAACTGGATCGCCCGTGTCTGCGTGAAGTTGCTGATCGGACCCGCGCCCGACGTGTCGCGGTGCCAGACCTGGAAGCCCCAGATCTCGCCCGAGACCGCGGAGGAGATCCCGATGCCCTGCGGCAGGGCCTGCGCGCTCACGCTCAGGCGCAGCGTTCCGCCGAGGTCCGCCGCGCCGATCTGACCGAGGAAGCGTCCGATCGAGCCGCCCATGCAGAGGTTCCCGGCGCTGCCGCCCGGGTTCGGCACGAACGCAGGCGTCTTCGAGCACACGAGCAGCCCGATCTGCGCGGCCGGCAGGTCGACCGCCGTCAGCGGGAACGCACCGGCGCCGATGTAGCTGGAGCCCGACGCCTCGAGCCGCCCGATGCCGCCCGTGCTGTTGGGGACCGTCGGGCACGCGAGCACGGGCACGCCGAGGTCGGTCTCGAGCAGGCAGTACACGGAGGTCGTCGGCGCCGTGTCCACGCTCGCGCTCAGCAGCACGAAGCGTCCGTCCGGCGAGATCGCCTGCAGCGCGGACCCGGACACTCCGAGCATCGCGATCCCGTCGACGCGCGCGAGCCCGCTCTCCATCAGCACCTCGCCTCCGAGCGCGTACCCCGACAGCGGTCCAGCCTGGTGCGTGAAGTGATGCCGCCCCTGGTCGTCGACGTGTCCTCGGTAGTTGAACGCGCCCGTGGTTCCGGACCCGAAGGGCTGGCCGCTGTCGACCCGTAGCTCGTCGTCCACGAAGATGCGCCTGCCGAGGAAGGACCCGGTGGTCGCGTCGTCGACGTCGCCGGAGAGCATGAGGTGACCGGATGCGCTGACGCGCGCCTCGTTCGCACCGAGCCCGCCCCAGCGGAAGCCGGGGTCCGGCGCTGGCTGGTTCGCCTGCGCGGCAACGACACCGTCGAAGACGACGATGTTCTCCTCCAGGATCCCCGTGCGCGCCGTCCATGGGAAGAGAGTTCGCCCGTCGGGCAGGATGTCGAACTCCATCGGGAAGTTCTGCCGCCCGCCCCACGTGATTCCGGGTCCGGGGTCGCTCTCCTCCGCGAGGATCACCGCGACCGGCGCGCCAGCGTTCGTCAGGTCGTAGCGCACCACCGCGTCGCGGAACAGCGTCGCGCCGCCGCCCGAGACCCGCGTCTCGACGACGAGGTAGGGAAACGCGACGGCGATGTTCGTGAAGTCGCGGACGGAGTAGAACGACGGCGATACCGCGGGGTCGACGAAGCTCGCGAACTCCTCGAGCAGCACGAACCCGTCCGAGTAGACGACGTCCCGGAACCCGCTGCCGTCCGTCACCTGGAGCGCGTAGGCAAGGGCTCCGCCGGGCCCGACGTCGATGTCGCGGATCCGGTCGACCGTCTCCCCGGTGCTCAGCGCGTCGCCGGGCTGCATCACGACGGTGCCGTCGCGCACGACGACGCTGGGCCCGCCCACCGTGCGCAGGTGCATCGCCCAGGAGCCAGCGTTGGTGACGTGCCCCTCGATGAGCTGCTCGACCTCGGAGCCGTTGTCGAGGACCGTGCCGGGGCCCAGGAGTCCGTGGGCGGGGGAGGTCTGCGCGCCGGCGATGGGCGCGAGGAGGGCTGCGAGGGCCGCGGGAGTGGGGGGGCTCATCGCCCGTCTCCTGTTCAGGCCAACGTCAAGGCCACCGAGCATGTTGAGAAAACCGAACGAAGCTACGGGAGCGGGCCGTGCGACCGGCCGCTCAGCCCGGTGGCTCCTACTCGACCTGGCTCAGAGGCGCAGGATCGCGCTCAGACGCGTACTGCCCGATGAGCGCGGGGAGCGCACCCCAGGTCGCGAGCACCGCGTAGAAAGCCGTGGTCGGCACCACGCCGTGGACGTTCGACGCCACCACCCCCGCGACGAGGAGGGCATGTGCCGCAAGTCCCCACAGCGCGCCCAGTCCCAGGCGCCGCGCTGTGGTCGCCGACGCTGCTCGGCGTCCACGCGCTGCCGCGAACGCGAGCGGCGCGAACAGGGACAAGGCGGTTGCGAGGCCGGGGTTGTACGTCCCCGTTGCGAGCGCCTGAACGATGTGAGCGATCCCGTTCACGGTCACGACGCCCGCGAGCGCGTCGACGGCGAACCCGCCGCCGCGCCAGATGGAGAGGAAGCCTGTGAGCCAGACGAGCGTCGTGTTGACGAAGAAGATCGCAGCAGGCGTCATCGCGCCGTCCGCAGCGGCCCCGAATGCGCCAGCGAGGAGCTCGTTCAGGATCTCGTACAGCGGGTACCTGCGCCCGAGCAGATCCACCCAATGCTCTTCGATCTGGTGGACGAGGTAGGCGGCCGTGAGCAGGCATGCCAGCAATCGCTCGTCATGGTCCCAGCGCGGCAGCCCGCGTCGCGCGGCACCAGGCTGACGACGCGACGAAAGCCCTAACCACATGGTCAGGAGCGCAAGGGGCGCGCCGATTTTCATCCAGTGCAGCTCCAGGAACGCGCGGTGTCCCAGCGGCGCCCACAGGGCCGCGAAGAAAGCGCCGATTGCGAGGAGGACGCCCGGGCTCGAGCGCGTGGGTCGGACCTCTTCTCGCATCACTGCCTCGTGTCCACCTAGAACGAGCCCCCCGCGTGCGGGAAACATCCCGCGACCGAGTTCGAGATCTTCACTCGGCGCTCACTGCAGATGGCTCGGTACCGCCATCACCAAAGGCCCAGCCGCCTCCGAGCGCTCGATAGAGCTCGACCATGTCGAGCAGCAGCGTCAAGCGCGAGACCGCGAGGTCGTCCTGGAGCGAGAAGAGGCTGCGCTCCGCCTGGAGGACGTCCTGGAAGTCGGACTGCCCCGACGTGTAGAGCTGAAGCGACAGATCGACGGTGCGCTCCGCGGCGCGGGCGGCTTCGCCGAGAAGGTCGATCTCCAGCCGGTCCTGGGCGACGGCGACGAGCGCGTTCTCGACCTCCTCCTGGGCGACGAGGACCTGACTCCGGAGCGAGGCCTCGAGCTGCTGCAGCACGGCCTCCTCCGACTCCACGTTGAGCCGCAGGCGGCCCGCGTTGAAGATCGGGACCGAGAGCAGGGGGCCGACGGATCCGGTTTCGGTCGCGTCGTCGAAGATCCCGCTCGGGTCCGTCGCGAGCCAGTCCCAGCTCCCGGTCAGGTTGAGCGCCGGGTAGCGGGCCGCAACGGCGACGCCGACCGACGCGCTCTGCGCGGCAAGCCGCCGCTCCGCCGCGCGCACGTCCGGGCGGTTCTGGAGCAGGTCCGCGGGGATCCCGACCATCAGAGTCTCGGGCGCCGCGGGGAGCGAGCCCTCGGCGGCGAGGCGCTCGTCGAGCGCGCGCGGGTCACGGCCCGTCAGGACCGCGAGCCTGTGCCGGGCGCGCCGCACGCCGACCCGGAGTCCCGGGATCGACGCGCGCGTCGTGAACAGGTTTAGGTCCGCCTGCGCGGGGTCGAGTCCGGCGGTCATGCCGACGCGGAAGCGCTCGGCGGTGATCGATTGGCTCTGCTCCTGCGACGCGACGTTGCTGCGCGCGATCGCAAGCCGCTCCTGGAGCGAGCGCAGCTCCAGATAGGCCGACGCCGTCTCGGCGGCGAGCGCAACCTGCACGCCGCGGACGTCCTCGACCTCCGCCTCGAGCGTCGCCGTGGCGGCTTCCACGCTGCGCCGGATCCGCCCGAACAGATCGAGCTCCCACGCGACGCTGCCGCCGAGCGACCACTGGTTCTGCGTCTTCACGTTCGGGATCCCGAACGGTCTCGTGCGGACGTAGCCGCCCGAGGCGTCGACGGTCGGGAGCCAGTCGGACTCCGCGATCCCCACGGCTGCCCGCGCGGCGTCGATCCGCCGGACGGCCGCCTCCAGGTCGAGGTTGCCCGCGAGGGTCTCGCCCACGAGCGCGGAGAGCTCCGGGTCCCCGAAGGCGTCCCACCAGCGCGCGATCTCCGCCGCCGAGACGGCGGATGCGTCGCGGTCCCGGAACGCGTCGGGCGTGTCGATCTCGGGCCGGTCGTAGTCCGGGCCGACAGCGGAGCACGCGGAGAGAACGACGGCAGATGCGACGAGGGCGACGGACTTCACTGCTCCACCTCCGGAGTGACCTTGACGCCGAACCAGTCGACGAACGCAACGTAGATGGTCGGCACGACGAGGAGCGTCAGTGCCGTCGAGAAGAGGAGGCCGAAGATCATTGCGTACGACATCCCCGCCCACATCGGGCCGCCGAACAGGGCCAGCGGGAACATGCCGCCGACGGTCGTGAGCGTCGTCAGCACGATCGGCTTCATGCGGGCCTTGCCCGCGAGCTCGACCGCCTCGTTCAGCGGGCGGCCGCCGGCGACCTCGCCCTGGATGAAGTCGATCAGGATGATCGCGTTGTTGATGACGACGCCGGCGAGCGAAACGATGCCGAGCATCGGCATGAAGCCGAGGGGCCACCCCGTGACGAACAGTCCGACGAGGGCTCCGATCAGCGCGAGCGGGACCGCGGACAGCACGACGATCGGCTTCGCGATCGAGTTGTACTGCGCGATGAGCACCAGCATGATCAGCGCCATGCTGTAGACGAGCGCCGTGCCGATGCTGCCCTGGCTCTTCTTCGTCTCCGAGGTCTCCCCGAGCTCCTGGAGCTCGTAGCCCTGCGGCAGCTCGTCGAGCAGCGCTTGCATCCGCGGCAGCGCCGCGGACGAGACCGCGGTGGCCAAGAGGCCGTCCTCGATCTGGCCTCCCGCGATGATCGCGCGGCGGCGGTTGAAGCGCGAGATCGCAGCGGGCTGCCAGCTCGTGGTGATCGTTGCGATCGAGTCGATCGGGACCTTGTTGCTCCCGCTCCCGACGTAGAGACCCTCGAACGTCGAGACGTCGGCGCGGTCCTCCTCGTCGAGGCGGAACACGACGGGAACGGTGTAGTCCCCTTCGCGGTAGTCGGTCAGGTCGTACCCGCTGAGCAGTCCATTCAGCGACTGGGCGACTTGGCGGTTGCTCAGCCCAGCGAGCTGGACCTTCTGCGGGTCGATGTCGAGGCTCACCTGGTAGGTGGAATTGCCCCAGTCGTGGTAAGGCTCGACGACGCCGGGGACCTCGCGCAGGGCGGCCACCATCCGCTCGCCGGTCTCGCGGAGGAGGTCGCCGTCGGGGCCCGAGATCCGGAACTCGACCGGGAAGTCGAGCGGGGGACCGAGCGCGTACTTCTGCACGTTGATGCGCGCGCCGGGGATGGAGGAGACGCGCTCACGCAGCTCCGGGACCCAGTCCGCGGAGAGCGTTGCGTCGGTCGTGTTCACGACCATGAACGCGTAGCGCGGGGAGCGGTCCTCCGGGTCCATCGTGAGCATCAGGCGCGGTCCCCCCGAGCCGACCATCGAGTAGACGTTGCGCAGTCGGTCGACCGTCTCGCCGTCGACGGTCGTCGTGGACGTCGCGAGAACCGCGTCCTCGATCTGCTCGACCACGTCGGCGGTCTGCTCCAGCGTCGAGCCGAAGGGCAGCCGCACGTGGACGAAGAACTGGTCCCGGATGCCGCCCGGGAAGAACTGGTTGCCGATGACCGCTGCGAGGGAGAGTGCGCTGAGCACTCCCGCCGCGGCCAGGCCGAGCGTGACCGCCTTGGCCCGGAGGCAGAGCCGGATGAGCCGCGCGTACGCGCGTGCGACGACGCCGTCTCCGTCCTTCTTCTGCTCCTTCGGGCGCAGGATCCAGAAGCAGAGGATCGGAGTGATCGTCATCGCCACGAAGTAGCTCGCGATGAGCGTCGTGGAAACGACGACGGGGAGGCTGCCGATGTACTCGCCCGTGTTGCCGGGGATGGTCAGCAGCGGGAGGAACGCGGCGACGGTCGTGAGCGTCGACGTCAGGATCGGAACCGCGAGGTCGCTCGCACCGCGCACGGCGGCGCGGAAGCGCGTCTCGCCCTGCTGGATGAGCGACGTCGCCTGGTCCGAGACGACGATCGCGTTGTCCACGATCATCCCGAGCGCGATGATCAGCGAGGCGATGGAGAACTGCTCGAGCTCCACCCCGAGGTGCCGCACGACGCCGATCGACGCGATCATGCAGAGCGGGACGGCCGCCGCCATGACGACCGCCGGGCGCCAGCCCATCATCAGGAAGGCGACCACGAGCACGACCAGGATCGCCTGCCAGAGGTTGTCGACGAAGTCCATCACGAGGACGTCGACCTGACGGGGGAGGTCGTTGACGATTGCGAACGCCACGTCGGGCGGCAGGCGGGTCGCGCGGAGTTCGTCGACGCGCTGCTGGATGGCCGCGCCCATCTCGACGACGTTCGAGCCCTCCTTCATCTCGATGCCCAGGAGCGCCGCGCGGTCGAAGCGGTGGCTCGAGCTCGCGAACCGAACGCGCTCCGAGACGGGGTCTTCCACGCCGCGCCGAAGCTCGAACGGGAGGTCTCGCAGGAGGATCGGGAGCCCGTCCGGGTCCGTGCCGATCACGACGCCCTGGAAGGCGTCGAGCGAGTCGAACTCGCCGCTCGCGCGGACGAGGAACTTCCCGTCGTCCGTCTCGAGCTCGCCGCTGGCCTCGACGATGTTGCGGTCGTCGAGCGCGCGACGCAGATCGTCCGGACCCAGGCCCAGCTTCGCCCACTCCGCGGCGGAGATCTCGAGGTAGATGCGCTCCTCCGCGAGTCCGTACAGATTGACGCCGCTGACCGACGGGATCGCCTCGATCTCGTCCTCGACGAGCTCGGCGTAGACCTCGAGCTCGCGGTCCGTGTAGGGCCGCCGGATCTCGTCCTCGCCGGGGGCGGGGACCTGGTACATCGTCATGACGACGGACGAGACGTCGCCGAAGTTCGAGTTGACCGAGGGGGTCAGCGCGCCCGAGGGCAGTTCGGACCGGACCGCGTCGATCTCGTTCCTGAGCTCGTCCCAGATCTGATCGATCTCATCGAGGCGCTCGTCGAGCTCGACCTCGATGACCGCGACGCCGGAGAGCGACTCGGACCGGATCTCGTCGACCTCGTCGACGTTCCCGATCGCGTCCTCGAGGACGTCGACGACCAGCTCGTCGACCTTGTCCGACGGTGCGCCCGGCCAGACGCAGGTCACGATGGCCGTCCGGATCGTCATCTCCGGGTCCTCGCGACGCGACATCGTGAGAAACGTCAGCGCACCGAAGACGGTGGCCATCACCGCGAGCGTCATGATGAAGACGCGGTGACGCATGGCGAAGGGAGTCACGGGCGGGCCTCCTGCGAGGTGACCGTGACCCGGTCGCCGTCCATGAGGAAGTGCGTCCCGTCGAGGACGATCTGCGCGCCCTCGGCGAGTCCCTCGCCCTCAATGCGCCGCAGGCGGCCCGCCGAGTCGAGCGCGCGTACGTCGATCTTGCGTGCCACCGACCCGTCGTCGACGGCGAAGACGGACGTCTGGCCGTTGATCTCGCGGATCGCCGTGACCGGGACGTAGAAGCCCGTGGTCCGGTCCTGGCGTCCGATGCCGACCTGGACGAGATCGCCGGGCCGGAGGAGCCAGCGGTTGTCCAGGACGATGAACGACGACTCGTGTGCAGGGGTGGGGAAGGAGACGAGCAGGTCGCCTTCGTCGAGGGTCGTCTCGCCGACGATCTCGACGAGCTCGAAGCTCGCCACGCGGAGGGTCCGCTCCCCGATCCGGATCGGGATCCGCTCGGCGCTCAGCCGTCCCGCGAGCGAGCTCGCCTCGCGCTCGCCCTGACTCACGCCCTGGACGCGCAGGACGTAGGCGTCGTCGAGGGTGCCCCCGACGGCGTCCTTCACGGTGTAGAGGCCGTTCTCGTCCGGGAGGTCGAGCGGATTGCGGAACACCGGCAGCAGGTACGGCGTGGTCGGTTCGCCCGCGAACTCCTCACGGGCGTCGCGTCGCTGGTTTGGCGCGATGAGCCCGACGGGGAACGTCCGCGTCCCCTCGTTGGCGACGCCGCGCTTCTCGAAGAGCGTCGCGCGCACGGCGCGCTCGGTGTCGGGCTCGGAGCCATTCATCGGGTACACGACCGCGTCGGTCCCGAGCACGAGCTCGTCGTCGACCGCCGCCGAGACGGTCAGCTCGACCTCGATCGGCGTCATCATCGTGAGCGTGACGACGGGCGTGCTGGCCGACACGACGCTGCCCTCGGCCACGTGGACGGCCGTGATCCGCCCCGCGAACGGCGCGTGCAGGACGCAGTCGTCCAGGTTGCTCTGTGCGTCGAGGACCTGCTGCTCGAGCTCCTCGATCGTCGCCTGCTGCGCTTCGACCTTCGCCTGCTGCAGCGCGATCGAGCCCCGCGTCTCGGCCACGAGGAAGTTCGCGGCCTCGAGCTCCTTGAGCCGGGTCGAGACGAGGGTGCGAGACTGGGCGAGCCGCGCCCGCTCCTGGCTCAACGTCGTGGCGCTCTCGCGGACCGCGATGTCCGAGACGGCGCCGCTGGGGAGGAGCTCCTCGTTGCGCTTGAGCGTGGTCTGCGCGAGGTCGACCGCGGACTCGTTCGCCTCGACGTCGTCCTTCGCCGAAGTGACCGCGAGGTCGGCCGCCTCGGCGTTCGACACCGCACCCCGCAGCGTCTCTGCGAGCACGTCCTCGAGCTGCACCTCTTCGGCCACGAGCTGCGCCCGCGCGGAGGCGAGCCGCCGTTCGGACTGGCGCAGGGCGCGCTCGAACGGGGCCGGGTCGAGCGAGGCGATGACCGTCCCCTCCTCGGCGACCTCCCCGGCCCGGTCGACCTGGATCCCCTCGAGGTCGTCGCCGGCGTTCGCGAGGTACTCGATGCGCCCGGAGACCTCGAAGGAGATCGTGCTCTCGCGGTACGGCGTCACGAGCCCGGGCAGGAGCGCGTCCGGCGGCGGAGCCGCCTCGTTCAGCGTGAGGACGGTGACGGGGCGGGCGAGAACGGGAGCAGCTTCTTCAACGGGGTCCGAGCACGCGGCGGACGCAAGGCAGAGAAGAGCCAGCGGAAGGGGACGGGGCAGAGACGTCATGGGGATCGTTCCGGGTCACTGGGCTGAGACGCGGACTGTAACGGCGTGGGTTGCGCAATGGGAGGCTCTAACCCCGAGGAGGGCGGCCTGGGTGGCCCGTAGGGGGCCAGGAGGGCTGTTTGGGTCCGCAAAATCGCGACAATGAGCCGCGGCCCTGGTTCCGGGGGTGGTGGGGTCGTGTGTCACCGGTTCAGTTGCGTTAACGCCGTGTCATTCCGGCGCGTGGTTGGGGGGTCCAGGAGCACTAGACTCAGGCCCGTGAACAGCCGCTTTTCGATCGCGCTCCACGTCCTGGGGTTCCTCACGGCGCACCAGGGGCACCCTGTTCCGTCGGAGATCCTCGCGACGACCTACGGCACGTCGCCGGTCGTGGTGCGGCGCGTCCTGGGGCGGCTCCGCGAGGCTGGACTGATCGAAACGCGAGGCGGCGCGGGCGGTGGGTCGGTCCTCGCGCGTCCGCCGTCCGAGATCACGCTCCTCGACGTCTTTCGCGCCGTCAACGACCGCCGCGAGGTCCTGCAGCGGCTCCACGCGGACGACCAGCCCGGCGTTGCTGCGGTGATCGCCGAGGTCGTGGACAAGCACCTGACCCGCGCCGAACAGCGGCTCTTCGACGAGCTGGACTCCATCACCATCGAGGAGCTCGATCGGACGGTGAGGCCTCGGATGATGCAGGAGCTCGCCAACCAGATCCGGAGGAACCGTGACTAGCGCTCGGCCACCGATCGGCGCGCCGCTCCCGGGCCGTGCGCCGAACCGCTCCCGGTCCCCGAGGGATCCATGGCTGGCACGCGACCGACGTGCGCCGGTCTCCGCCGTCGCAGGCGCTGCGTTCCGGGGTGCGTTCCTCCTTGCCGGCGCCGAGCAGCGGTAGCGGATGCCCCGTCCCCGCGGACACGATCCCGACGCCGTCGCCGAGGCGCTCCTGCGCGCGTTCTGCGCGCGAGGCTTCGAGGCGACGTCGTTCTCGGACCTCGAGGCGGCCACCGGACTCGACCGGGCTCAGCTCTCGCGGACGTACGGGTCCAAGAAGGAGCTCCTGCTGCTCGCCATGGGACGCGCGATGGACGCGCGGCACCAGGAGCACCTCGCTCCGCTCGCCGAGCGCGGAGGCCTCCGCGAGATCCGCGCGCTCCTCGTCGCGATCGCGGCCTTCGCGGGGACGGAGGAGGGGCGCCTCGGCTGCCTCGTCTGCAACACGTGCAGCGAGTCGATCGCGGCGGAGGACGAGCAGGTCCAGGAGCTCATCCGGCTGCACTTCGAGCGGATCGAGAAGACGTTCGCGTCCGCGCTGAGGAACGCTGTAGCCGCGGGGGAGGTCGACCTCGACCGCGCGGGGATCCGCCGCTCCGCGCGGCTGCTCTACGGCGTGATGGTCGCGCTCCTCGTCCTCTCGAAGGCCGGTGAATCGTCGGCGAAGCTGCGCGACATGGCGCATCAGGCCGTGGACTCGATCGGCTGAATCGGTCTGCGTGCTGGGTGCGTCCAAGTGCGTGAGTGGCGGGGTCGGGTGGGGGCGATGGGCAGTACCCTCGCGCCTCGCGCTCGACGATAGAGCAACGAGCGTTGACTAACAACGGCGGAGCGTCTACGTTTCGCGGCACGGACTCCGCGCGGCCTGGTTCCGCGCGCGCCGTACGAGCCGCGATGACGCACGACGGATCCAGAGAGGCCGGCCAGCCCGCGCCGTGGCGAGCCCGGACGTGGACGGCGGTCCTCGTCGCTCTGACGCTTCCCCGCGCGCAGACGCTGTTCCTCCTGCCGGAGCTCCGCATGTTCGGAGGCGAGGCGCCGGACGCCTGGCTCGCGCCCTGGGCGAGCGACGCGGTCCTGGGAGTGCTCGTGCCCGTTGCCGTGTTTGCCGTGCTCCGGAAGCGGGGACCGCGCTGGTGGGCCGCGCTCCTCATCTATTGCGCGGTGGGCGCGTTCGACTACTCGCACGGACTCCTGGCGCAGTTCACGGATCCGCTTCCGAGTTCCGTCGCGCCCTCCTGGCTGGTCTACGCCGGGATCACGTTCGGCATGACGAGTCAGCTCGCGTCTCTCGCGCTTCTCCTGCTGCGTGCCGGGCGCGAGCACTTCATCGGGCGCGCGTCCGAGGCTCCTGATTGACATCGAGCGTCGACGCCTCGCTCGCGCGAGGCATCGACGCACGTCGTTCGCAGGTGAGTGCAGGCTCGGGGACCCCGGGGCCCCTCAGACCTCAGAGCCTCAGAGCCTCAGAGCTCCGATCGCCGTCTCAATCCCACTGCACGGTCAGACCGTTGCTCAGGTTGAAGCCAGAGCCGGCCACGAACGGATCGCGGTGCCAGAACTGGAACCGGGTCGTTGCGCCCGCCGACACGACGGTGGAGACCGGCAGGGCGAGGAGATCGACGCTGCGCGTCACCTCACCGGCCGCGCTCGCGAACACAGGAGGATTGATCCGCACGAGGCTTCCGCCGATGCACAGGAATCCGTCGCCGAACGGCACCTGCGCTTGGTCGAGCCCGAGGAAGAAAAGACCGGGCTGGCTCGCGGGAACGTTCGTCGCGATCAGCGCGAAGTCGTTCGCGGTGACGGTCGTGGTGCCGACCGCGGTCAGCTGCGTTGCGCTCCCGCTGGAGTTCGGGTTCGTCGCGCAGAACGCCGCTCCGATCGTCCGGTCCTCGAGGGTGAACTCGAACGCAGCGGTGGACGCGGGTCCGGTCTGGTTGAGCCAGAACGTGTAGTCCCCAGGGCCCAGCGGCGGCGTGAAGCCGGCCGCGCCGGGCAGGCCGCCGACCACGGGCAGGAGGTCGAGGCCGACCTCGCCTGCCCCGAACACGGCTCCGCCGAGGAGGTCGCCCGCACCGGCCGACGACGCGTCGACGGTGAACGTGGAGCCGCTTTGGAGCCCGAGGAATGCGAGGTTGCCGGGGCCCGCAACGAAGTCGACCAGGCGGAGTTCGGTGAGCTCGGCGCCGAGGGGGACCGTGATCGTGAGGTAGTCGATGTCCCTCCCGAACGCGTTGCCCTGCTGCGTGGCGCGGACGCGGTTGTCGCCCAACTCGAGCGACACGGCGGTCGGCGCGACGCGGTCGTCGGACAGGTCGCCGTCGACCGCCTCGTCGTGCGCGTTGTTCACGGCGAGCACGCTGTACTCGCTCGGCGCGCCCGCCTCGTCCCCGCTCAGATCGAACAGCTCGATGCTGGAGGAGTTCGGGGCGGTCCCGATGAAGTCCGAGGTTCCGGACCACAGGCCTTCCGAGACGGCCTGGGAGGAGCGCGTCGCCGCCGCGCCGACCGAGCCGGACTGGCTCCACTGCAGGTGGTCCGCGATCAGCGCGCTGTTCCCGAAGCTCACGTTGCCGCTGCTGTTCGGGAAGTAGAACTGGATCCCGAAGGCGTCGGAGTCCAAGGGCGCCGCGAAGGCGCCGAGGGCCGAGCGGTTGAATCGATCGGGGTCGCCGGCCGGGGCGTCGTCCTCGAAGTGGACGAAGATCGACGAGTTGGCCTCGATGGTCACGCCCTGAAGGCCCGCCGGGGACGTGTAGCGGAAGGCTTCGTCGAAGTCGTGCGAGCAGAAGCGCCATCCGCTCAGGTCGACGTCGGTCGTGCCGAAGTTGAAGACCTCGAGCACCTCGGCCTCGAAGTCGACGGAGCGGATCTGGATGCTGCGCTCGGAGTCGGAGCCTGCGCTGAGCGCGGACGCGGGCGCGGCGGCCGCGGCCGCGACAGCCATGGCGATCCAGCGCTGGGTGGGTCGAGAGTTCATATGACTAGGTGGTTGGTGGGTCTCGATGACGGGGCTCATCCCCGCGGACCGCCCTCCTAGTTCCGCGCACACCGCGACTCGTGACAGCGCGGTGAGCTTCCCGTGACACTTCCGGGTGAGCGCGAGGGACTCTCCGGAGGCCGCGCGTCGGCGGCGCAGCTCGAAGTGCGGTCGGGCGCCTGCGACCCGTCGCCGCGCGTCTCGTCCGTGACGCGCGAGGAGACGCCGCGCGGCTCGTCAGCGTCGCGCGAGAAGACGCTGCATGCGCTCGACGCGCGGCGCGAGGCCCCTCGCGCGCCCACAGTGCTCGCGTGCGCGCCGGACGAGCTCCTCTGCGCGGGGTGAGCGCCCGGACGTGAGCTCGGCGTCCGCTTCCGCGAGCAGCGCCAGCACGGTGAAGCCTGCGTCGTCCGTGCTCGAAGCGAGGCGCCGGAGCGCCTGCGCGTGCTCGAGCGCGCTGTCGCCGTCTCCGCGCGCGGCCGCGAGCCTCGTGCGTGCGAGCCGTTCCCATCGCTCGCAGACCCAATGCCAGAGGGTGGTCCGATCGGTCCGGTCGTCGGGGCGCCCCTGCAAGGTCGTCAAGGCGTCCACCTTCGACGTGGGCGAGGATCGACATGCGCGGGATGAAGGGCGGGGGACCGGGGAACCATCGGCCCAGGCGTCCGGCCTACCGGCGGTGATCCCGCGCCGGCAGCGCGCGGCCCCGGCGATGTCGCCCGACTCGAGCAGGATCCCCGCCTCGAGCACGGCGTGGAAAACGAGCCGCGCCTCGTGTCCGCTGAGCCATTACGGTTCCTGCGCGCCGCGCAGTCCCTGGCCGTCGCGTGGGGCGGCGGAGCAAATCGGGATCGGTGTCTCCTTGGGGTTCGGGTCGGGTGTGCGCAACGCTCGTTGCGCGGAACAGCCACGCGTAGCACCACGCGAATCCGCTCAAAGGCCTCGGCACCGAAGTGGCACCGGACTGTCACCGGACCCGAAGGGCATCGCCCCGTCGGAACCGTCGCTCTAGTCAGTGGCGTACCACCCAGGTCCCCGCGATCCGGTCCACGATCCCCCTGGTCGGGCGGAGCGCCGTGTGCACGGCGGCCGCGATCCACGCCAGCAGGGCAGCGCCCGCCACCGCGCACGCAAGATCGATGCGCTCCGCGCGCACGAGGGCCCACGCGCCGGCCATGGGGACGACGAGGGGGAGCCACACGACGGCCCAGCGCAGGTACAGCTTCGCGGCGCCCGCCCGCGCCCCGCGCGCGTCGATCAGCGCGATGCGGTGGATCGCGTGTGCGACGGTGCGGCGGAACGGAAACTCCAGGAGCTGCACGAGCGCGAACGCGCCGAGCACGACCGCGACGCAGAAGAGCAGCGGCGCGAGGGCCCGCCCGCCCCACGCGGCAGATCCGTCCTCGAAGTAGCCGACGCACGCCATGAGGCAGACGTAGACCGGCAGCAAGAACACCGACCCCGCGCGGATTCCGCGGTGGATCTCGGCGGGCTGGTCGAGGAGGCCGCGGAGGACGCCGGCGAGGAAGCTGAGCTTCTCGAAGCGTGCCGCGCCGAGGTTCTCGAGCACGCCGCGTGCGTGGAGCGGGAGGGACGTGGACTCCACGTGTCCTGCGACCGCCGAGAGGAAGCGCTGCTGGCCCACGAGCTCCGTGACATCGATCCGCTTCGCGGGGGTGTCGCTGGGCCAGGGCCGGTCCAGCAGCATCGCCCGTCCGTCGGCCGCGATCCACACGTGGTCGAGGCCGAGCTCGGTCGGGAGCGTGCGGTCGCGGGCCGCTGCGCGCAGCTCGACCGTGAGATCGTGCAGCCAGTGACGGAGGCGCGACCACGGGAGTGCCCCGCGGTGTGCGACGATCGCCAAGAGCGGCTGCCCCGGGCTCGCCTCGAACGCGTCCCATGTGGATCCCTCGAAGTCCGCGCTCTGCAGCCAGCGCAGGCGCCCGGGGCGAGCGATCGCGCGGCGCGCCAGCGACGGCTCGCTGGTTCCGTCGCAACGCAGCATCCAGACGGGACGATCGAGCACCGGATCGTCGCCGCCGAGCCACGCCTCCGGGATGACGCGCCGGTTGACGCGGTAGGGGCCGAACGGACGGCTCTCGACCTCGTCCCCGGCGGTGACCGCGCCTTCCACCGCTGCCGCGGCCGTTTCCGTCTGCGCCACGATCACGCGCGTGCCCGTGATCCGGTCCCACGCCATCGCGAAGCCGTTCTCCCTCCGCGCGTTCGCTCCGAGGAGCACGACCGCCCACGGAGCCACGTTCGAGATGCCGATGTGCAGCAGCGTCTGACCCACCGTCCACTCGCTCATGTCGCTCGCGGAGAGGAACACCAGCAGGAGAGGGATGCGGATCGCCTCGATGAATCCGATCGGTACTGCGATCCGCGCCAGAGCGCGGAGCAGGCCCGGCCGGCCGCCGCCGGTGCGCACCACGCGCAGTCCCTTCAGCCGCTTGCCAATCCCCGCGCCCCAGACGCCTTCGAGAGCCGCGAAGTACAGGAACCCGAGGCCGAAGCAGATCAGGTGGAAGCGGTACGCGTCGATCGTGCGCTCGACGAACGGGAGCACGTGGAAATCGGCCGACCCGACCGTCAGCATCAGGACCACGTACGGCACGAGGAACGCCGCCAGGTAGTCGACCCAGCCCGCGGCCGCGCGCTGCTTCATCGACGCGGGCTCGGGCACGCGTGAGCTGAACGGGAGGAGCGCGTCGCGGAGGGACGCGTGGTCGGCGTAGCGGTCGTCCGCGGCCTTGGCGAGGCAGCGGAGGACGACGCGCTCCAGTCCCGCCGGCACGTCCGCGCGGCTCTCGCGCAGGGGAGAGGGTGCCTGGTGCATCGCGTTGGCCACGACCTGTACGACGTTGTCGCCCCCGATCGGCGGCTTCCCGGTCAGGAGCGCGTGCAGCGTGGCCCCGACGGAGTACACGTCCGCGCGGACGTCGAGCGGGTCGCCGCGCAGCTGCTCGGGGGACGCGAACGCGGGCGTGCCCATGATCGCGCCGCTCGCGGTGACGAGGCTGTCGTCTCGCGTGAGCGTCGAGACGGACAGCCCGTAGTCGCCGACCTTCACCGTCCCGTCCGGGTCGACGAAGCAGTTCGTCGGTTTGACGTCGCGGTGGAGGACGCCGCCCGCGGCGGCGGATTCCAGGCCTGCGATCACGTCCAGGATCGCGTCGACGGCCTCGGCGACGCCGAACGGCCCGCGCGCCGCGAGCCGATCGCCCAGCGTCCCGCCGCCCGCGACCTCCATCGTGATGACGGGCACGGTGTCGATCTCCTCGCTCCCGAACACGTACAGGCTGTTCGGGTGGTTGACGCTCGCGGCGAGGCGACCCTCGCGCAGGAAGCGCTTGCGCAGCTCGGGGGTGTCGAGCCCCGAGTCGAGCATCTTCAGCGCGACGCGCCGGCCGGTGCGGCTGTCCTCGGCCTCGTAGACGGTGCCCATCCCGCCCTTGCCCAGGACGGACCGCAGCTCGTAGCCGCCGAACGTGCAGGGCGGCGCGAAGGGGCCGTCGTCGCCCGGGGCGCCGTCGACGGCGCCCGCGAGCAGGCACGCCGGGCAGGGGGCGCCGGGCCCTCCCTCGGGCAGCCGTGCACCGCAGTCGGGGCAGGTCTCGTCTCGGGTCGGGCTCATCGGGCTGTCTTCGGATGGGGTGCTCACACCCCTTGCTGAAGGATCCTGCGCGGCGGGTTACAGGGAAATCGAGGTGGCTCCCGCTAACCGCCCCTGAGCACAGAGACGAGGTAGCGCATCTCCTCATCGAGCTCCGCCTCGTCGGCAACGGTCTCCGCGACGGCGGCTCGGACGAGGGCCGCGTAGCGCTTCCGCATCCGGTGGATCGCGACCTTCAGGGTGTTCTCGGTCAGTCCGAGGAGCGCCGCCAGCTCGTCGCGGGCCGGCGCCTCGCCGCCGGTGAGGGTCCCCTGGAGCGCCTCGAAGCGGTCCGCGTGTCCGCTGGCCTCCATCTCCTGGCGGAGCGCTTCGAGCGCGGACGCGGTCGTCTCGAGCGCCCACTGCCGATCGTAGACGGCGTCGGGGTCGAGGTCGGGCGCGGCGAGCTCGGCGAAGCGGCTCTCGGCGTCCACCGCGTCCCAGGCCACGAACGCCTCGCCGCCGCCGCGTTTCTGGGCCGTCGCGCGATCCCACTCGTTGGCGAGGAAGTTCTTCATCGCGCCGAGCAGGTACGAACGGAAGCGCCCGCGCCCCCGCTCGACCGTCGCGAATCCGCCGCGGTCGACCAGGCCTGCGAAGAAGGCCTGGGTCAGGTCCTGGGCGTCCACGGCGGAGTGCCCACGCCCGCGCACGAAGGCGTACAGCGGATACCAGTAGGCGCGGCACAGCTCCTCGAGCGCGGCGCGGGCGCGGCCTCCGCTGGCGTCACCGCGCAGGTTCGCCGCGCCGACGACGCTCCAGCGCGTCGTCGTGAAGTCCCGTGGGGCGGAGGAATCGAGCATGGCGGAACTGTAGGTGTCTTCCTCGGCTCCCAACGTGCCCAGTGCGCGTTGGTGCACGGCTCGCCCCTCAGCGTAGAGCGCCCGTTCGCCCTGAGTGCGCACTGCGAGCGCGCTCCCGCCGACATTCGACGTTGCTTACTGCGCCATCCATCGCGCGTGGGACGCGGACGAACGTAGCGGGGTACGCGTGCCAAATTGCCATCGTGTTCATTCCCCAGTGCGCCCGAACCGCTTGGCAGCATCGTGTAAACGTTCCCGTGACGAACGACTGCAAACTGCTCAAAGGGCGCGCGCTATTGCCTTCTTTCGTATCTGCTCGTGGTCACGATGGAGACAGTCAACTCGACAGAGCTTGCGCGGTTGATCGCGGAAGACGTGTTCACCGGTCACGGGTTCGTTCCGCTCGTCGGCAGTGGAATGTCCGCGCCGTCCGGGATCCTGATGGGGTCCGAGTTCAACGACTTCCTCGCCTACTCGATCTACCGCGTTGTGGCTTGCACTCCGCGGCACAACCTCAAGAGGGACGGGTGGCCGAAGTTTCCTCGCGACGAGGAGATGGGGGAGGTGCGCGAATGGGCCGCGGAACAGTTTGAAAAGCTGTGCGAGGCTTACTCGGTCAAGCCGATACTGGATCAGAGCGGACGCATTCGCTCGGTCGAGCTGCTCGCGGAAGGAAGCGGTCCGTCGAAGCAGCAGGCCGCGATGCACCGCCCGTTGATCCCGCGCGTCCTGCGGTCGACGGACGACGACACTTGGCGGAAGGAGCGCCAAACGCGCGCGTTCCAGGAGCAGTTCCGCGCCAGCGACAAGTGGGGGATCGAGGCGGAGACCGGCACGTTCTCACGCACGTCCGCGCAGTTCAACATCGACCACGCGATCCGTTCGATGCACGAGTGGCGGGCGATGCTCCAGTTCCTCGCACAAACGAGAGTCGAGGAGGATGGGCGTCTGCGACTGGACGAGTTGGACCCGTCCATCATCGATAGTTTCAACGTCCACATCACGCGCGATCGTCAGATCAACCTCGGGCAGAAGATGCTCGCTCATCTCGCCGGTCCGCTGCGGATCAGGACCATCCTCACCACGAACTTCGACAGCCTGATCGAGACCGCGTTCCAAAAGCTCCTGCGGCCGCTGTCCGTCTTCTCGGTCAGCAGCCAGGGCAAACTGCCGAACCCGCGCTCGGTCCGGTCGAAGGAGAGCATCGTCAAGCTCCACGGTGAGCTGACGGAGACGCGCGCGGACTTCTCGCTCGATCGAGAGCCCTCGAACCACGACAAGACCGCCTTTGCGGAGTACGTACGAGGTTCGTTCTCGGACGGCGGCGGAGCGCAGGCGATCGCGAACCACATCCTCGTTCTCGGGTTCTCGGGGCAGGACGTCCGCATCATCCAGTTCCTGAAGTACACGCTCGACACCAAGCCGAAGGTCAAGCTGTTCTGGGTCTGCTACGGCGCACACGAGCCCCAGTTCGTCCGAACGCTCTTCGGCGGGGAGTACGAGGATCGCGTGGTGATCCACCAGACGGAACGGCCGGACCTGTTCCTCTACGAGCTGTATCAGCAGGTGACGTTCAACCTGCCCAGCGGCGGGTTCAGCTATGAGTTCACGCACAAGGTCCCGCCCGAGGCGACACGCTCGTCCGGGGACGAGGAGACGAGCGTGGACGCGGAGACGATCAGCGGCAGACGTGAGGATCGTGGATACGCTTTCGGGCTCCCTGGCGAGCTGAAGCGTCGAAAGAGGAACCGGGCGGCTCACTCGGAGCAGGTCGGTCGGGCGATCCACGGACTGATCACTCGAGAGTGGAGCCCCGGAGAAGTACGGGAGGACGAGGTCCCCAAGAAGCGGCCGCGTAAAGAGAAACCGCTCGCAGTGCTGCAGTCCGTCGGGATCGTGAACGAGTTCCGCGATCGTCCTCGCGCGCTGGCGCAGGTCACGATCTACACGACCACCGGCAGCGCGAGCGCGATGCGTCACGCGTTCCGGAGCGCGCGCGACGCGAACCGCCGCTGTCTCTGGGTCGAGATGCAGGACTTTCCGTCGCCGGAGGATCTGATCCAGGACATCCTCCGGACGCTCGCGTTGCGCGTGGGGAGCTACCAGCTGGAGCACGTGGTCCTGTTCCCTGGCGGGATCACCTCCACCGTCGACGACACGAAGTCGGTGAGGACCCAGCGACTCAAGGAGCATCTCGTTCGACTGCTGGCGTTCCTGGACATCAGCCCAGGGGTGTGGACGCTGTTCTTCTACGGGCGAAGCGTCCCCGGGGCTGCGTCCGGATGGAGCAACAAGCCGTGGACGCGCGCTGGCTTGAAACGTTTCCACAAGTACCTGGAGATCCTCGGGACGGTGGGGTTCCACACCGTCTATGCGCCGCTCACGAAGCGCCGCATCGAACGGGAGCGGCTAAAGCTGAAGCAGCAGCGACGCCTCGCCGTGGCCCGAGGCCTCGGATTCAACTCGCGGGTCGTGTCCCGGAGCATCTGCGAATCACCGGCGTTCCACACGGAGTTCAAGACGGCGCGAGCGGCCCGGAACGCCGAGCGAGAGCTGCAGAATCGATGGATCTCCGATCAGGTCGGGGACAAGGGCGAGGGGGTGCGACTCGGTGGAGGGTCGCACCTGACGCTCTTCGAGGGGATGCGCGACGCGGTACGGCGGCTGTGGATGCGCCCGGAGCCGCTCGGGGACGGAACGGGGGGGCCGGCACCGGGCGCGACGGAGTGGGGCGACGGCGGCGACTCCGTGACCGACTACTACCAGCGGATGCGCTTCCTCTACGCGTCGACGCTCTTCCGGCAGTCACGTCACACGTCTGCGTTCTTCGCCGACGCGGTGTACCCGTGCCCGCACCGCTTCAACGTCTCCGGACTCGACAACGACTGGATTCGCTCGATCGACGTGAATCGCTGGGTGACGCAGCTCGGGTCGCTGGACGTCTTCTTCTACAAGCCCGGTGGTTACAGCTGGAAGTACCGCGACACGCGCCTTGGACTGCAGGCGCAGATCGAAGCCATCACGTTCGCTCCGCTCAATTCCTCCATCGCGGCCCGTCTGCGCGGCCCCGGCGGCCCGAGTTCACCGGGGGAGCTGGGTCCGCCGGACCAGCGTGCGACCGGCACGCTGAGTTTCGCGCTCCAGATTCGCGCGATGTGCCACTTCGACATCGGCGCCTGGTACTGGAAGGCGTTTAACGCGACGGGTCACTTCCTGCCGTTCTTCGAGTCGCTCTATCACTACGCACAGAGCATCCGAACCGCGAAGTACTTCTTCCCGATGAAGGTCGATCTGATGCGTAAGGAGATCGATCCGGCGGATCTCCAGGGCGTGGCCCTGACGCGCGTCGCCCTCGCCCATGCCGCACTCTGCAGCATGACCAAGGCGTTGATGATCGCTCGACCGTGGATCAAGTTCTGGCTCTCTTCGGTCGAGGGCTACTCGGCGTTCGCTCATTTTCCTCCGCTCGAAGAGGACCTCGAGGAGTTGATCGATCAGCTTCCCCCGGATGCAGAGAGCGGGTGGGAGCGCGAGCTGAAGAGCAGCCTGGCGATGCTCATGGATGAGCTGGGCGCAGTCCAGGCTTCCCTCAAAGAGGAAGCAGGGAACACGACGCCAGCGCTCTATCAGCCGGCGAAGGCGCCAGACGTTCGATTCGACCGGTTCGCCGGCGAGTATCCCTCTGAGCTCGAGAAGCACGAGGAGCTTCGGATTTCGATCAGCTCGGATCGTGACGTGTGGCGGGACACCTTTGACGCTGGTTTCAAGGCGACGCTCGCGCTCGGTGTGCTCAACGGGCGAAACGCGCCTGCCGACGCGCCGCTCTCCAAGATCGGGGCCGCCCTCGACGAACTGGACAAGCACGCGAAGGCGCTCGCGGATGGCTCCATGACGGTGGAAGAGTTCGATCAGAAGGCGCGGGTCGTATCCTCGGCCGTGAGGCGCGCGCGCCGGATGTGGCTGTCCGGCAACTTCGTCGAATGCGAGGCCGACTGCGACGGAGAGAGGCGATCGTCGTGGGGAATCGACAGCTCCGCATCTCTCTTCGCGGTCGAGCTTCTGTCCGAGTACGCGTACCTGCTCGTCAAGCGCGCGAAGATGGAAGCGCTCGCATCCGATCCGGAGCTGCGCGTCCAGCTTCGGGTGCGGTGGCTCCAGGTCACCGTGGTCTGCTCGGTCGCTCTCGACCTGTGTCGTCAGCTGCACCCGGCGTTCCTCCGCCGTGAGTCTCGCGAGACGATCAAGCTTCAGACCCTCTACGGCCTCGCACTCGGCCACCTCGGGCGGCCCATGGAGTCGAATCGCCGATTCAACGAGGCGGCCGCGGTGCTCTCGAAACAGAGCCGCATCCCGGACGAAGTGGAGACCGCGATCATTCGACTCCGGCGCGCAGAGGTGGCGCTGGCCCGAGCCTCGCACGTTTCGGATGTGATCGAGTGCCTTCCGCTGGCGGCCCTTTCGCTCCCACTGGAGAAGACGGCCGGCGCGCTCGAGCGTCAGGTCGATCCGGTTGCGGTCGGTCTCGCAGAGCACCTACGCGCCCAGATCGATGAGATCGAGCAGATGACCGTGGATCAGCTCATCTCGCGTACGGAGGAGAACCTCGAAGAACGCGTTGGGTTCGCAACGAGGCTGACGGGCGTTCGGCGTGCCTCGGGGAACGCCATGCACGCCGACCCCTTCGTTCGAAAGGTGGTCGAGATCTGGAGGAAGCGCTACCTCCGGGGCGACCAGGTCGGCGCCGCGCGCGCCCTCGCCCGAACCCTGCGACGGCTCCAGTCCGCGCTTCTCGACGATGCGTGGGTCTACCTCGAGTCTGCCGAGCGTCTCCTGGCAGGCTACAGCCAATCGTCCCTCTGGTGGGGCCGCGTGGCCGAGCTGAAGCTCCGGGCCTACGGGGAGGTGCGCGCGGATTCTGGGTTCGATTCGCTGGTGTTCCGGCGCCGGCTGCAGCACGACGTCGCCTTGACGCGGCTTCGAGACCAGCTGCTGCTCGTGGAACCATCGAGCCCCTACGCGCAGATCACGTGCGTCGAGGTGACGGCGCGCGCGATGAGCGCTGTGTCGAGTCAGGACTTCATCGCCGTCCCGTCGTTCAGCGAACACGACTGGTGCATGCTGCGCTGGCTGCTCACCGACGCGCTGATCGAGATCGTGCGCGACGAGGACCTCTCCGAGCCGCCGCATCTCCTTCTCCGCTGCTGGTCGAGGGCGGACAGCGTCCTCGATGAGGCGTGGGCGAGTTCGAGCATGGACCTGCCCAGGCCGGTCAAGCGTGAGGGCCAACTGATGCGCGCTCTCGTCGCGGTTGCGCAGGCGGAGGGCGTTGACTGGGCGACCATGGCACCGCGTGCGCGCAGGATCCGCCGGAAGGTCCGCGAGAGACGCAGAGACTTCAAGAAGGAGCGGTCGTTCAGGTGATCGAATGCGCGGAGCGTTCCCGGGCGCGAGCCCGAGGACGCTCCCGCGCATTCAGCGACGCGATACAGACCGAGAGCGTTCAGGATGGACGGATCGCAGCGATCCCGGCGACCTGGGCCGAAGCTGGAGTCGACCGTGGCCCGCCGGACCGGACAGGGCTGCCCCGAAGGAGTCACGTGGGCGGGCCGCCCTCAGGGTCCCCCTCTCAGGCCAAGCCCCCCTCCGACGTGGCTCTTTACTCGCCTGCGCTCATCCGAGCGCTTGCGTCGACCTCGAGCCCGCGGTTCTTGAGCAGCGGTGCCGTGCTCGGCTGCCGCCCGCGGAAGCCCACGTAGGCGTCCATCGCCGGCCGACGGTTGCCGGCCGAGTAGACGTTGCGGTAGAGCTTCTCGGCGAGAACCGGGTCGTAGATGTCGCCGGCCTCCTCGAACGCGGCGAAGCCGTCGTTGTCCAGCACGCCGGCCCACATGTAGGTGTAGTAGCCGCTCGCGTAGAGGTCGCCGCCGAACGAGTGGCGGAAGTGGGGCGAGCGGTGGCGCATCTCGATCGCGAGAGGGATGCGCGCCTGGGCGAGCACGCCGTCCTCGAACGAGTCGACGTCCAGCTCCGCGAGCACGGCCGGGTTCGTGATCCGGTGGAAGGCGAGGTCGACGAACGCCGACGCGATGAACTCGACGTTGTCGAAGCCCGACGTCGAGTTCGACGCTGCGCGGACGCGGTCGATCAGCTTCAGCGGCATCGGTTCGCCGGTCTCGTGGTGCAGCGCGAACTCCTGCAGAACCGCGGGCTGGCGCATCCAGTGCTCGAAGATCTGCGCCGGGAACTCGACGAAGTCGTAGTCCACGGCCGTGCCCGCGATCGACGGGTAGGTCACGTTCGACAGCAGGCCGTGGAGCCCGTGGCCGAACTCGTGGAACACGACCTCGGCCTCGCGCAGGCTGATGAGCGCGGGCTGACCGGCGGCCGGCTTGTTGTAGTTGCAGTTGTTCATGATGAGCGGCGTGACCTCGCCGTCCATCCGCTGCTGCGTGCGCAGAGCGCTCATCCACGCGCCGCCGCGCTTACCGGGGCGCGCGAAGTAGTCCCCGTAGAAGAGACCCACGTGCGAGCCGTCCTTGCGCTTGACCTCCCAGACGCGGACGTCGGGGTGGTAGGTGGGGACGTCGCTGCGCTCCTCGAACGTGATGCCGAAGAGGCGTCCCGCGACCGCGAACTGAGCGCGGAGGACGTTGTCGATCGACAGGTACGCCTTGACCTCGTCCTCGTCGAGGTCGTACAGCGCCGCACGCGCCTTCTCGGCGTAGTACCACCAGTCCCAGGCGCGCAGCTCGTGCGTCGCGCCCTCGCGCCGCATCACGTCGAGCAGCTCGCGCTCCTCGGCGTGGGCCTTGGCGACCGCGCCGACCCAGACCTGGTCGAGCAGCTCCTTCGCGGCTGCGCCCGTGCCGGCCATCGTGTTGGCCGTGCGGAACGCCGAGAAGTCGTCGTAGCCGAGCAGCTGCGCGCGCTCGAGGCGCAGCGTCAGGATGCGGCGGATGTTCTCCTCGTTGTCGAAGTCGCCGCCGGCGCCGCGGTTCGTCCAGCCCTCGTAGAGTCGCTCGCGCAGATCGCGGCGCGGGCTGAACGCCATGAAGGGCTCGAACGACGAGCGCGCGAGCGTGATGACGTACTTGCCGTCCATGCCGCGGTCGACGGCGGCCTGCGCGGCGGCGCTCAGCACGTTCTGCGGCAGACCCGCGCGGTCCCCCTCGGACTCGAGGACGAGCGCGAACGCCTCGGTGCTCTTCTGCACGTTCTGGCTGAACGACGTCGAGAGGCCGGCGAGCTCCTCGCTGATCGCAGCGAGCCGGTCGCGGTCCGCGCCCTCGAGCTTCGCGCCCGAGCGGACGAAGCCGGTGTGCTTGCGCTCGAGTACGCGGGCCTGCTCGGCGTTCAGACCGAGCGACTCGCCCGCCTCGTAGAGCGCGTCCATGCGGGCGAAGAGGGCTCCGTTGAGCGAGATCTTCGCGCTGTGTGCGGCGAGCTTCGGCGACATGCGCGCCTGGATCGCCCGCAGCTCGTCGTTCGTAGCGGACGACGTGAGCGCGGAGAAGGTCCGCGAGACGCGGTCCAGGTCCGAGCCGCACCGCTCGAGCGCAGCGATGGTGTTCTCGAAGGTCGGCGCGTCCGCGTTCGTCGCGATCGCGTCGATCTCGGCGAGGTGACGCGCCATGGCGACCTCGAACGCGGGCTCGAAGTGCGACGTCTCGACGCGGTCGAACGGGGGGGTGCCGAACGGCGTGTCCCACTCCTGAAGGAGCGGGTTGTCCGCGTTCTGGGCGAGGGCGGGAGCTGCGGCCGCGAGGAGAGCGGCTGCGACGAGGGGGAGCGCGCGTCGGCGGTGGGTCGTGATGGCCATCGTGTGTCCTGCTGGACTCGGGGAGGCTCGTCTCGCCTCCCGGGCGGTCGGCCCCCTGGGGGCCGGAACGATCGAAACGAGGGCGCAGATGGTAGACGTCGCGCGATGAACGGCGCAGGCCATTCCTCCCGGGGGCGCGCGTCGGGGGGATCTCCGCGGGTCCGGGGCGTCCGCGGCGAGGCCGTGCGGCGAGCCGCCGGGCCGCGTCGCTCACCCAGTTCATACCCGGGAGAGGGCGTTCGCCCGCGCCATCGTCTGGACCGACCCCCGGGGCGAACGAGTACCGTCTCCGCCCATGGATCAGCGAAGGCCGACGACGACGTGTGGTTCCTCCCTCCGCGGTGCGGCGGCGGCCGGTCTGCTGGCGCTCGCTGCGTGTGCGTCGGCTCCGAGCGACGGTCCGCCCCCCTCGCTCGGATCGCTCGACGGAGCGCGCGTCGCTCTCGACCCCGGTGCGTCGGAGCTCCTCTTCCTCGCGGGCTCCATGGACGCGGATTCGCTCGCCGCGCTGGACGCATCCGCGCCGAACGTGCGTGTCGTCTCGCCCGCGTCCCCCGAGGAGGCGCTCCGGCTCGCGCCCGAGGCGCACGGGGCCGACGGGCGCCACTGCACGCCGGAGTTCCTGGCGGCGGCCGAGCAGCTCGCGTGGGTCCAGTCGCCCTCGGCCGGGGTTGCGTGGCTCCTCGAGCGCGACGGGATCGAGAACGAGCGCATCGTCGTCACCAACATGCAGGGCGTGCACGGGCCCGCCATCGCCGAGCACGTCTTCGGCATGCTCCTCGCGCTGACGCGTGACATCGGGTTCCACCAGCGGCCCGAGCAGCGCGGGGCCTGGGAGCGCGGCGGCAGCGGGCGCGACGCGATTGCGCTCAGCGGACGCACGATGCTCGTGGTCGGGCTCGGCGGGATCGGGCGCGAGGTCGCGCAGCGCGCGCACGGCTTCGACATGGAGGTCCTCGCGACGCGACGAAGCCGCGCCGAGCCGCCTGCGTACGTCGATCGACTCGGGACCGCCGACGAACTGGACGAGATGCTCCCGCTCGCCGACGTCGTTGTCCTGTGCGTGCCGCTCACCGACGAGACGGCGGGCATGATCGACGCGGACGCGCTCGCGGCGATGAAGGCTGGCTCCTATCTCGTCAACATCGCGCGGGGACGTGTGGTCGACACCGACGCCCTCGTCGCATCGCTCCGGTCGGGCCGCGTTGCGGGCGCCTGCCTCGACGTGACCGAGCCCGAGCCGCTGCCGCCGGGGCACCCGCTCTGGGACATGCCGAACGTCGTCATCACGCCGCACGTCGCCAGCCGTGCGGCGCTCACCGGCGAGCGCCGGAGCGCGCTCCTCGCGGAGAACCTGCGCCGCTTCGGCGCGGGCGAGCCGCTGCTCAACGTGGTCGACAAGGCCGCGGGGTACTGATCCGGTTCGGATCGAGCCGATGGACCGCCACTCACGACCACCGTTGAGCACTCGATCACCGTCCCCCGAGCGCCCGGACTCCCCGGCGCCGCGCACCGGCGGCCCGCTGCTGTCGCTCTTCAACCTGCGGCCCGGCGAGGTCGCGCCGGTGCTGCTCGCCGCGGCGATGTTCTTCTGCATCCTCTGCGGCTACTTCTTCATCCGGCCGGTCCGCGACGC
The DNA here is from genome assembly GCA_039821985.1 of Planctomycetota bacterium. Classification (GTDB taxonomy): domain Bacteria; phylum Planctomycetota; class UBA1135; order UBA1135; genus Saltatorellus. The sequence continues at coordinate 101,100 of JBCBNC010000005.1, forward strand.
ATTCGGTGTCGAGCGCGGGATGTCGACGCTCTACTCGCTGTTCGTCGCGACGATGGTCGTGTCGCTGGCGCTGAATCCCGTCTTCTCGTGGCTTGTGGGACGCTTCGACCGGCGCGTGTTCCTGCCGGTCGCCTACGGCTCGATCGTGGCCATGCTGCTCGGCTTCACGGCGTGGCGCGCGTCGGCGGGGGACGAGGCCGCCGGCGTCTGGTCGGGGCGCATCTTCTTCGTCTGGCTCAGCGTCATGAACCTCTTCATGACGGGCCTCTTCTGGTCGCTGATGGCCGACTGCTTCGGCCCGGAGGAGTCGCGACGCGTCTTCCCGACGATCGCGGTCGGCGGGACGCTCGGCGCACTGCTCGGCTCGGCGGCGGCCTGGGCCGTGTCCGGCTATCCGTTCGAGCTGTTCGGGAAGGAGCTCTTCGAGCTGGGCGTGAAGCTCACCGCGCCGCAGATGATGACCGTCGCCGCCGGGTTCGTCGCGCTGGCGGGGGCCGCGTCTGTCGCCATGAGTCGTATCCGGCCGCGCCGGGACGAGGGCCCCGCGGAACGGCCGCGACGCAGCGCGATGCGCGAGGCGCTGGACGGGATGCGGCTCGCCGTACGCTCGCGGTACCTGCTCTTCATCGCGTCCTACATCGCGCTGCTCGCGGTCCTGGCGACGTTCCTCTACTTCACGCAGAACGCCCTGGTGCTCGCGGCCCAGGACTCGGAGTCCGGCCGCGTCGGCGCCTTCGCGAGCATCGACTTCTGGACCCAGTTCGCCACGCTCGTCGTGCAGCTCCTGGTCACGGCGAGGCTCATGCGCTGGCTCGGCGTCGGCTGGACGCTCGCGCTGCTGCCTGCGATGGTGCTTGTGGGCTACGGCGTGCTGGCGGCCGGAGAGATCGCCGCCTGGTCCGCCGCGTCGATGCTGGGTGCGATCACGGTCATCCAGGCGGTCTTCCGCGCGGGCAAGTACGCGATCCTCCGGCCCGCACGCGAGTCGCTCTTCACCGTTCTGGACCGCGACGAGAAGTACAAGGCGAAGAGCCTCATCGACACCTTCGTGTACCGGGCGGGTGACACCGCCGGTGCGGGCGTGAGCGCTGGGCTCTCCGCGCTCGCGCTCGGGACCATGACGGCGCTCTCGCTGACCGTCGCGCCGATCGCGATCGTGATGGCGGGGCTGGCGCTCAGCCTCGGCGCCGACCGCACGCGGCGCGCCGAGCCGGAGAGGGCGGGCACCTGACGCGTCCACCGGCGGAGCGGCCGCCTCCCGCGTTCCGCCGCGTTCGAACACACCGTCGCGGTCGAACGGGCCGCGCCACCTCGGCCCCGTCGTTCGGGCCACTCGACTCCGGCCGCGCGCCGGCAACCAGATCCATGAATCGACGCACGCTCATCCGCTCCGCCGCCGCCGCAGGCTTCGCCGCCGTCGCGGGCACCGCGGCCGCCGAGGCCCGCACCACCGTCCAGAGGAGCCCCGAGGAGGGAGAGGCGAATCTGTTCACGCCGCTGACGATCCGCGGCGTGACGCTCCGGAACCGGATCGCGATGTCGCCGATGTGCCAGTACTCGAGCGAGGACGGCTTCGCGACGGACTGGCACCTTGCGCACCACGCGGCGCGCGCCGTCGGCGGTGCGGGCCTCCTCATCGCGGAGGCGACCGGGGTCGTCCCGGAGGGTCGGATCACGCCCAACTGCCTCGGAGTCTGGAAGGACGAGCACGTGCCCGCGCTGCGCCGCGTGACCGACTTCGTTAAGGCGAACGGTTCCGTGCCCGGTATCCAGCTCGCGCACGCAGGCGTGAAGGCCTCGCGGCACCGCCCGTGGCATCCCGAGCGCGGCCGCTACGTCGAGCCGAAGGACGGCGGCTGGATGCCGGTCGGGCCGACGGCGAAGCGTTACCGCGGGGACGGCCCGGTGCCGCATGAGCTGACGCCTGAGGAGATCCGCGGCGTCGTGGCGTCCTTCGCCGATGCGGCCCGCCGCTCGGTCGAGGCGGGCTTCGAGGTGATCGAGCTCCACTTCGCCCACGGCTACCTGGGCCACAGCTTCCTCACTCCGCTCATGAACGAGCGCGCCGACGCGTACGGCGGGTCGTTCGAGAACCGCGTCCGCTTCCTCCTGGAGAGCGTCCGCGCGACGCGGGCCGCGATCCCCGACGAGACGCCGCTCTTCGTGCGCTTCTCGTGCACCGACTGGGTCGAAGGCGGGTGGACGCTCGAGGACTCCGTCGAGGCGGCGAAGCTCGTCAAGGCGGAGGGCGTCGACCTGATCGACTGCTCGACGGGCGGCGCGACCCGCGACGCCGAGATCCCGGTCGGCCCCGACTACCAGGTGCCGTTCGCGACGGGCATCCGCGACGGCGCGGACATGCTCTCGGGGGCCGTCGGAATGATCACCGAGCCCGCCCAGGCCGACGCCATCATCCGTGAGGGACGGGCCGACCTCGTGCTCCTCGGCCGCGAGCTCCTGCGCGATCCGCACTGGCCGACCCGTGCGTGGGTCGAGCTGGGCTCGGGGACGAAGGCCCCGATCGCGCGTGAGTACGCGTGGGCGCTGAGGGAGACGCGGAGGTGAGCGTCACTGGGCCGCCGGCGGCGCGAGAACAGAGCTAAGGCGCCGCCCGGCCTCCGTCACTTTCTCCGCACATCCACGCGCACGTTCTGGTGCTCGCCTCGAGCGAGATCCAGGACCATCTCGGGGATCGGTTCGAAGCCCTCGATCGCGCCGAACGTGACCCGGTGGGGCCCAGGCCGCTCGACGGCGAAGCCCCAGCCGCCCTGAAGCGGCACCAGACCGCCGTCGCACGGCTCCTGTTCGCTCGCGTGCGTGGCGCGGATCGTGCCGATCCAGTCCGGTGACGTGTCCAGTCGTTCTTCCCCGTCGTGGAGAGTGACCCGGAACGTCGTGTGGCGCTCGGCCACGAACTCGTACACCTCCGGCTTCTTCCGCAGTTCGAGCGACACGTCGACCGGTTTGAAGTCGTAGAACCACATCACCTGCCCGGATCGGCTCCCCATCGGTCCCTGGATCCGCCAGGCGTTTCGTTCCTCGACGAAGGTCGCGGTGACGTCTTCGCCGAGCTCGAACTGGGGCGCCGTCCAAGGATCGTCGCTCGAACGCTCGATGGGCTCTCCGGTCACGAAGTCGACCAGCCTCACATCTGCGACGCCCGCCGATCCGATGACGAAGCGCAGGTCCGTCGCGCCTTCCGGGCCGATCCGGATCGTCTCGCGCCAGGGCGACCCCTCGAGGCTCACCACGTACTCGCCCACGGACTGCACTCCCGCGTCGAACCGGAGATCGTCCCCCGCGCGCACCATCGAGGCGAGGGGGATCCGGGCAGCGCGGCGCGATCCGCCGGAGTCTTCGCGGAGCTCCCACTGGACCACCTCGTCGAAGACGAGCGCCGCGTCCGCGTGCTTCTCCAGGTCCGTGAGCGACAAGGTCCCGGCGACGCTCACGGTCGCGTCGGAGCGTCGGGGGAGGTCGAGCTCGACCTCGTTCGGACCGGCAAGCAACTCGACCTCCGCCTGCACGACGGCAGCGCGCATACCCGCCCGGGCCTGCAGGAGGTAGTTGCCCGTCGGGAGACCCTGCAGGCGGACCGGATCGGTCGACGCGAGACCTCGCTCACTTCGACGGCGTGGATCGCCGAGCTCCTGGATCGCGAACTCGATCGGGCCCGACTCCTCTCCCCCGAATCGCACGGTGAGATCGGCGCCAGGGCGCAGCGCGACCTCGGTCGTACCGGGTTCATCGTGGTCGAGCGCGATCGTGGTCCACGCGAAGCCGCTGCAGCCGACCAGATAGTCGGATCGATGCCTCGCGCGAGGCACGATCCGGAGGGGCGAGAGCGCGTTCTCGTGAACCTGGGTTCCGTTGGCTCGGCTGGACGGGTGCGGGAAAGCGCCATCGACGTCCGAACACTCGATGACCTGCACTCCGGACAGGTGTGCGCCCGTTTCGGCGTCGAGGACGAGCAGCCGGTGCTCCGCCGGCCAGCGGCCGCGGAGAGCGATCTCTGTGTCCCGATCGAGCACGGACTTCGATGCGAACGCGTCGGTGCCGCCGGTGAGCCACCCGATGCGGCCATCCATGCGGACCTCCTCGTCGTGGCGGATCCGGAAGCTGATCTCCTGGTCCGGCGCGAGCTCCACGCTCCAGGCTCCCCGCTCCACCGGCACCTGGAGGGTCCCGGTCGAGGTCCAGAGTGCGAACGAACCGCTCGCTGAGGGGTTCTGCAGGCCCTCCGCGTCACGCATGGTCAGCGTGCCCCTGAGGACGTAGCTCAGCGGCGCGGTGGTACGGTCGACCGCCGCTGGGTCGGGGACCGAAGCCGCGCCCGTCATCGGCTCGCGACGGGCCGGGGTCTCGGGGGACGACGGGCTCGGCACCGATAGAGGCTCGACGTCGTCGGCTCGACCGAGTGCGATCTCCGGTCGACCGTTCGGGGACGCGTCCTGGCGGTCGGCGAAGAGAGCAAGGCTCGCCGCGACGATTCCGGCGACGAGGGCACTGACCGTCAGAAGGGTGGAGTTGCTCATGATCCAGGCCTTGAGTGAGAGAGTGGACTTACCGGTCAGCGTCAGGTCCTCGGGGCCCGGCGGCGAGGATTCGCTCGGCGGGGAGACCTTCGCGTAGGGAAGCAGCGCGGCGTACCAGTGACGCCAGTCGTGCCCGTGGTCGTGCTCGAGCTTCCGCGCGTAGAGCTCCCGCGCCCGGCGCAGTCGACGTCGGACGGTCTCGACCGAGACGGATTCGGCTTCAGCGATCCGTGCCGTCGAGTAGCCCTCGAACGCGACCCGCATGAGCGTGGTCCTGTACGGCTCTTCCAGCTCGAGGAGGCTCTGCGCGAGAACGCGCTGGAGCTCTGCCCGCTCGACGAGCTCGGCCGTGCCCACGAGCGACTCGCTGCGGCCGCTGGCCTTCTCGCGGGCCGCACGGCGGGACTCCGTTCGGCGGGAGCGGAGGTGGAGCCTTCGCAGCACCCGTGCGAGCCACGGGCGGCTCTGCGCTGCCTCGGGGGACGCTCTACGGGCGATCAGCCACGTCTCCTGGACCAGGTCGTCGGCCAGCGCCCCGTCCCGCGTGAGCGTCCGCGCCAGGGCACTCAGCCAGGACACGTCCGCGACGGTGGACTCGGGGTTCGGATCGCTCATGGCACAACACAAAGCCCGCCCGATCCGCGGGCGGGCACGAATTCCGCGGGAAACGCGGGCGGCTCTCCTGGAGCCACGCGCTGCTCGCCAGGGCCGCTCCGCTGCGGGGCTCGGACCCACAGCGGAGCACGAACCGAGGGTCGATCGGACCGGGCTTCGGCGCGGATCGCGTGTCCGCCTACCCGCCGAGGAGCGCTCGGATCGCCTCGACGGCCTCGCCCCCTGTGCTCGGCCGCGGCGCGTTCGCGTCGCTCACGTCGCCGGTGCGGTCGATGAGGACGTACGTCGGGAAGCCGCGCACGCCGTAGCGCCCAGCGAGCCGGGCGTAGTCCTCGTCCGACAGGAACACCTGGATCCCGTCGAGTCCGTGCTGCTCGATCGCGCGCTGCCATTCCGCCCGGTCGGACTGCGCACAGAGCCCAAGGAAGACGACGTCCTCGTCTTCGAAGGCCCGCGCCAGGCGGCGGGACGCCGGGAACTCGGCCCGGCACGGCGCGCACCAGGTGGCCCAGAAGTCGATGTAGACGACCTTGCCCCGCGCCGAGCGCAGGAGTGCGTCGACGTCGTGGGTGGACGCGGGGGGCGACGCTTCTGCGATCGTCGCGGGCGTCGCCACGGCGGTCCGCCGGGCGAACTCGTCCCGCAGGTGGGCTCGAATGGGGAGCGACCCGATGAGGCCGTCGATGCGCGCCCAATCGGCCCTGGTCGGCGCAATGAGGTCTCCGGCGAGATAGTGCTTCGCGACGGCCTGCGCAACGACACGGTCACGGCCCTCGTTCGGCGTAAGGCCACCCGCGCCTTCCAGCACGCCTTGAAGGCGGAAGCGCTTCCGCGCGCTGAACTCGCGCCGGCGGTTCTCGGGCGTATCGAATGCGGCGAACGCCTCGGACTCGAAGGTCGCGCGGTCGTTGAGGTAGATGCCCTCGATGAGCTGCAACTCCGCCTCGGTGAATCCACCCAGCGTGCGGTACGCATCGATGCGGTCCTCGACGCTTTCGTTGGCGCGCTCTTCGAGGACCTCGACCACATTGGCCACGTAGTCGAGGTAGCGCCGCGAGAGGAGGCCGCCGCGGGCGTCGAGCGGGTAACGCTCGAGGACCGTATCGACGAATCGCTCCTGCAGGCCGGCGCGTGGACTGCGGCGCCCGAGCACGCTCGAGTAACGAAAGCAGATGGCGCTGTGTGCAGCCTCATAGGTGATCTCGGAAAGGAGCGCTTCTTGGAGGAGGGGCGCCGTCTCGTGCTCCTCGACGAAGGTGGCCAGGTGCGCGCGTCGCTCGTCGGCGAACCGCTCGAAGGCGGCGAGCGCGTCGGCCCCTGGGAGCGTTCCGCCGTGGATCGCATCCCGGACGCGGGCAGCGCCGTTGAGCTCGCGCTCTGCGGCGCTCCGGTAGGCAGCGAGGTTCCGCTGTGTCGCCGCGGACTCGCCCGAGAACGTCGGCCCCCCAGGGCCGAGGGTGACCGTGGTCGTGCTTCCGGGCAGGAGCAGGACCGGTACGTAGGAACCCTCGACGTCCAGGTGCGCGCCGCCCAGGACGGGCTGCACGACGTCGACCTCGATGCGGAAGTGGCCCTCGGGCGTGATCTCGAAGGCGGTCTCCCGCGGGAGGCGCGTCACGCCGTCGACGTGGGTGAGCGTCCCGGCGGCGTAGACGCCTCGGTAGGGGGCGATCACTCCGAGGACGACGGCCGGTCGCGATCGGGTGCCCGCTCGCTCCGGTCCTGGCTCGACGTTCTCCGGCGATGGCAGTCGGGAGGGACGCCGATCCTCCTCCTGGGGGGCTCCGGTTCGGTTCGGTGCCAGAGCGAAGGTGAGCGTGCAGAGAGCTGCGGATGCGAGGGCGAGGATGGGGGAGCGGCTCGGGCGCATGGGGATACGGGATCGAGGGAGAGGCGGCGCCGTCCGTCGTCGTCCGCCGCGCGGGAACGTCCTCGGCTACGGGACGGCGAGGCGGGATTTCCACGACCCGGCGGGCCGCACCGAGCCGATCGCACTTCGCCCGTCGCGCGTCGCGAACGGCGCGTTCGAGCGCCGCTCCGCTCGGGTCCAACTCGGCGCGCGAGTGGTCCGCTCCGCAACGCGCGGGGTCCACTTCGCACCACGGGAAAGAAGCCGCCGCGTCCTCCCATCAACCTCATACCGGCCATCCACGTTCCCGAAGAATCTCGCGCTTTCTCCATGCTCCAGTCCGTTCATCTCGTCCTGTGCCTCGCTCTGCTCGCCCCGAACGCGCGGTCCCAGGGAGGCGGCGAACGCCCGAGCCTCGCGGGTGTCTGGCAGGCCGTGCGCACGTTCGAAGTCGGGGCGCACGGTGAGCTCGTCCTTCGGCGGGAGGGCGAGGACTGGCGGGCGGAGATCGGTCCGTTCCGGTCCGTGCCCGTCGACTTGTCCGGTGGCGCCCTCTCCGTGCGGCTGCCCGGCGACCGCGGCTCGTTCGAGGGCCAGCCCACGGAGCGCGGAACGATCGAGGGCCACTGGACGCAGCGCGCGACCCGGCACGCCGGGATGCAGGCGGCTACACCGGTGACCCTTCTCCCCGGCAAGGGGGACACGTGGCGCGGGAACGTCGAGCCCCTCGACGACGTGTTCACGTGCTTCCTCGTCGTCGGTCCCGGCGAAACCGTGGACGGGGTCGAGGCCTACCCCGCGTTCCTGCGCAACCCCGAGCGCAACTTCGGCGTCTTCGCGGAGGGCGAGCGCCTCGAGCGGGACGGGGACGAGGTGCGCTTCATCGGGCGCTGGCGAGGCCGCGGTGAGCCGTACGTCCTCTCCATGGGGACCGTTTCGGAGGCCGGCGACGCCGTTCGCCTCCCGTTCCGCGGCAGCACGTTCGACTTCGAGCGGGTCGAGGGCGACCCGGCCTCGCCGTTCCGCGCCCGGACGCCGGAACCCTGGACCTACGTTCCGCCGCCGGCCCGCGACGACGGCTGGGCCGTCGGGACGCTGGCGGAGGTCGGCATGGACGAAGGACCCATCCGCGAGCTCGTCGAGGACGTGATCGACGCGCCGGTCGACTCGGTCCATGCGCCCTACGTCCACGCCATGCTGATCGCGCGGCACGGCAAGCTCGTCGTCGAGGAGTCCTTCCACGGATTCCACCGCGGCGTCCCGCACGACACGCGCTCGGCGGCGAAGAGCCTCACGTCGTTCCTCGTGGGCGCGACGATCCAGGCCGGGGAGGCGGTCGCACTCGACGACCCGGTGTACGAGACGGTTGGCGCGCCGTACCTCCACGGGGGGCTCGAGGCGAGGAAGCGCGCGATCACGCTCGAGCACCTGCTCACGATGTCCTCCGGCCTCGACTGCGACGACCGAGACCCGGACTCCGCCGGCAACGAGGACACGATCCAATCGCAGGCGGAGAACCCCGACTGGTACGAACTGATCCTCGGGCTCGACCTCGTCCGCCCGCCGGGGACGAAGGCGGTCTACGGCTCCGCCCAGCCGCACCTCGTCGGCCGCGTGCTTTCCGCGGCGACGGGGGACTCCGTCGAGGATCTGCTGCACCGGCACGTGGCGCGCCCGCTGGACTTCGGCCGCTACCACCTCTACCTGCAGCCCACGGGCGCACCGTACATGGGCGGCGGCGCGTTCTTCCTCGCGCGCGACTTCCTCAAGCTCGGGCAGGTCGTCATGGACGGCGGAACGTGGAACGGTCGACGCGTGCTGTCGGAGGACTTCGCGCGTCGCTCGCGCGAACCGCTCGTTCGGATCGGAGACCGGGGATACGGGTACTTCTGGTGGTCGGCGGAGCTCCCGTACCGCGACGGGACCGTCCAGGCGTTCTACGCCGGCGGCAACGGCGGCCAGGTGGTGATGGGGGTGCCCGAACTCGACCTCGTCGCGCTCTTCTTCGCGGGGAACTACAGCGACCCCGTCATGTTCCGGATCCAGGAGGAGCTCGTGCCCGAGTTCGTTCTCCGGGCGGTGGAGTGAACGCGGCCGGCCGCGAGCGCCCGCGCCGTGCCCGATGCGCGCGGACGCCTCGGCTCCGTCATCGATCGGGGAAGAACTCGCGCGCAGCCCTGGACGCGCGCCCCCGTCGGTGCGCTCGGACCTAGGATGCAGCGCCCCCGCGACGAGCGTCGGGACCGGCCCCGAGGGGCATCGTCTCGAAATGGACCTCGCGCGCGCCTGCCGTGGATCTCGAAGTCCGACACCCCGCCGACCTCACCGCCGACGAGCTCGCCTCGTGGAGGCGCGTGCTCGACCGCGACGCGGACGTCGACAGCCCGTTCTTCCACCCCGCCTACGCGAGCGTCGTCGCGCGCTTCCGCGACGACGTGCGGGTCGGGGTCGGGGCTCCGTCCGGCGATCCGTCGCTCTTCTTCCCGTTCCAGGCCGACGGAGCGCGACGGGCGATCGGTGTCGGGTCGCGCCTGGCGGAGTTCCACGGCTGGATCGCGGGTGCCGGGACCCGGCCCGTCGCGCGCGACGTGCTGCGTGCGTGCGGACTCCGGGCGTGGTCCTTCGACCACCTCGTCTCGGGCCGCGCGTCGCTGGACGGCCACGTCTGGGCGACCTCCGACTCGCCGCTCATCGATCTGTCGGGCGGCATGGACGCGTACGTCGAGGGTCGGCGGCGCGCCGGCTCGAAGCAGATCCCGACGACCCTCCGGAAGGCGCGCAAGTTCGAGCGGGAGGTCGGCCCGCTCCGCCTCGAGCTGGACTCACGGAGCAGCGACGCCTTCGACGCGCTGGTCCGCTGGAAGAGCGCGCAGCACGCCCGCACGGGCCGCGTGGTCCTGTTCGAACGCCAGTGGATCGTCGACGCCCTGCGCGCGTTCCGCGACGAGCGCGACGGCGCGTTCCGCGGGGTGATGAGCGTCCTTCGGTGCGGCGACCGTCCCGTCGCCGTCCACCTCGGCCTCCGCCTCGGACCCGTGCTCCACTGGTGGTTCCCCGCGTACGACCCCGAGTTCGCGCGCTACTCGCCCGGCTCGATCCTCCTCGTCGAGGTCGCCCGAGAGGCCGCCGCGGACGGCGTGCGCCGCATCGATCTCGGGCGGGGCACGGAGCGCTACAAGCAGAGCTTCAAGAGCGGCGACCGCGAGCTCGGCGAGGGGCTCGTCTGCCTGAACCCGGCGACCTTCGCGCTCCGCAAGGGATGGGCCGGGACCAAGCGCTGGATCCGCGCGTCGCCCCGTCGCGCGCGCCTCGAGGCGCCGATCAAGAGACTCCGAAAGCTCCGCGAGCGGCTCATCGTCCGGTGACCGGGCCCGGCGAACATGAGCGCAGGGGCCCGACGCCCGGCCACTTGCTCGTGGGCCTGCTCCTCGCGGCTCTCGGCGTCTACACCGTGGCACTGCTCTGGATCGAGTTCGCCACGTCCCAGGCCCACGTGCGCCACTACTTCTCGGACGTCGAGACGTCGCGACCGTTCTTCGCGATCAACACGACGCTGAGCGTCTCGCTGCTCTGGGGAACCGCCCTCGCCTTCGCGTTCGCCGCACGCTCGGCGATGCGCCGGGGCGCGCAGCCCGCCTTCTACGTCAGCCAGGCCGCGCTCTTCTGGTGGCTCGGATTCGACGATCGATTCAAGGTCCACGAGCGCATCGGATTCCGCCTCGACGTCGGCGACCACTACGTCCTGCTCGCGGTCGGGGCTGCGCAGGCGGCGAGCCTCGCTCTTCTCGGCGGGCGGCGTCACCTCCATGGACGCGCGCTCTGGTTCCTCGCGGCCGGCGTGGCGCTCTCCGTGGCGATGCTTGGCCTCGACGCCCTTGCTCCGCACGACATGAGGCTTCGGCTCAGCCTCGAGGATCTCGCCAAGACCTGGGCGGCGGTCGCGTTCTTCGCGTTCGGCTGGACGTACGTCGAGCGCGAGCTCGAGGCCGGTCGATGAGCGAAACCCGGAGCGCGCTCCTCCTCGGCGAAGATACGCGAATGCTGCTGGCGAGCGCGCGCTCGCTCGGGCGCGAGGGCGTCGCGGTGGACGTCGCCTGGTGCCCGTCGGGATCCGCGGCTCTTCGGTCCCGCTTCGTGCGCCGCGCCCTGGACCTGCCGTCCCCGACCGGCGGCGACGACGGCGACTGGCGGTCGGCTCTCGCGGAGGCGATGCGCGCCGGGGCCTACCATATCGTGCTTCCCGCGACGGAGGCTGCGCTCGTGCCCCTGCAGGCCGAGCACGAGCGCTGGTCGAGCTGTCCCGAGCTCGTACTGGTGGATCCCGCGGCGTGGGAGGCGTTCTGCGACAAGACGCGCACGGCGGAGCTCGCGCGGAGCGCAGGGGTCCCGGTGCCGCGGACGGTCCCGGTGACGGGCCCGGCCGACCTCGACGGAGCGCTCGCCGAGCTCGCCTTTCCCGTGGTCGTCAAGCCCGTGCGCTCGCTCCGAGCGGAACGCGCCGACCGCAAGGACTACGCTCGCATCTGCGCCGACGAGGCCGAGCTGCGCGGTGCCGTGGCGGACCTCGCCGCGCGCGGTGCAACGTCAATGGTCCAGGAGCACGTGGACGGGCGTGGGGTCGGTGTGGAGCTCCTCGCGCACGGTGGCCGGATCCTCACCGCGTTCCAGCACGTCCGCCTGCACGAGACCATCGGACACGGCAGCACGTACCGCATGAGCGAGCCGCTCGACCCCGAGCTCCTCGAGTGGAGCGAGCGGCTCGTGGGCGCGCTCGGATTCAGCGGCCTCGCGATGGTCGAGTACCGCGTGGGGAACGGACGACGCGTGCTGCTCGAGGTGAACGCGCGCCTCTGGGGCTCGATCCCGCTCGCGGTGGGCGCCGGCGCGTCGTTCCCCGCGTACCTGTTCCGGCTCCGCGTGGACGGGGACGAAGAGCCGCCGCGGGAGTACCGGGCCGGCGTGCGCTCGCGGGATCTGTACGCGGACACTCGCTGGACGCTCCGCTCGCTCTCCGGAGGGCGCGGGCGCTCCTCGGGCGACGACGGGGAGCAGGGCTGGCGCGTGAACCGGATCGGCGCGGGACGCGTGGCGCGGGACGTGGGCCGTGGCCTCATCGGCCTCGATCGGATCGACTCGTTCGCCTGGGACGATCCGCGCCCCTTGCTGACGGACGTCGGACGTGTCCTGAGGCTCGTCGTGCGCAAACCGCTGCGCTTTCTCCGGTCGCGGCTCGGCCCGAGGGACGCCGGCCGATGAACGAGGACGCAGACACGAGGCCCGCGCCCGCCGCCCCGACCGGCGGCGGTCCGGAAGCGCAGGAGCCCCTCCGCGGGGGGCGCGTGCTCATGCAGCGTGAGTCGATCCGCGGCTCCGCGCTCCTCCTGTCCGGGCGCGCCATCTCGCTCGTCGTCAACTTCCTCGTCCATGTCCTGACGATCCACTACCTGTCGACGCTGGACTACGGCGTCTTCGGCTTCGCGCTCGCGTTCGCGGAGTACGGCGCGATCCTGATCGCCTTCGGGATGGCGAAGTCCGTCGCGCGGTTCGCTCCGATCTACGACGAGCGGGGGGACTGGGGCCGCGTGCTCGGCACGGCCGTCCTCGCGGCCGGGACGATCCTCGCGCTTACGATCGCGTCCGTGGTGGTGGGGGTCCTCGGCTTCGAGCGGATCGCCGGAGCGCTGGAGCTCGAGCCTGCCTCGCGCGGCGTCTTCGCGGCGCTGTGCCTGCTCGCGCCGCTGACCGCCATCGACAGCCTCCTCGAGTCGATCGTGGCGACGCTGGGCGCGACGCGCGCCGTCTTCGCGCGGCGCTACGTCGTGCGGCCGGGACTGCGCCTGGTCGCCGTCGTCTCGGTGATCGCCTTCGGCGGCGGCGTTCAGGCCGTCGCGATCGGACATGCGGCCGCCGCGGCGGTCGGCGTCGTGGCCTACCTCGCGCTGCTGGTCTCCGTCGTCCGGCGCCTCGGACTGTGGCCGCGCATCCGCGCGACGCGGGTCGTGCTCCCGACGCGCGAGCTCCTTTGGTACTCGATGCCGCAGGTCGGCTCGGACCTCAACCTGCTCGCGCGCGCGTCGCTGCTCCTCGTGGCGCTCCAGCAGTCGCACGGGGCCGCCGGCGTCGCCGCGTTCCTCGTCGTGCAGCCCCTGGCCAAGCTCAACCGCGCCGTGATCGAGGCGTTCTCGGTGCTCTACGCGCAGACGGCGTCGCGGCTCTGGGCGCGCGAGGAGCACGCCCAGCTCTCCGAGCACTACTGGCGCACGTCCGGATGGATCACGCTCTTCTCGTTCCCGCTGTTCGCGGTGACGTTCGTATTCGCAGAGCCCGTGACGGTGCTGGTCCTGGGCGAGCGGTACGCGGCCTCGAGCGACGTCCTCGCGCTCGTTTCGCTCGGATTCTTCGCGCACGGCGCGCTCGGGTTCAACGGGCGGACCCTCGCGGTCGAGGGGCGCGTCGGGCTGGTGTTCGCTCTGGAGCTGGCCACGACGGCCGTTGCGGTGGCGCTGTACGCAGCGCTGGTGCCCGAACGCGGTGCGCTCGGCGCGGGGGTCGCCTCGTGCGGAGCGTTCCTGGCGTACGGCGCGATCAAGGAGGCCGGGCTTCTGGCCGCGAGCCGGAGCGTGCGGCTCCAGCCGGCCTACCTGCGGCCGATCCTCCTCGTGGCGGCGGCGGGCGCGCTGCTCTGGGTCGCGCAGGACGCGCTCGGGCTCCCGCTCTGGGTCGGTCTCCCGGCGGTCGCGGCGGTGTGGCTCGCGCTCGTGGCGGCGTGCCGCGACCTGCTCGACGTCCGGTCCACGATCCCCGAGCTCGGGCGTCTCGGACCGATCGGCCGCTGGCTGAGCGGCCCCGCCTGAACGCGGATCGCTCGGGTGTGCAGCTCACTTCTTCGCGGCCGTTTCGACGGTCGATCCGGGCTCGTCTGGGCAGGAGCCTCGGCGGGCGACGTTCAGCGCCCCTCGGCCCATGCGCGCCATGCGCGGAGCGACGCTTCGTTCTCCGCGGGCTCTCTGAATGCGTCGTAACCGAGCGTGTCGCCGTCGTTCTGCGCGGTGAGGAACGCGTGCGTCGCCTCGCGGAGAAGGAGCGGCACGGACGGATCCGCGAGCCGTTCCACGAGCAGTGTCCGGCTCCCGTCGTGGCCGATCTCGACCAGGACCCGGGCAGCGTGGGTGGCGAGCTCGGGGTCGGGGCCGCGCGCGACCGCGTGCAGTTCGGACCGGCAGCGCGGATCGCCCCCGGACGCGAGCTGGACCGCGGACTCCCGCGCAGTCACCGCGACCGCTTCGGCCGGATCGCTCATCGCTTCGAGGAGCGGCACGAGGCCGGCGGGGGCTCCAAGCTTGGCCAGCCGCTCGGCCGCGTACCTGCGCTCGCGCTCCGAACGCCCGAGGTCCGCGAGCTCCTGGGCCCTGCGTGTCGCCCGCTTCGTGAGTCCGGCCTGGCGGATCTGCTCGCGCGACACCGCGGGGTTGGCCGCGGCGCCGCCGGGCTCCGCGATCGCCTGCGCTGCGCCGACCGACGGCGGCGTCCAGGTCAGCAGGAGGATCCCCACCAGCGGAGCGAGCGCTCCACCGACGAGACTCGTCGCGTGGACCGCCCGCGGCAGGACGTACGAGGCTCCGAGCAGGAAGACCTGGAACGACACCGCGGTGGGGGCCACGGGCAGGTTCAGGCGGGTCGCGAGCAAGAAGCCGCCGAGCGCGGACGTCCACGCCGCCGCCACATCGACGAGGGTCGCGCGCGCGAGCGTCCCCGCGACGCGCAGTCCAACGAGCGGAGGGAGGACGAGCGTGCCGAACACCAGCATCAGGCCGGCGGCCCTCAGCGCGACGGCGACCGCGATCGCGAGCGAGCCGAGGAACAGGCGCTCGAGCCGCGCGACGGAGAGTCCCTGCGTGCGCGCGAAGGGCGGATCGTACGCGACGAGGAGGAACTCGCTCCGGAAGCGCGCGTGGACGAGCGCCACGCCCGCGACTCCGATCCAGAGCATCCTGAGGTCGGCGGCGCTCGACAGCAGGACGTCGCCCGCGACGATGTTCTTGAGCTCGACGAGCCCCGCGCTCGAGCGCCACACGAAGAGCACGGAGAGGGCAGAGGACGCCGCGAAAACGACGCCGACCATCGCGTCTGCCGTCAGGCGCCCCGGCCGCTCGCCGCGCGCGAGGACGAGCGCGGAGCCGACGGCGGCCGCGAGGCCGCCGAACGTCACGCCGGAGCCCGTTGTCAGCGACTGGATCCAGGCCGGCAGCGAGAGCGTCGCCAGCCAGAACGTCGCGGCGACGCCCGCGGCGGCGGCCTGGGCGAGCGCCGCTCCGGTGAACACGATCCGGCGCAGCACGGTGAACGTCCCGAGGTACGCGCAGAGGGCGCCGATGCCGAGCGTGGCCCAGTAGCTCGGGGCGAAGCTCGCGACCGTCGAGAGGAGCTCGGCCATCAGAGGGGCGCGGAGAGACCGAGCAGCTCGGCGCGTGATGCTTCCCCCGCGAGTGCGGCGGGCGGGACCACGGTGAGCCGCCCATCGCGCAGCACGCCGACCCGGTCCGCGAGTGCGCCGACGAGTCCGAGGTCGTGGCTCACGAGCACCAGCGTCGTTCCTTCGCCGTGCAGCCGGCGAAGGACCGCCGCGACCTCGGCCTGGCCCTGGACGTCGAGGTTGTTGGTCGGCTCGTCGAGCACGAGCACGTCCGGCGCCGACACGAGCGCTCGGGCGATCATCGTGCGCTGGCGCTGGCCGCCGGAGAGGTCGCGGAAGGGCGTCCGTGCCTCGCTCCGCATGCCGGTGGTCCCGAGCGCGGAGGCGACTCTGTCGCGCCGCACGCTCCGGGGACAGCGCCCGCGCCCGACGAGGCCCATCGCGACGACCTCCTCGGTGAGGAAGGGGAAGACGGGGTCGAGCTCGCCGCGCTGCGGCGAGTAGCCGAAGCGCGGCGCGCCGGTGCGCGACCCGCCGAGCGGCGCGAGGGTCCCGAGGAGCCCCGCGAGCAGGGTCGACTTGCCCGATCCGTTCCGCCCAACGAGCGCGAGGAGCTCGCCGGCGTGGAGCTCGAGGTCCACGCCGGTCAGCACAGGGTCGTCGCCGTACCCGAGGGTCACGCCCTCGAGCCGGAGGAGCGGAGCGTCCTGCAAGCGCGCTACTGCCCGTCGGAGGCCGCTTCGAGCGCCGTCAGGATCTGCTCGAACATCGCGAAGACGTCCTGTGCCTCGCCTGCCTCGCCGGGCTGCGTGGGGAGCGTCACCGCGGAGCCGCCGATGCGTTCGGCGAACCCCCGTATCCGCACGGTCGGGTAGTACGGGGGCGCGACGATGAGACGAACGCCCTGGTCGCGCGTCACTGCGCCCAGCTCCTCGAGGTACGCGGGACCGGGCGCGATGCCGGGCTTCTCCTCGAGGGTCGCGACGACCTCGAGGCCGAGGCTGCGCTCGAGGTAGCTCCAGGTCCGGTGGTACGAGACGACCTTCCGCTGCGGCAGCGCGCGGGCGCGCCCGAGCCAGCCACCGAGCATCCCGATCAGCTTCTCGCCCTTGACCTCGCGCTTCTCGAGGAACTCGATGAGGCGCCCGCTGCGGTGCAGCCGATCGAGCGTCCGGCCGCCGAGCAGCGCCCGGAGCTCCGGGCCGAAGAACGCGTCGTCGATGCGCTCCTCGAAGCGGACCCGCCGCGCCTGGAACGCGTCGCGACGGTCCGGGGCGACCCGTCCGAGGGCGTCGGCGACGTTGCCCGCGACGATTTTGAGGTTGAGCGGATCGAGCCAGGCGTGCGGGTTGCCCGCCGCGTGCACGTGACCCCCTCCGTGGAGCTCCTCGTGGGTCGGGACCTCGACGGGCACGATGCCCGTGGTCACGAACGCGTGCGCCTGCGCGCCCTGCGCGAGGTCCGCGCGCCCGCTCGCCTCGAGCACGCGGGGCGCCCAGGCCTCGAGCTGCATCCCGTTCTCGAGGAAGAGGTCGGCGCCCCGCAGGCCCTCGATCTGGGCCGGTGTGACCTCGACGAAGTGGGGGTCGACGCCGGGCGGGACGAGGGAGACCGCCTCGACGTCGTCACCGCCCACATGGCGTACGACGTCGGCGATGTAGGGGAGCGAGGTGACGACGGTGAGCGTCTTGGACTCGGTCTCCTGCGGCGCGTGCAGGAAAGGCGCGAGGGTTGCGATCGCTAAGAGCATCTTGGTTCCGGTGGCTCAGTGGTCGTGGGAGTGGTCGTGCCCGTGGTCGTGGTCACACTGATGCCCGGTGAGCGAGTGGCTCACGAGCCGAACCGCATCGGAGCTCCACGGCTCGAGCCCGGTGAGGGTGGCGTCCAGGAGGAGCTCGGCGAGGTCGGCGTCCCCCCGCGCGTCGTGGCGCGAGGCGGCGATCCGCAGCAGAACGCGTTCATTCAGGAGCTCGCCGCCGGCGGTCCCTCTTTCGTCGATCGCGCGCAGCGCGGATTCCGGCAGCGCGTCCGCGATGCCCGTCGGCGTGAGCAGGGACGGCGGAGTGTTCGATCCGTCGAGCAGCGCGACGACGGGAGCCGAGGCGGGCGCCTGTTGCGCGTCGAGGCGACCGAGGAGCGCGAGGAGGGCCGCGGCGCCCGCGGACGTGGGTGCGGGCGACCCTGCCGCCGGCTGAACGATCCGAACGACGGCCGGCGGATCCTGCCCGAGACGCATCCCCTCCAGGAGGGCGCGCCCGGCGGCGTAGCTCCGGCGCAGGTCATTGTCCGCTCGCACGACGACGAGCTGCGGGAGCTCGCGCGCGTCGTGACCCGGCGGGTGGAACGACGTGACGCGCACGTCGAGCCCGAGCTCGTCGCTCGCGAGGCTCTCGTT
This sequence comes from Planctomycetota bacterium, assembly GCA_039821985.1. Lineage (GTDB taxonomy): Bacteria > Planctomycetota > UBA1135 > UBA1135 > Saltatorellus. The sequence continues at coordinate 118,907 of JBCBNC010000005.1, forward strand.
GCGTACGCTCGAGTGGCTCGCCCAGCGCGCGGGGACCGCGTGCCGCACGTCGTGCCCGGCGACGTCGCCGTGGACCTCGACCGCGAACTCCTGGAAGTGCACCTGGGTCGGCCCCTCGACGACGAGGCCGAACCACAGGTCCGTCGCGTCGGTCCCCGCGGCAAAGGTCGACGAGAGGCTCGTCCACTCGCTCGAGCTGGTCGCCGCATCGAGCCCGTGGTCGTCGTAGCGGAGCCGACCCTGCGCGTCCTGCGTTCGGACCCAGAGGCGTGCGGTGGTGTCCACCGTCGGCGCGTCGAGGCGGACCTGCAGCCGCACGGTGATGAGCTGGCCGCGGTAGCGCCGCGCGTCCGTCATGCGGAGCACGTTCACGAACGGACCGCGCTCGGTCTCACCGTGCAGGATCTGCGCCAGCGCGCGCGCCGGGGGGCCCGGCGTGACCGTGAGCTGCTCGAAGAGTCCGCTCGTGTACGGATCCTCGCCGAACGGTTCGAAGCCGGTGGTCCGGGGCTGCTCCTGCGGGACCAGCGAGGCGGTGAGCGCGAGGGCGCCCAGGATCGAGAGTGTCATCGGTGAAGCTCGTGGGGAAGGGCCTGCGGTCGAGCGGAGCCGGGCAAGGGACTTCGACCCAGGCTCGCGTCCGACGTGTCCAATCGCGAGAGCAAATCCTCGCCCCTCGGGACGTGCCGCGCTTGCAAGCCCACGGGATCGTTCGAACCGAGGGTCGGGAGCGGGGCGGGCGGGCGTGGCACGAGCCGGGGCGCAACCCGAGAATCCCCGAGGTTCCTTCGACGCGACCGAGGGCCGCGGCATTCGTTCCGTGTCATGAGTGACGCCCACCCCGAGATCTCCCTGGCCGACGTCGCCTGGCTGACGGCGCTCGCGCGCTCGCTCACCCGGGACGAGGCGGACGCCGACGATCTGGTGCAGGACACCTGGATCGCGGCTCGTACCTCGCCGCCCGAGCACGGCAGGGTGAACCGACCGTGGCTGGCCACGGTTCTGCGCCGCTTCCACCTGCAGTCGCTCCGTTCGGGCCGTCGGCGCGTCCACCGTGCCCGCGCAGCGGCGCGGGACGAGGCGCTTCCGGATACGGCCGAGCTGGTCGGGCGGGCGGAGCTGCAGCGGACGCTGGCGGACTGCCTGCTCTCGGTGGACGAGCCGTACCGGACGACGCTGATGCTGGTGACGTTCGAGGGCGTCCACGCGGCGCAGATCGCGGAGCGCGAAGGCGTCTCCGCGAGCGTCGTGCGGTACCGCGTGCGGAAGGCCCGCGAGATGCTGCGGACGAAGCTCATGGCGACGAACGGCGAGGACTGGAGTCAGTGGCGTGCCGCGCTCCTGCCCCTCGCCTCCATTCCTCTCCCGGGCGAGCTGGCCGCGGTTCCCGCCGCGGCCGCCGCTGCCCACGTCGCACCGAAGAGCGCCTGGATCGGCGCCATCGCCATGAACGTCAAGCTCCTGGTCGCACTCGCGACCCTCGTCGCCGCACTGTCGGCTCTGTTCCTCGTCCGCCCGGAGTCCATGGACGCGCTCTCCGGCCTGGAGCGGGGCGTGCGGCTCACGGCCGACGACCCCGAGCCGCCTCGCCTGGAGGGGCTGTTCGGTGGCGCGGTGCGGGTCGTCGAGTCGGACGCCCCCGAGGTCGACGCGGCGGCTCGAGACGAAGCGGCCGCAGAGGATCCGATCGACGAACCCGCTGCGAGCGAACCCGCCCCGGACCTCGCCACGCTCGAGATGCGCATCCGCTCGCCGCGCGGCGGCTGGTCCGCCGCGATCGAAGCGGACGAGCCCGTCTTCGAGGAAGCGGGCCGCCCGAGCTGGCATGCCGCGACCCTCCTGAACGACGTCCCGCGTCAGATCACCGGCGGTCGCGGGCCCGGCCGGGTCTGCTGCCAGTCGAGCGACCGCCACGCCGACGGCGTCTACACCTGGACGAACGTCCGGACGGGAGTACCCATCCGCGTCGCGGCGCTCGACGATGTGTTCCTGCCCGTCGAGACCGCGGCGGTTGGACCGCTCCTGCCCGGCGAGCACCGCGTCGTGGAGCTCTCGGTGCTGAGGGCGATGAAGACGCTCCGCGTACGCGTGCTTTCGACGAACGGCGACCCGGTCCCGGACGCCCGCGTCACCCTCTCCCAGTTCCGCGACTACACGGTGACGGGCGGGAAGGTCGAGGCGGACGGTTCGTTCCGCCGTGAGGGGATCGGCGTCGACCGGGTGAAGCTACGCGTCGCTGCCGAGGGATACGCGACGTGGATCGACGAGTCCTTCGAGGTAAACGACTTGGGCGTGGACGTGGTGCTCGAGCCGGGCCGGACGGTGCGCGTCGAGCTGCGCTCACCGACGTTCGAGCCGGTCTCCGGCGCACGTGTGACCTGCAAGCTGCCCGGAAGCGACCGGAACCTGCGGTTCACCAATCCGGTGCGCTCGAGCGCCGAGGGAGTGTGTGTATTGCCGTCGATCCCGCTGGCCGAGCTGCCCCTGGAGCTGGAGGTCGACGGTTGGACGCTCACGGAGACCCTGCCGAAGGGCGAGCGGACGCACACGATCGAGATCCCCGCCAGGTCCGAACTGCGCGTATTCGTTCTCGGAGAGGCGCCGACCGACGCGGCGGGGCGAGATCGGCTCCGCATCCGTCCGGTGGCGTCGCTCGCCGGAGGCACGCGCTTCTTCGACGCCCCGTCGGCGCCGGGAAAGCCCGTCTCGATGGCGCTCTTCACCGGTTCCTACGAGGTCGAGCTGGTGCGGGAGGCCGCGGGCGGCGTGATCGTGTGGGCGAGCGCGACAGCAGCCGTGTCGGTCGGAGGCGCGGCGTCGTCCGAGGTGACGCTCGAGTTCTAGGGCCGCACCGGCACTCGACGCTGGGGCGGGGGTCGGACGAACGGTCCGTCGCGCCGAACTACTCTCACGGGTTCCTTCGAGCGAGTCCGGCGCCCGCGCGTTGCCCACGACCCGTGACGGAACGATCTCGCCACACTCAGAGCACGAATCGAAACACGAGCTCGGTGGCGCCGTGCGTCATCAGCGAGAAGCCGACGATTCCGAAGAGCCACAGCATCGTCTCTCGCGCGCCGCGGCGGAGCTTCTCGCGGAGTCGTTCGAAGCGCGGGCCTGCCGCTCGCTGTCCCAGCACGACCTGGACCATGACGAGGAGAAGCGGTGGCGCGACGAAGATCGCGCAGTAGATCGCGAGATGAGCTGCGACCTGGGCGGGTCCGAGGTCGGAGGCGCCGAGCAGGCCGGTCGCCGCCAGGTACGGAAGAGCCGTCGGCAGCTCTGCCGCAGTGATCGTCGCGCCGAGGAGGAACAGGGCGCCGAGAGTCCCACGCCCGAGCGATCGCTCCGCGGGCGGCGGTGCTTCTTTCGGCGCGCGCACTGCGATCACGAAGAGGGTGAGCCCCAGGAGCGACTCGACGACGAAAGCCGCAGGGTGCTCGAGATGCGCGCCCCAGCGCTCGAACGCGAGGTCCGTACCGCCGACCAGCACGCCGCCGAGGGCGAGGTACGAGACGTAGATGCCCGCGACGTAGGGCAGGGCCGCGCGCGTCCCGCCGGGCCGCGCGAGGAGCATCAGCGTCACGACGAGCGCCGACGGATTGACGCTGTCGACGAGCGCGAGGAGGAGCAGTGCGGTGAGGTCCACGGCGACGAGGATAGCGGTCCGCGGGTACCGCCGAATGGACGCTGAGGCGGCCGCAGGGGAGCGTCGAACGAACGGGCGACGTTGTCCGTGAGCGGAGTTCGCCTGCAACGGTCGATGGCGGTCGCCTCGAATGGGCTACCGGGCGATGGGCTTGTCGCCGCCGCTCCGTCGTGTTCTCGACGTGAGCCCGAGTTGCGCGTCGTCGGAAGATCCGTTCTCGAGCTCGGCGCGCTCGGGCAGCCCCACGGGTTTCGCTGGAGCCTCGGGACGCCTCCGTTCCCGTGCGTGCAGACCGGGAGGCGCACGGTCCGCGCCACGGGAGCGAAGCCCCAGAGCGCACCGGGACGGAGCGTTCGTGTCCTGACGCAGACGTTGTTCGATGGCTGGACCGGCCCGCGCGAGGACGCCGTCCAGGCTCTCGATGTCACATCGTGCGCCGCGCGCCGGAGGTCGGGTGCGCCGTGTCGGTACGACACTTCGGCAGCTTTCGAAGTGGAAAGGCTCACGCCGCGCGCGAGCGGAGCGCGTCGTTCGCACGGGTATGCTCCAGCGCGCGCGTCGCCGCTCGGGATGCCGCGCACCATGCGATGGAGTGGCTGATCATTGGAGGCGGACCGCACGGGTTCCACCTGACGATGCGACTGCTCGCCGAGGGCGTGTCGCCCGACGCGATCCGTGTCCTGGATCCGCACGCCGAGCCGCTCGAGCGCTGGCGCAGCTACACCGGGCACACCGGCATGTCGCACCTGCGGTCGCCGCAGGTGCACAACCTCGGGATCGAGGCGCTCGCGCTGGCGTCGCTCGCCGAGAGCGACGTGTACCGACTCGCGAAGGGTGAGAGGCGCGGCATCGAGCCCGACTTCATTCCGCCGTACGAGCGTCCTTCGCTCGCGCTGTTCATGCATCACGCGCGGGAGCTGGTCGAGGCGTCGGACCTTTCGCGTCTTTGGAAGCAGGGTCGCGCTGCGTCGATGCAACGAACGGGGGCGGGCTTTTGGGTTGAGCTCCAGTCGGGTGAGAGACTGGTGTCCAGGAACGTGGTCCTCGCGCTGGGCGCCGGTGATCAGCTCCGCTGGCCCGACTGGGCGCGTGTCTTCAAGGCCCGCGCACCGTACGCACCGCTCGATCACGTCTTCGGGCCGGACTTCCGCCGGGAGTGCGTCGACCGGGACGAAGACGTCGTCCTGGTGGGAGCGGGGATCTCCGCTGCGCAGCTCGCGCTCGCGCTTGCGGACACGAACCGCGAACGGCGCATCGTCCTCCTGTCGCGCCACTCGCTGCGCCAAGCGGACTTCGACAGCGACCCCGGTTGGCTCGGACCGCTCTTCCTGGACGCCTTCGACGCCGAGCCGTGCCCTGTCCGGCGCCGCGCAATTGTCGACGAGGCGCGCAAGCCCGGCTCCCTGGCGGTGGACGTCAAGCACGACCTCTCGCAGGCGCTGCGCGCGGGACGCCTCGCACACACGCTTGCGCACATCGATCGGGCGACGTGGGAGGGGCGCGGATCGCGGATCGAGCTCGAGATCCGCACCATGGGCCTCGACGAGGACGTCTATCACCGCACGGGGGAGATCGTCCCTCGAATCAGCGGAACGAGCGAGCCGCTCGCAGCGGACCGCGTTGTCCTCTGCACGGGTTTCGAGCCGGCCCGACCCGGCGGCGCGTTCGTGGCGCGGGCCATCGAGGCGCTGCGGCTGCCGCTGGCGCCCGACGGCTACCCCGTCGTCGATGAGCACCTCCGCTGGAGTCCGGGGCTCTTCGTGATGGGCCCGCTCGCCGAGCTCGTCGTTGGACCCGCCGCGCGGAATCTGAGCGGTGCGCGGATGGCCGCGCAGCGGATCGTCGAGAGCCGGGAGGTCGGTCGCACCGCGTCGGGGAGAGTTCCGGCGTCGCCCGCAGCGCTGGCTCGCCCGTGACCCGCGGAGGCGAGAGCGTCGTGGCGGACCTCAAGATCGCGGCGACGGTCGGCGGCAGCTCCCGCTCGGCGCACCCGTTCGCGCCCGCGCTGCCCGCCCGGTGAAGGCGCGGTCCCTACTCGATGCGCTGGAACGCCCGGTCCTTCTCCTCGTAGAGCAGGAGCGGGAGCGGCGGCAGGATCAACACGACCAGGCCGTATTCACGGAGCCGGAGGACCGCATCGCCATCCGCGCTGAGCCGGAGCGTGAGCTTCTCGCGCGACAGGCCGAGGTGGAAGGCGCCGGGTTGATCCGAATCGAACCAGCCGAAGCCGCTCCCGAAGTTTGCGGTGTCACCGTCGAGCTCGAGGTCCTCGCCGACCTCGAAGGTGCGGCTCGCGACGACCTCGTCCGAGGTGATGGCAAGACACCGGAGCTTCGACCCGTCGACCGACGGTTCGAGTCGCACGCGCTCGACGGAGATCCGATCCACGCGTCCACCCAGAAGGAGCCGTGCGAGCTCGCCCTCGTACTCTCCTTCGGGCGTCACGACGACGTTGGCGTACTCGCCGGCCAGATCGTCGAGGGTGATCTCGGCCGTGCGGAAGTAGCTCGAGGGGAAGGTGCTGTTCGCGACGCAGCCCGCAAGCAGAAGGACGAGACCGAGGAGAGCTGCAGCGGGCTGCCGCAGCGGTCCCGCATCGGGCCGCGGGGCCCTGAGGCGGGCCCTGAGGCGGGCCCTGAGGTGGACCCTGAGGTGGACCCTGAGGCGGGCCCTGAGCTGGGGGATGAGCTGCGCCCTGAGTCGGGCGCAGGGGAAGAGTGTCGGGAAGGGCATTCGGGTGGTTGCGAATCGGTGGTCCAGGTCGGCTTTGCGGCGAGGCGCTCGGCTTGCGGCGGCGACGCAGGAGACGGGGCGCGGAAGAGCCCCCGGAGCCGCGTGAAACGGGGCGGCGCGAGTCCATGCAGCGACGCCTTCGGTGAGCCATACGCGCCGTTCGCTGCTGTTCCGCCGGATGCTTGTGAGCCATCTGGACGCACTTCAGCGGGCTCGGGCGCTCCGCCCGACGTCATTCGGCCCTTGTCGGCGTTCCTTTTCGGATGATCCGTGCCCGCTTCGCGTTTTCTGGCCGGTCCCGCGAGCCACTGCGGGTGGGTTCGAACGGCCCGCGTGCAGCGGCGCGGCGCGCGATGCGTGACGATCTGAACCCCGACCGGCCGTTGTTATGGGTCGGTGGTGCAGCGCGGGCCCAAGTGACGAGGGCCTGCCCGTGGTCGAGCGCGAGCGCGCCGCATCAATGAGGTGACACGGGAGCCGGATGGTCCATGCGGCGAGCCGAGAGGCGCCGCCCACGCCGTGGACGCGGCGACACGGTTGCGCGCGCGTTCGAGCTTCTGAGAACCGGCGCGGACGAGAGGACGCTGTCCGTGAACGTCGGCAACGTCCGAAATCCGAGAATCGTGGCGTACGTCCGCGACTCGCCACGTCCCGAGGGTGTGCGCGCGCCGATCCGGCGTGCCCGTCCGTGCCGGGCGCGCCACAGCGCCGGCACGGCCTCGCGTGGCTTCCGCACCAGGAACCTGCCCGAGGCGCCCGGCGACGTCGCTGTCCCGGGCAGACGGCTGCGACCGGATGCCTTCCTCTCGCGCGTGTGCCCGCGTCACGCGTGCTGCGTCGTGGGCCCGCAGATTCCCCTCCTACCGATTCCCGAAATGACGGACGACCGCACGGCTTCGGCCTTCCAGTTCCGACTCGCTGCCGCCGAACTCGCCAGGACCCGCGAGCATCCGGAGCACACGGCGAACGGCGACGAGCAGCGCTACGCATCGGCGTGCTATCCGATGAGCTTCACCAAGGGCCTCGAGCACTGCGGGGAAACGGGGCTCGTCGCGCACGCTTCGGATTTCGAGGCCTTCCGCGCCGCGATCGACGATGGATTCGTGGCGCCCTTCACGACCCGCGTGCCCGTCCCGACGGGGATCACCCGGAGGCAATGGGAGGCCCCGACCGCGGGGGTGGTCTTCGAGGTCGAGGGCCCGGATCCCCAGGCGGTGACGATGCCTCCGGCGCCGCGGCTCGGCAGCGCCGAGCTCGACTTCGAGATGGCGGAGGTGCTCGAACTCGCGCTCGTGCGTGACGTTCATTTCTCCGCGTTCAGCTCCGCTGGCCCGGCGTCCGCCGAGCTGAAGAAGAGCATCAAGTGCCTCAACGCGCTCCCGTACGCGACGAGCGGATTCGAGGGTCGACCGAGGATCACCGCGCCCGGCGGCCAGCTCGATCGTCAGACCGTCTTCCGCGGATCCAGCCCGGGCGTGGAGGTCGGTCCTTACGTGTCACAGTTCCTCCTGATCGGGAACACCGACCCGTCGGGTGATGCGTCGGGCGTGCGCCCCGAGGACGGGCGCGTCACCTACGGGGGACAGGCCGTCGATCAGCGCGTGCTCGAGGCGAGGGTCGGAGACGACTACATGACGACGTGGAGCGACTGGCTCGCCGTTCAGCGGGGCGAGGCCGTCAACGGCGACGGCTCGGGCCAGGACTTCACGGGGAAGCGGCGTTTCATCGCGACGCCGCGCGACCTGGCCACGTACGTCCACTTCGACGCGCTGTACCAGGCCTACCTGAACGCCTGCCTCATCCTCCTGTCGAACCGCACTCCGTTCGACCCGGCGTTCGACCTGCTCTCCGGCAGCAACGGACACTCGCTTCTCACGGATCCGGCGAACGGGCAGAGGACGCCGGTCAACGCGGGCGGCTTTGCACTGTGGGGCGGACCGCACATCCTGAGCCTCGTCACCGAGGTCGCGACGCGCGCCCTCAAGGCCGTCCGCTTCCAGAAGTTCAACGTCCACCTCCGGCTGCGGCCGGAGGCTCTCGGTGGACGGATCGAGCGGGCAGCGGAGATCGACTCGCGCCACCCCGAGACCCACGGCCGATTCGGCGCGATGGCCGCGGCGCTCGAGAAGACCCTCGAGCGGATCGAGGCGCACAATCAGAACGTCGGCGGCGAGAAGACGCGCCTGCTGCCGATGGCCTTCCAGGAGGGGTCACCGATGCACCCGACCTACGGCGCGGGTCATGCGACGGTCGCGGGTGCGTGCGTGACCATGCTCAAGGCGTTCTTCGACACCTCCGCCGTGTTCGCTCGTGTGGATGGCCTCGCGGGCTTCTACGGGAAGGCCCAGCTCGAAGCCGCACGCGCGGACAAGAAGGGCATCGAGTTCGGGGCCTATGTCGCCAGCGAGGCGGTCGATGCGTCCGATGCTCGAGAAGCCGTGGGCGCCGGGGAGAAGCTCGTCTTCCAGCCGTGCAGCGGCAAGGAGGCCGGTTGCCCTCTGACCCTGGAGGGAGAGCTGAACAAGCTCGCCGCCAACATCTCGATCGGCCGGAACATGGCCGGGGTCCACTACTACTCCGACTACCACGACAGCGTCCGGATGGGCGAGCGGATTGCCATCGGCATCCTCGAGGAGCAGGCGCTGGGTTACGCGACGGACCGCTTCGTCCTGTCGGTGCCCACGTTCGACGGAGATGTCGTGCGAGTCGGCGCGCGCTAGCCGGGGCGCGCGGGGCTCGGCTGGCGCTTGTGCTTCGGCCCTTGGCCTGAGCAGAGGATCCCGGGTGCGCGCCCGTCGATCGGGCGTCGCCCGGTCGGCGGCGCGTCGCCGGGGCTGGCCCGGCGCCGCCCCCGTCCCGAGTCGGCAGACCGAGTCAGCGGACCAAGTCAGCGGACCGAGCGGGACGCCGCTCCAGGCGCGATCTGCACGCTCGATGGGCCCGTGCGCTCGCGACGGCAGGGTCGCAGAGGGGTCGCTGGCTCCCCTCGGGCGCCGATCGCGCCCAACCAGTGAACAGGGGACCTACGAACCAGCTCAGCGCCCTCGCTCGCCCTTCTCGATGCCGATCATCGCGTGGAACAGGTCGGCCTCGTCCGGCGTGATCGCGCCGTCGTGGTTGTGGTCGTGGTGGTTCAGGACGATCAGCGCCCGTTCCGCCGGCAGCTCGCCGCGGTCGACGCGGCCGTCGTCGTTCGCGTCGAACTGCATCGGGTTCCCGACGAGCTCGGTCATCCAGTCCCCCGCGCGGCTCCCGCCGTCGGGATCCTCCTCGAGGGTCAGCTCGAAGCGCTGCTGGACCTCGATGCAGAACGTCTCGGCGTCGTCGCAGACCGTGTAGGTCGCCGTCATGACGAGCCTGCTGCCGGGCGTGGCCTCGAGCTCGGGGAGGAACTCGCGCGGATCCGCGTCCGCCTCGTGCTCGTACCGAGGCGTCGCCCCGTCGACGGGATCGAAGTCTCCGTCGCCCGGCGCGTCGAGGGTCCAGCGCAGCCCGCCTGCAGGGTTGTTCCAGTGGACGCCGTAGATCGGGTCGAGGTGGAAGCCCAGGTAGAGCTCCCCGATTCCGTCCTCGAGGAGTTCCGGCTGCGCTTCGGCGACGAGCTTGAGATAGGGCGGCGCGCCGTCGTCGCCGTCGAGGAGCGGCCGGCAGCGGACGGGCCGTCCGCCGCGCGAGTCCTTCAGAGCGGGGACGATCCCGCGTTGGACGCGCCGCTCGGGCAGGTCCCAAACCATGTCGAGGTCGGCCACGGCCGTCGGCTCGTCGACCGGGCCGACCAGCTCCTCGAGGAAGGGCCGTAGCGCCGCCGGGTCGTGCCAGAATCGCTTGCGCAGGATCGTTCCGTCGGCCGCCACGACGAACTCCGCGTTCGGAGCCGTGTCGAGCGCGTGCTTGACGTCGTCCGACATCGAGTCACACAGGAATGGGATCGTCGTGCCGAGGCGCTCGCGCGCGATCTCGATGTGCCGCAGCCGCTCGTCGAGCGTCGCGGGCTCGACGAAGCCGTTCGTGCCCGGGTGGGTCAGCGACTTGTAGAGGATGAGGACGTCGACGCCCTTCGAGGCGAAGTCGCGATGGATCGTCTCCAGACCGGGGACGTTCTTGAGGAAAGGCACTCACGTCAGGCAGCCGGCCACGATCACCGTGACCCGGCCGCGCGTGTCGGACAGGGCGAACGGCCGCCCCTCTTCGTCGAAGCCCTGTGCGTCGGGCAGTCGCTCTCCTTCGCGAGGCGCCTTGGCGAGGAACGCCTGGTCCATGCGCGCGTGCATCGTGACCACGGGCTCGGGCGAGCCCCCGCTCGCGCTGCAGCCGGAGAGCAGGAGCGAGAGGGTCGCGAGGCCGAGAGAGCGGACGCCGAGACTGCTGAAGAAGGAGCGGAGCATGAAGGGGAAGAGAGCGGATGCGGCACGCGTCGCGCAAGCGCGCGACCGCCGGAAGCCCGCCAAAGGCGCCGTTCGCGCACCGTGGACGGCACGGGATCTCCGCGAAACGTTCGAGAACTGTGGCACGCCGTCTCCGAGAGGGCGGCCCCTTGCGCGTGCGCCCGCCACGGCGGTTCGAGCGCCGCTGCACGTGGGCCTCGACCCTGTACGATCGAGTCCGCGGGCGCGCGGAAGGCGCCCCGCCGTTCCCCCCGTCCCAGGCGTCGCCATGCTTCTTTTGTCCCTCGTCCTGTCCCTGACCTCGACGCTCGGTGGCGAGGACGATTCGAAGACGGTCGTTTGGAGCGGGCGTGCCGCCGTCCTCGAGCTCCCCGCGTCTTCGGCGGAGGTGCGGTCCTCCGATCCGACGGTGCTCTCCGTCGTGGGTGATCCGGTCGCGGGCGAGGACGGCGTTTTCGTTCGCGTGCGCGGCCTCGAGCCGGGGCGCGCTGAACTCGAGATGGGCGACACCAAGATCGAGGTCGAGGTCGCCGCGCTCCCGGGCGCTGCCCGCGCGTGGACGCTCGCACCTGCGTTCGCCTCGCCCGTGGACCGCGCCGCCTGCACGGGCGAGGTCGCGGTGGGCGTCGAGGTCGCCCGCGCCGGCGCCCGCGGAGCACTCGAAGTCCGGCTCGAGCTCCCCGACGGCAGCCGGCTGGAGCCCGTACGGCCGCTGGTCGACGACGGGGGGCCCTTCCTGCGGCGCCGGTTCGACGTGGACACGGGCGCGCTGGACGAAGGCGATCAGACGCTCGTCGCGGTGGTCCTCGAGGACGGCCGCGAGGCCGCGCGGGAAGAGCGAACGATCCGAGTCGTGCGCGCGGCGGGAGCGCCGCTGGGCGGAGAGTGCGAGGAGGCGCGCGACGTCGGTGACGCCGAAGGCTTCACCGGTCGCCCGCCGCGCTTCGGGCGCAGCCCCGACGCTTCGGGCGGTGAGTTCGTCGCACTGCCGAGCGGAGACCAGGAGTGGGTCGAGCGTGTGACCGTGGAGGAGACCGGCACTTACCAGCTCTTCGTGCGGGCGCGCGGGGACGTCGCGGGCGGCGCCTACCCGTCGATCGGCTGGTCCCTGGACGCGCCAACCCCGTACCGGGGCACCGCGCGCCTGGTGCACCACGGCTGGCAGCGTATCCCAGTGGGGCCGCCCTACTTCGTCCCCGCCGGCGAGCACCACATCGGCCTGCGGCTCGTCAACGACCTCAACGTCGGCGAGCGCAGCGACCGGTCCCTCCACGTCGATGCGTGGGAGCTCGTCCCCGTGCCGGACGACGGCGCCGCCTCGGGCTCGATGATGATGATGGACGACGGCGGCGGTCCCACCGGGCCGCGCGGCGCCGGCCTCTGGATCGGACTCGAGCGGCCCCTCGACGGCCTCGAGGTCAACGGCCGTCTGCGCGTGCGCGGCGCCGTGAACTGGAGCGGCGCCGCGGAGCCCGCGCCGACGGTGGAGCTCCTCGTCGACGGCGAGCCGCGCAGCGCGCAGGAGACCGCGCGCCCGCTCTTCGCGCTCGACCGCGCCCACCTCGGCATGGGCGAGCACTCCGTGGTCCTGCGCGCGTCGCTGCCCGACGGCCGGACCGCCGAGACGCCGCCGCAGACCGTGGTCGTCCGCGGCCCCGTCGCTCCTGTTCTGCCCCGCGATCTCGTCCGGATCGACGTGCTGGACATGGGCTGGAGCGGCGGCCTCGCGGCGACCCTCGATGGCCGCGGCGAGGAGCCACGCCAGCGCGTTGCTCGGCCGCGCAGAGTGATCGAGGCGAGCATCCGGCTCGACGCATCGCTCTCCGGCAGCTTCCGCCTCGCCGTGGAGGCCCGCGCGGGAGGCGGCGCCCGTCCGGCGCGCGTCGAGGCCGCCATCGACGCGGGCGACCAGGAGGGCGAGCTGCGCGGTACGAACGTCCAGGGCTGGTGGCAGTTCCAGAGCCTCGGCGTCGTCGAGCTCGCCCCGGGCCCGAAAACGCTCCGGCTCCGACTCACGCCGCGGAACGAAGACCCCGAGCTGCGCGTGCGGTGCGTGGTCCTGACCCGCGCACGCGCGGAGAGCGACACCCGCGCGCCGTCCGCCGAGATCCTCTACCCCGCGAGCGATCACGTGGCGCACGGCGTCGACGCTCTGGTGGTGCGGGCCCACGACGACGACCAGATCGCGGGCGTCGACGTGCTGATCGACGGCCGGCCCCAGGGCACGCACGGCCACGTGCCCGAGGGCGCGGGGCACCTCTTCGTGCCCCTCCTCTTGCGCGACGTGATGCCCGGCGAGCACGACGTGTCCGTGCGGGTGCGTGACCAGAGCGGGAACGTCGGGGAGAGCGTCGCGGTGCTCCTCCGCGTGGCCGAGGACGCGCCGCAGGAACCCGGGCCCTTCGCGCGAGCGGTCCACCTGACGACGCGCCTCGGGCTCGGGCCGGACCCGGGTGAGCTGACGGAGCTCCTCTCCAAGGGGGAGGAGCGCTGGCTCGAGGACGCGCTTGCGGGCCCCGGTCCCGGGGACCTCGCGGTGCAGGCGTTCGCGGCCACGCGCGCGGGCGACCGGATCGTCTACGACCCGGACCGCCTCGTCCTCACGCGTGCCCTGCGCACCGACGACCCGGTTCTGATGCGCCACAGCCTGTGGATCGAGAACCACTTCTCGACCTGGGTGGGCAAGACCGGTGGGCCGTCCGAGTGGGGGCAGCACCGGGACATCGTGCGCATGGGCTGGGCCCCCTTCGAGGAGCAGCTGCGCGCCTCCGCGACGAGCGGCGTGATGCTCGCGTACCTCGACCAGGACCGGAGCTACGCCGGCCGCATCAACGAGAACTACGCGCGGGAGCTGATGGAGCTGCACACCGTCGGAGTCGACGGCGGCTACGCCCAGGAGGACGTGACCGAGCTCGCGCGGCTGCTCGCCGGGCTCACCGTCAGCGACGAGGCGCCCGCCGACGGCTCGGGCGCGTACCAGCGGCGGCACTTTCGCTTCGACCCCGAACTGTCGGACGGCCGCGCGTGCGAGCTCTTCGGGCACCCGTTCGAGCGAGCGGCCGCGGGCGCGAGGTTCGGCCGCGTCGAGCGCGCGCTCGAGCTCCTCGCGCGACGGCCGGGGACGGCGCGGCACGTCGCGCGCTCGCTCGCCGAGCACTACGTGAGCGCGCCGGCGCCCGAGGCTTTGGTCGACGACCTCGCCGAGGTGTACGCGGCCTCGGGCGGCGACTTCCGCGCCCTCCTGCGCGCGACGGTGGCGCACGACGCGTTCTGGGCCTCCGCGGGCACGCCGCGCCTGTCGAACCCGCTCGACCACGGCCTGCGCGTCGGCCGGTGCTCGGACCAGCCCCTCGTCGACTACGCGCTGCGTGACTTCATGCGGGCCAGCGGGATGGGCCTCTTCGACCGCGCGTCGCCCGATGGGTACCCCGACGACGACGCCTCGTGGGCGGACACGAACGGACTGATGCAGCGGTGGCGCTTCATCGAGCGCATTCCGTGGGCCGTCCGGGGCCTTCTTCCCAGCGCGGCGCGCCGCTTCGCCGGCGGGGACCCGCACGGGTTCCGCCAGCGCATCGTGGACCACGTCGCCGTCCGACTGACGGGAAGGCTCCTCGGGGACGAGTCGAACGACGCGGCGCTCGCATTCTTCGAGGAGCAGGAGGGCCCGACCTGGAACCAGGTGGAAGAGGTCATCCAGCTCGTGTGCCGTCTGCCCGAGTCGACCCTCAAATGAGCCGAGATCGTTCCATGCACCCACCCAGCAACCTGAGCCGCCGCGCGCTGCTGCGCGCCATCGGCGCCGGCGGACTGACCTTCTCGACGCTGCGCGCCGCCGCGTTCGGCGCCGACTTCGCGAGCGATCGCCCGCGCAGGACCCTCGTTCTCGTTTTCCTCCGCGGGGGAATGGACGGGCTGAACCTGCTCGTGCCCTACGGCGACCCGGACTACGCGCGGCTCCGCCCGGGGATCGGGATCCCCGCACCGGGCTCGCGCCAGGGTGCGGCCGTGGATCTGGACGGATTCTTCGGTCTGCATCCGGCGGCCGCTCCGCTCGCGCCGCTCTTCGCGTCCGGGAGGGCGGCGGGCGTGCACGCCGTGGGAACGCCCGCGAACACCCGTTCGCACTTCCTCGAGCAGGACCGCTGGGAGACCGCTGTCGACGAGAACGGCCTCGAGACGCCGGGCTGGCTCGGCCGCTACCTGGCCGCGAGCCCCGGCCGCGGTCCGATCCGCGCGCTCGCGCTCGGCGAGCGTCTCCCGCGCAGCTTGCGCGGCGAGGTCCCCGCGCTGGCCTTGCCCAGGCTCGACCAGCTCGTTTCGTCCGGCGGCGACCCGGGGAAGCTCGACCGTACCGCGCGAGCGCTCGAGAAGGCGTACGGCGGAGCGGGCGGCGCACTCGGCGGCGCGGGTCGCACCGCGCTGGACGCGGTCCGCCAGCTCGAGGACGTGGCGCGGAACGCGCAGCCTTCGAAGGTCGCGTACCCCGACACCGGCCTCGGCCGCCGTGCGCGTGAACTGGCGCGGCTCGTGCGCGCCGACGTCGGTCTCGAGCTGGTCGAGCTCGACTTCGGCGGCTGGGACACCCACGAGAACCAGGGCGGCACGCAGGGCCAGTACGCGAACCGCGTGGGCGAACTGGCGGGCGCGCTCGAGGCCCTCGTGCGCGATCTCGAGGACCGGATGGACGACGTCATGGTTCTGGTCACGTCCGAGTTCGGCCGCACCGCCGCGCAGAACGGCACCGGCGGCACGGACCACGGGTGGGGGAACTGCGTGCTCGCTCTGGGCGGGCCCGTGGGTGCTCGTGCGAGCGGTCGCGAGCGGCCCGTCCTCGGCCGCTGGCCGGGCCTGGCGCGGGAGTCCCTGAACCAGGGCCGCGACCTGGCTCTCACGACGGACTACCGCGACGTCTACGCGGAGGCGCTGGCGTGGCTGGGCTGCGAGGACCTTCGAAAGGTGCTCCCGGGACACGAGCCGGCGTCCGTCGGACTGGTCTAGTTCAAGACCGCCGGCTCCGTGGCGGCATCGGGGCCCACCCATGCCGCGCGCGGCCGGGCTCCCCGAATCGGGCGTGGCTGCGGCCCCTGGCGTCCCGCGGCTCGGCCTGGACTGCGGCTCGGCCCGTACTGCGGCTTCACCGCATCCACCGGCCCTCCCGTTGCGCGGGCCGTCGCCGCGGGCGGGGAGATCCCCGCGACGGTGGGGGCGCTGCGTTATGTGCGTGAGCCGTGGAGGCGGCGCGCAGCGGTGGGTCTCACCGGTTGCGAATGGTGACCGGGGACTCGTCCGTCCAGCGCTCCGCCGCAGCGCACTCGCCGAGGTGGCGGACCAGCCACGTGACCCACTCGAGGAACTCGCGCTGCTGAGACCCGTCCGTGTCGCCCAGTGCTCCGATGCACGCGCGGATGGTTCGGCTCACCGCCCCGGCCGCGACGGAACGCTGCGCTTCGAGGTCGATCGCCGCCGACAGCTCGGCCGCGGCGTCCGCCGCGCAAAGCGCAGCGTGGGGGGCCTCGGCCATGTCTGCGGCGGTGGCGGCGTCCGCCGCACCGCGCGTCGACTGGCGCGCGGGGCCCCAGAGCGGTGCGCGCGAGACCATGCTCGGGCTCGCCGCCAGTTTCTCGACGTCGAGCGCTGCGCGGGCAACGGCCGAGACCTGGTCTCGGGTCGCTCCCTCCCAGGACTCGAAGACGGGTCCAACGGTCTTCGCACACCGCGCGCCGAGGGCGAGGATCGCGAAATACGGGAGGGACTCGAGTTCTTCGCCGGTCGGGAGAGTCGCGGAAGGGCTCATGTGTGTGTTCGTGATGCGCGGTGGACGAGGGTCGACGCGTTGATGCTCTTCGCGTCGAGGCAGGTTCCTTCACAGGAGCCGCATGATGGGGCCCGCGTGCGGCCCAACCGGCTCGCGCGCGGGTACGCCAGCGAGCGCGGGGGGCCCACTGTAGAGGGCCGCGCGATCTGGCCGTGGAACGGGCGGGGCCAACCCACGCTCGACGCGAAGCAGGCCCCGGACCGTCGGATCAATCGTGCGGCCCATCGCCGTCTGCAGGCGGCGCGCCTTCCGACTCATTGGAGACGTCCGCGTCACCCGAGTGTCCGGCCCCGGAATCAGGGTCGAACTCCTTGGCGTACCGCTTCTCTTCGTTCCGGATCAGCCGACGCTCGAGCTTCTCGGCCCGTTTCAAGCGCTTGCGGATCTCTCGCTGTCGCTTCTCGAACGACTGCGGTGAAGGGCGAGGCATGGTGGTCCGACGCTGCGCGTCAGTCTCGACGCCCGCCCCGGGACTTACGCTCCTGCGCTTCGTTGACCTTGATGTTCCGCCCGTCGAGGTTCGACCCGTCGAGGGCGACGATGGCGGCTTGCGCGTCGGACTCGGAGCCCATCTCGACGAATCCGAAGCCGCGCGGCTGGCCCGTGTCGCGGTCCATCATCACGTGCACGTCCGTCACGGAGCGGCCGTCCTCCGAGAACGCGGCGCGCAGAGAGTTGTCGTCGGTGTCGTAGGAGAGGTTTCCAACGTAGAGGCGTTTGCCCATGGCGAAGTCAGGTCGGGTGGTGAGACACCTCTCTCGATTCGTGCGGGGGCGAATCGGCGAGTGACGTGTCGGGGTCGAAGGATGCGCGAGTGCGAGCCACGGGCCACGGCGGCACGGGCAAGGCGTCGGTCCTTGAAGCGGGCGGTGCGCCGCAGTGCGGCGCGCACCCGAGAGGCGGCGGCGGACGATCGTCGTCCGTTGCGTCGCACCCGACGGGGGCCCGTCCACGGAAGTGGATGCAGGCGCGCAGGCCGGGAAGAGGATCGAGACGAAGCGAACGGACACCCGTTCGCGCCGGGCACCGTAGGGCACGGCGTGGCTGGACGTGGCGTACCAACTTCGGAAACGGAGCACGTTCGCCAATGGGCTGAGCTCGTTCCATTCCCTTGGGGGAGCCGAGCGGGGGACGGGCCGTGGAGTGCGAGCCTGGCCCCGCAGGCTGAGCGCCATCCGTTGGGGGCCCCGTGCGGTGGGTTGCCGTGTGGTGGGTTGCTGTGTGGTGGGTTCCTGTGTCGTGAGGTCCCGTGTGGCAGGGTCCGGTGCGGCTGGAGCCGTCGAAGCCTGGCTGGGACGGGTCCCACTCGTACCCCCGGGCTCGTCTCGCACCGAAGGGCCTCTCCAGCGTGCTCGCGTACCGGCTCTTGGAGGTGTCGTCGGACCGCGAGGGCACGCGAATACGGCATCAGCTCCCCCAAGATCTACGCGGAGTCTTCGAAGCCCCGCGGCGCTGTCACGCGTGGATCGAAGCGCTGCGTTCAGGGCCCGACGACGAGATCGGCGTTCTGAGCCAGAGGGCGGCCGATCCTTCGCCGCGCCGCGCTTCCCACCGGGATCCAGGGAAGATCCATCGCCGGGCGAGCGTTTGACCCCTCAGACTACCGGTCCGTCGCTCCATCCCGACGGGTCGCCCTCTCTCCCATGTTGAACGACCGCGCCGCCGCGTCCTGGATCGGCTGCTTGCTGGCCACCCTCCTCCTGAGCCTCAGCTCGCACGCTCACGCGCAGCAGCGGCTCTTCGCGCTCGACGTCTCGGGGCAGGTCTCGGAGGTCCTGAACTTCGGCTCGTTCCCCGCATCGCTCGTTCCCGTCGCCAGTGTCGCCGCGGGCGCAGGTGAGGAGTTCCGTGGGCTTGCGTACGACCGTGCCACCGACGAGCTTCTCGTCCTGTCGCTCATCGGAGCGACGGCTCGCCTGCAGCGACTCGATCCGGTGACCGGACAGACCGCGCCGCTGTGCACGTTCTCCGCCCCCCTCGCGTTCGGCCTCGACGCGCGCGGGGACGGTTCGCTGGTGATGGGCCGGAGCCTCGACCGGCTCGTGCTGATCGACCGGACGAGCTGTGCGGGAGACGTCGTCGATCTCGCGATGCCGATGGCGCTCGCGCAGACGGACGGTGGGCTCGCCGTGGACGCGCGGGGCAAGGCGGCGCTCCTGGGGGCCGACGGAAACTCGCAGCGCGCCGACCTGCTCGACGGTTCGACCGCGCCGTTCAATGCAGCGATCTTCACGGGGACCACGGCGCTCGAGGTCGACCGGGACGGCACGGTGTACTACGGACAGTTCGACGGCGCGATGTTCTACGACGGAGCCGCCCTCGGGCAGAGCCTCGGAAGCGGCGGCGCGGGTTTCGCGGGACTCGCGTTCACCGAGCCGGCGGACGGTGAGGGGATGTCGGTCGTCTGCGCGGGCGAGCCCAACTCCGTGGGGCCGGGCGGAACGCTCGAGGCGTTCGGGACGGCGGAGGTCGCCGCGTTCGACCTCGAGCTGGTGGGCCGCCAACTGCCGCCGGGCCAGGCGGGGCTCTTCGTGACGGGTTGCTCGGCGGGCGTGTTGCCCGTCGGCGACGGGCTGCTCTGCATCGCGGGACCCGTGCAGCGCTTCGGGAGCGTGCTCTTGGTCCGTACGAGCGGGACAGTTCGCTTTCGGCTCGATGGACTGCTGATCCCGGGCGGCGTTCAGATCCTGGCGGGGGAGACCCACCTCTTCCAGTTCTGGCACCGTGACCAGCCGGCGACTTCGAATCTCAGCGCCGCTCTCGAGGTGGTTTTTCGGTAGCAGGGCCCGATCGTGGCCGAGTCCGTTGCACGGCGCGAAGGATCTGGATCCACCTCAGCGAGCATCATCCCTGGCAGGATCGGTTCATCGCTACGTTCGAGCAACTACGCGCCGCGAAGCGGCGCATCGCGACGGCGCTGAGGTGGCTCGGCATCACTGCCGGGGGGCTTCTGTGCGCGCGTGGGGCGAACTGGCGCTCCGCGACGCCGAATCGGGCCAAGAGCGGCCGCGTACTTGGCCTCGGCGAGTTGGGGATCGCCTCAAACGACGACCGGCCGCGTCGATCGACGATCGACAGCGGCCGGCTGGGGTACTCGTGACGGATCCGGGCTAGGAGCAGGTCCCAGTTCCGCGCGTCTGAGGGCAGGGAGTGCTGTTCGTGCACGTGTGGGTCGTGGGTTGTCTGCACCCGGCCTTCGTGCCGCCCGCATAGCGCTCGCAGAAGACCCTGACGATCCCTGCATCTGCGCAACCGACGTTGGAGCAAGGCTCCGAGGTCTCCTTGAAGCACCTCGCGATGGGTGCGGGTCCTGGCGTGACGTCCGGCTTGGAAGCGACGAGAGTCACGGCGGGGTGTGATGGTCGAGGGCTAGCGGACAGGTTGCCGCTGAGTGCGGCGCCGAGGAGCAAGGTCGCGGTTGCGGCAGCGAGAGGCAGGACTTTCATTGGTGACGCCGAGTGGCAAGCTCAGCTTTCTTAGCGATGAGTTTCCGCAGCAGACCGTCTGCTGCTTCACGGTTCAGCTTGAGGTCTCCGGTCACCTGAGCAGGGCCGAGCACGTACTCGGGATCTGCGGCCGTCGTTGTGACGAAGCCGTCGCGGTAGCCCATCGTTGACGCGCTTCCGGGCAGGCCCGTGGTCAGGTCAAGGACGAAGTTCGTGCCGCTGGCGTACTGCCCGATGTCCGGGTTCACTCCCTGTTCAAGCGACGCTCGGAAGTTCATCTCGTTCTGCAGCATGATTCCGACGCGCGCCAGCGACTGACTGTCGTCGCTGTACGTGAGAGCCGCCTCGATGCGCGGGCCGTAGCGGGCAGCACCTCTCACGAGCGAGTTCGACTCGTCTGGCTTCTGCAGCACGAGCCGAAGACTGTTGAAGGACTCGCCCGATGGAGTCGTATGGATGGAGTCGACGCGGAAGTGCCCTTCGAAGCCCTCCGGCAAGTCGCGAAGTCGATGGGAGATCGACCCGCCCCGTGAGTTGTCGTAGTCGACCAACGGGTCAACGGGCACATCGGCGACAAGCAGCATCTTCTCGACGATCCGATTGACCTCGATGATTCCGTCGATGGAGAGATCGACTTGTTCGGCGAGATCCTGTGCGGCATCGGCGAGGGCGACCGCGCTGGACGTGCTCGGCTCCTCTTTGACGGCGACGGTCGCCCCCTCGAGTCCTGGGTCCTCGCGTCTCTGTGCGACGCGGGCTTGTGGTTGTTGCTCCTTCACAAATGGATGCGGGGCCCTGCTGAGCGCCGCATCCTCCTCTCTGACGTCTGGTTGGGAGGCGTCGCCCATCGCGTTGGTGGCGGCGAGCAGGCCGACCAACGCCGCGGAGCCGATTGCAGACGCAGCGAGGTGATGGGGGCGAAAAGCAGGCATTCGGATGGGGGCAGTTCGTTGGCAGGCGACGGAGCACGGCCCCGCCGGTGCGTTGCAAATCGGTTCGCGTTCTCGGGCTCCGCCAAGATAGTTGCGAATCCAAAATTGTTCGTATGGCGTTCTCCTAACCGTGGGCAACGCAACAGCGTAAATCCGTGCCGTGGCTCAATACGGGCAGCGCTGGGGCTGGTGCATGGGTGTCCGCTAGGTCATTTCCTGCAACGTTTTCGCAGGGATCACGGTCGGCACGGCCTTCGCACGAACGGACTGACCCGTCGGTGCTGCGGCTTCCGACCGGGGACGCTCCTCTCCCCTCCAGCCGGCGTGGGCGGGACGTACGTCGACCCGCGCGCTCTTGGCCTCCTTCCTGTACATCGCGCTCCGCCTTGCGTTTTCGGGGCCTTGCCGGCCGCGCGTTGGAATCGAGGGCGGCATGGGGGAGGCCAACGCCGAGTCAGGTCTGCGAAGAGCCGGAGTCTCAGGCGGTCAGGCCCGCGCCCGAAGGTGTGCTGGGGCCATCGAGGTTGAGGGCCGCGGAGACCCCGGGGCCTCCGCGATGGATTGTCCGGGACTGCGTCCACAAAGAGCGGCGTGTGGCCGAACGTGATGGTCGTCGTCGCCCCATTCCTCGCAAAGGCCGCGGGCGTGGCGTAGGCCGTAGAAGCATCGCTGGTCGAAGAGCTTGCCGCGCAGCCGCACGTTGAAGCCATCCACGAATGTACTCTCGATCGGAATGCCCGGTCGGAGGAAGGGGTGCTCGATGCCATCGACGTACTCCAAAGCGTCGAATGCGCGGCCGGCAAGCACGGGTCCGTTGTCGCTGCGGATTGCCCGCGGCTTACCGTAGGTCTCGATCGTCTGATCGAGGTTGCGCGTGACGCATTTGGCGGGCAGCGCGACGTCGAACTCGAGCACAACACAGCGACGCGATCGATCATCGACCGCCGCGAAGACGCGCATCGCGCGTCCCCCGTCCATGGAGTGCGAAACAGAGTCCATCGACCGGCATTCGTTCACCGCTTCTAGATTCGGCTTTGCTGCCCTTGGGGCCTGCAATGCGCGCTTCCGGCGCTTCCGGCGCTTGCGACGTTCTGCAAAGCCCGATGTGGGAGTCGATCCGGTACGCGTGCTCGTGGTGCACGGGGAAGCCCGCCCCGCTTCAGCATCGTGCTCAGGCGCTTGTAGCCGTAGCGAAGTCGCTCCTCAGCCCGTTCGACGAGCGCATCCTCGATGGCTAGGAACTCGTTCTTCTTGCTTCTGTACCGCTTCATCGATCGACCACTGCTCTCCGGGTCGCAGGGCTCACCATGTCTTTTCGACGACCGACTTGAACGCCCCAAAGGCGAACGCCCGCTCGACCACCATCCCCGATGGGACCTTCGGCACTCTCTGGTAATCAAGGTGGGTTGACAGGCGGGAGGCTTCGCAAGAGATTCAAGGGAATAGCGTGTCGGCAGGCTGCCGCTCTACGTTCTTGAGAACGGAAGCCTCCTTTACTGCGCCCTAGGAACCGGGCTCGTCTCCTTCCCACCTCACACCCTATGAACGGCCGCATCGTCCGCCGCTGGACTCTCGTCCTTGCCACCCTCTCGGCTCTGACCGCCTGCTCTTCCGGTGGCTCTTCCGGAACGACGCAGGGCGATCCACCCGGAACCACGACCCCATTCGAAAACCCCGGCGGCCCGACTCTGGATCCCGTGGCCCGTGTCACGGGCCTCGAAGCGGTCTCGATCATCGGCACCGCGCTCGTGCCGGGAGATCGAATCCGCGTGGAGGGGGGGGTGGAACTCGCGTCTGAGTTGTCCGGCCCCGGTGGAGAATTCGAGGTCAGCGTCCCGCTGCACCTCAACATGCGCAACCACCTCTACGTGATCGAAGAGCTTGCCGACGGCGCGGATAGCGCCCCCGTGGCCCTGACCATTACCCAGGATCGGGAGGCGCCCACGGTGACGATGGACTTCCCGGTCGATGGAGAGACCCTTAGCAGCTCGTCGATCCCGGTCTCTGGTCGGATTCTTGACAGGCTCTCCGGCTCTGCCGGGCTCACCGTCACCGTCAATGGCGTCGCGGCGTCCGTCGTGAATGGCCCCGGCGGGACGGCAACCTTCTCATTGGCCTCACTTGCCGTGGAACCCGGCTCAAGAACCGTGTCCGTGTCCGCCCAGGACGCGGCGGGGAATCTGACCACCCGTGACACGTTGATCACGGTCGTGCCAGCGGAGGGAGATCGACTGCTTCGAGTCGGCGGCCAGGGGCAAACCGGAACGGTGGGCATGGGTCTCCCGGCGCCTCTCCGGGTGCAGGCATTGGACGAGGCGGGCGACCCCATCGTTGGAAAGGTCTGCACCTGGCGAGTCACCCGCAGCGACGGGAGCCTCGGGAGCTCAGACGACGAGACGGAGGGCCTTCATTATCAAAGCCTGACGAACTCCAGCGGCATCGCGAGCGCGGCGTGGCGCCTCGGGCACGATGCGGGAAGCGCGACCCAGCGTGTCGAGGTGGTGAGTGAAGACTTGGACGGTCGAGTCGTGTTCACCGCAGACGCCGAGCCTGGGGCACCAGCTCAGCTCAACGTCTCCAGCGGATCGGAGCAGGTCGCCAGCGCGGGAAGCTTGGCCATGGAGCCCTTGAGGGCTTGGGTCAGCGACGGTTTCAATGGTTCGGCCGGTGTCGACGTCACCTTCTCCGTGGTGGTCGGCGGCGGCACGCTCGTCGTTGCCGGAGAAGACGCTGGGCAGGAAGTGACGGTCCCAACGGACTCGAGCGGCTACGCAAGCGTGCTCTTGCTCCTGGGCGATCGACCAGGGAGAAACGTGGTCGACGCTCGGGTGGACGTGGACACGGCCCACACGGCTTCGTTCGAGGTGAACGGACTGCGACCCGCACCTGATACGCGCTTCTCCGGGCTCGTACTGGACGGAGCCTCACGTCCAGTGGTAGGTGCCACCTGTACGCTGACGAATGCCGACGGAGAGGACTCTGTTCAGGTGACGGATATCCAGGGTCTCTATCGCTTCGAGGGTCTCGGGCTTGCCGGTATCCACGAGTTCCATGTGGACGGTTCCACCGCGACTTCCCTCGGGGACACGACCTTGGATCCCGCGACCATGCGGCTTCCCGAGCTGCACTACGAGACCTTTCTCGCCGCGAATGCAGAGAACCGACTGGCGCGCCCGGTGCAGCTACCCATTCTCGACACACAGAACGACGTGGTGTGGGACGGCGAGTCAGAGATCACTCTCTTCATAGCTGGGGTCGACGGCATGGAGATGACGATCCAGCCTGGATCCATGACTCTTCCCGACGGGTCACAGCCCAGCCCCGGCAATCCAGTGACTCTGGCGCTCAACCAGGTGCATGCGGACGACATCCCAATGCGACCTGACGATGGAGCGTCCTCGCGGCTCGCGTGGACCCTGCAGCCAGGCGGAGCCCATTTCGATCCCGCCATCGAGGTCTGCTATCCCAACGTGAACGGGCTCGCCCCGGGATCCACGTCGTTTCTGCTTTCCTTCGACCATGGCACCAGCCGCTTCGAAGTGGTGGGGTCAGCTCGTGTGGATGACGACGGCTCGTGCGCGAGGAGCGACCTGGGAAGTGGCCTTACTGTTTCCGGGTGGGGAGGGCAGTGCCCGCCGTATGCGAATACCGGAACGATCGTGAAGGATCCTCTGGAGAAGGCCAAGAACGACCTTCGGGACCATTGGCTGGAAACCCGCAACACTCCCCTCGGGCTACTCAACGAGCAGATCGCCTGTCTCGCGGCAAGGACTTGCGGCCTCGATGGCTTGGACGATGAGAGCCCGAATCCGACGCCTCCGGATTGGGGCCAGGGGTGGGTGCCCTCGGTCATCCAGTGTCTGGCAGCCGATATCGAGAACGAGGCCTTCCTCTGGAGCTCCACGAACGACGTGGTTCTCGAGATGTGCGAATCCCTCTCGTCCAATGAGGTCATCGCAGTGCTGACCCTGCTCGGGATCGCGGACCTCGACGATTTCTGCTCGGCGATCGGCGGTGCGCAGCATTTTGCCGTAGGCCTTGTGCCCTGTTTCTATGAGCACTGCGAGGCTATCCAGGAGGACCAGGACCGTCCGAGGCCCCCCGGGGAGAAGACCGATCACGAGCTCTTCTTCGAAGGGGCAGTACTGACATGTTTCGATGACGTGGAGGGGTTTAGCGCCCTCCCAAGGGAGATCGCGAAGGCCATCGTGCCCGGCGGCGCCGCAGCAACGCGTGACTTCGTTCTGCGGCTCTGTAGCCTCAAGACGTTCTGGCGCGATCTGTTCGAGAGCTCCCGCGGACTGCGAGGCCCTCTGGACCCCCTTGCAGGCGATGATTACCCACCGCTTCCCAATCCCTGGACCGCCGCTGAGTGGCACGTGCCGGAGTTCGACGCCATCGCAACCATGGAACTGGATAGCCCAACCCGGGATCTGACGGTGGGCTCAAGCGTTCAGCTGCAGGTCCTCAAGATGGTTCCGGGTAGGGGTACCGTGGATGTGGCTGCCGACCCGGAAACCCAGTGGCTCCTCATCGATGCGGGCATGGAAGCTGAGGTGGACGCCAACGGACTCCTGACCGTTTCGTTCTGCAGCTCAGCTTTCGTCTCCATGTCTCGACCGCTCTACGTGCTCGCTGTCAACGGCGACGACGTGGCCGTGGGTCAGTTCTCAGTCATCGGCGTGGACTCCGACGGGGACAACATCAGCGATCACTTCGAGGACTGGTCCGGGCTGGACTCGACCGTCTACAACGCACCTTCGTCGGACGTGGACGGGGACGGACTTGCTGACTTCCTTGAGTGTCTCTACCTCACCTCGCCGATCCTGAGCGATACCGACGGCGATGGTGTGGACGACGCAATGGAGGTATTTCTTGGCTCTGATCCGCTCAATGCAGATGTAACGGAGGGTGATTTGGGCAGCGGCGCGGAGGTCGCGGTGGGGGGACAGACCACTCGGAGTAGCCTCAACGGTGGATTCCGCATCAACAATGCGCCCTCGGACGGCTCGCTCCTTCGAGCGAGCAGCCAGACCAACCGGGGCGGGGTGACCCTCTATTCGAGAACCGATGCCTTCAGCCTTGAGACGGCAGAAGTTGCGAACATCAACCGGATGGTTCCTTCGGTGACGCCCCCAGCGACGGTTCTCTCCATCGCAGCAAGCGCATCGCCTTCGCTGCTTACCTCCGCGGCTCCCAACGGCGCTATGGAGGTCCTCGGGACGATGTCGGACGACTCCGTCGTAGATGCCGCGCTGCGCTCCACTGGGACGTCTTACGTTTCTAGCAACCCGAGTATCGTCGAGGTCGGATTGAACGGCGAGCTCGTGGCCTTGTCGTCAGGCCTGGCCTTCATCACGGCCGCCAACGACGGGGCGATCGGGGTGACGCCAGTGCGCGTCGTTCTGAACGCGGGGCTAACGACGGTGGTTGGTTTCACCAGCCTCACGGACGGGAGCCCCGTCCCCGCCGTCGTGGAGGTTCTTGGCCAGGGGATCTCGACCACGGCGGGAGCGGCAGGTCGGTTCGAGCTACAGAACGTGGTGGCCGATCCCGGTGGGATCACCCTCAGAGCGTCGTTCTCGGAGGGCGACGTGACCTACACCGCGATCTCAGCGAGCCTGGAGCCAGTGGAAGATGGACTGACTGATGCGGGGCTCCTTGAGCTCGATACTGCGAGTACTGCCGGGCGAGACTTCACTTTCTGTTTCCCGGCCAACTACATGGGCGCCACGTCCCTTGAACTGTTCATCGCAGCCGAAGCGGCAACGGCAGGCATGATCACCGCACCTGGGATCGGCTTCAGTCTGCCCTTCAGTGTCCAGCCGGGAGTGGCGACGTCTGTCACCCTGCCGACGGAGCTCGAGGTCACCGCAGCAGATGGTGTCCAAGCCCTGGCAGTGAGCATTGAGGCTGACGATGACATCTGCGTCTACGGCATGACCCGGATCCCGTTCTCCACGGACGCCTTTGCGATCTTTCCGACCAACACCTTCGGTACGGAATTCTTCGCGGTGGGTGCCCAGGGGCTCGGGGCGATTCGGAACGGTACCCAGCTGGCCGTCGTCGCCGCTGAGGACGACACCTTGGTGACGATCACTCCCTCGGAGGACCTCGGCAGTCGCCCTGCTGGCGTGCCCTTCGACGTCACTGTGAACGCCGGTGAGGCTTACCAGCTGACCTCTTCCCTCGGGGATATTTCAGGAACCCGGGTGACGGCCAACAAGCCCGTTGGGGTCTTGGCCGGCAACCGCTGCGGGCAGGTCCCCGTGGGCACAAGCTTCTGCGATACCGTTCTGGAGATGCTGCCCCCTGTTTCTACTTGGGGTGCGGCGACGCCGGTGGTCTCACTCGCGAGCCGTGTGGGAGGAGACACCGTCAAGGTGATCGCATCGGAAGCGGATACGCTCGTTTCGGTCGAAGGACCGATGCCGAGCTCTTCGACTCTGGCTTCTGGTGAAGTGCTGGAGCTGGTTCTGGATGGGAACCACTGGATCACGGCTGACAAGCCGATCATGGTGCTGCAGTTTGCCCACGGCGGCAACTTTGATCAGAGACCAGGGGACCCATTCTCGATGATCCTGCCACCGGCATCCCAGTACCAGTCAAGCTACGTGTTTACGACACCGTCCACCGGATTTGCGAGTCATTTCGTCAACGTGGTGGCGCCCAGCTCGGTGGCGGCGACCGGTGGCGTCCAGATCGATGGTTCGACTCTCGCGGCTTCGGAGTTCGAGCCCATCGGCTCTTCGGGCCTGTCGGGCGCTCGTATTCCGATCTCCGACGGCTCGCACACACTGACCGGGACAGCGCCCGTGGGAATCACCGTGTACGGGTTCAACAACGACGATTCCTACGGCTACACGGGCGGAATGGCCTTGGACGTCGCCCAGTAGGGAGATCTTCTGAACCGCGGGCCCTGGGCCCCCAAGGGACGGGGTCGGGTCGTCTGACCCGTCCCCATTTCCTGGCTCACCGCAGAGTGTCGACCCTCAGAGGGTGACATGGGCTGCCTCAGCTCCATGCGGATCCGTGGGACCGTTGGTTGTGTGGTGCATCGCACCGAGGGTGCTCAGCCTGTCGAGTGTCGAGCGGACCCCGTTCGCGCGCTCGGGATGTGGTCGTTTGTCGGACAACCTGCTGAAGACCCGTGAGGAGACCCGATGATGTCGGTCGAGCGGGGGCGAGGATCGCGCGTGCGACCCCCTTTCCCGAAAGTGCACCGGCTGGACGAGGACTGCCGCGGGGGAGCGCCGAAGCGTCAACCAGAGGCCTCACGGAGGGCCGAGACGGATCCGTCCCGATCGGGCCGTGTCGCGCGCCCGCCGGCCCGCCAGGCTGAGTCTCCAGCGTTTCTCGTCGAGCCCCCCTCGCGCCTCAGCGGACGCATCCCCCTTGCCGGCCCAGCCAGCGCCCTTAGTTCACAACCGAGGCTGGGAGTGGCTCCCCGGGTGGGGCGGGGGTGCGAACCCGGACGGCGTCGCGTTCCGTGTTCGAACGAGATGAGCCCGCGATCCACCCAGAGGGACAGATGACGGGCCGAGTTGTCTCCGATCGAGATTCAGTTGGCGAAATTCAGTGTGATCGGCCCTCCTTGGAGGACTCCGTTCCCGCGATCGGAGAGGTCGGTCGCGGGATCACCGCAGTCGAGCCGGTTCAGGCGGAACCTGCCGTCCCCCAAGGCTGTGAGCTGGAACCGCATGGTGAAGTGGCGCGATCGACCTCCGTCGCGCATTCGAATGTCGTACACGCCACCGCCGTGGTATGGCCCATCTTGAACCGACGAGTGAACGCCGTGTCTAGCGGCCGAGAGGGGGTCGCCGATACGCACTGGGTTGAGGGGAATGGAAATTTCTTTCATGAAGATGCAGTCATCGTTGAGCGCCGCCGAATCTCCGCACGTGGTTTTGTGGGCCGATTCTCGTCGACAGATCTTTGCGATCGGGCCATTCCCGTTCGCTTCTGCCCCGAAATCGAGCGAGGGTGGCGATTTGCTGGGATTAGCGCCGAAAAGCAAAATCCGCCATTGTTCAGCAACCGGGCTCGCTGGTGCGATGTACGTGCGAAACCAGCTGACCGCTCAACCATGATCAACTTCGTAACGATCGCCGCTGCACTCGCTGCCTTCGCCCCCCCGCAAGTCTCGGAGGATGAATTATTCGAGCAAGGGGATTCAATCCTCAAATCAGCTCACCAACCTAGGGTGGAGCCCTTTCGGCTAACCGGTGCATTCCTAGAAGCCAAAAAGGCCAGTAGATATCTGGAAGACATTGATTGCGGGACCAGGCTACTCATGAAGAGGGGGCTATCCCAGTCACGAGCTGAAAGCCTCGCAACTGATGTTATCGGTGATCTCTACTGCTCTAAGGAAACAGCTGCTCCGTCCCGAGCACTTGTAAAAACGGCGATCGGCAGGCGATATGTTGACGCCTGTCGACGCGTGGCTCCGGAACAGTTGGAGAGTGGCCGCTTGGGATCGATCGAAGACCGGCATCAATGGGATCCGGCGGCAATCGCTGAACACTCGGAGCTCAAGGCGCGAATCCAGAAAGCTGAGGCCGTTTGGGTGTCCCAGCTGGATCTCACCAGGATAGAGGCGCGAATCTGGCATGCTCTGGGAGGCATCGACGGGCTCAGAGGCATGCGACGCCCCGTTTACAATCTTGCAAGCGCGGGGTTTTCTCGTCACGCGCTTGAGAAGGCCTACGACAGCATGCGACTTCGCTATGTGCGCGAGGTCGTTCGTCCTGTCGACCGAGAAATCGGGGATCAACTATTGAAAGGGCATGCCTTGAGGCTTCGCGCCAACGGGCCAAAGAACCGGCGTGTGAATCTCAGGTCCAAGCTCCATGGGAAAATGTGGACGCCAGTTGTGTTGCTGTCAATGGTTACCTCGATCCTCGCTGGAGCAGATGCGGCGGCGGCCGGCGGCTATCGCGAAGAGACAACTGAGTGGGACTATGGTCGTGTCGCTATCGCCTTATCTCTATTCGCTGCAAGCCTGATCTTGCTCAGGCGCGGGGCTCCGGGGTGGTTCGCAAGCACTGCTTTCTACGCGGGCCTTCTTGTTGCATGCCGTGCCTCACAGACGTCCATTCACGAATACGCCCCAATTGAATCGCCCCTCGGCCGCCGTCATCCGGAGCCGGACTTTCAGGGCATCCGCGATCGACGCTTGCCAGCGCTTTGGACTCCTGTGCCTACCGAAAACGCCGCTCTGGCCCTAGACGGCCGTTCGGGCCCTTCTTGAACCGAGCGTAGCTGTCGCCCGTAGTGTCCCATCGGTCAGCCGATGGCCCTCAGAGGTCGTGAACGCGGGTGAGTCAAGGCAAGGTCAAGGAGCATCGCTTGATCTGCGCTTCTTGATCTCGCGCTGATGTATGGCGCCGCAAGACCCGTTCGAGGGCTCGGCCGGCCGATGGGACACTACAGGGCTCCTCTGGCTGTCCGCGCCCACCGCGGAAGCTTCGGCGGGCGCCGTGGGACAGCGTCAAACAAGACAACCTAGATCGGTCCCGCCGAGGCATGGACAGCGGACCGCTCGACGATAGACCTGGCCCTCGGTCCACCCTGCTCGATCAGGTCAGTCGTCAAGAACGCATCGGCGGCCTCGTGATGCACAACATGGCATTGACGCCCTGTCGGGAAGGTACGCTGATCGACTCCATCCCTGAACGACATTCCGTCGCACAGCTGCGCCGGTGCTACAGGGTCACTTCGAAGCGAGAAGCCTGCCAATGAACAGCCAGATCGGCGACGTCAGCATTGCCTACACCGCGCGAGGCCTTCGCAGGTACGAGGTAGAGGTCACCCATACGGGCCTGCACAAGATGCAAGTTGTAAGGGGCGACAACCGTCAGGTCGTCGTGCAAAAGGCGTCGCTCAAGGCGAAGCAGTGGGACGAATCCTGGGCCAGAAAGGTTGCAACCGCGAATCAGCGGGCCACTCGAAAACAGCAGGCGCGGGACAAGGAGCAGAAGAAGGCCTTGGCCGTCGAGCGCACGGCCGCCGCAGTCGAGGCGCTGGCCGAGCTCGAGGCGATCCTTGCATACACGCTCGATGTGGACGACGCGATCGACTGGGAGTCGTTGAAGAGCCGGGACGACTTTCCTGAGCCTCCGCCGACGAGCCCCGTACCGCCTCCGGAGCTCCCAGAACCGATGCTCCCTCCGAGGCCGCGGGGCAATGACCCGCGGTATCGCCCGGACATCACGCTGTTCGACAAGCTCATCGCCTCACGTAAGGAGAAGAAGGTCAGAGACGCACAGCGCCGATTTGCACGTGACGAGGAGAACTGGTCACGTGAGGTCGCCGAGCTCAACGGCGAACACGCTCTCAAGGTGGCATCCCGCGAGCAATCGATTCAGCGTGACCGGGAGGTGTACGTGTCCGCCATATCGGCTTGGGAGCGCGCTCGCGTAGAATTCGAAGAGCAACGTGTGTGCGAGGCCCAAGCCATCGACCAACGTCGTGCCCAGTACGAAGGGTTGGATCCGGGTGCGATCGTCGACTACTGCGAACTCGTTCTGACCCGGTCGTCGTATCCGGACTGGATGCCCCAGACGTTCGACGTCGACTTGAGTCCCGCCACCGGGATCCTGATCGTCGACTATGAGCTGCCACCGAAAGAGAGCCTGCCATCGACATGCGAGGTGAAATACGTCATCTCGCGCGACGAGTTCACGCAGAAACGACTGGCGGCGGCCAAGCACAACAAGCTCTACGACTCCGTGCTCTATCAAATCGCGCTGCGCACGATCCACGAGCTGTTCGAAGCCGACCGGGTGGACGCGCTCACGGCGATCGTATTCAACGGCTTCGTCGAGGGGGTCGACCCGTCCAGCGGACAACCCGTGCGACCCTGTGTGATGTCACTACAAGCGGGAAAGGAGGAGTTCGTCGCGATAAACCTGGCCAACGTCGAGCCAAAGGCATGCTTCAAGAAGCTGAAGGGGATAGCTAGCGCCGCGTTGCACAGCATGACGCCCATCCCCCCGATCCTCGAAATGGATCGCGAGGACAGGCGGTTCGCGCCGAGCCAGGCTGTCGTGGACGGCATCGCCGAAGGCGACAACCTTGCAGTCATGGACTGGGAGGACTTCGAACACCTCGTCCGGGAGGTCTTCGAGGCAGAGTTCTCACAGCATGGTGGCGACGTGCGCGTCACGCGAGCCAGCCGTGACGGCGGCATCGACGCCGTGGTCTTCGATCCGGATCCGATCCGCGGCGGCAAGATCGTCATCCAGGCCAAGCGCTACACGAACACTGTGGACGTCTCGGCCGTCCGTGACCTCTACGGAACCCTGATGAATGAGGGAGCAAACAAAGGCATACTCGTCACGACCTCGGATTACGGACCGGACGCGTATGAATTCGCTCGAGCCAAACCGCTCACGCTGTTGAACGGCAACAACCTCCTTCACCTCCTTGAGAAGCACGGCCATCGCGCCCGAATCGACATCAAGGAGGCCAAGGAGAGCAGCGGACCCGGCAGCTAGCCTCTAGTCGTGGATGCCCCGAAGTGCCCCCTCGCACACGCCCCATCACGACCCTGTGAGCGTCATCGCCGCACGCGAATGCCCACCGCTCACCTGCCGCTCCGTCCGCCCCGTTGTGTTCCAGCGGCCGGGTGAACCGTTCACGGTGCCGTGAGGGCCGAGAGCGGCCGAGACCGCGGATAAGCTGTCTGCAGGCGCGGATTAGCCTGGTCCGCCCAGACAAGTGGCGAGCCGAGGGCGCGTTCAAGCACCTCGGTAGGGGAGTCTAGCCGTCCGTGAGCGCCGCATCTCCCTACAAAAGGGCGTCAGGGTTCTCCGCTAGTTCGGCCGGTGGTCGCGACTTTCGCGGAAGAAAATCTCGGACACTACGTCCGCAACTGCGGCACAACTACTCTCAGCTGTTGCGGTTCGTGACCCTGGCGCCCCCGTCACCCAATCGCCGACGTGTCCGCCGGAGATGCCGAAGCACGGCCACTCGTCCGGCTGGTCCACGCCTTCGCCCAGCCGCACGGCAGCCCTTGACCTCGTCGCGGGAACCGCACACAAGCAATGGCGGCGGCGACCATATCGTACGCCTTGCGGCTTCGAGAGATTGACCTGCCCCCGATAGTCGTGCCAGCTCGCATGTTAGTCTCCGGACTGAAAGCGGGGTGATCGAGTTGCCGCTACGGGCGGCCCGGCAGGCACCCGCAAGGGCAGGCGGAGCGAAGCGGAGCCTGCCCGTGCGGGCAAGAGTGCTTCGGGTGCGGACGAGCGATCGCCAAGCGAGCTGTGCGGGCGTATCTCGTTGTCCTCGCGTCGCCATGTCTCGATGACGGCTCGAGCCTCGCACAGCGTGTAGAAGATCTTGCCGCTCAGCAGCTCGTCGCGGAGGTTGACGTTGAACGATTCGCCGTACCCGCTCTCCCAGGGCGAATCCGGGTCGATGCAAAGGGTCTTCGCACCAACGCGGTCGAGCCACTCGCGCAGTGCCGTGGCTATGAACTCCGGTCCATTGTCGCTGCGTACGTACTCCGGCACGCCACGCTGGACCATCAAGCGCCCGAGGCGGTACAGCACCTCTTCGGAGCGCAGCCGCCGGGCGACGTCGATGCACAGGCACTCGCGCGTGTGCTCGTCGACCATCGTCATAAGCTTCAGGGGACGGCCGTCGTGGGTTCGGGCGTGGACGAAGTCGTCTCTCCAGGCGTGATTCGGCGACACCCGTAGCGCCCGAACTCGCACGCGAGCTCGACGATCCGTGCTTCCAGCCGCTGCCTCCACAACGAAGCCCGCAGCTCGTGCCGCTGGGTCGAACGAGCCTCGCCCAGCACTCGACATGCCTGCCGTTCGGACACGCCAAGCTTCGACCGCACTTGCTCGACTACCTTGCGCCTGCGCTGCGGGCTCAAAAGTCTCCCTCCGCCGCCTCCTTCAGGATCGCGTTGTCCAGGTGAGGCAACCCCTGAATTAGGTCCAGTTCTAGCTGGGATCTCAGGCGGTCAGGGCTGTGCCTGAAGGTTGGTGGTGTCAGTGAGTTGGAGGGCGCGCGGAGCCCCCGGGGGGCCATGGCCCCCGGGGGCTCCGCGATGTGTTGCTCGGGGCTGAGGCCCCCGAGGGCTGTGTGTGGCCGCACATGGTTGTAGTCATGCCGCTAGTCCTCGCCGAGCTCGCGAGCGTGCCGCAGGCTCTCGAAGCAATGCTGGTTGAGCAGCTCGTCTCGCAGGCGGCCGTTGAAGCTCTCCGCGAAGGCGTTCTCAACGGGCTTCCCCGGGCGGATGAAGTGGTGCTCGATGCCGTGGCGGTAGGCCCAGGCGTCGAACGCACGGCTGGTGAACTCGGGTCCGTTGTCCGTACGGATCGCCTTTGGCTTGCCGTAGGTCTCGATCGCCTCGTCGAGGATCCGTGTCACGCGCTCTGCCGGGAGCGCCACGTCGAACGCCAGGGCCACGCAGCGCCGTGAGTGATCATCGACGGCAGCGAACACGCGCATCGCACGCCCTCCGTCCATGGCGTCGGTCAAGAAGTCCATCGACCAGCAGTCGTTCACAGCCTCCGGCGACGGCCGCACCATTCGCGGCGCCTGAGAGGCCCGTTTCCTGCGCTTGCGACGCACGGCCAGCCCGAGCCGCGTGTAGATCCGGTAGACGCGCTTGTGGTTCACGTGAAAGCCCTGGCGCCTGAGCATCATGGTCAGCCGCTTGTAGCCGAAGCGAGGTCGCTCCCTCGCTTGCTCGACGAGCGCCTCCTCGAGGCCCTCGATCTCTGCCTTGCGGCTCTGGTAACGCTGGACGGATCGATTCTGCCCTGCCAGCCTGCAGGCCCGGCGCTCGCTCAGGCCGAAGTCGGCCTGGAAGTGCTCCGCCACGGCTCTGCGAGCCGCAGGGCTCACCACTTTTTTCCCAGCGCCGACTTCAGGGCCTCCTTGTCGAGGGAGAGGTCCGCCACCATCTGCTTCAGGCGACGGTTCTCGTCCTCGAGCTCGCGCAGGCGCTTGGCCTCGTTCACGTCGAGGCCGCCGTACTTGGAGCGCCACGCGTAGATCGTGGCCGTGCTCACGCCATGCTCGCGGGCCAGGTCGGCGACCTTGGCACCCGCATCGGCCTCCTTCAGGATCCCGATGATCTGGCTCTCGGTGAATCGGCTCTTCCGCATGTCGGTCTGGTCCTCCTGAGGACCGGTTCTACCCGCCCCTCCCAGTTCTCGCTGGACCGACATTCTGGGGTCCCCTCACAGGTGCTTGTCGGCGAGCACTGGCTTCAGGCGTGCGTTCTCTTTTCGAGCTCCTTTAATCGCTTCGCCGGATCGACCTTCATCCCGCCGTACTCCTTGCGCCAGCGGTAGTAGGTGTGCTCAGTGCACCCCGAGCTATCGAACGATCTCGCCGGTCGTCAGCCCTTTCGCGAGCGCGATCTCTGCCTCGCGGAGCTTGTGCATGATCTCCTCGAAGACTATCTGACTCGCCAGACCTCATCCGCCAGCTCTGCCAGCGACTCCGCTCGCCGCTTGATCGCAGCCTCACTCCATGCCTTGGCTTCAACGACCGATCGCGTGAGCGCAAGGACTGAGGACGCGTACAGGGGCTTCTTCTTGGAGTAACTCCGGTTACCTGCACGCGCGTTCTCCTTCGGAGCCAGCAGAGTGAGATTGCCGAGGTGATTGCGCCTCGCTACAAGCGATTGCGCACGCGCGCCCCACTCAGCCTCTGTCGCGGATGTGGGGAAGATGTGCTCGAGCGTTGCGGTGGCCGCGTAGGCACCTTGCGATTGCGCCGACTCAAGGCGGCGAAGGATGTACAGGGCGGCTGGCTTTTTGATCTTCGCAGGGCGGACCACGCCAGCTCGCATCTGCGAACGCCTGGGATCTACCTTCTGAAGCTCACCGACTGCCTGCTGCACAGCGAACTCCTTGCTGGCGCCAGAGAACACGGCTGACGCGGCCGCATGGAGTGCACCATCGAGCTCTCGAGCATCGAGGCCGGCGAAGAATCGGTGGCGAACGATGAGCGCCTCTGCCGCCAATACAACGGTCGAGAACTCTGGGGCCTTACCGAACCGGCGCACCGCCGCGAGCAGCAGAGGAATCGAGGCGGCGACCTCGAGGTCCCGATGACACGCAGGCACGATCGCGCGCGCAACGTGGTGATGGTGCTTGGTCGTCACCGAGAACAAGCCGGCATAGACCTCGGCGGCACTGGCGCACTCTGCGGCGAACTCTTCCGCATTGACCTCAGCCCCTCCAATATGGTCTGAGACCGCCTCGGGGAGACGCTTGCCCTGAATCCGTCGCCCCTCGGCCAGCCACAGATGCCTGAGCAGGCGTGTCACTGAGGTTCCTGGAGGAAGCGCGTCAGCCATACGATGCCAGCTGCGGCGGATTTGACCGCGTTGCCGTAGATTCGACCCCATCATCAGGTGGTGGAGGATCAAGTCCGCATCCGACAATGGGCGACCGCGCTTGTTCACTCGCTCGAAGACGAACATCGCTTCTCGATCATCTCGCACCGAGATCGCAACCACTACGATCCTCTGCACGACAAGCGAACTGAGGCGCTCGATCGCAGCAAGAGGATCAGGCTGCCGCTTCAACCACTCGTTAACCGTACGCTCGCACAGATCGCGCGCATCCGCGATTAGGCGGTTGGATTCGTTTACGGCCGGTTGCTCCTTCTTCCTATCCCGGCGCAGGATGAATGCCTCATAGAACGACGAGTCCAGATCGCCTAGTCGCAACGAGTATCGATTCCCACCCTCCGGCCCTTCCGACGACAGGTATGTGTCGTGGATCGCATGTGACACGTCAGCCGCACGCGGATGCGAAGCGCCGAGGGATCTAGCCGCGTCCCGTAGCACGGAGAGCAAGATTCCGATCGTGCTCATACGCTGCTGCCCGTCGACGAGGAGAACCTCGCGGTCTGCCGGATGCTCACGCTGCAGAATCATCGAGCCCAGGAAGTACGACTCCGCCCCAACGCCGCTGGCTTGATCGAACTCCAGAACATCGCGAAGGAAGGTACTCACCTCGTCTTTCTCCCAACTGAAGCCCCGCTGGTAATCGGGTAGCCGCACTTGGGACCCAGGAGCGCCACAGAGCACGTCTGCGATCGTCACGGTCTTCGAGTCAAAGCTCTGCATCTCGTGGACGACCCTACTCGGTCGGTCGCCGTAGATGCGTACGGCAGTCTCACGGCTGATCTAGAAGGACTGGTCCGGAGTGCCCGGATGAGCCAGCCGCACCGGGGCCCTGGATCAACCAGAGCCTCAACAGAGACCCGAGAGATCAGAGACAGTTCCGCCGCGGCCAGGCCCCGTCGAGTTGCTGAGCGCGAGCTGACGCCCCTCTCGAGCCCCGTCAGGTCCCCACCGAGACGCATCTCCGGCCCTCAGCCTGACTTCCGAAGGCCCCAAACCGGCCTTCCTGACCCGCCAGCCCCTCAATTCCGCACCAAGCGGAAGAGTGGCTCCCCGAGCAGGGCTCGAACCTGCGACACAGCGGTTAACAGCCGCTTGCTCTACCAACTGAGCTATCGGGGATTCCGTGGCGCGAGAGGGTACCCCTCCCCGCGCCGGTGTCAAGCTGCTCCCGGGATCGGCCCGGGGGGGCTCACTCCTTGAGGCCCAGCTTCTTCAGCTTCGGGCGGATGACCACCCGGCAGTAGCCGGCGCTGCGGTTGTCCTGGTAGTAGCCCTGGTGGTAGTCGGGCGCCTCGTAGAACGTGCTGGCGTCCGCGATCTCGGTCACGATCGGGTCCTCGAAGGAGGGCTGCGCGGCCTCCAGCGAGCGGCGGGCGGCCTCGGCCTGCTCCGGCGAGTGCGTGAAGATGGCCGAGCGGTACTGCGTGCCCACGTCGGCGCCCTGGCGGTTCAGGGTGGTCGGGTCGTGGAGACGCCAGAACCAGTCGAGGAGCTCCTCGTACGAGATCACGCCCGGGTCGAAGGTGACCTGGACGACCTCGGCGTGGCCCGTCGTGCCCGCGCAGACCTCGCGGTAGGAGGGGTTGTCGACCTGGCCGCCCATGAAGCCGGAGACGACGGACACGACGCCGTCGATCTGCTCGAGGACGGCTTCGATGCACCAGTAGCAGCCGGCGCCCAGGGTCGCGACTTCGCTCATCGGGGTCTCGGCGCCCGTTTCGGGGGCCGCGGGGTCTTGGGTGGGGACGGTGGGGTCCGGGGTCGGGAGCGCGATACTCGCGGAGGTCTCGGATGGGTCGGAGCCGGTGGTGCCGGCCTCGGCTTCGCTCGACGGTGCAGCGTTCGACTCCCCCGTGTCCGGGTCGTTGTACGGGTCGGCGCCGCCTCCCGGCCCGTAGCCGCTGCAGGCCGAGAGGGCCAGGCCCGCGGCGATGGCGGCCAGGAGGGAGCGCAGCGCGCTGATGCGGTTCGATCGTTCGGACATGGGCGTGGATTCGTTCACGGTGGAACTTAGGACGCGGGGCGGGCGGGGCCCAAGGACGGAGCGGGCCCGGCCCGCTCAGAGCGCCGCCCGCGGGTCCTCCGGCAGGAGAACCGGCCCGCGCGGCACCGCGCCCCAGTCGAGCGCCTGCCCGGGCGAGGGCTCCCCGCCCTCGATCCCGAGCGACCGTGCGGCCCACGCGCGGATCCGTGACGGTGCCACGCCCGCGTCTCGGAGCTCTTCGAGAGACAGGCTCCCGGCGCGCTTCGCCAGGCGCCGGCCGTCCGCACCGAACACGAGCGATACGTGCGCCTGCGCGGGGGACTCGAGGCCCAGCGCCTCCAGTACGAGCGCCTGCCGCGCCGCGCTCGGCAAGAGGTCGTCGCCGCGCACGACCTCGGTGACCCCCTGGAACGCGTCGTCGAGCGGCGTCGCGAACTGGTACGCCGCCACGCCGTCCTTGCGCTGCACGACGAAGTCCCCGACCTCCGCTGCGACGTCGACCTCGACCTCGCCGAGCACCGCGTCGCGGAAGCGCGTCCTCCGGCCAACGCCCTCCCCGATGCGGAGCCGCAGCGCCGGGTCACGCCCCGTCGCTTCGAGGGCCTCCGGTGCACTTCGGTAGCGCCCGCGGCACGTCCCGGGGTACGGCGACTCCGCGCCGTCCGCGTGCGGCGCGCTCGCCGCTTCCTGCACTTCGCGCCGCGTGCACACGCACGGGTACGCGAAACCGCGCTCGACGAGCCATCCGAGCGCTTCGGCATGCGCGTCCCGGCGCTCCGACTGCAGCAGCGGCTCCCCGTCCCAGTCGAGCCCGAGCCACTCGAGGTCGCGCAGCACGAGCTCGGTCGCCCCCGGCTTCACGCGCTCGGCGTCGAGGTCCTCGATGCGCAGTACGACGCGGCCGCCCTGCCCGCGCGCCGACCACCACGCCGCCAGGAACGAGCGCGCGTGCCCGAGGTGCAGTCGCCCGGTCGGCGACGGCGCGAGCCGCCCGCAGACCTCGGTCACGCTCCACGCACCTGCTGGCGCTGTCCGGTCCGCGCCGCGGCGCGCGCGGCGTCGAGGACGTCCATGACGTGCACGGCATCGTCGAACGTCGCCGCGCCGGGCAGCTGCGTCTCGCCGTCCCCGATCGCGCGGATCACGTCGCGCAGGTAGTAGGGGAGGCAGCGGCCGAAGAAGCCGTAGTCGGGCATGCCGAGCTCCGTCGGCGACGCGAGCGGCTCGGCGCCGAGGGGCACGTCCGTGCTCGTCCCGTCGACGCCGCAGAACACGAGGTCGGTCTCGCCCTCGAGGCGGAGCGTACCCTTCGATCCTCGCAGCTCCATCAGTACGCCGTTGCCCGCGTCGCGGTCGATGCCGAACGCGAGGAGGCTCGTCTCGAGCGTCAGCTCGAGTCCGCTCTCCAGAGTGATCCAGAGCAGCGCCGTCTCGTCGGCCGTCACGGCGCGTTCGACGCCGCCGCTGTCCACGCGCTTCGGCACGTGCGTCATGAGCCGCGCGTCGACCTCTGCGACGCGCTCACCGAACTGGTGCAGCACGCCGTCGAGCATGTGACTCGCGATCGCGCCGAGGGTCCCGCCGCCGCGCTCGGCGTCGTACCACCACGAGTACGGCGCGTCGATCCGTGGCTGGGCCGCGACGCTCATGTTGACGCGGCCCATCCACGGAGCGCCGCAGCGGCCCGCGCGGACCTCGCGCGCGAACGCGCGGCGCCACGGGCTCCAGCGCGTCTGGTGGTCGATGAGCGCGAGCCGCCCTCGCGCGAGGTCACGCAGCTCGCGCGCCTCGTCCCCGTCCATCGCGAACGGCTTCTCGCAAAGGATGTCGGCGCTCGTGCGCTCGACCACCGCCCGGACCATCGGAGCGTGCAGGTCGACGGGTGTCGACACGATCACCAGGTCGAGCGACCCGACGACGTCCTCGTCGAGGGACTCCTCCCAGCTCCCCGTCGAGTGGGGGATGCCGCACGCCGCCGCGGTGGCCGCCGCCTTCGCGGCATCGTGCCCGGCGAGCGTGACGACCTGGTTCGGCGCGCCGTTGTCGGAGGCCCAGCGCAGCGCAGGGACCTGGACCTTCTTGGCGAACGAGTTGCCGAGCAGTGCGATCTGGACCTTCATCGATGGAGCGCCGAAGCGCGGCGCGGCCGGATGCTAGCAGGCACAGGCCGTGGGACCGCCAGCGGGCGTCCACTCGACTGCGGGACCCGCGATCGCGCGAGAGTGTTTCGCGGCGGCGGCGGGTGTGCTCGACTGCCCGGATGCCGCCCGGCCGCATCCGCACCGCTCTCCCGTGGGCGCTCGTCTGCGTCCGCCCTCCGCTGGGCGCGCTCGGCGTTCTCGTCGCCTGGCTCGAGTGGCCGCGCTGGATCTGGCTCGTCTCGTTCGTGCTCGCGATCCTGTCCGACGTGTACGACGGCAAGCTCGCCCGGCGCTTCGGCGTGGCGACCGAGGGGCTCCGGCGCGCCGACAGCATCGCGGACGACGTGTTCGCATACGTGTCGCTCGCCACGTTCTGGATCGCCGAGCCCGGGATCGTCTCCGAGCACGGCTGGGGGCTGATTGCGTTGATCGCGCTCGACCTCCTGCGCGTGCCGCTGGACTGGTGGCGCTTCGGCAAGCGCTCGAGCTACCACGCGACGAGCATGCGCGCTTTCGGCCTGTCGCTGATCCCCGTCGGCGTGCTGCTGATGATGCGCGGCG
Organism: Planctomycetota bacterium; assembly: GCA_039821985.1. Lineage (GTDB taxonomy): Bacteria > Planctomycetota > UBA1135 > UBA1135 > Saltatorellus. The sequence goes on from JBCBNC010000005.1 coordinate 159,944, forward strand.
ACGTACACGGCTTCCTGTGGCTCGCGCTCGCCCTCGGCGCGTGGGCCGAGGTCGAGGGCGCGCTCATGACGCTGATCCTGCCGCGCTGGACAGTTGACGTTCGGCACATCGGGGTCGCGCTGGCGCTTCGCAGGGACGCGCGAGCGGGCGCAGGTGCCGGCGACTGAGACCCGATCAGGTCGCGTCCGCGCGCTACTGAAACGCGACCGAGACCGCGCCCGTGAAGTTCGATGTCGCCGCGCCTCCCACGAGGTCGCGGTGCCAGGCCTGGAAGTACCAGGTCTCGCCCGCCGCGATGGGGACCAGCGTCGCGCCGCTCGGTGTGGCGTCGAGGTCCAGCTGGAGCGTCGCGAGGCCCGCGGGAGACGCGCGCCGGATCTGACCCGGCGCGACGTAGCGCCCGATCGACCCGCCGAGGCACAGATCGCCTTGGCTCCCGCCCGGATTCGCGGTGGAGCCGGAGCTCTGCGCGTTCAGGAACAGGACGAACTGGAACGGAGGCAGCCGATCGGCGACGAGCGACAGGTTGTCGAGCGCCACGACAGGCGACCCCGGCGCCCGCAGGCGGCCCGTGTCCCCGGTCGAGTTGGCGGTTGCCGCAGCGCACTCGACCGCGCTCGCGTCGTCGAAGGGAACGACCTTGACCGTCTCGCCGTTCGTCGGATCGAGGATTCCCGTCCAGCCCATCAGTCCGACCCAGAGGTTCCCGCGAGAGTCCTTCGCCAGCGTGCTGCTGAGCGCGTAGATCGCGTCGGTCTGCTCGAAGCGCTCCACGTCGAGCACCTGCCCCGTCGCCGCGTCGCGGTACTCGAGCGCGGCGGCGGAGTAGGGGTAGGGCATGACCTGCTCGCTCGCGTACAGCGTGACGTTCGCGCCCGGCCCGGGCTCGATCTGCCTGTAGCCGCGCGTCGCGACCGCCGACGTGTCCTGCCAGACGACGCCCGCCGACGGATCGAGGCACGCCGCGATCCGTCCGTGGAACCCAGACTCCGCCACGACGAGGTCGCCGTTCGGGAGGAACGCGCCGACGTTCGCGTCCATCGTGAGCGGCTGCACTCCGTTCCAGGTCAGCGCTCCGGTCGGAGCCACCGCGTAGAAGTACGTGCCGCCGGGTGTGAACGCCTCGCCGATGGCGAAGGCGGCCTGCCCCTGCGGCCCGACGGCGGCGAAGGCGGGGAGGGATCGATTCACGAAGTGCACCGGAACCGAGGCGTACGTCGTGAAGAGGAGCGTTCCCTGCCCGTCGAGCGCCTCGATCTGCACGCCGAAGCCCGTCGACGTGAACAGGTACGTCGTATCGCCGAAGGAGCGGCCGCGCACCCACGAGATCGCCGTCCGCTCATAGCTCCAGACCGGCGCGCCCGTCGCGCCGTCGTAGCGCCGCACGCCCGAGGCGCCCGCCAGCGGCGGGATGAGGAAGCTGTCCATCAGGCCCGTGACGATCACGTCGCCGTCGAAGGTCCCGTGGATGGACGCGATCCCGAACTGCGTGTTGCCGATCGTGGTGGGGACGTCGATCTCCCAGAGGAGGTCACCGCCCGGGTCGAGCGCGACGATCTGCGACGCTCGATCGGGGTCCGTGTAGAAGAAGCTCAGGTACGCCGTGCCGTTCGGCCCGACGGTCGAGGGGCCGAGCGAGCGGAAGTCACCGTCCACGCGCTCGGGCACGAACGTCGTCCACGCGCGATCGCCCAGATCATCGAGGCGGCGGACGACGTAGCCGGGCGCCGTGTCCTGGTCGGCGTAGAAGATCGACACGACGCCGCCATCCGGATGGGCGAGGCACTCGACCGCGTTGCGCACGTCGAGGTTCGGCTCCTGCAACGGGTCGATCCAGGTGACGGTCGACTGCGCGAACGCAGGCGCTGCGAGGAGGGCGAGGGCGGTTCCGACGGCGAGCGAGTTGTTCATGGCAGTGCCTTGGCGAGGCGGGGTGAGTGGGCGGCGGGGAGGCTCGCCGCCCGGAGGTGGACGCCGGTGCGGTCGGCGCTCCGCCAGCGTAGCAGCGTGCGGCAGAAGCGCACGTCGGCCCGGTCGCTCGCCGCCCGGCGCTGTCCGTACGTTACGGTCCCGCAGGCCGTTGAGTCACGAGCGTCCGCAACGCGCCGGACGACTCCGGTGCAGCCGTACGCGCCCCGTGCCCCCTCGCCTTGCGATGCGGGGCCGGGCTCCGGGCAGCTGCGGCGGGTACGGGTGGCGCCGAGCGAGCGCTCGAAGTCGGGCGGCCTGCTAGCGCAGGAGTCCGCGCGGTCCGCGTCCGCGCTTCTCTTCCGCGAGGTGACGCGGAGCCTCGTCGCCGAAACTCGTGTAGCAGGCGCGCGCCGCGGCCAGCAGCGGGTCGTCGGGCGCGATCGTGCGCTGCCCTCCCGCGGGTTCCGTGATCGGGATGTCGGTCACCGCACCTTTGCGCCACGCGACCATCCGGCCGGCGGCGCCGTCGAGCAGCAGCTCGGTGGCCGCCGCCCCGAAGAGCGTTCCGAGCACGCGGTCGCCCGGCACCGGCGACCCGCCTCGCTGGACGTGTCCGAGCGTCACCGCCCGCGCCTCGACCGCGCTCCGCTCGTCGATCGCGTTCGCGACGACCTCGCCGATGCCGCCGAGCTTGACGGGGTCGGGCGACGTCGGGTCGAGGTTGTGGACGACCTGCTCGCCGCCGGTCGTCGCGGCGCCCTCCGCGACGCAGATGACGGTCGAGCGCCGCCCGAGCGCGCGCCGCCACTCGACCATTTCCACGACGTGGTCGATGTCGAAGGGCACCTCGGGCACCAGGACCACGTCGGCCCCGCCGGCGACGCCCGCGTGCAGCGCGATCCACCCGGCGTTGCGCCCCATGACCTCGACGACGAGCGCGCGCCCGTGGCTCTCGGCCGTCGTGTGGACCCGGTCGATCGCCTCCGTCGCGACCTCGACCGCGGACTGGAAGCCGAACGTGAGCTCGGTCCCGATCACGTCGTTGTCGATCGTCTTCGGAACGCCGATGACCGGGATCCCCGCGTCCGCGAAGGGCTGCGCGCAGATCATCGTCCCGTCGCCGCCGACGACGACGAGCGCCTCGAGCCCGTGCTCCTCGATGCTCGCGAAGCAGCGGTCCGTGACGTCCTCCCAGACGACGTTCCCGTCCGGATCGGTCCCCGTCGCGAACTTCGCCGGGTTGGCCTTGTTCGACGTGCCGAGGATCGTCCCGCCGAGCTTCAGGATCCCAGAGACGTCGTCGTAGCGCAGCTCACGCACCCGGTTCTCGATCAGGCCCAGGAAGCCGTCCTCAATGCCGCGAACGTCGAGACCCGCCTGCAGCGCGTGCTTCGTGACCGAGCGGAGCACCGCGTTGAGACCGGGGCAGTCGCCGCCGCCGGTGAGGACTCCGATGCGTTGGGGGCGCTTCTTGCTCATGGCGGGACAGGTTAGCGGGGCGCTGTCCCGGAAGAGAGCCGCCGCGGTCCGCCTGCGCGGGCCGCACGGTCCCGAGGGGGATAGGGTCGGTAACCCGCCGGGAATACCCGTGTAGCGAACCCATGCCTCGCTCGCTTCCCAGACTCTCCTCGCTTCCTCGCCCGCGCCTCCTCCTCCCACCGCTGCTCGCCCTCGCCGCCGCGTCGTGCGAATCGGGTGGTTCGGAGGACCCGGGGCCAGCCCCGCCCGAGCCGCCCGCCGCCTTCTCGGCGGAGACCACGGACCTGACGCCCGGCGCGGTCTGGCCGCTGAACCGGGCCGTGCGGCTGCGCTTCAGTGCGCCGGTGGACTTCGCCTCGCTCACCGGATTCCAGGTCCGGCTGGAGGACCTGACCGTCGGAGGCTTCGTCGACGCGGCGCTCCGGCCCGGCCTCGACCCGGCCACGGGCGCCGACCTCATCGACGTCGCGGTGCTGCAGCCCGCGTGCCCGATGCCGCTCGGGACCGTGCCCGGGCTCGTGCCGGGCCGCGAGTACCGGCTGTCGGTGCTCGGCGCCGACACGACCCCATCGCCGATCCTGAGCGCGGCGGGCGAGGCCCTCGCCGAGACGATCGAGATCGAGTTCCGGACTCCCGACTCGAGCGACCCCGCGGTTCTCTTCCACGACCCCGTTCCGGGTCCGCCCGCGCTCGTCGTGCGCGGGGCGTACGGCGTCGCGGCCGACGAGCCCGAGTCCCTGCGCGTGGAGGTCGGATTCTCGGAGGTGCGCCCGTTCGAGCTGCTCTCCGCGCCCGACGGATCGCTCGAGGCCGACCCCCGCAGCGCCGAGGAGTTCCCCGACGGCCTGCCCCTCAACCACTGGATCGAGCGGCGCCACCGCGTTGCGGTGCACTTCGCCTTCGACCAGCCGATCGACCCCGGCCGGACGAATCTCGACCGGGCGGGGCTCGAGTTCTTCGACGGCACCGAGTGGCGCGCGCTTCCCGGCCGGCCCGAGCTGCTTTCGATCTGCGGGCGCCGGGGCACGACGCTGCGCTTCTTCCCCGAAGGGACGCTGCCACCGGGCCACGCGCTGCGGCTGGTGCTGCGCGAGGGCTTCCGCGACCTCGTCGGTGAAGCGCTCGTCGCACCCGCGGCTTTCGAGCTGCCGGTGCGCCCGACCGAGGCGCAGAAGCCCGAGGGCGCGCGCGTCGACGCGCTCTTCGAGAACTTCAGCGGTGCACCCGCGATGGAGGACACGACGTCCGACCTCGGCGCGCCGCGCGCCGTGTGGGGGCCGAACGTGCTCACGGGGCTCCTCGAGGGCGACGGCGTCTCCCGCGCGCGGTCGCGGTGGTACGCGGTCGGCCGCGCGGGCCTCGAGCTCGGCGCCCCCGAGGAGCCGCCCGCGTTCCTCTTCTACGGCACGGGCGCCGAGGGGCGCGTGCGCGCTTCTGGCGGCGCCGTGCTGCTGGAGGCTCCGGCCATCGGGCCTGCGCCGCCGCTGGCCGTCGACGCGCGCAACGTCGCGCTCGATCTCCTCGACCTCGAGCGACCCTCCGGCTTCTACACGGAGCTGCCGTCGATGCTGACGCGCGAGAGGCTGCGCATCGGGCCCGCCGTCGCCCCCTACCCCGACGTCGATACGACGATCTTCGTGGTCGACCAGCCCGGCGTGGAGGGCGTGATCCGGACCGCGCTCGGCAGCGGGTGCTACTTCCCGGCCAGCTTCGGGGTCGACTGCGAACCGTGGGATCTCGAGGAGCGCTTCCCGGATCCCGGCGCCGCGCGCTTCGAGGTCGTCCCGCAGTCGTTCGAGATCTACCAGCGCGCCGCCCGCGACGTGATCGGCACGGACGCGCGCGTGACCGTGCTCTTCGACGCGACGATCGAGGGGCCCGACGGCCGCCCCGACCCGGGGTCCGCGTTCTCGACGTTCCTCGGCTGGACGCCGGACCCGAGCGCGTTCTCGGGCGGACCCTGGGACTTCGTGCGCTTCGAGGTGCTCTTCGAGCTGGACGTCTCGGGCGACGGCTTCGCGGTCTCCGACCAGGCCGTGTCGCTCGACTTCGTCAAGATTCCGGTCGACTTCCGCCGGTGACGGTGGGGTCGCGAGGACGGCCGCCGGGTCGACCACCGGACCCGATTCGCTGCAACGCGGGTGAGGCGGCAGACTAGACCTCCCATGGAACGCCAGCTCGCAGCGCTCGCCCTCGTCGTTCTCGTCCTCTCGTCGTGCAGCTCGGACGACGATCTCGCCAGCAGCGGGCCTCCGGTCGGTCCAGCACCCGCGCTGGCTTTGTCGACCGGTGCGCTGACGCCGGGTGTGATCTGGCAGCTCAATCGGCCGATCGAGCTCACGTTCGACGCGCCGATCGACTTCGCGCAGCTCACCGGCTTCCAGGTGCGCATCGCTGAGGTCGCGACCGGGGATCCGATCGACGGGGTCCTCCGGCCGGGAATCGACCTTGCGACGGGGGAGGACCGGGCGAACGTGGTGGTCCTGCAGCCCCGGTGCCCCCTCTCACCGTACGGTCCGCCCGGGCTCGTGCCCGACCGGGTCTACCGTCTGACGGTCCTCGGATCGGACACGTCTTCCTTCCCGGTCGTCGGCGAGGCAGGAGGTGAGCTCGAGGAGACGCTCGAGCTCGAGTTCCGCACACCGCCGTTGGGCCCGCCGACGACGCTCTACGTCGACCTCGTTCCGGGGCCTCCGGGGCTGGTCGTACGAGGCACGCCCGGCGTCGCGCCGGGCGAGGAGGAGTCCCTTCGGATCGAGGTCGGGAATCAGTCGTTCGGACGCCGCGATTACGGGCTGTTGCGCGCCAGCGGCGGTGGTCTGGTGTCCGATCCGATCTCGGCCGCCGCTTTCCCTGACGGCCTCCCGATCAACCACTGGGTCGATATCGATCATCGGACGGTCGTGTTCCTCGCGTTCGACCAGCCGATCGATCCATCCGTGAACAACCTCGCGCGCGTAGGGCTGGAGTTCTTCGACGGAGCGCAGTGGCAGCCGCTGCCGCGCCGGATCAGGCTCGTCGAGCTGTGCGGCCGCCGCGGCACGGTCGCGCGGCTGTTCCCGGAGGGCACTCTTCCACCGGACCACGCGCTCAGGATCGTCTTGCGCCAGGGCTTCAGGGATCTCACGGGGGACCCGCACATCGCGGACGCAACGCTCGAGCTACCCGTGCGCGGCGCGGAGGGCGCGGGCCCTGTGAGCGCGCGCCTCGACGCGATCTTCGAGCCCTTCTCGGACTCGAGCATGGAGGACGCAGCGTCGGACCTCGGCTCGCCACGCGCGCTCTGGGGGCCGCGCGTGCTGACGGGGATCGAATCGGACGACGGCATCTCGCGCGCCCGGTCCAGGTGGTACGCGGTGGGAAGTGCGGGCCGCGAGCTCGGGTCCGCGCCCGTTCGGCCGAGGTTCCGCTTCGACGGGGTCGATGACCAGGGCCGCATCCCGACCGCCGCGGGCTCGGTCGTCCTCGACCCGCCCGTCCTTGGGCCTTTCCCGATCGTCGGCGTCGAGGAGTTCGCGGTGCGTGTCGCACCGAGCGATCTCGTCGGTGCCCCGAGCGCCTACGACCTGCTCCCCTCGCTGATGCACGGGGACGAGGTGCGCGTCTTCCCGGCAGCGCCGCCCTTCACCGACATCGAGACCATCGTCTTCAGCGCGGAACTCAGCGGGATCCCGAGTGAGGCCCGCCTGTTCCTGGGCTCGGGCTGCTACACGCCTGCGGGCGTCGGCAGCGACTGCGTTCCGTGGGATCTCCGCGATCGGCTGCCCGATCCAACGTCGGCGCGCTTCGAGGTCGTGCCTCGTTCGTTCTTGACGCAGTCGCTCTTCCGGCGCGACTTCGTGGGCGCCGACGCACGCGTGACGTTCCTGTTCGACGCGACGACGGCAGACGATCGCGGGCGCCCCGACCCAAATGGGGCGTATTCGGCGGGCGGAGCCTGGGTGACCGACCCGTCCGTGTTCTCCGAGGGCGACTGGGACTTCATCCGCTTCGAGGTCCTCTTCGAGCTCGACGTCAGCGGCGACGGATTCGACCCCCTGGAGCGCGCGGCTTCGATCGACTTCGTCAAGATCCCGATCGACTTCCGGCGCTGAGCGCCGCCGCGCGACGCTTCGTTTTCTTCGGGAATCGGCGAGTCGAAACGGGGCCCCGCTCCACCGGAACGGCGCCATGAACATCGACTCCATCCAGGCCGAGCACCGGGCCATGCAGCGCGTCGCCGCTGCGCTCCTCCGCCATCCCCACGACGCCGAGGACGCGGTGCAGGACGCGTGGGTCGCGGCGCTGTCGTCGGCCGACGCACCCGAGGGGCGCGGGTGGTTCACCGTCGTGGTGCGGCGGCTCTCGTGGGCGCGGCGGAGCGCGCCGGCGGCACTGCCGCTGGACGAGGAGCCGAGGTCGGGGAGCACCTCCGCGGAGGCCGGTTCCAGGAGCGCGGCCGCGGTGCGCCTCGCCGCCGCCGTGGACGCGCTCCCTCCGCACTACCGCGAGGTGATCGAGCGCCGCTACTGGGACGACGAGCCGCCCCGGCAGATCGCGCGGCATCTCGGCCTCGAGGTCAAGACCGTCCAGAACCGGCTGCACCGCGCGCACGTCCAGCTTCGACGCGCGCTCGTGGCGGAAGACGCCCGGGGTGCCCGCGGCGCGTGCGCCATGCTGCTCACGCTCGTGCGCCGCGAGGACGCGCTGCTCGCGTCGGGTGCGGCGGGAGCGATCGCTCCGCTGACGGTCATCGCGACGGCTGCGGCCCTCCTCGGTGCGCTGATGGCCGGCTGGACCCTCAACGCCGGGACGGGCAGCGACGCCGGCGACGCCGAGGCGATCGAGCGGGCCGCGGCCCCCGCCCGCAGCGAAGGCGTGGCCGGCGGGCTCCTGTCGAGCCCGCTGGAGCTCGCGGCGGCCGACGCGCCACCGGAGCGATCCATCGACGCGCAGCGCCAGTCGGTCCCGATGGCGCCCGACGCGGCTTCGGTGGACAGCACAAGCGAGGCGCCCGTCGTGCCGACCGTCCCCGTGTCGCTCCAGGTCGTCGACGGGACGTCGGGCGACCCGGTCGAGCGGTTCACGCTCCTGCTGCGCGACGGCGCCCGGGAGGACGCGCCGTTCGACGCGGTTCCGAGCGAGGTGCTCGCGGAGGAGGGACTGCCTGCGGGCGCGTACGACTTGGCCGTTCGCGCGCGGGGCTACGACGATCGGGACCTCGGGCGGGTGTCGGTCCAGGCTCCGGACGGCCGCGACCTCGGTCGGGTCGCGCTCGACCGGGGATCGGCGACGCTCGAGGCGCGTGCGCTCGGGGTGTCGAACGCGAGCGGTCTCGTACTCGGCGTCACGTCGCTCGGCCGCTGGCCGTGCCCCTCGTGCGCGGACGCTCCTCGCGGACTTGCGGGTACGCACGAGCGCTGCGTCGAGTGTGGCTTCGACGGGAAGGAGACGCTGCACGTCCTCGAGCCGGGCCGCGACACGGCGTGGATCGAGCGCCTTGTGGCCGGACCCGTGCGCGTCGTGCTGTCGGACCACGCGGACGGGACGGTGCTCGCCAGCGCCAGCGCCACGCTGCAAGCGGCGTCGGTCACCACGCTGGAGCTCCGGGTCGAGGCGAAGGACGTGCTCGTGGAGCTCGTCGATGCGGAGGGGCAGCCGTTCGACGGCGCGTGGCCCGAGGCTGGGTCGTTCTTCCGTGCGCCGATCACCTTCCAGATCTGGTCGGGCGACCTGCTGTCGGCCGTCGCGGGGGTCGACCCGGTGGACCTGGGCGAGCGGCTGCGCGGGAACCCGGACGGGCGGCTCATCCTTCGGACGCGGGGCGACCTCATGGGCTCGACGGAGGTGCCGCGTGCGCGCACCGCGCTGGAGAGACTCTGGCCGGACTCGCTTCCGCTGCCGAGTGGACTGCAGCCGGCGCGGGTCGAGGTGCGGCGGGTGGAGGACGGGCTTTACCGGCTGGTCGGCGTTCCGACGACGGCCGACGCGGTGCAGGTGGCGTCCGGACCCTTCGTGGAGCTGCCGCACGCTCTCGAGGACGGGGTGGACGGCGTCGAGCGGGTCAGGATCGTGGTGGATGAGCGGTGCGGGGCGCCCTCGCGGCAGATCCTGATGATGGAGGGCGTGACGTGCACGAGCTGTCACGTCGCGCAGGGGATGTGAGCTCGGGGGCGGAGCGGAGTGCGGCGCTCCACTCCGGTGGGCACCGGGCTTTAGCGGACGGTGCCGGAAGCAGGTTCGGTCGCACGCGCTGCGCCGGAAGCATCCCGCGTCAGCGTGAACGAGTCGAGGTCGGGCGACACAGGGGCCACGGCGAGAGGGTCGGACGCGAGCGTGTCCTGCGTGACCCAGCGCTGCTGCGCTCCATGGGCGAGGATCGACTGAGCGCTGGCAGGGAGCCAAAGCTCCGCGGTCTGGCCCGGATGGAGGTACCCGCAGCGCTCGAGCTCGAAGACGAGCCCCTCGACGGGTCTGGGGCGAAGGAAGATGTGAACCGGGACCTCCAGCGCGGAGGTGACCTTGACCTGGCGACCCGCGCCGTCGCCGAGCAGCCGAACTTCTGCACCTTCGACCGTGAACCAATCGCGAACGAGAGTCGGACTCTTCGCACTCGCCTCAACGACGACGCCATGCGCGCGCGGTGTGCGTACGAGGAGTCCGAACTTTTGACCAGCCTGACTCCAGACCGTGCGCTCGACGTGACCGGTGATGAAACGAGGCCACATCGGTTCGTACCGACGCGGTGACTGCACGGTGTACCCGAGGAACGAACCGCCCGAGACTTGTTTCAGCGGGACGGAGAACATTCGAGCACGCGGTAGTTCCGCGATCAGATCGGCCCAGGGAGCGTCGTCGTCCGGGGACGTCGTCCGCAGCGGGATCTCCATGCCATTGGCGCCGGGTGCACCGATGAGCACGCTCGTCAGCGGCGGACCGTCGAACGTCGCGAGAGCGGCGACGTATGCGTCATCCGGAGCGCCAGGGCGGGAGGTGCCATGGACGAAGGGGTTGCCCCAGTGGTGGGACGCGCACCTTGCCATCCTCGTCGAGCCCGCGCCGACCATGAGGGACACCGCCCGGTCGATGGAACGGGCCGGTGACCGGGGCCGGCCCGCGATGACCCAGGTCTTCGCCGCCACCAGGTCGAGTTCGAATTGCTCCACGCCGCGTGGAGAGACGTCGATCGGGGTGACGCGGATGCAGTCCGGTCGCCGCCGCCGATCCAGGGAGATCGCGTACCGGCCCGGCGGCAGCACACAGCTCGCGGTCCAGTGGCCCGGACCGGATTCCGCCCATCGACCCACGGTCGCCGCGTTCTGGACGTAGTCGTCCGGGGGAGCGATGCCGTACTCGAGGCGGCGTGAACCGTCCGTGACTTCGAAGAGGCGTGCGGTGGGCTGGATCTTCAACGAGCCCGGCGTCTCGCCTCCCGTGAGGAGCGTGAAGCGGACGTTGGGTTCGATCTCCGTGTACTCGTGCGAGGTGACGTCGACGACTCCTCCCGGACTCGCGAAGAGCGCGTCCATCGTCGTGTGCCCGAGCGGCTGGCCGTCGAGGAAAACGGTCACCGTGTCAACCGACCAGCGTCGAGTGGTGAGGCGGTCGGGCGCGCGCATGGAGGTGACCGTGCCGTTGTAGGGGACGATCGTCGCGTGTGGCGAGATCTCGACGCGCCCGCCTCCTGGTGCGATCAGGGAGACCACGGGAACGGAGGGTCGGAGGATCCAGCGCTCCGCGTCGTCCGTGCGGATCACGTCCGCGACTTCGAGCGGGAGTTGGCCGCCGTAGTCGCGGCCGCGGTCCAGAGCTTGCAGAGCGGTGCCGGGTGCTCCGGGCGGGAAGAAGTTGCCGCGCCCCGTGGAATCGACGGGCCACTGGCGGTAGGTGTCGGGTCCGTAGTAGGGCGGCTTGCACTGGACGACGGGAACGGCGGTGAGGTCCTCGGTCGAGTAGTTCGCCGTGATCCACCAGTGCTCGTCCGTGCCGCAGGGAATGCCGTTGAGCTCGAATTCGACGAGGGGGGGCTCGGGGTCGGTCGGGGCGGCGGGCCGGGGTGTGTCGATGGGTTCGCGCGTGAGGGGCGGGGCCGAGGGGTCGACGTCGGTGGGTGATTGGAGGGCGGCTGCGAGCAGGAGGGTGGCGAGCATTGCGCGGGGGCGGGGCGACGGTCGGGCGGCGGGCGAGTGGGCGAGCGGCGGGCTCGGGCGGGGGGGCAGAGCCGAGGGCGCAGCGGTTCGGAGCGTAACGGAGACCGCCCCCGCCGCTCGGGGTGAGCGGCGGGGGCGGGTGGATGGAGGGAAGGCGGGTCGAGCGATCACTCGTTTGGAGGAGTGATCGGGCGGGACTGCCTTCCTTTCTGGCCCAACGCCTTACGGCGTTGGAGCTCGGACCAGGCGGACGACCTCGACGTTCCGGTCGAGGGGCCTTGGCCCCCAACCATGGTCGAGGTTGAGCCCGCCTGGCTCTCGCTCAATAGCGGTAGTGGTCCGGCTTGTACGGCCCCTCGACCGGAACGCCGAGGTAGTCCGCCTGGTCCTTACTCATCTCCGTCAGCTTCACGCCGAGCTGGCCGAGGTGCAGGCGGGCGACGCGCTCGTCGAGGTGCTTCGGAAGCGTGTAGACCTTGTTCTCGTAGAGCGAGGCGTTCTGGAACAGCTCGATCTGCGCCATCACCTGGTTGGTGAACGAGCAGCTCATGACGAAGCTCGGGTGGCCCGTGGCGCAGCCGAGGTTCAGCAGGCGGCCTTCGGCGAGAACGAGGATGCTCTTGCCGTCCGGGAACTCCCAGCGGTCGACCTGCTCCTTGATGTTCTCGCGCTTCATGCCGTCCTTCGTCTCGAGCTCCGCCATCTGGATCTCGTTGTCGAAGTGACCGATGTTGCCAACGATCGCCATGTCCTTCATCCGCTCCATGTGGTCGAGGCGGATGATGTCCTTGTTGCCGGTCGTCGTGATGAACACGTCGGCCGTCTCGACGACGTCCTCGAGGGTCGTGACCTCGAAGCCTTCCATGACCGCCTGCAGCGCGCAGATCGGGTCGACCTCGGTGACGATGACGCGCGCGCCCTGGCCGCGGAGCGACTGGGCCGAGCCCTTGCCGACGTCGCCGTAGCCGCAGACGACCGCGACCTTGCCGGAGAGCATCACGTCCGTCGCACGGAGGATGCCGTCGGTGAGGCTGTGGCGGCAGCCGTAGAGGTTGTCGAACTTCGACTTGGTGACGGCGTCGTTGACGTTCATCGCGGGGAACGGAAGCTCACCGCGCTCGACCATCTGGTAGAGGCGGTGCACGCCCGTGGTCGTCTCCTCGGAGACGCCCTGGATGTTCGCGGCAACTTTCTGCCACTTGTCGGCGTGGTTCGCGACCGACCTGGTCAGCGACTCGAGGACGACCTTCCACTCGGCGCTCGCGCCGGACTCGGCCGCCGGAACGGCGCCCACGCGCTCGTACTCGGCGCCCTTGAGGACGTACATCGTCGCGTCCCCGCCGTCGTCGAGGATCATGTTCGGCATGTCGTCACCGGGCCACGTGAGCATGGACTCGGTGCACTGCCAGTACTCCTCGAGCGTCTCGCCCTTCCAGGCGAAGCACGGGATGCCGCGCGGCTCGGTCTCGGTGCCGTGCGGGCCGACGACGACGGCGGCCGCCGCGTGGTCCTGGGTCGAGAAGATGTTGCAGCTCGCCCAGCGCACTTCGGCGCCGAGCTCGACGAGGGTCTCGATCAGGACCGCCGTCTGGATCGTCATGTGGAGCGAGCCCGAGATCTTGGCGCCCTTGAGCGGGAACTTGCCGGCGTACTCGGCGCGGAGCGCCATGAGGCCGGGCATTTCCTTCTCGGCGATCAGGATCTCCTTGCGGCCGAAGTCCGCGAGGGCGATGTCCTTGATCTTGAAGTCGGTGACGATGGGCCGCTCGGGAGCGGTCGAGGTCGGGGGAGTCATCGGCTGTGGATGTCGAAGAGTCGTTGATGACGCGCGATGCGCGTCAGGAACTCCGCGGGACGCGCCCGCGGACGAGGTAGAGCGGAAGGGCGACGGCGCCCTCTCCGTGGTCGTTGGAGGCCTCGCGCGGCTGGACCTGCCCGGGCTGGGTCTCCCGGTGCTGGGTCTCCCGGTGCTGGGTCTCTCGGGGCCGGGTTTCCCGCGGCCGGGCGAGGTAGCGGTCGTCCTTGAGCGGCTCGACGCGCACGTCCTCGAAGCCCGCGCGGCGCAGCGCGTCGGAGACCTCGGTCGGGTCGAGGCCCAGGTGGTGGTCGCCGAGCTCGGCGCGCACCCACGCCTCGCGGTGTGGCATGAGCTCGACGATGCTGAGCGTGCCGCCGGGCCGGATCGCCCGGTGCATCTCGGCGAGCGCAGCGTCGGGCGAGTCGAGGTGGTGGAGCACCATCGCGGCCACCGCGCCGTCGACCTCGTCGGTCTCCAGCGGGAGCGCGTCGAGCTCGCCGGAGCGGAACTCGACCTCGGTGCCGCTGGAGGACGACGCCGAGAGGCGCTCGCGGGCCTCGGTCAGCATGCCCTCCGAGCGGTCGACGCAAACGAGCCGGTCGCAGAGGCCGACGAGCGCGCGCGCGACATAGCCGGTGCCGCAGCCAAGGTCGGCGAGGACGAGGCCGGCAGGAAGAAGGCTCGCCGCTGCGCGCTGGCGGGCCTCGTTCGTCCGGAAGAGCGAACCGACCTTGTCCCAGTCCCCGGCCATCCGGTCGAAGAACGCCGCGCCCTCGGCGTTGCGTTCGGCGAGGATCGCCTCGAGGCGCATGCGGTCGGCTTCACGCTCGGGCACGTCGTCGAGGTCCGGACTCAAGGCCGCCCAGAGGCGCGCCGCCGCCGTGTGGCTCGAGCCGCCTGCGAACGAGGCGCGGAGGTAGGTGCTGGTTCCAGCGCGGCGCTCGGCGAGCAGGTCGTGCTCGCGCAGGACGCGCAGGTGATTGCTAACGCGGCTCTGCGCCATCGCGAGGGCGCGCGCGAGCTCGCCCACCGACAGCTCCTCCTCGGCGACGAGCGCAAGGGCGCGCAGTCGCGTCGGGTCCGCCAGCACCTTGAGCAGTGCGGGGGCGGCGTGGGAGGTGGGAACGGTGGTCGCCATCGGCCGAGGAAGAATAGGTTCGGCACTCCATCATGACAAACTGAAGTTCATCAATCGTTCCGGCTCTGACTGGGCTCCGAACGTGTGGTGAGATGGGGCTCAGGGCTACGCAAGGATCGCTCGGAGAGCGACTTAGGGCCGATGGGGGCGGGGCGTCGGCCCCCTGCGGTTTCTCGCCGCCCCAGGTCGGTGCCCCCCAGGGGGCTGCGCCTGGGCTCGCAACACTTTCGGAGCCCAGTCCGGTGACGGGATTGGCCGGGTCCCCGACCGCGGTGGGTCCTCGCCCGGCCGGGGCGCCCGATCAGGACCCCGTCGGGCCAGCTGTTCCGGACCGCGCGCTCAGGCCGGGGCCGAAGCGAGCTCGAACGCCACCCGCGCGCCGCCCTCGGCCCGGTTCCCGGTCTCGAGGCGGGCGCCGTGGGCCTCGAGCAGACGCTCGACGACGGTGAGCCCGATCCCTGCCGAGTCGGGCCGCGGGCGCCGGTCGCCGGTCGCCCCGAAGCCGGGGCCGTCGTCGAGGACCTCGACCTGGACCCCGCGGGCGGTGCGTGCGACCGCGACGACCACCTCGGCGGAGGCGTGCTCGATCGCGTTGCGGAGCACGTTCTCCATGACGCGAAGGAGCCGTGGCCCGTCGGCGTGGACCTGCGTCCCCTCGGTGCGACCCTCCTGGACGAGGCGACAGTTCGAGGCCTCCGCGAGCGGGCGGAGTCCGGTGACCGCCTGCGCGACGAGTTCCTCGACGGGAAACGTCTCGCGGCGTAGCGCGCCCGGCAGCTCGATGCGCGCGACCTCGAGGAGGTCGGACGCGAGGGTGTGCACGCGGTCGGTGTCGCCGGTCGCGACGCGGACGGTCTCGGCGAGCTCCTCGCGCAGTGCGTCGTCGCCTACGGACGCCACCAGAGGCTCGGCTCGCGAGAGGCAGACTCTCAGCGCAGTCAGCGGCGTACGCAGGTCGTGGCTGACCTGAGCGATCCACTCTCGCCTTCGCTCGTCGCTCGTCTCGAGCGCGTTCACGAGCCCGGCGACGCGCTCTCGCGAGCCCGCGAGTTCCTCGCCGAGCGTCGCGAGCTCGTCTCCGCCGCCGATGCGGAACACGTCGGGGTCACCGACGTTTCCCTCGCGCGCCGCGCGGCACAGCCGGTCGATCCGGCGCGTCACCGTCCACGAGACGAGGAGTCCGACTCCGAGCGCGCCGAGGAGCGGCAGGACCCATCCCACGAGAGTTCCGAGGAGCTGCAATCGCACGAAGCTGGACTCGTACTCCGCCTCGGAGACGACCGGGATCGGCTCCGAGGGCCCGTCCTCGCCCTCGTAGACCGCCATGTCGTCGGCGCCCTCCGCCAGCACGAAGCCGTCCAGGGCGCAGGGCGGGACGAGCACCAGCCACGACGCGAGGAGCCCCTCGTCGTAGATCGGGTAGTACTGCGAACAGGCCTCGAATGCGGGATCGGGCGCCATCGGGACGCCGATCGCGAAGCGTTCGGTCCGCGTCGCTGCGAGGACGTCGAGCGCGGGGCTCAGCACGAGGAAGTCGATCCCTCCGGGCGCGACGGTGTTTGCGAGATCCTCGCCGAGCCTGCGCGTGAGCTCCATGTCGCCAGGGTGTGCAACGAGCTCGACCGCGAATGCGCGTGTTTCTGGCGTCAGCGGGTCGAACAGCGGCGGGACGACCTCGCCGTCGACGACCTCGCCGAGCAGGAACTCGCCGTCGAGGCGCACGCCGAGCCACTCCCCGAGCGATACGGACAGCGAGGGCGCGAGTCGCCCGAAGCCGATCACCGTGACCGCGATGAGCAGGGTCAGGCGGAGCCCGAGGCGCCGGTACCAGGGAACGCGGCGCTGCCCGCCGGTTCGAGCACTCACTCTTCGGCGCTCCCGGCGTCGAAGCGGTAGCCGACGCCGAACTCGGTGCGGAGGTAGCGCGGACGGCTTGCGTCGACCTCGATCTGCTGCCGGATCCTGCGCACGTGGATGTCGACCGTGCGTGCGTCGCCGTCGAACTCGTTGCCCCAGACGCGGTCGAGGAGCTGCGCGCGGGACCAGGGGCGCCCGGGATAGCGCATGAGGAAGGCGAGCAGCTCGAACTCGCGCGGGCGGAGCGTGAACTCCGCGTCGCCGCGGCCGGCGCGGTGCTGGGTGCAGTCGATCCACAGGTCGCCGGCGCGGTACACGTCGTCCCCGACCTGGCGCCCGGAGCGCCTGAGCAGCCCGCGCACCCGAGCGACGAGCTCCGGCATGTGGAACGGCTTCACGACGTAGTCGTCCGCGCCGCTCTCGAGGCCACGCACGCGGTCCTCGGGCTCGTCGCGCGCCGTCAGCATCAACACCGGAACTCCGCGCCCTTCACGCCGCAACCTCTCGCAGAGCGTCACGCCATCACCGTCCGGCAGCCCCAGGTCGAGCAGGACGAGGTCGAAGTCGCGGTCCAGCGCGTCGACCGCGCCGCTCAGCGACACCGCCGCTTCCACCTCGAAGTCCTGTGCGCGGAGCGCGCCCATGACTTCGACGCGAATGCGCATGTCGTCCTCGACGAGGAGGATCTTGGCGGTGTTGGTCGACGTCGTACTCTTCACCCTCCGAGCGTACCCCTTCGTCCACACGCCGCGCGCCGAGCTCGTTTCGGCGACGTGGCAGGGGTGGTCGCGGAACCCGGACCGGGACGGACGGGGGCGGTCTCCACGTCTCGCCGAGGGGCTCCTGGGCTCGAACGCCCGCACCAGGCGTGTCAGGCAGGGCGGGAGGGGCGGGGCCAACGGACGCTCTCGTCCAGCGGGTTCGCCGGGGTTGGATTCGCTGCCACGCATCGAGCGCGCCGCCACGCTGGATCCGTCGCGGCTCGGACCCCCGTACAGTGGCGCCCATGCTCCAAGCTCGCTCGCTCGTTCCATTCTCGCTCGCCGCTCTCCTCCTCCCAGCTGTCGCTGCAGCACAGGTCCTCCACGTCGACGTGTCCCTCACGACCGGCGCGGACGACGGCACGTCCTGGGCGAACGCGTATCAGGGCTCGGAGGGGCTCCACGCGGCGCTCGCGTCCGCACCGGACGGCGCGGAGATCTGGCTCACGTCCGGGACGTACAAGCCCTCCGCGACCGGGGACAAGACGCGAGCCTTCCTCGTCGAGGGCACGCGGATCGTCCTCCGCGGAGGCTTCGCGGGCACGGAGTCGAACGTGCTCGAGCGGCCCCCCCGGGGTACGGCGCCGACCGTCCTCAGCGGGGACCTCGCAGGCAACGACGGGATCGCGATGGTGTCGCCCGCCGACAACAGTCCCGTCGTCCTCGACGTGGACGGGACCTTCGCGACCTTCGAGAACCTGACCGTCTCCGGGGGCGGCCTGCTCGCGCCGGGCACCCTCGGTGCGATCGACGTCCAATCGAGCAACATCGTGACACCCCACACCGTGCGCTTCGAGCACGTGGTCGTGGAGAGGGGCTACGGTCGCGGGGTCGGGTCGATCGCATCCAACATGCCCGGCGCAGGTGTCGGACTCGCGTTCTCGGACTGCACGTTCCGTGATCTCGTCAACTCCGCCGTCTTCATGGACAGCGTCGAGGGGTGCCGCGTGGACCGATGCGTGTTCCAGCGGTGCGGGAACGGGCTCGAGTTCCGGTGGAGCTGGGGCATCACTCGGATCCGGGACACGGTCATCCAGGACTGTTCCGGTGTCGGAATCTGCCTCTGCTGGGAGTTCTTCTTCGAGGTGCCCCCGAGCGTCGTCATCCAGGGCTGCACGATCGCCGGCAACGGCGGTACCGCCGTCCTCCAGACCGATGCCGGGAGCGGCCCGCTCGGGCCCTTCGACATCCTCCTCCGCAACTCGATCGTCTGGGGCAACGCGTTCGGACTCTTCGGCGAAGTCGACGCGGAGCATTCCATCGTTCAGGGCGGCGCCGGTTCGGGGCCCGGGGTCCTCGGGGTCGACCCGCTGTTCGTGGACTTCAACGGAGGGGACCTGCGGCTGACGCCAGGCTCTCCCGCGGTCGATCGAGGCGCCGAGGCGGACGTGGAGCTCGATGGGCTCGACGTCGTCCGTCGGCACAGGGTCGTAGACATCGCAGGCGTGCCCAACGGCGGCCCGAGCGAGCGCAACGCCGTGGACCTCGGCGCGATTGAGTTCACCGGGGCCATCGGGCACAACGGCGACTGCGGGGCCGAGGTCAACTCGACCGGACGGCCCGGCCGGATCTCGGCCCGCGGCAGCTCCGACGCGCTCAGCAACGACTTCGCGCTCATCGCCGAGCTGCTGCCGCCCCAGCAGTTCGGAATGTTCATCACGAGCCGATCGCTCGGCCAAGTGCCCATGGCGGGCGGCCTCGGAACCCTCTGCCTCGGTGGCCAGATCGGGCGCTTCAACGGCCCGGGGCAGATCCAGCTCTCGAGCGCTGCGGGAACGATCGCGCTCGGCGTCGACCTCACGCAGGTGCCGCAGCCGAGCGCACGGGTCGGCGTTTCCCCAGGGGACACCTGGCGGTTCCAGCTCTGGCACCGGGACGTGGACGCTGCGGGTGTGCCCGCCAACCAGATGACCGGCCTGGTCACCGTGACGTTCGACTGACCGCGGCGGGGCGGGCCGGCGCTGCCACAGGCCCGGAGCCCTGCTCGCGAGCGGCCGGGCGCGAGGGGCCACGACCTGCGACGCGGCGTCGGAACGGCGACGGCCCCGGCCCGCGTGCGCGAGCCGGGGCCGTCGCCCTCGGAGCGCAGCGTGCGCCCCTCACGAACGGACGTGGTTCAGCCGATCGCCGCGAGGTCGGGGGTCTCGATGGAAACCACCTCGAGGTCGACCTCGCCGCCCGGCAGGCGGACGGTCGCTTTCTCGCCGCTGCTGAGCCCGAGCAGGCCCTGCGCGAGCGGCGCGCGGTACGAGACGACCTGCGTACCGAGCACGCTCTCGTCGTCCCACGGCCCGAGCACGAGCACGGTCGACTCGGACCCGCCGTCGGTCTCGCGGTAGGTGACCCGCGTGCCCGGGCAGACCGTGTCCTCGATGAGGGCGGCCTCCTCGATCAGGTCGGTGAGGCGCAGCTCCTCCTCGATCTCCATCGCGCGGGCGGTGAGGTTGCGCTGCTCCTCGATCGCGGCCTCCCACTCCGAGTTCTCGGAGAGGTCGCCGAAGGACGCAGCGCGACCGATCGCGTCCTGGTTCTCGGGGATCTTGACCTCGCGGAGCTCCTTGAGCTCTGCGCTGCGGCGGCGCAGGCCGGCTCGCGTCGTCCAGATCGTCGAGCTCTCCCAGAAGTAGCCGGCGTCCTGCGCGAAGAACTGCTTGTCCTTCGAGAGCGCGATGTCGGTGACCATGTTGTCGATCTCCGAGTCGACGCCGCGGCTCACCGTGACCGCCGCGCTGCGCAGCGCCGACACGTCGGCGTCGGCGAACAGCAGGCGGAGGCGCGGCGACTTGCCCTTCGCGAGGAAGTCCGTGAGGCGGCCCGAGATGCGCGTCAGCTGCGGGTTGCCCCGGCGCTCCTGGAAGGTGTGGACCGCGAGGCTGAGCAGCGCCTGGCCCCTCTGGACCGGCGTCGGCATGTCCTCGTGCTGCTGGCCGTCCTCGAAGCGGTCGGCGAGGACGATCATCAGCGTCGGGTTGCGGAGCGGACGGGCGAGGAGGCCCGAGTAGTGGGCCCGCAGGTCGTCCACGCGGCCGGCCGCGACGAGTCGGTCCACGAGGGGACGCACCTGGCCGGGCGCGGCGTGCTGCAGGTGGGGGAGCACGTCGTCGATCCAGGAGCCGTCGTCGGCCTTCTCGGCGCCGTCGGCCGAGCCGTCGTCGGCGGCCGGGGCTTCGCCCTCCGCCGCGTCACCGCCGGCGTCCGGGCCGTCGGCCTCAGCACCGTCGTCGGTGTCGGTCTCGGTGGGCGCATCGCTCCCGTCCGCGTCGTCACCGCCGATCGCGGCGACCTCGGCGTTGGCTTCCGCGAGCTCTGCGTCGACCGCCTCGAGCGCGAGCTCCGCCCCGCCCGTCCCGAACAGCTCGGGCAGGAGATCGACGGTGCGCTCCTGATCCTTGGCGCCCGGGAGCGCCTGGAACAGCTTCCAGATCTCCGGCGGCTGCGACGGGTCGGAGGGCTCGGGCGCCTGCATGACCTCGTACAGCACGCGGCGCATCAGCTTGGGCGACGCGCCCTGCTTCTCGCGCAGGAGGAGCCACGCGGCGAGGCGCTCGGGGAGCGGCTCGTTCTCAGGTTCCGCCGCCTTCTCGAGCTCCTCGATCGCGATCGCGCCGAGCTCCTCGTCCGCGGTCGCGCCGACGAAGAGGTCGCGGACGCGCTGGTGCACCTCGGACAGGTTGGTCGAGCGCTGCAGCGCGCGGCGCAGGGCCTCGCCCGGGTCCTTCTTGACGAGCAGCTGCGTGACCGTCGACTTCTGCGGCGTGCCGCTGACCTCGATCTCGTCCGAGTTCTCGGCGAGCTTGCGCGCCTTGCGCCACCAGGCCGACCAGGCGCTGCCCTCGATGCCGATCTGCATCATGGCCGTCTTGATCGTGGTGGTCGTCGCGCGGCCGTTGTGCCTGCGGAGGATCGCGCGGAGCGCCTCGAGCGGGTCGGCCTTGACCTCCTTGCGGAGCGCGTCGGGATCCTCGAGCGAGCGCGAGCGGAGGTCGGCCTCCGGCAGCGGGTCGAAGATGTCCATCGCCGCGCTGAGCGGGAAGTTGTCCTTGCGGCCGTTCCAGAACTCGACGCGGACGTGGCCGGACACGTGGTCCATTTCCAGCACGCGGCCGACGCCCCATCCGCCGGGGTGGAACACGGCACTGCCGGGCTTGAACGCGATCAGCTTCGCGAACTTGCGCCAGCCCTTGCGCACCTCGGTCGTGCCCTCCTCGAAGCCGCTGGCTTCGCGGAACGCAGCGCACCAGGGCTCGGAGCTGAAGGCCTTGTCGACCGTCTCGAAGAGGTCGGCGTTCAGCTCGCCCGGGTTGCCGCCCGCGACGAGGGTCGTTCCGAGGATCATGGCGGCGTCCGGGGCGCGACCGGCCTCGATCAGCGCGGCGGCGTGCTCCTTGGCCTGGGGGACGAGGCGTCCGGCGCGCTTCTTCTCGCCGGCGAGTTTCAGCGCCGGGAGGAGCTCGTCGATGGGCCCGCCGGAGCTGCGGAGCTCCGTCCAGGCATCGTCGAACTCTTGCCACATGTCCTTCGTGACGAGGAGGGGGAGACTCATGAACGGCGAGGGGCTCGAGCGTTGGGCGGGGCCGTGGAGGAGGAGCCTCCCGGTGGGGGGGCTCGTCCGCGTGGGGCCCCTTGCTTGGGGAGCGGGGAGCGGTGGACTCGGGGATTCGTCGCGCGCGGCGAATCGATGCGGGCGCGGCGGGGCCCGCGCGGACGCAGGGCCGTGACGGACGCAGGGCCGTGAAAAGCGCCCCCGTGAACGACTTGTTCACGGGGGCGCTGCAAGAAGTATGGGTGGTCGACCCGCCGAGGTCCAGACCATTGGCGCGCGAACGGGCGCGCGTCGGCGTCGCCCCGGGGCCGCCCCCGTCGGGCCGCGTCAGTCGACGGCCAGAAGGAGCCCCTTGAGGTAGCGGGACCGGCCGAAGTCGGGCCGCTGCGGGTGGTCGGGTCCGGCACCGAGCGTCTCGAGGAGTCGGACCGAGCGCTCTGCGCGGCGCGCAGCCTGGAAGACCACCCCGGCGAAGGCCGGGAGGTCCAGCGCTCCGCTGCACGAGTAGGTCGCGACCAGGCCGCCCGGCGCCGCCGCCTGGATCCCGAGCGCGTTGAGGTCGCGGTACTTCACCTTCGCCGCCTCGAGGTCGCGCTTGCCCTTGGCGAGCTTGTGCGGGTCCAGGATCACGAGATCGGGCCGGCGGCGGGCCCCGACGATGTCGCGCAGGACGTGGAAGGCGTCGGCGTGGTGGAAGGTGACCTCTGCGCCGTTGTCCGCGGCGGCGGCGCGGGCGCGCTCGAGCGGCTCCTCGTCGAGGTCCGCGGCGACCACCTTCTGTGCGCCGCCCAGCGCGGCGGGGATCGAGAAGCCTCCCGCGTGGCAGCACAGGTCCAGGACCGTGCGTCCGCTCGCCAGCGCGGCGAGCCGGCGACGGTTGTCGCGCTGGTCGCAGAACCATCCGGTCTTGTGGCCCGCCCCGGGTGCAACGAGGAAGCGCACTCCGTGTTCCGTCACGTAGCGAGGAGCCGCCTCGTCGCCCTCGGCGCCCGGGTCTGCCGACCCGTCCTCCGGGATCGGCGGGAACCCCTCGGCCTTGCGAGCCGTGCGGGCGAAGCGGTGCACGACCAGGTGCCCTTCGAAGAGCTCGCGGAGGCACGCCTCGACGTCGCTGCGCAGCCGCCAGAAGCCGAGGCTGTGGTACTGGCAGACGAGGGCGTCGCCGAGCTTGTCGACGATCAGGCCCGAGAGGTCGTCCCCCTCCGCGTGGACCACCCTGTACGCGTCCGTGACGTCGTCGAGGCGGAGGACCTTGCGCCGCAGGCGCAGAGCGGCGGCGATCCGGCGCTGCAGGAACTCCCGCGGGCGGGCGAGTTCGCTCCGTTTCCCGCGGCTGAGCATCCTCACACGGATGTCCGAGGTGGAGTTGTAGAGCCCGTGGCCGCAAAATCTCCCCTCGCCGTCGATCACCTCGACGATCGAGCCGTCCTCGGCCTGGGGTCCCGGGTCCATGAGCCGCCCGTAGACCCACGGGCCGGCCGGAAGGCGCTCGACCCCGAGGTGAACCTGTGCGTAGTCCGACATCAGGCGCGCGAGTCTACGGGCCGTCCGGCCCGAGCGCCCGCGGACCCGAGAGCCGCGCCCAACCCTCCCCGGAACCGTCCGGGCACGAGACCAGCCCATGCACCTCCTCCTCATCGAGACGCTCGCCCTGGTGGGCGGCACCGTCCACACGATGGAGCCCGGCGCCGCGCCGCTCGCCGGGGCCACCGTCCTCATCGAGGACGGCCGGATCGTCGCCGTCGGCGAGGTCGACGTCCCCGAGGGCGCCGAGGTGCTCGACGTTGCGGGTCTGCACGTGATGCCCGGGCTGATCGACGCGGCGGCCGGGTTCGACGCCGAACACGACGTGCTGTACCTCGACTCCGGGGTGACGGCAGTGCACGACAGCGGCTCGCCAACCGGGGAGATGCTCCTCGAGACGGACGGCGGGATGCGCGACCGCAACCCGGGGCCGACGCTCCTCATCACCAGCCCGCCGTTCAGCGGGCTCGGGTCGCAGCGGCCCGGCGGCTTCGTGCTGCGGCCGCCCGCCGAGGCGGCTGCGCAGATCGACGAGGTCCTGGGCCTGCTCGAGCAGGCGAACGTCCGGCTCACAAGCTTCACCCTCGACCGCTCGCTCGACCCCGCTCAGCACGCGGTCGCCGCGGGCATCGGGAAGGAGCTCGGATTCGCCGTCGCCGGCGGGCTCCCGATCGGCCTGACCCCGAGGGCGGCGGCCGAGCAGGGGCACACGCTCGTGACCGGCCTGGACTCGTTCCTGCCGCCGACCGTGCGCTTCGAGACCCTCCCCGAGGAGTTCGACCTCGGCGAGGTCGCGGCGCGCGTCGCCGACTCGGGGCTCGCGGTCGCGCCGCTCCTGATGGGGACACGGCGCGTCGTCCACGGCGCGACGGCCGACGCCGAACCGCCGGCGCTCCGCGCGCTCGCCGACGACTACGCGGCCGCCTGGCGCGCGGAGCTCGAGATGTTCCGCCTGCTCGGGGCCAGCGGCGAGGGGCTCGCGCGCGCCAACGCGTCGTTCGGAACGCAGCAGGCGCTGGTGTCGGAGCTCTTCAAGGCGGGCGTCCCGCTGGTCGCCGCGAGCGGTGCGGCCAGCCCCGGCATCGCTCCCGGCGCTGGGCTCGTCGACGAGCTCATCGCCTGGGCGGACTCCGGCGTTCCGGTGCGCGACGTGTTGAGCGCCGCGACGGTCGGCACGGCCCGCGCACTGGGCCAGGCGAGCGAGCGCGGCCGCGTCGCGGCGGGCCTCGTCGCCGACCTCACGATCCTGGGCGCCGACCCCTCGCGGTCGCTGACGGCGCTGCGCTCGCCGGAGCTCGTCGTCCTGCGGGGGCGCGTTCTCGAGCGCTTCGAGCTCGACGAGCTGCGCGGCGCGCTCGAGGCCCGCCAGGAGGCCGCCCGGCTGGCGCGCAACGCACCGCTGCGTCTCCCTGCGCCCCCGATGCCCGAGGGCGAGGTCGTGCTGGACGGCACGATGGACCTGATCGGCTACGGGACGCGCGAGGCGGTGGAGCGCTACCGCGTCGTCGAACTCGAAGGCGGACGCCGCGCGTTCGGCGCGCGGATCCGCGTCGCGCCGACGGGCGACCGGGACGCGCTGGAGCTCCTGCTCGTGCAGATCCTCGACGGCGGACTCGTGCAGCGCTTCGAGCTGATCCTCAACGTCCTCGACGAGAACGGCCGACCGCGCGTCGACGAGGAGGGCCGGCACGCCTTCCACGCGGTGGGCGAACGCAACGAGGCCAACAAGCACCTCGGGGTCGAGCGCAAGCGCTTCGGCGAGGCCCTGCCGCACTTCCGGTCGCCGACGCCGGTCGCGGCGATCGAAGGCAGCTCTGCGCTCTTCGGGCTCGTCGCCGCGCTGAACGGGCGTCAGGGGCGCGGCTATTTCCTCGAGTTCGACGGCCTCCTGATGGAGCCCGTCGTCGACGCGTTCGAAGCGGACCTCCAGACGCCGGACGGCCGCATCCAGGTCGCCGACGCGCGGGGTCTGCGGGTGTGGGGCTTCGGCGCGGACGGCTCGCTCTTGTTCGGGGCGCGGGCCGAGCGCGGCGGGCGCCTCGACTTCGTCCCCGGCACGGTCGAGGGCGGCGCCCCGTCAAAGGTGACGCTGCCGGAGGGTCGCGCGTTCACGGGCGACGCCAAGAACCCGTTCGGAGCGGCGCCGGGCGGCGCTGCGGCTCAGGGCGGAACCCAATCCCCCGTGGAGGCGGGCAGCGGGAAGTGAGCGACGCGGCCGACACCGAGGCCGTGCGCGACGCGGACGGCGCGACGCGGTTCGCGACCCCGGTCAATCTGGAGGTGCCGCCCGCGCGCCCCGGCGAGTTCGAGCCGCTGATGCTCGGCGAGGGGCGCGTGGCGGAGCCGCTCCGCGTCTGGCCCCCGGTCGTCCTCGCGCCGATGGCGGGCGTCACGAACCTCGCCTTCCGCACGCTGTGCCGCGAGTACGGGGCGGGCCTCTACGTGTCGGAGATGATCACGGCGCGCGGGTACCTGATGGGGAACCGCCTCACCGCGCTGCTCGCCTCCTCGTCTCCGGACGAGAAGCCGCGCTCGGTCCAGGTGTACGGCGCCGACCCCGTCGATCTCGGCGAGATGGTCAAGTCGCTCGTGGACGAGGGGGTCGACCACCTCGACATCAACATGGGCTGTCCCGTGCCGAAGGTGACGCGGGCCGGCGGCGGCAGCGCCATCCCGGTGAAGCCGCGCCTGCTCGCCCGGCTCGTGCGCGCGATGGTGCAGAACGCGGGCGACGTGCCCGTCACCGTGAAGATGCGCAAGGGCATCTCGCACGACCTGCTCACGTTCGAGGAGGCCGGGCGTGCGGCTGCGGGGGAGGGCGCCTCCGCGGTCGGCCTCCACGCACGGACCGCGGCAGAGCTCTACTCGGGCGAGGCCGACTGGTCCGCGATCGGGCGCCTCGTCGAGGTCGTCGACGTTCCAGTGCTCGGGAACGGCGACATCTGGGAACCCTGGGACGCGCTCCGGATGATGCGCGAGACGGGCTGCGCCGGCGTGATCGTCGGGCGCGGCTGCCTCGGGCGCCCGTGGCTCTTCCGCGAGCTCGCGCAGGTCTTCGGCGGCGTGGAGCCCGACCTGCCGCCCCGGCTCGGTGGGATCCTCGAGATCATGGAGGACCACGCGCAGCGGCTCGTCGATCTCTTCGGCGAGAAGATGGGCGTACGCCAGTTCCGCAAGTGGACGAGCTGGTACACGAAGGGCTTCCGCGGCTCGTCGGCCGTGCGCGGCGAGCTGATGCGCATCGACAGCATCGACCAGGTGCGCCCGATCCTCTCGCAGCTCGACCTCGAGGAGCCGTTCCCGGTGACGGCGCTCCGCGCGCAGCGCGCGAAAGGGAGCAAGACGCAGGCGGTGAAGCTCCCGCTCGGCTACCTCGACGACCTCGAGGACGACACGCCGCCGAAGGGGCCGCGGACGCTCGAGGAGATCCAGGCGTGGGAGACCGCGCTCAACGGCGGTTGAGCGGGGAGCGCGACACCAGCGGCGCCTTGCAGGGCGGCGAGCCCGACGTGATCGTCGTGGGCGCGGGCGCGGCGGGCCTCTGGTGCGCCGAGGTCCTGGCGCGCGCGGGGCGGCGCGTGCTGGTGCTCGAGAAGACGCCGCGGACCGGAACGAAGGTCCTCGCGAGCGGCGGCACGCGCTGCAACGTCACG
Organism: Planctomycetota bacterium; assembly: GCA_039821985.1. Taxonomy (GTDB): domain Bacteria; phylum Planctomycetota; class UBA1135; order UBA1135; genus Saltatorellus. Next base: position 186,737 of record JBCBNC010000005.1, read on the forward strand.
ACGACCCTCGACGTGCCCGACGCGCTCCGCCTGTTCGGCATGAAGGGTGAACGCTTCCTGCGCCACGGATTCCACACGTTGAGTCCGAGGGACGTGCGCTCCCGCTTCGAGGGCTGGGGCGTCGCTCTGGAAGAGGCGCCGCTCGAGAAGGTCTTCCCCGCGTCGGGGAACGCCCGGGACGTGCGCGACGCGCTCGAGAATGCGGCGCTCGGCGCCGGAGCCCGCATCGCGCTCGAGGCGCCGGTGATCGGCGTCGAACCGCGCGGCGACGCGTGGGCCGTGCGGACGGCGGAAGGCGAGGCGCACGTGGCGCGGCGCGTCGTGCTGGCGGCCGGCGGCATGAGCTACCCGGGCACCGGCACGACCGGCGACGGCTATCCGTGGCTCGAGGCGCTCGGTCTCGAGGTCGTGGATCCCGTACCCGCGCTCGTTCCTCTCACCTCGCCCGCGCCGTGGGTCCACGAGCTCACCGGCCTGGCGTGGCAGGGGGCCGAGGTGACGCTCGAGCCCGCGGCGGGCGGCAAGCGTCTCGCCCGCCGCCGCCGCCCCGTCCTCTTCACGCACACGGGGATCTCGGGGCCCGGGGCCATGGACGTATCCGCGCACGTGGCCCGTGGCGGCGCGTTCCGCCTTCGGGTGGACGCTTTCCCGGACATCGAACGCGAGGCCCTGCGCGCGGCGTTCGTTGACGCGGCCCGGCTGCCCGGCAATCCGCGCGTGCAGCGCGCGCTGGGGGAGATGGAGACCGGTCCGATGCCGCGCCGGCTGTTCGAGGCGTTCGCTGCGCAGGCGAGCGTGCCCCCCGGCGTCGCGCTCGGCGAGCTCTCCAAGTCGGGGCGGCACGGCCTCGTCGAAGCGCTGAAGGGGCTCGAAGTGCCGGTCGACGGGACCCGCGGCTGGGACCACGCCGAGGTGACCGCGGGGGGCCTCGCCCTGCGCGAGGTCGATCCACGCTCGATGGCGGTCAACGGCAGGTCGGGGCTGTTCGTGATCGGTGAGCTGCTCGACGTCGACGGGCCGATCGGCGGGCTCTCGTTCCAGGCGGCCTTCTCGACCGCCGAGGTGGCGGGGCGGGCCCTGGCCGCCCAAGTCTGAGCGACAGGGACTGGGCTCGCACCGTGTGGAAGCGCCGGGCGCAAGGCCCTCGAGGGACTGGGTCCACGGCCGGATCGGCCCGGCGATGGGCCCGTGGCACGCGTCCCAGAGTCCCGAGTCCTGGCGTCGCCCCGACTTGCAGCCTTCACGAGCCGCCCGATTCCACACGGTCCGAGCCCAGTCCCTTCCCAAGGTGAGGCGCCCGTGCTTCGATCGACCCGCACGCTCCCCACTCGTCCACGGCCCCGGAGGCCCCGATGAAGTCCCTTCCTGCGGCGTTCCTGGCAGCGTCGTCGTTCCTCTGCGCCGCGGCGCACGCCGAGTTCACCACGGACTTCGTACCCGACTTCCGCGGCGACGAGAGCACGGCGTACTTCGGCTGGACGGACTGGGACCAGCTCGCGGGCGGGCTGGCGCTTCCCGATGACCCCGCGTCGACGCACCAGGACACGCGGCTCTTCCCGATGGCGGCGGGTCCGCTGGTCGGCCCGTATGTCGATCAACTCTGCGTCGCACCGGCGGCGCCCCGGTTCGGGATCGGGCATACGGCGCCGGTGGGACGGCACGTGCTCGAGGTCGTCGTGCAGATCCAGGGAACGGGTGTGGCGGACGCCGAGGTCGTCCTCGCCTACAGCAACGGATTCGACCCCGACTACCTCGCTCCCGTGGAGATCGTCGAGCTGGCACCCGGCGAGCGCATGTTCCGCTTCCTCGCGGCGCCGGACGGCCTTCCGATCGGCACGTTCGGCGGCGACATCACCTCGTTCCAGCTCGAGATCCTCCTGGTGGACGGGCCGCTGGCGGTGCTGAGCTGTCTCGACGCGGTGCGCCTCGACGTACGGCACGATCTCGAGGGTTCGGTGCCCGCGTCGACGATCGGGTGCACCACGAACGCCAACTCGCTACTGGTACGCGCCGGCATCGATGCGGGTGGTTCGAGCGACGTGGCCGACAACGATCTGCGCCTCACCGCGTCCGGGATCCGGCCGGGGAGCTTCGGGATCTTTCTCACGTCGCGTGACACAGCGAACGTCGCGTGCCCGGGCGGCTGCGGCGTCAACGGAGGCGTGCTCTGCCTCGGCGGTTCGATCGGGCGCTACGGGACCATCCTCGAGGCGGGCGCGGACATGAGCTTCGCGCTGGACGTGGATCTCGACGCCATGCCGGTCTGGCCGAGCGTGGCGGCCCAGGCGGGGGAGACCTGGTACTTCCAAGCGTGGTTCCGCGACGGCTCACCGGTCCCGCTCCCGCCGCAGCCCGCGTCGAACCTCACGAATCCGATTGGGTTGATGTTTCGCTAGTTCCAACCGCGTCAGCGGTTGGACCAGAAAGGAAGGCAGGCCCCACCCCCGCCGAGCCCAACCCTCAGCCGAGCCACCCATTCCACTCGGCCCCTGCCGCCCGCCCCTCCTCAGTCCAACAGCTCCTCGATCCGCTTCGGGAAGTCGTCCTTGAGCAGCCGCGACAGCGCTCGGTCCGCGAGGATCCGCCCGCCCGTCTGGCATCGCGCGCAGTAGTGGAAGTCGTGGCCGCTCGATCGGGTGATGCGCTGGATGGGGGCCTCGCACACGCGGCACGGCTCGCCGTAGCGCCCATGCACGTCCATCTCGGGCTGGAACGCAGTCACCTTGTCGGGGAACGACTCGCGCGCGCGTCCGACATGACGGGCAGTGGCCTCGGCGAGGACCTCCCGCACCGCGGCGAAGAGCCGACTCACCTCCTCCGCATCCAGCGACCCGGCCCGCGTGACCGGAGAGAGCCGCGCCCGGAACAGGATCTCGTCCGACCAGGCGTTCCCGATCCCGCTGAAGAGCTTCGGGGTCGTGAGCGCCCGCTTCAGCGTGTGGCCCCCGGACACGAGCCGTTCCCGAAAGGCCTCCTCATCGATGTCCGCGGGAACGAGTCCTCCTGGATCCAGCTCGCGGACGGCTGCTCCTCCTCGCACGACGCGGAGCGAGGCGCGCTTCTTCGAGCCGGCTTCGGTCAACGTGAGCGACCCACCCTCGAAGTCGAGCGCGAGGAGGCCGCTCTTCCCCGGCAGCCCTGCACCCGGCTTCTTCCACCGGAGCCGGCCCGCGACCATCGGGTGAACGACGAAGAACAGATCCTGCCCGAACCGCAGGACGACCCGCTTTCCGACGCGGCTTGCACCCGTCAGCTCGAGCCCGATGGCCTCGTCTGGCGCCGGTTCGACGGTGCGGAGCAGGAACGGGCTCACGAGCCGGATCCCGTCCAGCCTTCGGCCCCGGACGTGCGCCTCGAGGCCCGCGACGTAGCCCTCGATCTCGGGCTGCTCGGGCACGCCCCGTGAGCCGCCTCAGCGGCCTCCTCGATCCTCGGCGCCCCCGCCCTTCTGGGGCGCGTCGAACGCCCCGAGTTCCTGGAGGATGTTGCGCCAGGTGCGCCGGACCCAGCGGTCCGAGCGGTCGAGCGACGCCATACGCGCGCGGCGTCCCTCGACGATCTCGCGCTGCTTCTCGACGGTGCGTGCCTTCTTCTCGAGCCAGTCCTCCCACTCCTTCGACGACGGAAGGTCCGCGCTCAGCTTCGCGGGCTCGGCGCTGTGCTCCTGCCAGAACCCGTGGAGCCGCTCCGAGGCGCGGGCGTAGCCGCGGGGGAGCGCTGGCTCGGAGCGCAGGTAGACGCGCGCCAGGCCTTCGCGCAGCGCGCGGTAGCGGTGGTAGGCCTGGTAGTGCTCACCGACGCGCGCGTAGAGCTTCTTGTGGTGCCGGGGTGCGACCGGTGCGACCCAGGTCTTCCAGTCGTCGTCGAGCGAGTGGATGATGCCGAGCACTTCGACGTCGGGCATCTCGAGCTCCGCGCCGGAGGACCAGGCGTCGTACAGGGTGATCTCCTCGAACGCGCGCCCACTGCGGTCGGCGTACGCGTGCCCGAAGGCCTTCGCGTGACCTGCCATCGGAGCGGAGTCCAGCTGGGCCGCGACGAGCGCCTCGGCCAGATCCGTCTTGGGACCCAGTCCGAGCGTCGCATTGCGTGCGATACGCGCCGGGTCGTCCCACGCGACTCCCGTCGACACGACCTGGCCGGTGCTCCAGTCGTAGCGGTAGGCGGGGACGCCCTCGCCTTTGGGGATTCCCTTCGACAGCCGCTGGAACGCATTCGAGACCTTCGGGTCCCGGGGGTCGACGAATACGCGTGGGATCACCTGCGCGGGGCAGTGCACCTCGGGGTCGAACGTCGGCGTCCGCGTCTCGGGCGGGTGCGCGAAACGCTCGCCCTCCCAGCTGTCGAGGATGAAGCGTTCGAGGACGAACCGGTACTCCTTCGAGCGGTCGCACTCGGCCATGAACCACTCGACGGCGTCCTGTTGGCGCCGCTCGGGGAGCGCCTGCCACGCCGCGAAGATCTCATCGGCGCTGCGGGCGCCTCCGGACGCCTGGACCGGGGGAGCGAGGGCGAGTGAAACCACCGCGAGCATGCATGCAGACATGCAGAGATGATGCCGGAACCGCCGGGCGACCGCCCGCCCGCGGCGCCGACACCGGCCCACATCGAACAACCCTCACACTGGGCTCCGAGCGTGTGGCAGCGGTTCGGACCCCCGTCCGCAACCCCAGCCAACGCCGCGTCTTCGGGTCACAGCCCGGCCCTCGAGCGCCGCTCGACGCTCCGCACGTCGACCGGGCGCCCGCCGCGAAAGCACTTGCGCCGACCCGCACCACACGGTGCGAGCCCAGTCCCTGTCGGCCGTCCGCCGCGGAGGCGCGGGCGAGTTTCCGGCGATGAGTTGTCACCCGGAGCCCCGCCCGCTCGTCCTCTCCCCGTCCGAACCCTCGCCCAACCAGGACCCGACCCACGACGCTCGAGCAACACGTCCCCGAAACGCCCCACGTCGCCGCCCGGCTCCATCTTCGGAGTCGAGCGGAACAGACGCGACCTGGACGGATCACCGGTCACGGCGGCCTCGACCCACGCCGAGCAACTTCGTGGCCCGCCGGGGGAGGCATACGAGCGCCCGGCCTGAACCCTCAGACCCCCCAGACCCGCCGCCGATCGCCGACCCCGCCGAGTCTCCATCCAGAGTCCGCGCCCCTCGAAGGCGGCCGCACCTTCGAAGTCCGCACGCAACCCCGCGAGGACCCGCACGACCACGAGCGGCGTCCAACCGTCCTGCTTCCTCCGCGTCAGCAAACGAGCCAGCAACATCCGCAACAACAATCGGCCGGCCAACGCACCACCGCGGCGTCCGCATCAGCAGACGAGCCAGCAACATCCGCAACAGCAATCGGCCGGCCAACGCACCCTCGCTTCGTCCGCGTCAGCGGACGAGCCAGCAACATCCGCAACAGCAATCGGCCGGCCAGCGCGCCACCGCTTCGTCCGCGTCAGCGGACGAGCCAGCAACATCCGCTTTCTTTTCCTGGCCGCTCCGCGGCCACAAAAGAAAGCGGGGCGGGTCCAGCGGACCCGCCCCACGGGAGGGTGCGATCGAAGCAGGGAGGGGCGCTTCGACCGCTAGGCGACATGGGTCGCCGTTGGAGGCGCGATTCGGTAGCTCTGACCTCGGGCTTGCTCGGAGCGACCACCGCACAGTCGCCCGGAGCAGGGGGGTTGCTCGGGGTCGGTTGAGCACCCGAAAGCGCCTCACCGCACAGTTGCACCCTACCCGCGCAAGGCCTCAGGCGGGAAAAAAACGGAGGCGAATTGGGTGCCCGGGGACGAGCGGATCAGGGGGATCCCTAGGGCGCTGGGTCTTCACCCCGCCTGCCGGGCCCTCAGGAGCCCTTTCGAGGCGATCCGCGTCGTTTCCTGCGGCGACGGCGTCGCTTCTTGGTGCGCTTTCTCTCGCTCTCGATCTCGTCAGGTGCGGCTGAAAGTGCCCGCTCGCGGCGGTCCTTCCAGGCCTCGACGAGGTCCGCGCCGACCCCGCGGGCCTGCTGGGACATGGCGAAGAGCGCGAAGGCCTCGTCGAATTCCTCGGAGCGCGCGAAGAGGACGTCGCTGAAGCGCTCCGGGGGGTCCACGAAGTACTGCTGGGCCACGAGGATGCGGCGGGCGCGCGCGAAGTCCTTCCTGGAGAGCCGGGCCGCCTCCGAGAGGGGCTGGAGCACCTCCCAGGCAACGGTCGCGCGAGCGCGGGCGTCGAGCGGCTCCTCGTCCGTCTCGTCCTCGAGCGCAAGCTCGAACGGAAGGGCGAAGAGCACCGCGATCAGCAGCCCGGTCGCCGGCGGTTCAGTCGTACCGGCACGCACGCGAGCGTCGAGTGCCGAAAGCAGGTCCCAGAACGGCTCGGCGCGCTCGGGGATGTCGTCGTCGGGCCCGAGGTGTTCCTCGAGCTGGGGGACCAGCACGCCCAGCGCCCCGCAGTCGCGCATGCCCTGGAACGCGGCCATCGAGGTACCGGAGCGCGCCAGCCGCAGGATCTCCTCGAGCACGCGGGGCGGCGCCGCTTTCTCGAGGTCGCCCGCGAGGTCGCACATGGCGTCCCAGGTGTCGTCGTCGATCTCGAGGTCGAGACGCGACGAGAACTTGATGGCGCGCAGGATGCGGACGGGATCCTCGGCGAACCGGATCGCGGGGTCGCCGATGGTGCGCAGGACCCGCTCCTCGAGGTCCGCCAGGCCGTCCACGAAGTCGTGGATCTCGTGGGTCACCGGATCGAGGAAGAGGGCGTTGACCGTGAAGTCGCGGCGGCGCGCGTCCGACTCGGCCGTCCCGTACTCGTTGTCGTCGGTGATGAGGAGGTCGTCGCCGTCCTCCTCGGCGCTCTCGCGCGGCTCCGCGCGGAACGTCGCGGTCTCGATGATGTGGCTGTCGTAGAAGATGTGCGCCAGCTTGAACCGCCGCCCGATGATGCGGCAATTGCGGAAGAGGCGACGCACTTCGGACGGGCGCGCGTCGGTCGCGACGTCGAAGTCCTTGGGTCGGCGTCCGATCAGGAGATCCCGGACGCAGCCGCCCACGAGGTAGGCCTCGAAGCCGGCCTGCTGGAGGCGCTTGACGACCCGGCTCGCGAACCGGTCGAGGTTCTCCGGATCGATGCTCTCCGCGGGGACGCCCCGGCGCCGCTTGCGCCGCTTCGGCCGGGGGGGCAACGGCTCGTCGTCGAGCTCCTCCTCCTCGCGCCGCCGGCGCCGGCCGCCGCGCCTCCGCGACCCCCGGCCGCCGCTGGTGGACCGCCCGCGCCCGGGGGCGGGGCGCCCGGACGACGCGCGTACGTCGCTTTCCCGTGCGCGCGGGGAGAGGTCGTCGGCATCAACCATGGGCGGCGGATGATAGGAACCGACGCCGCCCCGCGTCAGCCCTGTCCACCGCACCCGGCGCTCTCGCGTGGAGCTCGCCCCGCCGCGGTTGCCCGCGCACGACGCGCGCGCTACCCTCGCGCGCCACGGAGGGCAGTAGCTCTAATGGTAGAGCGACTGATTCCAAATCAGTAGGTTGGGGGTTCGAGTCCCTCCTGCCCTGCCACCCCTCGGAGTCGCGCGGCGCTCCCGCAAACAGCGGTGAGCACTCGACTCACGACGCGGCGGCCTCCAGGGAGCACGCTTCGATCGACGACGGCGCGCCGCGCGCGGATTCGAGTGGTGCCAGTCGTGGTGCCAGTTCTCGTTCCACGCCACACGACCGGGACACCATTCGGGGCTGCGGGCGGGCCGAGCGGACGTGGCGATGCCGCCTTCGAAACCGAGTAAGCAGGCGCTACCTCGCGACCCTTCGCGTTCGATGCGACGGCGCGGCCAGGCACTGCTTCAGTGCGCGACTGCCCCCGCCCCGCTGCGGCGGAGCGAGGGGCGTTCTGCCGTCACTGGTCTCCGCTGCAGCAGTCCTGCACGGCCGACAAGTAGGCGTTCACGAGGGCCTCCTCGGCCGCGAGCAACTCCCCTTCGATTTGGTCACGGAGGGCCTTGGCCGTCTCGATCGTCTCCTGATTGCGGGCGATGTCGGCCTCGAGCGCGGTCTTCCCGGCCTCCAGGGCCTCGGCGAGATCGCACGCATCGAGGTCGCCCGCCTCGCACGCGGTGTTGTTCTGTTCCAGCGCGGTCATGAGGCGTGCGAGGTTCTCGAGCTGGCCTGCCACGTAGTCCTCGAGGCGGTCCACAGACGTATCGAGGAAGCAGTAGTAGATCGCCAGCGGTTGGACCTGCGAATTCCAGTCCTGTTCGTAAGACGCCTGCGCCTCCAGGAAGCAGTTGATGTCGCGGGTCTGGCCCGGCGGGCAAGGGGGAGCGATGGGGAATCCGGGGAAGTCCGTGTCGCAGTCGGACTGGACGACGGCCGTTGCGGTGGCCGTCGCCTTCGGGGCGGCCGCAAGGCCGATGGACCCGAATCCGAGGAGTGCGAGTGCGAGGAGGGCGAAGCGCAGTTTCATGGTGTCGGGAGCGTGGGCCGCTCCAGCAAGCGTGGTGGGTGTCGTCGAGATTGCACCGGCCGCTCGGCTCGAGCGGCGTGCTTGGGGAGGTGTCCCGGCGACGGTCACGAGACACGGCGGATTTCGACCCTTCTGCGCCCGGCGGAGCGTTCGAGCGCAGGCGGACTGCGCCTCGACCGAACTCCGGCCCCGCGATCGGCGGCTGCGGCCCGACCGGGGAAACCCCGTCCCGGTCTTGGGTCGGGAGGCGGGTCGGCGAGTTTGAAAGCCCATTCAAGCGGGGTACGATTCGGATGCTCCCCCGTCCCCGGGAAATGGCCTCCCTCCTTCCCCACAGCTCCTCGCATCCCCTCCCGAGTGGAAGATTCCTCCTTCGATCCGGCCCCGCTCGACTCCGACCCCTCTGCCTCCGACGGTGGCGTGGGCGGTGACGGCCTCGATCCCTCGTCGATGGACGACGCCCCGATTCCGGGCGGCGACCCGATCGACGAGTCCGGGCTCGACGGCCCGATCGACCTCGACGACATCGAGGACGAGATCGATGGCGACGAAGAGTTCGACGAGGAGGAAGAGGACGAGGACGGCGAGGAGGGCGCCGAGGCCGAGGGCGACGGCGAAGAAGCCCCGAAGAAGAAGTCCAAGTCGAAGAAGCGCAAGGGCTCCGACGAGGACGAACCGGTCGAGCATCCGAACACGCCGATCCCGACCAAGAAGAAGATGCGCGCGGCGCTCGACAAGGCGTTCGCGGGCCAGGACGACGTGACGGACCGGCTGCTCGAGCTGATGACCGAGCACGCGCTGCTCCTGCTCGAGACGAACCGTCAGATGAACCTGACGGCGATCCTCGATCCGAAGGAGATCGCCATCAAGCACTACCTCGACTCGTGGATGGTCACGCGTTCGCTGCCGCTCGTGGCGCGGCGCGTCCTCGACCTCGGGTCCGGCGGTGGGTTCCCCGGGCTCCCGATCGCGATGGGGGAGCCCGACTGCTCGATGATCCTCTGCGAGTCGATCGGCAAGAAGGCGCGCTTCCTCCAGGAGGCCGTCGAGAAGCTCGGCATCAAGAACGTACGCGTCGTGCACCAGCGCGCCGAGGAGTACCTCCAGCAGGAGCGCGTCGACCTCGTCGTCGTGCGCGCCGTTTCGAGCGTGCGTGAGAACATCCGGACGCTGCGCAAGGTGCGGCACTCGGTGAAGGACGTCGCGATGCTCAAGGGCACGTCCTGGGGCCGTGAGGTCCGCGCCGCGGAGCGCGAGGCCGAGCGCCTCGGCTTCCGCCTCGACACGGTGATCGACCACGAGCTGCCCGAAGAGATGGGCAAGCGTGCGATCGTCGTGTATCGAGCGCCGGGCGGCGAAGGGCTCTGACCGACGCGCACTGAGCGGGGGGGGCCACTGCATTGGGGTCCACTGCATTGGGGCCCACCGCGTTGGGTGACACGGCGTGAGGCCACTCGGCGCCAGGCGCTGAGCGCGCGACTCTTGCGTCGACCGCGCGGGCCCTCTCTCGGGGGGCGACTTGGTCGCGAGTCGCCCCGAACGAATCCCCCTCGACGGATCCTCGCGCCCGGGCCGCACGGGCCGCGGACCTGCGCGCCGGGTCCCCCGAGCGTCAGTGCTCGACCACGACCTTGCCCATTGCGCGGCCGCTCTCGAGCCGCGCGTGCGCGTCGCCGATCCGCTCGAGCGTGAACGGCTCCGCGTCGAGGACCGGGCGCAGCCCGCCCCCGTCCACGATCTCGGCGAGGCGCTCGAGGATCGCGCGGTGCTCCTCGCGGCCCCGGTCGTGGAGCATCGGGATGAGCATGAACACGACGTGCAGCGTGAGCCCCTTGAAGTGCGCAAGCGTGAGATCCAGTTCGCAGAGCGCGACCGTCGAAGCGACGTGTCCGTTCAGCGCCGCCGCCTCGAACGACTTCGCCATGTTCGCGCCGCCGACCGAGTCGAAGACGACGTCGAAGCCCGCGCCCTCCGTGTGCCGGCCCACGTAGTCCTCGACGCTCTCCTCGCGGTAGTTCACGGGCCTTGCCCCGAACGACGCGATCAGCTCGAGCTGTCGGTCGCCGCCGCCCGTCGACGTGACCTCGGCGCCGAAGTGCTTCGCGAGCTGGAGCGCGACGTGTCCGACGCCGCCGGAGCCGCCGTGCACGAGGACCTTCTGGCCGGGCCCGACGCCCGCGCGCACGAGACCCTCATAGGCGGTGATGCCGACGAGCGGGAGCGCCGCGGCCTCGCGGTGCGAGAGGCTCTTCGGCTTTTTCGCGACGAGCCGCGCGTCGGCTGCGATCCGCTCGGCCAGGGTGCCCGGCAGAGCTGCGAGCCCGCCCGCACATCCGTACACCTCATCGCCGGGCGCGAGATGCTCGACGCCGTCGCCGATCGCCTCGACCGTGCCCGAGAAGTCCATGCCGAGCAGCGCCGGGAGCTCGGGGGAGAGCGGCAGGTCGCTGCCCATCCGTCGGATCATCGTGTCAACCGTGTTGACGCTCGACGCCGCGATGCGGACGAGGACCTGGCCGGGGCCAGCGTCGGGATCGGGGAGCTCGGTGGCTTCGAACGTCGCGCTCTGTCCGTACGCGCGCAGGGTCATCGCTTTCATGGTTGGTGGGCGGGGTCCGGGGTCGTCTGCGCGTTGCGGGGGGCTCCGCGCGGGCACGGAACCTGCGCCAGGGCATCCAGAACGACAAGTACCCACATTTTTGTAAGTATCGAGGCGCGGGCCGGAGGCCCGACGCAACGCGATGGCACGCAACTACAACTGGAGGACGGGCTGCGACGTCGAGGCGACGCTGAGCGTCGTCGGCGGCCGATGGAAGCCGGTGCTCGTCTGCCACTTGCTCGACGGCACCAAGCGCTTCGGCGAGCTCAGGCGTCTCACCCCGAACGCCACCGAGCGGATGATCACGCTCCAGCTCCGGGAACTCGAGGCGGACGGGGTCCTGGAGCGGACCGTCTACGCCGAGGTGCCGCCGCGCGTGGAGTACGCGCTGACCGATTTCGGTCGCTCGCTCGCTCCGGTACTCGCGGCGATGCAGAACTGGGGCGCCGCCTTCAAGGAACGCATGCTCGCACGCGACGACGCGGGGCCGCCGGAAGGGTCCTGACGGCGCGCGCTCGATCCACGGGGACGAGCGCTTCGGTGGCGGGGTAGACGGCCCGGCGTCCGCACCGCTTCGGGCGGGGCGCCAGGCTCCCTCCAGCGGCGCGCGCGACGCTCAGCGAGCGAAGGGGCCGATCTGCAGGGAGGAGTGGTGCCCGGGGGGGGAGTCGAACCCCCACTCCCGTGAAGGAACATGGACCTGAACCATGCGCGTCTACCAATTCCGCCACCCGGGCGAGTGGGCCGGGGAGGTTAGGGAGCCCCCGGGGCCGGGTCAAGCGCCCGCCCGCGGTTCCGAACCGCGGAGCGCGCCCTCCGTCATGCGCCCGTGACCGACACGCCGTCGACGAGCGCCCAAGGGAGCTGCGAGCTGCCCCCGAGCCGCACGCGTTCCCGGGTGAGCGTGGGTCCCGCGGCGAGCAGCTCGAACGCGTTCCCGGAGAGCATCACCTCCTGGACCGCGCCGACCACCTGACCGTTCTCGACCCAGCGCGCCGACTTGGCTGCGCCCGAGAAGTCTCCGGACGCGGCGTCGACGCTCCCCGACAGGCGCTGGACGTAGAGCCCGGTTCCAAGCGCGGCGAGGGCCGCGGACTCGTCGGCGGGTGCGGCGTCCGACGCCGGCGCGACGTCGAGCGCGTGGGCACCGATCCCGGGCGTCGAGCGCGCGCCGCCGCTGGCGTGCCCGGTGGACGGGTGCCCGCCGACGGCGCCGGTGTAGGCGTTGTGCAGGAACGTCGTGAGCACGCCGTCCTCGACCAAGCTGCGACGCTGTGCGGGCTGGCCCTCGCGGTCGAAGGCGCAGGCGCCGGCGGCCTGGAGGTCTCCGGGGTCGTCGACGATACGGACGCCGGGCGCCACGATCTCGCCGAGCTTGTCGGCGAGTCCGCTGCGCTGTCTCTGCACGGCGAGTCCGGAGAGCGCGGACGCGAACGGCCCGACGAAGGCCGTGGCGAAGGCGGCCGGCGCGAACAGCACCGGGCCGACGTAGCTCTTGCCGGGCTTCGCTCCGAGGTTGCCGACGCACGCGTCTGCGACCTCCCGGGCGATGCGCGCGGACTCCTCGTCGAGGTCGGCCGCCCGGCGCAGCACGGCGCCGCGGTAGTCGAAACCTCCGGTCTCATCGCCGTCGGTCGCGAGCGCCATGAGGCTCAGCGTCGCCGCGGCGTCCTCGTCGTACGCGCGCACACCGCGCGACGAGAGGACGAGCGTCGAGCCCGCGATCGACGAGACGGAGGCACGGTCGACGGACAGACGCGGGTCGTGCGCGGCCGCCCGGCGGTTGAGCTCGGCCGCGTGCTCGACCGCCGCCTCGATGCTCCATCCGGAGAGCGCGCCGTCGACCCGCGGTCCGACGAGCAGCGCGGAGTCGATCTCGGACGCGTCGGGCAGGACGTTCGCCTCGTCGGGCGGGCTGGTGCGCGCGATCGCGACGGCCTCGGCGGCTGCTGCGCTCAGCGACGCGTCCGACGTCTGGTTGGTCGACGTGAAGCCGAGGCGCCCGTCCACGATGACGCGGAGGCCGACGCTCCGGCCCTCGTCGGACTGGACCTGCCCGAGGTCGCCCTTCTCGAACTTCGCGGAGAGGCTCCGCCGCTCGGTCGCGAAGACCTCGGCGGCGTCGGCGCCGGCGTCCAGCGCGCGGGAGAGAAGGGCCTCGGCGCGCTCTTCGAGCTCCTGGCGGTTCATCCCCGGCCTCCCACGAGTACCTCGCACGAGAGCCACGGTCCGCCCGCGTCGACCTTCGCCGGCTGGCCCTTGCCGCAGTAGCCCGCGCCGAGGTCCCAGCGGAAGTCCGAGCTGACGGCGTCGACCGTCGAGAGCACGTCGAAGGCGAGCCCCGAGATGTTGACCCCGCGCTGCAGCGGCCCGCGCCTGCCGTTCTTGATGGGCCAGGCCTGGAGCGTGCCGAACATGAACTCGCCGTTCGCGTCGGCCTGGCCGTTGCGCGGGCCGTCGAGGAGCAGCCCGTCGTCGATGCCCGCGACGATCTCGTCGAGGGTGCTCGTGCCGGGCTCGATGTAGGTGTTGCGCATCCGGATGAGCGGCTCGTCGTCGTACTCCCACGCGCGCGCGTTGCCGGCCGGCTCCACGCCGAAACGCGCGGCCGTGTGGCGGTCGTGGAGGTAGGAGCGCAGGACGCCGTCCTCGATGATGGTGGCGGGGCGGGTCAGCACGCCCTCGTCGTCGACGGGCACGATGCCGCCGGCGCCGCGGACGTGCTCGCTCGCGCCGCTGTCGCGCAGCGTGACGAGCTCGGAGGCCACGCGCGTCCCGACCCGGTCCCGCGCGCAGCTCCCGGCCTCCACGAAGTCCGCCTCTACGGTGTGCCCGATGGCCTCGTGCGTCAGGAGCCCGACGATGGACGGGGAGAGCACCACCTTGCGCTTGCCGCCTTCCGCGTAGCCGGCCGACAGGAGGTCGACGGCCATCCGGGCGGCCGCGTCGCCGAGCTCTTCCGAGGTCGCAGCCTGGAACAGACAGTCCCACGCTCCGGTCACGCCGACCGTGCGCGCTCCACGCTGCAGCTCGCCGTCCGCGCTGGCCACGGCGGAGACGCGCAGCTCGGGCCGCGCGACGCGGGTCCAGGCGCGCGCGCCGTCGGAGGTGACGATGCCCTTCTCCTCGAACACCTCGGAGTAGCTGGTGGCGGCGCTGGTGATCTTGGTGCTCTGGCCTCGGGTGCGCTCCTCCATGGCGAGTGCGAGGGCCACGCGGGACTCCAGGTCGGACGCGCGCAGCTCGGCGTAGCCGTCCGTCTCGTACTCGCCGACGGCGAGGTGCTCGGTCGCGGGAGGGGCCTCGAGGCGCTCGGTGCGGGCGCTGGCGGACGCCCGCGCAGCGGCCGCGGCGGTCTCGATGGCCCGGACCACCGCGTCCGCTTCGAGCCGGTCGGTGGACGCGAAGCCGAACGTGCCGCCTGCGAGCACGCGCACGCCGACGCCGGTGTGTTCGGCGGCCCGGGCCTGGTCGACCCGGCCCTTCTCGACGGCGACGCTGCGGGAGCGCTTCTGGTGGTAGCGGAGCTCGACGTGCCCGTCGACGCCTGCGCGCGCGAGCGCATCGGCGAGCACCCCCCTCGGATCGTGGCTTTCCATGGCCCCGATTGTGGGGCCGCGGAGCGCCGAATCCAGGGGGAGGACGGCCCGCTCAGTCCTCGAAACGTACTCCGCCGCGGAGCCGCTCGCGATGGACCGAGAGTCGCAGCACGTCGGGCCGGCCGTAATGCCCCGTCGGGTCGAAGTTCTGGCGCTCCTCGCGCACCCGCGCCGGATCGATCTCGACGATCGCGACGCGCTCCTCGGTCGGCATCGGCTCGAGCATCCAGGAGCCGTCCGGTGCCGCCACGCAGCTTCCGCCGTCGTGCAGCACCTCGCCCGGGGTCGGGACGAACTGCTCGCGCAGCGGGAAGTCCGCGGGTACGTCCTCCTCGCGCAGCAGCGCCGACACCGACACGACGTACGAGCGCGACTCCTTCGCGACGACCGGCGTCAGGTCTTCGGTGTTGCGGCGGCTGCCCGGCCAGAGCATGCAGTGCAGGTCCTCTCCCTGGGCGTAGAGGCTGGCGCGCGCGAGCGGCATCCAGTTCTCCCAGCAGTTGAGCGCGCCCACCGTGAACCCCTCGAGCGGATGCACGACGAGGCCCGCTCCGTCACCGGGCGTCCACGATAGCCGCTCCTCGTAGGTCGGGCGCAGCTTGCGGTGGACGCTCAGGATCTGGCCGTCCTGTCCAATGAAGACGCGCGACGCGTAGATCGAGTGGTGCTCGCGCTCGGCGGCGCCGAGGCAGACCGCGACGTTCCCGGCCGCGGCGGCTTCGAGGACCCCGTCGAGGTGCCCCGCGGCGATGTCCACCGACTGATCGAGGTAGCGCGCGTGGAGCGCCTTCTGCTCGGGGTCGTTGAACGCGGCCCCGCCGGTGCGTCCACTCCACGCGGGGTAGCCGGGCACCATGACCTCGCCGAAGACGACGAGCGACGCGCCGCCCGCGGCGGCCTCCTCGACGGCGGCTCGAATCTTGCGGAGGGTCTGCTCGCGGTCGAGCAGGACGGGGGCGATCTGAGCGAGGGCGACGCGCATGACCGAGAGGATAGCGGGCGTGCGGCGACCGGGCGCGGGCGCGCGCCTTCGTTGCGCGCTGAGCCGGGCGCGTGCACCCTCGGCAGAGCCATGAAAGCTCGCACCCTGTTCGCACTGCTCCTCGCCACGATTGCGGCGCTCCTTCTGCGATCACTCCTGCACGCCCCGGACCTCCCGGCTCCGGACGTCGAGACCCCGACCCCCGCGGCCGCCGATGCGGAGGACGGGATCGAACCGCTCCTCGCGGAGCCGTACGCCGGGTCGGAGGGTGCCGCGTCGGCGAGTCCGGTCTCGGCACGCGAGGCCGTTCCGGAGGAGTTCCGGTCGGCGCAGGGCGCGGACGCGATCGACGAGCGCACGCATCTTGTCGGAACGCTGCTGCTCCCGTCCGGCGCACCCGCGCAAGGCGCGAAGCTGAGCGTGACGGGATGGGGCGGAAACGCCGAGCGCGTCGCGAAGTACGGGAAGCCCGACGCGTGGGAGAACCCCGTCGGAGCCGTGGACGCGGAGGGTCGCTTCGACCTCGCCTTCCTCGCGCCGCGCGCGTTCCAGTTCGTCCTCACTGCTGAGCTCGACGGGCACGCGGGGCTGTCCTGGCGCTGGAGCGAACTCGTGCCTGGCGACACCACAGACGTCGGCGTACAGACCTTCGAGCCGGCCTGCACGGTGACCGGGGCGGTGGTCGACGCCAGCGGGGCGTCCACCGGAATCGCGTGGACGGTGTACGGCGAGTCGCTCCGGTCAGGAAGGCGCGCAGGCCCTCGTCCGACCCGCGCGAGAGCCTTGGTGGACGCGGCGACCGGGCGATTCCGCATCGACGGACTGCCGGCGGGCCGCGTCCGGCTGCGTGCCTACTCGATGGCGGCGAACTGGATCGACGGGCCGGAGGTCGAGGTGCGCGAGGCGGGTCCAACGGAGGCGAGGATCGAGTACCGCGGCCCGACGCTCGAGACGACGATCACGGTCCAGACCAGCTCGCAGCCCTTCTACACCGAGGGTCACCCGGCGCCGGAGTCGATCGTCGCGAGGGACGCGCGCGGGTCCGAGCACCGGGCCGTCCATATCGCGGGGTCGTCGTCCTCGTACCGGATCGAGGGGCTCTCCCCCGGCCCGTACACGGTCGAGGTGGAGGACGAGCGGTTCGAGACGTGGCGCCAGGAGGACGTCTGGCCCGGCACGACCCTGCGCGTTGCCCTGAAGGGGCGCGCTCGCGTGAAGCTGGCGGTCGTGGACGACGCCACGGGCGCGCCCATCGAGCGGTACTCGCTCCGCGCGTGCCTCGACGAGAGCCGCTCGTTCCCGAACACGTTCGACGTTCTGAGCGAGCGGAGCGAGCCGCCGTCGGGCGGGGTCGTCACCGGGTTCATGCCGCTCCAGACGACGCTGTTCGTGCGCGCCGCGGGCTACGCACCCGCCGAGGTCGACCTCGGACAGCTCGATCCGGACGTGACGCCCGCGGTCGAGGTGCGGCTTGTGCAGGGCGCGTCTCTCACGGTGCTCGCCGTCGACGCATTCGGTGCACCCGTCGCGCTCCAGGACGTTCAGCTCCACCCGTTCCCGGAGGGCTACGTCGCGGACGGCTCGCTGGGCCAGAGCATTCCGCGCGGGCGCTTCGACGACGTGCGCGCCGCGACGCTCGCCGAGCGGACGGACGCGGAGGGGCGCGTCACGTTCGAACCGCTGGCCCCAGGCGCGTACGGCCTCTTCTCGCGGCGCGGCACGGTCGAGGCGCGCGTCGAGCGGCTCGAGGTCACTGCGGGCCAGGCGCGAGAGGCGACGCTGACGTTCGCGGGCGCCGGCGTACTCGAGGGGACGCTCACCGGCGCCCGGGAGGGCAAGTACGAGTCGCTCCGAGTCGCGGTGATGGCCGATCGACCGAGGCGGCACGGACGTACAACGACGGCGGACGAAGTCGTCGTTCCCGTGGATGCGGCGGGCCGGTTCCGAGCCGAGGAGCTGGCGCCGGGACCTTCGTTCGTCCTGCTCCTTCCGCACGAGCCGCCGGCGCGCCGCGGCATGGGGGGGCTCTCCGTGACGGTAGGGGACCGGACTCCGATCGGCGAGGTCGTCGTGGAGCCGGGGGCAACCGTGGAGGCGAGCTTCGACATCGAGGACCACTCGCCCGGATCGCTCGCGGTGCAGGTCCGGGTGAACGACGCGCCCGCATCGGGACTGAGTCTCGAGTTGCGGAGCCGGAACGGGCGCGGAACGCTCGGGGGCGAGCTCGACGCCGACGGGCGCCTCGTGCTGCCCGCGGTGCTGCCCGGGACCTGGGCCGTCGAGGTTCGGGACCGCGACGCGCGCTGGTCGTTCAAGGAGGCGCCCCTCGTCGAGCTCGGGCCCGCGGCCGACGAGGAAGTTCTCGTGGAGATCCGCACGGCCCGGTCGGGCCTCCTCGTGATCGACGCCGCCACGGGCCGCCCGGCGGCGGGGCGCACCGTGCGCATCGATCAGCTCGAGCGGAGGACGCTCGATGCCGACGGGGTGCTCGAGCTGGAGAGGCCGCTGGGGACCGTCCGCATCCGGGCGGACCGGCCCGGGCCTCCGTCGTTCGGAGCCATTGGCTTCTCGCAGGAGAGTCGCGTCGACTGGGGGCCAGCGGGGCCGCTCGTGCCGTCGATCACGCTGCACTTCGATGACGACTAGCCACCGCGGCGGCGGAGGCGGTGGGCGAACGAGAGCCCGGGCGCGCGGTGTGGCTCGCGGTCGATGCCGGTGTGGAAGGCTCTCGTAAGGCCCGCCTCCGCTCCCTGGCACGGCATGGACTACCGAGGTAGTTTGCGGGCCCCACGTTTCACCTCTCCGGCCGAACGGCCGCGCCCCATGAAGCTTTTCCTGCCCGCTGCCGCGCTCCTCCCGCTCGCCGTCCTCTCGGACTCGCCCACCCTCCGCTTCGAGGAGGGCGCCAGCCTCCGCCAGAAGTGGACCGTCCGGACCGAGAAGAGCGTGCTCTCCAGCACGCTCCGGATCATGGGGAACGACCAGGACATCGGCGCGGGCCTGACCGTCGTGCGCGAATCGGCGCGCATCGCGGTCGACCGATTCGACAAGGCCGAGGACGGCGCGCTGCGGGCGCTCACGCGCAGCTACGAGTCGATCGTCGACCGGACGGACTACGACGGCGCGGACGAGGTCGAGGGCGCCGTTTTCAAGGGGGCCGGAAGCAAGGAGAGCCTGCTCAATGGCCTCGACGTCGTGTTCGCGCTGGACGAGGACGCCGAGGAGTTCGCGGCGTCCTTTGCCGAGGGCTCGGAGGGGGACGAGGATTGGCTCGAGGACGTGCGGGTCGAGGCGCACCTCGAGTGGCTCGTGCCCGAGGACGAGGTGTCGGAGGGTGACTCGTGGGAGGTCGACCCGGGCTCGATCGCGTCGCTGCTGGAGCCGCTGAGCGGGTCGATGGTGGAGGAGGCCCCCGAGGCTCCGGACGGGCCCGAGGGCGGAATCGCGATCAGCGCGCCGAGCCCCGACGAGCGCTTCGACCCGGCCGCGATGGAGGGCGAGATCACGGCGCGCTGGGCGTCGACCGACACGGACGAGGGTGCACGTCTCGCCACGATCGAGCTCACCGTCGAGCTCGAGGCGACCGTCGACCTGATCCCGGAGTTCAACGACGACGCGTCGGAGCGCGGCGCCGACGAGGAGTACAAGGTGGCCGAGTACGAGCGGACCCTGGCGGGGGAGCTGACGGTCGTTTGGGACCTCGAGCGGGACGTCCCCGTGAGCGTCGCCGGCGAGCTCGAGGGCACGGCCGCGTACGAGGTCGAGTGGACGCTGAACGCGCAGTCGATGGAGCTGGAGCTCGCCGCTTCCGGGGAGTCGGAAGACACGATCCAGATCGAGGCGGCGTTCTCCGTCGAGTGACGCTGAACGACTGGGCCGGAGGCCACGCGCGCATGGCGCCGCAGCGGCCTAGAACCGGAACGTCGCCTCGAGCTTCAGCGCGAGCGACTGTGGGCCGGTCGTGAAGCTGGAGCGCGTGTCCTCCTTGTCGAAGCCGAACAGGCCGACGAGGAAGAGCTCGCGCCCCGGCTCGAGGATCCAGCGCACGCGCGACTGCACGCTCAGATCGTTCGAATCCGTGTCGTACTGCGCGAGGTTGAACCACGACGTGAACGGATCGAACTTGAAGTCGGCCCGCACGCCGAACAGCTCGGTGTGGAGCCGACCGCCCGCCGGCGTCTCGATGACGACGTCCTGGTAGTCGAGCGAGAACGACGCGAACTTCGAGGGGATGAAGATCGGCGACACGCGCAGACGCGTGATGTCGCCGCCGTAGAAGTCGCCGGCCTCGAGGCTCGTCTCGAGCCCGAAGAGTCGACGGTCGTTCGACTCGAACTCGACGGTGTAGCGCGTGTCCGTGTAGTCGCCCGGCTCGACCGTCGCCGTGTCGCCGAGATCGAACGCGGTGTCGATGACCTCGTTCCGCCGCGTGACCGTCGCGGACACCGAGTCCTGGCTCCAGAACTGGCCCTCGAAGATGCGGACCGGGATCGACCACGCGTCCTCGTCCCCGCGCAGGTCGCGGATCACGCCCGCGGTGAAGCCGGATTCGACCTGCCGGAACAGAGTGTCGGTGTCCTCGGCGTACCAGGTGTAGTCGAGCGAGCCGAGCGCCTCCTGGAAGCCGCGCCGCCGCACGAAGCCGAGCGCCGGATCGAAGTCGCGGCCGACGCGTCGGAGGACGGCGTCCGCGTTCCAATTCCGGGTCCGGATGCGCGCGTCGAGTCCGTAGGCGCTCCCGCGCGTCGCGTCGTCGTCGCCGCCGACGGTCGCGAGCAGCCAGGGCCAGAGGAACCCGCTGACGCCGTCGCCGAAGGCCCGGGGGGAGCCGAACAGCGCGTCGAGGCCGAGGGTCGTGCGCGCGCGGTCGCCTCCCGGGTCGCCTGTCGTCGCCACCAGGCCGACCTGCTGGCCCTCCCCGAGCGCGCGCTGCATGCGAACGACGCCGAGGTTCTGCCCCGGGACGCCGGTCCGGCCCGGGTCGCTCCCGCTCGGGAGCGTCCCGTCGACGGAACCCACGTACGTGTCGAGCGCGCCGACGGTCCAGTCCCCGAAGCGCCCGGTGAGCTTCACGCCGGCGCGGGTGGGGACGACCTCACCGCGATCCGAGAGCCCGATCCGCCGCGAGAAGAACGGAACGATCGAACGGCTCGCGGACGGCGCGCCGAACTCGAACACGCCCGCGTCCTCGAGGAAGAAATCGCGTCGCTCCGGGAAGAAGAGCGGGAAGCGGTTCGTGTTGATCTGCCGCGTGTCGACCTCGGTCTCGGCGAAGTCGGTGTTCGTCGTCACCAGCAGCGTGGACGTCGCCGTCGGCCGCCAGCGCACGTCGACTCCGACGTCCCAGATCCCGTCGAACTCGGTGAAGGACTCGGGCCGGTCGAGCTGCGTCTTGACGTACGGCACGACGTCGAGCCCGACGCCCTGGCGCAGCCCCTCGATCCCGAGGAGCTTCCCGCCCTCCGAGATCTGAAAGAACCGGTACGCGTTCGAGGGGCTGGCCCAGCGCGAGGACTCGCCGTTCGCCACCCGCCGCCGGACCACGTTGAAACCCCACCACGGGGCGTCGGGATCGAAGCTGAGCGTCTTGATGGGGAAGGCGAGCTCGGCGCTCCAGCCCGCGTCGCCGACGTGGGCCGCGCCGTACCAGATCCCGTCCCACTGCTTGTTGAACGAGCTGCCGTTGTCCGAGATCAGCGCGTCGCCGAGCGAGCCCGCGGGCGTGACCTGGAACCAGTACGCGAAGCGCTCGGACGCGAACGGGTCGAACCACAGCTCGATCACGTCGTCGTAGCGGACGAACGCGTCGCGGTCCATCTGGCGCGCGCGGACCTCGGCCGGATCGTCGTGGGCGAAGAGCCCGACGTAGACGAAGTCGGCGTCGTAGGCGAGCAGAACGTCCGTCGGGTAGGTGACCGGCCCGCCCTCGATGGGGACGGTCTGGACGAGCGGTCCGAGGCGCGTCGCGGAAGCCCAGACGGCGTCGTCGAGGATCCCGTTCAGGTCGGGAGGCGCGACGTCGGGGCCGAGAGGCCTGAGGCGCGCGCTCGGGCGCTCGAGCTGCGCGAGCTCTTCCGCGCGGGTGAGCGGGGCGCCCTGGGCGGCGTCGGGCGCCGATTCATCGGCGGACTCCTGAGCCTCGCGACCGGCCTCGGCGCCGTCGCTCCCGTCCGGCGTCGCGGGCGCGAGATCGCCGCCCTGCGCGGCCAGGGCCGCGGAGGTGAGGAGAGCCGGGACGAGGAGGTGGAGGACGCTGGGGGAGAGAGGCACGCGGGGCCCCGCTGCGCGGGGCGAGGAGCATGGGGATCGCCCGTCCTTCGCGCGAGCCGGCGCAGCGGTTTCGTACGCGGTTGAGACAGGCGTGCGATGTCCGGGGACGCCGAAGGACGGACACCGGTCCCCGATCCGCGACCGGGCAGGACCGCGCTCCTCGATCGCGTGGCGAGCTCGACCGACCCCCTACGGAGTACGCCGACCACGACGACCTCGCCGCTGTGCAGGCCCCGCGGCCGAATCCGTCCCGAAGTCGGTAGCCGCGGCACATCCGCGGGGTTGACCCTGCGGCGCACGGCCCTGCTCGCAGAGCTCGCCTCGGCCGTGCCCACGCCAATCGGACCCTGCGAAGAGTCCGAAGCATCCGACGACGTTCGGACCCCTCGGCCGTCTTTTTGGCCTGGGGACCGGCGCCCCTCGATGCGCCCGGACGAAAAGGCCGGGTCGCCGGGGATCGGAACGGGCCCGGTGGGTGCGGCAGCACCCGCCGGGCCCATCTTCTCGGTGCGGTCCGGCTCGCGGACGCGCTGCGCGCCCGCAGTCGTGTGTGTCTCTCCGGCGCCGAATTCACCCCCGCGCCCGCGCCGTCCGGGGCACCCCGGCTACGCTCCGGCCATGCCCTCCGACCCGAAGGCCGCCGTCCGCCGATCGATCACGCGGAACCGCCGCGCGACGCACGAGTACCACGTCCTCGACGAGCTCGAGACGGGGATCGTCCTCGTGGGGACCGAGGTGAAGAGCCTGCGCGCCGGCCGCGCGTCGATCCAGGAGGCCTACTGCGTCATCAAGCGGGACGAGCTGTGGGTCCTCCGGATGCACGTCCCCGAGTACGCCCAGGGCAACCAGCACAACCACGAGCCGACGCGCGACCGCAAGCTGCTCGCGAAGAAGCGCGAGATCCTCAAGTGGTCGAAGGCCGTGCGCGAGAAGGGCACGACGCTGATCCCGCTCGAGCTCCTCTGGGAGGGGTCGCTCGTGAAGCTGCGCGTGGGCCTCGTGCGGGGCAAGAAGCTCCACGACAAGCGCGCGACCAAACGCGAGAAGGAGGACCGGCGCGAGGTCGACCGGGCGATCAAGGCCGCCCGGCGCAGTTGAGGTTCGGGGCGTCCCGACCTAGAGTCTCGTGCCGCCCGCGCGAGCGGGCGGACTGACAATGCGGCTGATCGACGCCGCGCAAGCGGGGGCGCACTGGTTTCGACCGGTTTCGAAGTGCCTCTGGACTGCGTGCCGGGGACCCCGAGTCACCCCGTTCATCCTCTCGGGAAAGTCAGCATTACTTGCCGACAACAACTACGCACTGGCGGCCTGATTGAGCTGCCCGTCCCCCCGCGGAGTGTCCGCGGCTGTGGGGGGACGCAAACAGCGGACTGGTCGTTGCGCTCTGTCTCGGGGCAATGCGGCGAGACTTCACCGAGGCTGGCTCCAAAGCAACGTGTCCACGGGCGGCGGCGGAGCGAGACCTTTGCCGGTGGACTACGCACGTAGACGTTCGGATCGCACCGACTCCGGGACGGGGGTTCGACTCCCCCCGCCTCCACCATCTCCGCTCGACAAGGGCGGGCCCGTCGATCGGCACGCGAACTCGGCGCTGGGTTCTCGGCGCTGGAGACTCGGCGCTGGAGACTCGGCGCTGGAGACTCGGCGCTGGAGACTCAGCGCTGGAGACTCAGCGCTGGAGACTCAGCGCTGGGTTCCGAGGACCGGATCCCAAAGGACTGAGCGCGAGGGCTCAGTACCGCCCCCTCACCGATCGCACCGTCCGCGCCGCCTGGTCGCTCATCGGCCCGAGCGCCGCGAACTGGTCCAGCGCCGTCCGCACGAGGTCCGCGTTCGGACGTTCGCCCGTTGCGTAGTTCGAGATTGCGGCAGCGATGAAGTGCCGGTGGTCCGCCGACGCGAGGACGCCGTCGCCGAGCGCGTCCGCCAGCGTCGTGCGGAACTGCTGCTCGGCCTGGAAGGATGCCAGCGCGAGCAGTGCCGTACCGCGGACCAGGACGTCCGGGTCGTCCGCGAACACGGCGGACGCGAAGGCCGGCGCGTCTGCCTCGAACGGGAAGCACAGCGCCGTCGTCATGTCCCTGCGGTGGCGTGCGAGGCCGGTGTCGTCGCGGGCACGTTCGTAGTCCTCGACGAGCGCGTCGCGGTGCTGCGCCGCGAGCGTGCTGTAGGCGCCGATGAGGTTTGCGTAGGGGAATGCTTCGCGCACCTGTTTCGTGAGCGCGAGTCCTTGCTCGGCGTCGAGCGTGCGGACCGCCTCGGCCAGCGCGCGCTCCGCGAGTTCGAGCTCGCCGCGCTCGACCAGGACGCGCAGCGCGAGTGCGCGGTACTCGTCCGAGTGCAGCAGCGACGCGAGCGCGGCCGTCGCGAGCGAGGCGTCGCGCCCCATCGCCTGCGTGAGGAGTCCACTCCGGTCGTTCGACCTCGACCAGATCTGCGTCAGGAGACGCGCGAGCGGCTCGCGTGCCCACTCGTGGCCCGCGTCGAGGGAGCCGAGCATCGAGACGATCTGCGGGGCGTGCTCGGGGCCCGCGAACCGCCCGGCGAGGAGCGGCGCGGTGACGAGCCGGCAGTACTCCTCGTGGAAGAGCACACGGTCGATGCAGGCCGCGATGTCGGCGGACATCTCGGTGCCGAAGGCTTCCGGGTGGTCGCGCATGACCTGGAGGGCGAGGTCCAGACCGAGTCCGACGGCGAGCGTGCGCACTCGCTCGTGCAGCGAGTCCCAGGGCGCGGCGAGAGCGTCGGAGACGCGCAGGTAGTCGTCGACGAGGCCGTGGCGTCCCGCGAGTTCACCGTACAGCGGGCCGAGGGAGCGCTCGACCTCGTGCCGCGGTGCCTCGCCGAGCGCGTTGCGCTCGAGGTGGGCGCAGATCTCTCCGAACACGGCTTCGAAGGAGCGCAGCGCGGGCGGTTCGGCGCACGTCACCGGCGACGAGCCGCTCTCCCGCGGGATCCGCGCGCCGTTCAGGGCGACGGGTCGCTCCGCGCCCGCGACCGGCAGCGCGCGCTCCGGCCCGGCCCGTTCGGCTGGGGCCGCTGTCCGCGGCGGGCGCAGGAGGTGGACCGTCGCAAGGAGGACGCAGACGAGGAACAGAGTGGTGGCGAGTCGCTGCATGGCGTGGTCTGTCGAGTGGGAAGCGACCTCGGACCCGCGGAACGATGGTCCCGCGCGAGCAGGGCGAGGAGCGGGAGACGGAGTGGTCGAAGCGGCCGGAGCCGCGGACCTGGGCTCGCGCCGGGGAGGGGGCCTTGCGAGCGGTGTCCCTCCTCCGGCGCGCTCGCGTTCACTTGGAGGAACGCTGGTTGCCGTCGCTGCAGGGCGCCACGACGTAGTCCTGCAGAATGCCGCTCAAGCGGCGAGCGCCGACGGGCGTGCAGCAAGTGAACGCGCCGGTTCCGAACCAGTCGCACGCGCGGCACGTGTAGGCCTGGAACGTCATGTAGACGCTTCCGCCGACCACGGGCTGCAGGCCGATCCGCCGCGCCGACGGATCGGGCACGCTGCGTTCCGGCGTGAAGTAGATGCCCGCCGGGCAAAGGCCCTGCGACGACTTGTAGGTGACCCCGTCGAATTCGAACGTGAGTCCGGTGTCGCAGTTGACTCCGGCGGTCGCCCCCTGGGTCACGGAGGGGAGCGAACGAACCCCGGTGTCGGGACAGTGCTGCCGCGCGAACGACGGCGACCAAACGAGTGCGAGACAAGCGAGCGCGGAAACGGAAAGGCGCATCGGTAGCATCCTCCAAGAACGGGAAGTTGGACGTGCTGTGCCTCCGACGCCGCGTGCGAGCTGCTGCGTCGGTGGTTGGGGAGGCCGGCGCTGCGCGTACGGCGCGGCGCCGCATTTCCGGGGCTATGCCGGGCAGGATCGAACGGTTACGGATCCGGTCCGAATTGCCCCTTTCGCGCGCCGGGGACACGCGGCGATCGGCCGCCGCTGCGTGCGCTGCGACCGGTGCGAGCCGCGAAGGAGGGGGGCTGCCGCAGGTGGGGGCCTCCCACACGCTGCCGCCCGCGCGGGGGCACCGACGCGGGGACTCCAGGAGGGTCGGCACCCGCGAGGTGGCGCGCGCTGCGGCGGCCCTCCGACTCCCCGACGTGTGGCGCGTGGGAGCGTGCGGGAGTCCGCCCGCGACGCCACCGCGAGGACCCCTGCCGGGAGCCCCGCGCGTCCGCGCGCCGACGCGGGTCTTCCCCGATCGTTGATTCGCCCGCGGCCAGTGGGGACACTCGGCGTGCCATGGCCCCTCGCCACGCCACACCCCACGCCGATCCCGAGCCCTCCCGCTCCGAACGCACGTTCCGCGGCAGCATGCTCCGCGCCGCTGCGCTCTGCGCTGCGCTCGGACTCCTCGCGGGCTGCCGCACGACGCGCGTCGCGGTGCAGAACCTCGACGCGGTCCTCAGCTCCACCGACGGCTTCCGCTACCAGGGCAGGACGACGACGCCACTGCGCGACCTCGTCGAGTCCGGACTCGGAGTCATCGCGCTCCCGTTCGGCGGTCGCGAGGACGACGACGGCCTTCAGCCGATCCCGAATCCCACGAAGCTCAGCGTCGACGAGCTGATTCGGCTCGCGGACTCGACCCAGGGTGGACGCGCGTGGCGCGAGAACGAGAGCGTCCGTGTGTTCGCACGCTTCGCGGTCGGCGCGCCGGCGCAGCTTGCCCGCGAGCGCGCGCTGCTCGAGCTCGTTCCGCACGCGCGCCGGCTCGGGATCGACGCGCTCCCCCCGCTCGACGAGGACGCCGTGTCGGCCAACGCGCCGGAGCTCCTCGAAGCCCTCGACGGGCTCGTCGACGCGGCGCGCGCTCGCCTTTCGGAGGGCGGTGCCGCGACGGAAACGCAGAAGGCCGACTTCGACGCCGCGGTCGGAGTGCTGGAGCGCGCCGAACTCGACGTCGCCGGTGGCACGCGCCTCCTCCGCGCGCTCGGCCCCTTCCTCCGCGCGTCGCGGCTCCCCGCGGACGCGCGCGAGCGACTGGAGGAGCTCTCGACCGCCGTGCAGCAGAGGCTCGTCGCGCGCGCGCTGCGCCGGGGACTCTCGGACCGCTCCGCCCTCGCGCGCGCGGCCGCGTACCGCGCAAGCATCGAACTCTTCGGGGATGCGTTCGCCGTCGAGGCCGTGTTCGCGTGCGTCGGGCGAGGCGACGTGCAGCAGGCGCTCGGCGAACGCTTCGACGACTTCCGGCTTCCGCGCGTTCCGGCCATCTACACCGAGGTCCACCTCGCGGTCACGGACCACTTCCGCGCGAACGGCCTGCCCGGGGTCGCCTCCGCCCACACCGCGGACGCGCTCCGGCTCCGCGGGTCCCTCATCACGGGTCTCCTGCGGATGGCCGCCGACGATTTCCTCTTCGACGGCACGACCCGGCACGCAGCGATGGCCGCTCTGGCCGAGGTCACCGGCGGAGAGCTCGAGTCGCTGCGCGCGGAGGAGTGGACCGAGTGGTTCCGCGCCCGCTCGGAGCAGCTCCAGGCCGACATCGAGCGGCTGGAGTCGCCGGGCGGCGAGCCGAACGGGCGCGGCGCGGACGGCGTCGACGCCGGGAGAGCGCGCGCGGGCGATCCGCGCGCGCGGAGCTGAACACGGCGATCCGTGACGGAACCCCTCGGTGAAGGCGGACCGCCCGCGGGCGCGGACGGACCCGACGCGGAGTCGGTCTACGACGAGGTCAAGCGGTCGGCCGGCGAGGGATCGCTCGGGCGCTCGATCCTCCTCCGCGTGGTCGGGCTCGTCGTGCTCGTCCTCGCGGGCTGGGTGATCGCGCGCAATTTGTCCTGGGAGGACTCACTCCGGATCGAGGCGCCGAACGGCGCGACGATCGCTCTACGCGGTGAGGTCGACGGGGACTGGCGCGGCGACGCGGTGGGCTTCGTGCCGGACGCGGCGAGCCGAACGGCGCTCGTCGAGTTCGCGCGCGTGACCGAGCCCGAGCTCGCCGGGGCGCTGGACGAGGCCTTGTCCGCGGGACGGGCCCTGCGCGCAACCACGGCCGAGGTCAGCTTCCAGGCCGGCCGCCCGGTGGCGCGCGTCGACGCGGACGTCCCGGGCGTGCTGCCCGCCGACCGCATCGAGTGGCGCGCCGGAATGCTCCGTACGCTGCGCGAGATCGAGCTCCTGCGGCTGCTGCCCGCCCTGGGATTCCTCGTGCTGGCTTCCCTCACCGTCGTGACGCGCTGGTGGCGCCTCCTCGCGCTGAACGACTGCCCGACGCGCTGGTACGACGCGTTCCGCTACACGTACACGGGGCTGTTTTTCAATGCGGTCGTACCGGGGATCAACGGAGGGGACGTCGCGCGCGCGGTCGCCGTGGTCCGCGACCACCCCGACCGGCGCAGTGATGCGCTGATGACGGTCGTCGTCGACCGCGCGATCGGCCTCGTCGGAATGGTCGTGCTGGGGACGGCGCTCGTGCTGACGACGGACGAGCGGCTCGATCCCCTGAAGCTGCCCGTCGGGCTGTTCTGTGCCGCTCTGCTCGTCGGCATCGCGCTCTTCTTCAGCCCCCTGGTCCGTAGGCTGATTCGCTTCGAGGACCTGGCGCGCAGGCTGCCCCAGGGCGAACGCCTGCTGCGGCTCGACGGCGCCGCGCGCCGGCTCGTGCGCCATCCGGGCGAGGTCGCGCTCGCGCTCGTGCTGTCGTTCGGCAACCACTTCTTCAACGGCCTCGCGGTCCTCGCCGCGGCGTCGGCGCTGGGCTCCGAGCTCGGCTTCCGGGACTGGCTCGGGACGATGGCGATCGCGAACACCGTCGCGGCCGTGCCGATCAGCCCGAACGGCCTCGGCGTGGGGGAGGTCCTGTTCGGAACCCTCGCCGAGCGGCTCGGGAGCACGTACGGCATCGGCGTCGCCACGAGCCTCCTCTACCGCCTCACGCTGTACGTCATGTCGCTGCTCGGGGGCCTCGTGATGCTGCTGCCCGGCAGCCGCGGACGCGCCGCCTGACGGCCGGTC
Source organism: Planctomycetota bacterium (assembly GCA_039821985.1). Taxonomy (GTDB): domain Bacteria; phylum Planctomycetota; class UBA1135; order UBA1135; genus Saltatorellus. The sequence goes on from JBCBNC010000005.1 coordinate 215,571, forward strand.
GCGCGGTCCGCTGCGGCCCCGCGGGAGCACGGACGGTCGCGCGCGAGGCCCCGACCCTGTTCAATGTCGCGCCCGCGACCGGCTCCGCCGGGCACGCCCACCTCCTCTCCGAGCCTCGCTCCAGCCTCTCCCCAGCTCCTCCATGTCCCTCGTCGTCATCGGAACCCTCGCCTACGACTCCGTCGAGACCGCGCACGACAAGCGCGAGAACGCCCTCGGCGGCTCGGCGATGTACACCTCCGTCGCGGCGGCGCCGTACGTTCGCCCGCAGCTCGTCGGGGTCGTCGGCGCGGACTGGCGGCCGGAGGACACGGCGCTGCTCGAGAAGCGCGGCGTGGACGTGTCCGGGGTCGAGGTCGTGGAGGACGGGAAAACGTTCCGCTGGGGCGGCCGCTACGAGGCGGACTGGAACACGCGGCACACGACGTTCACCGAGCTCAACGTCCTCGAGACCTTCGATCCCAAGCTCCCGGACACGGGCCGGAACGCCGACTTCGTGTTCCTCGCGAACATGCACCCCGCCGTGCAGCTCGCGGCGCTTCGTCAGGTCGAGGCGCCGAAGTTCAGCGTCGCCGACACCATGAACCTGTGGATCGACATCGCGCGCGGCGATCTCGACAAGCTGCTCGCGGAGGTCGACGGGCTCATCCTCAACGACGAGGAGGCACGCATGCTCACCGGCGACTCGAACCTCATCCGCGCCGCGAAGAAGGTGCTCGAGCTCGGTCCCAAGGTCGTGATCCTCAAGAAGGGCGAGCACGGAGCGTTCATCCTCGGCGAGGGAATGCACTTCTCGCTGCCGGCCTACCCGGTGACCGACGTGATCGACCCGACGGGCGCCGGCGACTCGTTCGCCGGCGGGTTCATGGGGTACCTGGCCGAGAGCGGCGATCCGTCCCCGGCCAACCTCAAGCGCGCGATGCTGCACGGCACCGTGGCCGCGTCGTTCTGCGTCGAGGGCTTCAGCGTCGAGGAGATCGCGCAGCGCGGGAAGGCGCAGTACGACGAGCGCTTCCAGGAGCTGCTCTCGATCGTGTCGCTCTGAGCGGACGGCGCCGGCCGTCGCGCGAGCCTCCCCCTGCAAAAAGAAGGAGGAGGGGAGCCCGGCTCGCTTCCATCCGGGCGCCCCTCCGGGCTGATGACTCTCCTAGTTCAACCCAAAATGCGATGGGCGATCCGACACCCACGCGTGCCTGATTCCGTGGGTCGGTGTTCGACGGGGGCACATTCCGGCGAATTCGTCCCGTGCCGCAGGCGGAGGGGGGTCGCGTGACGATCTCCGACCCGGTCCGGCTGTTCTTCGGGCTCGGCCTCGACGGCGAGCTCGCCGAGGGCGTGGCGCGGACGGCCCGCTCCGCCTACGGAGACGGCGGTGAGGCGTACGGAGCCGACGACCTGCACCTCACGCTCGTCTTTCTCGGCGAGCGTCCGGCGGAGGACGTGGGGCGGCTTCGCTCCCTCGGCGCGCCCGAGTTCGCGGGGCTGCATGCGCCCGAGCTCGTCGTCCGAGGAGAGGGTGGCGTGTTCGACGGCCGCGCGGATCGGCCGCGGGCCGTGTGGCGCGAGGTCGGCGAGGCCAGCGGGACCGAGGGACGGCTGGACGCCCTCCGGAACCGCGCCTGCCAGGTGGGCCGGATGGTCGGCTGGAGGCCGAGTGCCGCGGAGGCGGCGCAGGCGTTCCAGCCCCACGTGACCGTTGCGCGCCCCCGTGATCCGGTCCAGGCGACGGAGGGACTCGCGCGGCTCGGCCGAGACCGCGCGTGGCTCGTGCCGGAGGTCTCGCTCTTCGCCTCGTGCACGGAGGAGGAGCGGGCTGCGGGTGGCGGTCGATACCGGGTCCTGCAGACCTGGAACCTCGCGGTCGGTCCGCAGTGACGGCCGGGGCCGCGCAGGGCCGACGCGCGTGGGCGTAGCGGATCGGGTGCGGGGCGGAGACAGGGCGAGTGAATGCGGCGCAGGATTTTCGGAGCACCGTGCGCCACCCGCGCGGCCCCCGTACGTCGAGGGTCAGGAGATTCCGAGGACGCCGTCCTTCCATCCCACGGACCCGAACGTTATACCGAACGAAAGCCGAACATCGTCGCCCCGTCCACCCGGGTCCCTTCGGACGCGATGATCCGGGCCTGCGCCTGGCTGGCGGCGGCGCCCGGGTCCAGTCGCCGGCCCGATGGCAGGGTCCCACGCCCACCCGGTCCGGATCGCCCCGCTCCGCACGAGAACACGACCCGACGGATCCCCCCGGCCCCGCTCCGGACGAGCGGCCCCGGGGCCGTCGCAGGAACCCAACCGCACCCCGCCATGAGTCTCCGCAGCAACAAGTCCAAGACCGCCAAGTCCGCTCCCCGCAGCACCGGGAACGAAGACCGCTCCGCCGAGGGCAAGGCCAAGGCCCTCGCCGCGGCGATGGGTGAGATCGAGAAGACCTACGGGGTCGGCTCGATCATGCGCCTCGGCGGCAAGGGCGACCTGATCCGCAAGATCGAGGGCATCTCGACCGGCTCGATCAACCTCGACCTGGCGCTCGGTGGCAAGGGACTCCCGAAGGGGCGCATCTGCGAGATCTACGGTCCGGAGAGCTCGGGCAAGACGACCATGACGCTGCACGTCGTGGCTTCGGCGCAGAAGCAGGGCGGTGTCTGTGCGTTTGTCGACGCCGAGCATGCGCTCGACCCGACCTACGCCCGCAAGCTGGGCGTGAAGCTGGACGACCTGCTCGTCAGCCAGCCGGACACGGGCGAGCAGGCGCTCGAGATCGTTGAGACGCTCGTGCGCTCGAACGCGGTCGACGTCGTGGTCATCGACTCGGTGGCGGCTCTCGTGCCGCGCGCCGAGATCGAGGGCGAGATGGGGGACAGCTTCGTTGGCCTCCACGCGCGTCTGATGAGCCAGGGCCTGCGCAAGCTGACGGGCGCGATCTCGAAGTCGAACTGCCTGGTGATCTTCATCAACCAGATCCGCGAGAAGATCGGCGTCATGTTCGGCAGCCCCGAGACGACCACGGGCGGCCGCGCGCTGAAGTTCTACTCGTCGGTGCGCCTCGACATCCGCCGGATCGGCTCGCTGAAGGACGGCGACGAGGTCGTTGGCAACCGGACCAAGGTCACGGTCGTGAAGAACAAGATCGCTCCCCCGTTCCGGAAGATCGAGTTCGACATCCTCTACAACCGCGGCGTGTCCCGTGAGGGCGAGCTGCTCGACCTCGGCATGAAGGCCGACGTCGTTCTGCGCTCCGGAACCTGGTACTCGATGAAGCACCCGACAGACGGCGAGATCCGCCTCGGGCAGGGCACCGAGCGCAGCCGGCAGTTCCTCATCGACAACCCGGACCTCGCGGACGTGGTTGAGCAGGCCGTCCGCGACAAGTTCGCGCCGAAGGTGGACGAGGCCCCGCCCGAAGGGGCGGAGGGTCCGGACACCGGCGAGGCCGCGGCGACCCCGCCGACCGAGCCGCCCGCGGCGAAGCCCGCGGCCGCGAAGGGCGCCGCTGGGAAGGCCGCGACGGCCGGGAAGGGCTAGCAGCCGACCGCGGCGGCCGACGTTGGCGGCCGCGGACGATGAGGGCCTCGGGCCGTCCAGGGCCGCCGACGACGAGCACCACGGGCGCTAGGGGCCACTCGCGGGCGAGAGCGGACGGTGGTCCGTCGTCCGGCTCCTGTCGTCTGGCTCCCGTCGTCTGGCTCCCGTCGTCTGGGGCCCGTCGTCTGGGGCCCGCCGTCTGGCTCCCGCGGTTTGGGGCCCCTCGCTTCGGGGCTCCTCGCCCGGAGTCCGCACGGAATCAGGACACGCGCGGGGTCCCGGCACGCCGCCCAGAGACGCCCCGCGCGGCGCGATGGGAACCTCGGGGTCTTCGGGCCGCGCGGTTCGTCGTGGGGGAAGGCGCACGCTCCACTCGTCCATCCCCCTTCGTCCGCGTTCACCTCGCGTCGCAGGTTCCCTCCGGCGGGCGCGCGCGACTACCCTCTCGGGTCCGAACGGCGCGGGGCGCCGTCCTCCCACCTCTCCACCGCATCCGAGCACACGTTCCCATGGCCGAAGCGGACGTTTCGACCTTCACCGCCTCCCGAGTCCGGAAGGACTTCCTGAGCTTCTTCGAGGAGCGCGGACACCGCGTGGTGCCCTCGGCGCCGGTCTTCCCCCAGGACGACCCGACGCTGCTCTTCACCAACGCGGGGATGAACCAGTTCAAGGACGTGTTCCTGGGCACCGGCGAGCGGCCGTACACGCGCGCGGTGGACACGCAAAAGTGCATCCGCGTCCAGGGCAAGCACAACGACCTCGAAGAGGTGGGCCGGGACACGTACCACCACACGTTCTTCGAGATGCTCGGGAACTGGTCGTTCGGCGACTACTTCAAGGAGGAGGCGATCACCTGGTCGTGGCACCTCCTGACCGAGGTCTGGAAGCTCCCGAAGGACCGCCTCTGGGTCACGGTCTTCGCGGGCGATGCCGCGGACGGTCTTCCCGCGGACGAGGAGGCCGAGCGCATCTGGCGCGAGAAGACGGACATCGACCCGAGTCACGTTCTGCGCTTCGACCGAGAGGACAACTTCTGGGAGATGGGCGAGACCGGCCCCTGTGGCCCGTGCACCGAGATCCACATCGACCGGGGCGCACCGGGCTCGAACCCGACGGACGGCGCAGATCCGAAGATCGGCGTCAATGCGGGGAACGAGCGCTTCATCGAGCTCTGGAACAACGTCTTCATCCAGTTCAACCGGCAGGACGACGGTTCGCTCGTCGAGCTCCCGTCGAAGCACGTCGACACGGGCATGGGCTTCGAGCGCGTACTCGCGGTCCTGCAGGGCAAGTCGTCGAACTACGACACCGACCTCTTCCAGCCGATCTTCCGCGCGATCGAGCGCCTGACCGGCAAGGAGTACACGGCCTCCGAAGCAGGCGATGCGGACGTCGCCTTCCGCGTCTGCGCCGACCACGTGCGCGCATTCACGGCCGCTGTGGCCGACGGCGTGGCCCCCTCGAACGAGGGCCGTGGCTACGTGCTGCGTCGTCTCGTGCGGCGGGCAAGCCGCTACGGCCTGCAGCACCTCGACGCCAAGGAGCCGTTCCTCCACGACGTCGTCCCGACGGTCGTAGACGTCCTCGGCGAGGCCTTCCCCGAGATGAAGGAGCGCCAGGAGCACGTCCAGCTCGTGCTCAAGACCGAGGAGGAGTCGTTCCGCAAGACGCTCGACCGCGGCATCGTGCAGTTCGAGAAGCTCGCGAAGAGGGCCTCGGGCGACGTCATCGACGGACGTGAGGCGTACGAGCTGTACGCGACGTACGGCTTTCCGCAGGACCTCGTGGAGCTCATGGCGCGCGAGCAGGGCCGCAGCGTCGACCTCGACGGCTGGGAGGCCGCGCGCATGGCGCACAGCGAGGTCTCCAAGAGCGAGGGCAGCTTCAAGCAGCTTCTCAGCGGCGAGGAGCTCGCGGGGTTGCCCGGCACCGAGACCGTCTACCACGACGAGGAGGGCGGCTGCACCCGCTGCGAGGGCGAGGTCCTGCGCTTCTTCCCGGCGAAGAGCGACCGACCGGCGCGGCTCGTGCTCTCGAAGACGGCCTTCTACGCGGAGGCCGGCGGTCAGATCGGCGACGCGGGCGTGATCGAGGCTTCGGACGGCACGTTCCGATTCGAGGTCGAGGAGACCAAGAAGATCGGCGAGGTGCACGTGCATCTCGGGACGGCCGACGGCGAGCCGAAGGTGGGCCAGGGCGCTGTGTGCGTCGTCGACGCCGACCGTAGGAACGCCATTCGGGCGAACCACACGGCAACGCACCTCCTGCACCAGGCGCTGCGTGACGAGCTCGGCGACCACGTCGCGCAGGCGGGCAGCTACGTCGGCCCCGACCGCCTGCGCTTCGACATCAGTCACCCGAGCCAGATTGCAGAGGACGAGGTCGCACGCGTCGAGGCGGCGGTCAACCGTCGGATCGCACGCGATTCCGCAGTCGTCACATCGGTCGAGTCGCCGGACGAGGCGAAGTCGCGCGGCGCTATGGCGCTCTTCGGCGAGAAGTACGGCGACGCGGTCCGTGTCGTTTCGATCGACGACGACGGCGGCGAGCGCAAGCCGTGGTCCCTCGAGCTCTGCGGGGGCACGCACGTCGCGCGGACGGGCGAGATCGGGCCGTTCGTCGTCGTGCAGGAACGCGCGGTGGCCGCGGGCGTACGGCGCGTCGAGGCGCTGACCCACGGCGCTGCGATCGAAGCGTTCCAGGAACAGCGGCGGCTCCTGCGCGAACTCTCGACCCAGCTCAAGACCGCGCCCGAGGAGCTCCCGGGCCGCGTCGCTCAGCTCCAGAAGCAGGTCAAGGACGCGAAGAAGCAGAAGAAGTCCGCGGCCGGAGACATCGTGTCGGGTGCCTTCAAGCACGCGCAGACGGAGTTCGAGGCCCGCGGCGGCGTCGTGGCGGGCGCGCTCGACTTTCCCGAGCTCGACCGGGACGGCCTGCGCCAGCTCGGCGACCGGCTCAAGGGAGCCAACCCCGACCTCGCGGTCGTCCTCTTCGGACGGGGCGAGCCCGGCAAGGACGAGTCAGGGGTCCCGTTCATCGCACTCTGCCAGGGCGCCGCGCTGGAGAAAGGTCTGGCCGCCGGTGCCCTCGCGGGGACGGTGAAGGCCGTCCTCGGCGGCGGCGGCGGTGGCCGGCCCGAGTCGGCCCAGGGACAGGGCGAGCGCGCCGATGCGATCCCGGCGGCGATCCAGTCCCTCGCGGAGGCCTTCGCCGCCGCGCTGCGCTGATCGGCCGCGGGCGGTACGGGCCCGGCCCGCTCCGCGCCAGGACCGGGTCCGCGGTCGTCGCCTCCCGTCCGGTGCAAGTCGCCCGATCAGCGGGGCGACCGCGCCGGGACGGTGCCCGTGCGTGGCCCGTCTCCGTACGTGCTCCTGGGCCCTGGCGCATTGCACCGTGATCGGCCCCAGGGGGCCGCTCGACCTGTCCCACCGGGGGGCCGCCGGCCGGGCCCGGGCGCCCAGGGCTTCGAATTCCTCCCGGTTCGGGCGCTGGACCCGGGGATGAGCACCCGCTAGCCTCTTCCGCTCGCATCGCGCCCAGCCGCGACCCAACACCCATGGCACACCCCAAGCGACGGACCTCGAAGTCCGCGAAGAACAAGCGCCGGTCGCACCTGGCGCTTGCCGCCCCGCAGCCGCACCACTGCCCCCGTTCGGGCGTGCTGACGCGCTCGCACCGCATGAGCGAAGAGGCCACGCACTACGGCTTCGAGAAGGGCGGCCAGAAAGGGCGCGTCGTCTTCGAGAAGGACGACACGGACTTCTGATCCACCGCTGCGTCGTGGCGCGGCCCGACCTCGGGCAGCGCAATCGACGTGGCTCCCGTGACCGCGCGGCGCTCCGGCGTAGCGCGGTCGCTCGTTCCCGGCGGCCCCGGACGCGCGTGCCCTGCGCACGACCGTGAACCCGCCGCGAGGCGAAATCCGCCGCACGACGGAACGCAGTCCGGGAGAAGAGCGCGGGGTCCACCCGCGCGTTCGACGAACCCTGCGCGCGATCGAACTCCGCGCGCGATCGAACACAGCACGCCCATGAGACCGGACCAGCGCATCGCCCTCGACGTGATGGGGGGCGACAACGCCCCCGCCTGCAACATCGACGGCGCCCTCCACGCGGTCGAGCAGGGACTCCCCGCCGAGCGCATCCTGCTCGTCGGCGACGAAGCCGTCGTCCGCGCCGAGCTCGCCGCGCGCGAGGGATCGCCCGAGTTCGACGTGCTCCACGCGCCCGAGACGATCTCGATGGACGAGAAGCCGGGCGTCGCACTGCGCGCGAAGCCGCTCTCCTCGATCTCGGTCGCCACCGGCGCGGTGAAGCAAGGCGCTGCCGGTGCGCACGTGAGCATGGGCAACACCGGCGCCGTCGTCGGCGCGGCGACCGTCGGGCTCAAGACCCTCGACGGCGTCAGGCGCCCGGGGATCGCGGTCACGGTCGAGCTCACGGGCAAGCCCGTCACGCTGCTCGACATGGGGGCGAACGTCTCACCCAAGGCCGACCACCTCCTGCAGTACGGCCACATGGGCTCCGTACTGACGCGCGACGTGCTCGGCTGCGAGGCGCCGCGCGTCGGCCTCCTGAACATCGGCGAGGAGGACTCGAAGGGCACCGACCTCCTGCGCGAGGCGCACGGTCTGCTCAGCGCCTCCGAGCTCGACTTCGTCGGCAACGTCGAGAGCAACCACATCTTCCGCGATGCGTGCGACGTTCTCGTCACCGACGGTTTCACCGGCAACGTGGTGCTGAAGCTGCTCGAGGGCTTTTCGGGCTTCATGCTTCGTCTCGTGCTGTCCGAGCTGCAGAAGAGCGGACTCCCGCTCGGCGCCGGCGGGAACGGCAGCAGCGGGACTCCGGACGCGCTCGCGAACGTCCAGCGTGCGATCGACTACTCGGAGTACGGCGGGGCGCTCCTGCTCGGCGTGCGCGGGGTGGTGGTGATCGGTCACGGTCGTTCGGACGCGCGTGCAGTGTCGAACGCGCTGGGCCTGGCGGCCCGCGCCATGGATGCGGACGTCAACGGCCACATCGTGGCGGGCCTCGCGCAGACCAGCGCCTGAGCGCGCTGCCACCGCGGTCCTGGGGTGCCGCGCGCCCATCGCGGCGGCGGCGGGGGCTGCGGACCGCAGCGGCCGCCCAATGGCGCGCCCTTGGGCGCGGATTCCCGGGCCCGCCTTCCCGGAATGCGCGGCGCTCCCTCCGGCCCTTCCGGGGCGCGCCGCGCACGCGTCGAACCGCACGGTGGAATCCGAGCCTCAGCGGCACGACAAACGACCCGAGACCGGCCCTCACGGCCCCCTCACCCCATCTCCGCGGCCCTGGATCCCGCGCCCATGCGTTGATCGAGCAGGGCGGATCGGGGACGATCCCGCGGAGCCCCGCACCTCGAAGCCCCCCCGTCACGCACATGTCGAGCATCGTCCGCGCTGGAATCGCCGGGACCGGCCACAGCGTCCCGCCTCGCGTCGTCACGAACGACGACCTCGCACAGATCGTCGATACGAGCGACGAATGGATCACGCAGCGCACCGGCATCCGTGAGCGCCGCTTCGTCGACGACGGGACGGACTGCTCCGACCTGTGCACGGCGGCCGCCCAGCAGGCGCTCGAAGCGTCCGGGCTCGCGCCGACCGACATCGACCTGATCGTCACGGGTTCGCTCACGCAGGACCACCTGATGCCGAGCGTCTCGACGCTCGTGCAGACGCGCCTCGGGTGCACCAACGCGGGCGCATTCGACGTGCTGTCGGCGTGCACGGGTTTCCTGACGGCGCTCCACACGGCGGAGGCCTTCATCGGCGCGGGCCGCGCCAAGAACGTTCTCGCGATCGGCGGCGAGACGCTGTCGCGCTACCTCGACATGAGCGATCGCACCTCGTGCATCCTCTTCGGGGACGGCGCGGGCGCAGCGGTACTGCGCCCGCACGACGAGGTCGGCCGGGGCGAGGTGCTCTGGACGACGCTCGGGGCGGACGGTGAGGGATACGAGTTCATCCACATCCCGACCGGCGGTGCGAAGCATCCGCACCACCACCCCGACTACGACAAGGAGAACCACTTCATCCGCGTCCGCGGGCGCGAGGTCTACCGCTTCGCCGTGACGCGCATGACCGCGCTCATCAACGAGGCCGCGGAGAAGTTCGGCGAGGAGAACATCAAGCTCGTCGTCCCGCACCAGGTGAATCTCCGGATCATCGAGGCCGCGCGCGAGCGCCTCGACTGGCCGATGGAGCGCTTCTTCGTGAACATCCACAAGTACGGCAACACGTCGGCGGGCAGCGTCCCGATCGCGCTCGACGAGGCCGTCCGCGGCGGGAACGTCGAGAAGGGCGACATCGTGGTGCTCGTGGCGTTCGGTGCGGGCCTGACCTGGGGCGCGACCGCGATCCGCTGGTAGCGTGGCGGCGGTGCGCCGCGCGCGCCGCTCCCCGTCGACGACGATCCCACTCGACCTTCCGGCCGCCACGTCGGCCCGCGCGCTGCGCAGCGGTGCGCTGACGAGACGAACGAGACGAACATGAGCACCCCCGCGATTCTCTGCCCCGGACAGGGCGCCCAGGCCACCGGCATGGGCAAGGACTGGGCCGATGCGTTCCCCGAGGCACGTGCGACGTGGGAGGAGGCGGACGACGCGCTCGGCTTCTCGCTCTCGAATGCATGCTGGGAGAGCGGCGACGACGTCCACCGCACGGACATCGCGCAGCCCGGCATCTTCACGACGGGCGTGGCGGTGCTGCGCGTGCTCGAGGCCCGCGGCCTCGACCTGGCGCAGGCGCCGTTCGCAGCCGGACTCTCGCTGGGCGAGTACACCGCGCACTGGGCCGCCGGGACATTCGACTTCGCGTCCGGCGTGCGGCTCGTACGACTGCGCGGTGAGGCGATGCAGGACGCGTCGGAGGAGAACCCCTCCGGCATGGCGAGCCTGATGGGCGCCAGCCCCGAGCAGGCCGAGGCCCTCGCCGCCGTCGGCGCCGAGCACGGCGTCTGCCAGGTCGCCAATCTCAATGCGCCCGGCCAGATCGTCGTCTCGGGCGCGTTCACCGCGCTCGACGCGGTCGAGGCCGCCGCCAAGGAGCACGGCGTGCGCCGCGTCCGGCGCCTCGTCGTAGCGGGCGGCTTCCACAGTGAGTGCATGCGCCCGGCGGCCGACCGCCTGGCCGCGGCTCTCGCCGACACGGACCTCGTGAACCCGCGGATCCCCGTCGTGTCCAACGTCACGGCGGCCGCGGTGACGGACGTCGCGGGCGTGGTCGACACGCTCGCGACCCAGGTCTGCGCCCCGGTTCGATGGGAGGCGTCCATGCGTAGCGTCCTCGAGGGCGGCCAGAGCGACTTCCTCGAAGTGGCTCCGGGCGCCATCCTCGCGGGGATCATGAAGAAGATCGACGCCGAGGCGACCGTGATGGGGGCCTCCACCCCGGCCTCTCTGGACCACCTGAGGGACCCTCTGGGCCTCCAGGGCTGATTTCCTGAACGGCGGCCCGCCCCCTTCCCACGAGAACTCCAGGCGGCGAGAATCTTCGCCTCGAACCGGATCCCGGCGCTCCCGACCCTGGCGGCTCCGCGCTGGCGCCCGCGCCGAGGCCCCCGTGCCCGCCCCGCTGCTTGATGGGGTCTCCCACCAGCGGCTAGGCTCCGCCCGCGCACACGCGCTCCCCGCAATCCCCCCCGCATCTTGACCGAGAACATCGACCCGTTCGGCGGCCGCCCCCTCGAGGGCCAGGTCGCGCTCGTCACCGGCGCCAGCCGGGGCATCGGCCGTTCGATCGCCGAGGGCCTCGCGCGCGCCGGCGCACGCGTCGCCTGCGTCGCGACCCGCCAGGAGAACGCAGCGGCGACGGCCGAGCAGTGCGCTGCCCACACCGACGGCGCGCGCGCCTTTGGCGTGGACGTCTCGGACCACGCGGCGGTCGCAGCTCTCGTCAAGGAGGTCCAGTCCGAGTTCGGCGGGCTCGATGTCCTCGTCAACAACGCAGGCGTGACGCGCGACCAGCTCCTGATGCGCATGGGGGAGGACGACTTCGACCGCGTGATCGACGTCAACCTCAAGGGCACCTGGAACTTCGTCAAGGCCGCCGCTCGGCCGCTGATGAAGGCGGGCGCCGGCCGCATCGTGAACATCGCCTCCGTCGTCGGCGTGACCGGCAACGCGGGCCAGGCCAACTACGCGGCGAGCAAAGCCGGCGTCATCGGCCTCACGAAGTCCGCGGCGAAGGAGCTCGCCGGCCGCGGCGTCACCGTCAACGCGATCGCGCCGGGCTTCATCGAGACCGACATGACCGCGGACATCCCCGAGAACGAGCGCTCCGCGCTGCTCGGCTCGGTTCCCCTCGGCCGCATGGGCAGCACGGCCGAGATCGCCGCGCTCGCCGTGTTCCTCGCGGGGCCGGCCGGCGGCTACATCACGGGCCAAACCCTCGTCGTCGACGGGGGATTGAGCGTCTGACGCTCGGACCGAACCCACGACAATCCCCGGGGGAGCGCGCCGTCGCGCGCGCCCTCGACCGCACGGAGCCGCCGCAGCGCGCGTCGGCCTCCGGGCCCACCACCATCCCTGAACGGAGACCCCAGAAAGTGAGCGACACTTCCGTCGAAGACCGCGTCAAGAAGATCGTGTGCGACCAGATGGGCCAGACGCCCGACAAGATCTCGCGCGCCACCAACTTCATCAACGACCTCGGCGCGGACTCCCTGGACACGGTCGAGCTCGTCATGGAGTTCGAGGACGAGTTCGAGATCAACATCCCGGACGAGGACGCCGAGAAGATCCAGACGGTCGGCGCGGCCGTGGACTACATCACCGGCAAGCTTCAATAGCAGACGCGGTGGCGGCACGCGCCTGCCGCTCGACTCCGCGCCCGTCCGAGCCGCGCGACGCCGAACCGCGTCGCGGCGGGCGGCCCCTTCCCCAGCTCGCCCACGGAGGCCGCGTGCCCCATCGGCCCGTGTCCTGCAAGGGCGTGCGCGCGGTGAGCCGCGCCTCCGGCCCGGCCCGTCGCCGCCCACCAGGGCGCTGCGGCGGACGCGCCCCCTCTCCACCCTTCGAACCATGCGCCGCGTCGTCATCACGGGCCTGGGCACCGTCAACGCCCTCGGACTGAACGTCGCCTCGTCGTACCCCCGCATTCTCGCGGGCGAGAACGGCGTCAGCACGATCGACCGCTTCGACACCACCGGGATCGCGGCGACCATCGCCGCCCAGGTGACCTGGACGCCCGAGGAGCACGGCTTCGACGTCAAGGAGCAGCGCAAGCTCGACCCGTTCACGATGTGGGCGATGATGGCGTCGGACGAGGCCCTCGCGGACGCGGGCTTCGACGACGTGCGCTCGCTCGGCCTCGAGAAGCAGCACCGCATGGGCTGCATCCTCGCGACTGGCATCGGCGGGATCACGGGCATCCTCGAGCAGCACGACGTGATGAAGGACCGCGGCGCGCGCCGCGTCAGCCCGCACTTCATCCCGCGGATCATGCCCAACGCCGTCAGCGGCCAGGTCGCGATCCGCCAGGGGCTGATGGGGACGGCGTTCACCACCTCGAGCGCCTGCGCTTCCGCCGGCCACGCGATCGGCATGGCCTGGCGCGCGATCCAGTGGGACGACTGCGACGTGGTCGTCACCGGCGGCGCCGAGTCCGCGATCACGCCGCTCTCGATGGCGGGCTTCGCCTCGGCGAAGGCGCTCTCGACGCGCAACGATGCGCCCGAGGCCGCGTCGCGCCCCTTCGACAAGGACCGCGACGGCTTCGTGATGGGCGAGGGCGCGGGCGTGCTCGTGCTCGAGGAGTACGAGCACGCGAAGGCGCGCGGCGCCGAGATCTACGCCGAGGTCACGGGCTACGGCTCGACCGACGACGCGTTCCACATCACCGCGCCGAACGAGGACGGGGCGGGCCCCGCCCGCGCGATGAACGAGGCGCTGCGCCACGCGAACGTCGACCCGACGAGCGTCCAGTACGTCAACGCGCACGGCACGAGCACCGCGTACAACGACTCGATCGAGACGACCGCGATCAAGCTCGTCTTCGGCGGTCACGCGAAGAGCCTCGCGGTCAACTCGACGAAGTCGATGGTCGGGCACCTGCTCGGCGGCGCGACCGGCATCGAGATGGTGGTGACGGCGCTCGCGATCAAGAACGGCGAGGTGCACCCGACCCGCAACTACACCACGCCGGATCCGGCGTGCGACCTCGACTACGTGCCCGGGTCGGCGCGCGAGATGCCGGTGCATCACGCTCTGTGCAACTCGCTCGGCTTCGGCGGGCACAACGTCAGCATCTGCGTCAGCAAGATCTGAGCGCGCGCCGATGACCGCAACGCTGGACTCGCTGCGCGCGAGCTACGAGGCCGCGGGCCAGGGCCACGTCTTTGACGGATTCGACGCGCTCGAGGACAGCGCGCGCGCGTCGTTCCTGGCCGAGCTCGCGGCGATCGACCTTCCGCTCGTAGAGCGCCTTGCGCTGAAGGTGGGGCGCGACGCCGGCAGCGGCGCCGCGCCGACCCTCGAGCCCGCGGAGGCCTGGCCGCACGACGCCGACGGGAACGAGGCCGCCCGCGCCCACGGCGCAGAGCTCCTCGCCGCCGGCAAGGTCGGCTTCGTGTTGGTCGCCGGCGGCCAGGGCTCGCGTCTCGGCTACGACGGCCCGAAGGGCGCGTACTCGATCGGACCCGTGACGGATCGCTGCCTGTTCGACTGGCACGCCGCGCGGATCCAGGCCACGGGCACGCGCCACGGCTTCGCGCCGGTCTGGTACGTGATGACCTCGCGCGCCAACGACGCGGCGACGCGCGCGTTCTTCGCCGAGCACGACCGCTTCGGCTTCGCGGAGAGCGACGTGGTCTTCTTCAGCCAGGACATGCTGCCTGCGCTCGACCTCGGGGGTCGTATCGTGCTGAGCGCGCCGGGCGAGGTCTTCCTCGCGCCCAACGGCCACGGCGGGACCCTCGCCGCCCTCCGTACGAGCGGCGCGCTCGACGACATGGCGCGGCGCGGGATCGAGCAGCTCAGCTACTTCCAGGTCGACAACCCGCTGGCGCGACCGGGCGACACGCTCTTCCTCGGGGCGCACGCAAGCTCCGGCGCGGACATGTCCAGCAAGGTCGTGCCCAAGCGGGACGCGGAAGAGAAGGTCGGCGTGATCGGGCGCGTGAACGGCGCGCTCGGCTGCATCGAATACTCGGATCTCTCCGACGAGCTCCGCTACGCCAAGGCCGACGACGGTCGACTCCTCTTCAACGCCGGCAACATCGCAGTGCACGCGCTGCGCCGAGACTTCGTCGAGCGCCTGACCGAGGGCGGTGACCTGGACCTGCCCTGGCACGTCGCGAAGAAGGCGCTGACGGTGATGGATGCGTCGGGCGCGACGACGAAGATCGACGGCGTGAAGTTCGAGACCTTCGTCTTCGACGCGCTGGGCAAGGCCGAGCGCAGCGTGACAATGGAGGTCGAGCGCGCGCAGGAGTTCAGCCCCGTGAAGAACGCGGAGGGCTCCGACTCGCCGGACACGTGCCGTGCGGACCTCGATCGCATCGGTCGCGAGATCCTGGGCACGAGCGCGCCGGCGGACGGCCCCGTCGAGGTCGACCCGCGCGCGGCCGAGACACCGGACGAGTTCACGAGCCGCACGTCCACGCTGACCGTGCTCAAGTCCGCGACCGGCACGACGGTCACGGCGCCCCGATGACGGCCTGGGCCCGCTGGGCTCGGCCCGAGACCCGGACGCTCCTGTCTCGGACCCCGATCGCGGTCCTGATGGGGGGGACGAGCGCGGAGCGCGGCGTGTCGCTCACGTCGGGCGGCGCGATGGTGGAGGCGCTCCGCGCACCTGCCGGACCCTCGAAGGACGTCGCACCGCCGACCACGACGGTCGAGATCGAACCGGGCGGCGCCTGGTCGGTCGACGGTCGCTCGCTGAGCCCTCTCGAGGCCCTCCAGGCGCTGCCCCAGGACGCGGTGTTCCTCCTGGCGCTCCACGGGGGCGCGGGCGAGGACGGGCGCGTACAGGCGTTCCTGGAGCTTTCGGGCCGCCGCTCCACGGGCGCGGGCCCGCAGACGTCGGCGCTCTGCATGGACAAGCACCGCTCGCGCCTGGTGGCGGCGGACGCGGGCGTGGCGGTGGCGCCTGCGGCCTTCGCGCCGCGCGCTGCGATCGAGCGAGACCGCGAGGCCGCGCTGACCCGTTTCCGCTCGGTGCCGGGACCGATTCGATTCGCCAAGCACAGCGCCGCCGGATCGTCCTTTGGGGTGCACCGCTGCGACGGCGACGCGCCGCTGGCTGCCGCCGTCGACGCGATCGTCGCCGACGGCGGCGACGTCCTCGTCGAGGCCGAGGTCCGCGGTCTCGAGACGACGTGCGGCCTGATCGGCGACGGCGCAGCCGCCGCCGCTCTACCGGTGGTGGAGATCGAGCCCGCGGACGGAACCTACTTCGACTACGAGCAGAAGTACGCGGCGGAGGGCGGTGCGCGCGAGACCTGCCCGCCCGCGCGCCTCCCGGCCGCCGTGCAGACGCGCATCCAGGAGCGCGCCCGCACCGCGTGGGAGAGCTTCGGCGGCACGGGCTACGCGCGGATCGACTTCATCGTTCCCGCCACAAGCGGCGGAGCGATCGACGACAGCGCGGAGCCGATCCTGCTCGAAGCCAACACCCTCCCCGGCTTCACGCCACGCTCCCTGCTCCCGCTGGCCGCCGAAGTCGACGGCGTCGGCTTCCGAGAGCTGTGCCTGGAGCTCGTCGCGCGGGCGCTCGGCTAGCGCACGAGCGAACGCTCGCTCTGCGGGCGGGTGAACGCAAAACGCGCCGACGGGCGTCGTTCCGCCGGCCGAGTGAGACGCGATCGTCCCCCGTCCGACACTCGAACCCGAACCCGGGGCGCTGCACCTTCCCACGGCGCGGGCGAGCACGTAGAACCCCCGCCCATGTCCACGCGCTCCGTCCTCCGCTCCGAGCTCGCCCTGCTCGGCGTCGTCGTGATCTGGGGCGTCAACTTCGTGGTGATGAAGGTGGCCCTGGGGCGGGCGGATCCCTTTCTGTTCAACGCCACGCGCTTCACGATCAGCGTGGCTCTGCTCGCGGCTCTGCACTGCGTGGACGTCCGGCGGGGCCGCTCGCCGCTCCTCCCGTCGCGCGACCTCGTCCGGCCAGTGCTGCTGCTGGGTCTGACGGGGCACGTCGTCTATCAGATTGGATTCGTCCTGGGCCTGGACCGGACGACCGCCGGGACGGCGTCGCTCCTCATCGCGAGTTCGCCGATCTGGACGGGGTTCGTGGCCCATCTCGGCGGCCAGGAGCGGCTCGGCGCTCGCTCCTGGGCCGGGCTCCTGGTGGCCTTCGCCGGGACCGCGACCGTTGCCGCCGCGAGCTCCGGCGTGTCGTTCGGCCGCGAGGCCGCCGTGGGCAACGCGCTCTGCGTCGCCGCCGCGTTCGGGTGGGGCTGCTACACGGCCTGGAGCCGTCCGTACCTCGCGAGGGCGTCCAGCACAGCGATGGCGCTCTGGACCATGGTCGTTTCGCTGCCCGCGCTCTGGGGTCTCGCGACGCCCGCCATCGTTGAGGGGGGCTTCGGGGACGCGGACCGCGGCTTCTGGCTCGCGGCGCTGTACGCGGGAGGGCTCGGGACCGGGATCGCCTACGTGCTCTGGAACGTGGGCATCCAGGGCATGGGTCCCGCTCGGACCGCGGCGAGCACGTGCATCGTGCCGGTGATCGCGGTCGCGATCGGAGCGACCGTGCTGGGGGAGCCCGTCAGCGGGCTCCAAGCGGTGGGGGGCGCGATCGTGCTCGGCGGACTCGTGATGATGGGGCGCGCGAAGGCCGGCGACGCGGCGGGGCGCCGCTAGGGGACCGTCGACTTCAGGAGCGGGCGCGCCGACGGCAGCTCACGCCCGGGGAGCCCCGGGGGAGCGGCGAGTCGCCGGCGTCCGTGCGCCAGCCCTGATTCAGTGCGCCTCGGGTCCGGGAGACACCGCATCCATGAGCCGCTCGAGGGCTTCCTCCCGCCGATTCCAGGTCGTGCAATGCTCCGCTTCCCGAGCCAGCGTCAGCACGGCCTTGAGGCCGTCGACCGTGCGTTCCGGGTGCGCGTCGATGTAGAAACGAAGAGCTCCCAGCCGGTACCGGGATCTCGGGTCGCCGTCGCAGGCGACCTCGATCCGGCCCACAGTTGCTTCGATCTCCGCCCACAAGTTTGCAACTTCGCTGTCTTCCTGCAAGTCGGCGCGCTTTCCCTCGGCCAGCTGGATCATGAGTCGGTAGTGGGAGTCACTCCGCTAGGGGCACCCCGCGCCCGTGAGTGTCGAGTCGAAGCGCGAAACGTTTCAGCGAACTGCCGCATCTATGCCCACGGCTAGGAAAGAGCATCGGGCTGTGTTTTGCTTCACCGTCGGCGGTCGGCGCTCGCGCCCGCGGCGGGTCTCGAGATCTCCTCTTGCACGCGCCAACTCCTTTGCAAGGGAACGCGCCTCACCAACAAGGTCCAGGCGGAACCCGGATCAACGCTTCGATTCTTGGCGTACAGGCATTCGCCGCTGCGACTTCATTTCCACGGGCCGTCCCCGCGCGCTCGGGGCAGCGGTGCATCGCTGTCTTCGGGAGGGAATGCACGCCCTCGCGGACGCCCCCGCGGGCGCCGAATCCGGGGGCGAGGCTGAACGGCAGCAATGCGCTCGGCCGAGCCCCCACCTTACGCACCGACCGTTTCGACTGGGTTCACGCGGCAGTTCTCGAGACGTCGGCAACGCGAAAGGGCCGGGTGGCATCCTCTGGATCGAGGCGATGAGTGTCCCCGTCGGCTGCTCCCAACTCCGGCCCCTTCGAATACCGAGGAGGTCATACTTCCCCGCGATGGTGACAGCCGCCCGAATTCCATTGGGTTGAGGCGATTCAATTGGCGTAGCCGATAAGCGCCGTCCGTTCTTCGCCTACATCGGGGAAGCACCCGAGCGGCGAAGCGGCGTGCTGATCCCATCGGTCGCCCTCGATCGGGCCGATACCCACGAGCCGCAGCCAGACGATCAGCCGCCGCGCCGCCGCGGGGGCGAGGCGACGGCCGTTGCGAACCGGCCCATCGTCGAGCCCCCATTCTGAATCCCATCCGAGCAACCAAACGCAGTTCGGATGGACTTCGACGATGCCGAATCAAGTGTTGGAACATGCGCCCGATGAGGAGACGACATCGCCGTCCGAGCAACCGGCTGAATGGGTCGCTCCGGAGACGTAAGTGACACCTGCGCACCGCCGGGCGGCGCGGCGACCGAGCCGAAGGTTGGCGGGCCGTCGTACGGTGAGGAACAGATACGACGAAGAGGAGCATGAGCCGCACACACCTTGGAATCGCCCTCGGCGCTGCCGTGGCGGGACTGCTCGTCGCTCTGACACGGACGGGGTCGCCCGGCGGGATGGAAGGTGGCACGGGCGTCGCTGCGACCCAACGAAGGGCCGAGCCCGACAGGGTCGACGACGCGACCTCGCGCGGCACGGCCCCGGCGCTACGCGAGAGCGCCGCTCCGAACGACTCGGACGCGAGCGACCTGGCGGCACACGCTGCGGAGCGACCTCGAGCGGGGGAGACGATCCCCTGCGAGGTGGACCTCCATTCGCCTCTGAGCGACGGTCAGACGGCTGTTGTGCTCGGACACAGGGTCCTCGTCACGTGGAACGGGGACCAAAGGACGATCTACTTCGAATCCGGCGAACTCTTCTCTCGGGGCGCGTTCGTGAACGGGCGGCGGGAGGGAACGCATGAGGTCTGGCACAAGAACGGTGCGGTGAGTGCGATCTCGACGTACGAGAGCGGCCGGGCCAACGGGCGCTTCGAGTACTTCGACGAGAACGGGAATCCCCTCCGCGCAGGCCAATACGTCGACGACGTCAAGCAGGGCCAGTGGACGGAGTACCGCGCCGGCGGTCTGATCGAACGCCAGGGCGAGATCGTCGACGGCGAGTACGAGGGCTACTGGGTCTTTTACGACGCGGAGACCGGCGAGCTCGACGTGAAGAGGACGGGCACGTATCGGAACGGTGATCGGGTGGGTCCATAGCGCGACGACTCGGCTCGTTCCATGTGTCGCAGCGTCACCGGCTGTGGTCGATGCGTGAGTCCCCTGTTGTGACCCGCCTGGGTCATCGGAGGCACCGCACGCGTGACCCGCAACCCCGACAGGTGGAGGCTCGGCGTCGGCCGCAGCGCCTTCACCCGCTACACTCTGCGCCCCCGAGCCGGTGTGGCGGAATTGGTAGACGCGGCGGATTCAAAATCGTAAGGCGGACCGCATTTACCGCCCATCTGGGCGTCAGCGCTACCGAATCGAGCCCTAACGGCTCCTGCTGATTCGGGTACAGGGTGTGCATTTTCGGACGCACAGAATTCGGCGCCCACCGCGGATCTCTGCGCCGCCGAATCGTCGTCAGAGTCGAGGTCCGGGAGCCGCTCGACGACCGCCGCGCGACTCGCGAGCTCGGAGTGGAGGTAGCCCCGGGTGACGTTCGGATCGGAGTGCCGAGCGAGCGAGAGCATCTCGTCCATCGACGCGCCGGCCGAGCCGAAGAGCGTGAGCGCGGTGTGCCGAAGAGCGTGGAAGTCGGCGTAGCGGCCGGCCGGGTCGACGTAGGGGATCCCGGCGGCCGCGAGGTCGAGCTTGATGAGGCGGGAGCCCGTGCCCTCCGGGATGCGCGCGCTCGAGCGCTTCTGGAGTCGGTCGCGGTCGAAGAGCAGAGCGTTCGGGTGACGGCCGCGCGCCGCCGCCGCGAGACGGTGGTGGAGCTTCACCGGGATCACGATCGTGTCGACGCGCCCCGTCTTCCGCCCGGCCTTCGTCGCCTCCGCGGGCGGCGTGATGGTCGTCGGCTTGCCCTCGTAGGCCTCGACGCCCGTCCGCGGATCGACCACGACGCGCCCGAAGTCGATCCAGCCCACGCGCAGCCCTGTGAGCTCGCCGAACCGGAGGCCCGTCCGAAGCGCGGTTCGGTACAGCAGGCCACGCGTCGCCGGGAGCACCCCGTGGATCGCGACCGTGCTGGACTCGGCGGCCTGAATGAGCGCGCGGCACTCATCGAGCGTGAGCGCGCGTCGCTTCCGGCGTGCGGTGCCGGTGCCCGCCGAGCGAAGCTTCAGCGAGCGGAGCGGGTCGACGATCGCGTGCTCGTGGTCGACCATCCACCTGCAGAACTGCTTCACGCTCTGCGCGTAGCGGTTGTGGGTCGAGATGCTCCAGCCCTCGGCCCCCGTCTGCTCGGCGAGCCAGGTCTCGATCTCGTGAGAGTCGATGTCGGCCCAGCGCCGCGCGCCGACCGCAGCGAGGACCGCGGAGGCGCGCTTGAAGGCGCCGTCGATGTGCCGCCGCGTTCGGCCCTTCGCGGCGACGGATCGCTGCCACGCCTCGAGGTGATCCTCGATGGGGAGGGTGGACGAGATCCGGCGCTGCTCGACCAGGCCGATCTCGATCAGGCGCTCGAGCTGGTCGCGCCGCATGCGCGAGAGCCACGCCATCATGTCGCGATCGAGCGGCTCGCCGCCGGTCTGCGCGTCGACGAGCCGCCGAAGGCGGGCGGCGAACTGCTCCGACGCGCCCTTCGCCTCGAACAGCTTCAGGGAGCGCTTCGCGCCGCGGTGGTCGACGAAGCGGACCGAGTAGAACCGCGAGGTGCAGAGCTTCCCGTCGCCGTCCTTGTACTTGCGCCGAGAGACCTTCACGCGGACTCCTGCACGTTCAGGATCTGGGGCGCCGCCCAGGTGCCGCTCTGCAGCATCGACGGCCAGATGCGTTCCCACTGGGCGCGCGGCGGGCAGCCGTGCGCCTGCCACGCCCGCAGCTCGTCCCGCGACCATCGGGGCGTGGAGCGCGGGCCCGAGAGCCGCGCCGGCGCCGGGATCACGCCGGCGGCGAGATGCTCCGAGAACATGGACGGGCTCATCCCGAGGTATGCGGCTGCTTGCTGGCGGGTGAGCGCGATCGGCTCGATGCCGGAGGTGTCGATGAGCTTGCTCATCGTGCACCTCCGGTCGTCGAGTCCGTGGAGGGGGAGGCGGAGCGCCGCGCGCGGCGATCGGAGAGAGAGCGCGCGCGGGTGTCCCCGGCGCTCTGCTCCGCCTCCGGTGTGAGGAAGAGGGGGCTGTTGATGCCGGCGCGCCCCCCCACGGACGCGAGTGCGGCAATCGCGCGCCCGAGCGCGCGGCGCCCCGACTCCACGGATTCGCTGGAGGAACTAGGCACAGCGCTCGAGCTCCTCGACGGCCCTTTGGAGGCGCTCAAGCTCGCGTCGCGCCCCTTCAGGGTCGCCAGCTCCAACGCGCTCTTCGCACGCCAGGCGAGCCCTGTGCTGACGCTGCCAAGCGCGGAGCCGCGCCGGCACCCATCTCGGTAGCCGTCCCGCGATCAGATAGTCCGGAGGTGGAAGCTCACCCCTTCGAACCATTGCACGCACGGTATTGGTGGACTTGACGCTTACGTAGCGCGCCAGGCCCTCGATGGTGAGGTGGCCTTCGCCCGCCTCACCCGGATCTGCCTTTCGCTTCATGATTGGCTGTGTACGGGGAGACACAGCCTGCACGCTGACGAGCTCCCGGCCCGGTGTGCTCAAAGAAGAGCATCGAAGCGCAGAGCTTGTCAACCAGGCTTAGGCCAGCAAATCCAGATGAGGCGACCCATCAACGGTAAATGCCGTTCGTTCAGCGACCTAGGGCGCCTCTAGCACGCCGCCTTCATCTTCGCGACGACTGCCTTATGGCGGTCCTCGAAGTCCTTGAACGACTCCCCCTCCTTCTGGGTGGTGGACACCGTCACGTCGGAACCGTCACAGGGAAAGGTTTCACTTAGAGTTCCCATTTGAATCTGAAGATGCTTTGTCGGGTGGGTACGCGTTGAGCGCCTGGCTTAGTTTGAAGCTGTGACGCTGCGTCCAGCTTGCACGACTCTCGCCAGGAAGTCGGTCGGTTGCCCATTCGATCTTTCGGCCGTTGCTCGACCACTTCGCGTAGAGGGGCTCAGACCCGGAACGGTTGGCGATCAGGGCAACTCCCCCGCACGCGAGCGCGATCAGAATCACGGCGGCGACCTGAAGGGCTCGTGCGGAGCGACCAGACCTCGACGACCCCGCGTCCGGATGACGCGACTCGAAGAGGTGCTGCACCTTCAAAGCCAGCCGATCCGCACCCGCCTTGGGGGCCCCCTCAAGCTCCGAGATCCGATCGGCTAGCATTGGGCCACGGAATTCGGTCGCAAGCCGTAAGGCCGCAACGAGATAGCGCGGAGGCCACTTCTCTCCAGCCAGCGGCGTGCCGCTATATGGCGAGAACTGGCAGCGGCAGTCTTGGCAGTACCGGCGGCCCTTGCCTGAGTTCCGCGAGCCACCGAGGAGTATCAGGTGGCGGGAGCCGCAATCGGGGCACGTCACCTGTGAAGGCCAACGGGCAGACTCGAGAACCTCTAGCGCGCGCGACTCGCTTGGCAGGCCGGGATCTAGGCGATCGACGAGGGTGAAGAGTCGATCCAGGTACTGCACCTGTGAACTGCCGCCGATCGGTTCGGCCCGCCTTCGATCCCGCATGAGCCTCATTGCGCCTCGTTGCGCATGGATGCGCTCAACCATAGCCTCTCACACGAAGATTGCTCGGGCCTTGCCCGGGGGGTCGGGCCAGCGGCTTCATCGCTGGTGGGCCGATGCGGCTGCACCCGCGACGCCACCTTCCCTAGGGGAGTGCCGACCCAGGGGGCGACGCGGCGGCTGGTGCAACCCTGGCGACGTCGAGCCCCCTCTCCACATCCCCTGCGCCGCCGCAGTAGTCGCGGCGCGGGATTGCCCTACGCCACGAAACTCCGAATTTGTGGCGTGCGTCATGTATGCGCACCGTTTCCCGGGCGCGAGCGGGCGCGCCTGTGCCGACTTTCGTGGCGCGCGCGGAGACTGCGCCACGACGTCCCCCGCATGGCGAAGGACAAGAAGAAGGACGACCCGCGCGAGATCGCGATGGGCTGCCTCGTACTTGCGGTGGTCGGCTGGTTCACGTGGTCGTGGCTGATGTCTCCAGCGGATGAGCCTGAGCAGTTCGAGCCCTACTGGCGAGGCAGCGCGTCAGAGGAGCGGACAAGGACCTTCCCGAGTGTCGAGGTGAAGGTGGCGGCGATGCTGCTTGCGGCGAAGGGCGAGATGTCGACCAGAGAGCTCCAGAGGCAGATGGGCGAGGTCGGGGTGGATAGCTTCCTGTCAAAGCGGCGCGTTTACCCGACGGGCTCCTTCAATCGGGAGATGGGCATGGTGCAGGTGGAGATCGCCGCGATCTTCGGGGAATATGGCGACCTCGCCTGGGTCAACGTCGGCGACCTCGCGTACGTGCACAGTGAGGGAGAGCCCCCCTGGGTGTGGTCGAACATCGAGGCTTTCGTCGGTGACACCAACGGCGGGAAGGGGCCCGTGAAGCGCGCTCCCTGAGGAACAGTGGGAATTCGACCGGTAGGACCGCCGCCATCGGCATCGCGCCTAGTGCGGTCAACTCGCGGTGTTGCCCCGGAGCCCGGAGGGGGCTGGGACTCGCCCGCCGGCGAAGACAACGCGAGATAGGAATACGAATTGTGGCGTGCCGCGGACGCGCGCCACGTTCCCTTCCCCCGCGGGCCGTCCCCGCGCGCTCGGGGTGGCGGTCCATCGTCGCCGTCGCGCGGGGTTGCCCCCTCGCACGACCGCCTGCCAAGGCGCCGACCCCGGGGGCGCGGCGCCTCGCGTGCGAG